>NZ_JABMLI010000003.1:0-826376 GCF_013205045.1 Curtobacterium sp. VKM Ac-2852
CGACCAGGCACGAGGTCAATCAATAAATTGGCATTGACAATGTGCACGCTGTTGAGTTCTCAAGGACCAGACGCACTCCCCGCTCGACCCACAAAAGGTTCCGCCAGAGAGGCATTCGTCTTGTACAACATCCTGGGCGCACAACCAGAGGTCGTGGTTCCGAGGAGTTGGTTGCCTGAGCGGGACCCCGTCCGGACTGCATCTCCAGGTGTTCAACCCGGTGATCGTCTCGGCCGTTCCGTTCTCCGCCTCAGCGGCAACGAGTGATTACTTTACGCAGAGGTGAACGGCAGCGCCAAGCCGGGCCACATCCCGGGCGTGTCGCCATCTGCGCCGCGGCTGGGCACTGCACCGATAACGACGAACGGCCCGCTCCCCATCTGGGGGAACGGGCCGTTCGGCAGCGCTGTCAGTGCCGGGCGATGACAGGGTTCTTGAGCGAACCGATGCCGGAGATGGTGACCTCGACGATCTCGCCGTCGCGGATCTGTCCGACACCGGCCGGGGTCCCGGTCAGGATGACGTCACCGGGCAGCAGGGTCCAGATCGAGGACACGAACTCGACGAGCGACGGGATGTCGTGCACCATCTCGTTCGTCGAGGCCGCCTGCCGGAGGTCACCGTCGACGCGGGTCTCGATGCGGATGTCCGACGGGTCGATCTCGGTCTCGATCACGGGGCCGAGCGGGCAGAAGGTGTCGAACCCCTTCGCCCGGGTCCACTGCCCGTCGCGCGCCTGCAGGTCACGGGCGGTCACGTCGTTGGCGATCGTGTAGCCGAGGATGACGCTCGCGAAGTCCTCACGCCGGACGTTCTTCGCGAGCGAGCCGATCACGATGGCGAGTTCGCCCTCGTGGTCGACGCGTCCGATGTCGGCGGGGAGGCGGATGGGTTCGTCCGGACCGATCACCGAGGTGTTCGGCTTGAGGAACACCACCGGGTCGTCGCCGGCGCGCTCGTCCATCTCCGAGGCGTGCTCCGAGTAGTTGAGCCCCACGCCGATGACCTTCGAGCGCGGGATGACGGGGGCGAGGAGCTTGGCGTCGGCGAGTGCCACGCGCTCCCCCGTGGTCTCGAACCCCTGGTACATCGGGTCTCCCGCGAGCACCACCAGAGCGCGCTCGTCGAGGATGCCGTACCGGGGGTCTTCACCCTTGCTGCTGAACCGTGCGATCTTCACCGTTCGACCCTACCCACGCCCGCCGGTCGATCAGGACGCGTCGGTCAGCTTGGTCATCCAACCGTGCGGGTCGGGACGACGGCCGTACTGGATGTCGGTGAGCTCGTCGCGCAGGGACATCGTGAGCTCGCCCGCCCCGACGGTCGGCGAACCGATCGTGAAGCCGTCGCCCCGGAGTTCGGCGATAGGGGTCACCACGGCGGCAGTGCCGCACGCGAAGGCCTCGGTGATCGAGCCGTCGGCGACACCGTCACGCCACTCGTCGAGGGTCACCCGGCGCTTCTCGACGGTCAGGCCGCGGTCCTCAGCCAGCTGCAGGATCGAGTCACGCGTGATCCCTTCGAGGATCGAGTCGGAGTCGGGCGTGACGAGGGTGCCTTCGGACTTGACCAGGACGACGTTCATGCCGCCGAGCTCTTCGAGGTATTTGCCCTCCACCGAGTCGAGGAACATCACCTGCTGGCAGCCGTGCTCGTAGGCCTCTTGCTGGGGCAGCAGCGACGAGGCGTAGTTGCCGCCGGTCTTCGCCGCACCGGTCCCGCCCTTGCCGGCACGGGCGTACTGCGTCGACAGCCAGATCGACACCGGCTTCGGGCCCGAGGTGAAGTACGCACCGGCCGGGCTCGCGATGCAGTGGTACGCGACGGCCTGTGCCGCCCGGACACCGAGGAACGACTCCGTCGCGATCATGAACGGCCGCAGGTACAGGCTGGTCTCGGGCGCCGAGGGCACCCAGTCGACGTCGGTCTGCACCAACTGCCGGATCGACTCGACGAACGCCTCGACCGGGAGCTCCGGCAGAGCGAGCCGTCGCGCGGACCGCTGGAATCGCCGGGCGTTGGCGTCCGGTCGGAACGACCAGACCGAACCGTCCGCGTGCCGGTAGGCCTTGAGCCCTTCGAAGATCTCCTGGGCGTAATGCAGGACACTCGCGCTCGGGTCGAGGGACAGCGGCCCGTACGGGTGGATCGACGCGCTGTGCCAGCCGTCGTCGAGCGTCCACTCGACCGTCGCCATGTGGTCGGTGAAGTGCTTGCCGAAGCCCGGGTCGGCGAGGATCTGCTCGCGCTCGGCGGCCGCGCGACGGTCGGCGGACGGGGTGCTGGCGAACTCGAGTCCGAAGGCGGTGTCGGTGCTCATGGGGAGGACTCCTTCTCAGGCGGTGGTGGTGCGTGCCGTGGCCGCGGCGGCGATCGCGTCGCCGATCTCGGCCGTGCGACGCGGCGTGGTGCCCCGGTCGGCGAGGTCGGACTCCACCGCAGCCGTCACCGCGGCCGCCAGGTCACCGCGACCGATGTGGTCGAGCAACAGGGCGACGGAACGGATCGCGGCGGTGGGGTCGGCCAGCTGCTGACCTGCGATGTCCGGCGCGGAACCGTGGACCGGTTCGAACATGCTGGGGAAGGTGCCGTCCGGGTTGATGTTGCCCGAGGCCGCCAGACCGATGCCGCCGCTGATCGCGCCGGCCAGGTCGGTGATGATGTCGCCGAACAGGTTGTCGGTGACGATGACGTCGAACCGTGCGGGGTCGCGCACCATGTGGATGGTGACCGCGTCCACGTGCTGGTAGTCGACCGTGACGTCCGGGTACTCGGCGCCGACGGCCGCGACGGTGCGCTGCCAGAGGGCTCCGGCGTGCACCAGGACGTTGCTCTTGTGCACGAGGGTCAGGTGGCGACGCGGGCGTCGGTCAGCCAGCGCGAAGGCGTACCGCACGACCCGCTCGACACCGAAGGCGGTGTTCAACGAGACCTCGGTCGCGATCTCGTGCGGGGTACCGGTCCGGATGGCACCGCCGTTGCCGACGTAGGGCCCCTCGGTCCCTTCGCGCACGACCACGAAGTCGACCTCGCCGGGGTCGGCGAGCGGCGTCGGGACGGCCGGGTGCACCGTCGTCGGCCGGAGGTTCACGTAGTGGTCGAACGCGAAGCGGAGCTTGAGGAGCAGCCCGCGCTCGATGATGCCCCCGGCGAGCCGCGGATCACGCGGGTCACCGCCGACCGCTCCGAGCAGGATCGCGTCGTGCTGCGCGATCGCTGCCATGTCGTCGTCGGTCAGGATGTCGCCGGTCTCCAGGTACCGTGCGGCGCCGAGGGAGAACGGGGTCTCCTGCACCACGAGGTCATCCGGCAGGACCGCGTTCAGGACCTTCAGGGCCTCGTCGACGACCTCGGGGCCGATGCCGTCACCACGGATGACCGCGAGTCGGATCGTCTGCGCGCTGCTCATGTCCGCCACTCCCCTAGAGCGTGATGTCGATCTCGCGGAGCGAGGACGCGTCGATCGCCGAGCGGACGTGCTCGAGGATCTCGGCCGGCACGGGCGAGTCGACCGTCAGGACGCTCAGCGCCTGGCCACCGGCGGCTTCGCGCGAGATCTGCATCGCGGCGATGTTGATGCCGGCCTGGCCGAACTCCTTGCCGTAGACCGCGACGATGCCCGGTCGGTCGGTGTACTCCATGACGACGTGGTGCCGGTCGAGCGGCACCTCGACGTCGTGCCCGTTGATCTCGACGAGCTTCTCGACCTGCTTCGGGCCGGTGAGCGTGCCGGACACGCTGATCGCCGGGCCGTCGGACTGGGCACCGCGGATCGTCAGCACGTTGCGGTACTCGGGGCTGTCGGTCTCGGTGATGAGGCGGACGGTGACCCCGCGCTGCTCGGCGATGAGCGGGGCGTTGACGTACGAGACCTGGTCGCTCACGACGTCGGTGAAGACGCCCTTGAGCGCCGCGAGCTTCAGCACGCTGACGTCGTACTCGGCGAGCTCGCCGTGCACCTCGACGTCGATGCTCGTGACCGGCGAGGTCGCCAGGGCGGTGAAGACCTGGCCGAGCTTCTCGACGAGCGGGATGCCGGGGCGCACGTACGGGTCGATGACCCCGCCGGCCACGTTCACCGCGTCGGGCACGAGCTCGCCGCCGAGGGCGAGACGGACCGACTTGGCGACCGAGACGCCTGCTTTCTCCTGCGCTTCGTCGGTGGAGGCACCGAGGTGCGGCGTCACGACGACGTTCGGGAGTGCCAGGAGCGGCGAGTCCTTCGGGGGCTCGGCGACGAAGACGTCGAGGCCGGCGCCGGCGATGGTGTTCGCCGTGAGTGCACGGTGCAGGGCGTCCTCGTCGATCAGGCCGCCGCGGGCCACGTTCACGACGAACGCGGTCGGCTTCATCAGGGCGAACTGGGCGTCCGAGATCATGCCGAGGGTCTCCGGCGTCCTCGGCATGTGGATCGTGGTGAAGTCCGCTCGGCGCAGCAGGTCGTCGAGGGAGACGAGCTCGACCCCGAGCTGCTGCGCACGTGCCGTGGTGACGTACGGGTCGTACGCGATGACCGTCACGCCGAAGGCCTGCAGCCGCTGGGTGATGAGCGCGCCGATGCGGCCGAGGCCGATGATGCCGACGGTCTTCTCGTAGAGCTCCACACCGGTGTACGACGAGCGCTTCCACGCACCGGCGGCCAGCGAGGCGTGGGCGGCCGGGATGTGCCGCGCGAGCGACAGGATGTGCCCGACCGTGAGCTCCGCCGCCGAGATGATGTTCGAGGTCGGGGCGTTCACCACCATCACGCCGGCGGTCGTCGCGGCCTTGATGTCGACGTTGTCGAGGCCGACGCCGGCACGGGCGACGACCTTCAGGCTCGGTGCCGCGGCGATCGCCTCGGCGTCGATCTTGGTGGCGGACCGCACGAGGACGGCGTGCGCGTCGGACAGCGCCGCCAGGAGCGCCGGACGGTCGGTGCCGTCCACGTTCCGGATCTCGAAGTCGGGCCCGAGGGCGTCGACCGTTGCGGGCGAGAGTTCTTCGGCGATCAGGACGACCGGCTTCGACACAGCAGCTGTTTCCTCACTCGAGACGGTTGGTATCCCACCATGCTATCGACGCGGGCCGGTGGTTACGACCGCGGGAGCGGTCCTGTGGAGAACCACACGACGGCCGGGAGGCGCGGGGCGGGGCCGCACCGTGCCTCCTGGCCGTGGGCGGGTCACGTCAGAAGTCCAGCAGCGTCGGGACGAACAGCTGGAGGTCGAGCCAGAGGGCGCCGGCACCCGCGAACGCGACCACGAACACCGCGATCGTGACGGGCAGGCTCGCGCGCCGGGTGATGACGATCGCCGCGACGAACGCGACCGGCGCGATGAGGATGTCGAGCACGAGCCACAGCCACGGGGTGCTGGTCTGCAGCGAGTCGCCACCCGAGGTCGTCTGGAGGAACGCGTTGAAGGCGTCCACCCGCTGGTTGATCTGCGTCAGGTTGCCGACGGCCTGCACCGTCATGTAGGCGAACAGCGCCGCGAACACGACCCAGACCACGATCTTCGCGACCACGGGGGCACTGTTCCGGCGGGTCGTCGCCGGCACTGCCCCGGTCACCCGAAGCTCCGCGTCAGGAGGAACGGCCAGGGGAAGAGCACGACGGCGCCGAGGAGCATCCAGAGCAGGCGGGTCCGGGTGCGGCTGCTGCGCGCTGCCCAGAGCACCACCGTGAACCAGAGTGCCGGCGCGAGGATCGCGAGGAAGCGGAGCACCTCGACGAAGAGCGTGAGGACGGTGTCGACGCCGGAGACGTACGCGGTCGACGCGGTGAGGAGCCAGGCCACCGTGTAGAGCAGGTAGAGGCCACCGAAGACGCCGAACCCGACGAGGGCGCCGGAGGTCTCGGGTGCTTCGGGGTCACGGTCTCCGCGGTCGCGCACCGCCACCGGGTTGTGCGCCGCGTCGACGTGGGTGGCGTCGTCCGCGTCACCCCAGCTGAGGGCTGCGTCGTCGGTGTCGACGGCGTTCGGCACGTCCGGGTCGATCGACCCGTCTGGTGGGGATGCTGCCGTGGTCATGCCCCGATTCTACGAGGGACACGACACCGGGGAGACCAGCGGCGGCCGGGAGGCCGACGTCAGACGTCGGCCGGCTGCGTCGCGAGGACCTCGGCGACCACGTCGCGGACGGCTGGGAAGAGCGGGTGGCTCTCCATCAGGCCCGTGAGGATCTCGGTGAGCGCGTGCGCGGTCGCCCCGGAGCGCAGGAGTGCGTGCAGCTCGATCGACTCCGGGTCGTTCTCGTCGTCGAACGCGAGCGCCGCGCGGACCGCACCGAGCAGGTGTTCGACGGGCAGGCCGCGCTCGGCGAGCTGCGACGCCGGGCCGACGAAGCGTTCACGACGGCCGAGCTTGCGGAGCGGGTTGCGGCCGACGCGTGCCGTGGAGTCCGGCAGGTGCGGGTTCGCGATACGGGAGAGGTTTGCGGCGACGTAGCGCGCGTGGTCCTCGGGGTCGAAGCCGTGCTTCGCGATCAGCAGTGCGGTGGTCTCGGCGAGCACCCCGTCGACCTCGGCGCGGACGGCGTCGTCCTCGAGTGCTTCGCGGATGAGCCGGATGCCCCGCACGTAGCCGTGGTAGGCGGCGGTGGCGTGCGCCGTGTTGACCGTGTAGAGCTTGCGCTCGACGAACGGCTGCAGGTCGTCGACCCAGGTGACGCCCTCGATCGTCGGCGGTTCGGCGTCGGAGCCGAGGAACGGGGTGCGCTCGATGACCCACTCGTAGAACGGTTCGAGCACGACGTCGAGGCCGCCGGACTGCCCGAGCACACCGGACTGGTCCGGGACGATGCGGTCGATCGCGCAGTTCGCGAAGACGGCGGCGATGTCGCGGTCTTCGAGGATGGGGGCGCGGCGGATGCTGGCGTGCAGGGAGTCGGTCGCGTTGAACGCGTTCTCGCAGGCCACGATCGTGACGTCACCGCGCTCGAGCGGACGTGCCGCGAGCCCTTCGGCGATGAGCGGCGCGACGAGCGGGAGCGTGCGTGCGCCCACGGCGGTGGTCACCACGTCGGCCTCGGCGATGGCCTGCACCACACGCTCGCGGTCGGTCTTGCTGCTGAGCGCACGGAACCCGTAGACGAGGTGCTCGACCGGCATCTCGCCGACCTCGTGCACCACGAACCGGCCGGCTTCGTTCAGGGCCGAGACCACGCGTTCGTCGACGTCGACGAAGGTGAGCTCGTAGCCGCTCGCCACGAGGAACTGGCCCACGAACCCACGCCCGATCTTGCCGGCGCCGATGTGGACCGCTCGCTTCGTCACCGCCATCGAACGATCATCCCATGCTGGTCGGGGCGGTCCTGACCGCGGGTGCGCAGCACGGCCGACGGGTGTCGGGAATCGTCCGCGCGCACGGCGGAGGGACGCCGGTCCGCGGCGTCGGGGCTGGAGAAGAGCTGCTGCATAACGTTCGGGTCACATCGCGAGGCGGCGGTGCAGGTGCACCGCCGCCTCGTCATCGAGTGGTTCTCGGAAGACTACCGCGCGGCCGAGCCGTCCACGTAGTCGCCGTCGTTCTGCTTCCATGCGAAGAGCGCGCGGAGCTCACGGCCGGTGGCCTCGATCGGGTGGCCCTCGCCCTTGGCACGGAGCGCCTTGAACTCCGGAGCGCCGGCGTCCTGGTCCTCGATGAAGCGCTTCGCGAAGGCACCGTTCTGGATGTCCGCGAGCACCGCCTTCATGTTCTCCTTGACGTCCGGCGAGATCACGCGCGGGCCGGAGACGTAGTCACCGAACTCGGCGGTGTCGGAGATCGACCAGCGCTGCTTGGTGAGGCCGCCCTCCCAGATGAGGTCGACGATGAGCTTGAGCTCGTGCAGGACCTCGAAGTAGGCGATCTGCGGCTGGTAGCCCGCCTCGACCAGGGTCTCGAAGCCGTACTGGATGAGCTGCGAGGTGCCACCGCAGAGGACGGCCTGCTCGCCGAACAGGTCGGTCTCGGTCTCCTCGGTGAAGGTCGTCTTGATGCCGCCGGAGCGGAGGCCACCGATGGCCTTGGAGTACGACCACGCGAGGTCCCAGGCGGAACCGGACGCGTCGACCTCGACGGCGACGATCACGGGGACGCCACGGCCGGCCTCGTACTCGCGGCGGACGGTGTGCCCCGGGCCCTTCGGCGCGACGAGCGACACGTCGACGCCCTCGGGCGCCTCGATGTAGCCGAAGCGGATGTTGAAGCCGTGGCCGAAGACGAGCGTCGCGCCCGGCTTGAGGTTCGGGCGGATGTCCTCGGCGTAGACGATGCGCTGGACCTGGTCCGGCGCGAGGATGACGACGACGTCGGCCCAGGCGGTGGCGTCGCCCGGGGTGTGGACCTCGAAGCCCGCCTCTTCGGCCTTCTGCCGGCTCTTCGAGCCCTCCTGCAGGCCGATCTTCACCTCGACACCCGAGTCACGGAGGTTGAGGGCGTGGGCGTGGCCCTGCGAGCCGTAGCCGATGACGGCGACCTTCTTGCCCTGGATGAGCGTCAGGTCGGCGTCGGCGTCGTACACGATGTCAGTCACGAGGGTGTGTCTCCTTGGTTCTGTGGTCTGTGCCGGGCACCATCGGCGCCCGGGAAGGGTGTGACGGGCGCTCAGCGCACCCGGTCGGTGATGCTCTTCGGTCCGCGGCCCATGCCGAGGAGGCCCGCGCGGGCGAGCTCCTTGACGCCGTAGGGCTCGAGCACGCGGAGGATCGCCTGGATCTTGCCGGGGTCGCCGGTCACCTCGACGATCAGGGAGTCGGTCGCCACGTCGACGACCTGGGCACGGAACAGGTTCACTGCTTCGAGCACCGCCGAGCGCGTCTGGTTGTCGACGCGCACCTTCACGAGCATGTGCTCGCGCTGGACCGACTGCGAGAAGTCCAGTTCGACGATCTTGATGACGTTCACCAGCTTGTTGAGCTGCTTCGTCACCTGTTCCAGCGGGAGGTCCTCGACGTCGACGACGACCGTGATCCGGCTGAGGCCGTCCACCTCGGTGTTGCCGACGGCGAGCGACTCGATGTTGAACCCGCGCCGGGCGAAGAGTCCGGCGACACGGGTCAGCAGACCGGGCTTGTCCTCCACGAGGAGGGAGAGGACGTGGCTCATGCGGTTTCTCCCGTCATGTCGGCGTCCTCGTCGTCCCAGGTGGGCGCGAGTGCCTGGGCGTACTCGATGGACGAGTTGCTGACGCCCTGCGGGACCATCGGCCAGACCATCGAGTCACGGCTCACGACGAAGTCGATCACCACCGGGCGGTCGTTGGTCGCCAGGGCGAGCTCGATCGCGGCGTCGACCTCGTCGGCCTTCTCGACGCGGATGCCGAGGGCACCGTAGGCGTCGGCCAGCTTCACGAAGTCCGGGACGCGGCGCGAGGCGTGCCCCGTCTCGAGGTCGGTGAAGGAGTGCCGGCCGTCGTAGAACAGCGTCTGCCACTGCCGGACCATGCCGAGCGACGAGTTGTTGATGATCGCGACCTTGATCGGGATGTCGTTGATGACGCAGGTCGCGAGTTCCTGGTTCGTCATCTGGAAGCAGCCGTCGCCGTCGATCGCCCAGACCACGCGGTCCGGCTGTGCGACCTTCGCACCCATCGCCGCGGGGACCGAGTAGCCCATCGTGCCGGCGCCACCGGAGTTGAGCCAGGCGTTGGGCCGCTCGTACTTGATGAACTGCGCGGACCACATCTGGTGCTGGCCGACACCGGAGGCGTAGACGGCCTCGGGACCGGAGAGCTCACCGATGCGCTTGATGATGCCCTGCGGCGCGAGGAGTCCGTCGGTCGGCTCGGCGTACCCGAGCGGGAAGTCGGTCTTGAGCTGGTGGAGCTTTGCCCACCACTCGTCGGTCGACGCGCGGTCATCGACGGCGATGCCGCCCCAGGCGTCGAGCAGGTCGACCAGGACCTCGCGGGCGTCACCGACGATCGGGACGTCGGCGAAGCGGATCTTCGAGATCTCGGCCGGGTCGATGTCGACGTGCACGACCTTGGCGTCCGGGGCGAACTCGTCGGCCTTGCCGGTCACGCGGTCGTCGAAGCGGGCACCGAGGGCGACGATGAGGTCGCTGTCCTGCAGGCCGAGCACCGCGGGCACCGTGCCGTGCATGCCGGGCATGCCGAGGTGCTGCGGGTGCGAGTCCGGGAACGCGCCGCGCGCCATCAGGGTCGTGACGACCGGCGCACCGGTCGCTTCGGCGAAGCGGAGCAGCTCGGCGGTCGCACGGGAGCGGATGACCCCGCCGCCGACGTAGAGCACCGGGCGCTTCGATTCGGACAGCAGCTGCGCGGCCGCGGTGATCTGCTTGCCGTGCGCCTTGGTCACCGGGCGGTAACCGGGCAGGTCGATCTTGGGCGGCCACACGTACGGCGCCGACTTCTGCTGGGCGTCCTTCGTGATGTCCACCAGCACGGGACCGGGCCGACCGGTCGTCGCGATGAGGTGCGCCGCGGCGAGGGTCGCCGGCACGTCGGCCGGGTCGGTCACCAGGAACGAGTGCTTCGTGATGGGCATCGTGATGCCGACGATGTCGGCTTCCTGGAACGCGTCGGTGCCCATCAGCGTCGAGAACACCTGACCGGTGATCGCGATGAACGGCACCGAGTCCATGTAGGCGTCGGCGATGGCCGTGACGAGGTTCGTCGCACCGGGGCCGGACGTCGCGATGGCGACCCCGACCTTGCCGGACGACGAGGCGTAGCCCTCGGCGGCGTGGCCGGCGCCCTGCTCGTGACGGACGAGGATGTGGCGGATCGTGGTCGACGCCATCAGCTCGTCGTAGAACGGGATGATCGCGCCGCCCGGCAGGCCGAAGACGTCGGTGATCCCGAGGTGCTCGAGCGTCCGGAGGACGGCTCCCGAGCCGGTCAGGATCTCCGGCGACCGGCGTGCACCGGCGGCCGCGGACAACGGAGTTGCTTCCGTGGGCATGAGTGGTCCTTGCCTGAGTGGTGGCGGTGGTGCGGGTGTCGGACGCTAGCCCGTGACCGCGCCCTGGGCGGCGGACTTGACGAGCTTGGCGTACTTCGCGAGGACTCCGCGGGTGTAGCGCGGGGGCAGCGGGGCCCAGCCGTCACGGCGGGCCTCCAGCTCGGCCGGGTCGACCAGTAGGTCGAGCGAGCGAGCCGCGATGTCGACACGGATGCGGTCGCCATCACGAACGAAAGCGACTGGACCTGCGTCCACTGCTTCCGGTGCGATGTGGCCGATGCACAGGCCGGTTGTGCCGCCTGAGAATCGACCGTCGGTCAAGAGTAGTACATCCTTGCCGAGGCCCGCGCCCTTGATGGCCGCGGTGATGGCGAGCATCTCGCGCATGCCCGGGCCGCCCTTGGGGCCCTCGTAGCGGATGACGACGACGTCGCCCTTCTCGATCTTGCCCTCGGTCAGGGCGTCCATCGCCGCACGTTCGCGGTCGAACACGCGGGCGGGGCCCTCGAAGACGGAGGCGTCGAAGCCCGCGGTCTTCACCACGGCGCCCTCGGGGGCGAAGGAGCCCTGCAGGACGGTCAGGCCACCGGTCTCGTGGATCGGGTTGTCGAGCGTGCGGAAGACCTCGCCGTCGAGTGCCGGCGGGTCGATCTCGGCCAGGTTCTCGGCGACGGTCTTGCCCGTCACGGTCATGCACTCGCCGTGCAGCAGGCCCGCGTCGAGCAGCGCCTTCATGATCACCGGGATGCCGCCGTTGCGGTCGACGTCGACCATGACGTACTTGCCGAAGGGCTTCATGTCGGCCAGGTGCGGGACCTTGGAACCGATGCGGTTGAAGTCGTCCAGCGACAGCTCGACCTCGGCCTCGTAGGCGATCGCGAGCAGGTGCAGGATGACGTTGGTGGAGCCGCCGAGGGCCATCGCGACGGCGATCGCGTTCTCGAAGGCTTCCTTGGTGAGGATCTGGCGGGCGGTGATGCCGTGCTCGAGCATGTTCACCACGGCCTCGCCGGAGCGGTGCGCGTAGTAGTCGCGGCGACGGTCGGCGCTCGGCGGGGCGGCGGACCCCGGCAGCGACATGCCGAGGGCCTCAGCCACGCTCGCCATCGTGTTGGCGGTGTACATGCCACCGCAGGCACCTTCACCCGGGACGATGGCGCACTCGATCTTCTTGAGCTCTTCCTCGCTCATGGTGCCGGCCTTGCAGGCACCGACGCCCTCGAAGGAGTCGATGATGGTGACCTCCTTCATCGTGCCGTCGGCCTGCTTCACGTAGCCCGGCATGACCGAACCCGCGTAGAGGAACACGCTCGCCAGGTCGAGGCGCGCGGCGGCCATCAGCATGCCGGGCAGCGACTTGTCACAGCCGGCGAGCAGGACGGTGCCGTCGAGGCGCTCGGCGTTGACGACGGTCTCGACGCTGTCCGCGATGACCTCACGCGAGACGAGGGAGAAGTGCATGCCCTCGTGGCCCATCGAGATGCCGTCCGAGACGGAGATGGTGCCGAACTGGAGCGGGTAGCCGCCACCGGAGTGCACGCCCTCCTTCGCACCCTGCGCGAGGCGGTCGAGCGAGAGGTTGCACGGCGTGATCTCGTTCCACGAGGACGCGATGCCGATCTGCGGCTTGCTCCAGTCCTCGTCTCCCATACCGACGGCCCGCAGCATGCCACGCGAGGTGGTTGCTTCGATCCCGTCGGTGACGACCCGGCTGCGCGGCTTGACGTCGATATCAGGCATGGGATGAGTCTAGGACGCTTTGGGATACCAGCCGTGCACCCCCGTGCATTCTCATGCTCCGGGCCCGCGATCAGCGGGTGGCGCGGAGCCTCGCCAGCTGCTTCAGGACCCCGGTCAGGGCCGCGGGGTCGGCGATGCGGTACCCGGCCCGGGTCTGGCCCGGCCCGACCTTCACGCCGACGTCGCCGTCGCCGAGCACGCGGAAGGCGTCCTCGTCAGTGACGTCGTCGCCGGCGAAGAACACCGCGTCGGCGCCGTGCAACTCGCGGAGCCGGGCGATCGCGTCGCCCTTCGTGACGTGTCGCACCGCGAACTCGACGATGTCCTTGCCACCGCGCTCGAGCACCTCGGGGTCGGCCTCGTGCGCGGCACGGCTCGCCGCCGCGTTCGCCTCGGCAGCGACCTCGGCGGAGACGCGGCGCGTGTGCACCCCGTGCCCCGCGGGCTTGTGCTCGATGACGACGCCCGGGAACCGTTCGCCGACCGCGTCGAGCGCGGCGCCGATCCGAGCCACACGACCGACCTCGTCATCGGACAGCGCGGCCTCGTCGTGGCCGTCCACGCGCCACTCGACACCGTGCGAGCCGACGAGCGCCATGTCCTCGGGTGCATGGGTCACCGCGGCCAGGCTGCCGAGCGGACGCCCGGACACGAGCACCACCTCGGTGTCCTTCGCACGGTGCAGGGTCAGGACCGCGGCCCACGAGCCGGGCAGCGCGCCGACCTGCGAGGGGTCGTCGGCGAAGGGGGCCAGCGTGCCGTCGAAGTCGAGGGCGACGATCAGTCGCGGCGCAGCCGCGAGCGTTTCGAGGGCAGCGTCGATGGCGGTCTGGTCGGTGGTGGTCTCAGTCATCACGTGCCTCCCGGGTGTCCTCGGCAGCCCTGGCGGACTGGGCGTCCTGGTCGAAGATCGACATGTTGTCGGTCTGCGCCTCACGGTGCTGCTCGCGCGGGTCGGCGGCGGACGGGTCGATCTGGGCGTTCCGCGGCGCGTGCCGGTCGAGCGCCTCGAGGAACGAGCGCGACCAGCGCGCCACGTCGTTGTCGCGGACGCGCTTGCGGAGCGCGCGCATGCGCGTCGACCGCTCGCGCCGCGGCATCTGGATGGCGCGCTCGATCGAGTCCTTGAGCGCCCCGATGTCGTGCGGGTTCACGATCACGGCCTGCTTGAGCTCGTCGGCGGCACCGGCGAACTCGGACAGGATGAGCACCCCGTCGTTGTCGAAGCGGGCGGCGACGTACTCCTTCGCGACCAGGTTCATGCCGTCGCGCAGTGCGGTGACGAGCATGATGTCGGCGGCCAGGTACAGCGCCACCATCTCCTCGCGCGGGTAGCCGTGGTGCAGGTACGAGATCGGCTGGTGGCCGATGACGCCGAGGTCGCCGTTGATGCGGCCGACGCTCAGCTCGATCTCGTCGCGGAGCGCCGCGTAGGAGTCGACACGCTCGCGACTCGGGCTCGCGACCTGGATGAGGGTGGCGTCCTCGACCGCGATGCGGCCGTCCTCCACCAGCTCGCCGAAGGCCTTGATGCGGTGGCGGATGCCCTTGGTGTAGTCGAGCCGGTCGACACCGAGCAGCACCGTCTTCGGGTTGCCGAGGCTCTCGCGGATCTCGCGTGCACGCTCCTGCACCTCGGGCTTGCGGGCGATCGCCTCGAAGCTCTCGGCGTCGATGGAGATCGGGAAGTGCCTGGCCTCGACGTGCCGGACCGTGATGCCCTTGCGGCTGCGCGGGGCTGCCGGGTCGTCCACCGGGACATCGATCGTGGTGCCCTTGGTCGTGTAGCCCTTGATGTGCCGCACCGCGCGCAGGAAGTCGCTGGCGTCGTCGTGGCGCTGGAAGCCGATGACGTCGGCGCCGAGCAGCCCGTCGAGGATCTGCGCACGCCACGGCAGCTGCGCGTAGATGCCGACCGGCGGGAACGGGATGTGGTTGAAGAAGCCGATCGTCAGGTCGGGACGCTTCGCACGGAGCAGGGCCGGCACGAGCTGCAGCTGGTAGTCCTGCACCCAGACGATGCCGTCCTGCTCGACGATCTCGGCGATCTGCGTGGCGAAGCGCTCGTTCACCCGCTTGTACGCGTTCCACCAGTCGCGGTGGTAGCTCGGGTGCTCGATGACGTCGTGGTACAGCGGCCAGAGCGTGTCGTTGCTGAAGCCCTCGTAGTACTCCTCGACGTCGTCGTCGGAGAGCGGGACGGGGACGATGTGGATGCCCTCGTTGTCGAACGGTGCGACCTCGACCTCGGCCTGCCCCACCCAGCCGACCCAGGCTCCGTCGTTCGCGCGCATCACGGGTTCGAGGGCGGTGACGAGGCCGCCCGGCGAGTGCCGCCAGCCCTCGTTGCCGTCCTGGTCGACGACGCGGTCCACCGGGAGTCGGTTGGAGGCGACGACGAACGAGTAGCGGGTCTGTTCGGTGCGGTCTGCAGGCATGGGGTGGTGTGATCTCCGTTCCGCCCGGCCGGGGCCGGGTGCGTCGGTGCGTCGTGCGTCGGGTGCGACGGCCGGCGTGGTGCGCCGGGCGCGCTGCCGAAGTTACCAGCGTGGGGACAGCGCATTCACGGCGGATCGGCGGTTCCGCTACGCTGCAGGCACGTGTCGGGGGGACACGGGTGCTGGAGTGCGGCGCCGGCCTCCCGGTCGGAGAGGACCCCCAGCCGTGAGCGAGAACCCGCCCAACCAGCCCGTCCCGCCGTCGCAGCCCGGTCCCGGCCAGTCCGGTCCTGGCCAGCCCGCCGGGAACGGCCAGCCCGCCTGGCAGCAGCAGCCTGGAGGCCCGCAGCAGTGGTCGGGTCAGCCCGCCCCCGCCGCGCAGCCGTCCGATGCGTTCGGTCGCTTCCTGCGCTCCGTGTCCGGTCGCGACTGGCTGGCGGCCGTGCTCGCCGCCGTCGGCGGCTGGGTCGCGGCGTACGTCGTCGCCGGACTCTCACTGCTCATCACCGTGGGCCTGCTCGCATCCGGCGGCAGCGGTTCGGCCGCTCCGTCCACCGGGTCCGGCACCGACCTCGGCGCGGGCTCGGCCCCCGACGTGGAGTCCCTGCTCTCCGGCGTGAGTGTCCTGCTCGGTGCGCCGGCGCAGCTCGTGGCCCTCGCCGACCTCGGCCGTCTGCACCTGTCCGGGTCCATCGGGTTCCTCGGGTCCGGTTCGGGCTCGCTCGCCGTGGTGCCCGCACTGGTGCTCACCGCGCAGGTCGTCCTGGCCGTCGTGCTCACCCGCCGGATCCGCACGCGAGGCCTCGGTCGCATGCAGGTGCTCGTCACCGCGGTGGTCTCCGGCCTCGTGACCACCGTGCTCACGAACGTCGCGGCCGCCCTGTTCGCGATCCGGTTCCCGTCGGTGTCCGGCGCGGTCATCGAGCCGGTGCACGCCGTCGGTGTCGGCAGCATCCTCGGCGCGTTCGTCATCGGTGCCCTGGCCGCGCTCCTCGCCCGGCCCTCCGTCCTCGCTGGTGGCAACGTCTTCGCCGCCCGCCTGCTCGGCACACTGCGTGTCGCCGCGTCGCAGCTCACGGTCCTCGTCGTGCTGGTCGCCCTCGTCGTCCTCGTCGTCGCCGTCGTCGCCCAGCCGTCCTTCGGCTCCGCGTTGCCGCTGCTGCTCGGCAACGTCGCGGTCGGGCTGACCGCGCTCGGGTTCTTCGGTGGTGTGGGGACCTCCGGCTTCGGGTCCGCCAGCGACACCGCCTCGGTGTTCGGCGGGGCCGGCGGCTGGACCTGGCTGGTCGTGCTGTTCGTCGTCGTCACCTCGGTCGCGGCCGGGCTCGCACTCGCCGTCCGCCGCAATGACCGGATCCGCACCACCCTCGACTGGGTCGTCACGCCGCTGGTGTGGTTCGCACTCGGTCTGCTGTTCTTCGTCCTCGGCACCGGCGTCGCCTCGTACCAGGTGAGCAGCACGAGCTCCGTGGACGCATCGGGGTCGATCGGCGTCGCGCCGTGGACGCCGATCGTCTTCGCCCTGTGGGGCGGCGTGATCGAGGTCGTCGCCCGGTACCTCGCTCCGGTGCTCCTGCCCCGCCTCGGTGGTGCCGCGGTGCTCCGGACGTCGCGACTGGTCGGGGCGGACCCCCGCCCCGTCGTGCCGCAGGCGTTCCCGGCCGGGCCCGTCGCCGGTCCGGGCGCCCCCGTGGCACCCACCGCCTCCGCCGACCCGGCCGCTCCCGGTGCTCCCGCTGCGCCCGGCGCGCCTGTCGCCGCCGACGCTCCGGCCGCCGCCGCGTGGAACACTCCCCCGGCCGCCGGCCAGCAGGCCCCGTACCCGCCGGCCGGGTCCGGCCAGGAGCCCGCGGACGGCCAGCAGTCGATCTCCGGCGCGCAGCCGTCGTACGGGTCGCAGCCGCCCTACGGCACGCAGCCCCCGTACGGCGCACCACCCGCCTACGGGTCGCAGCCGTTCATCGGCGGTGGTGCCCCCGCTCCGGCACCGATGTCCCCGCGGTCCAAGAAGATCCTGGTCCGTTCGCTCATCGCCGGCGGCGCCGTGATCGTCGTCGTCATCGCCGGCGCGGTCACGACGAGCGTCCTCCGCGCCAACGTGTGGGGTCCGGCACCGACCGTCAAGTCCTACGTGCAGGCCATCGCCAGCGGTGACGCCGACACCGCCGCCGACCTGAGCGAGGTCCCCGACGACGCCGCGATGCTCGACTCGAAGGTGCTCCGGAGCGCGAAGGACCGCCCGTCGGACATCCGCGTCGGCCGGGTGGCCCGGACCGGTGACACCGCGATCGCCACCCTGAGCTACACGCAGGACGGCAAGAACCGCTCCGGCCAGGTGTCGTTGCGGCGCACGGGCACCTCGTTCCTGGTGAAGGACGAGTGGCGTGTCACGCAGCCCCTCGCCCAGCAGGTCACCCTGACGGCCTCCGACGTGCTCGAAGGTGCACCCGTGACCGTCGGCGGCAAGGAGATCGGGAAGATCAGCGAGGGCAAGTTCACGTCCCTCGCCTACCCCGGCACCTACCAGGTCTCGGTCGGCGGGACGAAGTACTTCACCGGCGGCACCGAGAAGGTCTCCGTGGGCGCGGCCACGTCCGGCTACGTCGACTTCGCACCGAAGGCGACCAAGGCACTCGAGCAGGACGCCGAGCAGTACGTGACCGACCTGATCGACGACTGCGCCGAGAAGACCGAGCTCCGGGCCCTGAGCGGTTGCCCCTGGTACGGCCCCTACGACGCCGCCGACGGCGTGCAGTACGACGTCACGTCGATGCCCGAGCTGGAGGTCGAGGCGTCCCGCGCCGGCACCGTGATGGTGACGAGCACGAAGGACGGGAGCGTCTCGTACAGCTACACCTCGTACCTCGGTGACAAGAAGCGCGGCGAGGACTCGTTCGATGTGAACCAGTACCTGAAGGTGGAGGACGGCAAGCTCGTCTCCGCCTACTGAGCAGGAGCCGGCTGAGCAGGAGCCGGCTGAGCGGCTCCGCAGCACCACGACGGCCGACCCGGGATCTCCCGGGTCGGCCGTCTCAGTAGGCTGACGAGCATGGTCAGGACACGGGCGTGGTGCAAGGGCGACACGGTCGAGCGGGACTTCCCCGTCGACCGGATCTCCGACCTCGTCGCCGATCCGGACACCTTCGTCTGGATCGACTACACCGACCCGACGTCGGCCGACCTCGAACAGATCGAGGAGGAGCTCGGCATCCACGCGCTCGCGGTCGAGGACGCCGTCGAGCACGGACAGCGGCCGAAGCTCGACCGGTACCGGGACAGTCTGTTCCTGGTCGTCTACGACGTGGGCGGCACGGATGACGAGGGCGACCTGATCACGCACGAGGTCAAGGCCTTCGTCACCGAACGGGCGCTCGTCACGATCCACGGGTCCGACGTCGACACCACCCCGATGGAACACCGGCTCACCGCGAACTCCGACATCGCCGAACACGGCGTGCCCTGGCTCGTCTGGGCGCTGCTCGACGCCGTCGTCGATCGGGCCACCGACACCGTCGAGGACCTGGAGCGGCAGATCGACGCGCTCGAGGACGACCTGTTCGAGCCGGGCGACCCCCGTGAGCAGCAGATCCAGCGGCGGTCGTTCCGGCTCCGCAAGACCCTCGGGGTGCTCCGGCGGCTGGTCGTCCCGACGCGGGACAGCGTCGCCTCGTTGCTGCACGGTGACGCGGAGACGATCTCGAACGGCATCCGGCCGTACTTCCGCGACGTCGAGGACCACCTGGTCTCGATCGCCGACTCGGTCGAACAGCTCCGCGACGCGGTGTCGAGCGTGCTCGACACGACCCTGAACCTGGCGTCGAACCGGCAGAACACCGTCATGAAGAAGGTCACCAGCTGGGCGGCGATCATCGCGATCCCGACGGGGGTGACGAGCTTCTTCGGGCAGAACGTCGAGTTCCCGGGCGAGGGAGCCTGGAGCGGGCTCTGGGCGTCGCTCGCGATCATCACCGCGTCGTCGCTCGTGCTCTACCGCGTCTTCAAGACCCGCGACTGGCTCTGACCGCGCAGGGTTCCGGCACCCGAACGGTCCGAGGCCCCGCCGACGTCAGAGCGCGAGCGCCAGGACCCCGGCGACGACCGTGAGCGGCGCGACGACGCACCCGAGCGCCATGTACCGGCCCCACGACAGGTGGACGCCCTCGGCCGACAGCCGCGCATGCCACAGGAGCGTCGCGAGCGAGGCCCACGGGGTGATGAGACAGCCGGCGTTCACGCCGATGAGCAGGGCCGCGTACCGCACGGCCTCGTGCCCGGCGGCCGGTTCGAGCACCAGGTACGCCGGCAGGTTGTCGATGCCGTTCGCCGCCACCGCGCCCGCACCGCCGAGCAGCAGCAGCGGGCCGGTCCCGGTGCCGCCCTGCAGCGCGTGCACGATCGGGTCGGTGATGCCCGTCGTGTGCAGCGCCTCGACCACCACGAAGAGCCCGGCGGCGAACAGCAGGGTCGACCACGGCACGCGGGACACCCGCAGTTCGGACGGGGAACGGAACGCCGCGACCACGACGAGCACCACTGCGGCCAGGACCGCAGCGATCCACACGGTCACCCCGGCCGTCAGGGCGACGACGAGCGCGACGAGCACGGCGGAGGCGGCCCAGAAGAACACGGGGTCGCTCGGCGTGCGGACGGACACCGGCGAGTAGCGGCCGAACAGCTTGCCCCGGAACACCACGAGCAGGACGACGCACGGCACGACCACCCCGGCGATCGCGGGCCAGGCCATCAGCCCGGCGAACGGCAGCGGGCCGCCGAGCCCCATCCGGTCGACGGCGAGCAGGTTCGTCAGGTTCGACACCGGCAGCAGCAGCGAGGCGGTGTTCGCGAGCCAGACCGTGGTGAGGGCGAACGGCATCGGGGGCAGTCCCACACGCCGTGCGAGCGAGATGACGATGGGGGTGAGGAGCACCGCGGTGGTGTCGATCGACAGGAAGACGGTGCAGAGCACGGCGAGCACGACGACCGCACCCCAGAGTCCGATGGTGCGTCCGCCGCCGACCCGGGCGGCGACGTCGGCGAGGCGGTCGAACACCCCGGCGTCCGCGGCCAGCTCGGCGACGATGGTCAGTCCGAGCACGAACCCGAGGACCGGCAGGACCCGGTCGGCGAGGACGGCGAGATCGTCGAGGGGCAGCAGCCCGAACACGACGCAGACCGCGCCGACCACGAGCAGCGCCGCTCCGATGACCGCTTGACGCACGAACACTCCTCTGGCAGACACCGCGGCAGGGTGACCGGCGGCGCTCCAATGTACGGGCCGGTAGCGTTGTCAGCACGACGACAGGAGGCCTCTGTGCGCAAGTTCATGTTCAACGGTGCGGTGTGGAGTTCGCTCATCAGCGGCTACAGCGTGCTGCAGACCACCCGCCAGGGACCGCGCGACTGGCGGCTCGCGCTGACCTGGGTCGCGTGGCTCGCCACGACGATCGTGGCGATCGGCACGGTCGTCGAGGACGACCGCGCGGTCAAGGCGCGCCAGTAGGACCAGACGCGGCAGGCGGTCGCAGACGCGACCGGACTGACGGACGGACGGGAGGCACGGTGCCAGCTGGCACCGTGCCTCCCGTCCGTCGTCCTGGCCGTCCAGGGCACGCCGATCCCGTCACCGGGTCAGCGCTCGGACTCCGGGATGCCGGAGGTCTGGATCGGTCCGGTGAAGAGCGCACCGCGCTCGTCGTCGCCGAACAGCTGCGAGTCCCCCTCTGCCGGGCGTCCGCGTCGGCGCGGCGCCGTCGCGCTCGGCTCGGTGAGCTGCACCCGCTGCACCGGCAGGGCGTCCGGGTGGGTGCGCTGGATCCACTCGACCATCTCCTCGCGGACGTAGCAGCGGAGGTCGAACAGGCCACCGGCGTCGGGTGCCGTCACGAGGATGCGGACCCGGACGAGTCCCCCGACGGCGTCCGTGACCTGGAGCACCTTGACCCGGCGGTCCCAGATCGTCGAGGTGTCGAGGATCCGGTCGAGCTCCGCCCGCATGTCGGCCGGGCTCACCCGCCAGTCGAGGTCGAACTCCACGGCGCCGAGCAGTTCACTGCCGGTCCGCGTCCAGTTCTCGAACGGCGTGCTCGTGAAGTACGTCGACGGCAGCACGAACCGACGGTCGTCCCACAGGTGCACGACGACGTAGGTCAGGGTGATCTCCTCGATCCGGCCCCACTGCTGCTCGACCACGACGACGTCGTCCACCCGGATCGACCCGGAGAACGCCAGCTGCATGCCGGCGAACACGTTGCCGAGCGTGGACTGCGCGGCGAGGCCCGCGACCACGGAGATGAGGCCGGCGCTGGCGAGCACGCTCGCACCCGCCGCCTCGACCCCGTCGAAGGTCAGCAGGATCGCGCCGACCGCGATGATGACGAGCACGGCGACGGTGAGCCGCCGGATGATGAGCACCTGGGTGCGGATGCGACGCGCCTGCCGGTTGTCGGGCACGTCGATGCGGAAGCGGTGCAGCCCCAGGTCCTCGAGGAAGATCGCGACCTGGCACGCCAGCCAGCACCCGGTCGCGATCGTGACGACGAGGAAGGCGTGCGCGACCTCGTCGCGCCACGGGTAGGCGTCGGCGTTCCGCGGGATGCTCGACGTGAAGGCGATCCAGAGCAGGACCACCAGCAGCACGGTGCGGAACGGGTGCTTCGTCCGTCGCGAGAGCACGCCGGCCCAGCGTTCCCGGCGCGCGATCGCCCGGAGGACCAGGTGCAGGACGAGGGCGACGACGGCGGTGACGAGCAGGGCGAACCCGATCGCGACGAGGAGTCGGAGGAGGATGTCCATCCCTCCATGCAAGCAACGGACGACGGTCGTCGTTCAGGATCGGGCCACCGTCGGCTGTGTGGACGTTCAGCAGCTGCGGTTCGACCGAACCGGGGTTTGCGTGACGGCCCGGTCCGGTGCGCATGTAGGTTCTCTCGCATGACAGCGCAGAACGACACGGGTGGCAACCGAGCGCCGGCGAACGACTTCTCGCACGAGCAGGAGGGCTACCAGCACGGTCTGAAGCCCCGGCAACTGCAGATGATCGCGATCGGCGGCGCGATCGGCACCGGCCTCTTCCTCGGTGCCGGTGGACGCCTGCACACCGCGGGCCCCGCGCTCGCGCTGACCTACCTGGTCGCCGGGATCTTCGCCTTCTTCATCCTGCGGGCCCTGGGCGAGCTGGTGCTGCACCGCCCGTCCTCGGGGTCGTTCATCTCGTACGCCCGCGAGTTCTACGGCGAGAAGTTCGCGTACGCCGCGGGCTGGATGTACTTCCTGAACTGGGCGATGACCTCGATCGTCGACACCACCGCGGTCGCGATCTACCTGCAGTACTGGTCGGCCTTCACCGCCGCACCGCAGTGGCTGCTGGCGCTGATCGCCCTGGTCGTCGTCCTCGCGGCGAACATGGTCGCCGTGAAGGTGTTCGGTGAGCTCGAGTTCTGGTTCGCCCTGATCAAGGTCGCCGCACTGGTGACGTTCCTCGTCGTCGCGATCATCTGGCTCGTCTTCGCGTTCCCGGTCGAGGCCGGTGGCGAGGCCGTCCGGACCGGCTTCTCGATCTGGGGTGACAACGGCGGGCTGTTGCCGAACGGGCTGCTCCCCGCGGTCATCGTGATCCAGGGTGTCGTCTTCGCCTACGCCGCGATCGAACTCGTCGGCACCGCGTCGGGTGAGACGCAGAACGCCGAGAAGGTCATCCCGCGCGCGATCAACTCCGTGGTCTTCCGCATCGCGGTCTTCTACGTCGGGTCGATCGTCCTGCTCTCCCTGCTGCTGCCGTACAGGGCCTACAAGGAGGGCGAGAGCCCCTTCGTGACGTTCTTCTCGTCGCTCGGCAACCCGCACGTCGGCGCGATCGTCGGCGGCATCATGAACTTCGTCGTGCTCACCGCGGCCCTGTCGTCCCTGAACGCCGGCCTGTACTCCACCGGACGTGCGCTCCACTCGATGGGGATGAACGGTTCGGCGCCGAAGTGGACCACGAAGATGTCGAAGGGCGGTGTCCCCTACGCCGGCATCCTGCTCACCGCGGCGTTCACCGTCGCGGGCGTCGTGCTGAACTACTTCGTGCCGAGCCAGGCGTTCGAGATCGCCCTGAACATCGCCAGCCTCGGCATCATCACCGCGTGGGGCACGATCATCCTGTGCCAGATGCGGCTGCGCCAGTGGGCCAAGCAGGGGCTCGCGAAGGAACCCTCGTTCAAGCTCCCCGGGGCACCGGTCACCGCCTGGCTGACCCTGGCGTTCCTCGCCTCGGTCATCGTGCTGATGGCGATCGACTACCCCGTCGGCACGTACACGATCGCGTCGCTCGTCATCATCATCCCGCTGCTCGTCGTCGGGTGGTTCCTGCAGCGTGACCGCATCCTGCGCATCGCAGCCCTGCGCGAGGGCGTCACGGGTCCCTACCCGATCGGCGTCCGCAACCCCGCCGCCTCGGCGCGACGCGACCACGACGGGAGCTAGCGCTCCGCTTGTCCCCGGAACGCAAGGTCCCCGGGCCGAACACGAGCGGTCCGGCACCCGTCGCTACCATCAGCGGGTGCCGGACCGCTCTGTTTCTCCCACCCTCGACCTGCAGCTCAGCTGGCGAGGTGCCTACGGACGCCTCCGGGTGTTCGCGGATCGTCTCGAGGCCGAGACCGACTACCAGCGCGAGACGCGGACGACGGTGCCGATGGACGCGGTGCAGGGGTGGCGCCTCGGGCCGTGCGACGAGGACGCCGTCTGCGTCGAGTTCCTCGCCGGGCAGGACACCTACCGGGTGCTGCTCGACACCCCGGACGAGCAGCTCGCTGCGCTGGCGATCCGGAAGGTGCTCGGCCCGCCGCTGGAGTCCTGAGGACGCCGGTGCCGGGCCGCGGGAGGCCGCGGCGCGGTTGCGCGGTTGCCCGGGGGCCGGGGGCCGGGGGCCGGGTCAGTCGTCGCTGTCGACGCGGTCGGTGATGACGTCACCGGAGCCGGCGTCGATGCGCACGCTGTGCTTGGTGCCGGACGAGTCGAGCACGTCGCCCTCCCAGACCACCGTGCCGACGTGGTCGTCGAGTCCGAGTTCGGTCACGGTCCCCGCGTGCAGGTCCTGGAAGGCGTCGACGGCCTGCTTGACGCTCAGGTCGGCGGCGGCGACGAAGCGCTCGTGCTCGGCCTTGTCGTCCGCGTCGGCGGCCTCGGTCTGCGGGGTGCCGGCGACCGAGGTGCCGTCGGCGTTCGTGTGCACCTCGTGCTCGGTGCCGTCCTTCGTCACGACCAGGACCTCGTAGGCGGAGGCACCCTGCTCCTGCTCGACCGAGATGACGGTGCCCGAGCCGACCTCGCCGCGTGCGGTGGCGACCGCTGCGAGCAGGGCCTTGTTCGAGCCGGTGGACGCGACGCCGGACGCACCGGACGACGAACCGGAGCCCGACGAGTCCGTCGCCGACGAGCCGACCGAGCCGGAGCCGGCCGAGCCGGTGTCGTCGTCGGAGTCGTCGCTGGCGCAACCGGTGAATGCGAGCGCCGCGACGATCGGCAGGGCGGCGAACGCGGCGATGCGGCGGGCGGAGGGCTTCTGGTGCTGGGTGCGGAAGTTCATGTGGACGAGCATCGCGTCGGGGTGCTGAAGCAGCCCTGAAGCCACCTGTTCAGCCGCCGAGTGCGATGCGGACGACGAACCGCGCGCCGCCGAGCGGGGACGTGACCACGGTCGTGTCGCCGCCGTGCGCCCGCACGGCGTCACGGACGATGGCGAGGCCGAGCCCCGCGCCACCGGCGTCCCGGCTGCGGGCCTCGTCGAGACGGACGAACCGCTCGAAGACGCGCTCGCGCTCGTCCTCGGGGACGCCGGTGCCGTCGTCGTCGACCGTGAGCACCGCGGACCCGTCGTGCTCGGTGAGCGACACGGCGACGCGTGTGCTCGCGTGCCGGACGGCGTTGTCGACGAGGTTCCGGACCACCCCTGCCAGCACGCGCTCGTCGCCGAGGACCCGCGCTGCCGAGATCGCCGAGCCGTCCACCCGGACCGCCGGGGCGTCGCCGTCCCGCGCGGGCGCGTCACCGGCCGTCGACCGTGCTCGCGCGCGGACCACCGCGTCCAACGCCAGGTCGTCCAGGTCGACGGGGCGCCGCGTGCGGATCCCGCCCTCGTCGAGGCGGGAGAGCTCGAGCAGCCCGGTGACCAGGTCCTGCAGGCGCACCGCCTCGGACCGGACGACGTCGGCGAGGTCGGCCACCTCGGCCCGCTCCGGGTGCGCGACGGCGACCTCGGCGTGCTGCCGGATCGACGCGATCGGCGACCGGAGTTCGTGGGAGGCGTCGGACACGAAGCGCCGCTGGCTCTCGGCGGAGAGTTCGAGGCGGTCGAGCATGGCGTTCATGGTGCTCGCGAGCCGGGCGACCTCGTCGCCGGTGTCCGGCACCTCGACCCGGGCGTCGGGACGGGCCGCCCGGATCGTCTCGACCTCGGTGCGCATCTGCTCCACGGGCCGCAGCGAGCGCCCGGTGACGGCCCAGGTGACCGCGACCAGCACGAGCACCAGCACGGGCACCCCGACGGCGAGGAGCACGACGGCGGTGCGGACCGCGGTGTCGGCCTGGTCGAGCGTGGTGCCGTAGACGAGCGTCGCCTCACCGCCGCCGGGCAGGTCCACGTCGTCCGCCACGAGCAGCCAGCGTTCGCCGTCGTGGGTCCACCGGGACTCGTCGGCGGTGGGCAGTGCGGCGCCGTCGGCGTCCTCTCCGTGCGCCAGGACCGCCCCGCCGTCACCGATCACCTGCACCAGGACGTCCTCGTAGCCGGTCACCGCGGCCGCACCGTCCGCCTCGACCCGCGAGGACACCTGCTCGAGACCAGCCTCGGCCGAGTTCCGCACGCCGTCGAGCAGCACGAGCCGCAGCACGACGACGAACGCGACGGCGCCGATGACCAGGGCCGCGAGGACGACGGCCCCGGCGCCGAGGGTGGTGCGGGCACGGACCGACCGGGGGCGCCGTGGCCTGCTTCGTGCGGGCCCGCTCGCACGGGGGGCGTCCGGCCGTTCAGCCACCGTCGGCCGCCAAGCGGTACCCGGCGCCACGGACCGTCTCGATCGCGGCACGCCCGAACGGCCGGTCGAGCTTCCGGCGGAGGTGTCCGACGTACACCTCGACGATGTTCGGGTCGCCCTCGAAGTCGACGTCCCAGACGTTCTCGATGACGTCGCGCTTCGACCGGACCTGCCCCGGGTGCCGTGCGAGGTACTCGAGCACGGCGAACTCGCGGCTGGTCAGCTCGACGGGGGTCTCGCCCCGGGCCACGGTGCGTGCCGCGGGGTCGACGACCAGGTCGCCGAGGGTCAGCACGGTGGGGCGCTCGCGGGCACCCCGTCGGACGAGCGCCCGGAGCCGTGCGACGAGCACCGGGTGCGAGAACGGCTTGGTGACGTAGTCGTCGGCCCCCGCGTCGAGCGCCTCGACCTGGTCCCACTCGCCGTCCTTGGCGGTCAGCATGAGTACGGGGGTCCAGTCGCCGTCGGAGCGGAGCTGCGCACACACCGCCCAGCCGCTCAGGCCGGGCATCATCAGGTCGAGCACGATCGCGTCGTAGCGGAACTCACGCGCGTGCCACAGACCGTCCACGCCGTCGTTCGCGACGTCGACCGCCCACCCCTCGGCCTCGAGACCGCGGCGCACGCCGTCGGCGAGCCGGACCTCGTCGTCGACCACCAGCACCCGCATGGGGTCGATCCTGTCGTGCCCCGCTGAAGCAGGGCTGAAGCGACCGGCTCAGACCAGCAGCAGGATCCCTGCGATGACGGACGCGACGGCGATCGCGAGCGCGATGAGCAGGAGCACGAGGTGCACCGTGTAGAAGGTCGTCGGCTTGCCGGCGGCGTCGCGGGCACGAGAGTCCTTCGCGACGCGCTGGAAGAAGCGCGGCCAGGTGACGACGTTGAAGACGGCGCCGATGAACAGGACGACTGCGGCGAAGACGAGCACGGGACGATCCTACTGAACGCCGGGCGGGTGGTGCTGGTCCGGCGATGCCGGGCGGGTGGTGCTCGGCCGCCCCCAACGCGGCCGAGTCCCGACCCGGCAGGCCACAGGATCTGTAGCACCTGCTACAGACTGTACACGGCCTGTCCGGCAGCGTCGAGGGACTACGCGGTCTCGAGCGCGGCCTCGGCGTCGGCGAGGGCGGCACGCTCGGCGTCGGACAGTGACGCCCGTGCGCCCCGGACGCCGTCGTTGATCTCGACGATGCGGCGGCTGAGCCGGGTCGCGGGGTCGTCGGTCGGCGGGTAGGCGTTGTCCACCCCGATCCGTTCGTGCAGCGGCGCCAGGCGGCGCAGCGCATCGTCCACGCGACGGGCCCGACGTCGGCGGGAGACCCGGTGGCCGACGACGAGCAGCAGCATGCCGGACGCCACGCACAGCACGGCTCCCGGCGTGGTGACGTCGTAGGGCAGCGAGAGCGCGTGCGTGACGTCGAGGTCACCGGCGACGTGGGCGACGTCCATCACGACGACCACGACCATGCGGACGACCCCGAGCACCCCACCGAGGACCAGGACCCACAGCCCCACCAGGTCGGTGGTCGTCCGGGCTTCGCGGAGCCGGAGCACGCAGATGAGCCCGGTCGCGCCGAGGGCGACTCCGAGGTAGACGGTCTGCGCGATCGAGTAGACGGTGGCCGCCGGGTGGGAGCCGGCGTCGAGCATGAAGGTCGTCGTGGTCGCGGGTTTGTCGAGCACGGTGAACGCGACGACGACCACCACGACGACCACGGCGAAGGACACCACGACCGCGTTCCGGAGCCAGGGCCGCGCAGCACCGACCGCCTTCGCCACGCCCCACAGCAGCGTGCTCGTGCCGGCCACCATGAGGCAGTCGCTGACGACGGTCACGACGTTGTACCCGCCGAGCAGCGGGTCGAGCCACCGGTACAGCGGGTCGACGTTCGTCACGATGGTGGCGGCGAAGAGCAGGAACGTGAACGCCAGCGTGCGGTCCTGCCCCCGTTGCAGCACCAGCAGCACGATCGTCCCGACGATGAGCAGCACCGCCTGGACGACGGCGATGATCACCCGAAGACCCCTCGGAAGGCGCTCGGGCGGCCGCGGTGCTGGCGGATCACGGTGGCCAGGCGGTCGGCGAAGACCTCGGCCTCGTGCTCGTAGGTGTTCGAGAACATGCCCCGGGCCAGCGCACGCTCGACCTTGTACTCGGGCAGGTCGGGGATGACGTCGCGGATGTACGCGCTCTGCGGGGCGTGCTCCTGGTGCCGGTGCAGGACGTGCCCGAGCTCGTGGCCGATGACGAACGACCGGAACGTCGGCGAGGCCGTCGGCGAGATCATCACGAGGTGCGCGTGCTCGAGCGTCGCCACGAAGCCGCACACGGGCTCGGCGGCCAGGAACGACTCCTCGCGCACGACGATCGGCTTGCCGACGACGTCAGCGGCGGCGGCGACGGCCTGGTCGACGTCCGACCACCCCTCGGCGGCACCACGAGTCCAGAACGCCTCGACGAGGGCATCAGTCATGCGACGCTCCCCCGCTGCGATTCCTCCTCGAGCACCTCGGCGATGCGCCGCAGCGCGTCGGGTGAGAGTTCACCGGGGAAGGTCCGGGCCGCGAAGCCGCTCACGCGGGCGGAGCGCAGGGACCGGACGAGTGCGAGCTGGGCACCGATCCGTTCCGGTACCTCGCTGTCCTCGAGCAGGAAGCGTTCGTCGACCTCGAAGTACCCGGCCAGCAGGCGCAGGAGCTCGGTGTCGCGGTTGCGGCGACCGTCGCCGGAGAGCATGTAGGTCCACTTCGCCCGCGACAGCGACCCGCCGTGGGCCGCGACGTACTCCTCGATCGAGGAGAACGGCACCGGGGCGCCACGCTGGGACTCCTCGAAGTCGAGGAGCAGGTTGAGGCGGCGCGCGAGCTCGGCGGCGTCGAGCGCCCCGCCCTTCAGATCACCCGTGTCCATGTCGGACTCCTCCCCAGCCGTGTCCGCGCGAGGTGTGGGTCCGGCGCGTGGACGCCATGCTAGCGCGGGCGCCCGGCACGCGCGCCGCTAGCCTCGTGGGCATGCCCCGCCGCTTCCCCGCCACCGTCGCGGCACCGGTCGAGCACGAGATCGTCATCACGAAGTCGCGCTTCATCACCACCGTCGCGCCGGTCTCCGGCGTCGAGGACGCCGACCGCGTGATCGCCGAGGTCCGCCGGCGGTACTGGGACGCCCGGCACAACTGCACGGCGATGGTCACCGGCGTGCTCGGGGACCAGGCCCGTTCCTCGGACGACGGCGAGCCCTCCGGCACCGCGGGCGTCCCGATGCTCGAGGTCCTGCGGCGCCGCGAACTGACCGACGTCGTCGCGGTCGTCACGCGGTACTTCGGCGGGGTGAAGCTCGGCGCCGGCGGACTGGTCCGGGCCTACTCGACCTCGGTGTCCGAGGCGCTCGACACGGCGGTCCTCGTCCGCCGTGAGGCCCTGACGCAGGTGCGCTTCGACGTCGACCACGCCGACGCCGGGCGGCTCGACAACGTGCTGCGCGACTGGGTCCGGCACCACCACGCGACGCTCGGTCCGACCGAGTACGGGCAGGCGGCGACCTTCGAGGTGTGGGTCCCCCACGAGGCGCTCGGCGCCCTGACGGCCGACCTCGCCGCCGCGTCGGCCGGTTCGCTCGAACCCGTCATCGGCGAGGAGCGGATCGTCGACGTCCCCGCCGACTGAATCCGCGGTTCCTGCACACCTCGGGCGTGTCTCCGCTTCGGCGTGGAAACCTGCCCGGAACGCACGAACGCCCCGACTCGATGAGCCGGGGCGTTCGTCCTGCGGTGCACCCCCTCGGACTTGAACCGAGAACCCACTGATTAAGAGTCAGTTGCTCTGCCAATTGAGCTAGAGGTGCATGTTCCGGCTTCCGTGCCGCAACGGGAATCAACAATAGCATGGGTTTCGCGCGCCCACGACCACTCGCGGGCGTACGACGCGAACAGGAGCACCATGACCGACCGTCTCGTCCCCGGCGACACCGCCCCCGACTTCACGCTGCCCGACCAGGACGGTGTGGAGCACTCCCTCGCTGCCCTTCGTGGCAAGAAGGTCATCGTGTACTTCTACCCGGCGGCCTCCACCCCGGGCTGCACCACCGAGGCCTGCGACTTCCGCGACAACATGTCCTCGCTGCAGGCCGCCGGTTACGAGGTCCTCGGCGTCTCGAAGGACGAGCAGGCGAAGCTCAAGACGTTCCAGCACGAGCAGGCGCTGACCTTCCCGCTGCTGAGCGACCCCGACCTCGCCGCGCACAAGGCCTACGCGGCCTGGGGCGAGAAGAACAACTACGGCAAGATCGTCACCGGCACGATCCGGTCCACGATCGTGGTCGACGAGGACGGCACCGTGCAGCTGCCGCTCTACAACGTCAAGGCGACCGGTCACGTGGCGAGCCTGCGGAAGAAGCTCGGCCTGGTCTGAGGACCGGCCACGCACCGGAGGCCCGTGCCGGTTCTCGGAACCGGCACCGGGCCTCCAGTGTGTGGCGGACCAGACCGTCTACTCGGACGGACGCGCGAGCGCGGCCGTCACCGACCGCGACAGCACCAGCGTGATGCCGAGCAGGGCCGGGACGAGCAGCAACCAGCCGACCGCGGCGACCCGGAAGACGCCCTGGAACGCTCCGATGGCGATGGCGCCCTGCAGCACCTGCCAGACGATGATGCCGGAGCGCACCCAGGCCCGGCCCTGCCACAGGCCGTTCAGCAGCGCACCGAGCCAGAGCACAGCGATGGCGACGAGGACCGTGAGGGCGATGCCGGAGGCGATGCTCGTGGCCGGGGCGACGAGCAGTTCGACCACCAGGACGACCGTCACCACCACCAGGGCGAGGAACTCGAGGCCGACCACGGCGAGCAACCCCAGCATCGCCGGCGACCGGCGCGCGACGGGTGCGGAGGGATCGGTGTCGTTCGGGGTGTCGTCGTGCACAGTGATCCTCCAGCATCGGAACCCTTGATTTGGCCCTACCAGTATGGAACGATATTGGAGGTCGTTTGGACGGCACGATGTGGTGTGCGTCTCCCGTGGTTCATCGCTCCTCCCCCGAGCGTCTCGCGGGCGTCAGACACGCTTCCTGCGGACTCCTCCCCACAGTTGTCCCCTCCATGCCGCATGCATGGTCAGCGTTCCGATCCCCCGAACCACGGCCCCGGCCTGCCGTTCGAGCATCGACATCAAGGAGCACCACACATGGACTGGCGTGACAAGGCTGCCTGCCTCACCGCAGACCCCGAGCTCTTCTTCCCCGTCGGGAACACCGGGCCCGCCGTCGACCAGATCGAGAAGGCCAAGTCGGTCTGTGCGCGTTGCACGGTCACCGAGATGTGCCTGCAGTACGCACTCGAGAACAACCAGGACTCGGGTGTGTGGGGTGGTCTCAGCGAGGACGAGCGTCGTGCCCTGAAGCGCCGCGCCGCCCGCGCTCGCCGCGCGTCCTGACCCCGGTCGTCTGACACCACGACGCCCGTCGTCCCCTCGGGGGCGGCGGGCGTCGTCGTGCGCGCGGGCGGCTTCTGCAAAACACCGGTGTTCACGCATCGAACACCGGAATGCGGGTGTTCGACCGGCGAACACCGGTGTTTTGCGGACTCGAACCGCCGGGCGGCGTCAGGCGGGGGCGGTCAACCAGCGGAACGGGATGGTGATCGTGACCTCGGTGCCGCTGCCCGTCAGGGTGTGCCAGTCGATGGTGCCGCCGAGCTCGCCCTGGATGAGCGTGCGGACGATCTGCGTGCCGAGGCCCGAGCCGACCTTGCCCTCGGGCAGCCCCACGCCGTTGTCGCGGACCTCGATCTCCAGGTGGTCGTCGAAGCGGCGGGCGACGATCTCGACCTCGCCGTCACGGCCGTCCAGCCCGTGCTCGACGGCGTTCGTCACGAGCTCGGTGAGGCCGAGGGCGAGGGGCGTCGCAGCCTCGGACGGCAGCACCCCGAACTCGCCGGTCTTCTTCGGGTGCACGGTCGTGTTGTGCGACGCCGCGACCTCGGTGACGAGCTTGAGCACCGAGTCGAACACCTCGTCGAAGTCCACCGTCTGGCTGAGGCCGCTCGACAGGGTGTCGTGCACGACGGCGATGGCGGCGACGCGGCGCATGGCGTTCTGCAGCGAGGTCCGCGCTTCGTCCGAGTGCGTGCGACGCGCCTGGATCCGCAGCAGGGACGCCACCGTCTGCAGGTTGTTCTTCACGCGGTGGTGGATCTCGCGGATCGTGGCGTCCTTGGTGATGAGCTCGCGCTCCTGGTGCCGCAGCTCGGACACGTCGCGGCAGAGCACGATGGCACCGATGCGCTCACCGTGGTCGCGGAGCGGGATCGAGCGGAGCGACACCGTGACGCCCTTCGACTCGATGTCCGCCCGCCACGGTGCGCGGCCGGTGACGACGAGCGGCAGGGACTCGTCGACGTCGAGCTGGGCACCGATGAGCTCGGTGGTGACCTCGGCGAGGGACTTCCGCTCGAGTTCCCCCTCGAAGCCCATGCGGTTGAACGCGCTCAGGCCGTTCGGGCTCGCGAACGTGACGATGCCGGCGGTGTCGAGCCGCAGCAGGCCGTCGCTGGCACGGGGCGCACCACGACGGGGGCCCGCCGGCGCACCGAGGTCGGGGAAGTCACCGGTGGCGATCATGCCGAACAGGTCGTTCGCGCTCGCGGTGAAGTTGAGCTCCTGGCGGCTCGGGGTCCGCATCTCGTCCTGGTTGGAGTGTCGGGTGACGACGGCGATCGGCCGCTCGGTGGTCTCGGCGCTCTTCGCGCTCAGGCGGCGGAGCACCGGGATCGCGCGGACGCGGGTCGGGGTGTCCTCGTACCAGTCCGGCTCGGCGGAGTCGACGACCCGTGACCCGGCGAAGCTCTCGGTCACCTGGCCGCGCCACTCCTCGCGGATCTCCTGTCCGACGATGTCGCGGTAGAACAGCGTCGCCGCAGAGCTCGGCCGGGCGTGTGCGACGGCCACGAACGAGCCGTCCTCGGCCGTCGGGACCCAGAGCACCATGTCGGCGAACGACAGGTCGGCGAGGAGCTGCCAGTCCCCCACGAGCAGGTGGAGCCACTCCACGTCTGCTTCCGAGGAACGGCCTTGCGCGAGGACGAGGTCACTGAGGGTCGACACCCAGCCAGTCTAGGTCCGACGCCTTGTGGAGAACGTCGCCCTCTCCACAGGGTGGAACGGTTTGTATTTTGCATGTTGCACGCCCCATACGCTCGCTCCAACGACGGAAGGGGCAGGGGTGGCAGAGCAGGCACGCCGCATCGATCACGAGACGACGACGGCGCACCCACCGCCGTTGCGGATCGTCGAACCGCCGCCCGAACCCACCACGGCGACCGGTCCCCCGGACCCGGCAACGACGGCACGAGCGCTCGGGCTCTGCGTCGCCGAGGTGCTCACCGGCGCGCGGGAGGTGGACAGCATCGCCCGGTGGATCAGCGACGATGTGCAGCGGCACCTGCAGCAGCGGGCCGCGGTGGCAGCGCACGCCCGGGGCTCCGGTCGGCGGGCACGCGGGCGCCCGGTGCTCCGGGTCGGCAGCGTCCTGGTGTGCCGCCCCGCGGCGGGCGTCGCCGAGGCGACGGTGGTCGTGCACACGCGCAGTCACGCGCGAGCGGTCGCCATGCGACTCGAAGAGCGACACGGACGCTGGCAGGCGACCGCGATCGGGGTCCTGTAGCCGGGTGGCGGCCAGACGGGAGGCCCGTGGCGGCGCCGCCACGGGCCTCCCGTCCGTCGGCGGTCACGCTTGGTGAGCACGAATGGTCGGGTCCCGACGTGGGACCCGACCATTCCTGCTCACGATGCGCTCGCGCGCGGACGCTAGTTCTTCTTGGCCGCCTGGCGACGCTCGGCGCGGTTGCTCGCCGCGGCCTGACCGGAGGCCGTGGCCGCGTTGCCGAACGCGGAGCCCTGCTCCGGCTCGGCGGCCGCTTCGGCCTCGGCCTGGGCGCGCTGCGCACGAGCGGTCGCGGCCTGCTCGAGGCGACCCTTCTCGTCGCGGACCTCGACCTCGCCGTCGATCGACGGCGCCGAGTACTCGAGGCCGGAGACCTCGTCCTCGCCGAGACCCTTGGCCTCGATCACCGCGTTCTCGCCGTCGGACTGCACCTGGACCTCGAGGTTGAACAGGTAGCCGACGGACTCTTCGCGGATCTGCCCCATCATCGTCTGGAACAGGGCGTAGCCCTCGCGCTGGTACTCGACCAGCGGGTCGCGCTGCGCCATCGCGCGGAGGCCGATGCCGTCCTTGAGGTAGTCCATCTCGTACAGGTGGTCGCGCCAGCGGCGGTCGATCACCGAGAGCACCACGCGACGCTCGAGCTCACGCATCGCCTCGTCGCCGAGGAGCTCCTCACGCTGCTGGTAGGCCAGCTTGGCGTCCGAGAGGATCTCGCGGGCGAGGAAGTCACGCGACGCCTTGCCCTTCGAGCCGGCCTCGGTGATGACCTCGTCGATGGAGATCGAGATCGGGTAGAGCGTGCCGAGCTCGGTCCACATGGCGTCGAGGTCCCAGTCGTCCGGGGAGCCTTCGCCGGTGTGACTGTCGATCACGTCGTCGATGACGGCCTTGAGGAACGACTGCGCACGGTCGTGCAGGTCGTCGCCCTCGAGGATGTGGCGGCGGTCGCTGTAGATCGCCTCGCGCTGGCGGTTCAGGACGTCGTCGTACTTCAGGACGTTCTTGCGGATCTCGGCGTTGCGGCCCTCGACCTGCGCCTGGGCGGACCGGATCGCACGGCCGACGAGCTTGTTCTCGATCGCCAGGTCGTCCGGCACGTTCGAGCGGCCCATCAGGCTCTCGGCGGCACCGGAGTTGAACAGGCGCATCAGGTCGTCGGTCAGCGACAGGTAGAAGCGGCTCTCGCCCGGGTCACCCTGACGGCCGGAACGACCACGCAGCTGGTTGTCGATGCGGCGCGACTCGTGGCGCTCGGTGCCGAGCACGTACAGGCCGCCGACGGCGCGGACCTTGTCGCCCTCTTCCTCGACCTCGGCCTTGACGCGGGCGAACACGTCGTCCCACTCGGCCTCGTACTCGTCCGGGGTCTCGGTCGGCGACAGGCCCTTGACGTGCATCTCCTGCACGGCGAGGAACTCCGCGTTGCCACCGAGCATGATGTCGGTACCACGACCGGCCATGTTCGTCGCGACGGTCACGGCGCCGAAGCGACCGGCCTGGGCGACGATCGCGGCTTCACGGGCGTGGTTCTTGGCGTTGAGGACCTCGTGCTTGACGCCCTGCTTGGCGAGGAGCTTCGACAGGTACTCGGACTTCTCGACGCTCGTGGTGCCGACGAGGACGGGCTGGCCCTTCTCGTGGCGCTCCGCGATGTCCTCGGCGACCTGCTCGAACTTCGCCTTCTCGTTCTTGTAGACGAGGTCCGTCTGGTCGATGCGCTGCATCGGCTTGTTCGTCGGGATGGGGACGACGCCGAGCTTGTAGGTCGACATGAACTCGGCCGCCTCGGTCTCGGCGGTACCGGTCATGCCGGAGAGCTTCTGGTAGAGGCGGAAGTAGTTCTGCAGCGTGACGGTGGCGAGGGTCTGGTTCTCGGCCTTGACCTCGACGCCTTCCTTCGCCTCGATCGCCTGGTGGATGCCCTCGTTGTAACGGCGGCCCATCAGGATGCGGCCGGTGTGCTCGTCGACGATGAGCACCTCGCCGTTCATCACGACGTAGTCCTTGTCCTTCTTGAACAGGGCGACGGCCTTGATGGAGTTGTTCAGGAACGAGATGAGCGGGGTGTTCGCCGACTCGTACAGGTTCTCGATGCCGAGGTAGTCCTCGACCTTCTCGATGCCGGGCTCGAGGACACCGACGGTGCGCTTCTTCTCGTCGACCTCGTAGTCCTCGCCCGGGGTGAGGCGCTTGGCGATCGAGGCGAACTCGGTGAACCAGCGGTTGGCCTCGCCCGAGGACGGACCGGAGATGATGAGCGGCGTGCGGGCCTCGTCGATGAGGATCGAGTCGACCTCGTCCACCACGGCGAAGAAGTGGCCGCGCTGCACCATGTCGGAGGCCTGCCACGCCATGTTGTCGCGCAGGTAGTCGAAGCCGAACTCGTTGTTCGTGCCGTACGTGATGTCGGCGGCGTACTGCTCGCGGCGCTCGGCCGGGCTCTGGTTCGCGATGATGCAGCCGGTGGTCATGCCGAGCGCGCGGAAGACGCGGCCCATGATCTCGGACTGGTACGACGCCAGGTAGTCGTTGACCGTGATGACGTGCACGCCGCGCGACGGGATCGCGTTGAGGTACGCGGCGGTCGTCGCGACGAGGGTCTTGCCCTCACCGGTCTTCATCTCGGCGATGTTGCCGAGGTGCAGTGCCGCGCCACCCATGAGCTGCACGTCGAAGTGCCGCATGCCCAGGGTCCGCTTCGCGGCTTCACGCACGGCGGCGAACGCCTCGGGCAGGAGGTCGTCGAGGGTCTCGCCGTTGGCGTACCGCTCGCGCAGCTCCTTGGTCTCGTCGTGGAGTTCCTCGTCGGTGAGGCTCGAGAAGTCGTCCTCGAGGTCGTTGATGGCCGAGGCGTACGCCTTCAGCCGACGGAGGGTTCGTCCTTCGCCGATGCGGAGGACCTTCTCCAGCACGTTTGCCACGTGAACTCCTTACGAGGTCGTCGCGCGCGACCTGCACGCCCGATCGACCAGTCATGCTAGCAACCCGCGAACGCACGGCGCTGTGAGCGGCGCGGCTGCCCGCGGACACGGGTGTGCGCGGCCCGCGAACGGACCGCGCACACGGTGCGGGACCGGTGGTCCCGAGTGGGATCAGGCGATCGCGGCTGCGCGCTCCGCGTCGGCGTCCGCGTCAACCGCGGCCGGCGCCTGGCCGGCCGGCACCTCGTCGATGCCGATCACGCCGTAGTCCCAGCCCTTGCGTCGGTACACGACACTCGGACGGCGGGTCTCGGCGTCGAGGAACAGGTAGAAGTCGTGCCCGACGAGCTCCATGTGGTACAGGGCGTCGTCGACCGTCATCGGGGCGGCCTCGAAGACCTTGTGCCGGATGACGACCGGGCTGTAGACCTCGTTCTCGTCCTCGGCGGTCTCCTGGTCGACGACCGGGACGGCACCGGTCGCGACGTCCTCGATGAGCTTGCCGTCGGCCGGGACGACACCCATGCCGTCGAAGCCGCTGCCGGCGGCCTCGGCGACCGAGGTGGGGCGGTGCCGGCCGTGGTGCACCTTGCGGCGGTCACGCGCCCGACGGAGGCGTTCCATGATCCGCGCGAAGGCGAGGTCGAAGGCTGCGTACTTGTCCGACGCCGCGGACTCAGCCCGTACGAGCGGCCCCGGTCCGATCAGCGTGAGCTCCACGCGGTCCTCGCCCTGGCTGCCGCTCGACTTCTCGTGGTGGCGGCTGATGCGCACCTCGAAGGCGAGGGCGCGGTCGGCGAGCACGTCGATCTTCTCGGACTTCTGTTCGACGTAGGTGCGGAAACGGTCGGTGACCCCGACGTTCCGGCCCGTGATCGTCACGTCCATGTGGCGGCTCCCATCCAGTGTCGGCGCGTCGCCTCCGTCCGGCGACCCGAACGCCTTGTCGCGAGGCTAGACCCGGCGCACCCTCGGCGTCACGGGGAGGCGGCGAGTCCGTCGGACACTCACCGGACACACAGCGGCCACCGGGTGTTCACCGAGCGTCAGTCGTCGACGCTCGCCACGGCGACGCAGCGCACCACCCGCCCGCCCGCAGCGCGCACGGCACGGACGCCCTCGGCCATCGTCACGCCCGTGGTGACGACGTCGTCGACGAGCACGACGTCGCGGCCGTCGACGCCGGACGCGCGCAGGGTCCCGACGGTCGCGGCGACGCGTTCCACCGCCGACCGTTCCTTCTGCCCCGGTCCGGATCGCCGTCGTCCGGCAGGGGTGCGGACGAGGCGCCCCGTGTGCCGAACACCACCACGGGCGAGCAGCAGCACCACCGGGTCGAACCCACGCCGTCGGGCGCCCGCCCGGGACGGCGGCACCCGGAGCACCACGGTGCCGTCCGGGGCCGCGGCGAGCGCCGCACGGACGAGTGCACCGAAGCGGACGCCGAGCGGTCGGGCGACGTCGACCCGGCCCCGGAGCTTGAGTTCGAGGACCAGGGTGCGGACCAGCCCCTCGTACTCGAAGGCCGCGTCGAGCCGGACGCCGGCGACCAGCCGGACCCGTCGGGGCCGTGCTGCGAGCGCCGCGCCGCACGGTGGGCAGAGCGCGCGGTCCGGGCGGCCACAGCCCAGGCAGGTGACGGGCAGGACGAGCCCGAGCACGGCGAGCAGGGCGTCGCACCACGGGGTGGGGGTGTCATCAGGGGGCATGCCCACGACTGTGGTGGTGACCGGACGACGGCGGTGGGCCGGTGCGCCGGACGGTGGACGGGCCTCCAGGCCGGGTGGGGTGTGGAGGACCGTCGCGTCAGCGCTGGACGCCGAGCACGTCGGCGGTGACGCCCGTCGTGTCCCAGCCACCCCCGGTGGACTGCAGGACGTTGCCGCTCGACATCCGGAGCAGCAGCGCGCCACCGCTGCCGCCGCTGATCGCGGTGGCGCGCCCGTCGGGCTTCGGCAGGGTGCTCGACTTGCCGCCGATGGTGGTGCGGACGATGTTCGGACCGGTGGGGGTCTGCCCGACCGAGGCGACGTCGGTGTCGCTCACCCACGCGGCGTCGACCGCGGTGCCGCTGGCGGCCTGCACCCGGACCGGGGCGCCGAACGAGGTCGGTGACCGGTCGGAACCGCGGATGATCGCCATCACGTACAGGCCGGGGCCGTCCGAGGTCTGGATGAGCGCGAGCGCCCTGGTCGAGTCGCGGGACACCTGGAACGACACGAGGTCGCCGCGCGGCAGGGTGGTGCGCACCTGGTGGGGGTCGCCGCCGAGGCCGTACGCGGTGATGTGGCGGGTGTCGGACTGCTGCCCCGCCCAGACGAAGCCGAGGTCGTCGACGGCGGGGGCGATGAGGTCGTCGCGGGCATCGACGCGCAGGCGGTCTTTGCCGCGCACGACGACGACGCCGTCCCGGTTGCCGACGGCGGCCGTGGTGCCGGACGCCGACAGGGCGATCGAGGTCGGGTCGAGGCCGGCGATCGCGGCCCCGACGCCGCTGCCGAGCTCGGAGACCTTGCCGGTGCCCGAGGCGGCGTAGCCGACGACGCCGTCCTCGTCGACCAGGGGTCGGGGGTCGACATCGGGGTTCTGCTGGGCGTCCGCTCCCCCGGAGTCCGGCACCGACAGCGTCGCGCCCTCGATCGTCATCGAGACCGACGAGATGGTGGCGACCGAGGCGAGGGACTTGCTGAGCTGTTCCCGCATCCGGACCTTGTCGACGGTGCTCGCGCGCAGGGCGTCGCTCGACAGGTCGACCAGGGCGGTGCCGCTGTCGATCGTCACCGCGTTGAGCGACAGCTGGGTGCCCTCCGGGAACGACGAGACGACGGCGCCCTTCAGCCAGTCGGCGGGCCCCGCGAGCAGGGCGCTGGCGATGCGGGTGCTCGTGGAGGACCGGGCGAGGAACCAGCGCTGGTCGGGCACGAGGAAGCGGTAGGTCGGGTCGTAGAAGTACAACGCGTGCGGCTGGAACACCGACTCGAAGCTGACCGGCGACAGGATGATGCCGTCCGGGGCGTAGGCGATGCGCCACTCGCCGTCCTCGCGGACGAACTGGAACGTCAGCGTCGACGAGGTCGGGCGGACGGCCTGGGTGTACTCCCCCTCGGAGTCGACCGTGGCACTGGCCGTCATCGTGTAGGTGAGTTCGCTGTCGTCGGCGCGCTCGACGGTGCCGCTGCCGTCGCGGATCGTGACGCCCTGCCGCGGGTTCCACTGCTGGGCGAAGTCGGCGGCCAGGAACTGCCGGGCGATCGCGTAGTTGTCCTGGGCACCGGTCGCGGCGGCGATGAACCCGCGGAGGATCGCCGTCTGGTCGGACCCGGTGATCGGCTTGTCCGGCCGGAAGTCGACGCCCGAGAGCGACTCGTCCTTGATCGTCTGCCCGGTGCGCACGGCGCCGTCGGTCGGGATGGCCGCGCAGGCGGTGACCGCGAGCAGGCTGACCGCGGCGAGCGCGACGGCGAGGACGTGGCGGATCCGGTGGCGCATCAGGACTCCTCTCGCACGGCACGGGGGCCGTCGTACGACTCGTCGAGCTCGGGCAGCGGGATCGCCGAGGTGGCGGTGGTGCCCTGCTCGTTGCGCGGCAGGGTGAGCACGAAGGTCGAGCCCTCGCCCGGTCGGGACCACACGTCGATGCGCCCGCCGTGGAGCTTGGCGTCGCCGAGGCTGATCGCCAGGCCGAGCCCGGTGCCGCCGATGGTGCGCTTCCGGCTCGGGTCGGCCCGCCAGAAGCGGTCGAACACCCGAGCGGCGTCCTCCGGTGGCATGCCGACGCCCTGGTCGCGGACGGCGATGGCGACGGTGCGTGCGTCGCTGTCGACGACGACCTGCACGGGCTTCGCGTCACCGTGCTCGATGGCGTTGCCGACGAGGTTGCGCAGGATCCGGCGGACCCGCTTGGCGTCGAGCCGCATCGTGGTGTGGCCGCCGGGGGTCGCGAGCTGCAGCTCGACGCCGGCGCGTTCGGCGAGCGGACGGAACTCGTCGACGATGTCCGCGGCGAGGGACGCCGGCACGACGGGTGCGGTGTCGAGCTGCACCGCCTGGGCGTCGTACCGCGAGATCTCGAGCAGGTCGGCGAGGAGCATCTCGAAGCGCTCCACCTGGGTGTGCAGGAGCTCGGCGGACCGGCCGACCGACGGTTCGAACGCGTGCCGGGAGTCGTAGAGCATGTCGCCGGCGAGCCGGATCGTGGTGAGCGGGGTGCGGAGCTCGTGCGACACGTCGGACACGAACCGCTGCTGCACGCGGGAGAGCTCGGCGAGCTGGGTGATCTGGCGGCTGACCGCCTCGGCCATCCCGTTGAAGCTCCGCGCCAGGGTCGCCAGGTCGTCCTGCCCGCGCACCGGGATGCGTTCGTCGAGGCGCCCCGCGGCGATCTTCCGGCTCGTCTCGGCGGCACCGCGGATCGGCACGACGACGAGCCGGACCACGAGCGACGTGACCAGGGCGATGAGCACCATGAGCGCCACACCGCCGATCGAGAGCGTCTGGGAGACGAAGTCCAGGGTCTGCTGCGCGTCGGAGAGGTCGTAGACCAGGTAGAGCTCGTACTGGCCGGCGCTCGGGATCTGCAGCGTGGACCCGACGGCGAGGCCCGGCACCCGGCGCCCGTCGTCCTCGAGTTCGACGGGCTGCAGGCTCAGCCGCCCGGTGTTCTGCGCGACCTCCTTGCGCAGGGCATCGGTGATCACGGCGTCCGGGAAGCCCTGGCTGGCGATGGTCTGCAGCGTCTGCGCGGTGGACTGGTCCGGGCTCCGCTCGATCGCGATGCTCGTGCCGCCCGGACTCGTCGTGTTCGACAGGATCGCCTGCCGCGCCTCGTTCTGCAGCGTCTCGAGCTCGGACTGGTTGTTGTCCTCGCCCGCGGTCGCCGCGTCGAAGATCCCCTGGGCGACGATGGTGGCCCGTGCCGACTCGGACTCGATCTGGTCGCGGCGCTGCGAGTAGACGTTCGTCGAGATGCTCACCATGACCGCGGTGCCGATGATCCCCACCGCGAGTCCCGTCGTCATCACGGTGATGGCGACCGAGCGGAACATGAGCGAGCGCCGCCACAGGTACGCGATCGGACGCCAGGCGCGTCGGAGCCAGCGCCGCATCCGGCGACGGCTGCGGTCGACGACGCCGATCGAGACGGTGGCGCCGCCGGCCCCGCCGGCGCGGCCCGAGCGGCGTGCCGAGCCCGACGGGCGCGTCGAGGGCGGCACGGTGCTCAGGCTCCTCCGGCGCGGTACCCGACGCCGCGGACCGTGGTGACGGTCTTCGGGTTGTCCGGGTCGTGCTCGATCTTCGCGCGGAGCCGCTGCACGTGTACGTTCACCAGGCGGGTGTCCGCCTTGTAGTGGTAGCCCCAGACCTGCTCGAGCAGCATCTCGCGGGTGAACACCTGGTTCGGCTTCTCGGCGAGCGCCCGGAGCAGGTCGAACTCGAGCGGCGTGAGCGCGATCACGGTGTCGCCGCGGCGCACCTCGTGCCCGGCGACGTCGACCGTGACGTCGCCGACGTGCAGCACGGTGGCGTCGGACGCGCTCGGCCGCAGGCGGGTCCGGATGCGGGCGACGAGCTCCTTCGGGTTGAAGGGCTTCACGACGTAGTCGTCGGCACCGTTCTCGAGCCCGAGGACGACGTCGGCGGTGTCGCTCTTCGCGGTGAGCATGATGATCGGCGTGCCGCTCTCGGCACGGATGCGCTTGCACACCTCGATGCCGTCGATGCCGGGCAGCATGACGTCGAGCAGGACGAGGTCCGGCTTGGTGGCGTGGAACGCGTCGACGGCGTCGTTGCCGTCGGCGCTGAACTCGGGTTCGTACCCCTCGGAGCGGAGCACGATGCCGATCATCTCGGAGAGGGCCTGGTCGTCGTCGACGACGAGGATGCGCGGTGTCATGTGATCTGGACTCCGGGTGGCGTGCGGGTGCCGTGGTCGGCACGTGTCCCCACACGATAGCCGAGGCCCCGCCGCGCCGGGTTTTCCGCCAGGATGGAGGTGGACCGTGCATCGCTGGCTCGGTCCGACACGACGAGGGGGCTGGAGTCATGTCCGATTGGTACACACCGGGCGGTGGGCCGCAGGGTGCGCCGACGCCGCCGGCGTCCGGACCCGGACCCCTGTCTGGAGGCCCGCCCCGCTTCTCCTTGCCGCCGCAGCCCGCCCCGGGGCCGGCTCCGGGGCGACCGGGCGGCCCGTCCGGCGGCTCGCGTCCGGTGATCCCGCTGCGCCCGCTCGGCCTCGGTGACGTCCTGGCCGGCGCGTTCACGGTCTTCCGCCGGAACGCCCGCGTGCTGCTGCTCTGGAGCGTGCTGCTGAGCGGTGTGCTGGGCCTGCTCTCGACGCTGGCCAGCACCTTCGGGCAGCAGGCGCTGCAGTCGCGGATGTTCTCGGCCCTCGACGGCGGCAGCGGTGCCGATTCGGTGGTCGCGGGCACGCTGACGCTCACGGCACTGCTCTCGGTCGTGCTGCCGTTCCTCGCCTACCTCGGTCGCGGGTTCCTGGTGGCGCCGGTCGCCGCGGACACCGGGCAGCGGGTGCTCGGCCGTCGAGCCACGTTCCGGGGGCTGTGGGCGCTGCTCGCCGGCCGCCGGTGGTCCGTCGTCGCGTGGATGCTCGTGCAGATCGGGGCCGGCGTGGTCCTCGCGATCCTGGCCGGGCTCGTGTTCTTCGGGGTGTTCGCGGCCATGGGGGCCGCGGACTCCGGCACCGGGTGGTTCGTGCTGGCGCTCGTGCTGTTCGTGCTCGGGATCGGTGTCGTCGTCGTGTGGCTCGCCACGCGCTTCGTGCTCACCGTCCCGACCATCGCGCTCGAGGGCCGGCCGGTCTTCGCCGCTGCCGCCCAGTCGTGGCGCCTGACCCGCGGGGCCTTCTGGCGGACCTTCGGCATCCTGCTGCTCGTGCAGCTCATGTTCGGGTTCGCCGCGTCCATCGCGTCGATCCCGCTCACCATCGGTGCCGTGCTCATCGCAGGCACCTTCGACCCCCTCGGGCAGACGGGCGGCACGTCGGGTGCCGGTACCGGTGCGGTCATCGCCATCGTCGTCGGGAGCCTGCTCGCGATCGCGGTGCAGTGCATCACCGACGTGCTGAGCGCGTCGATCACCACGTTCCTCGCCATCGACCGGCGGATCCGCACCGAGGCGCTCGACCAGCGGATCGCGTCGCACCTCGACTCGGGGCAGCCGACCGACCCGTTCGCGCCGTCCGAGCCCGTCGCACGCCCACCGTGGCCGCCGCAGCAGCAGTGGGGTGGCCAGCAGTGGCAGGCGCAGCAGTGGCCGGGGCAGCAGCAGCCCTGGCAGCCCGCGCAGCAGCAGCCGTGGCAGCCCGGTCAGCAGCAGCCGTGGCAGCCGGGCCCGCAGCAACAGCAGCAGCCGTGGCAGCCGGGTCCGGGCCAGGCCCCACCGAACGGCTCCGCGTGACGGCGGTCGACCCGGACGAGGCGCGGCGCCTGCTCGAGCGCGAACTCGACCGGTCCGCCTACGACGGTGCCCGGCCGACGTGGTGGGACCGTGCCTCGCGCTCCTTCCTCGACTGGCTCGGGTCGCTCCACGCCGACGGCATCGACTCCCCCGCTGCGGCCCGCACGGCGCTGGTGATCGCGATCGTGGTCCTCGTCGCGGTCGTCGTGCTCGTCGTCGTCGCCCGCGGACTCCCCCGCCGGCGCGCCCGGGCCGGTGACGGTGACACCGGCGGGGTGTTCGACGCCGACGACCTGCGCTCCGCCCGGGAACTCCTCGAAGCGGCACAGGCCGCGGTCCGTCGCGCCGACTGGTCAGCAGCGGTGCTCGACGGGTTCCGCGCGATCGCCAGGGGCCTCGGCGAGCGCGACCTGGTGCCCGACGTGCCCGGAGCCACCGCGCGGACGATCGCCGCACGGGGCGCCGTTCCGTTCCCCGCGTCGGCCGGTGCACTCGACGCGGCAGCGACCGCGTTCGACGCGGTCCGGTACCTCGGTGGCGAGGCCGACGAGGCCGCGGCCCTCCGCGTGCTCGACACCGAGCGCTCCGTCCGGCAGGCCCGCCCCGCCCGCGCCGAGGGACCGGTGGTACCGGCATGACGACCGACACCGCCACGCGGACGAGCACCGGGCCGACTCCGGCTCCGGCTCCGGTTCCGGCCGAGGGACGCCGGTTCCGCGTCGGGTTCTGGGTCGCCATCGTCCTGGTCGGCGTCCTGCTCGCCGCCCTGACCGCCCTCGTGCAGGGCACCGACCCGGACGCACCGCGTGCGCTCGACCCGACCTCGACGACGGCCAGTGGTTCGGCCGCCCTGGTCCGGGTGCTCGAGCAGCGGGGCACCGCGGTCTCCGTCACCGACACCGTCGACGGCGTCGGTGGGATCGACGGCGGCACGGTGTTCATCGACGACGCCGACGGGGCGCTCGACCCCGACGTCGCGGCACGGATCGCCCGCACGGCGCGGCACGTCGTGGTCGTCGGCACGAGCGGCGCCGGGCTCGAGGCACTGCTCGGGTTCCCGGTCGACCCGGCCGTCCAGGTCGACGGGGACGCCACCGTCTCGACGGCCTCGTGCGGGATCCCGGCGGCGGCCTCGGCTGCCCGGGTCACCACCGCCGGCTCCGGGTACACCGTGGACGACGACGACGCCGCAGAACGGTGCGCGCCGACGGGCGACGGCGGCTCGCGCGTCTGGGGACTCGTGCGCACCGCGACGCCGGGCGGCGACGTCACCCTGCTCGGCACGACCTCGGCGTTCCGGAACGACACGATCGCCACCGCCGGGAACGCCGCGCTCGCCCTCGGGCTGCTCGGCGCCGACGAGCGACTCGTCTGGTACACCCCGGCGGTCGGCACCCCCGACGCCGCCCCGACCCTCGGCGAGCTCGCCCCGCCGTGGGTCCCGAGTGCCCTCGCACTGCTCGCCCTCGTCGCCGTCGCAGCCGGTGTCTGGCGGGGCCGACGGCTCGGCCCGCTCGTCGTCGAGCGGTTGCCCGTCGTCGTCCGTGCCGCCGAGACCACCGAGGGGCGTGCCCGGATGTACGCCCGCACCCGTGACCGCACCCACGCCCTCGACACCCTGCGCGTCGCCGCCGTCCGCCGCATCGGCCGGATGCTCGGACTCCCCCGATCGGCGCACGTCGACGAGGTCGTCCGGGCCGCGGCCCAGGCCACCGGCATCCCGCACACCCGTGTCGGTGCCGTGCTCGTCGGTGGGACCACCGCCGACGACCGTGCACTCGTCGACGGCACCGCGGCGCTCGACGACCTCGAACGCGCCGTGCGCCGGGCGACCTCCGGCGACCGACCGACCTCTGACCCCGACCGACCAGGAGCACGACCGTGACCGACCTGCCCCCTGCCACCACCGAGCACACCGCGCCGGAGCACGACCCCACGACCGCGGCCGTCTCCGACCTGCGCGACGCGTTCGGTCGGGTCCGCACCGAGGTCGCGAAGGCCGTCGTCGGCCAGGAGGGCGCGGTCTCCGGCATGATCGTCGGACTCCTCGCGCAGGGGCACGTGCTGCTCGAGGGCGTCCCCGGTGTCGCGAAGACCCTGCTCGTCCGCAGCCTCGCCGCCGCGATGACGCTCGACACGAAGCGCATCCAGTTCACACCGGACCTGATGCCCGGCGACGTCACCGGATCACTCGTCTACGACGCCTCGACCGGCACGTTCCCGTTCCGCGAGGGCCCCGTCTTCACGAACGTCCTGCTCGCCGACGAGGTCAACCGCACGCCGCCGAAGACCCAGTCGGCGCTGCTCGAGGCGATGGAGGAACGCCAGGTGAGCGTCGACGGTGACGCCCGGGCGCTGCCGGACCCCTTCTTCGTCGCCGCGACGATGAACCCGATCGAGTTCGAGGGCACGTACACGCTGCCCGAGGCGCAACTCGACCGGTTCCTGATGAAGCTGACGCTCGACATCCCGCCGCGCGACGTCGAGTGGCAGGTGCTCCGGCGCCACGCCGACGGGTTCGTGCCGCGCGACGTCCGGTCGGCCGGCATCACCCCGGTGGTCGGCGTCGACGAGGTGGTCCGTGCGCAGCGTGCCGTCCGCGCCGTCGGTGCCCGCGACGACGTGCTCGCGTACATCGTCGACCTCGCCCGGGCCACCCGGCAGGCACCGTCCGTCCGTGTCGGTGTCAGCCCCCGCGGTGCGACGGCACTGCTCGCGGCCGCCAAGGCCTGGGCCTGGCTCACCGGCTACGACGCGATCACCCCGGACCACGTGCAGGCCATGACCCTGCCGGTCTGGCGGCACCGCCTGCGGGTCGCCGCCGACGCCGAGCTCGAGGGCGTCGGCGCCGACGGCGTGCTCCAGCAGGTGCTCGAGCAGGTGCGGGTGCCGATCTAGTGGCGGTCTCCGGCCGGTTCGTCGCGCTCCTCGCCGTCGCCCTCGTGCCCACCGTGCTGCTCGGCAGCGGGTGGGCCGGTCTGGCGTGGGTCGGGGTGGTGCTGCTCGCCGCGGCCCTCGACGTCGTGCTCGCCGCCGACCTGCGACGGGTCCGGGTGGAGCGGCGGATGCCCCGGCTCGCCCGACGCGACAGCACCGCGGACGGCACCCTCGTGCTCGCCAACGACGGCTCCCGGACGGTCCGCGGTGTGGTCCGCGACATGTGGGAGCCGTCGGCCGGCCACCGTCCCCGTCGGATCCGGATGACGGTCCCCGCCGGGGAACGACGGACGGCCCGGATGCGCTTCACACCGTTCCGTCGTGGTCGACGCCGCACCACCGGGGTCGCCGTGCGGTCCTTCGGTCCCCTGGGCCTCGCCGCACGGCAGCGGGTCGTCGCGGCACCGGGCGAACTCGTCGTGACGCCGCCGTTCCGCTCCCGGCGGCACCTGCCGTCACGGTTGGCACGGCTCCGCGAGCTCGACGGCGAGACCACGCTGCAGCTCCGCGGGCACGGCACCGAGTTCGACTCCCTGCGCGACTACGTGCGCGGCGACGACGTGCGTTCGATCGACTGGCGCGCCACCGCGCGGCGGCAGGACCTCGTCGTCCGCACCTGGCGGCCGGAACGCGACCGGCGCGTCGTCGTCGTGGTCGACGCCGGCCGGGCGGGTGCCGGCCGGGTCGCCGACGAACCCCGACTCGACACGTTCATCGAGTCGGCACTGCTCCTCGGCGCCCTCGCGGCAGCCGCCGGTGACCGCGTCGACCTGGTGGTGCTGGACGACACGGCACACGACCGGGTGCACGGCGCCACCCGCACCGACGTCGTGCAGCGCTTCGGCGAGGCGCTCGCGATGGCCGAACCCGGGCTCGCCGCGACCGACTGGGCATCCGTGCCCGCGCTCGTCGACTCGATCACGACCTCGCGCGCCCTGGTCGTGCTCGCCTCGAGCCTCGACTCCGTCGGTGCCTCGGGCGACCTGCTCGCCGTGCTCCCCCGGCTGTCCCGACGGCACGCGGTCGTCGTGACGAGCATCGAGGACCCGGCCGTCCAGCGGATGGCACGCGGCGGGGTGGACCCGACCACGGCGATCCGGACCGCGCGGGGCGGACGGGTCCCGGGCCTCCCGACCGGCGCGGAGCGCGACGTCTACCGACGCGCCGCCGCCGAACGCACCCTGCTCGACGCGGACGGCGCGGCCGACGTCGCACGGCGCTCCGGCGCCGAGGTCGTGCGCGGCGCACCGGCGGACGTCCCGCCGCTCGTCGCGGACGCGTACATCCGGGCGAAGGCCACCGGCCGGCTCTGAACCGGGACGGGCGCTAGCCGGCCACCAGGGCGGTGGAGCCGCGCTCGAACTCCTCGAGGTCGCCGCGCTCCCCCGCTCGGTACGCGCGGCCGCCGAGCACCCACTGGTAGGCGAGCACCGCGACCAGGGCGAGGGTACCGATGCCGATCTTGATCGGCCACGGCCAGTCCTGCCGCGTCACCACGCCCTCGACGATGCCGGACAGCAGCAGGGTCAGGGTCAGGCCGATCGCGATGGTGATGAGCGCACGGCCGTCCTCGGCGAGGGCCTGGGCGCGGGTGCGTCCGGACCCCGGTGCCACCCACGACCAGAAGATCATCAGCCCCGCGCCGCCGGCGAGGAACACCGAGTAGAGCTCGAGCTGCCCGTGCGGGGAGATGTAGAGGAAGAAGTCGGCCAGGCGCCCCTGGGAGTGCATGATCGCCGCGGAGACCCCGAGGCTGACGGCGTTCTGCATGATCGAGAACGGCACGAAGACACCGGTGATGCCGAACGCCACCATCGTCGCGGCGATGTAGGCGTTGTTCGTCCAGACCTGCGCGGTGAAGGCCCCGAGGCCACGGTCGGAGTAGTAGTCGACGAAGTCCTGCGTGGCGTACCGGCGCAGGGCCTCGTCGCTGCCGAACGTCGCCGTCGCACCGGGGGTGGTGGTGATCCAGACGGCGACGATCGCCGCGATCGCCACCGTCGCGAGCGCGACCCAGATGGTCACCCAGCGGATCCGGTAGAGCGCCGCGGGCAGCTGCCGCGTGAAGAACAGGGCGACGGCGGTCAGCGGGTCGACGGGGGTCCCCGTGAACCGCAGGCGGGCGCGGAACAGCGTCAGCGAGAGCCGGTCGCCGGCCACGGTGCGCGGTGCGGCGCCCCGGATGCGGGCGAGGTCGGTCGCGGCCTCCTGGTAGCCGGCGACGAGCCGGTCGACGTCCGCACCGGACCGGTGCCGGGCACGTGCCAGACGGTCGAGCTCCTGCCACCGGTCACGGTGCACCTCGGTGTAGGCATCCAGGTCCACGTGTTCCCCCTCAGGTCGCGCGATCTCCGACAGAATGATCCCATGCCGAAGCCCCGCACGCCGCGTGACCTCGCCGACGCCCGGTTCTCGCGCGACCTCGACGAGACCGCCGACGAGCTGGTGGTGGGCGAGGGCGTCGCGCTCGACGTCCAACCCGCCGGACTCGTGCTGCGGCTCGCGGCCGCGCTGCTCGACGGCCTGTGCGTCCTCGTCCTGTTCGTGCTCGCGCTGTTCGGTGTCTCGCGGCTCTGGCCCAGCGGCATCGACCCGGCCTGGGGCGCAGCGCTCGGCATCGTGCTGCTCGTCGTCGTGCTGGTGCTGGTCCCCGCGGCGGTCGAGACGGTGACGAAGGGACGGAGCGTCGGACGGTTCGCCACCGGCACCCGGGTCGTCCGGCTCGACGGTGGCGCGATCGGCTTCCGGCACGCCTTCACGCGGGCGCTCGTCGGCCTGTTCGAGCTCTGGATGACGTTCGGCTCGGTCGCTCTGCTCGTCGCGCTGTTCGGCAGTCGGCCCCGGCGCCTCGGCGACCTGCTCGCGGGCACGATCGTGCAGCACGAGCGCCTGCCGAAGCAGCGGGACCCCGAGGTGCTGCTGCCCCCGGAGCTGACGGCGTGGGCCGGCGTCGCGGACGTCTCGGCGCTGCCGCAGCGGTTGGAGAACCGCCTGGGGGCGTTCTTCCGCGGGGCTGCTCTGATGCGCCCCGGACTGCGCGAGGCCGCGGCGCAGACCCTGGCGGCCGAGGTGTCCGCGTTCGCGCATCCCGTGCCGCCCGTCCCGCCCGAGGTCTTCCTGGCCGGGGTCGTCGTGCTGCGGCGCCGACGAGACGTCCGGGCGCTGGGTGCCCGCGCCGAACTGCTCACCGCCGCGGGTGCGACGGCGGCGGCGCCCCCGCCGGGCTTCCCGCGCTGACGCGCGGCGGCGCGCTGCGCGCGGCGCGGCGCGGGGAGGGTTCGCACAACCAAAGTCACCCGGCACCACGCAATAGCGCGGTTCCGGGTGACTTTGGTTGTGCGGGCCGCCCCGCCGCGCTCAGTAGCGGTAGTGGTCCGGCTTGAAGGGACCCTCGACGGGGACACCGATGTACGCCGCCTGCTCCGGACGCAGCGACGTCAGCTGCACCCCGAGGGCGTCGAGGTGCAGCCGCGCGACCTTCTCGTCCAGGTGCTTCGGCAGTACGTACACGCCCGTCGGGTACTCCTCGCGCCGGGTGTGCAGCTCGATCTGCGCGAGCACCTGGTTCGTGAACGAGTTGCTCATCACGAACGACGGGTGCCCGGTCGCGTTGCCGAGGTTCATGAGCCGGCCCTCGGACAGCACCAGGATCGACCGCCCGGTCGGCAGCCGCCACTCGTGCACCTGCGGCTTGATCTCGACCTTCGAGACGCCGGGCAGCGCCTCGAGCCCGGCCATGTCGATCTCGTTGTCGAAGTGCCCCACGTTCGCCACGATCGCCAGGTGCTTCAGCCCGAGCATCTCGTCGACCCCGACGACGCCCAGGTTGCCGGTGCACGTGATGACCATGTCGACGGTGTCGACGACGTCCGCCAGGCGCGCGACCTGGTAGCCGTCCATCGCCGCCTGCAGCGCGCAGATCGGGTCGACCTCGCTGACGATGACACGAGCACCCTGCCCGCGGAGCGCCTCGGCCGCACCCTTGCCGACGTCGCCGTAGCCGACGACGAAGGCGACCTTGCCGCCGATGAGCACGTCGGTGGCGCGGTTCAGGCCGTCGGGCAGCGAGTGCCGGATGCCGTACTTGTTGTCGAACTTCGACTTCGTCACGGAGTCGTTGACGTTGATCGCCGGGAACTTCAGCTCGCCGTTCCGGAACAGCTCGTACAGGCGGTGCACGCCCGTGGTGGTCTCCTCGGTGACGCCCTGGATGTCGGCCGCGATGCGGGTCCAGCGGTCCGACGACGTCTCGAGCGACCGCGCGACGGTGTCGAGCACGATCTTCCACTCGGTGCTCGCGTCCGGCTCGACGACCGGAGCGGCGCCGGCCGCCTCGGCGTCGGCACCGGTGTGCACGAGCATCGTGGCGTCGCCGCCGTCGTCCAGGATCAGGTTCGGCCCGGTCCAGTCGGCGCCGGCCGCGGTGGCCTCGTCGCTCCAGTCGAAGATGCGGCTGGTGCACCACCAGTACTCCTCGAGCGTCTCGCCCTTCCACGCGAACACCGGGACGCCGGACGGGGCGTCCGGGGTGCCGGTGGGTCCGACGGCGACGGCGGCAGCGGCCTCGTCCTGGGTGGAGAAGATGTTGCAACTGGCCCAGCGCACCTGCGCGCCGAGGGCGACGAGCGTCTCGATGAGCACCGCGGTCTGCACCGTCATGTGCAGGGAACCGGCGATGCGCGCGCCGGCGAGCGGCTGCGACGCCGCGAACTCGTCACGCAGGGACATCAGGCCCGGCATCTCGTTCTCGGCGAGGCGGATCTGGTGCCGGCCCGCCTCGGCGAGGGACAGGTCGGCGACGCGGAACGCAGCAGCGGTGCGGGTTTCGGTGGGCATGCCCACAGTCTTCCATGCCGGGAGGCGCGGATCACCAGCCGATCCCGGTCACGTCCCACGGGCCTCCCGTCCGACCACCGCGGCACGTCGCGGACGCGAGCCGTCAGTCGGCGTCGCGCGGCAGCGGCTCGCGCCGCACCACCTGCCAGCCCCGCGGGACGCGCAGGGTGGCCGCGTGGCGGGCGCAGAGGTCGTAGCCGTGCGGTTCGACCCGGGTCGACAGCGGGCCGACGACCACCATGGAGTCGCCGTAGTCGTACGTCAGGGTCGACGAAGCGCTGTTGGCACACGCCACCTTGCTGCAGATCCGCACGTCCATCTCGTCAGGGAGCCTAGCGGAGCGTCCGGCGCGCACCGGTCCCCGCGTACGATGTGGGGATGCGTCGGAAGCCTCGCCTCGTCACCCCGGTCGACCGCGGTCGGGGGCGCTCCCGGCACGGCCGTGGCGGGCGTTCGAGCGTCACCGGACCGGAGCTCGCCCCGATCATCACCCGCGCCGAGGCGTTCGACCGGATCGTCGGTGACAGCGCGCACTACCTGCTCGGTCTCTGGCCCGAGGAGCTGTCCGGCGTGGTGTTCCAGGTGGCGGACATGCCGAGCGACACGACGCTGCCGGACGAGATGCCGCGCTGGCGCATCGACCGCGACACCCGCCGCGTGACCGTCTTCCGGATCCCCGTCGAACGGGTGAACCGGAGCCCCGAGAAGGACGACTCGGACCGCCGCATCATCATCGAGACCGCGGTGTTCCGCGCCGTCGGCGAGCTGATCGGCAAGGACCCCTGGGACCTGGCACCGGACCGCTACCGCCACTGGTGAGCCACGGCGGGCCGCCGACGACGTCCGTCGACACGCCTCCGCCGGGCGTCAGGGGTAGACGCGGACCGGGGTCGACACCGCGGTGGCCGGACGGATCGGGAACCCGGCGATCCCGTCGTCCCCGAGGTAGCTGACGCCGGCGACGACTCCGTCGGCACCGGTGATCGTGAGCTGCTTCGCGGTCTGGACCGACAGGGTCTCGGTCGCTCCCGACGGCACCTCGACCCGACGCTGCTCGTCGCCCGAGCGGATCGTCACGGTGCGGTCCGATCGGGTCGGGTTGACGAGGTTCAGCCGTGCGCCGTCGCCCGGGGCGATCGAGGTGATCGCCCGCTCGCCGAGCGGCTCCGCCGACGCGAACCAGCCGAGGTCGGTGCCGTCGCCGTCGGTCGGGGTCGTCGTGCGGGCCCCGGCGACGATCGGGACGGTCGAGGTGATGGTGAACGAGTACCGGCCGTCCGGGAAGTCGTCGAGCGGGACGTCGGTGACGACGCCGGGTTCGGCGGTGGCGTTGACGGTCGTGCCGCCACCGTCCGCCGTCGTGATGCCGAGGGTGACGCGTGCGGACCGCTCGCCGGGGACGAACAGCCGGACGACCGGTGCGGCGTCCGCGGTGTCGCTGCCGCGCTGGGCCGCCTTGGCGTTCGCGAGGGCGACCGCGGGGATCACCTGCGAGCGCGTGGGCGCGGCGCCGCCGGAGACGATGTCGTAGCCGCCCGGCGTGAGCGTCCGGACGACGGTCTCCTGCATGTGTGCCACGATCTGGCCGCCGGACGAGGTGACGTGCACGACGGTCGAGGCCGCGTCGGAGACGAAGCCCGAGAGCGGGACGACCTTCTGCGTGTTCGGCGCCACGACGATCCCGGTGGTGCCCGGCGCGCTGACGGTGCCGTTGCTGTCGAAGATCGCCAGGTCGACGGTGGCGTTCACGTCGGTCGGGTTCGACAGCGTGACGAGGCTGGTGCGCCCGGTCTCCGTCGAACCGCCGACAAGCCAGGTGGACTGGCTCGGGTCGTCGCACGAGGCGGCACCGGCGCCGACGAGGTCGCCGTTCGAGACGCTCTGGAAGCTGCTGCCCGCGACCTGCGGCGTGGTCTCCCCCGCCGGGGCCGTCAGCAGCCTGGGGTCGCTGCCGCCGGTGGTCGAGGCGTCGAGCTCGGACCGGTCGACCGTCGAGCCCGTGGTCGCGGTGGCGACGGTGGCGGTGCCGACCGTGCTCGCCTGGGTCGCGTCGTTGCCGGCGTCGTCGGACAGGCGCAGGGCGCTGCCGGCGCAGACGCGCTCGGCAGCGGCCGGGATCGGTGTGACCGTGCGCCCGGCCGGACGCCCGGGCTCGGAGTCGGTGCCGTAGGCGTGCGCCGCGGTGACGGCGCCGGCGGCGACGACGACGGCGACCGCCGTGGCGGTGCCGCGGACGACCCACCGGCGGACGGAGGCGGGGGTGCGGCTCATTCGTCTCGCTCCTCGTCGAAGGTGGTGGCGGGTTGCTCGGCCTCGATGACGTTCGAGGTGGCACGGCGGCGGCGCGGTGCCGTCGGGACCGCGAGCAGGGCTGCGGCGCCGAAGACCACGCCGAGCACGACGAGGTACAGCACGTGGGTGGCCTGGGTCGCGGCGGAGCCGGAGCGGGTGCGGTCGACCTCGCCGTCGTAGTGGAACAGCTGCCCGTTGGTGGTCTCGCCGATGCTCGTGAAGAGCGCGTTCTGCCCGATGGCGCCCGCGGCCCGGTCGTGCACCGTCTGCGCCTCGGGGTCGTCGTCGGCGTCGTCGATGAGCACGAAGCTCACGCCGAGCTCGCGGAGCGCCGGCCGCGGGTCGTACCCGCTGCGGCTCGCCAGGTTGCCGGCGAGCGTGGTGAGGCGTGCGCCGGACTCGCTCAGCCGGAGTGCGGTGGCGTCGAGCGTCGACTGGTCGTCGAGGGTGGAACCCTGCCCGCGCTCGAGCGTGACCGCGAGCGATCCGTCGTCCTGCGGGACGACCACGAGCGTGCCGACGTCCGGGTTCGCCTGGGCCTCGGCGTTCACGTAGGCGCTGAGCACCCGGCCCGTGGTCGGCTCGATCGTGGCCGTGCCGAGGTAGAACGCTGCGAAGGCCGGCGCCACGGCGACCCCGGCGAGCACGGTCGCGACGAGCCCGGTGACCGGGGCGGCCTTGGGCAGCACGTCGATGCCGATGCAAGCCGCGACCACGAGGGCGAGCCAGTACACGGACAGACCGCTGCCGGGCCAGACGATGGTGGTGGTCGAGCCGACACCGGTGACGGTGACGTGGGTGGCGGCGAAGGCCGTCGCGAAGCCGAGGAGCGCGATGACGAGCGCCGAGCCGGCGACCGCCCAGCGGTGTCCGAGCATCGCCCCGATCGCGGCGACGGCCACGGGGAGCGCGAGGACGGCCATCACGATCGGCAGGGCCGCGGCGACCAGTCCGAGCCCGGAGGTGGCCGGGAGCCAGCCGCTCCAGTCCGGCAGGGGCTGCCCGATGGCCAGCTGGAGCGCGGACGGCGCCCGGGTCGCGGACGGCACACCGGGGTCGGCGAACACGGCGAGCAGGTTGCCCCGTGCCGCCTGCGCCAGGATCAGCGGCAGGAACAGCACCGCGGTCGGCACCGGGATGAACACACGACGGTGTGCCCGGCGCCAGCCGACCAGGAGCGCCACGAGCCAGCCGATCAGCAGGACCGGCAGCAGCGACGGCGCCGAGGCGGCGACGACGGCGAACAGGAGCGACGCGCCGGAGGCCCACGCCCACGAACGGTGCGCCTCGAGCACGGCGACGAACAGCCACGGCAGGACCAGGTGCGCGATCACGGCGCCGAGGTGCCCGGTGGTCACCGCGCCGACGAGCGACGGGGCGATCGCGTAGAGCGACGCACCGATGACCGGGACCCAGGTGCGGGTCGTGACCTTGCGGACCGCGAACCAGGCACCCAGGGCGGACAGCGGGAACGCGACGAGCATGACGAGCACGACCGCGGTGGACGGCGACCAGAAGACGATCGAGCCGAGCACGGCGAGCACCGCGGCGAAGGGGTCGGACGGGCCGGTGAAGCCCGTGCCGAGCGAGTGGAAGCCGTAGCCGACGTTCTGCCAGAGCTGCCCCGGGGTCGCGGAGAGCGGCAGGAGTCCCCCGCCGGTCAGGGCCGGCGACCCGAGCAGCGGGTAGAGCGTCACGACGCTGAGCACCGCGGCGGCCAGGACCACCCAGATGCCGCCGTCGCTCAGGAACGATGCCCGCGCGATCGGGGCGTCCTCGACCCGGGCGAGTTCGACGTCGCGCGAGGTGGTGCGGTGTTCGTGCACCCGCCGCCAGCTCACGCGGAGCGGCTCGACGGCCGCCCAGCCGAGCTTCTTGGTGCGGGCCAGGTTCTTGCGCGCGCGCCCGGTGCCACCGCCGAACGCGACGGCGAACGCGGCGGAGAGCTCGGGGACCACGGCGGCGGGGTGCTTCGCGACGAGGTGTCCGAGCGCGCGGCCGATCGCGAATGGCACGAGCGTGAGCCAGTGCAGCCAGACCAGCGCGGCCGGCGCGTAGGTCATCCGGCGGTGCAGCTGCGCCTGCCGGTGCATCCGGACGCGCCGCGCCTCGGACACACGCTTGCGACCGAACTCCTCGATCGGTCCGGCGCTGGTGACCTTGGCCTCCGGCACGAGGGCGACGCGGTGTCCGGCGAGACGGACCCGCACCGAGAAGTCGAGGGCCGCGTCGACGTCCGGCAGCGCCGGGTCGAAGCCGCCGAGTTCGTTCCAGACCGAGCGGCGCACCAGCATGCCGCCAGCGGCGACGGCGAGCACGTCGGTGTTGCGGTCGTGCTGGCCCTGGTCGAGCTCGTCCTGCACCAGCACGATCGACCGGCCGAAACGGGTCATGCTCTCGCCGAAGGCACGGATGAGCGAGGGGTCGTCGTCGGCGACGAGCTTCGGACCGGCGACGACGACGGACGGTGCGATCTCGACGGCGGACAGCAGCTCGGCGAGCGCGGTCGGTGCCGGCGCGTTGTCGTGGCCGAGGATCCACAGCCACTCGTCGACCGGCTCGTCGGTCGCTGCGGGCGGCGCGCTGCGCTCGCCCTGTCGGACGGCGTCGCCGAACGCCCTGCCCGCGGGGAGACGGACGAGCTGCGCGGACCCACCGAAGGACAGTTCGGCGGTCGATCCGTCGGTCGTGCCGACGTCGACGACCACCAGGTTCTCGGGGTGGCGGGTCTGGGCGGCGAGCGCGTCCAGGGTCCGGTCGAGGTGGGCCGCCCCGTTGGCGGCGACGAGGATCGCGGTGACTCTGGGCTGCATGACGGGCGTCACTCTACGGTCTGGAGGCGCGGTGTCGGCTGCGCACGGCGGCGCGCCGTGAACCTGTGGGCGCGCTCACTGCACGGTGCGGGACGGGCGGAAAACGGCTGGTCCCGGCGTCCTCGTCGCAGGCTCGTCGGCGCGCCCTCGCACGGCGCTGGCGCGCCGTGACCGCTCAGGCGCGCTTCCGCAGCTTGCGGCGTTCGCGCTCGGAGAGGCCGCCCCAGATGCCGAAGCGTTCGTCGTTCTCGAGCGCGTACTCGAGGCACTGCGCCCGGACCTCGCACGAGGTGCAGATCTTCTTCGCCTCGCGCGTGGAGCCGCCCTTCTCGGGGAAGAACGCCTCGGGGTCGGTCTGCGCGCAGAGCGAGTCGACCTGCCAGGCGAGCGGGTTCTCCTCGTCGTCGGTCTCCGGACGTCGGACACCCGGGACGCCGAGCGCCACGGGATCGACGTGCCAGTCCTCCGGAACTCCGGCGTGGAACTCGGAACCGTTCACCCTGATCACCCCTGCCGCCTCGACAACGAACCCCAACTCTTGCGGCCGTTGCCTGTAATTACAGCGGTGTCATTCGCCTGAGTCAAGTCGCGGATCATAGAAGGCACTGACCGCTCCAGCGTGTCATGTCCCCCGTTTGGGCGTGTCGCACCGCACAGGTGGGCCTTCCGGGGGACAACTGACGCGTCCTCAGGCGCTCAGGAGGCGCTGCGACGTGCCTCCCACGCGCTCGACACCATCTCGTCCAGGGAGTGCCGCATGGCCCACTCGAGGTCACGGGCGGCGGCCTCGCCGGTCGCGACGATGCGGGCCGGGTCGCCGGGGCGCCGCGGTGCGATCTCGGGGTCGAAGGCGATCCCGGTGCCCGCCGCCATGGCGTCCATGATCTGCCGGACGCTGACGCCGTCGCCGCTGCCGAGGTTGTAGGCACGCTCGAGCGGCTCCCCCGCCTCGAGCTTCTGCGCGGCCACCGCGTGCGAGTGCGCCAGGTCGGCCACGTGCACGTAGTCACGCACGCAGGTGCCGTCCGGGGTGGCGTAGTCGTCGCCGTTGATCCGCGGGGTCCGGCCGGCGAGCAGCGCGTCGAAGACCAGCGGGAACAGGTTGTGCGGGCTGGCGTCGTACAGGTCGGGCTCCCCCGAACCGACGACGTTGAAGTACCGCAGCGACGTGGTGGTGAAGCCCGCGGCGACCTCCATGTCGCGCAGCAGCCACTCGCCGATGAGCTTCGACTCGCCGTAGGGCGACTCCGGGTTCTTCGGGGTGGACTCGACCACGGTCTCGACGTCCGGGGTGCCGTAGACCGCTGCGCTCGACGAGAACACCGCCTTGGTGACGCCGGTCTCGGCCATCGCACGCAGCAGGGTGGCCATGCCGGTGACGTTCTGCTCGTAGGTGTGCAGCGGACGCTCGACCGAGACGCCGGCGTACTTGAACCCCGCGACGTGGACCACGCCCGTGACCTCGTGCTCGCGCAGGGTGCGTGCGACGAGCTCGCCGTCGAGGATCGTGCCCTCGACGAACGGCACGTCGTCCGGGACGAACGCGCGGAAGCCGCTCGAGAGGTCGTCGAACGCGACCGTGTCGATGCCGGCCGAGCGCAGTGCTCGGACGACGTGGGACCCGATGTACCCGGCACCGCCGGTGACCAGCCAACTCATGCTCGCCACGCTAGCGGACGTCGGCGACGCCCCGGTCGCGGCGCCGGTGTCGCGCCCTAGGCGCCGGTGGCGATGAACACGGTGGACGTGATGCCGTCCGACGAGTCCGCCTCGACCGTCACGTCGCCCTCGTCCGGCGTGACGAAGCACGACTCGCCCTTGCGGAGCAGGGTGGCGGACTTCGCACCGACGAGCGTGACGACGCCCTCGGTGCAGACGGCGATCGACGGGCCGACCAGCGGGGCGACGCCGCCGGTGCTCAGTCCCGCGGGGCGACCGTCGCCGTCCACCCGCAGCAGCGCGAACCCGACGCCGTCCGGCGCGAACCGGTCGACGCCCGGGGCGATGCGCTCCGGCTCGAGGACCGGGGCCGGGTACGCGGTGAAGTCGAGCACCCGCAGGAGCTCCGGTACGTCGACGTGCTTCGGCGTGAGCCCGCCGCGCAGCACGTTGTCCGACGGCGCCATCAGCTCGATACCGAGCCCGTCGAGGTAGGCGTGGATGTTGCCGGCGGGCAGGTACATGGCCTGCCCAGCGGCGAGCGTCACCCGGTGCATGAGCAGGGAGACGACGATGCCGGGGTCACCGGGCCAGCTGGTCGCCAGGTCGCGGACGGTCGCGGTGTTCGGGGTGAGCAGGTCGTCGTCGAGCGAGACGGCCAGGTCGCTCGCGGCCTGCACCACGGCGAGCGCCGACTCGTCGGCGGTCTCGAGCCAGCGGACGGTGTCCTCGAGCCCGTGCAGCAGGTGCACCTCGAGCGGACCGAGCCGTCCGGTGCCGGCGTCGAGCACGCGCACCTCGGCCAGGGTCTCCTCGACGGGGCGGAAGCCGCTCAGCGCCTCGAACCGCTCGCTCAGCGCGACGACGAGCTCGGGCTTCGGGAACGGGTCCTTGTAGTTGCGGGACGAGTCGTCCAGCGGGATCCCCTCGCGCTCCTCGCGGGCGAACCCTTCCTCCGCCTGCTCCGGGGTCGGGTGCGCCTGCAGCGAGAGCGGTGCCGCCGCCGCGAGCACCTTGAGGAGGAAGGGCAGGTCGGTGCGGTCCGGACCCAGTGCGGTCTCCGGCTCGTCGGCGATCCAGTCACGGAGCGTATCGGCCCCGCCGACCATGGCCGGGTTGACGACGACACTGGGGCTGCCGGCGTGGGCGCCGAGCCAGAGCTCCGCCTGCGGGGCGCCCGTGACGGTGCGGCCGAGGAGCTCCGGGATCGCGGTGACCGAGCCCCAGGCGTAGTCGCGGGGGGTGTTCGTGATGCCGAGGAACATGGGCCAGAGCCTACCGGCGCGGCGCGCGACACTAGAATCTCCGCGATGTCTGCAAGCACGGTGGAACCGCCGACCCGAGGAACCCTCCGCACCTCTTCGCCCCGGTCGACCGACCCGACCCGGTGGGACATCCAGGGGCTCCGCGCGTTCGCGGTCCTGGCGGTCGTGCTCTACCACCTCTGGCCGGCACGTCTGCCCGGCGGGTTCGTCGGCGTCGACGTGTTCTTCGTCATCTCGGGTTTCCTCATCACCGGACACCTGCTCCGCGAGCTCACCGCCACCGGCCGGATCGGGCTCGCCGGGTTCTGGGCGCGCCGCGCGAAACGGCTGCTGCCCGGGGCGTTCATCACCATCGTCGCGACCGGTTCCGCCGTCCTGCTGTGGGTGCCGAGCGCGCTCTGGGGGCAGTACGGACGCGAGCTCATCGCGTCGACGGTGTACGTGCAGAACTGGCAGCTGGCAGCCGACTCGGTCGACTACCTGGCGCAGGGCAACCGACCGTCGCCGTTCCAGCACTTCTGGTCGCTGTCGGTCGAGGAGCAGTTCTACATCGCGCTCCCGCTCCTCCTGCTCGCCGCACTGTGGGCTGCTCGCCGCATGCGCCGATCGGGTGCCGACCCGGTCACCGTCACCCGGGTGCTCCTGGGGACCGTGGTCGTGCTGTCGCTCGCGTGGAGCATCATCCAGACGCAGACGGCCCCGGGTGTCGCGTACTTCTCGACGGCGACCAGGGCGTGGGAGTTCGCGCTCGGCGGCCTCGCCGCGACCCTCCCCCTGACGGCACCGCGGACGACGCCGGCGCGGTCGGTGCGCATCGTCGGCGCGTGGCTCGGCGCAGCCGGGCTGGTGGTGTCGTTGTTCGCCATCACCGCGTCGACGCCGTTCCCGGGCATCGCCGCGGCCCTGCCCGTCGTGTCGGCCACGCTCGTCGTGCTGTTCGGTGGGCACTCCGGCCTGCAGCGCGTCGGCCGGTCCACCCCGGTCGCGTTCCTCGGCCGGATCTCCTACGCGGTCTACCTCTGGCACTGGCCCGCGGTCGTCCTGCTGCCGATCGTGCTCCGCCACGACCTCACGACGAAGGACCGGCTCGCGATCCTGGTCGGCTCGGTCGTGGTCGCCGCCGTGACGACGCTCGGCATCGAGGAACCCCTGCGGTTCTCCGCGCGGATGCGGTCGCTCCGCCCGCGGCGGGTCGCGCTGTACGGCGTCGTCAGCACCGCCCTCGTCGTGGCGCTCGGTGCCGCGTCGCTCACCGCCCTGCACGTGCAGCAGGTCCAGGCGGCCGAGTTCCAGGAGCGCCTGAGCACCGGTGACGTCCGGTGCTTCGGAGCGGCGGCACTGATCTCGTCGTCCGATCCCTGCGTCAACCCGGCGCTCGCGGCGGTCCGCGTCCCCGCTCCCGCGAACGCCCTGGAGGACGACTCGAACCGGCCGGCGTGCTGGTCGAACGACTCGAGTGCGTTCAACGTCTGCGCGCTCGGCCCGAAGTCCGGATACACGAAGCACCTCATCGCGATCGGCGACTCGCACAACAACGTCTTCGTGGACACGTACGAGAAGATCGCCGAGGCGCGCAACTGGCGCATCGACGTCGCCGGGCACCAGAGCTGCTACCTCACCACGGCGGTGCAGAGCGCTGGCTCGCAGAAGCAGGTCGACGACTGCAACGCCTGGAAGCAGAACGCGATGGCGTACCTCCGCTCCCACCGGGACCTCGACGGTGTGATCGTGACGCACTCGACCGGCAACGGGCCGGTCGAGCCGGCGGCCGGCGAGTCCGAGGAGGACGCCGTCGTCGGCGGCCTGGTGCAGGCGTGGCAGGCCGCGGCCGACGTCGGGATCCCGATCGTGGCGCTGCGCGACAACCCGGGCGCGCGACCGGACATCGTGGCCTGCGTGGGGCAGATGTCCGGACCGACCACCGACGAGTGCGACTCCAGCCGTTCGGTCGGGTTCACCCTGTTCGACGGCTCCGAGCAGGCGGTCGCCCGGATGCCGGACAAGGCGCGCCTGATCGACCTGTCGCGCTACTACTGCACCGACACGATCTGCCCGGCGGTCATCGGCGGCGTGCTCGTGCACCGTGACCGGACCCACCTGACGAACACCTTCGCGGTGACCCTGGCCCCGTACCTCGGCGACGAGATCGCCGGCGCACTCGACACGTTCGGCGGCGACGGTCGTCGATGAGCACGTACCCTGACGTCGTGACGAACACCTGGCCGCTGTCCCGCGGGACCGTCCCCGAGCGCGAGGCGTTCTCCTTCGGGGCAACCCTGCTGTTCGTGCTCTTCGCCGGGGACGCCGTCCCCAACACGCTCACGTGGGTGGGCGGGGCGGTCCTCTGGGCGCTCGTCGCCGCGTGGGGTGTCTCGATCCTGGTCCGGGCGCGTCCGCCGATCGTCCGGACGCCCTGGGCGCTCTGGTTCTTCCTGGGCTGGTGCCTGGTGTCGGTGGCGTGGTCGCACTGGCGTCTCGCGACGCTCGCCAGCATCACCGCGCAGGTGATCTGCGTCGCGGTGGCCTTCGCCGTCGCGTCCACCCTCACCTGGCGCCGGATCCTGGACGCGCTGAGCCTCGCCATGCGCTGGGTGCTGCTGGTCTCGCTGTTGTTCGAGGCGTTCGTGGCCGTGGTCGTGCGCCACCCGATCGTGCCGGTCTGGACCGACTACGGCGACCGGGACATCCCGGACGCGTTCTACTTCTCGCGGGCCGAGCTCCTGACCGGCGGACGCATCCAGGGTCTGCCCGGCAACGCGAACCTGCTCGCCATGGTGGCCCTGCTCGTCGCCATCGCCGTCGCCGTGCAGTTCGCCGAGGGGCGCATCCGGCGGAACCGTGCCGTCGGCTGGCTGGTCCTGGCCGCCCTGGTGCTCGCCCTCACGCGGTCGTCCACCGTGCTCGTCGCGGCGCTCGTCGTCGTGGTCGTCCTCGTCGTCGCGCTGTGGATCCGGAGCGTCCCGACCGAGCGGCGGACCCCCAGGTACCTGGTCGTCCTGCTCGGGGCCGCGGTGGTCGCCGTGGTCTCGTCAGCGGCGAGCGGAGCCGTCTCGGAGCTGCTCGGCAAGGGTGCCGACGCGACGGGCCGCGGGCAGATCTGGGACCGCGTCCTCGGCCTGGTCGATCAGCACCCGGTGCTCGGGTGGGGCTGGATCGGGTACTGGTGGCCGAGCATCCCGACGCTGGCCGACCTGGCGCACCGGAAGGGTGTGACCTACCTGCAGGCCCACGACGCGTACCTGGACGTGTGGATGCAGACGGGGTTGATCGGGCTGGTCCTGTTCGCCATGTACGTCCTGACCACCCTGAACCGCTCGTGGTCGTCGGCGACCCGCATCGGGTACGGGGCGACGCAGGTCCCACGGCCGTTCGACCCGGTGTCCCTGCTGCCGCTGCTCGTCGTCGTCGCACTGCTCGTGCAGTCCGTCGCCGAGTCCCGGTTGCTCTACCAGGGCAACTGGGTGCTGTTCGCCCTCATCGCGATCAAGACGCGCATCGTCCTGGTCGGCGAGGAACCCCACTCCACGGGCGACGGTCCACGCACACCGGCCGCACGACGCGAGTTCCGGCTGCCGACCGGGCGCTGAGCGCCTCACCGGACACGGATCGAGCACACCGGGGCCGTCAGCGCTCGAGCAGTCGCGCGCACGGCACCCGTGCAAGCCACGGTGCTTTCCGGACGGCGACCGCACCCGTCGGGTCCCCGTCGCACGCCGCGACCGCCGCCGGGATCTGTGTCGCCCACACCGGACCATCGCTCCGGCGGGTCGGGCCCGGCCCGACGTTGCCCAGCGTGGCGACGACCACCACCGCGACGACGCACCAGCCGGTCAGGAGACGGACGAACCGGGTCGGCGCCGAGCCCGAGGCCTTCCGCCTCGGCTGCTCCCCCAGCAGGACGCTCGCCGCGACGACTGCGCCGGCGAGCAGCAGCAGGCCGGACGCAGCGGCGTAGCGCAGCGGCGGGACGGCCGCGAGGGCCGCGGTCGGCGCCGCCCAGGGCTGCGCCTCGCCGCCGTTGGCGTACAGCGCCGCCCACCACAGGCCGCCGGACGCCACGGCGAGCGCCACGATCACCCACCGGGCTCGCCACTGCGCGACCACGACGGCGGCGACGAGCACGGCGGTCAGGAGCAGGACGGGGACGACCACGACGCCCCAGCCGTGCGTCACCACGGAGCGGACGGCGGCTCCGACGTCGGGGTTCCAGATCCCAGCGACCGGCTGCAGCACCCAGCCGGCGATCACGTCGGCGATCGTCGGCGAGCCCGCGATGCGCGAACGGTGGTCGGTGGCCGCCGTCACGATCTGTGCGACGCCTCCGGTCAGGGCGACCACCGTGACCGGGACGGCGCGGGGCCACGCCCGGGCTCCGGACGGATCCCGTGGCGGCCACCACGCGAGCCCGAGGAGCGGGAGGAACAGCACCGCCTGCAGCTCGGAGAGGACGACGAGGCCGGTCAGGACGGCGACGACGGCGGAGCCCCACCAGGTCCGTGCCCGGTACGCGAGCAGCCACGGCACCGCGAACAGCAGGAACCAGTGGAGGTTCGCGGCGTTCCCGGCGATCTCGAACGGGGCGAGGGGCAGCAGGGCGGGCACCGCGGCGAGCAGCGCACGGAGCGGCCACTGCGGCACGACCTCGCGGGACAGCACGAACACGGTCGCCGCCACAGCCCCGACGACCAGGCAGGCGCCGACCGACAGCGCCCGGGCGTACTCCTCGACGGGCACCGACCAGGCGACGTCGACGAGCACCCGCGGCACGAGGTGCAGGTACCCGGCGTACGGGTGCAGGAGGGAGTCGACCGGGCCGAGGGCGAGGCGTTCCCGGAGGAACACACCGCCGTCCTCCGCCCACACGGTCCCCCGGGTCGCCGGACCGAGGCGCCACCACGTGAGCGCGGCCACGACCACGCCGACCACGAGTGCGGCGCCGACCGCGCCGACCGCGCCGAGGGCGTGGAACGGGCGGGGGATCGTGCTCGCGGGGCGCTGCATCGTCGGACGACGCTAGCCGGTTCATCACGGATCAGCGATATCGACGCTCCGCGATGCCCGGCTCCGAGGTGCGTGCGCCAAGATGGTCGGGTGACGGACGGACGGTTGACGAAGCGTGTGCTCGCGCGCCGCTACCTCTCCGCGTGGGTCGGGTTCTCCGCCGGTGGACGGTTCAGCCAGGCGCTCGCGACGGTCATCGTCCTGTTCGCCTTCGGCCAGCCGACGGTCGAGGCGCTCGTCGGCCGTGCCGGGGTCTGGGCCGTGCTCGTCGCCCTCGTCGTCCTCGCCGGGCTCAGCCTGCTCGGCCAGCGCTACCGGATCGAGTGGCACGGGGTCCTCCCGCTGTCGCTCCTGGCCCTCGTCGGCTACTGCGCCCTGAGCGTGCTCTGGAGCGAGTACTCGTGGGTCGCCCTGCGGGGGCTCGTCAGCACCGTCTGCTTCATCGGCCTCGGCCTGTACCTGGCGCTCGGCCGCGACCTGGTGCAGCTCATCCGGGCGTCCGGCGACGCCTTCCGCATCCTGCTCGTCGCCGCGCTCGGCCTCGAGGTCCTGTCCGGGCTCGTCCTCGACCTGCCGATCCCCGCGTTCGGGATCCAGGGCACCATCGCCTACGGCGGCCCGATCCAGGGCATCGGCGGCACCCGCAACTTCATGGGGTTCATCGCGGCGATGGCCCTCGTCACCTTCGTCGTCGAGTTCCTCACCCGCTCGGTGACCACCTGGCGGGCGATCGGGTCCGTCGCCCTCGCCGTGATCGCGCTGATGCTGGTGCAGTCCCCCATCACCGGTCTGGCGATGATCGCCCTCGCGGTCACCGCCCTCGCACTGTGGTCGCTGCGGCACGCCCGCCCGACGACACGGCCCGTGGTCAACGGGGTCCTGGGCGGGACGGTGCTGCTCATGGTCGCCGTCGCCGTGCTCGCCCGCCACCGGGTCCTCGCCGAGATCGGCGCAGCGGGCGGTACCGCGACACGGCTCGACCTGTGGTCGCAGATCAGAGTGTTCATCGGCCAGTACCCGATCCAGGGCTGGGGCTGGGTGGGGACCTGGCCCCGGGAGGCAGTCGTCCCGTACGTCACCTTCATCGACCCCGCCGGGCACCGGTTCACGTCCGGGCTGAACGCGTTCATCGACGCGTGGCTGCAGATCGGTCTCGCCGGCACGATCATCCTCGGGCTGACGGCCGTGCTCGCGTTCGCACGCGCGTGGGTGACGGCGACGACGTTCCCCGGCGTCGCCTACGTGTGGCCGGCCGCCGTCCTGGTGCTCCTCGCGGTCACCAGCACGGCGGAGAGCTACCTGCTGCACGGCGCGGGCCTGATGGTCTTCGTGGCCGTCCTCGTCATCGCGGCACGACGTCGGTCGTGGCGTCGGCACCTGCCACGCACCTGATCGCCGGGCCGTGTGCCGACGGACACACCACCGCGCCGTCGAACGCGCTCCCGTCACCGGGTGCCCCTAGACTGCCCGGGACCGTCAGGGGGACGGTCCTCGTCGTCAAGGAAGCACCACATGCGCCTGCACCGCCGCCTCGCTCTCGTCCTGACCACCGCGCTCGTCGCCACCGGCGTCGCCGTCGTCGCACCCGCGACCGCGGCCGACGCCGCAGCTCCGGCGACCGGTCGCTACACGCCGATCGACACGACGCGCGTGTGGTCGGGCGCGCTCGGCACGACGCCGAAGGCCGTGAAGATCGCCGGTTCGGCCGGGGTGCCGACGAACGCGACCGCCGTCGTCGTCAACGTCGAGGTCGCGAAGCCGACGGCCGCCGGCTACGTGCGGGTGACGCCGGCCGGCAAGGACGCCACCGTGGCCACCCAGGACTTCGCGGCCGGCCAGACGATCGCGAACCTCGTGACCGTCCGCCTGGTGAACGGGTCGATCCAGGCGAAGCTCTCAGCGGGCACCGCGAGCGGGTACTTCGACGTCGCCGGCTACTACGCCGACGGCGCCGGCGCGACGTACACCCCGCTGGACGCCGCGCGCGTGTTCAGCGGCCCGGTCGGCACCACCCCCGTCCCCGTGCCGCTCGCCGGCCGCGGCGGGATCCCCGCCGACGCCACGGCCGTCGCCGTCAACGTCGAGGTCAGTGGGCCGACGACGGCGGGCTACGTCCGGGTGACGCCCGCCGGGCAGGACCCGCAGGTCGTCACGCAGCTGTACTCGGCCGGGCAGTCGCTGTCGAACCTCGCCATCGTGAAGCTCGTCGGCGGTGCGGCGCAGGTGAAGCTCTCGAAGGGATCGGGGACCGTCTTCATGGACGTCGCCGGGTACTACTCGAACGCGTCGACCGGTTCGGTGTTCGTGCCGATCGACACCACGCGCCCCTTCGCCGGAGCCGTGTCGACGACCGCGGGCACCGTCCGGCTCTCCGGCGTGGCCGGGGTCCCGGGCACCGCGACCGCCGTCGTCGCCAACGCCGAGGTCACGAAGCCCACGACGGCCGGGTACCTGCGCCTCACGCCGGCCGGACAGGACCCCCAGGTGGCGACGCAGCTGTTCGACGCCGGGCGGCCCGTCGCGAACCTCGTGATGGCCAAGGTCACCGGGTCGAGCGTCGACCGCCGGGTGCAGGCCAAGGTCTCGCGCGGCTCGGCGCAGCTCCACCTCGACGTCGCCGGGTACTTCCTGGACGGCTCGAGCGGGACCGGCTTCGGCGCCGACGTCTCGTGGCCGCAGGGCGGTTCGCCGTCGGACTACCCCGTCGGCCAGGCGTTCGGGATCGTCGGTGTGAACGGTTCGCTGCCGAACCAGGACAACCCCTCGCTCGCCCCGCAGCTCGCGTGGGCAGCCGGGTCCACGGGCGGGACGTCGCAGCCGGCGACGCAGCTCTACGTGCTCGCCGCGAACCCCGGAAAGGCCGCGTCGGTCTGGCCGCGGACGAACCGCGACCCGGGTGGCACGACGGTCACGAACCCGTACGGTACCTGCACCGGCGGCTACGACCAGGCGTGTTCCTTCATGTACGGCTACACCCGAGCGTACGAGGACACCCACACCCGTGGGGTCCCGAACCCGTCCTCCCACCGCTGGTGGATCGACGTCGAGACGGGGCTGTCCTGGCTGACGGCCGCCGATGCGAAGGACCACCAGACGCAGAACCGCGCGGACATCGAGGGCATGGTCGCCGCCCTGCGGGCCGCCGGGGTGTCCACCGTCGGTATCTACTCCACCGGGTACCAGTTCTCGCAGATCGTCGGCACCGTGCCGACGTCGTCGCCCCTGCGCGGACTGCCGAGCTGGCTCGCCGTCGGCGAGGACGGGGTGGCGGCCGCGCAGAAGGCGTGCTCCGGTGCCGGGCTGACCGCCGGCAGCCAGGTCCGGATGGTGCAGTACGTGGTCGACGACCAGGACCGCGACGTCACCTGCGTCTGAGCCGCGACGAGCGCCGGACCGGAGGCGCGGTGCCCGCCCGCACCGCGCCTCCTGCCCGGCGACGTGCCGGGACACCGCCGTCGCGGGGCGGGCGGATCAGCCGTGCCGTCAGGCGCGCGGCCGGCGCCGGAAGCGGCGCTGGAGTCCCCACCGGGTGACGCGGACCATGGCCTCGACGACGACCGAACGGCTCATCTTCGAGACCCCGTGCACACGATCGCGGAACCGGATCGGCACCTCGACGATCCGTCCGCCCAGGTCGTCGACCCGCAGGGTCATGTCGATCTGGAAGCAGTAACCCTTCGAGTCCACCGTGTCGAGGTCGATGCGCGCGAGCGACTCGGCCCGGTAGGCGCGGAAGCCCGCCGTGACGTCCCGCACGGCGACGCCGAGCAGGATCCGGGCGTAGGTGTTCGCGCTCCGGCTCAGCGCCTGCCGCGACAGCGGCCAGTCCACCACCGACCCGCCCGGGACCCAGCGCGACCCGATCGCGAGGGCGACCGACTCGTCGTCGCGGACGGCGTCGAGCAACGCCGGCAGCCGGTCGGAGGGGTGCGAGCCGTCGGCGTCCATCTCGACGAGCAGCGGGTACTCGCGCTCGAGTCCCCACCGGAACCCGGCGACGTAGGCGGTGCCCAGGCCGAGCTTGCCGCTGCGCTCGACCAGGTGCACCCGCGGGTCCGTCGAAGCGATGTCGCGGACCACCCCTGCCGTGCCGTCGGGGCTGCCGTCGTCGACCACCAGGACGTGCGCCGTCGGCACCGCCCGGAGCACGGCGGCCGTGACCGCACGGACGTTCTCGGCCTCGTCGTACGTCGGGACGACGACGAGGGCCGAGGCCGGTGCCGGCGTCACCGGTTCGTCAGGCGCCGCTTGATCTTGCCCGCGACGCTGCGCGGACCCTCGGTGCGGAAGTAGTGCACAGCACGGCCGACGTCGTAGCGGACGCCCGACAGCGGCTTGCGCTCGGGCACGCGCACGCGCATCTGGTGCGGTTCGACGGCCGAGACGGTGTCGCGCACCGACTTGTCGGCCGCACGGACGGGGTTCCGGCAGAACTCGACGAGCGGCGCGAGGACGTTCTCCCACGTGAACTGCTCGCGGATGCGGTCGACGTTGCCGATGAACTCGGCGCGGGCCTTCTTGTCGAAGAGCGCGGTCTCCAGCGCGTCGGCGAGGCCGTCGATGTCCTGCTCGTGCACGGCGATCCCGAGCTTCTCGGCAGCGACCAGGTCACCGAAGGAGTCACCGGCGGTCGTCACGATCGGCAGACGGGCCCACAGGTAGTCGAGGATCCGGGTGCGGAACGAGAACGTCGTCTCGAGGTGCTCGTAGTGCGTCGAGACACCGGCGTCGGCCTCGAGCAGGTACGCACCGCGCTCCTCGTACGGGATCCAGGCGTCGTTGAAGAAGACGTTCGTGCCCGTGAGTCCGAGGGCGTCGGCCTCGGCACGCACCTTGGCGACGATGTCCATCTCGGGCACGTCCGGGTTCGGGTGCTGCACGCCCATGAAGAACAGCTTGACGTTCGGCTTCCGCTCGGCGAGCCGGCCGATCGAGCGCACGAGCGTGATCGGGTCGAACCAGTCGTAGATCCCGCCACCCCACACGACGAGCTTGTCGGTCTTGCCGATGCCCGGCACCACGCCCTTGACCCGCTGCTGGTCGTGCACGGGCGGCGTCGAGGAGAGGCCGAACGGCACGACGCCGATGAGCGAGCGCAGGTCGGGATCGCGCGAGTACGTCCGCGCGTTCACCCGCCCGGACCCGGCGAGCTGGCCGAGCCAGAACATCCGCTGCCGTTCCGAGGCGCAGATGAAGTAGTCGCCGAGCTCGAGCTGGTGGTTCAGCGTGTCCGAGGCGTCGAGGATCTGACGGTTCCACTGGTCGACGTCGTCGCTGCGGCCCTGCTCGAGCTGCTCGAGGTGCAACGGGTCGTAGACGTCGACGACGAGGATCTTGCGCGTGGACTCGAGCACCGGGAACAGCCGGAGCGCGTGGCCCTGGACGATGATGACGTCCGCCCACGCCTCGTGCTCGACCATCTGCCGCGGGTGACGGTGCGGCACGGTGACGACGTCGTACGTCGGGTCGATCTGCGACGAGCGCGTGAGGCTGATCACACGCACGTCGTGCTCGTTCGCGAGCTGCTTCGCCATCTGGGTGGCGCGGATCGCCGGGCCGGCCATCTTCTCGCCGATCGAGTCGCCGGTGATGATGAGGACGCGACGACGGGTCCCCACCTCGAGCACGCCGAGCGAGTGCACGATCTTGTCGTAGCCGGCCAGGTAGTTCTCGATCGGGTACGCGGGCTCGTCACGGTTGCCGAACAGGCGCAGGAGCTCGCGGTCACTGCGGACACGGCTCGCCTGGATCGCGCGGCGCGACTCGGTCATCGAGGGCAGCTGCTCGACGAACTGGTCGACGCCGTAGATGCCCGCCATGCTCGTCTTCGGCACCGGGATGGTCGGGACGCTGTCGTCGCCCGGGTTGCGGAGGTCGAGCTCGGTGGAGTCGAGTTCACCGCGGCCGACGGCCCGACGGACAGCCAGCGCGAGCGATCCCGGCAGTGCCGCCGCGAGCTGCTCGTCACCGAGGTTCTTGTACAGGGTGAAGAGCGCGTTCCGCTCGAGCAGGTACGTCTCGCGGAAGTCGCCGAACTTGTTCATCGACGCGTGGTGCTTGTGGAACGCGACCGACTTCGGCTGGTAGCGGAAGCGCCACCCGAGCAGGTTGAGGCGCCATCCCAGGTCGACGTCCTCGTAGAACATGAAGTAGCGGTCGTCGAACCCGCCGAGCTGCTCGAACAGCTCCGCACGGATGAACATCGCCGCACCCGTGCCGAACAGCACGTCGGTCTCGGATTCCCAGCGGCCGGTGTCCGGCGACCCGGCGAAGGGCTTGTAGCCCATGCCGTACCAAGTCATCGCGGCCTCGGTGAAGTCGACGTTGACGCCTTCCCAGTCGAGGACCTTCGATGCCACGGCACCGATGTCCGCGCCGGCGGCGAAAGTCGCCATCGCCTCGCGCACCCAGCCGGTGTCCGGACGGGCATCGTTGTTCAGGAACGCCACGATCTCGCCGGAGGAGTGCTCGACGCCGAGGTTGCAGCCGCCCGTGAACCCGAGGTTGGCACCGGAGTCGACGAACGTGAAGTCGAGGTCGGAGGCCTTGAGCCGTCCGACGTGCTCGGGGCCGGAGCCGTTGTCCACGACGATGACCTCGAGCCGGTCCTGCGGCCAGTCCTGCTTGCGGAGCTCGGCGATGCTCGTCAGTGTGTCGTCCGTGCCCTTGTAGTTCACGAGAACGACGGACACGACTCCTGGCTTGCGCTCTGTCACGGCGAGTTCCTCCAGCTGCAGCCGCGGGCGCGGCATGGGTCGGTGATCCGGCCGTCGAGGATGCCCGACGGCCGACAACACCCTACAAGGCGCAGCACGGCGCTCCGCGGAGGTCGTGCCCGGGTCGGGCACAATGGGCACCGTGACGCACCACTCGATCCCCACGGCCCCCGCCCCGTCCCCGCTCGCCGCCGAGTACGACGCGATCGCTCGTGGCGACCACGCGACGGGCAGCAGGGGGACGATCCGCTTCGCGGTGTCGACGGACGACACCACCGAGGGCAAGGGCGACCTGTTCGTCGCGCTCGGGCTCGCCCGGGCGCTGCGTGCGCACGGCTGGGGCGTGGACCTGTGGCCGATCCGCCGCTGGGCCGAGGACGTCCCCGACGACACCACCGTGCTCGTCAGCATGATCGAGTCGTTCATCCCCGGACTCGTGCCGTCCCGGACCGCCACGGTGGCGTGGGTGCGCAACTGGACGGCACAGTGGGCATCGTCGCCCTCCCTCGCCGAGTTCGACGCCGTGTGGGCGTCGTCCTCGATCGCCCGCGACGCCCTGTCCGAGGTGGTCGACGTCCCCGTCGAGGTGGTCCCGATCGGCGTCGACCTCGACCTGTTCCGGCCCGACGTGGACGGGACGCCCGGCCCGCGGACCGGACGCACCGTCACCACCGTCAACTTCTGGGGTGCCCGGCGCGGCGTGCAGGACGTGCTGCAGCAGGTGGCGCCGGCCGAGCCCGTCGTCTGGTTCGCCGCCAACGTGGAGCACGTCGATGCCGCCCCGGGCGTCGAGCTCCGGCCGGCGGTGTCGTACTTCGCCCTGCCCGAGGTCTACCGGGCCGCCGCGTTCGTCGTCGACGACGTCATCGCGCCGGCCGCCGAGTTCGGCACCCTCAACTCACGGCTGTACGAGTCGCTCGCGTGCGGCGCGCTGCCGGTGACGAACTGCGCGCTCGGTCTCGACGAGCTCGGCCTGGCCGACGTCCCGGTCTTCACCGATGCCGCCTCGCTCGAGCGCGCGATCGCGATGCCTGCCGACGAGCGCGACGAACGCGCCGAACGGCTCCGGAACGTGGTCGTGGAACGCCACTCGTACGCCCGACGAGCCGAACAGGTCGCGCCGTCGCTCGACGCGGCGCTGGAGCGGGCAGCGACCCGCTCGGGCGCGCGGCACCCGCTGCTGCGGTGGGCGGCACTGCAGCGCGAGGTCCTGCGCGCGACCGAGCAGGAGCGCGACGTGCACCGCGCCGGGGTCGACGACATCAACCGCCGGCTCATCGTGTCCGAGGAGGCGGTCGCGGTCCTGGACCGGGCCCGACAGGACGCCGAGGCCGCGCGACGGCACGCCGAGGCCGAGCGTGACGCGATCGCCACCCGGTACGACGCCCTCACCCACTCCGCCGAGTTCCGTGCCCTCGACCGGCTCGGCGGCGTGGCACGAGCCCTCCGGCGCCGCGGCTGACCCCGCTGCCGCGAGGCTGCGTGCGCCCCGGACGGGACGGCGACGGAACGGGAGGCGCGGTGCCAGCTGGCAGCTGGGCCCACGCCGGCCGGTTCCGGGCCGACGTGCCAGCGGCGGACCGGCCGTGCCCGGTGGGGAGCCTTGCGTTCCGTCGTCCCGGCCCCGCTACGAGACCGTCACCGTCTTGGTGCCGAAGTCCTTGTAGGCCCCGCCCGGCAGCTCCTGGTACCAGATGCGCACGGTGTGCTTGCCCGGCTTGACGCCGCTGAGCGTCGTCGCCAGACCGACGTCGGAACCCCATCCCGGGTGTGCCCGCTCCACGTCGGTCCGGACCGCGTTCGCCGTGCCGGAGGCCGCGCCGACGCCGTCGAGGTGGATCTTGTACCTCACCGGGGCGAACGTGTCCGGGTCGATCGCCCAGCCCTTGACGGCGACGGTCCCCCGACCGCCCGTCGCGGCGTCGTAGGCGCCGTACACGGCTCCGGTCTTGCCGGTGGGTGCGGGGACGGCGTCCTGCACGGTCACGGACTTCGTGCCGAAGCTGACGTAGTTCCCGCCGGGCAGGTCCTGGTACCAGACCGTCACCGTGTGGGTGCCCGCCTTGACGCCGGTGAGGGTGACCGCGAGCCCGAGGTCGTCACCCCACCCGGGCTTGGCGGCGGCGATGTCCGCGCGGACCGCGTTCGCGCTGCCCGCGGCGGCACCGACGCCGTCGAGGTGGATCTTGTACTTGACCGGGTCGTAGCGGTCCGGGTCGATCGCCCAGCCCTTCAGGGCCACGGTGTTCGGACCGGCGGTGGCCTGCTCGAACGAGCCGGTGACGGCGCCGGTCTTGCCCGTGGTGCCGGTCGACGGCGGGGCCGCGACCGTGACGGTCTTCGTCCCGGCGCTGCCGTAGGTGCCGCTCGGCAGGTCCTGCCACCAGAGGGTGACCGTGTGCTTGCCGGGGGTGAGGCCGGTGAGCGTGGTCGCCAGGCCGTGCGACGATCCCCACTTCGGGTAGGACTTCGCGACGTCGCTGCGGGCAGCGCTCGCGCTCCCGGCCGCCGCTCCGGCACCGTCGACGTGGATCTTGTACCGCACCGGCGCGTACGTGTCCGGGTCGATCGCCCAGCCCTTCAACGCGACCGAACCGATGCCGCCGGTGGCCGACTCGAACGAGCCCTTCACGGCGCCGGAGGTCCCCGTCGACGCCGTGACGGTGACGGCCTTCTGCGCCACGCGCACCCAGGTCGCGCCCGGCTTGTCCTGGGTCCAGAGCGACACCGTCCGCGATCCCGCCGCGACGTTCTGGATCGTCCTGGAGAAACCGACCGTGCTGCTGGCACCCGGGTACTTCGCGGCGATGTCGGTCCGCTGGACGTCGGCGGTCGCCGAGATCGCGCCGACACCGTCGACCTGCACCTTGTAGGCGGTCGCGGCGGACGAGTCCCGGTCGAGCGCCCACCCGCTCACCGCGATCGTGCCGGTGCCGCCGGTGACGGTCTCGAGGCTGCCCACCGGGGCCGCGGCCGGGACGGTGACGTCACCGCAGTTGAGCAGCGTGTTCGCGCCCGCGCCGACGTTGATGCCGAAGACGCAGACGGTGTGCTTGCCCGGCGTGATGCCCGTGAGCGTCGTCTGGAAGCCGTGTGCGGTGTTGCCCGAGCCGAGGCGCGAGGCCAGGTCGGTGCGGTTCGCGTCGGCCACCACCGACGCCTTGCCGACGCCGTCGACGTAGAACTGCGCCTTGATCGAGGCGGTGGTGTCCGGATCGGCCGTCCAGCCGCGCACGGCGATGGTGCCGCCCACGTTGCCGGACTGCGAGTCGACGTGCCCGATCGGCGAGGAACCGCCCGTGGGCGACCCGAACCAGTCGGTGTACATCCGCCAGAAGTTGCGGTTGCCGTAGGCCGAGCAGGAGTCACCGGTGCCGTAGAGGTTCGACATCGCCGCCGTGTTCGGCGTGTACGGGGTGTAGATGTACAGGCCCGCGGTCGCCTGGTTCTTGATGTAGACCGTCTTGCGCCCGCACGCCGCGTTCGGGTTGTAGAGGATCGAGTTGTTGCGACCCGCCTGGTACGCCCACGACGTCGGCGACGCCTGGTAGCGCTTGAACTGCAGTGCCGCGGCGTAGACCTGCTGGCCGAAGCCGTAGTACGCCGGGTCGCACGGGGCGGTGTCCGGGCACGCGAAGCCGGTGGCGTGCAGGTACATGTAGCTCGTCGGCGAGTTCGTCGCGACGATGCCCTGCTCCTTCTGCAGCAGGACCAGCAGCACCTTCTGGCTGATCCCGCACGCGGCACCCACCTGGGCGATGACCGTGGCGGCGGACTTGTTGCCGCCGGGGATCGCCGAGCACCGGTTCGGGACGACCCCGATGGCGCTCATGTTCTGCGTGAAGTCCTTCAGGCAGGCCGGGCCGCCCGAGGCGCGCTTGCAGTTCGGTGCGACGCTGTTGAGGAACGACTGGACGGCCGATCCGCTCATCGCGTCGCCGTCGTAGAAGTTGGCGTCGCTGATGATGTTGCCCGGGTCGAAGTTCGCGGGGACCGCGGCCGAGGCCGGTTCGGTCGTCGTCTGCTCGGACACGATCGTGCCGATGGTCAGGCCGCTCACCGCGATCGCCAGGGCGGCGGTCATGCCGAGCACCGCACGCAGGGGTCGACGGCGACCGCCACGGTCGAGGATGGAACGCATCACGGCACCTCCGCCGTCATCGGCTCGGACGTGGTCGACTTCGACCCGACCGAGTACTTCAGGGTGATGGACCACGTGCCGGTCGACACCTGGCTCGCGGGGAACGACGCCTGCGCGCAGTTCACGGACGAGGCGCTGGCCTGCGCCGTGCTCGTCGCGCTGCGGGTGACGCCGCCCTTCTTCGCCTGGAAGGTGCAGGTCCCCGAGGCGTCGGTGGTGCCGGACACCAGACCGCCCGCCTGGAGCGTCTTGCTACCCGCGTCCCATCCGGAGAACGTGACGACCGCCGTCGCCGGGAAGTCACCGGGGTCGACGTCGGGCTGCGGGGTCTCGCCGCTGCCCGGGAAGGCCGTCGGGACGTCGTCGTCGGACGGCTCCGCGGTCGGCTGGGTCGACTCGGGCGTCGAGGGGGTCGAGGGGGTCGCACTCGTCGACGTCGTCGGGGTCGCGCTGGCCGTCCGCGTCGCGCTGGGCGAGGGTCGGGGGTCGTCGCCGGAGGAACACCCCGCCGCGAAGAGACTGAGAGCACCGACCACCGCGAGCGCAGCGATCGACCGTGGAGCAAGCTGCATGCTTTCGGGCCGTCCTGTGGTTGTTGACAAGGGTCCGGGTTGCGTCAACGGTAACCCCAAAGTGAAGGTTGAGAGTTGTTCTCGCGCACTTTGCCCCCCGCTCGGGGGCGGAGTCGCCAGGGATTCCGCGCACGGGGCGCGCGGCGTTCCCCCGCGGTGCAATGAGTATGCTGTTCCGGTCCTGCCCCCACGAACGAAGAGACGTATGGTCGACCAAGCCCGCATGACGGCGCTCGCGAACGAGCCCCTCGTCGTGATCGGCGCTCCGACGAGCGCCTTCAAGGGCACCTGGAGAGAACTGCGCGACGTCTTCCGTCAGCGCGAGATGCTCGGGATGCTCATCCGCCGCGACCTGAAGGCGCGCTACAAGGACTCGGCACTCGGGTTCGTGTGGACGCTGGTGCGTCCGCTGACCCAGCTGATGATCTACTACTTCGTGATGGGCAAGATCCTCGGCTCGTCACGGGCGATCGACAACTTCGCGATCTACGTGTTCACGGGCCTGACCGCCTACACGCTCTTCAGCGAGATCGTCGCCGGCTCGACCGGGTCGATCGTCGGCAACAGCGGTCTGATCAAGAAGGTCTACGTGCCGCGCGAGGTCTTCCCCCTCGCCAGCGTGGGCGCGGCCCTGGTCAACTTCCTGATCCAGTTCGCGATCCTCATCGCCGCGACCGTCGTGCTCGGGGTCTTCCCCTGGCACGAGGGGTTGATCTACCTCATCCCGTCGCTCCTGGTGATCCTGGTCTACGGCGCGGCCATCGGCCTCGTACTGTCCGCGCTCAACGTGTACCTGCGCGACGTGCAGTTCGTGATCGACGTCGGCCTGATGGTGCTGCTCTGGGCGTCGCCGATCGTCTACTCGTACTCGATGGTCGTCGCCGAGCTGAAGGTGCAGTGGCTGCTGGCGGTCTACACGAACAACCCGCTCACCCTGTCGGTGCTGGGTCTGCAGAACGCGATCTGGATCCACCCGACCCCCGTCGACTACCCGCCGCACCTGATGATGCGCCTCGGCATCGCCCTCGTGATCGGGCTGTTCTGCCTGCTCGGGGCGCAGCGGGTGTTCTCCCGGCTGCAGGGCAACTTCGCGCAGGAGCTCTAGACCATGGCCATCAGCACCCCCGTCGCCCCGGCGGCCTCCGGCGCCCACACCGACCGCCCGGACGTCATCGTCATCGACCACGTCCGCAAGCGGTTCGTCGTCCGCAAGGACAACACCATCCGCGAGCGGATCGTCACCCTGGGCCGCGCCGGACGGAAGCACCGGCAGGACTTCTGGGCGCTCGACGACGTCACCGTCTCGATCCAGGCCGGCACCACCGTCGGGCTCATCGGGCAGAACGGTTCCGGCAAGTCGACCCTGCTGAAGGCCATCGGCGGGATCATCCAGCCGACGTCCGGCACGGTCGCGCGCCGCGGTCGTCTGGCTGCGCTGCTCGAGCTCGGCGCCGGGTTCCACCCGGACCTGTCCGGCCGCGAGAACGTCTTCCTCAACGCGAGCCTGCTCGGCCTGACGCGCAAGGAGACCGAGGAGCGCTTCGACGACATCCTCGCGTTCTCCGGCATCGGTGACTTCATCGACACCCAGGTGAAGTTCTACTCATCCGGCATGTACGTGCGACTCGCCTTCGCGGTCGCCGTGCACACCGATCCCGACGTCCTGCTGGTCGACGAGGTGCTGGCCGTCGGTGACGAGGCGTTCCAGCGCAAGTGCCTCGACCGCATCCGCTCGTTCCAGGAGCAGGGCAAGACGATCATCATCGTCACGCACTCGCTCAGCCAGGTGCAGGAGATGTGCGACCGGGTCGTGCTCCTGAACAAGGGCAAGGTCCTGCACGACGGGGACCCGATCGGTGCGGTCAGCCTGTTCCGCGACGTCCTCGAGGAGCGCCGTGCCGGTGAGCTCAGCGCCGACGTGGCGGTCGGCCGCGGCACGGTCGTCGGGGCCTCGGTGCACGCCGACGGCAAGGGCCAGCGCGACGGCGTCACGCCGGGCGACGACCTGCTGGTCGACATGGAGTTCGAGCACCTGGACGGCGTCGAGGACTGGGAGGCCGCTGTCCAGATCAACAACACGGCCGGACAGGTGGTGTACGGCACCACCACCGGCATCATGGGCATCCACCTCGACCCGCTGCACGGCCGCAAGAAGCTCCGCCTCCGGATCGCTGACACGAACTTCGGCACCGGCAAGTACTTCATCAACGTGTCGATGATGGACTCCGCTGGTCGGCACCTGCACGACCTGCCCGAGTGCGACTCGTTCGAGGTGCCGTCGTTCGGCGACGCCGTCGGCAGCGTCTACGCGAAGCCCTCCATCGAGGAGCTGGGCTGACGATCCCCGACGGCGTGACCAGCACCGCGGTCGTCGTCGTCAACTGGAACCGCGCCGACCTGACCACCGCGGCCGTCCGCGCCGTGCTCGCGGAGGGCACCGCCGACGACGTGATCGTCGTCGACAACGGATCGACCGACGACTCCGTCGCCGTGCTCCGGCGCGACCTTCCGGACGCCGTCGTGATCGCGCGGGACGACAACGGTGGGTTCGCAGCCGGCGCGAACACCGGCATCCGGCACACCGACGCCGACGTCGTCGTGCTCCTGAACAACGACGCGGTGCCCGCGCCCGGCTTCGTCGCGGCGCTCCGCGACCACCTGGCGCAGGCGGGGCCGGAGGTCGCGGCGGTGACGGGCCGCATCGTGCTCGCCGGACGCTGGACGGGCCTCCCGGCCGGTGCGGAACCCGCCCCCGACGCGCGCGTCCTCCGCGACCACGACGGCCGTCCCTGGACGCCGTCGGCGGACGGCGAGGTGCGGCTCAACTCGACCGGCGTGCGCGTCGACCGCGACGGGAACGGCATGGACCGCGACTGGTTCGCGCCCGTCGACCGGGCCGCGGACGTCGACGTCTTCGGGTTCTCCGGCGGCGCGTCGGCCCTGCGGCGGAGCGCGCTGGACGACGTCGGCCTGCTCGACGAGTCCCTGTTCATGTACTACGAGGACACCGAGCTCGCCTGGCGGCTCCGCCGACGCGGGTGGCGCGTCGAGCACGCCGCCGGCGCGGTCGTGGAACACGACCACTCGGCGTCGTCCGGCGTGCAGAGCGACCTGTTCCTCTTCCGCAACGCGCGGAACCGGATGGTCGTCGCGCTCTGGCACGCACCGTGGCCGACCGTCCTCCGCGCGAGCGCCCGGACCCTCTTCCGCGGCCTGCGCGGACTGCGGACCGCATCCACCCGTCGGGAGGCCCGGCTCGTCCTGGCAGCGTTCACGGACGTCGCCGGGGCGCTCCCGTCGCACCTCGCGCGGCGGCTCCGCGAGTCGCGTCGCGCGTCCGTCCCTCGTCGCAGCGTGGACCCGGGCGCATGAGCGCGGAGGGCTATCCTGGTCACTCCCCCGCCGACGGACCCGACCGTGGCGCCCCCGTTCGGAAGGACCCACGCGTGCCGCAGCTCACCGTCCTCGTCGACGGGACCGCGGTACCGCGCGAACTCGGCGGTGTGGGCCGGTACGTCGAGGGCGTCGTGTCACACCTGACCGACCCGGCGCTCGACGTCCACCTGGTCGTCCGGCCCGTGCACGCCGAGCACTTCCGCGCCGTGGCGCCGGACGCCACCGTGCACACCGCGCCGGCGTGGACCGACTCCGTCCCGCTGCGGTTCCTGTGGGAGCAGACCGGCCTGCCGGCACTCGGCCGCAGGATCGGCGCGCAGGTGCTGCACTCCCCGCACTACACGTTCCCGTTCGGCTGGCGCGGTGGCTCCGTCGTCACCCTGCACGACGCCACGTTCTTCTCGAACCCCGAGTGGCACTCCCGCCTGAAGCGCACGTTCTTCACCTGGTGGAGCCGTCGGTCGCTGCGCAGCCGCCCGGTCGTCATCGTGCCGAGTGCGGCCACCGCGACCGAGGCCGCACGGGTCGTCAGCGGGATCCGCGCCGACGTCCGGGTCGCACCGCTCGGCGTCGACCGTGCCGTGTTCCACGAGCCGTCGATCGCCGAGGTCGAGGACGCCCGGATCGCGGCGACACTGCCCGAGGGCGCACCCTGGATCGCGTTCCTCGGCACGATCGAGCCCCGCAAGAACATCACGGCCCTGCTCGACGCCTACGCCACCGTGCGGGCGTCGCGAGCGGCCGCCGGTTCGGACACCCCGTGGCTGGTGCTCTCCGGGGCACGCGGATGGGACGAGTCCGCGATCGCACGGCTCGACGCCCTGCAGCCCGACGACCACGTGATCGAGGCCGGCTACCTGCCCCTCGAGGACCTGTCCGGCTACCTCGGTGGGGCGGAGTTCGTCGTCTACCCGTCGCTCGGCGAGGGCTTCGGCCTGCCGGTGGTCGAGGCGATGGCCGCAGGCGCCTGCGTCCTGACCACCCGGCGGTTGTCGCTGCCCGAGGTCGGCGGCGACGCAGCGGTGTACACCGAGCCGTCCGCTGACGCACTGGCCGAGGCGATGGCCGCGCTGCTCGACGATCCCGCACTCGTGGCGTCACACCGGGCGGCCGCGCTGGCGCGTGCCGACGTGTTCACCTGGCAGGCCACCGCGGGCGTGCACGTCGATGCGTACTCCGCCGTCGCCGGGGGTGCACGGTGATCCGGGTCGCGGTGCTGACGGTCACCTACAACACCGGTGAGACCATCCGGCCGTTCCTGGCGAGCGTCGCAGCGGCGTCGTCCGAGCCGGTCGCCGTCGTGATCGCGGACAACGGCTCGACCGACATCGACGCACTGCGGGCGATCGGCGAGTCCTACGGTGCCGTCGTGGTCTCCTCCGGGGGCAACCGCGGTTACGGCGGGGGCATCGACGCCGCGCTGACGGCCCTCGACGACGTCCTGCCCGACGTCCGCCCCGAGTTCCTGCTCGTCACGAACCCCGACGTCGTCCTCGCACCGGGATCGATCGACGAGCTCGTGCGCGCCGCCGACCGGCTGCCGACGGGCGGGTCGTTCGGGCCGCGGATCCTGGACGAGCAGGGCGAGACGTACCCGTCCGCGCGCCAGCTGCCGTCGCTCCGGACCGGACTCGGCCACGCGGCGTTCTCGCGGTTCTGGCCCGCAAACCCCTGGAGCCAGCGGTACTGGTCCACGACGCAGGTCGTCGAGCGTGAGGCCGGCTGGCTGTCCGGCGCGTGCTTCCTCATCCGCACCGACCTGTTCCGGCAGCTCGACGGGTTCGACGAGTCGTACTTCATGTACTTCGAGGACGTCGACCTGGGCCAGCGCGTGGGTCGCTCCGGTCGCACGAACGTGTACGTGCCGACCGCCGTGGTCACCCACACCGGGGCGCACTCGACGTCGTCGAACCGTCGCCGGATGGAGATCGAGCACCACCGCAGCGCGTACCGGTTCCTGTCGCGGAAGTACCGGGCGTGGTGGCTGTTGCCCCTCCGTGTGGTGCTGCACGCCGGTCTGTCGCTCCGAGCCCGCTGGGTCACGCGCAAGTAGCGCGAGCCGGCGGCGGACGTCAGGGGCCGGGGTGCAGACGCCTGTGTGCGGCGCGAGCGGCTGCGAGCAGCACCGCGGCCCGCGCGTCGAAGGAGTGCTCCGCCGCGATCCGATCGGCGACCGCAGCACGTTCGGCAGCCGCCGGCCACCCGTGCGTCGGGTCGAGCAGGGCGGCCACGTCGTCCCGCGAACGGGCGACGGCGAGCGTCGGGACGTCGAGCACGTCCCCGAGGCCGGCGACCTGGTCCGTGACGACGACCCCGCCGGACGCCAGCACGTCGAAGACCCGGTTCGACACGAAACCGCCCGCCGCCATGTCCGGCCAGTGGTCGTTGAGGACCACGCGCGCGGACGCGTACGCCGTCGCGACCTCGGTCCGTGACAGCGCGACGGCCCCGAGCATCGCGGAGGGCACGACGCCGTCCCACCCCGGGCCGTGCACACGCAGGTCGGTGCCGAGTGCGACCGCGTCGGCGACCACCGGCCGGGCGGCGCCACGGGTCGACCCGACGAACACCACGTGTCCCGCGTCCTGGCCTGCGTCCGACCGGGCGGCCGGGTGGAACACCGCCGGGTCGGTCGCCTGCAGCAGTGCCCCGACCGGCACGCCGGCACGTGCGGCGGCTTCGGCGGCCCACACCGGACCCGCCGCGAACGCCGCGTCGAACGACCGGAGCTCGGTGTCCGAGACGTCGTCGGGGTGGCTGATCACCCAGAGCAGGTTCACCGACGCCGGGTTCGGCGGTACACGGTCCAGCCCGCGGATGACGAGCGTGACGTCGTCCGCGGCGTCGTCGTCCCGGACGTGCGCGTCACGCCGGTCGACGCGGACCCGCTGGCCGAGGCCCTCGAGCGCGCCCGCGAGCTCGGTGGCGAAGTGCACGTCGCCCCACCCGTCGCCCTCGGGCCCGGCCGGGGCGGCGATCTTGACGGACCAGGACAACCGGTCGTCGTCGGAGCGCGATCGGGGCGCCGGGGTGACGGGTCGCGCACCCCACGGGGGCAGCGGGGGGCCGGCTGCGACCGCTCCGTCGCCGTCCGGCGCCCGGTCGCGCCAGACCGAGAACGCATCCACCGTCGCCGCGTCGACCGTCCGTCCGGAATCAGCCGAGCGGGTCAGCGACCACACCGCACGCACGGGTCGGCCGTCGCGGTCGGCGACCGCGCGGGTCCAGCTGGTCAGGGTCATCCGCTCGTCCGGGAGGCACGGTGCCGGCCCCAGGGAAGCGCCCGGCACCGAGACGGCCGGCTGGTCCGCTGCGAAGACCGGCACCGCGGCGAGCGGGGAGTCCTGGCGGTCGTCCGCCTGGCTGCGGGCCGGACTCGTCGACCCGTCGTCGGACCAGGGAAGCGCTCCCGGGCGCAGCAGCCGCACGCCGTCCCGCTGCGAACCGTCGGGCATCCGGATGCGGGCCTGGGCCACGCCGTCGCCGCCGGCCTGTGCGAGGACCCGCAGGTCCTGGTCGGTCACCCGGACCGTCGAGTCGACCACCAGGAGCACACGCCCGACCCCGGCGGCGACCCCGGCGTTGATCGCCGAACCGATGCCGTCGACCGGCGCCGAGCGGACCCAGGGGATCCCCCGCGCCTGCTCGCCGACCGGCGACGCATCGGCGGCGTAGCCGACCGCGCGGACGTCCGCCGAGGGGCCGAACGCCAGACGAGCCGCGGTGACCATCGACGGCAGCGCGTCGTACCGGTCGGACCGGCTCACCAGCAGCACCGTCACCGACACCTCGAGTGCCGGCAGGGCACCGTCCCAGCCGACCACCCGCTCGGGGTGGGCCGGCGTCACCGACGCGGGACGGGCCTCCGGGCCGGAGACCGCCGCATCCGGCCGGCGGCGACGGAAGAGTGCCATGCGAGGACCGGCCGCGCCGACGTCAGACGGCGAGCAGTCGCTGCAGGTAGACGCCGTAGCCGCCCTTGACGAGCGGTGCTGCCAGGTCGGCGAGCTGCGCGTCGTCGATCCAGCCGTTGCGCCAGGCGATCTCCTCGATGCAGCCGATCTTGAAGCCCTGACGGTCCTCGATGACCTTGACGTACTCGGACGCCTGCATCATCGACTCGAACGTGCCGGTGTCGAGCCAGGCCGTCCCGCGGTCGAGGACCTGGACGCCGAGCTCGCCCGCCTCGAGGTAGCGCTCGTTGACGGTCGAGATCTCGAGCTCCCCGCGGGCGCTCGGCTCGATCGTCTTCGCGATCTCGATGACCTTGTTGTCGTAGAAGTACAGGCCGGGGACGGCGTAGTTCGACTTCGGCTCCGCCGGCTTCTCCTCGATGGAGACCGCGGTGAAGTCGTCGTCGAACTCCACGACGCCGTACGCCTTCGGGTCGGCCACGTGGTACGCGAAGATGGTGGCGCCGTCGACCTCGGTGTTCTTCCGCAGGTTCGTGCCGAGGCCCGTGCCGTGGAAGATGTTGTCGCCGAGGACGAGCGCGACGCTGTCGTCGCCGATGAAGTCCTCGCCGATGACGAAGGCCTGCGCGAGGCCGTCCGGGCTCGGCTGGACCGCGTACTGGATGTCCATGCCGAGGGACGAACCGTCGCCGAGCAGGGCACGGAACTGGTCGTTGTACTCCGGCGTCGTGATGACGAGGACCTCGCGGATGCCGGCCATCATGAGGGTCGACAGCGGGTAGTAGACCATCGGCTTGTCGTAGATCGGCATGAGCTGCTTGCTGATGCCCTTGGTGATCGGCCAGAGACGGGTGCCGGAACCCCCGGCCAGGATGATGCCCTTCATCGCGCTGTGATTCCTTCGTTCGTTACTTGGTCGTGCGGAGCGACTCGGTGTACGCCACGCACTCCTCGTAGGTGGGCAGCAGACCCGCGGCGGCGGCTTCCTCGAGCGTCGGCGCGCTGGTGTCCTTCTCGGACAGGACCGGCTCGCCGAGGCCGTCGGGCAGCTCGAGGCCGACCGTCGGGTCGAGGATGGTGATCCCCTTCTCGCGCTCCGGGTCGTAGTGGGCGCTGACGAGGTAGTTCACCGTGGACTGGTCCTCGAGCGCGACGATGGCGTGCCCGAGGCCCTCGGACAGGTAGACGGCCCGACGGTCGACGTCGTCGATGCGCACGGAGTCCCACTGGCCGAACGTCGGCGAGCCGACCCGGATGTCGACGATGTAGTCGATGAAGGCGCCGCGCACCGCGGTCACGTACTTGGCCTGGCTCGGCGCGACGAGGGCGTAGTGGATGCCCCTGGCCACACCGGCCGAGGAGATCGACATGTTCACCTGTCGGAGGTCCAGCGGGTGACCGACCGTCTCTTCGAGGACGTCGGCGCGGTACGCCTCGAGGAATGCTCCTCGTGCGTCGCCGTGCTGGACGGGCGTGAACTCCCACGCGCCGGGGATCTTCAGTTCGCGGATCTGCACGGCTGCACCCTACCAAGCCGCCCGCCCCGGGACGCGTCGGCAGGCCGTACCTGCGCCGGTCCGTGGGTTCGCATAGGCTGTCATGGCCTCGCGCACCTGCCGGACCCCATGAAACGAGACACTGCGAACCCGTGAAGCTCTTCATCCAGATCCCCTGCCTCAACGAGGAGAACACCCTCGCCAGCGTCATCGACTCCATCCCGCGGGAGATCGACGGCATCGATGAGATCGAGATCCTGGTGATCAACGACGGCAGCACCGACCGCACCGTCGAGGTCGCCAAGGAGCACGGTGTCAAGCACTTCGTGCACCACACCACGAACATGGGGCTGGCCCGCTCCTTCCGGGACGGCGTCGACTACGCACTGCTCCACGGCGCGGACATCGTCGTCAACACCGACGGTGACAACCAGTACCCGCAGTCGCAGATCGCCGAACTGGTGCAGCCGATCCTCCGGAAAGAGGCCGAGATCGTCATCGGCGACCGGCAGACGCGGACCATCGAGCACTTCTCCGGCTTCAAGAAGCTCATGCAGCGCTTCGGCTCGTGGGTCGCGAGCCGCGCCGCCGGGCTCGACCTGCCCGACGCCGCGAGCGGGTTCCGCGCGTACTCGAAGTACTCGCTCATCCGCCTGAACATCGTCACGCGCTTCAGCTACTGCATGGAGACCATCGTGCAGGCCGGCTACAAGCGCCTGGCCATCGCCTCGGTGCCGATCACCACGAACCCGAAGACCCGCGAGTCGCGGCTGTTCAAGAACATCTGGCAGCACATGTTCCAGTCGGGTTCGGCGATCGCCCGCGTCTACCTGATGTACCGGCCGATGGCGCTGTTCCTCTGGGTGGCGGCGATCCTCGGGGCGCTCGGGGCCTGGCCGCTCGTCCGGTACCTGGTGCTGCTGGCGATGCACACCGGCGGCAACCACCTGCAGTCGATCATCCTCGGCGTCGTCCTGTTGATCACGGCGGTGCTGAGCATCGTGATCGGTGTGGTGGCGGACCTGACCCGCCTGAACCGGACCCTGGCCGAGGAACAGCTCGACCTGCAGAAGCTGCAGCGGTATGGGGACTGAGCGCGGAGCGTCCGTGCTCGACCGGCGGACACGCTTCGCGCTCTGGGTCCGTCGACCCGGCAGCTGGGTGGAGATCGCGGCCTGGGCTGCGCTCGCAGCGTTCGTCGTCTGGACCATCGGGCCGGCACTGATCGGACACGGCACCTTCCTGAACACCGGCCTGCTCGGTCGGTACACCCCGTGGGGTGAGGTGTTCCAGTCGACGACGACGTCGACCAACATCCTGAACAGCGACACGATCGACACCGTCGCGCCGCAGACCTCGCTCCTGACCCGCCTCGCCCACGAGGGCGTCTTCGGCGCGTGGAACCCCTACGTCGCCGGCGGCGCGGAACTCGGCGGCGTGCCCGACTCGGGCGCGTGGTCCCCGCTCGCGCTGCCCTGGTGGATCCTCCCCCTGGCGGCCGCGCCGGGCTGGGTGAAGCTCCTCGAGGTCGTCGTCGTCACGGTCGGCATGTCCCTGCTGCTGCGCCGCTGGGGCGTCCCCCGCGCGGGCTGGGCGATCGCCGCCCTCGTCTACTCGTCGTCCGGCTTCATGGTCGCGTGGTCGAACTGGCCGCAGACACGGGTCGCGGCCTGCATCCCCCTGCTCTTCTGGGCGATCGACCGCGCCGCGGTGGAGCTCCGCGCGCGTGACGTCATCGCCGTGGGCGTGCCGCTCGCGTCGATGCTGCTCGGCGGGTTCCCGGCCATCGTCGGCTACGCCCTCTTCATCGGTGGGCTGTACTTCCTCGTCCGCACGATCGTCGCGCACCGACGGTGGGTCCCCGTGGTGGTGAGCGGGGCGATCGCGGTGGGCGGCATCCTGTTCGGCCTGCTGCTGTCCGCGTGGCAGCTCGTCCCCTTCGCCATCAACGCCACGAGCCTGGTCGACTTCAGCGGCCGTGGGCAGAGCGGCCCGAACGGTCTCGGCACCCCGCCGCTCGTCAGCGCGTGGGTGCCCGACATCTCGTTCGTGCAGAGCACCGGCCCCGCCTGGGGCATCCGCAACCCGGTGGAGGAGTACTCCTACCTGGGGATCGCGGCCGTGGTGCTCGTCGCCGTGGCGGTCCTCATCCGCCCGGCGACGCACACCGTCGCGGCCCTTCCCGACGACGCCACGCCGGCCGTCCGCGCACGGCACGACCTGGCCCGACGTCGCACCCGCGGCGTCGTCGCGATCGTCGCCTCGATGCTGGCGCTCGCGGTGGTCATCGTCTACCTCGGCGGCCCCGTCCTGTCCGCCGTCCGCGAGCTGCCGGTGTTCGACACGAACCCGATCGGTCGCGCTCGCGTCGTCGTGATGTTCCTCGCCGCGGCCATGGCCGGGGTGGGCTTCGGCCGCCTCGTGCAGCCGGAGAACCTCCGCGACGAGCTGGCACGCTTCCGCGCCGCCGGACCCCTCCGGCGCACCGGTCGGATCGCGGCCGTCGCCGTCGTGCTGTTCACCGCCGTCGGCGTGGGGATGCAGACCCTGCTCGCGATCCCGCCGATCGCGGAAGAGTACGTGCACCGCACCAAGCTCGAGATCCTGGCGGTCGGCATCCTCGGCGCGGTCACCGTCGTGCTCGTCGTGCTCGTCTGGGTGTTCCGGTCGCGGGTGCTGGCGACCGTCGCCGCCATCGGGGTCGTCGCGCTCGTCGTCGTCCCCGCGGTGACGGCCACGAAGCCCTGGTGGCCGATCGCGCCCACGTCGACGTTCTACCCGACCACCCCCGCCATCGACTACCTGCAGGAACACGTCTCCGCGCAGGACCGCTACGCCGCCACCGGCAGCGCCATGCTCCCGGGGTCGTCCTCCTACTACCGGATCCGCGAGACCACCGGACACGCGTTCCAGACCGGCGAGTGGAAGGACCTCATGCGGGCGGTCGACCCGGACACGTACCCGACGGCCACCTACCTGACGTTCGAACCGAACCTCATGCCGTCGCTCGCCCGGTCGGGGATCCTCGACCGGCTCAGCACGAAGTACCTCGTCGCCGATCCGTCGGGGCCGCTCGCCGGCACCGCCGAGCCGGGTGCAGCGCAGACGAAGTGGTCCGACCTGACCGCGGACAACCCCTCGGTGGACTCGGCCAGCAACACCGGCCCGGTGAACGGCATCACCTTCACCGGTCCGCCGGCCCCGACCCTGACGCCCGGGGGCATGACCCTCGACGTGGCGATCGTCGCCGACGACTCCGGCAAGACGATCACCTCGACGTCGACCCACGTGCCGGGCCTCGGCGGCCCGCGGAACGTGGCGCTCCAGGGCTCCACCATCCCGACGTCGACCTCGTGGCACGTCCGGATCACCGTGACCGGGCAGGACAAGCTCGTGCCGATCGGCACCGACGACGCCGGCGACGCCGTGATGAGCATCACCCGTCCGGTCTCCGGCGACGGCGTCCGCGTGGTACACACCGGCGATGCGACGATCTACGAGCGCGGCAACGCCCTGGACCGCGTGCGCTGGGCCTCCGGCCAGGTGGTGGAACGCACCGGACCGGCGCGCGTCCGGGCACTCGCCGACCAGTCGCTGCCGGACTCGACCGTCGTCCTGAGCGCACCGTCCGAGCACACGGCCGACCCGGACTCGAGCGCCGAGATCACCCTGCGCGACAGCGACGTGAACAGCACGGTCGCCGAGGTCGACGCCACCGGGAGCGGCTGGGTGGTCGTCTCCGACTCGCTCCAGCGTGCCGGCTGGACGGCGACCGTCGACGGCGAACCGACCGACCTCGTCGCAGCCGACGACGCCGGCGCCGCCGTTTGGGTCCCCGGCGGCGAGCACACGGTGGAGCTGCGGTACGCGGTGCCGGGCGCCCGGACCGGGTACCTGCTGACCGGCGGCAGCATCGTCCTCGCCGTCCTCGCCTGCACCGTCGTCACCCTGCTCGTCCGGCGCCGCCGCAGGCGTGGCGACGACGCGGCAGGGCTGTGACCGGCTGGTATCGTCAACCGATCCACGGTCGGCCGGCGATCCTGAACGGGACGCCGACGACCGACGCACCACCGGACGGCCACCGCCGACCGGAGCACACCGATCCCAGAACCACACCGACTCCGAAAAGGAACCAGACCTCGTGAAGATCCTCGTCACCGGCGGAGCCGGCTTCATCGGCTCGAACTTCGTCCGACGCACCCTGCAGGACGCGTACCCCGGACTCGAAGGCGCCGAGGTCGTCGTCTACGACGCACTGACCTACTCGGGCAACCTCGAGAACCTCGCCCCGGTCTCGGACTCCCCCCGGTACACGTTCGTGCAGGGCGACATCCGCGACGCCGCGAAGCTCGACGAGGTGATCCCCGGCATCGACGCGATCGTGCACTTCGCCGCCGAGTCCCACGTCGACCGGTCGGTCCGCGACTCCGGCATCTTCGTCGAGACGAACGTCGTCGGCACCCAGCGCCTGCTCGACGCGGCGCTCCGTCACGGCACCGAGCGCTTCGTCCACGTGTCCACGGACGAGGTCTACGGCTCCATCAGCGAGGGGTCGTGGGACGAGGAGCGCCCGCTCGAGCCGAACTCGCCGTACTCGGCGTCGAAGGCCGGCAGCGACCTGCTCGCCCGCAGCTACCACCGCACGCACGGGCTGAACCTCTCGATCACCCGCTGCTCGAACAACTACGGGCCCTACCACTTCCCCGAGAAGGTCATCCCGCTCTTCGTCACGAACCTCATCGACGACCTGCACGTCCCGCTCTACGGCGAGGGCAACAACATCCGTGACTGGCTGCACGTCGACGACCACACCCGCGGCATCGCGATGGTCCTGACCCGTGGTCGCGCCGGCGAGATCTACAACATCGGCGGCGGCACCGAGCTGACCAACAAGGAGCTGACGCAGCTGCTCCTGGACGCGACCGGCAAGGACTGGTCGTACGTCGACCGCGTCGCCGACCGACTCGGCCACGACCTGCGCTACTCGGTCGACATCTCGAAGATCAGCAGCGAGCTCGGCTACGAGCCGCAGGTGCCGTTCGAGCAGGGCCTCGCCGACGTCGTGCAGTGGTACCGCGACAACCGCAGTTGGTGGGAGCCGCTCAAGGAACGCGCCGCCCTCTCCTGAGCCGCCGCGGCCCAGGAGCACAACGGCGTGCTCCTGGGCCGACCCCTGCCCGACCGCCACCCCCGACACGGAAGCGACACCATGACCCGGTACCTCATCACCGGCGCCGCCGGCATGCTCGGCCACGACCTGCAGCACGCCCTGGCCGGCCGCGACGTCACCGCCCGTTCCCGTGCCGAGCTGGACATCACCGATCCCGAGGCCGTCGACGCCGCGGTCGCCGGGCACGACGTCGTGATCAACTCGGCCGCCTACACGAAGGTGGACGACGCGGAGACCCACGAGGACACCGCGACCGCGGTGAACGCGGACGGGCCGGCGTTGCTCGCCGAGGCCGCGGTGCGGCACGGGGCCAAGCTCGTGACCATCTCGACGGACTACGTCTTCGACGGCAACGGCACCGCTCCCTACGCGGAGGACGCCCCCACGGACCCCCTGAACGCCTACGGCCGGTCCAAGGCCGTCGGTGAAGCCCGCGTCCGCGCGATCGCGCCGGACTCCTCGTACGTCGTCCGGACGGCGTGGATCTACGGCGCACACGGACCCAACTTCGCCGCGACCATGCTCCGGCTCGCGGCGTCCCACGACACCGTGAGCGTGGTCACCGACCAGGTCGGGCAGCCCACCTGGACCGGAGACCTGGCCGCACGCATCGTCGAGCTCCTCGACGCCGAGGCCCCCGCCGGCATCTACCACGGCACGAACAGCGGTCAGGGCTCGTGGTACGACTTCACCCGGGCGATCTTCTCCGAGAACGGTCTCGACCCGGAGCGCGTCCTGCCGACCGACAGCGGTGCCTTCGTCCGTCCGGCACCCCGCCCGGCGTACAGCGTGCTCGGCCACGACGCCTGGTCGCGCGCGGGCCTCGCCCCGATGCGCGACTGGCGCGAGGCGTTGCACGCGGCGACCGAGGCCGGGATCTTCCGCGCATGACCCAGCCGTCCACCCTGGTGGTCGGCGCCGGCGGGTTCCTCGGCGGTGCCGTGCACCGGTCACTCGTCGGTTCGGGGGCAGCGACCATCGCCGCCCGCGTGCCGTGGGACGACCAGGACGCCGCCGTCGAGGCACTCGTCGACGCCTTCCGCTCGGTGCGGTCGCAGCCCGGCCGCTGGCGCGTGCTGTGGTGCGCGGGCACCGGGGTCGTCGCCACCGGAGCCGACGTCTTCGACGAGGAGCAGCGCCTGATCGCCCGGGTCCTCGACGCGACCCGGGACGACCCGTCCGGAGACGGCACGCTCTTCTTCGCGTCGTCGGCCGGAGCGGTCTACGCCGGCAGCGCCGAACCGCCCTTCGACGAGGGGACCGAACCGCTCCCGCTGGCTCCCTACGGCCACGCGAAGCTCGCCGCCGAGGCCCAGTTCCGGACGTGGGCCGCCGAGACCGGCACGCGCCTGGTGGTGGGGCGGATCTCGAACCTCTACGGCCCGGGCGCGAACCTCGGCAAGCCACAGGGGCTCGTCTCGCAGCTCACCCTCGCCCACCTCGAGGGCCGGCCGTCGTCGATCTACGTGCCGATGTCGACCACCCGCGACTACCTGTACATCGACGACGCCGTCGACATGGTGCTCCGGACCATCGACCTCGTCGAGCAGGGTCCCCCTGCGGCCGCGGTCACGAAGATCCTGGCCTCCGGGCAGCCGGCGACGATCGCCGACGTCATCGACGCGGTCGAGCAGGCGATCGGCAGCCGCCTGGACATCCGCGAGGGCGCCGACCCCTCGGCCACGTTCCAGGGGCTCGACCTCCGCATGCGGTCCGAGGTGCTGCCGCAGGTCGGCGACCGCACCTTCGTCCCGTTCCCCCAGGGGGTCGCGACGACCGTCGAAGCCATCCGCGCCCGTCGCGCACCCATCGGGGCCGAACCCGCCGAGCAGTAGGATCGCCGCATGCGTGATCGCCCCGCGGGCCGCATCGGGTCGTTGGACGGACTCCGTGGCGTCGCCGCCGCCGTCGTCCTGATCCACCACGGACTCCTCGTGGTGCCGACGCTCTCCGACGGCAACAACGGCCAGCCGATCCCGGCGAACCGCGCCTGGCTCGTCGACACGCCCCTGCACGTGTTCTGGGCCGGCGGCGAAGCGGTCTTCGTCTTCTTCGTCCTGAGTGGTTTCGTGCTGACGCTCCCCGCACTCCGCCGCGCACAGGACTGGATCGCCTACTACCCGAGCCGCCTGCTCCGGCTCTACATCCCCGTGATCGCCTCGGTCGGCCTGGCGCTGGCCCTGTTCCTGCTCGTCCCCCGGACCCCCGAAGCCGGGGCCTCGGGCTGGCTGCTCCGGCACGTCGAACCGCTCACCGCCGGCGGCCTGCTGGGCGACCTCACCCTGGTCGCGCCGACCCGACTCAACAGTCCGCTGTGGTCGTTGACGTGGGAGGTCGCGTTCTCCCTCCTGCTGCCGCTCTTCGTGCTCATCGCGAAGGCCACGCACCGGGTGTGGTGGCTCACCGCGATCGCCGCGCTCCTGCTCTCGGCACTCGGCCGGCAGTACCGCGAGGACTGGCTGATGTACCTGCCGATGTTCCTGCTCGGGTCCGCCCTGGCCGCTGGGTGGGAGCGGATCCCCGAGATCCGGCGTGGCCCGGGCTGGGTCCTCGCCGTCCTGGCGGTGCTCGGCATCACGTTCGAGTGGTGGCTCCCCCGCTCCCTGGTCGGCATCCACGTCCCGATGGTGGTCCTCGCCTCGGCCGGGCTCATCGTCCTGCTGTGCGGGAAGTGGCTGCCGGCGGAACGCGTGATGCTCGGACCGGTCCCCCGGGCGCTCGGACGGCTCTCCTTCAGCCTGTACCTGGTGCACGAGCCGATCACGGTGTCGGTCGCCTACCTGCTGCCCACCTCGGTGCCGTGGCTCACGATGCTCGTGGCCATCCCGGTCGCCGTCGTGGTCGCCGGGCTCTTCGCCCGGCTCGTCGAGCTGCCGGCGCACCGGCTGGCCAAACGGGTCGCACGGACGATCACCGCGCGACGCGGACGCGTCGGCGGCCCGCCCGCCCGCGCCGACGACGCACGGCTCCCGGACGACGACCGCCGCGCAGCCTGACGGACGTCAGGCTGCGCGGGACCGGGACACAACGAGTCTGCGGGCCTGGAGGCGCGTGACGGCGCCGCCACGCGCCTCCAGGCCGCCCTGTGGTCGCGTCACCTCGTCGAGGGGACGCTCCCGGCTACCGGGCGCGTGCGGCGGTGAGCAGGGTGCGGTACCGGTCGCCGACGGCGCCGACGGTGTGTGCCGCGGCGGTGTCGGCCGCGGCATGGCCGAGCCGCTCGGCCAGCGCGGGATCGGCGAGCAGGCGGTCGATCGCCGCCGCGAGCGCGCGGGCGTCGCCGGGTTCGACGAGCAGTCCGTTCACGCCGTCCTCGACGACGTCGACGATGCCGGGGACCGCCGAGGCGACGATGGCGCAGCCGGCCGACATGGCTTCGAGGAGCGCCACCGGCAGGCCGTCGCGGTCGCCGTTGGCGGCCGGCACCGACGGGTAGAGCGCGATCGCCGCCTTCGCGTACTCGGACGCGAGCGCTTCCTTCCCCTGCGCGCCGAGGAACGTCACGGCCGAACCGGCACGGGCCTGCAGCTGGGCGCGCAGCGGACCGTCCCCGACCACGGCCACCTCGGTGGGCTGCTCGGCCATGCGGTCGAGGGCGTCGAGGAGGACGGTCGCGCCCTTCTTCTCGACCAGACGGCCGACGAAGAGCACCCGGCCGGGCACCCGGGTCTCGCGCTCGACGGCGCGCGTGATCGGGTCGAGGTCGACACCCATCGGGACGACGTGCACCTGGTTGTCACGGGCGCCGAGCTTCCGGAGTTCGCGCGCCATGTCGGTGCTCATGCAGGTCACCGATGCGGCGCTGCGGATGACGGACCGCTTGACGGCCTGGAGGACCGGGTGGCGCAGCGCGTACAGGTCGCCGCCCAGCGTGGTCACGACGCGGGGCAGGTCGCCGAGCACGACGCGGCCGACGGCTCCCTGCGGGATGATCCAGTGCAGCAGCGCGACGTCGGGCTGCGAGCGGCGGCGCTCTCGGCCCAGCGCGGCGGCCATGGACACGAAGAAGAACGGGACCTGCAGCCAACGGGACTTCTTCGCCCGCAGGTTGTCGACGATCGCGCCGTCCGCCAGGTCACGCCAGCGCGACGGGAAGTAACCGAACCGACGGACCTCGACGTCCCCGATCCGCTGGTGCGCGCGGGCACCCTTCGTCATCGGGGCGACCACCACCACGCGGTACTCGTCCGACAGGGCCGTCGCGAGGTCGAGCACGAAGCCGGGCGTGCCGTCGCCGGCCTCGGCGGGGAAGGTCGACGCAGCGACGAGCAGGGTCGGGCGGAGTTCCGGATCGGGTCGCATCCAGCGCGCTCCCTTAGAGTTGTCGGTCGATGGACGCACAACAGCCTACGGGGTCGGCCGCGGGGTCCCCGGACCCGCTCGACACCTCCGCCGACGCCGCGATCGGCGCCGTCCCCACGACCGGACGGCGGGCCCGTGTGCTCACCGTCGTCAAGTGGGTGGCGGCCGTCGTGGCCCTCGCGTTCCTGGTCTGGAGCATCGCGCGGCAGTGGGACGCCATCAGTCGCGACTTCGTGCGGCTCGACGCCGGCACGATCGTCCTCGGGGTCGCCGCGACGATCGTCGCCCTCGTGGCGAACATGCTCTCCTGGCGGGCCATGATGTCGGCGAGCGGGTTCCGGGTGCGCCTCGCCGCGGCGTCCTCGATCTTCTTCGTCGGGCAGCTCGGCAAGTACATCCCCGGCGGCGTCTGGTCCATCGCCGCTCAGGCCGAACTCGGTCGCGCACACGGCCTGCAACGCACCGGCAGCGCCGTCGCGGCACTGGCGTCGATGCTCGTGAGCATGGTCACCGCGGCCGTCGTCGGGATCGTCGCGGTCCTGCTGGCCTCCTCCACCGGGTTCGCGACGTTCTGGTGGCTCATCCCGCTGATCGTGGTGGGGCTCGTCTGCCTGACCCCGCCGGTGCTCGGCCGCCTCATCGCCGTCGCGTTCCGGATCCTGCGTCGCCCCGCCCAGGACACCACCCTCACGTGGACGGGCACCGTCATGTCGCTCGTCTGGTCGCTCGTCATGTGGCTGGCGTACGGAGTCCAGGCGACCCTCGTGCTGCGGGTCTTCGGAGCCGACTCGCCCACGCTCTTGCCGGTGGCCGTCGGCGCGTACGCCGTCGCCTGGCTCGTGGGGTTCGTGGTCGTCATCGCCCCGGCGGGCATCGGGCCGCGCGAGGGCATCCTGGTCCTGCTCCTCGGCAGCGTGGCCGGTGGATCGGCGCCGTTCGCCCTCGCCGTCATCAGCCGGGTCTTCATGACCATCGGGGACGTCGTGCTGGCCGGGGTCGGCGCACTGCTCGCGGCGCGCCACCGCCGGAAGACGGCCGCCGCCGCGCTGGGCGGTGGCGCTCCGGGAGCGCCCCGTGCCGACTGATAGGGTCGGCGTTCGGCCGCGCCGCGCGCACGGCAGCACCACGAGGAGGCGCACCACATGACAACGCTCCACGTCATCGTGGACCAGGTCGTCGCCCCGGTCCCCGGAGGCATCGGTCGGTACGCCGAAGAGCTCACCCGCCACCTCATCGAGCACGCCCCCGCCGGCTGCGAGGTGTCCGGCGTCGTCTCGGCGGTGGGCCGCGACGAACTCACCCACATCCGGACCCTGCTGCCCGGGCTCGCCGACCTCGACCGGCTGCCGCTCCCGCGCCGCGAGCTCTCCCTCGCCTGGCAGGGCGGGATCGTCGGCAGCCTGGCGAAGGGCATGGTGCACGCCCCGAGCGTGCTCGCCCCGTTGGTCCGGCACGACCGTTTCCAGGACCCGGGCCGGCAGACCGTCGTCACCGTGCACGACACGGTCCCGTGGACCAACCCCGAGACCCTGACGCCGCGCGGCGTCCACTTCCACAAGGCGATGGTCAAGCGTGCGTGGAAGCACGCCGACGCCGTGGTGGTGCCGACCCACGCGGTGGCGAGTGCGCTCAACGAGATCCACCGGTTCGACGACCGGCTCCGGGTCATCGGCGGAGCGCCGAGCGGGCGGCTCCGGCTGCCCGTCGACGCCGATCTCCGCGCCGAGCGGCTCGGGCTGCCGGAGCGGTACGTGCTGGCCGTCGGCACGCTCGAGCCACGGAAGGCGCTGGGATCCCTGATCGAGGCGATGGCGCACCCCGACGCGCCGACGGACATCCCGCTCGTCATCTCCGGCCCGGACGGTTGGGGCGACGTCGACGTGTACGGCACGGCGGAACGAGCCGGTCTCTCGCGTGACCGGGTGAAGGTGCTCGGGCGGATCGACGACGCCGACCTCGCCGTGGTCTACGACCGGGCCACCGTGTTCGTGTTCCCGAGCCTGGCCGAGGGGTTCGGGCTGCCCGTCATCGAGGCGATGAGCTTCGGCACCCCGGTCGTGCACTCGGACGACCCCGCCGTGTCCGAGGTCGCCTCCGACGCCGGTGTCACCGTGGCCATCGGTCCGAAGGAGTCCTACCCGGAGCGGCTCGCGCAGGCCGTCTACCAGGTGGTCAACGACCCCCTGCTCGCCGGGCAGCTGGCCGTCGCCGGCCCCGATCGCGCACGCATGTACGACTGGAGCGACTCCGCCGCCGAGACCTGGCAGCTGCACGCCGACCTCTGACGGCGTGCAGCTGCCCGTCCGGCGGTCAGCCCGTGTACGAGTAGGTCGTGACCCAGTCGATGTACAGGTGGCCGACCCCGCCCCAGTTGCCCACCTGGAACATGTAGCGGTGCGCGGTGGTCGGGACGTCCGTGGTGACCGTCTTGATGACCTTCCCGTCGAGCGAGTACGACACGGACTTCCCGGGGATCCACTCGATCGAGTAGGTGTGCCACGAGCGCCACGTCGTCCCGGTGCTCAGGCTGGTCGCCGTCGCTTCACGTCCGGGCGTCATCGAGTGGTGGTGCAGCATCGGTGCGGACTCGAAGTTGGCCTCCGGGTAGTCGATCTCCCCGTCCGACCACTTGTCCGACGTCGGCCACAGCATGAAGGCGGCACCGTTCCCGTTGCCGCCGGCGGCCATGGCGCGCACCGTGAACTTCCCGCCCTTGTGTCCCCATGCGCCCGTGGGCGAGCCGAACGTGCCGGCTGATCCGCGCTTGCCGTCGAGACGGACGTCCATGTTCCCGTTGATCGCACTGATCTGCGTCCCCGAGTAGTACATCCCGCCCGTCCCGTCGGGGTAGGGCTGCCACGACTTCGCGTAGGACGCGGCGAACTTCCCCTTGGCCGCCGCGGTCGTCCGGAAGTCCTCGCGGAACGTCTGCTTGAACTTGCCGATGTTCCCGACCGGCGCGGATGTGTTCGCTGCTGAGGCGGCGCTCACCTGACCGAACGGCCCGGCGACCAGCACGACTCCCAGGAGCACGACGGAGAGTGCGGCTCTCGTGATCGCGCGATTCTGCATGAGCTGTCACTCCCTGACATGACGATTCGCACCCGTTCCCGTGGGTGCCGGACGGCCGGCCCTCGGCCGTCCGGGGTCCACGGTAGTTGCGTTGTCCATCCTGCGCGGGGGGTTGACTTCGCCAGGGCGTCCCCAGTACGAGGGGTGCCGAACGGTACGGGGAGCGCAGCGGACGTCAGAGGGAGTCGCGGAGGCGCGCGGCCTTCTCCTCGACCAGGCGCTCGAGTCCTTCGGCGTACTCCGTGAGCCGCGCCGCGACACCGGGCTCGGAGGACCCGATGATCCGCGCGGCGAGCAGTCCGGCGTTCGCCGCGCCGTTGATCGCCATCGTCGCGACCGGGATGCCGGCCGGCATCTGGACGATCGACAGGAGCGAGTCGAGTCCGTCGAGCCGTGCCAGCTGGACGGGCACGCCGATCACGGGCAGCGTCGTCATCGAGGCCACCATGCCGGGCAGGTGGGCAGCCCCACCGGCACCGGCGATCACGACCCGGATGCCCCGCTGGGCGGCACCCCTGGCGAAGCGGGTCATCTTGTCGGGCGTGCGGTGCGCGGACACCACGTCCGCCTCGAACGGGATGCCGAGCTCGGCGAGGATGTCGGCCGCGGCCCGCATGGTCGGCCAGTCGGAGTCCGACCCCATGATGATCGAGACGAGCGGCTGTGCTGGGGCTGCGGAGTCGGTCACACGCCGAGCCTAGCCGAGCAGCACCCGCCGCCAGGTGTCACCGTCACGGCCGATCGTTCGCTCGTCGCGGACCCACCGCTCGGCCCGTTCGTCGGGCGCCCCACGCTCGACCGCGCCGCGGACGGCTACCCGCCAGGCGTCGACGTCGTCGGGGACCCCGACCGCTCCGTACCGCTCGGCCACGGCGTACGACGGCCGGTCGGAGACCACGGCCGGCAGCCCGAGTGCCGTGTACTCCAGGAACTTCAGGTCGCTCTTCGCGCGATTGAACTCCTCGTCGCGCAGCGGCGCGACCCCCGCACGCCAGCGCGCGCGGTGGGCGACGAGCCAGCGGGAGAACGCCGGGTAGTGCCCGTCGGGCACCTCGAGCCGGCGGAACCAGCCGGCGTCGCCGTCCTCGGTGACGCCGATGACCTCGAGCCGGATCGGGGTGCCGTCGGCGGTGGCCAGGTCGGCGAAGACGTCCCGGAGCAGTTCGAGGTCGGCGGCGTGGGTGAGCGTTCCCATGTACAGCACGCGGTGCTCGCCGGCCGGCCGTTCATCGTCGTCCTCGGTCGCACCGGAGGTCCACAACCCCGGGTCGAGGGCGTTCGGCACGACCACGACGTGCCGGGCGACCGGACGCACCACCTCGGCGAGCTCCGGCGTGCTCACGATCACGGTGTCGGCGCCGCGCACCAGGGCGTCGATGGAGGCCAGGCGGTCCGGGTCGTACTCGGCACGGGCCAGTCGTGCACGGCCGGACACCGTGAAGAAGTCGTCGTCGACCTCGGCCACCACCCGGATCCCCCGCCGCGCCGCGGTCTCGAGGAAGGGCTGCACGACGGTGCGCGGCAGGACGTCGCGCTGCACGAGGACCGCGGTGTACGCGGTGGTGTCGGCGCCCGCGACGAAGGCCACGGGATCGACCTGTCGGACCTCGGCGGCACCGGCGGCCGACAGGTGCTCCACCCGGCGCACGACGCGCACGTGGGCGGACGCGGGGTGAGCACCGCCCCCGCCCGCGACGACGTACCCGAGGACCGGCAGCGGCACGGCCGGAGTGGCCGTCGCCTGCTGCTGCTCGGGCTGACGCTCGTGCTCGGCATCTGGACGCGGCGCACCGAGGACGGCGCGGCGGAGCCGACGGACGGCCCGGCGGACGAGATCACGCGGCATGGCGCCATTCTTGCGCACCCGCCGGACGGTCGCAGCCGCACCCGCCCAGGCGACCGCTCCGCTCGCCCTCGCGGTCGCGGTCGCGGTCGCGGTCAGCGCACCTGCACCGTCGCGCAGCCCAGCGACGTGTCGCCGCCCTTCCCGATCCCGACCGCGGTGAGGCACACCGATCGCTTCCCGGACGCGACCGACACCGACCCGGTGAACCCGTGGTGCTCGCCGCCGCCGTGGACACGGTCGACGTCGCTGCGCTGCCGGTCGGCGACGAGACTGCCGACGACCCGGCCGCCGACGCTCACCCGGACCGTGACCGGACGCTGCACGGCGTCCCGGTCGAACGCCCACCCCCGGACGCTGACGCGGCCAGCCGATCCCGGCGACGCTGATTCGCTCCGACCGACCGGGGCCGCGACGGGCACCGTGACGCTCCGGCACGGGCTCGCCGTCCGGTCCGCGCCGCCGTCGATGTTCCGGGCGATCGCGCACACGGTGTGCTTCCCCGCCCCCGAGGCCACGATCTCGGCGAACCCGTGCGCGGGACCGGCGCCCCAGGTCCGGTCGACGTCGGGCCGGGCCCGACCAGCGGCCCGGGACGCGACGACCCGTCCGTCGACCGTGAACGCGACCGTGCTGGCCGTGTCCGGAGCGTCCCCGTCGAACGCCCAGCCCGTCACGGCGACGCCACCGACCGCGACGGTCACCGACTCGAGGCCGACGTACGGGTCGTGCCGGAGGGCACGCACCTGCACGCACCCGAGCTCGGCGTCGGACCCCGCTCCGATGTTCACCGCGGTGACGCAGACCCGGCGGAGGCCCTCGGCGGCCGGCACCGCGGTGTCGAAGCCGTGGGGCTCCCCGACGCCGTACGCCGCGTCGACGTCCGGGCGGGTGCGGTCCGCGCTCAGCACGCCTGCGGCGACACCGTCCACCGTCGCCCGGACCCGGACCGGCTGCGTCGGGTCGTCCTCGTCGAAGGCCCAGCCGCGCACACGGACTCCGCCGCCGGCACCGACGACGGCCTCGAGCACACCGCGCGGGGCCAGGTCGGCGGTGGGCACCCCGAGCCGGGCGTTCGCGACCAGCGCCTGCGCGTAGGAAGAGAACCACTTGCCTGCAGCCGGGGCACCGTTGCAGGTGCCGTCGCTCGCGCCGGGGGTCTTCACCCACAGCAGGGCGTCGAGCGCCGTGCCGTCGGACACCACCCGGGGCGAGGTGCCGAGACCGGCACCTGGCCCGTTGCACCAGGTTCCGCGCCAGCCCTGCCCGTTGCGCGAGGTGTCGATCACGTAGTGCGAGCCCCCGGTCGCGGCGGACACCTTCTGCGCGTACGCCTGCTCCTGCGCGGTCGGGTAGTAGTTCGCGACGTTCGTGAAGAACCCGCGGGCCTGCTGCACGCCCGCACTGTTCAGCCGCGACGCCATCAGCGCCGGCTGCACCCAGTTCGAGTTGCCGGCGTCCAGGTAGGCGGGGACCCCGGCGGCGGTCAGCCCGGCGACGGTGCGGGACAGGATGCGGTAGCGCTGCTCGTCGAGCGCGGTGCTGCACTTGGCGTTGCTGAGCATCGCGAGCGAGTCCGGTTCGACGATGACGGCTGCACGGTGCCCGGCGAGCGCCGCGGTGACCTGGTCGACCCAGGCGTCGTAGGACCGCTCGTCGAAGCCCCCGGCGGAGTACCCGCCGCAGTCGCGGTCCGGGATCGCGTAGAGCACGAACACGGGGGTGGTGCCGGACTGCTCGGCCCCGGTGAGGGCGGTGCTGATCGTCTTGGTCAGCTGCGTCCCCTGGCTCCAGTCGCCGAGCCAGGTGGCGACGGGGTGGCCGGCGATGGTCCCCGCCGCAGCGGCTCCGGCCGGGTCGGTGGCGGCGAGGGCGGCCTGCGCCTTCGCGGCCTCGCTCGTCGGCGACCGGTACGGCCCGGCGCCGTAGAGCGACGCGGACGTGGCCGAGCGGATGGTCGAGGCCGAGGTCGCTGCGGACGCGGACGCGGTCGGCAGCAGGCCGGCGACGGCTGCGACGAGGGCGACGGCGGCGCCGCAGACGGCGGCACGGCGCGGACGGCGGCGCATGGGGACTCCCTGGACGGTGGGCACGGACCGTTCCAGGGGAACACGCGGTCCCGACCCCCGCCAGCCTCCCGACCGGGTGCCACCCGAGGGGGTGTCCGCAGAGCGGCCGACCAGTGCGTCCCGCACCCGTGACGCCACTGGAGGCCCGTGGCGGCGTCGCCACGGGCCTCCAGTGACGTCATCCGGTCACGTCGGTGACGCGACCTCAGTCGTCGAAGTGCGCTGCGGCCGCGCGGGCGCGGTACACGACGTCGTCGACGTCGTCACCGAGCACCGTGACGTGCCCGATCTTCCGGCCGGGCCGGGGCGCCTTGCCGTAGAAGTGGTACTTCGCCTCGGGGAAGGCCTCGAGCGCTGCGGGGTACCGGGCGGCGAGGTCGCCGTCCGCGGGTCCGCCGAGCACGTTCACCATGACGGACGCCGGGGCGAACGAGCCGGTGGCTCCGAGCGGCAGGTCGAGGACCGCTCGCAGGTGCTGCTCGAACTGGCTCGTGGTGGCGCCGTCGATGGTCCAGTGCCCGGTGTTGTGCGGACGCATCGCGAGCTCGTTGATCAGGATGCGTTCGTCGTCGGTCTGGAACAGCTCGACGGCCAGCACGCCGGTCACCCCGAGTTCTTCGGCGATGCTGACGGCGATCGACTCGGTCAGGTCGGCGATCCGGCCGGCGCTGTCCGGAGCGGGCGCGATGACCTCGGCGCAGACCCCGTCGCGCTGCACGGTCTCGACGAGCGGCCAGGCGACGACCTGCCCGGAGGGGCGGCGTGCCACGGACTGCGCGAGCTCGCGGGTGAAGGGGACGAGTTCCTCGACCAGGAGGGCCTGGTCGCCGCCGGCCTCGGCCACGGCGATGAACCAGTCGTCGACGTCGGACGCGTCCGAGACGACCCGGACGCCCTTGCCGTCGTAGCCGCCCCGCGGCGTCTTGACGACGGCTCGGCCACCGTGCTCGGCGAGGAAGGCACGGAGTTCGTCGGGACCGTGCACGGCGGCCCAGTCGGGCACCGGCAACCCGAGGTCGCTCAGCCGGCGGCGCATGGTGATCTTGTCCTGGGCGACGGCCAGCGCGTCCGGACCGGGGTGGACCGCCACGCCCGCGTCGACCAGGCTGCGCAGGACGTCCTGCGGCACGTGCTCGTGGTCGAAGGTCACGACGTCGACCTGCCGGGCGAACTCGAGCACCGTGGCGGCGTCGTGGTAGTCGCCCTCGGCGGTGGCGGCGATGCCTGCGGACATGCCCGGCCCCTCGGCGAGTACCCGGATGTCGATCCCCAGTTCGACCGCGGCCGGCACCATCATCCGTGCCAGCTGTCCCCCACCGATGACCCCGACGCGCAACGCCATGCTGTGTGATCCTTCCGGCGTTCCCACCGCATGGTGTGAACGCGTTGTCTACAATCGCTGTTCGGGTCGCGCTCTGCACGACCGGTCACAACTCTACGGATCCTGGAGGGCTCGTGCGGCGCCTCATCGCCCAGCTGGCACGCTTCGGCGTCGTCGGTGCCGTCGGCTTCGTCGTGGACACCACGGTGTTCAACGTGCTGCGGTCGACCCTGCTGAACCCGGAGGACGTGCACTCGGGACCGTTCTGGGCGAAGGTGGTCTCCACGACGGTCGCCATCTTCGTCAACTGGATGGGCAACCGGTACTGGACGTTCCGCGAGCAGCGACGGGCCGTGGCCACCCGCGAGGGGGTCGAGTTCGTCGTCGTGTCCCTCGGCGGCATGGTCATCTCGCTCGGCTGCCTCGCCGTCTCCCACTACGTCCTCGGCTTCACGTCGGCGCTGGCCGACAACGTCTCCGGCAACGTCATCGGGCTGCTGCTCGGCACCGTGTTCCGCTTCTGGCTCTACAAGGTGTGGGTCTACCACCCGGAGCGCGTCGGACGCACCGGACCGGACGAGCGCGCCGGAGCCGACACCGTCGAGGACGCGACCGTCGCCGCGACGTCCCGGTCCGAGGCGTCCGGCCAGTAGTCTCGGAGCGATGCAGCACGCACCGCACCCCCTCGTCACCCGGGCGGAGGCCCTGCGGACCGCGGTGCTGACCGCCGCGTTCGGCCTCTGGCTCGTCCTCTGGGCGCTCGTCGTCCCGGCCTTCCAGGCACCGGACGAGCCGGCCCACTTCGACGCCGCCCTGCACGTCGCGACCGGCTCCGGGTGGCCCGACCCGGGCACCCTGCACGTGTCGAACGCCGTCGGGGCCGCGCAGCAGGAGCAGGCCTCCGCGGATGCGTCGTCCTGGTCGACCGTCAGCGCGCTGCTGCAGGAACACCCCGGGGACTCCGGGACGGTGAACCAGATGACCCAGCACCCCCCGACGGCGTACCTGGCGGACGCCGCCGTGCTCCGGGTCCTGCACCACGGCTCGCTGCGCTGGGACCACGCGCTCGTCGCCCTCCGGCTCGTCGACGCCGCGCTCGTGACCCCGCTCGCGCTGCTGACGTGGGCAGCGGTCCGCCGCCTGACGCGCTCGCGGCGCGCGGCACTGTTCGGCGCCCTCGCCCTGTTCGCCCTGCCGCAGCTGGCGTCCGTCGGGGCGTCGGTGACGAACGACGCCCCGGTGCTCCTGCTCGGTGGCACGGTGGTGTGGCTCGCGACCCGGCTGCTCACGGGCGACCTCCGCCGCCGGACCCTGCTCGCCCTCGCCGTGGCGCTCGGACTCCTCGTCGCGACGAAGGGCACGGGGTTGCCGGCGATCCCCTTCGTGGCGCTCGTGGTGCTCGTCGCGGGCGTGGGCACGCTGACCGGTGGTGCACGATCCCTCCGGACGGCCGCCGCACTCGTCGTGGCGGGGGCGATCGGTGGGTGGTGGTGGGTGCGCAACCTCCTCGTGTTCCACACCCTGCAACCCGACGGCTACGCCGCGATCCGGCCGGACCGTCCGTTCCCGGCGGGTGAGCACCCGTCACCCGGGCACTTCCTCGACGTCAGCTGGGGAACGCTCGCGCGGACGTTCTGGGGGTCCCCCGGGCAGCGGGCGCAGGTGAGCATCGGTGACACCCTGACCGCCGTCCTGACCGCCGTCGCGCTCGTCGTGCTCGTCGGCTGGGCGTTCCGGCGCGGACCCACCCTGCTGCCGGCGGTGTGCCTCGCGGTGTTCCCCGGACTCCTGCTGCTCCTGCAGACGGCGAGCAGCGCCCGGGCGTACCTGGACACGACCGAGGTGGCCGGCACCCAGGGCCGCTACCTGTTCCCCGCACTCGTGTGCCTCGTCGCGCTCAGCGCCCTCGCGTGGCGGCGGCTCACGGGGCCGGGCGCCGGACGGACCGTGCTCACCCGGTCGCTCGCCGTCGCGCTGCCGGCGGTGGGGCTCTGGGGGCTCTCCGTCGTCAGCGCCTGGTTCTGGAACGCCGCCGACGGCCCCCTGTCGGCGACGAGCGTCGCGCGGTACGGGGCCACCGGTCCGGTGCCGTTCGCCGTGGTGCTCCTGGTCGCGGTCCTCGTCGCTGCCGGGATCACGGTCGGCGTGGGCGGGGTGTGGCGGCCGTGGCCCGTCTCGGTCAGCGCTCGGCGACCTGGATGACGTCCACCGAGCAGGACTGCTGCGGGGCGCCCTTGGCGTCCGAGCAGACCTGGTAGACCGGGAACGTGCCGACCACCGGTCCGATGGCGGAGTAGTCGCGGACCTGCGGGTCGCGCGGGTTCGTGTAGTTCAGGAAGTACTGCACGTCCGCTTCGCGGAGCAGGCCGACGAAGGCCGGGTCCTGGTAGTCGTACGCCTGCCCGTCCTCGCCGTACATCTGGGCACCGAGCCGGAACGCCACGAGCACCGTGTTGCGGGTGTTCGTGCCGAGGATCCTGCTGCCGGCGGGGATGACGTCGGACGCCAGGAGCGCGTCGACCAGCGGCTCGTCGGGGTGGATGACCTCGCCGAGGACCTGTCCGGCCGGGATGCCCGACGGGCGGACCTCGTACGTCGAGAACGGGGCGCGGACACCGTTCACGTTCTGACTGTACGAAGCGACCACGACCAGCACACAGCCGAGGACGGCGACGACCTTGCGGATGCGTCGACCGCGCCGCACCGTGCGCCAGAAAGTGGGCAGCAGGGCTCCGGCGACGAGCACCGAACCCGTGAAGAGCGGCAGGTAGTACCGCGCGTTGCCGCCCAACGACTCCACCGTCGCGATGCCCGCGTACCCGAGCAGGTACACGCCGGAGAACAGCCCGACGATGCTCGTGAAGACGAACCGCCGGTAGTGCACCACCCCGGCGACGGCCGCACCGACGAACACCACCCCGATGGCCAGGGCGAAGGGCGCGAACGAGCCGATGCGGGTGAAGTAGAAGGGCAGCGCTTCGAGGCGCTGCTCGACGTAGTACCGGACCTTGCCGACGAGCGTCGTCGTGCTGCTCTCGTCGGGCTCGGCCGCGACCGGTGTGCCGGCAGGCAGCCGGACCGGCAGCTCGCGCTCGGCGGTGTACACGCCGGCCTCGTACAGCGACGGGGTGCGGTCCTCGTTCGGCGACACCGCCAGCCCGTTCGGCGGCGAGGGGATCCGGACCTCCTGGTAGTCCTTGCCGGACGAGTCGGAGAACTTCTTCGAGACGTTGACCGTCAGTGACGATCCGAGCTCGATGCCACCGAACTTGGCCGACAGCGCCCCCACCCAGGGCGCGGAGAACAGCACCGCCGTCAGGAGCGCGACCACCGGCAGCAGCAGCGACCGCGGTTCTCGTGCGTCCCGCCGGTCCTGGAACCACCGGACGAGCGCCCACGACGGCACCACCACGAGGAACACGGGGACCAGGAACGCCTTCGTGCAGTACCCGATGGCGCACACCAGTCCGACGACCGCCGCGGCCACGACGATGCGCCGGACCGAGCCGTGCCAGGCGCGGTCCGCCGCGAGCAACGACCACACGAAGAGCAGGCCCCACAGCAGCACGAGGGTGTCCGGCGTCTGCAGGGCGACGTTCGCCAGCATCAGCGGGGCGGTCGCCACGATCGACCACGCGGCGGTCCAGCCGTTGCCGGTCGTCCGCAGCAGCAGCCACGCGCCGACGCCCATCACGGCGGTGCTCGCCGCCAGGTTCACGATCGCGAACGCCGTGCTCGGTCCGAACCCCATCACCATGAACGGCGCCATCAGCCAGGAGACCATCGGGGACCAGTAGCCGTTGACCGCCTCGGCCCAGTGCCCGCCGGCGTACTGCTCGGCGATCGACATGTACGAGATGCCGTCGATGTTGGTCACCTCGAGCCGCGTGCGGTAGGCCACGACGCCGACCAGGACCGCGGCGACGAGCAGCAGCGCAGCGTTGGCCAGGATCGAGGAACGCGACGGGTGCCGCCCCTCGTGGAACGCGCCGAACCGACGACGGTGACGCTGCCGCTCCCGCGTCCGTGGCCCGGCCGCGTGCGCGACAGCACGTGGCGGCACGGTCGTCCCCGTGTCTGTGTCCGCGATGCCCGTGCTGCCGCCCCCCGGGATGATGCTCAGCGCCCCATGCCGCGGTACGTGAAGCCCGCCGCGGTCCAGGCGTCGCGATCGAGGCAGTTGCGGCCGTCGATGACGACGGGTGACGCCACGAGCGCGGCGGCGGCGGTCGCGTCGAGCTCGCGGAACTCGGTCCACTCGGTGAGCACGAGCACCAGCTCCGCTCCCCCCAGTGCCTCGGCCGCGCTCTCGACGTAGTCGAGCTCGGGGTGCACGCGGCGCGCGGTGACGACGGCCTCGGGGTCGTACGCCGAGACGACGGCGCCGAGTTCGTGCAGGCGGGCCGCGATGTCGAGGGCCGGCGAGTCGCGGACGTCGTCGGAGTTCGGCTTGAAGGCCAGGCCGAGCACCGCGACGCGCTTGCCGCTGACGACCCCGCCGAGCAGCTCCTGGGCCAGCTCCACGACGTGGGCGCGACGGCGCAGGTTCGTGGCGTCGACGTCGGCCAGGAACGCCAGGGACTCCCCGACGCCCAGCTCGTTCGCCCGCGCCTGGAACGCACGGATGTCCTTCGGCAGGCAGCCGCCACCGAAGCCGAGGCCGGCGTTCAGGAACTTCCGACCGATGCGGGCGTCGTGGCCGATCGCGTCGGCGAGCGCCGTGACGTCGGCACCGGCGACCTCGGCGATCTCGGCCATCGAGTTGATGAACGAGATCTTCGTGGCGAGGAACGCGTTGGCGCTGATCTTCACGAGCTCGGCGGTGGGCAGGTTGACGACGAGTCGGGGCGTGCCGGTGGACAGTGCCTCGGCGTAGACCTCGTCGAGGGCGGCGACGGCCTGTTCGCCGGCCTCGCCGTCGGGCACGCCGTAGACGAAGCGGTCCGGCGCGATGGTGTCCTGCACGGCGAAGCCCTCACGCAGGAACTCGGGGTTCCAGACGAGGGTGGCACCGGGGACGGCTTCGCTGACCTCGGCGGCCAGGCGTGCGGCGGTGCCGACGGGCACGGTCGACTTGCCGACGACGAACTCGCCCGCGGACAGGTGCGGGGTGAGCGCGGCGACTGCGGCGTCCACGTAGGTCAGGTCTGCGGCACCGGTCGGACCCTGCGGGGTGCCGACGGCGAGGAAGTGCACGCGGGCGCCGGCGACCTCGGCCATGTCGGTGGTGAAGCGGATCCGACCGGACTCGAGGGCCTCGGTCAGGATCTCGGGCAGGCCCGGCTCGAAGAAGGGGGCCTCGCCCGCAGCGAGCCGCTCGATCTTGGTGGGGTCGACGTCCACGGCGACGACCTCGTGTCCGAGTTTGGCCATGGAGGCGGCGTGCACGGCACCGAGGTAGCCGCAGCCGATCACTGAGATACGCACGTCGAAGACGGTACCGGTTTCTCGCCGAACTCTCATCACGGCGACGCAGCGACGCCTGCGGCGACGCCCGCACCGGCCGGGGTCAGGCCCGCACGTCACCCCACGGCGGACGGTCCGGACCGCCGACGATCTCGTCCCAGTCCGGCTCACGGTGCCGGCGCCTGGCCTCGTACGCCTCCACCAGGTCGTGCAGGACGGCGACGACGAGGTCGGCGTGCGGCACGTCGGCGAGGACCACCGCCGGGTCGTCCCCGGGGAACACGAGCACGTCGCCGGAGCGGAACAGCCCCTGCAGCCCGCGGCGCCGCACGGTGACGTCGTAGCCGCGGGAGTGCAGGAGCTCCCGCCGCGTCCGCGTGCCGAGTCCGTTGACCACGACCAGGCGACGGGTGGTGACGACGTACCGCTCCGACATCCAGCGGAACAGCGGGACGGCGCCGCCGAACACGACGAGCACCACGACGACGAGCGCGACGACGGCGTTCAGCCACGCCAGCTGCGCCTGGAACACGCCGAAGCCGAACCCCCCGGCCGCGGTGACGAGCACGACGAACACCGCCGGGCGCACCAGCCGACGAGCGTGCGGTCGCAGGCGCGCGACGACACGTTCGGGCGGGGGCTCGGCGGTCATGCCGTCATGCATACCGCAGGTGGGTGACGTCTCCCACCGCGACGCCCCTGGTGCGCCCCGCCTGGTCCCGGATCGTGATGCGACCGGCGTCGTCGATGCCGGTCGCGTCGGCCTCCTCGACGGTGCCGTCCGGCAGCTCGAGGCGGATGCGGCGACCGATGGTGCCGCACGCGGCGCGGACGTGGGACCGGACCGTCTCGGCGGCGGGACCACCCGTGACCAGGCCGGCCACCGCCTCCAGGACGGACCGCAGGAAGGCGGACAGGACCGCGTCGGCCAGGGCGGGTGCGTCGTCGACCGCGCCGGCGAGCAGGAGCGAGGTGGACGTCGGGGTGGGCAGCCGATCAGCCGGGATCGTCAGGTTCACGCCGGCCCCGACCACGACGCTGCCGTCGGCGGCGACCTGGCAGAGGATCCCGCACACCTTGTCCCCGGCGACCTGCACGTCGTTCGGCCACTTCACCACGACGTCCGCGCCGGCGGGCAGGACCGACGCGATCGCGTCGCGCATGGCCGCGCCGGCCACCAACGGCAGCCAGCCGCGGTCGTGGTCGTCCAGGTCCGCCCGGACGAGCACGCTGGCGGCCAGCGTCTCACCGGCCGGAGCGGTCCAGGTGCGGTCGAGCCGACCCCGGCCCGCGGTCTGGTGCAGGGTCGCGAGGACGCTGCCGTGCTGCTGCTCCGGAGCGGCGGCGAGCAGGTCCGCGTTGGTGGACCCGGTCTCGGCGGGGGTGGTGATCGTCGCGCCCGCCGACCGGACCGCCTCGCTGGTGGCGGGGAACGACGGCGACGGGGATGTGGACATGCACGCAAATGTACGGGCAGGAACCGTGGGGGTCCTCCAACCGGCAGCGTCCCACCCGCCGGTAGGGTGAGCGGGTGACTTCAGGAGACACCCCCGATCTGTCGACGACGGCCGGCCGGCTGGCCGACCTCCGCGACCGGTACCACGAGGCCGTGACCGCCGCGGGCGAATCCGCCATCGCCAAGCAGCACGCGAAGGGCAAGGGCACCGCGCGCGAACGCATCGAGCAGCTGCTCGATCCGAACTCCTTCGTGGAGTTCGACGAGTTCGTGCGCCACCGCACCACGTCGTTCGGCATGGACGCCAAGCGCCCCTACGGTGACGCGGTCGTCACCGGCGTCGGCACGGTCCACGGCCGCAACGTCGCGGTCTACGCCCAGGACTTCACGGTCTTCGGCGGGTCCCTCGGCGAGGTCGCCGGCGAGAAGATCATCAAGGTCATGCAGCACGCGCTGAAGACGGGCGTGCCGATCATCGGCATCCTCGACTCCGGCGGCGCCCGCATCCAGGAAGGCGTCGTCGCGCTCGGCAAGTACGGCGAGATCTTCCGCCTGAACACCCAGGCCTCCGGCGTCATCCCGCAGCTCTCCATCGTGATGGGCCCGGCGGCCGGCGGTGCGGTGTACTCCCCCGCCCTCACCGACTTCGTCATCATGGTCGACAAGACCAGCCACATGTTCGTCACCGGTCCGGACGTCATCAAGACCGTCACGGGCGAGGACGTCGGCTTCGAGGAGCTCGGTGGCGCCCAGACCCACAACGCGGTCTCCGGCGTGGCCCACTACCTGGCCGAGGACGAGACCGACGCGCTCGACTACGCGCGCTCGCTCATCGGGTTCCTGCCGGACAACAACCTGTCCGACCCGCCGGCCTACGACGTCGCCCCGGAGCTCGAGACCACCGACGCCGACCACGAGCTCGACCTCGTGATCCCGGACTCGACGAACCAGCCGTACGACGTCACCACGATCATCGAGCACATCGTCGACGACGGTGAGTTCCTCGAGGTCCAGCCGCTCTTCGCGCCGAACATCCTGATCGGCTTCGGCCGGGTCGAGGGCCGCACGGTCGGAATCATCGCGAACCAGCCGCAGGCGATGGCCGGCACGCTGAACATCGACGCCGGCGAGAAGGCCGCCCGCTTCGTGCGGTTCTGCGACGCGTTCGGCATCCCGATCCTGACCCTGGTGGACGTGCCCGGCTACCTGCCCGGCACCGACCAGGAGTGGACCGGCGTCATCCGCCGCGGCGCGAAGCTGCTGTACGCCTACGCCGAGGCCACCGTCCCGCTCGTCACCGTCATCACCCGCAAGGCCTACGGCGGCGCGTACATCGTGATGGGCTCGAAGCAGCTCGGTGCCGACATCAACCTGGCGTGGCCGACCGCCGAGATCGCCGTCATGGGCGGCCAGGGCGCCGTCAACATCCTGTACCGCGCCGAGATCAAGCGCGCCGAGGAGTCCGGCGAGGACGTCGCCGCGGTCCGCACGAAGCTCGCGAACGAGTACACCTACAACGTCGCGTCGCCCTACCTGGCGGCCGAGCGCGGTGAGCTCGACGGCATCATCCAGCCGCACGCCACCCGGGTGTCGGTCATCAAGGCCCTCCGGTCACTCCGGGGCAAGCGCGCCACGCTGCCCCCGAAGAAGCACGGGAACATCCCCCTCTGATGGGCCGACACGCAGCAGCCGTGCCCTCGGACGAGCCCGCCTCGGTGGCGGACGTCCGGGTGGTCTCCGGCGAACCCACCCCCGAGGAGCTCGCCGCCGTGGTGGCCGTCCTGCAGCGCCAGGCCGACGAAGCCGCAGCAGCCGGACGCGCCGCCGTGGTCGTCGAGCCCCGCACGGGGTGGGACGCCGCGGCCCGCGGACTGCGCCGCCCGCTCGACCACGGACCGGGCGCCTGGGGCCGATCGCTCCGCTGATGTACCCCTGGTGCGCGCGCGACCGGAAGGGTTGCCGGGCGCACTTCCCGGTCGGTATCCCCTCACTCGGGGGACACGTTCAGCGGATACGGACCGGAACTGCCGGAATTGTCCCCCATAATGACGACTGACACGCAGCTCGTGCGTGGGCATAGTAGTTGGTGTTCGGTGTCCTTCAACGAAAGACATCGCAGGACGGTGGCCGACTAGGGTACGAAGCCACCGCCCGCTGCGAGGCAGGGCGACATTCGGGTTGTCGCTCAGCCTCGGGTCGTGAACGGGCCGGTCGGTATCCGACCGGCCCGTTCCCCGTTTCCGGGGCGTGCGGGGGCTGCGGGCGGGTGCTGCAGCGGCTGCGGGGGGCGACACCGATGCTGACGCGGAACGACACCGTCGACGTCGTACGACAACGACACGGTCGCTTCCGCGCGTTCGCAACAGTTGCGCGCGCGTCAGAGCGACACCGTCGACGTCGTACGACAACGACATGGTCGCCCCCCCGTGCGCGCGCCAGCCCGGCGCACCACGTGACGGCCGGGAGGCCCGTGCCGGGGCCGCCACGGGCCTCCCGGCTGTCCCCCATCGCGTCCACCGCCGCCTGCACGTCCGGCGCACCACGCGCGTCCGCAACGCCGTCCGCACCACGTTCGCGACGAACCACCTGTCGACCACGTGGTGCATCGTCGCGGAACGCGCGCGCGTGCCGCGCTCAGCGCGCGCTACGCCGGCTCGTGCCGCGGGATCTCCAGCCAGAGCGCGACGGAATCGTCCTCGTCACCGTCGTCGTCGTCCAGCCCCGCTCCGAGCGCCGCGGACTCGCTGGCCGCGCCGTCGAGGCGGAGTCCGACGACGGTCACCGCGGAGTCGGACCCCTCGCCGACCGTCCGCACGATGACGTTGTCGGCGTCGCGGGCCTGCCGGAGCGCCTCGGCGACGCGGGCGTGGATGCGGCGGATGTCCGGGGCGTCCAGGTCGTCGAGCCCGCCGTCGTCGTGCAACTGCACGGTCGCGCCGCGGCGACGCAGGCGCATCACTTCGTCGCGGACGTCGTCGGACAACAGGGACCGGCCCCGGATCTCGTCGCGGATGGCCTGCTCGAGGTGCAGGCACTCGGCACGGTCGGCGTCGTCGAGGTCGCCGCAGGAGTCGATGATGCGCTGCAGCATCGGCAGGGCCATACGAGTGGTCTGGCTCAGCCGGAACTGCCGCTCGAACACGTGGGCGTCCTGCGCGGCCTGCCAGTCCGCGGTCTCCTGCTCGGCGAGGACGAGCTCACGGGTGTTCCGGATGGCGCGGCTCATCGCGGCGGCGAAGACCGTGGCGATCGCGACCCAGGCGACGCTGCCGACCACGCCGAGCCCACCGAGCGAGCCGAGACCGGCCCAGGCGACGGTGTACACGGTCAGGAACAGCACGCCGGCCCATGCGAAGGGTCCGCGGCCGCGCACGACGAGCACCACCATGAGTGTGCCGATGGCCGCGATCCACCAGGTGGCGGACCCCGGACCGCGACCCTCGACGAGGACGGGGGCGGCGATCACCGGCATCACGATCGCGGTGGCGAGCGAGAAGCAGGCCGTCCAGACCGGCAGGACCCTGCCGGGAACGAAGAGTGCCAGGCCGGTGGCCGCGGCGTACAGGACCATGCAGGCGATGATCGGGGCGACCTGGTCGACGCGCGGCAGCGTGGCCGCGGCGAGGACCAGGTGGTAGACGGAGAACAGCGACGCCAGGCCGAGGGCGATGCTCGCCGGCAGGGAGACCTTCATGCGGTCGTCCTCGCGGCCGGCGACCACGTCAGCACGATGCGGGTGCCCGCGCCCGGTGCGGTGTGCACCTCGGCGCGACCGTCGACGGTCGCGACCCGCTCCACGATGGAGCGACGGACACCGAGCCGTTCGGCGGGGATGGCCGCGACGTCGAACCCGCGGCCGTCGTCACCGACCTCGACGAGCACCCCCTGGCCCTGCTGCTCGATGCGGACCCAGCGGGAGACGTCAGCGTCGCCGGCGTGCTGCACGCTGTTCACCGCGGCCTGCAGCGCCGCCGAGGCCAGCGCGTCGGCGACCGACGCGGGCAGGCGGACCGACCCGGTCGGCGTCGGGACGAGGCGGACCGGGGCGGGCAACGCACCCACCCCCTCGCGGATGCGCGCCCGGAGTTCCCCGAGGGCGACCGGCGCGACGTCGCCGGGACCATCGGTAGCCGCGGCCTCGAGGTGGTCGATCGCGTTCCGGGCCATCCGCGCGGCGAGGGTCTTGGCCTCGAGCGTGTCGGCACGGGCGGCGGAGAGTAGCGTCGTGAGCACGCTGTCGTGCACGATGGCGTCCACCTGGACCCGCTCGACCTCGGTGGCGTGTTCCCGGATGGCGAGCGAGTACCGCCGCACTGCCGTGGACTGCGCCGTGTCGACCGACGTGGCCGCACGCCGCAGCACCACGGCGATGACGAGCACCGCACCGCTGAGCAGCGCCGTGTAGACGCCGTCGAGCAGGACGGCGAGGACCCCGACGTCACCGCCGAGCGGGCTGAGCCGGATGACGACGTACACCGCCGGCACGAGCGCGGTGTAGACCGTTGCACGCCACGTGGCGAAGCCCATCGCCGCCGCCGTGCAGCCGACCGTGCAGAACCACCACGGCCACGGCTGCTGCGCCGACGGGATGGGCTCCTGCACGGTCGCCGTCCACGTCACGAGCACGACGAGGAACAGCAGCGCGCAGACGATCTGCGCCAGCTGCGCGACCCGCTGCACGAAGGCCGAGACCCCGATGAACACGAACGACGCCGCGAGGGCGAGCATCAGCGTCGGCCCCCAGAACGGGTCGAGGTACGGCAGCTGCTGCAGGACCGCGGGCGCGTCGACGATGCCGAGGCCGATCGCCGCCATCGCGAGGAGGATCGCGAACGCGCGCTCGACCGACGCCTGCGTGATCGAGGCGCGGACGCTGCGCGCCGGATCGGCGCCGAACGGCGCCGGTTCGACGACCGTCCGCGCCGACTCAGCCGCGGTCGCCATCCGTGTCAGCGACCGTCGCCGTCGGGGTCGATGCCCGAGTCGAGTCCGGGGAGGATCCCGTCCTCGACGGCTCGACGCAGCAGGTCGACCTTCGTCGGAGCCGGGCGACCGACCTCGACGTACTTCACACGGATCCGGTCGAGGTACTCACGAGCCGTCGAGTAGCCGATGCCGAGCTGCTGGGCGGCGAGCTTGAGCGGGAGACCCGAGGCGTAGAGGTGCAGGATCTCGCGCTCGCGGCGGCCGAGCTGCGCCTTCGCGAAGTCGCGGTCGGCGTCGATGGCGCTCGCCCACTCGAGGTTGTTGAGCACGTCACCGCGTGCGACGGTGGCGACCGCGGCCATCACGGTCTTGGTGGCCGAGGACTTCGGGATGACGCCTGCAGCCCCTGCTGCGAGCGCCTCACGCACGTTGGCGACACGGTCCGCGATGGAGTGCACGAGCACCGCCGATCCCGTCCCCTGCACGCCCTTGACGTTCTCGGTCACGGTCGAGCCGTCACCGAGGGACAGGTCGAGGACGACGACGTCGACCTCTCGCCCGTCGAGGTTCTGGACGTACTCGGGGACGCTGGCGGCGGTGAGCACCACCTCGAACCCCTCGTTCTGGCACGCCGCCTGGATCCCGAGTCGGACGGACTCGTGGTCGTCGACGATCGCGACCCGGACCGGCCTGGTGGCCGCCCCTGACGTCTCGGTGCTGGTGGTTGTCGTTCCTGCTGCCACAGTGGCCTCTCGTTCCGATGCGCGACGCCGGCCCCTGAAACCGGAGTGCCATCAACGACCCAGGATACCCAGCCCGGACTCAGGTGCGGGGCTTCTGGGCTGCGCCACGCTGGCCGGTCCGCCGATTGGTGGACACCCCGACACGCAAGGACCCGGCCTCGCGCGACCACCGGACCTCAGCGTGCGGGGACCAGGCGTGCGACGGCTTCCAGGTGGTGGGTGTGCGGGAACAGGTCGAAGGCCCGCAGTGCTTCGAGCCGGTAGCCGAGGTCGGCGAACGTCGCGACGTCGCGGGCCAGCGCCACCGGGTCGCACGCCACGTAGACGACCTGCTCCGGCTGGAGCGCCGCGATCTGCACGACCACGTCACGACCGGCACCGGCGCGGGGCGGGTCGAGCACGATCGTGCCGGCGCGGAAGCGGTCCTTCTCGGCGCGCGAGGCGTTCGCCACCGTGTTCGTCAGCCAGCGGTCCACGCGGCCGGTCTCGGCGCGGGCCCCGAGCCACTCGGACAGGTTCTCCTGCGCGTGCTCGGTGGCACGGGCGGCGCTCTCGACGCTCGTGATGCGCGCCTTCGGGCCGACCAGGTCGCCGAGGGCGGCGGCGAGCAGGCCGACGCCGCCGTACAGGTCCAGGTGGGTGCCCTCGGGGTCCAGGCGGTCGCGGTCGACCAGGTCCTGCACGGCCTCGGTGAGCACGGTCGCCGCGGCGCGGTGCACCTGCCAGAACCCGTTGTCGTCGACCTGGAACGTGCGCTCCCCGACGACCTCGGTCACCACGGTGGGCTTCTGGTCGTCGATGACGAGTCGCGCACCCTCGGAGCCACTCGGCGCGAGGACGTCGATGACCGAGGAGCCCGGCAGCGCACCGCGGCCGAGCGGGGCGCTCTGCTGCACGACGGCGGTCGCGAGCGGCAGGCCGGTCACCGGGATGACGGAGTGGGAGCGGGCCGCGAACGGGCCGGCGGTGCCCTGCTCGTCGACGTGCAGCCGGACGCGGGTGCGCCAGCCGAGGCCGTTCGCCGCGTCGTCGCCGGGCGCGGCCTCGACGACGACGTCGTGGCCGAGCACCTCGGCGAGGTCCATCCGTGCGAACCGCGCGAACGAGTCGACGAGGACGTCGTGCTTGAGCGTGCGCTGGTGTGCGAGGGCGATGTGGCCGAACTCGGCACCGCCCGGGCGCGTCTCGGGGTCACGCTCGAGCGCGGCCTCGGGCCAGACGTGGTCGACGCGGTGCTCGCTCGGCGTGATGACGCTGACCGTGTCGGCGCGCCAGAACGACTTCTTGCGGTCCTCGGTCACCCGGGCGACGACGCGCTCCCCGGGGATCGCGTCCGAGACGAAGACCACCCGTCCTTCGTGTCGTGCCACCGAGATGCCGCCGTGGGCGATCCCGGTGACGTCGAGTTCGAGCAGCGTGCCGACGGATTCACCCATGGTGAGATGGTCCCATGCGTCTGTACCTCGCGAGTACATCCCCCGCCCGCCGAGCACTCCTCGCCCAGTCCGGGATCGAACCCGTGCTCGTGTCCCCCGGCGTCGACGAGGACGCCGTCGGCGCCGCCGCCGCGGCATCGCTCGGCCGCGCTCTGACCGGACCGGAGCTCGTCTCGCTGCTCGCCGTCGCCAAGGCGTCCGCAGTCGCCGACTCCGCGGTCGCCGGGTCCCCGGTCGACGGGGTCGTGTTCGGCGGGGACTCCGCGTTCGAGGTCGACGGACAGCTGTACGGCAAGCCGCACGACCCCGCGGTCGCCCGGGAGCGCTGGCGGCAGATGCTCGCCGCCGGCGGCGGGACGCTGTGGAGCGGACACTGCGTGATCGATCGACGACGCGATGACCGGCACCGGGACCCGGAACCGGCCACGGGACGGCCTGGAGGCGCGGCACCGGCCCGCACCGTGCCTCCCGTCCGGCCCCTGGTCACGTCCACCGCCGGCGTCCCGCAGCTGGGTCCCGTCGCGCCCGGCGGGTCGGCGCTGGCCGCCGGTGGCGACCGCGTGGTCGCGGTCGACAGCGCGGTGCTGACCTTCGCCGACGACGTGTCCGTCGACGAGATCGACGCGTACGTCGCGACGGGCGAGCCGCTCGAGGTCGCGGGTGCCTTCACCATCGACGGCCGGGCCGCCGCGTACATCACGCGGATCGACGGCGCACCGTCCGCCGTGATCGGGATGTCACTGCCGGTGCTGCGATCGATGCTCCTCCGGGGCTTCGGCATCGCCTGGCACGACCTGTGGGCACTGTAGACATCCGCACCTGTTCCGGGTGGTTCTTTGTGGGTGCCAGTCAAAACGCACTCCCGCCGCACGAATACGCTGATGTGTCATGCCCCGTATCAGCAAGGTCCTCATCGCGAACCGCGGCGAGATCGCCGTCCGCATCATCCGCGCGGCCCGCGACGCGGGCAAGGCATCGGTCGCGGTCTACGCCGACCAGGACCGCGATGCCCTGCACGCCCGCCTCGCCGACGAGGCCTACGCGCTGAACGGCACCACGAGCGCCGACACGTACCTCGTCATCGACAAGATCATCTCGGTCGCCCGCCGCTCCGGCGCGGACGCCGTGCACCCGGGCTACGGGTTCCTCGCCGAGAACGCCGACTTCGCCCGCGCCGTCATCGATGCCGGGCTCGTCTGGATCGGCCCGTCGCCGGAATCGATCGAGCGCCTCGGTGACAAGGTCTCCGCGCGCCACGTCGCCGAGAAGGTCGGCGCGCCGCTCGCCCCCGGCACCATCGAGCCCGTGCAGGACGTCTCCGAGGTCTTCGACTTCGTCGACCAGGTCGGTCTGCCCGTCGCGATCAAGGCGGCGTTCGGCGGTGGCGGTCGTGGTCTGAAGGTCGTCCGCGACCGTGCCTCCGTCGAGGAGCTCTTCGAGTCCGCCACGCGAGAGGCGATCGCCGCGTTCGGTCGGGGCGAGTGCTTCGTCGAGAAGTACCTGGACAAGCCGCGCCACGTCGAGACCCAGTGCCTGGCGGACGAGCACGGCAACGTCGTCGTGGTCTCCACCCGCGACTGCTCCCTGCAGCGTCGTCACCAGAAGCTCGTCGAGGAAGCCCCGGCGCCCTACCTGACGCCCGAGCAGCAGACCGCGCTGTACGAGTCGTCGAAGGCGATCCTGCGCGAGGTCGGCTACGTCGGTGCCGGCACCTGCGAGTTCCTCATCGGCGCCGACGGCACCGTGTCGTTCCTCGAGGTGAACACCCGCCTGCAGGTCGAGCACTGCGTCTCCGAAGAGGTCACCGGCATCGACCTGGTGCGCGAGCAGTTCCGCATCGCCGAGGGCGGCGTGCTCGACTACTCGGACCCCACGCCGCGGGGACACTCGTTCGAGTTCCGCATCAACGGCGAGGACCCGGGTCGCAACTTCTTCCCCGCGCCCGGCCCCGTGCACGCCTTCAACGCACCGTCCGGCCCCGGCGTGCGTGTCGACTCGGGCGTCGTCTCCGGTGACGTCGTGTCCGGCTCGTTCGACTCGATGCTCGCGAAGCTGATCGTCACCGGCGCCACCCGTGCCGAGGCGCTGGAGCGTTCGCGTCGTGCACTCGCCGAGTTCGAGGTCACGGGCCTGCCGACCGTGCTCCCCTTCCACCGTGCCGTGGTGTCGGACCCGGCGTTCGCGACGGCCGACGACGAGCCCTTCAGCATCTACACGCAGTGGATCGAGACCGACTTCGTCAACGACATCCCGGCGTGGAGCGGCTCCCCCGAGGAACTTCCGGCCCCGGCTGCGCGCGAGAGCGTCGTCGTCGAGGTGCAGGGCAAGCGCATCGAGGTCACCATGCCGTCGATCGTCGGTGGCGGTGCTGCCGGTGCCGGTCTCGCCGGTCGTCGTCCCGCCGGCCCCACCGCTCCCCCGAAGCGCCGCTCGTCGGCCGTCCGCGGGGGCCTGGCGAAGTCCGGGTCGTCCGTCGCGTCGCCGATGCAGGCCACCGTGGTGAAGCTCGCGGTCGCCGAGGGTGACACCGTGGTGAAGGGCGACCTGCTCGTCGTGCTCGAGGCCATGAAGATGGAGCAGCCCGTGCAGGCCCACAAGGACGGCGTCGTCACCGGCCTGAACGCCCCGGTCGGCCAGACGGTCTCGTCCGGTCACGTGCTGCTCGAGCTCGCGTAGCCCGGGCGCTTCTTCTCGCAAAACACCGGTGTTCGCCGGTTGAACACGCGCACACCGCGGTTCGACTCGTGAACACCGGTGTTTTGCTTCATCGAACACGATGCACTCCGGCTGCCTCGAGTGCCACGGGGCCGTTGCCGCCCGGCTCAACATCCGGCCACGTCACGCGGACGACCCTTCGGACGGAGCGGTGCGCACGGAGCCGGTCCTCTCGGAGCTTCTCGTCGATGACGACGCGCTCAGGGGTCCGACCAGCGCGCATCGTCCGGTCGCGGTACTTGACCAGCCCGTCGAACTCCACGACCACGCCGGCGTCCTCGAACCAGAAGTCCACCCGGCCGATCAGGCCGCCCGCATCGCGGAACTCCTGCTGCAGCACCGGCGCCGGGAACCCCGCTTCTGCCCAACACAGCCGCGCCACTGACTCACCCGGCGAGTCAGCAGCCGCGTCCGCGAACTCGATCGCCCGTCGCGCGCGGGTGGACGCCCGCGGACGAGGCTCCCGGCTGCGCAGTTCGGCGAGCAGCGCTTCCTGCGACACTCCCCGGGCCAGCACCGCGTCCAACACGACCACCGCAGTGCGGAACGACGCTCGGAGCGCGACGTCGACCCCGGTGACCACGAGGGTCGTGACGGGCAGGCCGCCGACGCTCGCACAAGCGATGGGACGACCCGCCCCTCCGACCTTCTGCAGATGCGCGCGACGTTGACCGGTGGCTCGACGCGGATCGGTGGCGACGACGTGCTCGGGGAACTCCCCGAGCCACGGGAGTCCGAGCATCGCCACAGCCGACTCGTGGGAGATCACGAGGGCGGGGTGGATGTTCGGCGCGACCGCTTCGACCCGTGCACGATGGCGCTCCGCTGCACTCGCTGCTTCGAACGCGTCTCGGTCGACGTACCGGCCGGCTGTGAGGCGGATGAGGGTTCCTCGGCGAGCGGCATCCGCGAGCCGTCTGTGCGCTCTCGGATCGGGATCGCCCGGAGCCGCGCCGAACACCGTGATGTGAGCCATGGCCCCACCGTCACGGCTCCCGCACGGCCCACACGACGGCGACCCTCTCCTTGTGAGGAGCCCCCGCTCCCCCACCCCTGTGGAGGAACAGCAAAACACCGGTGTTCGCGCTCTGCACCGCGTTGTGCGGGTGTTCAGAGCGCGAACACCGGTGTTTTGCGGACCGACGCCCTACGACACCAGGGGGCGCACCGCGGCGGCGAGGGCGTCGACCAGGCGCTGGGCCTCGGCGGGGGTGTCCGCGACCGTGTCGATGTAGACCTTCACCTTGGGCTCGGTGCCGCTCGGGCGGACGATCACCCGGGCGTCGCCGGACAGGTCGTAGCGCAGGATGTCCGAGGGCGGGAAGCCCGCCACCCCGTCGGCGTAGTCCGTCACCGTCTGCACGGACAGTCCGCCGAGCTCCGTCGGCGGCGTGGCCCGGAGCGACGCCATGATCTCGCCGATGCGCGACAGGTCGTCGACGCGGGTCGCGACCTGCCCCGAGGCAAACGCGCCGAACTCGGCGGCGAACGCCTCGAGGTGGTCGGCGATGGTCGAGCCCGACGCGGCGAGCTCGTCGGCGAGGGACAGCAGCTCCAGCGCAGCCGAGATGCCGTCCTTGTCCCGCACGACCGACGGGTCGACCAGGTAGCCCAGGGCCTCTTCGTACCCGAACAGCAGCTCGGGCACCCGCGACACCCACTTGAAGCCGGTCAGGGTGTCGCGGTACTCCAGCCCGTGGCGCGCGGCAACCCGGGCCAACGCCGGCGACGAGACGATCGACGCGGCGAGGGTGCCGGTCGCGCCGGACTCCGACGCCCGTGCGGCGGCCCGCCACCCGAGCAGCCAGCCGACCTCGTTGCCCGACAGTCGGCGGTAGGAACCGGATCCGTCCGGGATCGCGAGTGCGAGCCGGTCGGCGTCGGGGTCGTTCGCGATCACCAGGTCGGCGCCGACGGCGAGGCCGCGGGCGATCGCGAGGTCCATCGCGCCGGGCTCCTCGGGGTTCGGGAACGACACCGTCGGGAACGCCCCGTCCGGCTCGATCTGCTCCGGCACGACCGCCGGCTCGGCGAACCCGGCCGCCGCGAACACCGCACGAGCGGTCTCCCACCCGACGCCGTGCATGGCCGTGTAGACGACCTTCGGCTGCGCATCGCCCGCGAGTGCGGGAACGGGCACGATCGCTGCCGTGGCGGCCACGTAGGCGTCGACCAGGGCCGACGTCGCCACGGTGTAGTCCGTACCGCGCGGCAGGTCCGTGACGGCCCCTGCGGCGACGGCGTCGATGGCGTCCGCGATCTCGCCGTCGACGGGCGGGACGATCTGCGAGCCGTCGTCTTCCTGACCGAGGTAGACCTTGTACCCGTTGTCCCGCGGCGGGTTGTGGCTCGCCGTGACCATGACGCCGGCCCCGACGTCGAGGTGCCGGACGGCGAACGCGAGCACCGGCGTCGGCAGGGCCGAGGGCAGCAGGGTGACCTCGAGCCCGAGGCCGCGCATGACCTCGGCCGAATCACGTGCGAAGACGTCCGAGTTCACCCGGCCGTCGTACCCGATCACGACGCTGCGCGAGCGCCCGGTGTCGATGAGGAACCGTGCGAGCCCCGCAGCAGCCTGGGTCACGACGACCCGGTTCATGCGCAGCGGGCCCCAGCCGAGCTCCGCGCGGAGTCCGGCGGTGCCGAACTGCAGCCGGCCGTCGAACCGCTCGGCGAGCGCCCGGACAGCGGGACCGTCGCCATCGGCCGCCGCGTCGATCGCCGCGGCCAGCTCGTCGCGGGTCTCCGGGTCGGGGTCCTGCGCCAGCCACGCCCGCGCGGTGCCGAGCACCTGGTCGAGGTCGAGCTTCACGATGCCGGCTGCCCGAGTGCGGCGACCACGCGTGCGAGCAGGTCGGCGATCACCGGCTCGGCCTGCTTGCCGGCCTCGAGCACCTCGGTGTGCGACAACGGGGTCTTCTGGATGCCCGCGGCGAGGTTCGTGATGAGCGAGAACCCGAGGACCTCCATGCCGGCCTGACGGGCGGCGATGGCCTCGAGCGCCGTGGACATGCCGACGATGTGCCCGCCGATGGTCTTCGCCATCTGGACCTCGGCCGGGGTCTCGTAGTGCGGGCCGCGGAACTGCGTGTAGACACCCTCGTCGAGCGACGGGTCGACCGTCCGGGCCAGCTCGCGCAGCCGCGCCGAGTACAGGTCGGTGAGGTCGATGAACGTCGCGCCCTCGAGCGGGCTGTCCGCGGTCAGGTTGATGTGGTCGCTGATGAGCACCGGCGTGCCCGGGGTCCAGTGCTCCTTGATGCCGCCGGCACCGTTGGTCAGCACCATGATCGAGGCACCGGTCGCCGCGGCCGTGCGGACGCTGTGCACGACCCGACGGACCCCGTGGCCCTCGTAGTAATGGGTGCGGGCACCGATGACGAGCGCGTGGCGGCCGTCGTCGAGGCGGATCGACCGGATCGTGCCGGAGTGTCCGGGGACGGCCGAGGCGCTGAACCCGGGGACCTGCTCGGCCGGGATCTCGGACACGGTCTCACCGATGATGTCGGCGGCCTTGCCCCAGCCCGAGCCGAGGGTCAGGGCGATGTCGTGCCGCTCGATGCCGGACTGCTCGGCGATGGCGGCTGCGGCGTCCCGCGCGACCTCGAACGGGTCGGCAGCGGGGTCGTTCAGCGGGTTCTCGGTGCTCATGCCCCAACTCTAAAGGGCGGACTGCGCGCTCAGTGCTCGCCGAGCGCCCGGTCCACCGCCGCCGTGATCTCGCCCTGGTCGAAGTGGTTCGCGATGACGATGACCTCGGCGTAGGTGTCGCCGATCGCCTCGACGAACTCCTGACTCGTCAGGATCACGTTGGCGTCGTCGGAGACGTCCCGCACGGACGCGACGTCCGCCGCGACGACGGACGCGGAGAGCCCGAGGGCGTCGAGCGCCTTCTCGGCGTTCACCTTGAGGATGCCGCTCGACCCGATGCCGGCGCCGCAGATGGTCACGATCTTCACGCGGAGACCCCCATGATCGTGCGGACCTCGTCCGCGGTGGTCGCCGCCGCGATCCGCCCGGTCACGGTGGCGTCGTTGAACAGGTTCGCGATCTCGCCGATCGACTCCAGGTGGGTGCCGACCTCGGCCACCGCGAGCCCGAGCACCACACGGACGGGGTCGTTGTGCGGGTGGCCGAACGCCACCGGAGCAGCCAGCGTCACGATGGCGAGTCCGTCCCGCAGGACGGCACCACCCGGCCGGGCGTGCGCGAAGGCGAGCCCCGGCGAGATGACGATGTACGGCCCGTGCTCCTCGACCATGCCGATCATGGCGTCGGTGTACTCGTCGGTGGTGGCGCCCGAGGCGACGAGCGCACCGCCGACCAGGCGCATCGCGTCACGCCACGCGGGCGCGTCCGCACCGAGGAGGACGGCGGTGTCCGGCAGCGGTGGCAGTCCCATGCGTCAGGCCTCCTGGTACCCGGCCGTGATGGTGGCGATGATCTCCTCGCGGTCCTCGAGCGGCAGGAACGACCCGAGCGCGGCGTTGATCTGGAACGCGGCCAGGTCGTCGAGGTCGTAGCCGAACGTGCCCGCGAGCAGCGCGAGCTCCTTCGAGAGCGAGGTCCCGCTCATCAGGCGGTTGTCGGTGTTCACCGTGACGCGGAAGCCGAGCTGGTAGAGCACGTCGAACGGGTGGTCGGCGAGGTCGTCGCCCCACGCGGCGATCGCACCGGTCTGCAGGTTCGACGACGGCGAGACCTCGAGCGGGATCTCGCGGTCACGGACCCACGAGGCGACCTCGCCCAGGGAGGCCAGCGTCGAGCCGTCCCCGGCGTCGGACAGGGCGACGTCCTCGAAGATGCGGACGCCGTGCCCGAGGCGGAGCGCCCGGCCGTCGACGAGCGCGGACCGGATGGACGCGAGCCCGTCGGCCTCGCCCGCGTGCACGGTGACGGGGAACAGTTCGGACGCCAGGTAGTCGAAGGCGGCGCGGTGGTTCGAGGCGGGGAACCCGGCTTCGGCACCGGCGATGTCGAAGCCGACGACCCCGGCGTCACGGTGCCGGACGGCGAGCTCGGCGATCTCGAGCGACCGGTCGGCGTGCCGCATCGCGGTGACGAGCTGGCCGACGCGGATGCGCCCACCGGCGGCGTCGACGGCTTCCTCGATGCCGGCCTGTACCGCCTCGACCGTCTGGTCGAGGGTCAGTCCGCCCTGCAGGTGCTGCTCCGGCGCCCAGCGGACCTCGCCGTAGACGACGCCGTCGGCGACCAGGTCCTCGACGAACTCGCGGGCGATCCGGGTGAGCTGCGGCGCGGTCTGCATCACCGACGTGGTGACGTCGAACGTCTTCAGGTACTCGACCAGGGAGCCGGAGTTCGACTGGTCGGCGAACCACTGCCCGAGCTCGGCCGGGTCGGTGGTGGGGAGCGTGACACCCGCCGGCGCTGCGAGCTCGATGATGGTCGCGGGACGCAGGCCGCCGTCGAGGTGGTCGTGCAGCGAGACCTTCGGCAGGTCGTTGATGACCGCCCCGGCGTCGGGCAGGCGGTAGGTCGGGGCGTCGGCGCTCATGCCCCCAGGCTATCGGTGGTCACCGCCGCCGCGCAGGCACCTGTGCACAACCCACAACGGAAGACACTGGAGGCTCCCCACAGCTGTGCAGGGAGCCTCCGATCGATCGGGTGGCCGGGTTCAGGACCCGATGCGCTCGCGCACGATCGGCCCACGTGCCGCGGCAGCGGAGCCCGCCGGGCCGATGGTCCACGCACCCTCGAGCGACTCGAGTGCGCGCGGGATCCGCGACGCGTCGTCGGAGTGGAGCGTCCAGAGCGGCTGGCCCTCGGTCACGGTGTCCCCCGGCTTGACGTGGAGCTCGATGCCCGCACCGGCCTGCACCGGGTCCTGCGCGCGGGCACGACCGGCCCCGAGCCGCCAGGCCGAGACCCCGAACGGCAGTGCGTCCTGCTGCGTGAGGACCCCCGCCGTCGGAGCGGTGACGACGTGCTGTTCGCGGGCCACGGGCAACGCGGCGGACGGGTCCCCGCCCTGCGCCTCGATCATCCGACGCCAGGTGTCCATGGCGCGGCCGTCCGCGAGCGCCGCTGCGGGGTCGGCGTCGGGCAGTCCGGCCAGCGTGAGCATCTCGGTCGCGAGCGCCACGGTCAGCTCGACGACGTCGGCGGGGCCGCCGCCGGCGAGCACCTCGACCGACTCCCGCACCTCGAGCGCGTTGCCGATCGTCAGCCCGAGCGGGACCTCCATGTCGGTCAGCAGCGCCGAGGTCGCGACCCCGGCGTCGTTGCCGAGGTCGACCATGGTCTGCGCGAGCTCCCTGGACGCCTCGTAGGTCGGCATGAACGCGCCGGACCCGAACTTGACGTCGAGCACGAGCGCACCGGTGCCCTCGGCGATCTTCTTCGACATGATGCTCGACGCGATGAGCGGGATGCACTCGACCGTGCCGGTGATGTCGCGGAGCGCGTAGAGCTTCTTGTCCGCGGGGGCCAGGCCGGACCCGGCGGCGCAGATGACCGCGCCGACGTCCTGCAGCACCTGCATCATGCGGTCGTTCGAGATGGACGCCTGCCACCCGGGGATCGACTCGAGCTTGTCGAGCGTGCCGCCGGTGTGGCCGAGCCCGCGGCCGGACAGCTGCGGCACGGCGACGCCGAACGACGCCACCAGGGGTGCCAGCGGCAGGGTGATCTTGTCGCCGACCCCGCCGGTGGAGTGCTTGTCGACCGTCGTCTTGCCGAGCGACGAGAACGACATCCGCTCCCCCGACGCGATCATCGCGAGCGTGAGGTCCTTGATCTCGCGCCGCTCCATCCCGTTCAGGAAGATCGCCATCGCCATCGCGGCCATCTGCGGGTCCTCGACGTAGCTGCGGGTGTACGCGTCGACGAGCCAGTCGACCTCGGCGGTGCTCAGGGCGCCGCCGGAGCGCTTCGTGCGGATGAGGTCGACGGTGTCGAACGGTTCGACGGCCATGTCAGTGCTCCTGCTGGTACGTGGCGAGGGTGCGCGGCCCGAAGGCGTCCGGCAGGACCTCGTCGATGGTGCGGATGCCGGAGAGCGTCTCGAGGAGCATGCCCTCGGTCGAGTGCTCGAACAGCAGCTGGCGGCAGCGGCCGCACGGCATCAGGGTCGCCCCGTCGCCGTCGACGCACGTGAACGCGACGAGCTTGCCGCCGCCGGTCATGTGCAGCTGCGACACGAGGGAGCACTCCGCGCAGAGCGTCACCCCGTAGCTCGCGTTCTCGATGTTGCAGCCGGAGACGATCCGGCCGTCGTCGGTCAGCGCCGCGGCGCCCACCGGGAATGACGAGTACGGCGCGTAGGCGCGCCGCATCGCGGCCGTGGCGGCGTCCCGCAGGACGCCCCAGTCCACGTCGTCGACCGGGAGGCCCGTGGCGGCGTCCGTCGGGTCGGTGGCGGTGACCGCCTGGTCACCTGGTTGCTGCGTGTCGGTCATGTGTCGTGCCTCCAGGCCGTCAGCTCTTGATGTAGGGCTTGCCGGACGCGGCGGGGCCGCGCGACTGCCCGACCAGGCCGGCCACGGCGAAGATCGTCACCACGTACGGCAGCATCAGCAGGAACTCGCTGGGCACGGGTGAGTCGATCGCTCCGAGCGTGTTCTGCAGGTTCGACGCGAAGCCGAACAGCAGCGCCGCGAGCGTCGCCTTGATGGGGTCCCACCGGCCGAAGATGACGGCGGCCAGCGCGATGTAGCCGGCGCCCGCGGTCATGTCCTTCGTGAACGGCCCGACCGCGTCGAGGGTGAAGTACGCCCCACCGAGACCGGCGATCGCACCGGCGAGGGAGACGTTCCAGAACCGGGTGCTCGTGACGTTGATGCCCACCGTGTCGGCGGCCTGCGGGTGCTCGCCGACCGCGCGGAGGCGCAGGCCCCAGCGGGTCTTGAACAGGCCGAAGGTGACGACCGCCACGGCGATGTAGGCCAGGTAGACGACGACCGTCTGCTCGAAGAACACCGGACCGATGACCGGGATCTGGTGCAGCAGCGGGATCTCGACCTTCGGGAACCGGATGCCGATGTTCAGGGTCTCCTCGTTCGGGGAGAGCACCTGCGAGTACAGGAAGCCGGTCAGGCCGGAGATGAACGCGTTGATGACGACACCGACGATGACCTGGTCGACCAGGTACTTGATGCTGAACGCCGCGAGGACGAACGACACGAGCATGCCGGCGACGAGCGCGGCGACGAGGCCGACCCAGGGCGACCCGGTGATCGACGCGACCATCGCGGAGCTGAACGCACCGGCGAGGAACTGACCCTCGATCGCGATGTTCACCACGCCGACCCGCTCGGAGATGACGCCGCCGAGGGCACCGAACACGAGCGGGACGCTCAGGCTCAGCGCGCCGAGCAGCAGGCCGGGGATCGGCAGGGACGAACCGGCCGCGGCCCACGTCAGGAACCCGATGACGAAGACGACCGCGAACACCGACGTGACCCACAGCGGGACCCGGCGGAGTGCCCGCGTCTCGATGAACGCGTACACGGTCAGGATCGCGAGCAGGACGATGACGACGATGCCCGTCCCGAGCGCGGGCAGCGGGACGTTCGGCAGCGCGAAGAAGTCACCGGCGTTCGCGAGGCGGAACGTGGTGGTACCGGAACGCGGCAGCAGGCCGAACAGCACGATCGCGATGAGCGTGAACACGCCGTACCCGATCGGGAGCTTCCAGCTCCTGGTGGTCTCGACCGGACGGTCCGCGAGCGGCGATGCGGGGGCCGCGGTGGGGCTGATGGTGCTCATGCGGCGACCGCCTTCTTGCTGGTCTTGCTCGTCTTCGTGCGCTTGCGTGCACCCGGCTGCGGGATCCGGAAGATCGCGCGGACGAGCGGCGGCGCCGCGATGAAGAGGACGATGAGGGCCTGGATGACCCCGACGATGTCGATCGGGATGCCGTTGGCGGCCTGCATGGCGTAGCCACCGTTCTTCAGCACGCCGAACAGGATGGCCGCCCAGAAGACGCCCCAGGGCTTGGAGCGGCCGAGCAGGGCCACGGTGATGGCGTCGAAGCCGATGCCGGCGTCGATGCCCGAGGTGAAGCCCGAGGTGACGGCGCCCTGCACCTGGTAGGCGCCGGCGATGCCGACCAGGGCACCGGAGATCAGCATCACCCAGATGGTCAGCGACGGGACGCTCATGCCGGCCACGCGGGCGGCACGGGGGTTCTCACCGATGGTGCGGAACCGGAAGCCGAGCGACGACTTGTTGACGAGCCACCAGACGACGACGACCGCGATGATCGCGACGATGAACCCGAGGTCCACGCCGTACCGCACGCCGAAGAGCTGCGGCAGCAGGGCGCTCTCCTTCGTGGCGGGCGAGATCGGGTTGCTGCTGCCCGGGGCCTGCAGCAGGCCCGGGGTGCGGAGCAGGTAGCTGACCAGGTAGAGCGCGACGTAGTTGAGCATGATCGTGACGACCACCTCGTTCGCACCCGTCCGGGCCTTGAGCACCCCGACGATGCCACCCCAGACCGCGCCGCCGACGATGCCGGCGAGGATCGTGAGCGGGATGTGGATCGCGGCGGGCCCGTCGAACGAGAACCCGACCCACCCGGCGGCAGCGGCGCCCATCAGGATCTGCCCCTGGCCGCCGATGTTGAACAGCCCGGCGCGGAACGACAGCGCGATCCCGAGCCCGGCGGCGATGAGCGGCACCGAGTAGTCGACGGAGCGCGTGAGCGGCCCGATCGCCTGCTGGAACGAGTCCGCGCCGAAGTTGAACACCGAGCCCTGGAACAGCGAGGCGTACGCGCCGCCGACCGCGGTGCCGACCGCCTGGAGCATGTCCGTCGGGCGGGCGAAGAAGTACCCGGCGGTGGCACGGACGTTCTCGTCCGTCACCGCGATGAGGATGCCGCAGGCGACCAGCGCGAGGACGACGGCGAGCACCGTGACGAGCACGGACCCGTTCAGGATCCCCTGCAGGGCGGCCTGCCAGCGGTCACCACCGGCGCCGTTGCGGCGCTCGGTGTCCTCTGCCGAGTCCGTCATCAGGTGCGGGGTCGACTCGACCTCCTGCAGACGGTCGTCGGTGAGCGGGGCGTCCGCGGTGCCGTGCGCAGCCGGGGTCGGCTGCTGCGTGTTGTCTGGCGGTGGGGTGGTCACGCTGCCAGCTCCGTTCCGGTCGTGGGTGTGGCGTGGATCTCGCCGGCCGAACCGGTCATGCGGCCAGCTCCGTTCCTTCGGGGATCTCCCCGGCCATCATGAGGCCGAGGACGTCGCGGGGGGTGGTCGCGGGGACGATGCCGACGATGCCGCCGCGGTACATCACGGCGATGCGGTCCGCCAGGGCGACGACCTCGTCGAGCTCGGTGGAGACGACGATGACCGGCACCCCGGTGTCGCGGGTGGCGACGATGCGCTTGTGGACGAACTCGATCGAGCCGACGTCGATGCCGCGGGTGGGCTGCGCGGCGACGAACAGCCGCAGTTCACGGCTCAGTTCGCGCGCCAGGACGATCTTCTGCTGGTTCCCGCCGGACAGCCGACCGGCCGCGGTGGTGCGGCCGGGGGTGCGGATGTCGAACTCGGCGATCTTCTCGTCGGCGAAGGCGTCGCGTTCCGCCGACCGGATCGTGCCGGCGCGGACGAACTCGGCGTGGTCGGCCCGGTCGAGCATCAGGTTCTCGGCGATGGTGAACTCGCCGACCAGGCCGTCCTCCTTGCGGTCCTCGGGGACGAAGCCGACGCCCGCGTCGAGCACCTGCTTGACGCTCCGGCCGGTGAGCTCCTTGCCGTCCAGGGTGACCCGGCCGGCGTGGGCGGGCTCGAGGCCCATGATCGCCTCGGTGAGCTCGGTCTGCCCGTTGCCCTGCACCCCGGCGATCGCCAGGACCTCGCCGCGACGCACCGTGAAGGAGACGTCGTCGACGAGCACGATGCCGGACGGGTCGGTGACGGTGAGGTGCTCGACGACCAGGGCGTCGTCGCCACCGGTCGAGGGTCCCTTGTCGACCACGAGCGAGACGGCACGGCCGACCATCAGCGCGGCCAGCTCGTTGTTCGTGGCGGTCGGCGAGGCTTCGCCGACGACCTTGCCGAGACGGATGACCGTGATGCGGTCGGCGACCTCGCGCACCTCGCGGAGCTTGTGGGTGATGAAGACGATCGCGGTGCCGGCTTCGCGGAGCTGGCGCATGATGCCCATCAGCTCGTCGGTCTCCTGCGGGGTGAGGACGGCCGTCGGCTCGTCGAACACCAGCACGGAGGCGTCGCGGGACAGCGCCTTGATGATCTCGACGCGCTGCTGCACGCCGACGGGCAGGTCCTCGACCTTGGCGTCGGGATCGACGTCGAACCCGAAGCGGTCGGAGATCTCCTGCACGCGCTTGCGGGCACCGGCCAGGTCGAGCCGCCCGCCGAAGGTGGTCTGTTCCTGGCCCAGCATGACGTTCTCGGCGACGGTGAACACGGGCACGAGCATGAAGTGCTGGTGCACCATGCCGATGCCGGCGCGCATGGCGTCACCGGGGCCGTCGAAGTCCTGCACCACGTCGTCGAGCAGGATCTCGCCCTCGTCGGCGTCGTACAGGCCGTACAGGACGTTCATCAGGGTGGACTTGCCGGCGCCGTTCTCACCCAGGAGGCAGTGGACCTCACCCGGCTCGACGGTGAGCGAGATGTGGTCGTTGGCGACCAGGGCGCCGAACCGCTTGGTGATGCCGCGGAGTTCGAGCTTCATGTTCGGGAGTCTATTTCTGTCTCGCGCGCGCCACGCGGGCGCACGGTGTCGCGTGCACCCCGCGGATGCACGATGTGGTGTGCGCCACCCGGGCGCACGAGAACGCGGGCGAGGGATGATCCCCCGCCCGCGTTCACCGGGTCAGGACTGGGTCTTGACCTTGATCGAGCCGTCGATGATGCCGGCCTTCACGTCGTCGAGCTCGCCCTGCAGGCCCTTGTCGACCTTGGACTCGAAGTCGTGGAACGGCGCGATGCCGACGCCGTCGTTCTCGAGGGTGCCCACGTACGGGTCCTTCGAGAACTTGTCGTCAGCCGCCTGCTCGACGACGTCCTTCACGGCCGGGCGCATGCCCTTCTCGACCGAGGTGAAGGCGATGTCCTTGTAGCGGGGGTCGGCCTCGTAGAGGTCGCTGTCCGCACCGATCAGGACGGAACCGTTGTCGGCGTCCTTGATGGCCTCGGCGGCGGACTGGTAGATCGGGCCACCGACGGGCAGGATCACGTCGGCGTCCTGGTCGAGGAGCGTCTGCGCGACGGACTTGGCCTGCGTGCCGGCCTCGAAGCCACCGGTGAAGGAGCCCTTGCCGCTGTCGACGTTCCAGCCGACGACCTTGACGTCCTTGTCCTTCTGCTCGTTGTAGTACTTCACGCCGTCCGCGAAGCCGTCCATGAAGATGGTGACGGTCGGGATCTGCATGCCACCGAAGGTGCCGACGACGCCGGTCTTCGAGTAGGACGCCGCCGCGTAGCCGGCGAGGAACGCCGCCTGCGAGGTGTCGAACGTGATCGGCTTGACGTTCTTCGCGTCGATCGAGTTGTCGTCGATGATCGCGAAGTCGGTGTCGGGGTTCGCAGCGGCCTGCTTCTTCGTGGCGTCGGCCAGGTTGAAGCCGACGGTCACGACGAGGTTGCAGTTCTGGCCGATGAGCTGCTCGATGTTCGAGTCGTAGACGGTGGCGTCCTTCGACTCGGCTTCCTTGTAGGTGGCACCGAGGTCCTTGGCGGCGTCCTTCATGCCCTCGTAGCCGAGCTGGTTGAACGACTTGTCGTCGAACCCACCGGCGTCGGAGACCATGCAGGGGCGGAAGTCGGTCTTCTTCGCCGAGTCGGTGGTGGACGGCGCCGAGGCGCAGCCGGCCAGGACGGCGACGGTGCCGGCGAGCGCGAGGCCGCTGAGGACGACCTGTCGGGTACGAGATGTCACGGGTTGGTTCCTCCGGGGAGCGTGCCCGGACCACGTGCGTTCCGGGCGATCGTGGCGACAGTACACGACCGTCGGGCCGGTACAGGACCCGTTGCGGGGGTCCTGCGGATCGGTTACGGGATCGCGACCCCGCCGAAACGCGCCCGTAACGCAGGGTCCTACGCAGACCCCCAGTTCGAGGGGTTTGTCGGTGGAGCGCTACAGGACGTCGCCCCGGCCGCTGATCTTCAGGGCATCCACCACACCCTTCACCCGCTGAGCGTTCGCGCTGGTGGTGACGAGCAGGGCGTCCGGGGTGTCCACGACGACGATGTCCTCGACGCCGATGAGCGAGATGAGTCGCTGGCTGTGCGAGATCACGATGCCGCTCGACGAGTCCGCCAGGATGCGGGCACCGTCCCCGAGCACGGCGAGGTTGTTCGGCCGACCGCCGGACTGCAGCTTGGCGAGCGAGGCGAAGTCGCCCACGTCGTCCCAGTCGAAGTCGCCGGGGACGACCGCCATGCGTCCGGCGGCTGCGGCCGGCTCGGCGACGGTGTAGTCGATGGCGATCTTCTCGAGCATCGGCCAGACGGCGTCGACGACGGCGCCGCGGGCCGAGGTGTCCCAGGCGTCGGCGAGCTCGTTGATGCCGGCCAGCAGCTCGGGCTTCGTCCGGCCGATCTCGGCGAGCAGCACGTCGGCGCGGGCGATGAACATGCCGGCGTTCCAGAGGTAGTTGCCCTGCTCGACGTACGAGCGGGCGGTGTCGAGGTCGGGCTTCTCGACGAACGACTTCACCGCGTGTGCGGTCGGGGCACCCTCGATGTCGAGCGCGGCGGTGTCGGCGTTGATGTACCCGAAGCCGATCGCGGGTTCCGTCGGGGTGATGCCGATGGTCGTGACGTAGCCGGCGCGGGCGACGGCGACGGCCTCGCGCACCGAACGACGGAAGCCGCGGGCGTCCCCGATGACGTGGTCGGCGGCGAACGAGCCGATGACGACGTCGGGCTCGCGGCGCACCAGGATCGCCGCGGCCAGGCCGATGGCGGCCGTGGAGTCCTTCGGCTCGCTCTCGAGCACCACGTTGTGGTCCTCGACGCCGGGCAGCTGCGACTCCACCGCGACCCGGTGCGCACGGCCGGTGACGACCATGATCCGCTGGTCGCCGGCGAGCGGCGCCAGGCGGTCCCAGGTCTGCCGCAGCAGCGAGGTGCCGGAACCCGTCAGGTCGTGCAGGAACTTGGGTGCGTCCGCGCGCGACAACGGCCACAGGCGCGATCCGATGCCCCCTGCGGGGATGATCGCGTAGAAGTCTTCGAGAGCGTCAGCCACGCGCTCACCGTACCGGTCCCACCGGGCGGATCCTGGGTGGTCTCCGCACGATTCCCGCATGCGGGCTCCCGCAGCGTTGTTCACCCGGCGCGCGCGTCCCGTTCACGTCGTCGGCCCCGCCGGGTCACGTCACGCCCGGAGCATGGGCAGCACCATGAGCGCACGCAGCGTGGAGCGCGGCACGTCCCCCCGGACCGTCGCCGTCGTGACCGAGAGCTTCCTGCCCACCCTCAACGGCGTGACCACCAGTGTCCTGGCGGTCCTCGACCACCTGGAACGACGGGGTCACCGCGCGGTCGTGATCGCCCCGGACACCCCCGGCCTCGCGCAGTTCCGGTCTCGCAGCGCCGTCGAGCGCTACCGCTCCTTCGACGTCCACCGCATCCCCGCCGTCGCCTACCGGCAGTTCCCGGTGGCGCTCCCCCACCCGGTGCTCGACACGATCCTCGCCGCCTCCGGCGCCGACGTGCTCCACGCCGCGAGTCCGTTCCTGTTGGGTGGGCGCGCGATCACGGCAGCCGGGAGGCTCGGCATCCCCTCCGTCGCCGTCTTCCAGACCGACGTGGCCGGGTTCGCCCGCCGCAACGGCCTGACCGCGACCGTCCCGTTGGTGCGGAAGATCCTCGGACGCATCCACGCCGGGGCCTCGCTGACGCTCGCCCCGTCGAGCGCGACCGCCGCGATGCTCGCCGAGGAGGGCGTGCCCCGCGTCGCCCGCTGGGGTCGCGGGGTCGACACCGAGCTGTTCCACCCCGCGCGCCGGTCGACCGGGCACGTGCGGGCACTCCGCCGCCGCCTGGCCCCCAACGGTGAGACCATCGTCGGCTACGTCGGACGCCTCGCCCCGGAGAAGGAGGTCGAGCGGCTCGCCGAGCTCGGCGGTGTCCCCGGCATCCGGGTCGTCGTGGCCGGAGGGGGTCCGTCGCGGGCGATGCTCGAACGTCGGCTCCGGCACCTCGACGTCACCTTCACCGGCCCCCTGCGCGGCGACGCCCTCGCTGACGCGTACGCGGCGCTCGACCTGTTCGTGCACACCGGTCCGGCCGAGACCTTCGGGCAGACCCTGCAGGAGGCCCACGCCTCCGGCCTGCCCGTGATCGCGCCGGCGTCCGGCGGCCCGCTCGACCTGGTGGCCCCGGGACTCGACGGCGAGCTCTACGACGCCGATGCCCCGCAGGCCCTGCGACACGCGGTCCTGCGGCTGCACCACGACCGCGCGCTGGCGGAGCGGATGGGTTCCGCCGGTCGACTCCGGGTCGAGGGAACCACCTGGGAGGCCGTCGGCGACCAGCTCCTCGACCACCACGACACGGCCCGCACCATCGGCGCGCCGCCCGTCGGACGGGGCCTCCGGGCCGGTCGGGACGAGAAGGTCAGCGCCCGCGCATAGGATGGGTCGTGTTCCACACGAACACGAACGGCAAGGGCTCGCCGATCGGGCGAGCCCGTCCTATGGAAGGACGAGCTCATGGCTGAGCACACCGGCGGGGGTACGGCGACCGCGGTGCCCGACGTCTCGATCGAAGCCCCGCGGGCTTCGCGGACGCCACAGGGCACGCTCTACCGCGGTTCGATCGGGATGTGGTCGTGGGTTCTCCACCGCATCACCGGCGTCGCGATCTACTTCTTCCTGCTCGTGCACATCCTCGACACGGCGCTCGTGCGGCTCTCACCCGAGGCGTACAACGCGGTCATCGGCACGTACAAGACCCCGATCATGAACCTCGGCGAGATCGCGCTCGTCATGGCCATCGTGTTCCACGCCTTCAACGGCCTGCGGATCATCCTGATCGACTTCTGGTCGAAGGGCCCGAAGTACCAGCGGGCCATGTTCTGGATCGTCATGGTCCTGTGGGCGGTGGCGATCGCGGGCTTCCTTCCCCGCCAGCTCATGAACCTCGTCGCGGACTTCAACTGAGGGGCACGAACATGACCACGCAGATCGTCGAACCTCCCCGCTCGGCCGCAGCCGCCCGCAGCACCACCAACTGGGAGAAGTGGGGCTGGATCTACATGCGCGCCTCGGGCGTGCTGCTCGTCGTGCTGATCTTCGGCCACCTCTTCGTCAACATGGTGGCGGGCGAGGGCGTCAAGCAGATCGACTTCGCCTTCGTCGCCGGCAAGTGGGCCAACCCCTTCTGGAAGGTCTGGGACTCGCTCATGCTGGTCCTCGCCCTCATCCACGGCTCGAACGGCATGCGCACGATCGTCAACGACTACGTGTCGAAGCCCGGCATCCGCAAGACCCTCCTCGTCGCGATCCTGGCCGCCTGCGTCGTGCTGATCGTGCTCGGGCTCCTCGTCTGCTGGACCTTCGACCCGTGCCCCGCCGGCGCCGCTGCCGCCGACCTGCCGTCCTTCTGCCCCGCGCAGTAGCACCACCACCGTTGCTGCCCGCGTTCCCACCGTCTACGGAAAGACCCCTGTGACCGAGACCACCGTCCACCACCACCAGTTCGACATCGTCATCATCGGCGCCGGAGGCGCGGGCATGCGAGCCGCGATCGAAGCCGGCCCGAAGGCGAAGACGGCCGTCATCTCGAAGCTCTACCCCACCCGGTCGCACACCGGTGCGGCACAGGGCGGGATGGCCGCGGCCCTCGCGAACGTCGAAGAGGACTCGTGGGAGTGGCACACGTTCGACACGATCAAGGGCGGCGACTACCTGGTCGACCAGGACGCCGCCGAGATCCTGGCAAAAGAGGCGATCGACGCCGTCATCGACCTCGAGAACATGGGCCTGCCGTTCAACCGCACGCCCGAGGGCAAGATCGACCAGCGCCGTTTCGGTGGCCACACCCGCGACCACGGCAAGTCCCCGGTCCGCCGGGCCTGCTACGCCGCAGACCGCACCGGGCACATGATCCTGCAGACGCTGTTCCAGAACTGCGTGAAGCTCGGCGTCGAGTTCTACAACGAGTTCTACGCGCTCGACCTCATCATGGTCGACGTCGTCGGTGACGACGGTGTCACCCGCCAGCAGCCGGCCGGCGTCGTCGCGTTCGAGCTCGCGACCGGGGAGCTGCACGTCTTCCACGCCAAGGCGATGATCTTCGCGACCGGCGGCTTCGGCAAGATGTACAAGACCACCTCGAACGCGCACACCCTGACCGGCGACGGCGTCGGCATCGTGTGGCGCAAGGGCCTGCCGCTCGAGGACATGGAGTTCTTCCAGTTCCACCCGACCGGGCTCGCCGGGCTCGGCATCCTGCTGACCGAGGGCGCCCGCGGCGAGGGCGCGATCCTCCGGAACGCCTCGGGTGAGCGCTTCATGGAGCGGTACGCCCCCACCATCAAGGACCTCGCACCGCGTGACATCGTCGCGCGCTGCATGGTGCAGGAAGTCGCCGAGGGCCGGGGTGCCGGACCGAACAAGGACTACGTGCTGCTCGACTGCACGCACCTGGGCGCCGAGGTCCTCGAGACGAAGCTGCCGGACATCACCGAGTTCGCCCGCACGTACCTCGGCGTCGACCCCGTCGTCGAGCCGGTGCCCGTGATGCCGACCGCGCACTACGCGATGGGCGGGATCCCGACGAACGTCAAGGCCGAGGTCCTGTACGACAACACCACCGTCGTCCCGGGCCTGTACGCCGCCGGCGAGTGCGCCTGCGTCTCCGTGCACGGTTCCAACCGCCTCGGCACCAACTCGCTGCTCGACATCAACGTCTTCGGCAAGCGCTCGGGCAACAACGCCGCCGAGTGGGTCCAGACCGCTGAGTTCCTCCCCCTGCCGGAAGACCCGGCGGCCGGCGTCCGCGGCATGCTCGACCAGCTCCGTGCCTCGACCGGTACCGAGCGCGTCTCCGCGCTCCGCAAGGAACTGCAGGAGGAGATGGACAAGAACGCCCAGGTGTTCCGCACGGACGAGTCGCTCGCCCGCGTCACCGAGACCCTGCACACGCTCCGCAACCGCTTCATGCAGGTCTCCGTGCAGGACAAGGGCAAACGGTTCAACACCGACCTGCTCGAGGCCGTCGAGCTCGGGTTCCTGCTCGACCTGGCCGAGGTCGTCGTCTACTCCGCGCGCAACCGCAAGGAGAGCCGTGGCGGCCACATGCGCGACGACTACCCGAAGCGCGACGACGAGAACTACATGCAGCACACCATGGCGTACCTGACGGGCGACCCGCACTCGTCACTCGCCGACGACCACATCACGCTCGACTGGAAGCCCGTCGTCATCACGCGGTACCAGCCGATGGAGAGGAAGTACTGAGATGACCGACACCCTGGTCTCCGACGCACCCCGCACCGACACCGTGCAGGACGCTCCTCCCGGATCCTTCTCCGTCACGGTCATCGTCCGTCGCTTCGATCCCGACGTCGACGACGAGCCGCGCTGGCAGGACTTCGACGTCATGATGCTGCCGACCGACCGCATCCTCGACGCCCTGCACAAGATCAAGTGGGAGCAGGACGGGTCCCTGACCTTCCGCCGCTCGTGCGCACACGGCGTCTGCGGGTCCGACGCCATGCGCATCAACGGCCGCAACCGCCTGGCGTGCAAGACCCTCATCAAGGACCTCGACGTCTCGAAGCCGATCTACGTCGAGGCGATCAAGGGCCTGCCGCTCGAGAAGGACCTCGTCGTCGACATGGAGCCCTTCTTCCAGAGCTACCGCGAGGTGCAGCCGTTCCTGCAGTCCTCGTCGGCCCCGACGCCCGGCAAGGAGCGCGTGCAGTCCGTCGCCGACCGTGCCCGCTTCGACGACACCACGAAGTGCATCCTCTGCGCCGCGTGCACGTCGTCCTGCCCGGTGTTCTGGACCGACGGGCAGTACTTCGGCCCCGCCGCGATCGTGAACGCACACCGGTTCATCTTCGACTCCCGCGACGACGCCGCGAACGTCCGCCTCGACATCCTCAACGACAAGGAAGGCGTCTGGCGCTGCCGCACGACCTTCAACTGCACCGACGCGTGCCCCCGTGGCATCCAGGTGACGAAGGCGATCTCCGAGGTCAAGCAAGCGATCATGCGCGGCCGGGCGTAGTCCCGGCTCCGTCCAAGGCCCAGCACCACGCCGACCGATAGGCTCCCGACCATGACGTTCGCGGACACCCGCCCCATCCTCGACCAGCTCGGCTACACGACCCGGTACGTGCAGCTCCCCGGCGAGACCCTGCACGAACCGCCGGTCGAGGGGGCGCTCCGCATCGTCCAGACCGACGCCTCCGGCTACGCGCTCGAGGTCGTCGACTACGGCACGGCTCGTCGTCTCGCGCAGGCCACGGGCGAGGACGACGCGGTCGAGATGCTGCGCCGGTTCCTGAACCGTCCGTTCCCGGAGCCGCGCGACATCCCCCGCCACGAGCTCGAGGGGCTCCGCGACCGCGCGGCGTCGACCTACCCGCAGCTCGCGCAGCAGGTCGCACAGGCCGGCGAGCAGGGGCTGACCATCCAGATCCCGGCCGGTGTCCCCGTCGACCGCATCGGTGGCCCGGACGGCTACCTGCTGCACCCGCTCGACACCCCGCTGCCCAGCCGGTCGCTGCCCCCGCACGTGACCTCGTCGCCGGAGACCCACCGGTACGTCGTCGACCGGCCGTTCCTGGTGAACGTCCGCTTCGTCCAGCCGTGGTTCGAGCAGCCTGGCGGAGCCCTGCGCTTCCAGATCGCCGACCCGTCGGCCACCGTGCGTGACCTGGTCGTCGACGGTGCGCTCGTCCGTCTCCGGGTGGTCTGAGCCCTCCGACACACGAACAGCCCGCCCCACGCTCGACGCGTGGGGCGGGCTGTTCTGGTGCGTGGAACTACCGCAGGTCGGGGCGGTCGTACTGCGCGCCGGCCGGGCTCGACGGCAGGCAGCCGAACACGATCGCGGCGGCGCTGACGAAGAGCGCGATGAGCCAGAACGGGCCTGCCAGGTTCGCATCGTGCACGCGACGCCAGCCCAGGGCGATGCCCGGCACGATCGTGGCGAGCCACCAGAGGAAGTAGAGCCCGAGCAGCACGAAGGCGAACGGCGACGGCGCGCTGCTCCCCGTGGGGTTGCCGTACTCGTCGACGGCGCCACTCGTCCCGACCGTCGCGAAGAGGACGGCGTAGAACCCGCCGAACAGCACGATGGTCACGATGGCGTTGGCGAGCACCGCGTACCAGAACTCACTCCGGCTGGCGCGGCCGTCGAACCGGGCGTACTTCTTGAAGAACCGGGTGAACGCGTCGAGGAACCCGATGCCGTACCACGGTGCCCAGAGCGGCGGGGCCCCGTCGGGACCGAGCGGGATCGGCTGCGCGAACTGCGGGTACGGGTACGGGTCGGCGTACGGCTGCTGGTACGGCTGCTGCCCGTAACCAGGCTGTTGCCCGTACCCAGGCTGCTGCCCGTACTGAGGCTGCTCGCCGTAGCCGGGCTGCTGCCCGTAGCCGGGCTGCCCCTGCGACTGGTCGCCGTCCGGCTGGCCCCACTGGGGCGTCCCGCCGTTGCTCATCGGTTCGTCCCGGGCCGGTCGTACCGTGCGCCCTGCGGGTTCGACGGCAGTAGCCCGAAGACGATGCCGGCGACGCCGATGAACAGCGCGATGATCCAGAGCGCCCCGGAGAGGTTCGCATCGTGCAGGCGTCGCCAGCCGAGGGCGAGCGACGGCACCAGGGTCGCGAGGCCCCAGAGTGCCAGCAGGACGAGCACGACCCAGAAGACCGGCGGGACCGGGTCGACCACGGTGATCTCGTTGCCGTAGTAGTCGACGGTCCGGCTGTTGAGCGTGGTGAGGCGGATGACGGTGCCGATGGCCGTGAGTGCCCCGGTGACGATCGTGTTCGCCAGGAACCACCACCAGAACTCACTCCGGCTCGCACGACCGCTGAACGTGGCGTACTTCGCGAAGAAGCGCGCGACCGCCTTCGGGAACGAGATCCCGTACCACGGGGCCCATCGCGGCGGCGTCCCCGCGGCGTCGGTCTGCTGACCGGGCTGCTGCTCGGGCGCCCACTGCTGCGTGCTCTCGGTCATCGGGCGCCCTGCGGACGGTCGAAGCGCGCACCCTGCGGGTTCGAGGGCAGCAGGCCGAAGACGATGCCGACGATGCCGACGAAGATCGCGATGATCCACAGCGCGCCCGTCAGGTTCGCGTCGTGCAGGCGGCGCCAGCCGAGGGCGAGCGTCGGGACGATGATCGCGAGGCCCCAGAGCACGAACAGGATGCCCGAGATGACGAACAGTGCCGACGGCTCGGTGACGGTCGACTGGACGCTGGTGGACGTCGCGGTCGACATCGACACGGTGGAGCGCTCCGAGGTGGCGACACCGATGCCGTACAGGATGCTGAGGACGGTGGTGACGATCCCGTTCGCCAGGTACCACCACCAGAACTCGCTCCGGCTGGCCCGACCGCTGAACGTCGCGTACTTCTTGAAGAAGCGGCCGACGGCCTTGCCGAACGAGATCCCGTACCACGGTGCCCAGAGCGGCGGTTCGCCGTTCGGTCCGGTCGGCGGCTGCTGGCCGTACTGCGGTGCGCCGCCGTACTGGGGTGTGCCGCCGAACTGGGCGCTCGGCTGGTTGTTCGGATCCTGCGGGTACTGGTCGCTCACGTGGTCCCCCTCGAGTGTTGGCTGATGTTCACGGTCGAGTCAACCAGAACTCCTGAGGGGCCGTCAGGACCGACGCGGCGCGTTACCCCTGCTGTGGGCGGTCGTACTGCTGCCCCTGCGGGTTCGACGACATCAGGCCGACGATCAACGAGAACAGGATGCCGATCGGCGGGATGACGAACAACAGGGCGAGCAGGCCGCTGAGGTTCACGTCGTGGAGCCGTCGCACCGTCAACGCGATGAAGCCGAGCGCGCAGGCCAGGCTCCAGAGGCTGCCGAGGCCGTCGGAACCGTCGTCGATGAACGGCAGCACGTTGAACCCGTTGCCGATGATGCCCGCGGCCGCCGAGCCGATGAGGTACCAGAGCGCCCAGAACCAGTACTCCGACTGGCTGGCCCGGCCGTCGAACCGCACGTACTTCTTCCAGAAGCGCAGGAACGCCTGGGGGAACGGGATGCCGTACCAGGGCGCCCAGAGCGGCGGCTCGGACCTGCCGCCACTCGGCCGCCCCGGACCGGGCTGCGCGGACTGGCCGTACGGGTCCCGGGGCGGGTACTGGTCACTCATCGTGGGGTTCCTTCCGGCGGGGCTGTCGGTCCACACAGAGTGTGGCACTCCCCCGAGCCGGCGAGCGTCATCCGTGCGAACGACTCTGGCCCCGACCGTGCACCTGACCCGACCGTGCGGTCAGGGCAGGAGCGCGAGCTTGCCCCCGGGGTGCCCGGACTCCAGCAGCTCCGCCGCCGCCTTCGCCTCGGCAAGCGGGAAGGTCCGCGCCACCGGGACCTCGAGCTGTCCGGCGCCGGCGAGGTCGATGAGCCGCTGCCGCACCGAGTCACGGAACGCCTTGCTGGCCGGCTGCGCCCCGCCCACCGCGGCGATGCCGTCCGATGCAGCGCGCGCCTGCGCAGCGATCGTCACGATCCGTGACCGGTCCGCGACCAACGCGAGCGAGACGTCGACGGCCTCGTCGGTGCCGACGCAGTCCAGTGCCACGTCGATACCGGAGGGTGCGAGGTCACGGACACGCGCCTCCAGGCCGTCGCCGTACTGGACCCACTCGCCACCGAAGCGTCGCACGACGTCCGCACCACGTTCCGACGCGGTGCCGATGACGCGGGTGCCGAGCAGCCGCAGCTGCTGGAGCAGGCTGACGCCGACCGCGCCCGAGGCGCCGTGCACCAGGACGGTGTCGCGCCCCTCGGCGCGGGTGACGCGGAGCATGTCGGCGGCGGTCGAGCCGGCGAGGAGCAGGTTGGCGGCCTCCGGGAAGCCGAGCGACGCGGGCTTCGCGAAGACGTCGGCCGCGGGCACCGTGACCGACTCCGCCCAGCCGCCGCTGATGCGGAACGCGAGGACCTCGTCGCCGACCGATCCCCCGCCGGACGCGATCTGCGTGTCGGGGCCGACGGCGGACAGGACGCCGGCGACCTCGTACCCGACGGCGATGGGCAGGTCCGCGGGGTCGCCCTGGCGGGTGTGCTTCGTGTCGGCCGGGTTCATGCCGGCGGCGCGGACGGCGATCGTGACCTCGCCGGGCCCGGGCGCCGGCACCTCGGTGTCGACGTACTCCAGGACTTCGCTGCCGCCGAACCGCGGGGCCACCCAGTGCTTCGTCATGCGGGCGACGGTACGCCGGTAGCCTGCTGGCGTGACGAGCCACGAACGACCGACGGGCCTCGCGCTGACCTTCCGGCACGACGGCGCACTCCTCCTCGAGCTCCTGCACGGCTGGTACGACGCCTTCGACAGCGCCCTCACCCTCGTGGACGACGAAGACCGGATCCGAGCCGTGCTGCGCTGGTGGATCGCGACGACGCCCACGTCGACCGAGCGCCGCTCGACGTTCCCCGCCTGGCAGGAGTTCGGGTCGGATCGTGCGTTGCGGATGTTGATCACGGAGCAGCCGAGCGCTGCGGCGAGGAAGCTCGCGTTCGGCACCGATTCCGCCTCGAGCGGCTTCGCGAAGACCCTGGCGACGGGGGCCACCGATCCGACGTCGCGGGCATCGCAGTTGTTCATCGACGGTGTCGCGCGCGGGGCCCTTCGTGTCTTCCGTAACGAACAGCAGCGTGCCGAGAAGCGTCTTGCCGGAGGGAAGTACCTCCCGATCCTCGAGGGGTACCTCGAGGAGATGCGTTCGTACGTCGACGTCAGCGACCAGTATGGCGCCTACCACGACGTCCGTACCGGCATCGGTGCGATCCTCGACAACGAGGAGTACCTCGCGCTGTCGACTGATCCTGGAGCTCGGGCGCTCTACGCGGAGCTGCTCGAGGAACAGAACAACTTGTACAACTGGTACATGGACCTCGCGAAGGGCGGGCACGAATGGGCTCGCAGGAGGCACTGACCCCAGCGACAGCCGCACGTCGTCGGTTCAGCGCCAATCCCAGGAGAACTTCCACTCGAGCGCGTCGAGCGCGGACGGGGCCACCTCTGGATGAAGTCGCGAGAAGTTCTCCTTGAACAGGTCCATTCCGCGGATCAAGTCGTTGTCGACGGAGGCCCAGCCGATCTGTGACAGCGTCTCATAGTCGCGCATGACCTCCTCGAGATCACGGTGAACCGTGTCGGGAAACGACTCCACTGCCATCCAGAACGCACCGGGTGTCGCACTGCGCCCCTTCCCGGTCAGTTGCACTACTGCTTGGCTGAGAGCAACATTCACGACCAAGTGCGGACCTTCCGTTCAGCCCAGGTCACCCGGGCGGGGCTGGATGCCGGATCCACCTTCACGCTCGTTGTGATCGCCAGGTTGTTCTTCAGAGGCGGGATCCGCTCCCGATTCCCGATCGCCGCACCGATCGCTCGGCCGTGTGCTCTGGTCCTCACCTGACGAACGCCTTTCTTGTGATCATGGGGCCAGACCGGCTCTCGGGTCTCCTTCGAGGAACTGCGCAGCGTCGGCCGCCGCACCGGCGGGAGCGATGATCTGCACCTCCTGCAGACGACCGTCCGGCAGTCAGAAGGGTCCTCGACCAGGCCCAGTCAGAACGGGCATCAGACCTGCGCTAGTGCCCGAGGAGCTTCTTGCGGAGCTCCTTGTACCGTACGGACCCTTGTACGCGGCTCACGAAATCGTCGACGGCCGCGGAGCGGTCCGAATAGTCGTCGACAGATTCCTCGGTGCTCCGAGCTCCTGGGGGTGATCGATGCAGCCAGTGGGCGCGTTCGAGGTCAGCTCGATCTCGGGTGACACCAGCGGCAGAGGACGCGATTCGACGCGCAGCATCGTCACCGTCTCCGTCTCTGAACACGACATCTGTCCAGTCTCCCGAGCCTCGGTCGCCTCGCCATCCCAGGACTTCCGAGTCCTGCACGACGTAACGCTCCAACGTCTCGTGATCGCCGAACTCCACGAGCGTCGGCTCGGTGACGACCCGCTCATGCCCAGCACTGCGCAAGAGGACCACGAGCACCTCGAGGCACGGTATTGCGGCGTAGTCCGATGGATCAGCGGCACGACGGAGTCGTTCAGCGCGAAGCAGCGGACGCCGCGGCCGCGAACGCCGAGCGGGCGTCGAGCTGGAGCGCGCACTCTTCGATCTGGTTCAGCGGCACCCGTGCCACGGCCGAGAACTGCACCGCATGGGCCTCCGGGAGAGCGCCGCCGAAACGGACTCGGTGTTCCGTTCCCGATGCGCTCCAGGTGAGGAGAACACCGGCGCCGTTTTGCTCCATAGTGAACCCTTCGGGGAGTTCGTGCTCTTGGTCGGGAAGCCAATGTGCGATCGGCAGGCCACGAGCTTCGCGAATGTACCCACTCGCGTCCGCGACGATCAACAATTCCGCGTCCGTGGCCGACCCGAACCGTGTGCCGGTCAGGGCGCCACGCCCCCGGTCTCCACGCCACTCCTCGACCGACGTGCCTGACACCGAGTACCGCTGCAGTGTCTCGTGATCGCCGAACTGCACCCTTCGCGGTTCACACGTGACGAGGTCGTTTCCGGCACGCAGCAGGACGTCCTCGAGGTACTGGAGGTCGGCGAACTCGCCTGGTTCACTGTCGGTCAACTCAGGATTCTCAATCTCTTGAGGTCGGTGACGGAAACGATCTCAATCTGCAGACGACCGTCCGGCTGTCAGAAGGGTCCTCGACCAGGCCCAGTCAGAACGGGCATCAGACCTGCGCTAGTGCCCGAGGAGCTTCTTGCGGAGCTCCTTGTACCGTACGGACCCTTGTACGCGGCTCACGAAATCGTCGACGGCCGCGGAGCGGTCCGAATAGTCGTCGACAGATTCCTCGGTGCTCCGTTCATTCGTGGTGGAGACCCGCCATCCGTCTGCTGTCTCGTAGATGCACGGGGTGTTCACATCGTTGGAGGGCCGCCGCATCCAGCAAAAGGGAACGCCCGCGGCCTCGGCGACGGCGAGTTCGCGCATCACGTCGATGTCATCCATGAGTTCGTCCTGTTCTCAGTGCAGAGGAATTTCGCGGAGTACGCCGAGGACCTGGAGGATCTCGACCGGCAGCGGCAGTTGTACCTGCACTCCGCCGCCCGGAGAGCCGAAGCGACCGACTGCTGCGATCTCACCACGATACGCACCGAGGGATCCGAGGTCGTCCGCCGTCTTGTTGCGCTGCTGGAGCAGTGCGTTAACGAGTTCCTTGTGGTCCCCGTCCAAAGCGTCGTACGCGCCCCGTAGATCGCCGACGTCGTGGACGACCTCGTACTGGTGGTACTGGTTGGCGTCCTCCAAGTAGGGCAGACCGCGTTCATCGTACGGGTACGGGCCCCCGTCGGGGACTGGCGACGTGAAGCGTCCGTCCGGAGGTCCGTATCGGTCGAGCACAGATCCGACGGGCGGATCGTAAGGAGCACGGTCGACCGTCCCGTCGCCCCTCGAGGCGAAACCGTCGTTGTCGACGCCGTCCCAGTTGATCTTGCCGTCTGGGGTGAGGACTTCCGGGCCCTTCGGGATTTGGACGTCGTGCGGCCACACACCGGACGACTCGAACTCTCGTGCCAGTGCGCCGTCGCGCGGCCACTGAGATTCGAGGTAGTCGTGCAACTGCTCGGGCGACAGTCTACTCTCGGCCACCAAAGGACCGACGTTCTTGCCCTCGGAATCGAGCGCGACGTGCGAGTAGGCCTCCGAAACCGTGCCCTGATCGTGCGAGCCGTCCGGGGAAGTGCCGCCGGTGCCGTTGTCGGCGCCCGTGCCGTGCCCGGAACCGTCGTGCCCGGCCGAGTCCCCACCGTGCCCGACTGAGTCGCCCCCGTGCCCTGCCCCGCCGTGCGACCCCGACGTCGAACCGCCGTCGCCTGTCGCCGTCTCGCCATGCTCCCCGCGCCCACCGGCCCCGACGAGCGCCGGCTCCCGCTCCGGCGCGTGCACCGTCGCGTCGCCGGCGTCCGCATGTGCGTTCGCGTCGCTCCCCGCCCGCACGTCCGTGTCCGCCTCGGTCCGAGCCGGCGGCACCTCGACGTCGGTGTCGCCGTGCCGTCCGTGCAGGTAGTCACCGAGCCCGGTCTTGAAGTCGGCGAGGCGCCCGGTCGACCCGACGGCGTCGTCACCGACACCCTTGGTCATGATCGTCTTGAGCTCATCGAGCCTCGGCAGCACCTTGGTCAGGCCCTTCGAGACCCACGCGCCGGCATCGACGAGATCGAGGTACTTCCCCGCCTTGCCGACGGCCCCCGCGACTTCGCCGACCTTGCCGACGGCGCCGAGCTTGCCCGCCTGCCCGACGATCGGGACGACGATCGAGCCGATCCCCCACAGCGCCTGTCCGGCGGCGCGACCGGGGTCCCTGCCCCATTCGTCCCAACCGACGGTGGCCTTCCCCAGCTGGGTCCACGCCTCGCGCTGGAGGTCGGGGTCCTTCTGCATGGTCTTCGTGTTGAAGCCGGTGAGGGCGAGGACTCCGCTCCACGACGTCGCCGCGGTCTCCAGGTGGAAGCCCGTGCCGTCCAGACCGACGAGGGTGCCGAGTCCCTTTACGGTGCCCCAGATGCCGTCGACGGCCACGCCCGTGAGCATGTTCGGCAGGAAGTCGACGGTCTTCTCGGAGCACGATTCCTTCCGCTCCGATGCGGTCCCCCACGGCAGCTTCGTGCCGGCGGGCAGTTTGTCGTACCCGTAGGCGAGGGCGTCGTCCGCGCCACTGCCGCTCATCGCGTGTAGCGGTTGCAGGCCGGACAGCCCGCGGATGGTGTTCGCGCAGGTGCGCTCGGCAGCCTGGTACGCCACCACCTGGGCGGCGACGCCGTTGATGATCGCGTTGTTCTCGTCGGTCAGGGTCTCGTCCTGGTCCCAGGACTCGACGGTCGCGTTGTTGCCGTACTCGGTCGTCGCGGTCTTCGGGGTGAACGCGTCGACGTCGCGGTGCAGCTGCTCGGCACGCGTGACGTACGCCTTGAGCGCAGCGACGATCGGTGTGACCTCGGTGACGAACGTGTCGAGCGCCTTCGCCGCGGCGTCCAGGTCGTCGCCGAACGTCGTGCCCTGGGGCCCGATGGGCGTCATGACCGCGAAGAGTTCCTGATCGCTCGGGCCCTCGTAGGAACCGGAGATGCCGCTCCAGGCGGTGACGATGTCGGCCGTGCCGTCGCGGACGGCTGACGCGACGGTCCGCAGCGAAGCGGCGCCGCTCGTGATCGCCTCGAGCTGGACGTCCGTGTACGGGATGGCTCCCGTCTTGACGACGCCGGTCACCGGTCGAACATCCCGTCGAACGCGCGGAAGTCGCCGTTGGTGGACGCCGTGACGGCGTTCGCCTGTGCCGTGGCAGCACCCATCTCGTCATCGCCGTCGACGATGGCACGTGTCGCGCCGGCAGCGCCGTAGAGCGACGCCTGGATCCGGTTCTGGATCCCCGTCAGTGTGGCCTGCCGGTGCTCGAAGAACCCGGCGAGCGCCTCACCGATCACCGGTGACTGTGCTGCCGTCGCGGCGTCCTGCACGACTTCTCCGACACCCTGGATCGATCCGTCCGCGGATCCGCCCAGAGCGTTGTTCATCGTCGTGGTCTTGGTCGAGACGTCCGTCAGGACGGCCTCGACCCCGGCGGGGTCGACCCGCCATCCGTCGACCACGTCAGCCGATGTTGCCGACGGCCGACTTCGCCTTGCTGATGGCCGACTGCGCCGACTCGTCGTTCGACTGCAGCGATGCGCGCAGCGTCGCGATGATCTGCTTGACCTCGCCGGCGACGGTGTTCCACCGCTGTTCCTTGGCGTGGTACTCGTCCGAGACGCCGTCGGCCTGGTAGTCGGCCATGGCTGCCTTCACGTCCGAGTCACGCTGCGCGATGAGCGACTCGAGCTGCGCCGCGACGGCGTTGAAGTTGTCCTGTGCGTTCTGCGAAGCCGCGACGTCGTAGTCGCGACGATCTGCCTGGTTGCCACCGCTCATGGTGTTCTCTCCCTCTCCCCGAAGATCCGTCAGGCGCGGCCGCTGAAGCGGGCCGCGTCGAAGTTCGAGCTGCCCTCGAGCGAGCTCGTGGACTGCGCCATGTCCTGGTCGCCTTCCTGGAACGAACGGTCCATGCCCGAGATGCCCTGCAGCACGCTCGCGAGCGCACCGTTCAGCTCGTTGGCGATGGTGTCGGTCTCGGCCTTGAAACGGTCGAAGGCCTGTCGACCGGCACCGTTGAAGCGACCCTGCAGCGGCTCGGCCGAGTCGGCCAGCTTGCGTACGAGCGTCCCCAGGTCACCGGAAGCACCGGACGTCTGCTTGGTCAGGTTGGTCAGGACCTGAGCCCCCATCGCGAACTTCATCGCGCATCCTCTCCGTCGTTCCCCCACCCCGAACGGGTGACAGCGAATACACGCAGCGTAGACCACGTCCGCCGCGCGCGTCACCCTCCGGTTCTGACATGATCGTTCCTGCCGAGGGGAGGTGGGGCATGTCGTCGATGGTGGTCGAGTCCGTGGTGCCCGTGCTGACCTGTGGTCGCTGCGGGGTCGCGACGAGCCAGGGCCAGCGCTTCTGCACCGACTGCGGTGCCCTCCTCGGGCGCACGGTCGGCTCCGCCGAGTACGACGCCGTGCAGGGCGTCGCCACGGCCCCGGCCGGTGCTGTCGTCCTCGCCCGGCTGGTGGACGTCGTCGTCTGCCTGCTCGGCGGTGCCGCCGGCGCCGCCCTCCTCTTCCTCGCCCACACCGCGGTCCCCTCCTCCGACCCCGTGGGTACCGCCGTCGCCGGAGCGGTCGCCGGGCTCGTCGTGACGACCGCGATCGTGGTGATGCGTGCCTCCAGGACGGGCCGCGGGCCGGGCGGGCTGCTCCTCCGTACCCGCGTCGTCGACGTCGACGACGCGCTGCCCGCCGGGCCCGTCCGACAGCTCACCCGGCTCGGTGGCGGTCGGCACCGACGTACGCCCGGAGCCGGCCCCTGGGCCGCGGCGACGGGCACGCTGACCGCGTCACTGAAACGCGGACGCGAGCCGCTCGACCCCGCCGTGCCCGCGCTCGGCACCGCCTTCGGTGCCGCCGCGTCGGCGGGTGTCCGTCCGGGGTCGGCGCCGCTGCCTGGAGGCGCGGTGCAGGCTGGTCTCGACGCCACCCGTCGCGCGGGGTTCGGTCCCACCCCCGCGGCCGGGTTCGCGGCGGTGCCCGCGCCGACCGCACCGGTGGCCGACGACTCGGTACCGCCCGACGCGGTCGTCCTGGGGTTCGACTCCGGCGCCGTGCACTGGTTCGCCGGAACCTGCGTGATCGGCCGGAACCCCGAGGCGGAGCCCGGTATCGCGACGGTCGCGGTGCCGGACCTGTCGCGCACGCTCTCGAAGACGCACGTCGCCCTCGTGCAGGCCGGCGGAGTCGTCCTGATCCGTGACCTCGGTTCGACCAACGGCACCTCGGTGGTCCGTCCGGACGCCTCGTTCGAGGACCTCCTCCCCGGCGTGGACCTGCCCGTGCCCGCCGGTTCGACGGTCCGGATCGGCGACCACGCCTTCGTGGTCGACCGGATCGGGGCCACGACGTGAGCCCGCTCCGACACGACACCGCCGAGGACGACCGTCCGGGCGCGACGCACCCGCTCGTCGACTCGGCGGGCGACGGCAGCATCCGCTACGAGACCCGCGCGGCGATCGTGCGGCTCGGACGTGCCCAGGCGGACCTGCTCGCCACCGCGGCAGGCGGGGGCGCCCGCCCGATCCTGGTGACCGACGGCCTGTCCGTCGTGACCGAGGCCTTCCGCCAGGCGTTGCTCGACTGCGGCGGGGCGTGGGTCGTCCGCGGCGACGACGGCCTGCGGAACGGACTCGACGGCGGACGACTCGACGACTTCACGGACGCGCTCCGGACCGGCCCGCCGACCTCGGTGCAGGACGTCGCCGTCGGGTACCTGCGCCCCTGGACGCCGACGGCGGAACACCTCGTCGTCTCGGTGTCCGTCCGGCACCGGGCCGCGGACGAGACCGTCCTCGGGGCCACCACCGAACTCCTCGCGACGGAGCTCGCCGGGGCGGCACCGACCGGTTGGGGGACGCACGAACCCGCGGGTCACGCGTGGGACCGGCACACGCTCACCGAGGCCGCTCGCTCGCGGATGCCCGACTCCACGCGGTTCCTCGCCGTCGGTTCGCCCGACGCGCCCCTCGCGGTGACGATCGCCGCGCAGCGCACCGAGCACGGCGTCGAGGAGCTCACCACCGGGCTTCTCGCGGTCGGCGCACTCGGGGACACCGTCTCCGAGATGCGGGTCGCCGCCGTCCCGCAGGTGCTCGGGCGGCTCGCCACGACGCAGCTGCCGCTCTTCGCCCTGGTGCTCCGGCGCCCGGGCCGCGCGGACCTCGCGCAGGCGCCGCGGCTGTCCCCGCCCCCGCTGCCGGTCGCGATGCTCCTCGGTGCGCCGGCCGTCCGGCAGCTCGACCTCGACGTCGAGGCGATGCGCGACCGCTTCGGCGCCGTCATCGCCGGACGCCCTCGGATCCCGGCGCTCGTGCTGCCCTTCGGGCGGCGGCAGGACCGCAACCCGGTCGACGAGCTGGCCGACGTCATCGACCACATCGGGCCCGACCGCGTCGCCGACGCCGTCGGGATGGACGACCGGACGAGGGAGCAGGTGCAGCGTGCCGCGCAACAGTGACTCGATCCTGCTCGAGAGCGTCTCCACGCACCGCCGACGACTCCGGCAGGCGTTCGTGCTCGGGCGCCTCGCCGACCGCCGGTTGGTGAACGACAACGTCAAGCGGTTCATCGGCAGCGTGGTGCTCGCCGCGGTCGTGGGGGTCGGGTGCCTCGGGTACTCCTTCGTCACGAACGCGCTGGCGCAGCAGGCCGCCCAGCAACAGGCGCAGCAGACACCGCGACCGGTGCCGACCACGCAACCCCAGCAGGAGACCAATTGAGCGACTTCACCCGCGTGACCGTCGTCGGTGTCGGCCGCCGTGCAGACGTCGTCGTCGCCTCCGACGAGCCGTTCGCCGGACTGCTGCCGCGGCTGGTCGACATCCTCGACGAACCGATCGCGGACAGCGCGCAACCCGTCGCCCTCGTGCGCGTCACCGGTGAAGAGGTGTCCCTGGCCGCGGACGCCGCCACGCAGGAGATCGCCGACGGCGAGGTCCTGCACCTCGTCCGTCGCGCCGACGCACCACCGCCGCCCGAGGTCTCGGACGTCACCGACGCCGTCGCGGACTCGCTCGGCCGTCGTCGCGACGGCTGGGGCACCGCCGCACGCTGGTCCGTCGCCGCCGCCGCCGTCGGGGCCACCGCCTCGGTCGCGGGCACCCTCGTGGTCGCCGCGTTCACCGTCGCCTCGGTCCGAGCCGCGTTCGACGGCGGGACCGTCTCCCCCGCACTGTTGCCGTCCGTGCTCGTCGGCAGCGGCGTGGTCCTGGCGATCGCGGCGCTCGTCGCGGGTCGTGCCGGGGCCCGCTGGACCGGCATCGCCCTCACCGCCGCGGCCACCGGGCTCGCGCTGCCGATCGGGCTGGCCGTCGGACCGGTCGTCGGGCGGGACGGCGACCAACCCGCGATGGTCGCCGCCCTGGTGCTCGTCTGGGCGTGGATCGCGCTCGGCCTCGGACTCGGCGTCGGACAGCGCACGCGGACGATCGGCGTCGCGGCCGTCGTCGGCGTCGTGCTCCCGCTGCTCGGCATGCTCACCTGGCTCACTCCGGCCCCGCAGGCCGCCGGCTGGGGCGTGGTCGGGATCGCAGCCGTCGCCGTCTGCGGGCTCCTGCCCTCGGTCGCGATGTCCTCCGCCGGACTGACCGGCCTCGACGACCGTGTGAGCGGCGGCGAGCCCGTCGCTCGCGGCCGCGTCGTCACGGCGCTCGAGGACGCGTACCGAGCACTCGACTGGACGACCGCCGCGGTGGCCGCCCCCATCGCCCTCGCCGGCGCCGCACTCGTCTCCGACCGCGACCCCTGGGCCGTCGGGCTCGGCGCCGCGGTGGTCGTCGTCGCCGCACTCCGCACGCGCGCCTTCCCGCTGACGCTGCAGGGCGTGCTGCTCTGGAGCGCCGTCGTGGTCGCCGCGGTGGTCGGGCTCCTCGGTCACGCCACCACCGCACCGTTCCAGGTGCTCGGCGCGCTCGCAGGCCTCGGGATGCTCGGAGCCTTGCTCGCCGGGGTCCGGCCGGCCGCACACCAGCGAGCGCGCCTGCGGTCGCTCGGCAACGTCCTCGAGACGATCTCGGTCGTCGTGGCACTGCCGCTGCTGCTCGGCACCTTCGGCCTCTTCGCCGCACTCCTGGAGACGTTCTGACCATGCGGCTCCTCGACGACGTCGTCCCCGCGCTCGGGCGGGCGTTCTTCGGCAGCGTGGCCGGTGGTGCACGCGAGCTCGACGATGCGCACCGGGCCATCCGGCAGGCCGTTCCCACCAGTCGGCGCATCGCGTTCGCCTCGCTCCGGGGCGGCACCGGCTGCTCCGTGACCGCGGCAGCCGTGGCGACCGTGCTCGCCCGTCGTCGCTCCGGACGGGTGCTCGGCGTGGACGGTGCCGCCGGGCTGCGCTCGTTCGCCACCCACGCCGGCGCCGACCGGACGGACCCGACGCCGCGGTCCGAGCGCCGTGACGCGGCCCGGACGTCCTGGGACGCGACCGACGGTCTGGCGGTGACCCCGTCCGGACTGCACGTGCTGCGGATCGGCGACCCGCGCCTCCCGAGCCGACAGGCCGCACCCGCCGAGTGGACCGACGCCGTCGAACCGATCGCGCGGTTCTTCGACGTCGTCGTCGGGGACTGGGGGTCCAGGAGCCCGTTCGTCGACCTCGGCGCCGTGGCTGCCGATGCCCACGTCGTCGCCCTCGTCACCGGCCCGGACCGCCCCGCCATCGAGGAGGGCGTCGCCCACGCCGACGCCGTCCGGCGGCACGCACCGGACACGCGCGTCCTGGTCGTCCCGGTCGACACCACGGGGGCTGGCCTCCGGGCCGCGCGCACCGCCGTCCGGTGGCCCGGGCACGCCGTCCACCCGATCCCGGGCGACCCGAGCGTCGCCGGGGGCGGCGAACGCCCCACGGCCTCCCGGATCGCGCTCATCCACCTGACGGCCGCGCTCGTCGACGCCGCGGTCGACCGTCGCACCAGCCGCACGACCCCGGAGGTCGCCCGGTGAACCGCGTCGTGCACCGGCCCGCCCGGGTCTCCACCCCGCTCGTCCGTCCCGAGGCCGAGCAACTCGCCCCGCCACCGCAGCTCCCGGAGGGGCCGAGTGGCGGCCTCCCGCTGCAGTCGCTGCTGCCGGTCGTCGGTGCGATCTCGTCGGTCGTGATGATGGTCGTGCTCCGGGGCAACAACCCGGTGCTCATGGTCGTCGCCGCCCTGGTCTTCGTGGTCGCCCTCGTCGGCGGCCTCGGCATGGCCTTCACCCAGCGGGGCAACGCCGTCCGGAACCGGCGGACGCAGCGCGAGCGGTACCTCGACTACCTCGAGGAGCTGCGCGGCGACCTGCGGACGCGCACGACCGCCGCCCGCGAGCGCGCCGAGCACGTCGACCCCTCGCCCGACACCCTCCCCCGTCTCGTCGGTGACCCGGCACGCCTCTGGGAACGGCGGCGCACGCACGGCGACTTCCTGCGGGTCCGCGTCGGATCAGGTGACGTGGGGTGGCTCGACCTCACCGTGCCGCCGGACCAGAACCCGGTGCAGCCGCTCGACCCGCTCATGCTCGCCGAGCTCGAGCAGGTCGCCGAACACTACGGCACCGTGCACGCCATGCCCATCGCAGTCCGACTCGACGGCGCCGGGGACGTCTCGGTCGTCGGCGACCGCGACGCCGTGCTCGAGGTCGCACGGGCACTCGTCGTGCAGCTCGCAGCGTTGCACGCCCCGGACGACCTGCACCTCGCCGCGGCGTTCCCGGCGGCGCGCGCCGATGACTGGGACTGGTTCGACCTGCTCCCGCACGCACGGATGGACCGCACCTTCGACGGGCCGCTGCGCGCGCGCCGGGTCGCCGAGGACGTCCCGGCGCTCGCACGCACCCTCGCCGGCGAGCTGGGCGAACGCGCCCGGACCGCCGCGATGTACCGGCGATCCGGTGACTCGGCCAAGCGCAGCGACCTGCCGCGCCTGGTGGTGTTCGCGGACGAGCACGGCGCCGTCGCCGTTCCGCTCGCACTCCCCGAGGGCGAGACCCGGCCGGAGGACCTCCGGATCACGGTCGTGCACCTCGTCGCCGACCGGCTGCATGAACCGTCGGACGTCCGGGTACGGGTGACTGCGAGGTCGGACGCCCCGGGTGCCGACCGTGGCACGGGCGCCGGATCCGGTGCACGCACGACGCTCCTCGAGATCATCGACGCCCGCGACGTCGAGGAAGGTGAGCCCGCTCCGGTCCAGCTCGCCGTCTGCGACCCCGTCGCCCCGCCCCTCGTCACCGCCGTCGCGCGAGCGCTCGCACCCCTCCGACTGTCCGCCGACACCGAGCAGCGTGCCGAGTCGTCGGCCGCCATCGGCGTCTCGGACCTGCTCGGGGTCGACGACGTCGCCACGATCGACCCGGACCGCACCTGGCGCCCCCGAGCCCCGCGGGACTTCCTGCGCGTGCCGATCGGTGTCGACGACTTCGGCGCTCCGCTGCTGCTCGACCTCAAGGAGTCGGCGCAGCTCGGCATGGGGCCGCACGGTATCTGCATCGGTGCGACCGGATCCGGCAAGAGCGAGATGCTCCGCACCCTCGTGCTCGGCCTCGCGGTGTCGCACCCGCCGGAGGACCTCGCGATGATCCTCGTCGACTACAAGGGCGGTGCCGCGTTCGCCCCGTTCGCCCGCCTCCCGCACGTCGCGGGTCTCATCGACAACCTCGCCGACGACCCGCAGCTCACCCGGCGTGCTCGGGCGTCGATCGCCGGCGAGGTCCGACGGCGCCAGGAGATGCTGCGCGACGCCGGATCGGCGCCCTCCATCACGCACTACCGGGAACTCCGCACCCAGCGACCGGACCTGCCGCCGATGCCGCACCTCGTGCTCGTCATCGACGAGTTCGGCGAGCTGCTCACCGCGGAACCCGAGTTCGTCGACCTGCTCCTCATGATCGGCCGCATAGGGCGATCGATCGGCGTGCACCTGCTGCTCTCCAGCCAACGGATCGAGGCCGGCAAGCTCCGCGGCCTCGATACGTACCTGTCCTACCGGCTCGGCCTGCGCACGTTCTCCGAAGCCGAGAGCCAGGTCGTGCTCGACACGGGCGACGCGTTCCACCTGCCCGCCGTGCCCGGCTACGGCTACCTCAAGGTGGACACGAGCGTGTACACGCGGTTCCGATCCGGCTACGTGTCCGGCCCGGTCGAGGACGCCGCTCCCGCGTCGGCCGTCACCACGTCGTCCGCGGACACCGCCCCCGAGCCGTTCGAGCTGCCCGTCTACAACACGCTGGCGGCCGAGGACGACGCACCCGGTGAGGTCACGCTCGAGGCACCCGACGTCGGGCGGAGCGTCGTCGACGAGGCCGTCGAACGCCTCGACCGCGGCGACCGCGACACCACGCCGGTGTGGCTGCCGCCGCTGCCGACGCGTCTCGCACTCGGCGCCGTCCTCGACCCCAACGCCGTCTCCGACCCGACCGGGGTCACGGTGCCGATCGGCCTGCTCGACGACCCCGCGCGGCAGCGACAGCGGCCGTGGATGCTGGACCTCACGCGGGGCGGCGGACACGTCGCCGTCATCGGAGCACCCGGATCCGGCCGGACCACGTTCCTCCGCACGCTGGCCGCATCGATCGCGCTGACGACGACGCCCCGCCAGGTCAGCGTCTACGGGATGGACCTCGCCGGCGGCGGCCTCGGTCGCATCGAGGGCTTCCCGCACGTCGGCGGTGTCGCCACGCGTGCCGACCGGAACCGCCTGCTCCGGCTGATCGAGGAGCTGCAGGCGATGATCCGCCTGCGCGAACGGGTGTTCCGCGACCACGGCATCGACTCACTCGCGATGCTCCGCACCCGGCACGCCGCCGGCCGTGTCCCCGAACTGGGATCGGCGGACGTGGTGCTCCTCGTCGACGGGTTCGGCGTGATGCGCACCGAGTTCGAGGAGCTCGAGGACGCCTTCGCCGACCTGCTCCAGCGCGGCGGCAGCTTCGGCATCCACGTCGTCCTCGGGCTCACCCGGTGGAACGAACTCCGGCTCGCGAGCCAGCCACTGATCGGCCAGCGGTTCGAACTGCGCCTCAACGACCCGGCAGACTCCACGATCGCCCGCGCCGCCGCGGCGACCCTGAAGTCCGGCGAGCCCGGTCGAGTCCTCACCGACGGCGAGTTGTTCGGCCAGGTGGCCCTGCCGGTGCTCGACGACGTGGAGGACGGTGTGGTCGGCGACGAGCTCGGCGCCCTCGCGCAGCGGGTCGCCGACAGCTGGGGCGGTCCGGCTGCCGCGCCGATCCGCCTGCTGCCGGAGTCGTTCGACCCCGCCGAGCTCCCGGACCCGCTCGACACCCCGACGACGGTCCCGTTCGCGCTCCGCCAGGACACGATGGACTTCGTGGCCTTCGCCCCTGCCGTCGACCAGCACCTGCTGGTGTTCGGTGACACGGCCAGTGGCAAGACCGCGCTCCTCCGGGGGCTGGCGGCCGGGTTCATGGAACGTTCGACGCCGGACGAGCTCGTCCTCGCCTTCATGGACGTCCGCGGCAGCGCTGCGGCCGGGACGCCTGACGACTTCCTCGGCGGGCACGCAGCGAACGGCCGGGACGCCCGGGGGCTCGCCGCGGCCATCGCCGCGGAGCTCGAGCAGCGCGCCGCCGGCACGTCCACCGGACCACGGCCCCGCATCGTGGTGCTCGTCGACGACTACGACATCGTCGCCTCGGCCGGCACCGACCCGCTCGCGCCCCTCATGCCGTACCTGCCGTCGGCGCGTGACCTCGGACTCCACGTCGTGCTCACGCGGCCCGTCGCCGGTGCCGCACGCGCGATGTACGACACCGTGATCCAGTCGATCCGCGACTCGGGTGCGACCGGGCTCGTGCTGAGCGGCGAACGGTCGGAGGGGCAGGTGTTCCCGAAGGTCTACGCGGAGCAGTTCCCGCCCGGCCGTGGGCGTCTCGTCCGACGCGGGACGCCCCCGCGCATCGTGCAGGTCGCCCACTTCCCCACGGCGACGACCGTCGCCCCGGCGCAGGCCGACCCCGCCGGTCAGACGACCGTGCTCGACCCGAAGGGAGCCGTCGATGCCCCGTGAGGTGAACATCCTGTCCGCTGCGGCTCCCTCGTCGCTCGCACTGGTCGAGGCCGGAGCGCAGATCGCGCCGGATCTGCGGGTGCGAACGCTCGACCGCGTGGTCACCGAGATCGTCGACGACCGCGGGCGGGCCGTCCTGAGTGTCCAGATGCCCGAGCGTGTCGAGAACCCCGCCGAGATCGCACGACTCGCCCCGTGGGCGACGCGCGCCGCGCCCGTCTGGTGGACCGAGGCCTGGGTTCCGTGGGGGCCGACGGGCGAGGTCGGTGTGGCGATCGTCCAGGCCTTCGCAGCGTCGATCGACGCCCAGCTCCTCGTGGAGGACGGCGCGTGAGCACCACACCCCCGACCTCGGCTCCGCTGCCGCCCATGCCCGGCTCGCGGCGGGCATCCGCGCAGCGCGCCCGGACCGTGCTCGTCGCCGGGGTCGCCGGCGGCACCGGCACGACGACCGTCGCGGCACTCCTCGCCGATGCGGTCGGCGGACGTCTCGGCGTGGTGGTCCAGGCGACGGACCACTCCGGTGGCGAGCTCGCCGCACGACTCCCCACCCTGCAACCGGCCACCTCACGCGTGACGGTGCACGACATGGGGGCGCACGTCGGCCCTGCCGCCGTCCTCGCGGCGACGCCGGAGAACTCCCTCGTCGTGGTCGGGCGGGCCACCGCCGACGGTGCGGCGGACGTCCGGGCAGCGCTCGAATCCATCGCCGCTGCTCCGGACCCGACCCTCATCGGGCGATCGGTCGTGGTGCTCGTGGACCGCGGCGCGGCGCAAAATCCGGTGGACACCCGTCGGCTGAGCGACACCGGGGTCTCGGCGGTCCTCGTGCTGCGCGCCGACCGCGCGCTCGGCCGTCCCGGTCGGGTCCAGGTGGGAGCGATCAGCGACACCACGATCACGACGGTGTCCGGTCTGCTCACGGCCCTGGGCTGGTAGCCGCGACCGGTGGACGAACGGGAGGCCCGTCACCAGCTGGTGACGGGCCTCCCGTTCGTCGGTGCTGACGTCGTCAGGCGCGCGCGGACCGGATCCGCTCGGTGAACGCAGCGTGCAGCGGGTGCTCCGCAGCGAGACCGGTGATCTGCGTGGCGACGTCCGCGTCGGACGCGTCCGACGCCAGCAGCGCCTGCAGTTCGACGCTCTGCTCGTCGTCCGCGACGTCGAAGCGGAGTGCCGCACCCATCGCGTCCAGCAGCGCCGTCGGCTCCGTGCCGTCCTCGGCCAGCGCGGCGGCGGGCGAGACGAACCGCTCGTCACGCGACAGCTTGCGGAGCGGCTGGCGGCCGACGCGGGTCACCGTGTCGGGCAGGTGCGGATTCTCGAACCGGCCGATGATCGCCTGCACGTACGCGCGGTGCACCTCGGGGTCGAGCTCGTGCCGGCGGATGAGCAGGTCGCTCGTCTCGGCGAGCACGGACTCGAGCTCGGAGCGCACGGCGGGGATCGCGATGGCGTCCGAGATCTTGTCGGCCCCGGCGACGAAGCCGTGGTACGCGACGGTGGCGTGCCCGGTGTTCACCGTGAAGAGCTTGCGCTCGATCGACGCCGCGAGGCCGTCGACGTAGTGCGCGCCGGGGATCTCCGGCTCGTTCCCACCGAACGGCGTGCGGTCGATGGCCCACTCGAAGTAGGTCTCGACGGTGACGTCGAGTCCGCCACCCTCGGGCTGTGCGGGAACGATGCGGTCGACGGCGGTGTTCGCGAAGACGGCCTTGGCCAGGGCGGCGTCGCGGCCGTCCTCGGGCAGGGCGGCGACGATGAACTCGCGCAGCCGGTCCGTGGCGTTCAGCGCGTTCTCGCACGCCATGACGGCGATCGGTGCGGCGTCCGCGTCACGGGCGACGAGCGCGCGCGCGATGACCGGGGCGATGAACCTCAGGACGTTCGGGCCGACGGCGCACGTGACGATCGCTGCGGTGGCGATCTCGGCGACCACGCCGTCCTCGTCCTGCGCGCTGTTCAGTGCGCGGAAGTTCGTGACCTCGTGGTCCTGGGCGCCGGCCCCGACCTCGTGCACGGTGTACGAGTCGGCCGCGGCCAGGGCGTCGATGAGCGGGGCAGCGACGTCGGCGAAGATGACCTCGTACCCGGCCTCGTGGAGCAGGAGCCCGACGAAGCCGCGGCCGATGTTGCCGGCGCCGAAGTGGACGGCGGTGCTGGTGCTCACTCGTTGACCTCGCCGAGGATCGACAGGATCGCGGCGGTGTCGGCGGCGTCGGTGAGCTTCTGGACCTCGTCCTCGTCGGAGAACACGATCGCGATCTTCGACAGGATGTCGAGGTGCTCGTTGTTCACGCCGGCGATGCCGACGACGAAGCGCACGGGGTTGCCGTCCCAGTCGATCGGGCTGGCGTAGCGGATGAACGACAGGGCGGACGACTTGATGGCGTCCTTCGCGTCGTTGGTGCCGTGCGGGATGGCGAGGAAGTTGCCCATGTAGGTGGACACGCTCTTCTCACGCTCGAGCATGGCCGGGTAGTAGTCGGCCGTGACCGCGCCCGCAGCCTCGAGGATCTCGGCCGCCTCCTTCATCGCTTCCGACTTGGTCGGCGCGGTGTCCTCGGTGTGGATGCGGATCTGGCTCTCCTGCAGGACGGGCATCGGGGGTTCTCCTTGTGTTGAGGACGAGATGGAGGGGACGGGTCAGCCCCGTCCCCTCCGATACTGCACTTCGTTACTGGTTGTGGCGTTACTGGTTCTTCAGCTGCTCGACGACCTGGTCGTACTGCGGAGCGTTCATGAAGTTGCCGACCGACACGTGCTGCGCGTTCGGGTTCTTCTGCTTCGCGCGGTCCGTCAGTTCTTCCTGCGTGATGATCAGGTCCTCGTCACCGGACAGGTTCGCGATCGCCTTGTTGGAGACCGTGACCCCTTCGATGCCCGCCTTCTTGATCTTGTTGCGCAGGACACTGGCGCCCATCGCGCTCGAGCCCATGCCGGCGTCGCAGGCGAAGACCAGGTTCTGGACCTTCGTCGCCGTCGCCGTGCTCGCCGAGCCGACGCCGCCGAGGGAGGCCTCGGCCTCTTCCTCGTTGGCCGGGGAGTTGTTGCCGAGCAGGCCGGCGGTCGCCGCGTTGACGTCGCGGCCCTTGTTGGCCTGGAGCTTCGCCATGGCGGCGCTCATGTCTCCGTCGTTGCCCATCTCGCGGTCACGCTTGCGGGTGGCGAGGAGGAAGAACGACGCGACCGCGAACGTGACTGCCGCGGACAGGACGACCGACAGGGTGACGCCGAGGAAACTGTCCCGCGGCGTGTTCAGGAACACCGCGAAGATCGATCCGGGGGACGCAGGTGCCGTCAGGCCGGAGTTGAAGATGACGTTCGTCAGCACGCCCGTGCCGCCACCGAGGATGACCGCGATGAACATGACCGGCTTCTGCAGCACGTACGGGAAGTAGATCTCGTGGATGCCGCCGAAGAACTGGATGATGATCGCGCCGGGGGCGGTCGAACGGGCGATGCCGACACCGAAGATGGTGAACGCCAGCAGCAGGCCGAGGCCGGGGCCGGGGTTCGCCTCGAGCAGGAACAGGATCGACTTGCCCGACTCCTTGACCTGGTCCACGCCGAGCTGGTCGAGCACGCCGTGGTTGATCGCGTTGTTGAGGAAGAACACCTTCGCCGGCTCGATGAACACGCTCGCGAGCGGGAGCAGGGAGTGGTTGATCAAGAACTCGACAGCTGCACCGAGTGCGGTCGCGATCCCGGTGAAGACCTTCGACAGCCAGAAGAACCCGGCCAGGAACAACCCGAACCCGAGGATGCCGGCGGCGTAGTTGTTGACCAGCATCTCGAAGCCCGGCTTGATCTTCCCGTCCCACAGACGGTCCAGCTGCTTGATGATGTACGCACCGAGCGGCCCGCAGATCATCGCACCGAGGATCATCGTCGAGTTGGACCCGAGGATGACGCCCATCGAGAAGATCGACCCGACGACGGCACCGCGGGTCTCGTAGACCATCCGGCCACCCTGGATCGCGATCGCGAGCGGGATGAGGTACGTCAGGATCGGGCCGACGACGCCGACGACGCTCCCGTCGCGGGAACCGCCGAGCGCCGCGACCGGCGTCCAGCCGTCCGGGATGAAGAAGGCCGTGATGATGCCCCACGCGATGAAGATCGCGATGTTGGGCATGACCATGCCGGAGAGGAACGTGCCGAACTTCTGAACGGCGACGCGTGCGCCGCCCCGCGACTTCGCGGGTGCGTCGGGCGCTGCAACGGACGACGTTGTCATGTGCGGTGACTTTCTGTGTGGTGGAGCTGCTGCGTGGTGATGGGAGGGGTGGTGCTGGGGGTGGTGGCTCAGGCGGCGTGCGTCGCGGCCGCGGCAGCGGACTTCGCGGCCGCCGCCGTGCTCGCGGCGAGTGCCGCCGTCGCCATCTCGCGGGCCTGTTCGAGCGTGTAGCGACCGAGTTCGGCGCGCACGTCGGCCAGAGCCGCGGGGGTCATCGAGAGGGTGGTGGCGCCGAGACCGACCAGGACGACGGCGAGCAGCGGGTCGGCTGCTGCCTCGCCGCAGATCCCGACGGCCTTGCCGGCGGTGGCGCCCGCGGTGCCGAGCTGCGCGACGAGGCGCAGGACGGCGGGGTGCCACGGGTCCTGGTAGGACGCGACGGTGCCGAGCATGCGGTCGGCGGCCATCGTGTACTGGGTCAGGTCGTTCGTGCCGATTGACACGAAGTCGGCGTTCTGGAACACCTGCTCGGCCATCAGCGCGAGCGACGGCACCTCGGCCATGACACCCGCGGTTCGGATGCCGAGTTCGCGGGCCAGGGTGACGAAGTACTCGGTCTCCTCGGCGTCGGCGACCATCGGGGCCATGACCCACAGGTCTGCCTCGGTCGCGGCGTCGGCCTGCGCGAGGGCGGTGAGCTGGTCACGCAGGACCTCGGGGTGGTTCCGCAGGGCACGCAGGCCGCGGCGCCCGAGGGCCGGGTTCTCCTCGTCCTTGTCCGTGAGGAACGGCAGGGGCTTGTCGGCGCCGGCGTCGAGCGCGCGCACGACGACCTTCTTGCCGGGGAACGCCGCGAGGAGCTGACGGTACGACTCGGTCTGCTCGTCGACCGTGGGGGCCTTGGGCGAGTCGAGGAAGAGGAACTCGGTGCGGAAGAGCCCCACGCCCTCCGCACCGAGAGCAACGGCGCCGGCGGCGTCGGCGGGGCTGCCGAGGTTCGCGAGCAGGGGCACGACGTGGCCGTCGGCGAGCGCACCCGCGGTGAGCGGTGCTGCTGCGGCGGCGAGGCGGTCGGCGATGCGCTGGTCGACCTCGGCCACGAGCGCGTCGGACGGGTCGGTCGAGACGGTGCCGGCCACGGCGTCGACGACGACGTGGACGCCGTCGGCCAGGTCGTCGGCACCGGTCACACCGACGATGGCGGTGATGCCCTTGGCACGGGCGAGGATCGCGGTGTGCGAGGTCGGGCCGCCGTCACGGGTGACGAGCGCCAGGACCTTCTCGAGGTCGAGCAGCGCGGTGTCTGCCGGGGCGAGGTCGCGGGCGACGAGGACGAAGGGGGTGTCCGACTCGGGGACGCCGGGGGCGTGCACGCCGCGGAGCTTGGCGATGATGCGCTGGGCGACGTCGTCGAGGTCGGCCGCGCGCTCCCCCATGTAGCCGCCCATGCCGACGAGCAGGTCGCGGAACTGGGCGAACGCCTCGTACACGGCACGCTCGGCGTTGGTGCCGCCGTCGATGCGGGTGTGCACGTCGTCGAGGAGCGTCGGGTCCTGCGCCATGAGCGCCTGGGCCTCGAGCACGGCCTGTGCGTCGCCGCCGGCGAGCTGTCCGCGCTTGTTGAGGTCGTCCGCCACGGCGGCCAGTGCGTCGTGCACGGCCTGCTTCGCGTCGTCGGCCGAGCCCACCAGGGCGTCCTTCGACGGTTCGCCGAGCGGGTCAGCCATCCGGAGCACGGGGCCGTGGGCAACGCCACGGCCGACGCCGGTGCCGAGCAGTTCGGACATTCGAGACTCCTTCATCTCACACGCGCTTGCGGTGGGGTGGATCGTTCGGTGCACACGACACGGGAACGGACCACGCCCGTGCGGCTGAGCAGCACACTACCCCGCTTCGCGTTGACAAACAAACACATCCGGGGATAAAAATACAGAAACAGATGCCCGTTTGCGTCTGGCGGATCGAACGCACGGGGCGACATCGCGGATGTCGTGCCCGAGCATGTCCGTTCCGTTCCGACCCGAGACGACGAGGTCCGATGTACGCACCAGAACGCCACCAGCGCATCGTCGAGCAGGCGCGCGCGCAGGGCCGGGTGGACGTCAAGGACCTGGCCGAGTTGCTCGCCGTCACGCCCGAGACCATCCGCCGCGACCTGACGAGCCTCGAGCGCCGCGGCCTCGTCCGTCGTGCGCACGGCGGCGCGATCCCCGTCGAGCGGATCACCCTGCACCCCGGCGTCGGTGACCGCGGCGGGATCAACCAGACCGAGAAGATGGTCATCGCCGAGGCCGCCCTGGCGGAACTGCCGGAGAACGGCTCGATCATGATCGACGCCGGCACCTCGACCATCTGCCTCGCCGAGCTGCTGCCGACCGACCGCGGGCTGACCGTCGTCACGCACTCGCTCCCCGTCGCCACCGCCGTCGCGAACCGCCCGGGCATCGACCTGCACCTGCTCGGCGGCAACATCCGCAGCGACTCCCTGGCCGGCGTCGGCACCTGGACGCACCAGCTCATCGGCATGGTCAGCGTCGACGTCGCCTTCATCAGCATCAACGGCATCACGCCGGAGCGCGGCCTGACCACCCACAACATGGCCGAGGCCGCCGTGAAGAGCGCGATGATCAAGTCCGCACGACGGAGCATCCTGCTCGCCGACCACACCAAGTTCGGCCGCGAGGAGTTCGGTCGCGTCGCCCCGCTCGCCGCGATCGACACGATCATCACCGACCCCGCCGTCAACCTCGACCTGGTCCGCGAGGTCGAGGCCGCCGGCACCGAGGTCTTCTGGCCCGGCCGACCCTGACCGTGCCCCGTTCCCGCCCACCCAGCGCTCGCTAGCATGAGCCAACCACCCATCGACAGGAGTACATCGATGTCCGAAGCCACCCGCACCGTGACCGTCGCCAGCGCATCCGGCCTGCACGCTCGCCCCGCATCCCTCTTCGTCCAGACCGTGACGGCGTCGGGGCACCAGGTCACGATCGCCAAGGGCGACAAGTCCGGGAACGCCGGCAGCATCCTCGCCCTGCTCGGGCTCGGCATCGAGAACGGCGACGAGGTCATCCTCACCGTGTCGGGCGACGACGCCGAGACCACGGCGGACAGCCTGGTCGAGTTCCTCAAGACGGACCACGACGCGGCCTGATCGCGCAGGTCGCGTCCTGCACGCGACCACCAGACGGACGGGAGGCCCGTGGCTACGCAGCCACGGGCCTCCCGTCCGTCGTCCGATCGCCGCTACGGCGCGATGGGCGGGATCGCGCGCAGCTCGCCCCAGGCGAAGGAGCTCTCGGCGATGAAGTCCTGCAGGTCGTCGGCGAGGTCGTGGAGGAGTCCGGGCAGGTCGTCGACGTCCTCGACGAGGCCCCTCGTACCCTGGGTCTCGCCCCCGATCTCCCAGACGACGCTCATCGAGCTGTCGATGAATTCGTCCTCCTCGTGGTCGAGTTCCCAGTCCCCGTGCGGGCTCACCCAGAAGCGGGCGGAGCGGAACTCGTCCGGACGGAGCATCTGCGCTGCCACGGGTCGGAACGCGGCGAGCAGCTCGCCGACGGTCATCACGACGGTCATGGGCAGATCGTACGACCGAGGGCTGTCGGCACCCGCCGATAAGGTGTTCTGCATGACACGCCTGCGCCTCGCATCCGTCAACGTGAACGGCGTCCGCGCCGCCTTCCGCAAGGGCATGGGCGACTGGCTCGCCACCCGCGACGTCGACGTGCTGGCCCTGCAGGAGGTGCGCGCGTCGAGCGACGACCTGGCGGCGCTGCTCGGGGACGAGTGGGACATCGTGCACGACCCGGCGACCGCGAAGGGCCGGGCCGGGGTGGCGATCGCCTCGCGGCACTCCGCGCAGATCCACCGCGTCGCACTGGGCGCCGACGACTTCGACTCCGCCGGCCGCTGGCTCGAGGCCGACTACGAGATCGGCGGGACGACCGTCACGGTGGTCTCGACGTACGTGCACTCGGGCGAGGTCGACACCCCCAAGCAGGACGAGAAGTGGAAGTTCCTCGACGCGATGACCGAGCGGCTGCCGGCGCTCCGCGAGCACAACCCGCTCGCGGTCGTCGTCGGTGACCTGAACGTGGGGCACGACGAGCGCGACATCAAGAACTGGAAGGGCAACGTCAAGCGGGCCGGCTTCCTGCCGCGGGAGCGAGCCTACTTCTCGCGGTTCTTCGGCGCCGACGGCGAACCGGTCGAGGGTGCCGACGGCTCCACGGGTCCCGGGCTCGGATGGGTCGACGTGGGCCGCGCCCAGGCCGGCGACGTCGACGGTCCGTTCACGTGGTGGTCCTGGCGCGGGCAGGCGTTCGACAACGACACCGGTTGGCGCATCGACTACCAGATGGCGACGCCCGACCTGGCCGCCAAGGTCACGGAGTACACGGTCGACCGCGCCGCGGCGTACGACCAGCGATGGTCCGACCACGCCCCCGTGGTCGTCGACTACGAACTCTGACCCCTCTTCTCTCGCTTCACCTGACGCACCGGAGCACCACCATGACCAAGACCCGCATCTTCTCGGGCATCCAGCCGTCCGCCGGCTCACTGCACCTCGGCAACTACGTCGGGGCGCTCATGCAGTGGAGGACCCTGCTCGACGACTACGACGCCATCTACTGCGTCGTCGACATGCACGCGATCACCTCGCCCCAGGACCCGACCGAGCTCCGCGCGAACACCCGGGCCACCGCTGCGCAGTACATCGCGTCGGGCATCGACCCGTCCAAGGCGACGCTGTTCGTGCAGTCGCACGTGCCCGCGCACGCCGAACTCGCCTGGGTGCTGAACACCCTGACCGGCTTCGGCGAGGCGAGCCGGATGACCCAGTTCAAGGACAAGTCGGCACGCCAGGGCGCCGAGGCCGCGTCGGTCGGGCTGTTCACCTACCCGATCCTGATGGCCGCGGACATCCTGCTCTACGACACCAGGGTCGTGCCGGTCGGCGACGACCAGCGCCAGCACGTCGAGCTCACCCGCGACCTGGCCGGACGCTTCAACTCGCGGTTCGGTGACACCTTCGTCACGCCCGAGGCACGCATCCTGACCGAGACCGCGCGCATCTACGACCTGCAGGACCCGACCAGCAAGATGAGCAAGTCCGCAGCGTCGGACAACGGCCTCATCCGCCTGCTCGACGACCCGAAGCGCACGGCGAAGAAGATCAAGTCGGCCGTCACCGACGCCGAGCGCGAGATCCGGGCCGACCGCCAGGCAAAGCCCGGTGTGACGAACCTGCTGTCGATCCTGTCGGCGTTCACCGGCACCTCGATCGCCGCGCTCGAGGAATCGTTCGCCGGCAAGGGCTACGGCGACCTGAAGGGCGAGGTCGCCGACGCCGTCGTGGCCGAGCTCGAACCGGTCCGCGCCCGCACGCTCGAACTCCTCGACGACCCGGCGGAGCTCGACCGGCTGCTCGCCGTCGGCGCCGATCGCGCCGAGTCGATCGCGCAGGAGACCCTGGCCCGCGTCTACGACCGCATCGGGTTCGTCCCGCGGTCGCGCGGCTGACCGTGCTGCCCGTCACGCTCGAGTCGGCGCGGGTCCGGCTCGACCTGCCCACCCGCGCCGACACCGCGGCGATCACCGAGGCCTGCCAGGACCCGGAGATCGTCCGGTGGACGACGGTGCCGACGCCGTACCGCGAGCAGGATGCCCGGACCTTCGTCGACGCCCTGGTCGGACCGGGTTGGGCCTCGGACCGCGAGTACACGTGGGCGATCCGACCGGCCGGTTCGACCTGGCTCGCGGGCATCATCAGCTACCGCACCGCCGGTCGTGACCTCGGGTTCTGGCTCGCACCGTCCGCGCGCGGCGCCGGGCTCATGCACGACGCCGTCCAGCTCGTCGTCGACTGGGCGTTCGAGCAGGGCGCGCCGGACGTCTACTGGGAGTGCTACGAGGACAACACGGCCTCGGCGGCGGTCGCACGTGCGGCCGGGTTCTCGTACACCGGCCTCGGCGCAGCCCGGGTTCCGGACCGGGACGGCGGCCCGACCACAGCGTGGACCGCACTGCGACGCGCCGACGGCACACCCGCATCCGAGCTCCCGTGGCCCAGCGCCTGAACGCGCTCACAACCGTGGTGACGTGTCACCCAACCGCCGCCGGTAGGCTCGGCCCGTGAGCGACACGGCACGACCCACCGAGGTCCGGGCGATGCGCCGCGGGCTCGAACTCGCGGCCCTCGGGCCCGTCGTCGGCGACCACGCCCGCGTCGGCGCCGTGATCCTCTCCCCCGCCGGCGAGGTCCTCGCCGAGGGGTGGCACAAGGGCGCCGGCACCCCGCACGCCGAGGTCGACGCGATGGCCAAGGTCGATCCGGCACTGCTGCGTGGCGCGACGGCGGTCGTCACCCTCGAACCCTGCAACCACGTCGGGCGCACCGGGCCGTGCGCCGTGGCACTGCTCGACGCCGGGATCGCCCGGGTCGTCTACGCGATCGACGACCCCGGAGCCGACGTGCACGGCGGCGCCGACCGACTCCGCGCCGCCGGGGTCCAGGTCGTCTCCGGCGTCCTGGCCGACCAGGCCGAGGCGTTCCTCGAACGGTGGCTGCTCTCGGTCCGGCTCGGCCGACCGTGGGTCACCGTGAAGTGGGCTTCCAGCCTCGACGGGCGCGCCGCCGCTGCCGACGGCACGAGCAAGTGGATCACCGGCGCCGCCGCACGGCAGCACGTCCACGAACAGCGCGCCGCCCACGATGCGATCCTCGTCGGCACCGGCACCGTCCTGGCCGACGACCCGAGCCTGACCGCCCGCGGGGACGCCGGCGAACTCCTCGCCGACCAGCCGCTCGCCGTGGTGCTCGGTGACCGCCCGGTGCCGGCCGACGCCGCCGTCCGTCGGCACCCGCGCGGGCTCGTCACCCTGCCTGGACACGACCTGGCCACCTCGCTCGGTGCCCTGCGCGGGCACGGCGTGCACTCGGTGTTCGTCGAGGGTGGTCCCACGGTCGCCTCGGCGCTCATCGCCGCCGGACTCGTCGACGAGTACCTGGTGTACCTCGCCCCGGTGCTGCTCGGCGGACCCCGTGTCGCCCTCGACGACCTGGGGGCGGGAAGCATCTCCGAGCGTCGGCGGTTGGACGTACTATCGACCACCAGCCTCGGCCCCGACCTGCTGGTCCGAGCCCGACCGCACCGTCCGCAGCACCAGAACCAGCACCGCCAGCAACAGCAGCACGCGACACCCGGGCTCGGGAACGACGGGCCCACGAACGACCGGAGCACCCCATGACCGATGCGCTGACCTCCCCCACGCCGGGGAGCCCGGTCAAGTTCGAGGTGTCGACGAACGTGCCGACCACCCACGGCACCTTCCAGATGCGCGCTTACCGCGACCTCGTGACGAGCGCGGAGCACGTCGCGATCATCGGCACCCTGCCGGACGGCTCGATGCCAACCGACGGGGCACTCGTCCGGGTGCACTCCGAGTGCCTGACCGGTGAAGCCTTCGGGTCGTTGAAGTGCGAGTGCGGCCCCCAGCTCGACGCCGCGCTCGACACGATCGCCGCCGAGGGCGGTGTGGTCATCTACCTGCGCGGGCAGGAGGGCCGCGGCATCGGTCTCATCAACAAGCTCAAGGCCTACCGCCTGCAAGAGGACGGTCTCGACACCCTCGACGCCAACCTCGCGCTCGGCCTGCCCGCCGACTCCCGCGCCTACGGCGGCGCCGCGGGCATCCTCGCCGACCTCGGGATCACCCGCGTCCGGCTGCTGTCCAACAACCCGGAGAAGCGCCGCCAGCTCGAGGAGCACGGCATCACCGTCGACTCGCTCGTGCCGCTCGTCGTCGGCATCTCGGCACAGAACGCCGGGTACCTGGACACCAAGCGCGACCGGATGGGCCACCAGTTGCCGGAGCACCTCGAAGCCGGGGCCGGCGCGGGCGCCTGAGCGCGCGCCGGTGACGGACGCTGCGGCCAGCTGACTCTGGGCTGATTCGCAGGCAGACGACATCTGTCGTATGATCGGGCTTCCGTCACAAGCGGTCCCCCTCAGCCGAACGCACCCGATCGGTGCCCGCGCCACCCCGCGCGAACCGATCGGTGTCCGCCGTTTCGGATCCTCGTGTTCCCCATCGGGAGCACGCAGCACGGAAGACCCCGCACTGTCATGACCGCCGCCCCGGCACCCGCAACGCCCACCTCCGCTCCGGCACCCGCCGGCAACCCGCGCTCCCGCGTCGTCATCGCGAGCCTCGTCGGCACGTCGATCGAGTTCTACGACTTCTACGTCTACGCGACCGCCGCGGTGCTCGTCTTCCCGACGCTGTTCTTCCCGAACGAGGACCCGACGGCCTCGCAGCTGTCCTCCTTCGTCACGTTCGCCCTGGCGTTCTTCGCCCGGCCGGTCGGGTCGATCGTCTTCGGGCACTTCGGCGACCGGATCGGCCGCAAGACCACCCTCGTCGCATCGCTGCTCGTGATGGGAACCGCCACGTTCCTGATCGGCTGCCTGCCGACGTTCGACACCATCGGGGTCTGGGCCCCGGTCCTGCTCGCCGTGATGCGCTTCGCCCAGGGCGTCGGCCTCGGCGGCGAGTGGTCCGGCGCGGCCCTGCTCGCGACCGAGAACGCGCCGAAGGGCAAGCGCGGCGTGTTCGGCTCGATGCCGCAGCTCGGCGCCCCGATCGGCTTCCTGCTCGCGAACGGCCTGTTCATCGCGATCAACGCGGCGATGCCCGCCGGTGCCGACGGCACCCCGAACGCCGACTTCCAGGCGTGGGGCTGGCGCATCCCGTTCCTGCTCTCCGCCGTGCTCGTCATCATCGGCCTCTACGTGCGCTTCAAGCTCGTCGAGTCGCCGGTGTTCCGCGGTGTGCAGGAGTCCGGCACGGTCGCGAAGGTCCCGCTCGGCCGGGTGTTCCGCACCTCGTGGCGGGCCGTCATCATCGGCACGTTCGGCATGGTCGCCACCTACGTGCTCTTCTACTTCCTGACGACGTTCACTCTGCAGTACGGCACCACCGGCACCGAGAACAGCCCGCTCGTCCCAAAGGTCGGCCTCGGCTACACCCGTGGCGAGTTCCTGACGCTGCTCATGATCGGCGTCGTGTTCTTCGGCATCTTCACCCCGATCGCCGGGCTGCTCGCCGACAAATTCGGCCGCCGCAAGACCCTCATCCCGACCACCATCGGCATCGCGCTGTTCGGCCTGACGTTCCAGTTCTGGTTCGCGGCGTCGAGTGGGCCGATCACCGTGGTGACGTTCCTCATCGTCGGGCTCTCGCTGATGGGGCTGACCTTCGGTCCGATGGGTGCGCTGTTGCCCGAGCTGTTCCCGACGAACGTCCGGTACACCGGCTCGGCCATCGCGTACAACGTCGCGTCGATCCTCGGTGCGTCACTCGCCCCGACCATCGCATTGGCACTCTGGAAGCCGGACGGCGACATCTTCCTGGTGGGCCTGTACCTGACGATCGCCGCGGTCGTGACCCTGGTCGCGCTGCTCTTCGTGCGCGAGACGAAGTCGCAGGCCTTCGCCGCCGCCTGCTCGGCGCGGCATCCGTTGGCCGGGCGGCCCGGGGCCCGCTGGCACCGGGCCTCCCGTCCCTCGTGTGCCCCCCCCCCCCCGCGCAACACGCCGTCGTGTCAGCGGGACGCCGCCTGCCCGCCGAGACGCCGCCGGATTCGGCGGCGTCTCGCGCGCGTGGCGGCGTCGAACGAAGACGCAAGCGTTTGCGCACCCGATGCAGCGCGGCGAGACGCCGTCAACGCAGGTTGACGGATGTCGGTGCGTCAATGTAGGTTGACAGGCATGGACCGACCGACCATCACGAGCCTCGCGGCCGGAGCATCGGGGGACGACCCGTTCTCCGCCCTCGCCAACGTGCGGGAACTGCGCCGTGAGCTCGACCGGACCGAAGAGCTCGCCGCGCGACGTGCCCGCACCGCCGGCGCCTCGTGGCAGGAGATCGCGACGCTGCTCGGTGTCAGCCGACAGGCAGTGCACAAGAAGTACGGCAGAAACTAGGAACACGATGAGCTTCCCCTTCGCACGCCCGAAGACCTCCGACGGCCCCCGCGCCACGTTCGGTCGCCTGCTGTCCTACCTGTTCGAGAACAAGCCCGCGATGGTCGTGATCATCGTGCTGAGCGTCCTCGGTGCGGGGGCCTCGCTCGCGCAGCCGCTCCTGGTCAACCAGGTCATCACCGCGGTGCAGCAGGGCAACACCCTCAGCACGCTCGTGTGGCTGCTGGTCGGGCTCGTCATCGTCGCGGGGGTGCTGAACGGTGTGCAGCACTTCCTGCTGCAGCGCGCGGGCGAGGGCGTCGTGCTCTCCACCCGCCGCAAGCTCATCGCCCGCATCCTCAACCTGCCGATCTCGGAGTTCGACACCCGTCGGACCGGCGACCTGGTGTCCCGCGTCGGCAGCGACACCACGCTCCTGCGGGCCGTCCTGACCCAGGGACTGATCGAGTCGATCGGCGGCGCGCTCACGTTCTTCGGCGCCATCGTCGCGATGGCGATCATCGACCCGCTGCTGCTCGGTATCGTGATCGTGATCGTCCTGATCGCCATCGTCGTCGTCGGCGGGCTGAGCCGTCGCATCCGGGTCGCCTCGAAGCGTGCGCAGGAGAAGGTCGGCGACCTCACCGCGGCCGTCGAACGCGGGATCGGCGCGGTCCGCACCATCCGAGCGGCCGGCGCCACCGAGCGCGAGGTGCGCGAGGTCGACGGCCACGCGACCGAGGCCTACAAGCGGGGCCTCGACATCGCCAAGATGTCCGCCTTCGTCGTGCCCGTCGCCAGCATCGTCATGCAGGTCGCGTTCATCGCCGTCCTGGGCGTCGGCGGGGCACAGGTCGCCGCCGGCACCATCACCATCGCGACGCTCATCACGTTCATCCTGCTGCTCTTCATGATGATCATGCCGCTCGGCCAGGCGATGGGCGCGGCCGTGGCCGTCGCTCAGGCGCTCGGCGCGCTCGGCCGGATCGAGGAGATCCTGCACCTGCCGACCGAGTCCCAGGACGACGAGTCGGTCCGACCGGCCGCAGCGGTCGCCACCGACGACGCCATCGCGTTCGAGCACGTCTCGTTCCGGTACCGCGCCCAGGCGGACGCCTCGGGTGCCGACGGCGCGGTCGCGTCCGACCCCGCGGACCGTCCAGGAGGCCCGGATCACGTCGACGACGAGCGCCCGGCCGACGACGTGGTGCTCCACGACGTGTCGTTCCGGGTGCCCCGCGGCTCGCGCGTCGCACTCGTGGGCCCGTCCGGTGCCGGCAAGTCGACGACCCTGGCGCTCATCGAGCGGTTCTACGACCCCACCGACGGGGTCATCCGCCTGGGTGGCATCGACGTGCGCGGCATGGATCGCGACGAGCTCCGTGCCCAGATCGGCTACGTCGAGCAGGACGCCCCCGTGCTCGCCGGCACGATCCGCGCCAACCTGCTGCTCGGGTCGCCGAACGCCACCGAGGACGACTGCGTCCGGGTGCTCGAGGCGGTCAACCTCGGCGAGGTCCTGCACCGCGATCCCCGCGGTCTCGACGCGCAGGTCGGCGAGGACGGCGTGATGCTCTCCGGTGGGGAACGGCAGCGCCTGGCCATCGCCCGCGCGCTGCTCGCCGCTCCCCCGATCCTGCTGCTCGACGAGTCGACGTCGTCACTCGACGGGGTCAACGAGCAGAAGATGCGGCTCGCGATCGACGCCGTCGCCGAGGACCGCACCCTGCTCGTGATCGCCCACCGGTTGTCGACGGTGGTCGACTCCGACGTGATCGTCGTGCTCGAGCACGGCCGCGTCGTCGGCAGCGGCACGCACTCCGAGCTCGTGGAGTCGACGCCGCTCTACCGCGACCTGGCGAAGCACCAGCTGCTCGTGTGAGTCCGGGGACGGCCGTGAGCACCGCGGCCGTACCGTCGACTCGGACTCAGGCGGCGAACGGGTCCGGCGTCAGCACGTAGACGGTCTCGAGGTACTCCTCGATGCCCTCGTGCGAGCCCTCGCGGCCCAGGCCCGAGGACTTCACGCCGCCGAACGGGAACGCCGCATTGGACACGACGCCCGTGTTCAGCCCGAGCATGCCCGTCTCCAGGCGTTCGGCGAGCCGCTGGCCGCGCCGGAAGTCGGTCGTGAAGGCGTAGGCGATGAGTCCGTACTCGGTGTCGTTCGCGAGCCGGATCCCCTCGTCCTCGGTGCTGAAGCGCGTGACCGAGGCGACCGGTCCGAAGATCTCCGTCGTCATGATCTCCGAGCCGGGCTGCACGTCGTCGATCACCGTCGCCTCGTAGAAGGTGCCGGGGCGGTCGATCCGGTGGCCGCCGGTGACGAGCCGGGCACCGCGGCCGAGGGCGTCGTCGACGAGCGAGGCGGCCTTGTCCACGGCCCGGTCGTCGATGAGCGGTCCGAGCGTCGTGCCGTCCTCGGTCCCCCGGCCGACGCGCAGGGCGTCCACCTTCGCGGTGAGGGCCGCGACGAACGCGTCGGCGATGCCGTCCTGCACGAAGAACCGGTTCGCAGCGGTGCAGGCCTCGCCCGTGTTGCGGAACTTCGCGAGCATGGCCGCGTCCACCGCCTCGTCGAGGTCGGCGTCGTCGAACACGAGCAGCGGAGCGTTGCCGCCGAGCTCCATGCTCGTCTTGAGCACGTTGTCCGCCGCCTGCTTGAGGAGCGCCGAACCGACCGGGGTCGAACCGGTGAAGGTCAGCTTGCGCAGGCGCGGGTCGGCGATGATCGGCTCCGACAGCCCCTTGGCGTCACTCGACGGGATCACGTTGAGCACACCGTCCGGCAGCCCGGCACGGCGGAACAGCTCGACCAGGAACAGGGTCGTCAGCGGGGTGAGGTCGGCCGGCTTCGCGACCACCGTGCAACCAGCGGCCAGGGCCGGTCCGATCTTCCGGGTCGCCATCGCGAGCGGGAAGTTCCACGGGGTGATCGCGTAGACGGGGCCGACCGGACGCTTCAGCACGATCGCGCGGCCGGTGCCCTCGGGGTTCGTGCGGTAATCGCCGGTGATGCGGACCGCTTCCTCCGAGAACCACCGCAGGAACTCGCCGCCGTAGACGACCTCGCCGCGGGCCTCGGCCAGCGGCTTGCCCATCTCGAGCGACATCAGGGCCGCGAGGTCGTCGGCGTGCTCGTGCACCAGGTCGAAGGCCCGGCGCAGGATGTCCGACCGTGTGCGCGGGGCCGTGGCTGCCCAGGACTCCTGCGCGGCGGCCGCGGCGTCGAGGGCGGCGATGCCATCCTCGGGGGTGGCGTCCGCGACATCGGCCAGGACGGCTCCGGTCGACGGGTCGTGCACGGCGAACGTGGACCCGCTCGACGAGGCACGCCAGGTGCCGCCGATGAAGAGTCCGGTGGGGACGCCCTCGACGCGGACGTGCTCGTCGGCGACGGTGGTGGTGGTGGTTTCGTTCGTGGTGGTGTCGGTCACAGTCGTGCTCCTCCTGGGTTTGCGAGGCCCTCGTCCATGTCGCTGCGGTCGACGTGTCCGCCGGCCGCCCGGATCTCGTCGAGCGCCCGGGCGCTGCGCTCGGCGTCGACGCCGGCCACCAGGTCCTCGTACACGGCGACGTCGAGGCCCGCGGCACGGGCGTCGAGTGCCGAGGCCCGGACGCAGTGGTCGGTTGCGATGCCGACGACGTCGATCGTGTGCACGCGGCGCTCGGCGAGCACGTCGGCCAGCGGGACGCCCGCTTCGGTCACGGCCTGGAACGCCGAGTAGTCCGGCGTGCCCTGGCCCTTGAGGACGTCGACGTCGATCAGGGCGGTGTCGAGGTCGGGGTGGTAGTCGGCGCCGGGCGTCCCGGCGACGCAGTGCACCGGCCACGTGTCGACGAAGTCGGGTCCTTCGGGTCCGGCGAAGTGTCCGCCGTTGTCGTCGTCCCCGTGGTGCCAGTCGCGGGACGCCACGATGAGGTCGTACTCGTCCCCGTGCCGACCGAGGAACGCGGTGATGCGCTTCGCGAGCGCCGCTCCCCCGGTGACCGCGAGCGCACCGCCCTCGGTGAAGTCGTTCTGGACGTCCACGACGAGCAGTGCTCTTGCCATGGGTCCATCCAACACCCGTCGGCTCAGGAGCCGGTGAGCTTGCTCCCGCACGAGTAGGTCGCGGCGGTCACCGCGTCGAGTGCCGGCAGTGCCGCCGCGCGCGACGAACCGATGGCGTAGAAGGCGAAGGTCAACCGGGACCCGTCGGCGGCGTCGATGTAGCCGCCGAGGGTGTTCGCGCTGTCGATCCAGCCCGTCTTCGCGTGCACCTTGCCACGGGCGACCGCGTTCGCGCCGGTGAACCGGCTGGCGAGGGTACCGGACTGCCCGGACACCGGCAGGGCGTTCGCGAGCGTCCCGAGGCCCTTCGCTCCGGAGGCGACCTGCACCATCAGGTGGGCGACGAACTCCGGCGACACGGCGTTCGAGGCGCTCTCGCCCGAGCCGTCCTTGATCACGATGCCGGCCGGGTCGAGGCCGTAGGAGCGCAGCGCCGACTGGTACACGGACGACAGGGACGCCGCCGAGCCGTTCGACCCGGACTCCTTCGAGGACACCCGGGCGAGCATCTCGGCCAGGGTGTTGTCCGAGTTCGGGATCATCTGCCCGATGAGCGTCGACACCGGCTGCGAGGAGACCGTGGCGATCGTCTCGGTGCCCGTGGTCGCCCGCTTGACGATCTGCGCGGAACCGGCGCCCGCGACTCCTGCGTTCGCCAGTGCCGTGCGGAAGGCGACACCCGCCCGCCCGACCGGGTCCTCCGACCGCGGTGACGTCGCCGCTGCGGGGTTCGCTCGGTCGCCGTCGACCATCAGCGCGGTGACCTCCGGCTGGTACCCGATGGTGCGCTCGGAGACCGGCCACGTGGGGTCCCAGGCGTCGGCATCGCTCCAGTAGGAGTCGTCGGTGACGATCGTGGTGACCGGGGCGGCACCCACCTTCGCCTTCACCTGCTGTGCGAGCTGGGCGAGGGTCGGGGCGCCCGGGTACACGGTGCCGCCGCCCGCGGACAGCGTCGCGTCACCGTGCCCGACCAGGGCCACGGTGTTCGCGGACTCCCGTGTGACGGTCGTCGGGATGCGGTGGTCACCCCCGAGCACGGAGAGCGCGGTCGCCGACGTCAGGGTCTTCATGACGCTGCCCGTCTGGGCGGCCCGCTCGCCGTGCTTCGAGAACAGCACCTTGCCCGTCTCGGCGTCCATCACGTACCCCTCGAAGTCGCCGAGGCCGCTCGCCGACGCAGCCGTCGCGATCGAGCAGGTCCGGAGGGCGGAGGGGCCGGCGAGGTCGTCCGGCACCGCGCGGGTGTCGGCGGTCGGCGTCGGGGACGGCTTCGCCGTCGGGCGCTTCGTGGTGGTCGTCCGGTCCGGAGCCGAGGACGCGGTCCGGGTCGAGCTCGGCGCGGCAGAGCGGGAGTCGGGGGTCGTGGCCGCTGCGACGGCGACGGCCCCACCGGAGCCGACCACGAGCAGCGCCGCGAGACCACCCGCGATCCAGGGGACCGGGCGTCGTGCGGCGGAGGCGCGCGCTGCGGTGACGGCGGCGCGGAACCGCTCCGGGACGGAACGCGGGGTGGGCTGCTGCTCGGACATCGTGACCGATCCTACGGAACTGCGGCAGGAGCCTCCAGGCCGGGGGCGGGATCCGTCGAGGACGGGTGCCGGATCAGGGAGCCGTGCCGGGACCGTCGGCGGGGTACCGGACCCCGACCTGGCGACGTGCCTCGTCCAGCACCGCCATGATCGCGACGGTCTCGTCCGGGTCCATCGGGCCGCCGTCGTGGCGGCCCGACGTGATCATCGTCTCGAAGGCGCGTGCCTCGTGCTCGTAGCCGGCGAGCTCCTCGCGACCGTCGAAATCCTCGACCACGGCGCCGTCGCGGTCGCGGATCCGCCAGGTGGTCGGCGTGTACCAGGTGGAGTCGAGGTCGATGCGGCCGGTCTCGCCGATGATCGACGCCGTGTTCGGGCTCCGCAGGTCCATCCCGAAGTGGATCATCGACTGCGCGCCGCCCGGGTGCGTCATCACCAGGCCCATCTGCTCGTCGACGCCCTGCTCGCTCAGCGTGCCCGCTGCGACGAGCGCGGTCGGCACGCCGAGCACGTCCACCGCGAAGGACACCGGGTAGATCCCGAGGTCGAGCATCGCTCCCCCACCGAGTGCAGGGTCGCGCAGCCGGTGACCCGGGTCCGTCGGGAGGGCCTGGTGGTGGGTCGCCTCGACCACCACCGGGCGACCGATCCGACCCTCGGCGACGATCTCGCGGATCATCGCCATCTGCGGCAGGAAGCGGGTCCACATCGCCTCCATCACCGCGACGCCCGCGTGCCGAGCTGCGTCGACGACCGTACGGGCCTCCTCCGCGGTCATCGTGAAGGCCTTCTCGACCAGGACGTGCTTGCCCGCCCGGATCGCGAGCAGGGCGTCCTCGGCGTGCCGGACGTGCGGGGTCGCGACGTAGACCGCGTCGATGCGCTCGTCCGCCACCAGGTCATCGTAGGAACCGTGGGCCCGCTCGATACCGAACTCCGCGGCGAAGGCCTCGGCGTGTTCGCGGGTGCGGCTGCCCACGGCGGTGAACACGATGCCGGCCGCGGTGCAGTCACCCACGAAGGACCGTGCGATGCCGCCTGTGCCGATGACTCCCCAGCGAACCGTCATGGGTCCTGTCTACCAGCGCGAGGTGGGCCGCGGCGGCGCTGTCAGCGGCGGTGGCCGCCTCGGGGCGTCAGCGGCGGTGTTTGCCGAGCGCCGCGTCCGGGGCGGCCATCGGGTGGTTCCGGAACCAGCGCAGGAGCTCACGGGCACGGCTCGTGTCGGCGCTCGCGTCGCCCTCGGCGAGGAACGAGTCGAAGCCGTCGGGCAGGTCGGCGTCCGGTTCGCGGTGGAACGCCATCTTCCACTCGCCGAAGCGCCGAGTGTGGATGCGCTCCTCGACCAGCAGGCCGACGTCGGTGTGCCGCGGGTCGTCGATGATGCGCTGGTACGTCTCGAGCACCGCCGCCTCGGGACCTTCGAGCAGCTGCATGAACCGGCCGTCCTTGTAGACGAGCAGACCGGACAGGCCGGACGCGGTGTTGCGGACCCGTGCGTGCTCGAGCAGTGCGTCGAGCCGCTCCTGGTCGAACACCTCGTTCGCTGCGCTCATGTAGACCAGGGACAGCAGCATGACGACCTCTCGGTGACGACGGAACGGGTTCCCACTCATCGTGGACCGCGCCGAGCCCGTCGGGCAGCCCCAGAACGGGGATCGTTCCCGTCCGCGCGCCCGCGTCGAGGTTCGGGTCATCGACGCGAGCACACGGGTGTCGGGTCGTACGACCGGACTGATTCGGAGCCCCCGTCCGGGGGGATTGGTCACTCACCTGTCGTAGGTGCGGACCCAGTCGATCTGGACGTGCCCCGGGTCGCCCCAGTTGCCGGTCTGGAACATGTAGCGGTGCGGAGTGGTGGGGACGTTGCGCGGCACCGTGAACACGAGCTTGCCGTCGAGGTAGTACCGGACGCTCTTGCCCGGCACCCACTCGGTCGTGTAGGTGTGCCACTCGTTCCAGGACACCCGGGTGTTGTAGTGCTCGAAGCGGCGCTCCAGCCCGGGCAGCATCGAGTGGTGGAAGACGCGGGGCGACCCGTCGAACTGTCCCTCCGGGTAGCTCAACTCACCGTCGGCCCAGGCGTTCGACGTCGGCCACAGCATGACCGCGATCCCGTTGCCGTCTCCGCCGGTCGCCCGCGCTCGGATGCTGAAGGTGCCGCCGACGTGTGACCACGCGCCGGTGGGTGTGCCGAATGTTCCGGCAGCACCGTGCTCACCGTCCATCGCGACGTCCAGGTAGCCGTCGTGGGCGCTCACGACCTCGTTCGAGTAGTACTTGCCGCCGGTGCCGTCGGGGTACGGCTGCCACGAGTTCCGGTACGTCTCGGCGAAGGGGCCGCCGGCTGCGGCGGGGGTGTCGAAGTCCTCGGAGAAGGTCGGCTCGCGGTCCGCCAGGTACGCGGGGCCGGTCGCGGACGCCGTCGGGGTCGCGGACGAACCGGTGCTCGGCGACGAGGTCGACGCGGACGTCGCGACGGACTCGGGCACGGCTGCCGCGGTCACCGCGAGTGCTCCGGCGGTGGCGGCGACCACGACGATGACCAGGACACGCTTCAGCACTGCGTCATCGCCGGTGGAGCGCTGGGCTGGTGGTCGGTCATCGTGTCCCCCGTATCGCGGACAAGGTTAGCCCGCGATCACGCCCGACGTCTGCCCCTCGGGCGAGGGACACGGATTCGTCCGGAATACGAAAACCCCGGTCAGAGCCACTTCGAGTGGACCTGACCGGGGTGTTCACGGAGCCGCCTGTCGGAATCGAACCGACGACCTATTCATTACGAGTGAATCGCTCTACCGACTGAGCTAAGGCGGCGCACACTCCATGTCCGGAGTGGCACGAGCAATGACTATACAGGTTCAGACGAGTGAACGCGAAACCAGCACGCCGAGCTCGGCGAAGGACCGTTCGAGCTCGTCGACCAGGTGTGTCCCGGCTTCGGAACCCGACCACTCCCACCATGCGTGGCGCAGGGCGGCGAGGGCGACGATGGCCGCGAGACCGGCGCGGCGACGGAGCGCGTCGGGGTCGGCGGCGAGCTCCGCGTCGGCGTCTTCGAGCCGCCGTGCGACGGCCGCCTGCAGCTCCGCCTGGAACTCCTTCATGGACGCCATCCGACGGCTGAACAGCTCCGGGTTCGCGCGCAGGACCTGCTGGCGCTCCTCGATGAGCCCGCGCTCCTCGATCAGTTCGCGTGTCGAGTGCACCAGCAGCGTGCCGACGTCCGCGAGCAGGTCACCGCTCGGACCACCGTCGACGAACGCCTGCAACGCCGCGTCGTCGGGCAGCTGCGGGTCGTCCCCGAGGATCGCCTGCTCCTTGCTCGGGAAGTAGTTGAAGAACGTCCGCGGTGAGACGTCGGCTCGCCGGGAGATCTCGTCCACCGTGACCGCGCCGAGGCCGTCCTCGAGGGCGATCCGGAGCGCAGCCTGCTGGATGGCGCGCCGAGTGGCGCGGCGCTTCCGTTCGCGCAGGCCGGGTTCAGCGTCGGGCATGCCGTGATTGTCGCACGCCGTGCCTCAGCGGCGGGCGCGGGCGATGGTGACGAGCAGTGCTTCGAGCGCCAGGAGTGCCGCCACGTTGGCCGCGATGCGCTGGCGCGCCAGGGCGACGGCGTCGAGGACCTCGAGCGCGGCAGCGGGCGGTGTCGTCGGCAGCGCGTGCTCGAGCTGGTCTCGCATGGCCAGGTTGACCGGTTCCGCCGGGGCTCCGAGCCCCAGCAGGAGCAGGTCGCGGTACAGCGAGGAGACGTCCACCAGGATCCGGTCGAGGCCGTCGCGCAGGCTGCGGGTCGCACGGCGTTTCTGATCGTCCTCGAGGGCGCGGAGCTGCGACCGGAGCGCCGGCGGGATCGTCCCGCCGGGTTCGACCCCGAGCGAGCGCAGGGCCGCGTCGCGCTCTTCGGAGTCGCGCTGCTCGGTGATGGACTTGGCGTCTTCGTCGGCGACGGCGAGGAGCTCGGCGGCCGCCATGACGGCGTCACCCACGCTCCGCACACCGAGCACGGTCGTCAGGGTCCGGCGTCGGCGGTCACGTGCGGGCTCGCTCGTGGCCAGGCGCTGCGCCATGCCGATGTGGCTCTGCGCCTGACGAGCAGCATCCATCGCGAGGGCGCGGTCGACACCGGTCCGGGCGACGAGCAGGTCGGCGACGGACTCGATGCCGGGCACACGCAGACGGACCGAGCGGACGCGCGACCGGATCGTCGGCAGCAGGTCGGCCTCACTCGGGGCGCAGAGGATCCAGACCGTGCGCTCCGGGGGTTCCTCGAGCGCCTTGAGCAGCAGGTTCGAAGTGCGCTCGGTCATGCGGTCGGCGTCCTCGATGATGACGACGCGGTACCGCCCGACCGACGGCGAGTAGTACGACGAGGTGACGAGCTGCCGGATCTCGTCGATCGTGATGATCACGCGTTGGGTGGTGAGCACCGAGACGTCCGGGTGGGTCTTCGCGGTGATCTGCCGCAGGGTGTGGTCGTCGTCGGGGCCGTTGCCCACGAGCGCCGCAGCGAAGGCGGTCGCCACGTTCGACCGACCCGACCCGGGCGGGCCGGTGATGAGCCACGAGTGCGTCATGCCACCGGTGCCGTCGGTCGACTCGGCCGCGTTGCGCAGCGACGCGACCGCTTCTTCCTGCCCGGTCAGGCCGTCCCACACGCTCACGGGACCATCCTGTCAGTGACCACCGTCATGCCGGGTCGATCCCGACGAGCGGGGCGACCGCTCGACGGACCGCGTCCTGCACGGCGTCGGTCGGGTCCGAGGCGTCGACCACCAGGAAGCGCTTTGGCTCGGTCTCGGCCATCTCGAGAAAGGCCTGACGGACGGACTCGTGGAACGCCGCGGCTTCGGACTCGAGGCGGTCGAAGGTGTCCCCCCGTGCCGCGGCCACCCGGGCGCGTCCGACGGTGACGTCGAGGTCGAGCAGGATCGTGAGGTCCGGTGCCAGACCGTCCGCTGCCCACTCCGAGACGGAGCGGACCTGCTCGGCGCCGAGCCCGCGCGCGACGCCCTGGTAGGCGACGGACGAGTCGATGTAGCGGTCCTGCAGGACGACCTCGCCACGAGCGATCGCCGGACGGACGACCGTCTCGACGTGCTGGGCACGGTCGGCCGCGTACAGCAGCGCCTCGGCCCGTGGAGCGACGTGGCCCCGCTCGTGCAGGACCATCTGCCGGATCTGGACGCCGAGGTCCGTGCCGCCGGGTTCGCGGGTGCGCACCACGGTCCGGCCGTGCGCACCGAGCCACGCCGAGAGCAGCTCCGCCTGGGTCGTCTTGCCCGCGCCGTCGCCGCCCTCGAGCGTGATGAAGCGACCGGTCACTTCTTCTTGGCCGCCGTCCGACGAGCCGGGGTCTTCTTCTTGACCGGCCCCTTGGCACGCTTGTCGGCGATGAGCTGCACCGCGCGGGCGTGGTCGACGGCCTCGACGTCCTCACCCTTCGGGATGGTCGCGTTCGTCTCGCCGTCGGTGACGTACGGGCCGAACCGGCCGTCCTTCATCTTGATCGGCTTGCCGGACACCGGGTCGGCGTCGAACTCCTTGAGGGCGGCGCTCGCGGTGCGGTTGCCGCCGTACTTCGGCTGCGCGAACAGCTCGAGTGCACCGGGCAGGTCGATGTCGAAGATCGCGTCCTCGCCGGGCAGGGTCCGGGTGTCGGTCCCCTTCTTCAGGTACGGCCCGTACCGGCCGTTCTGCGCCGTGATGTCGTTGCCCGTCTCCGGGTCCTGGCCCACGACGCGGGGAAGGTCGAGGAGCTTCAGCGCGGTCTCGAGGTCGACGGTCTGCGGGTCCATCGACTTGAAGAGCGAGGCGGTGCGTTCCTTCGGCGCCGCGGCCTTCTTCGTCGTCTTCTTCGCGGGCGCCTTCTTGGCGGGGGCCTTCTTCGCCGTCGCCGTCTCGCTCGTCGCGGTCGCAGCAGCTGCCTCGGCCGCCGGGGCCTCCGCCGCTGCGGGCGCCTCGACGACCTCGCCGGTCTTCGGGTCCACGGTGGGTTCGGGCTCGGGGGTGCGCTCCGTGACGTAGGGGCCGAAGCGGCCGTCCTTCGCCAGGACCTCTTTCCCGGTCTCCGGGTTGATCCCGACGACGCGGTCCCCGATCACCGGGGCGTCGACGAGTTCCTTCGCCTTCTCGACGGTCAGTTCGTCGGGAGCGAGGTCCTCGGGGACGTTGACACGCCGCGGCTTCTCGGGGTCGTCGCTCGGCACCTCGATGTAGGGGCCGTACCGACCGATCCGGAGCGTGAGGCCCGGAGCGAGCTCGACCGAGTTGATCTCGCGGGCGTCGATCTCACCGAGGTTGTCGATGACGGTCCGCAGGCCGCGCTGGTCGTCGTCGCCGCCACCGAAGTAGAAGCCCTTGAGCCAGTCCACGCGGTCGGCGTCGCCGCGGGCGATGCGGTCGAGGTCTTCTTCCATCTCGGCGGTGAAGTCGTACTCCACGAGCTCGCCGAAGTACTCCTCGAGCAACCGCACCACGCTGAACGCGATCCAGTTCGGCACCAGCTGCGTGCCGCGGAGCGAGACGTAGCCACGGTCGATGATCGTCGGGCTGATCGTGGGGTAGGTCGACGGACGCCCGATCCCCAGCTCTTCCAGCGTCTTGATGAGGCTCGCCTCGGTGAAGCGCGGCGGCGGGGTGGTGTCGTGCCCCTTCGCCTCGACGTCGGTGACCGAGAGGTGCTCGCCCTGGGCCACGTTCGGCAGGGCGACGTCCTGGCCGGCACGCTCGGAGGACTCGTGGCGGTCCTCGTCACGGCCTTCTTCGTAGGCGCTGAGGAAGCCGCGGAACGTGATGACGGTTCCCGAGGCGGTGAACTCGGCGTCGGTGCCGTTCGCGGTCGACGCGATGCCCTCGACCGACTCGGTGGAGGAGATGCCGAGCACGATCGACGCGGTCGAACCCTTGGCGTCCGCCATCTGGGACGCGATGGTGCGCTTCCAGATGAGGTCGTAGAGGCGCCACTCCACACCGGTCAGGGTGCCCTGCAGGTCCTGCGGAGTGCGGAAGGAGTCCCCGGCGGGACGGATCGCCTCGTGCGCCTCTTGCGCGTTCTTGCTCTTGCTCGCGTAGAGACGGGGCTTGTCGGGCACGGTGGCCGAACCGTACAGGTCCGCTGCCTGCTTGCGAGCGGCGTCGATGGCCTGCTTCGAGAGCGAGACCGAGTCGGTACGGATGTAGGTGATGTAGCCGTTCTCGTACAGGGTCTGCGCAGCACGGGCGGTCTGTCGCGGGGACAGACGGAGCTTGCGAGCGGCTTCCTGCTGGAGCGTCGACGTGGTGAACGGGGCGGCCGGGCGTCGCGTGTACGGCTTCGAGTCGACACTGCGGACGGTGGCGTCACCGGCGCGCTCGAGGACCGTCGTCAGCGACGCGGCAGCGGCCTGGTCGAGCCGGACGACGTCACCGCTGAGCGTGCCGCGGTCGTCGAAGTCACGACCGGAGGCGACACGGGTGCCGTGGATCCGGGCGAGACGCGCGGAGAAGGAGGACTCGCCGGCCTTCTCGAACCGGGCGGAGAGGTCCCAGTAGTTGGCGGAGACGAAGGCCAGGCGCTCGCGCTCACGGTCGACGACGAGTCGGGTGGCGGCGGACTGCACGCGGCCGGCGGACAGACCGGGGGCGACCTTGCGCCACAGGACCGGGGAGACCTCGTACCCGTAGAGACGATCGAGGATCCGGCGGGTCTCCTGCGCGTCGACGAGGGCGGTGTCGAGCTCACGGGTGGCTCCCTGCGCGCGCTGGATCGCCTCCTTCGTGATCTCGTGGAAGACCATCCGCTTGACGGGGACCTTCGGCTTCAGGACCTGCAGCAGGTGCCACGCGATCGCTTCACCCTCGCGGTCTTCATCTGTTGCGAGGTAGAGCTCGTCGGCGTCCTTGAGGGCGCGCTTCAGCTCGGAGACGGTCTTCTTCTTGGCATCGGACACGACGTAGTACGGCTCGAAGCCGTTGTCGACGTCCACCGAGAACTTGCCGAGGGAGCCCTTCTTGAGCTCGGCCGGCAGGTTCTTCGGCTCGACGAGGTCGCGGATGTGTCCGACCGAGGCCTGGACTTCGTATCCGTCACCGAGGTATTGCGCGATCGTCTTCGCCTTCGCAGGGCTCTCGACGATCACGAGCTTCTTCGTGCCTGGCACGTGTCTCCTTGATCGATGGTGCTGATCGGCCCTGTCCACGAGCGTGTCCGGGTCGACCGGGACATCGGTGACCGCGGGCCGACAGGCACACCATACACATAGTGTTCGGGCGGGTCGCCTGCCGGACCGGCCACCGCGAGTGCGCCGACGACGAACGGACCCGTGCCCACGACCACGCGGACCCGGGCCGTGGTGGCGACGAGTTCGCAGGCGTCGAGGGCGGCCCCGTTCGCCGTGGCGATCCGGGTGGCGACCGCGCAGGGCTCCCCCGGCACCAGCCCGGTGGCGGCCGCCGCGGTGCCCACGGCGGCGGCGTCGGCGGCGCCCTGGGCCCGGATGGCCTGCGTGCGGTGACCGGCTGCGGCGAGCGCCGACGACCCGACGAGGACACCCACGCCGAGGACCGCCACGAGCAGCACGGTCGCCGAGCCGCGTTGGCCGTCGGGACTCGTCACGTCAACCCCCTCGGGCCGCGGCGCACCCCGTCGCGGTCAGTGGGAGCGCCGCGGCGGGACCGGTCGCGCCGCGCGTGGCGTCGACGCAGACCAGGTCGCCGTCCGACCGGACGACGACCGAGACCCCCGGGACGATCCGGTCGGCCGCTGACCGCCCCTGGCTCTCGTCGTCGCGCCCGATCGCCCGGGCGGCGGTGGCTGCGGCGAGTTGCAGACGGCCCTGCGCGTCGACGACGAGGACCGCCGCGACGAGGGCGGTCAGCACGATCGCCACCACGGGGAGCGCCACCGCGAACTCGACGGTCACGGAGCCGCGCTCACAGCGAGAGCGCGCCACGGACGAGGTCGGTGAGGATGGTCTGGACCTCGCCGGACCGCATGACGGCGACGAGCACACCGGCGAAGGCCACGGCGGCGAGGATGACGACCGCGTACTCGGCGGTCGCCGATCCCCGGTCGTCCCGCAGTCGTGACCCCCAGCGGGCGACGAGGGGGCGCGGGTGACGGTGGCGGATGGTCCGACGGGTGCGGTTGCCGGGGGATGACGTGGTGCTCATGGTGTCCGTCCTTTCTGTTCGGTGGGACCAGCGTGTCCGGGCCGGGGTGTCGACGAGGCGGTCACGGTGGCATCTGTGGAGAAGTCATTCAGTACCGCCCACCGTGGAGGAGAGGACCCCCACCACCACGGGCACCACCCCCACGAGCACGAACGCCGGCAGGACGCAGACGCCGAGTGGCAGCACCAGTCGGACGGCAAGTCGTTCCGCCGCCACGAGCCCGTCGGCAGCGGCCTCGTCGCGCACGTCCTCGGCGGCGCGGCGGAGCAACCCTGCGGCGGGGACCCCTGCACGCCGGGCGAGGTCGAGGACCTCCCGAAGCTGGTCCAGGTCGCCGGCGGGCGCGGCGGCTCCCGTGGACGCCTCGGCGACGGCCTGCCCGGCGGTGGTCCACGACCCGCCTCCGGCGACCGCCACGGCCCAGGCGTCGAGGAGCACCCCGGGGACGCGGCCGTCGGGCGTCGCGGAACGGACCAGCCGGGCGGTCCACCTCCGACCGGCCAGGACGAGGGCCGCCGCGGTGCACGAGCACGCCCAACCGGCCGGCGAACCGACCAGGACCTCGACGGCACCGGCGCCCCAGGCCGCACCGAGGCCCAGCCCGAAGAGCGGCAGCGCGAGCACGACCCGGGCGCTCGTCCGCGGACCGGCCAGGGCAACCCGGATCGCGCGGTCCGAGGCGGCGGCGCGTCGGAGCGCGCCGGCGAGCCCACGGAGGGTCTCCGCGACGGGCGCTCCCGTCCGGTCCGCCACGCGGAGGACGACGACGATGTCCTGCTGCGCGGGTCCCCCGGCCCCGGGCAGGCCGCCGACGAGCCGCCAGGCCCGCGGCGGCGGGACTCCCGCCGCGACCAGCGTCGCCACCCGGTCGAGCACCCCGGCAACCCGCGCCGGGCCGTCGGGTGTGGGTCGGCTCACCGCAGCCCGTCCACCGGGCGCACCTCGAGCCTCCCGTCCGGGCCGACGCACAACGTGCCCACGCCGCCGAGCCGCCGCTGTCCTGCTCGTCGTTCCACGTGCAGGACCAGGTCGAAGGCGCTGACGGCCTGCCGGGCGAGCGCCTCGGCACCGAGGCCGGCGAGTGCGCCGAGTGCTTCGAGGCGAGCGGCGACGTCGGCGATGCCGTTGGCGTGCACGGTGCCGGCTCCTCCGTCGTGCCCGGTGTTCAGCGCGGAGAGGAGTTCGCGGACCTCGGCGCCGCGGCACTCCCCCACGACGATCCGGTCGGGGCGCATCCGCAGCGCCTCGCGCACGAGCCGGTCGAGGCCGAGCGCGCCGACCCCCTCGGCGTTCGCCTGCCGCGCCTCGAGCGCGACGACGTGCGGGTGGGCGATCCGGAGCTCGGCGACGTCCTCCACCGTCACGATGCGCTCGTCGACGGGGACGTTCCCGAGCATCGCCGCGAGCAGGGTGGTCTTGCCGCTGCCGGTCGCGCCGGTGACCAGGACGTTCCGGCGCGCGGCGACGGCGTCCTCGACGACCGACCTCGGGACGAACGCGAAGGTCCCGCCGCGCTCGAGGGCGGCGAGGGAGGGTCGCTGGACCTGTGGCAGCCGGATCGACACGGCGGTGCCCCCGACGGACACCGGAGCAAGGACGACGTGCACCCGGACGCCGTCGCCGTGCCGGACGTCCGCGCACGGGGTGGTCTCGTCGACGTGGCGACCGCCGAGCGCGACGAGCCGGGTCGCGAGTTCGCGGGCTCGCGCTTCGGTCAGTCGCGGCTGGACGGCTTCGAGGCCGGTCCCGCGGTCGACCCACGTCCCGACGCCACCGAGCACCAGGACGTCCGTCACGGTGGCATCCGTCACCAGGGCTGCGAGTTCCTCGAACTCGACGACCACGGCGGCCCGGCGACGAGTCGGCTGCGCGGTTCCGGGCAGGAAGGGGGCGGACGGAGCAAACGGCCGCGCCGGTGCCGAGGACACAGGCGGTGTCGACGCAGCAGGCGCCGACGCGCGGGGAAGAAGAGGAGCACGGTGCAGGGGCATGCCGCCGAAGGTAGGGAGCGCGCCACCGCCCTGGAGAGACGGTCCCCACTTCTGTGGACAACGTCGGGATGCCCCACCAACGGACCGGTTTGTCCCCCGAAACGGAAAGCCGTACCCCGGTCGATGATGCGACACCGACGCGCTCGGGGTGACCCACCACCCCCGCTTCCCCCGGCCGGACTGCGCGTAGCACCTGCTACGCAAGAACATGCAGAATGCATGCACGAGCATGGACCGGTCTGTCCACGCGACCGGCGTCCCTGCGCGGATCGGGGCACACGACGGCGCCCGACGAGCAACCCTCGCTCGAGTCGGACCCCGGGAAACAGAAGAGGCGGCACCGGTTGGGGGGAACAGGTGCCGCCTTGACATCGAGGGATTGGGGGGAATCCGATTCGATGCCGCCGGAAACGAGTCCAGCGGGAACTACTGTACCCCACGATCGGCCCTCGAGGGCAACCCCGGACACGACGTCCGGGCGTGCCGCGCCCCGACCCGGCCGAGGGGTAGTCTCCGGATGCACGCAGGCACCGGCGACGGATGCACGCAGGCACCGGCGACGGATGCACGCACGCAACCGCCCCGGATGCGCGCACGCATCCACGACGGATGCCACCAGAGGCCGCAACGACGCGAAAGGACATCGATGTCCACTCCGACCCAGACCGACCCCCGAGGCGACGACGGAACGACCTTCGCACCGCCGCCCGAGTTCGTGGCCGACGCGGTCGCCGGCGAGGACCTCCACCACGCGGCAGCAGCCGACCGCGAGGCGTTCTGGGCCGAGCAGTCCCGCTCCCTGCTCGACTGGCGCACCCCGTTCACCCAGACCCTGGACTGGTCGGGCGCCCCGTTCGCGAAGTGGTTCGCCGACGGCACGCTCAACGTCGCCGAGAACTGCCTCGACCGACACGTCCGCGCCGGCAACGGCGACCGGGTCGCGATCCACTTCGAGGGCGCTCCCGGCGACACGCGCCGCATCACCTACGCCGAGCTGACCGCCGAGGTGCAGCGCGCCGCGAACATGCTCACCGACCTGGGCGTGGGCCACGGCGACCGGGTCATCGTGTACCTGCCGCTCATCCCCGAGGCCGTCGTGACGATGCTCGCCGTCGCCCGCATCGGTGCCGTGCACTCGGTCGTCTTCGGCGGGTTCAGCGCGGAGAGCCTCCGCGCCCGCATCGAGGACGCCGGCGCGAAGCTCGTCGTGACCGCGGACGGCGGATGGCGGCGCGGCGCCGTCTCACCGCTCAAGCCCGCCGTCGACGAGGCACTGACCGGCGAGGGCACCGACACGGTCGAGCACGTCCTGGTCGTCAAGCGCGGCGGCAACGACATCGCGTGGAACGACCGCGACCTCTGGTGGCACGACGAGCTCGCCAAGGCGGCACCGACCCACGAGGCCCCGGCGTTCCCCGCCGAGACGCCGCTGTTCATCCTGTACACCTCGGGCACGACCGGGAAGCCGAAGGGCATCGTGCACACCTCCGGCGGCTACCTGACCCAGGCGGCCTACACGCACAAGAACGTCTTCGACATGCACCCGGAGAAGGACGTCTACTGGTGCACCGCCGACATCGGCTGGATCACCGGCCACTCCTACGTCGTCTACGGCCCGCTCGCCAACGGCGTCACCCAGGTGCTCTACGAGGGCACCCCCGACGAACCGAAGCCCGGGCGCTGGTGGGACCTCGTCGACGCCTACGGCGTCACAGTCCTCTACACCGCACCCACGGCGGTCCGCGCGGCGATGAAGGCCGGCCGCGAGATCCCCGAGGCGCGCAGCCTCGAGACCCTCCGCCTGCTCGGCAGCGTCGGCGAACCGATCAACCCCGAGGCGTGGCAGTGGTACCGGCAGGTCATCGGCCACGACCGCACGCCGATCGTCGACACGTGGTGGCAGACCGAGACCGGCGCGATCATGATCTCCGCGCTGCCCGGCGTCACGAAGCTCAAGCCCGGCGCCGCGCAGACGCCCCTGCCGGGCATCGTCGCCGAGATCGTCGACGACGACGGCAACCGCGCCGACCCGGGTGAGAGCGGCTACCTGACGATCACCGAGCCGTGGCCGTCGATGGCCCGCGGGATCTGGAACGACCCGGACCGGTTCGTCGAGACGTACTGGTCGCGGTTCCCCGGCCGCTACTTCGCCGGCGACGGTGCGCGGCTCGACGGACAGGGCGACATCTGGGTGCAGGGGCGCGTGGACGACGTCATGAACGTCTCGGGCCACCGTCTGTCGACGGCCGAGATCGAGTCCGCGCTGGTCGGCCACGAGGGCGTCGCCGAGGCCGCCGTGGTCGGTGCCGCCGACGAGACCACCGGGCAGGCCGTCGTCGCGTTCGTCATCCTGACGGCCGAGGCCGCCGCCGACGTCGACCGTGATGCCGCCTCCGCGGAACTCCGCAACTGGGTCGGCAAGCGGATCGGCGCCATCGCGAAGCCGCGCCAGGTCGTCATCGTGCCGGAGCTGCCGAAGACACGCTCCGGCAAGATCATGCGGCGACTGCTCCGCGACGCGGCCGAGGGCCGCCGCATCGGCGACACGACGACGCTCGCCGACCCGACGATCATGGCGACCATCTCGGAACTCATGGAGCCCCGGTGACGACGAGCAGGGCCTCCAGTCAGATCCAGACTGGAGGCCCTGCTCGCGTCCTGCGTTCGGCTGACGGTCCGTCAGGCGGTGAGCTCCACCACCAGCTCGACCTCGACCGGTGCGTCCAGCGGGAGCACCGCGACGCCCACCGCGCTCCGCGCGTGGACGCCGGCGTCCCCGAAGACCTCGCCGACCAGGGTCGACGCGCCGTTCGCGACCCCGGGCTGACCGGTGAACGACGGGTCCGAGGCGACGAAGACCGTGACCTTGACGACCCGCGCCACGCGGTCGAGCGAGCCGGCGACCGACTGCACGGCGGCCAGGGCGTTCAGCGCGGCCACACGAGCCTGGGCGGCGGCGGTCTCGGCGTCGACGTCGGTGCCGACCTTGCCGGTCACGGGCAGGGCACCGTCGACGAACGGCAGCTGACCGGCCGTGTAGACGTACTGCCCCGTCACGACGGCGGGGACGTACGCGGCGACGGGCGCGGCGACCGCCGGGATCGTCAGGCCGAGGGCGGCGAGCCGGTCGGAGACGCTCATGCGTCGGCCTTGGGGCGCTTCAGGTAGGCGACGAGACCGCCTTCTGGCCCGGTGACGATCTGGACCAGTTCCCAGCCCTCGTCCCCGTAGTTGTTGAGGATCGCGGTGGTGTTGTGGATCATCAGCGGCGTGGTGAAGTACTCCCAGCGAGTCATGCGGTTCCTTGCCAGCCTTTCAGTCGGGGGTGTCGTTTAGGCTGCATCCTATGTCTGCCCAGAAGACGTCTGCATCGCGGACCAAGCCCGTCTCAGCAGTCGGCGCCTTCATCGGATTCGTCGGGTTCAGTGCCCTCGCCGGCCTGCTCGTCACGATCGGTGTCACCCCGGCCATCGCGGTCGCCGGTGTCACGACGACGTCCACCATCGGCGTGTTCGAGTCCCTGCCGGAGTACATCGAGATCGGTGACCTCCCGCAGCGCAACGAGGTCTACGCGTACTCGGGCGGCAAGTCCGTGCACTTCGCGACCGTGTACGACCAGAACCGCGAAGAGCTGAAGTTCGACCAGATCAGCGAACAGCTCAAGAACGCCGCGATCGACGGCGAGGACAAGCGCTTCTACGACCACGGCGGCGTCGACATGACGTCCCTCGTCCGCGCCGGTGTCGGCAGCCTCGCGGGCGGTCTCGGCGACTCCGGCGGTGGCTCCACGCTGACGATGCAGCTCGTCCGCAACATCAAGATGCAGCAGGCCCTCGAGCTCCCCACGAAGAAGGAGCAGGTCAAGGCCTACAACGAGGCAGTCGAGCAGACCATCCCCCGCAAGCTCGAGGAGATGAAGCTCGCGATCGGGCTGGCGAAGAAGTACTCCAAGAAGGAGATCCTCACCGCCTACCTGAACATCGCCTACTTCGGCGACCAGACGTACGGCGTGCAGGCCGCCGCGCAGCACTACTACAACAAGAGCGCGACCGACCTGACCCCGGCCGAGGCGGCGTCGCTGCTCGCCATCGTGCAGTACCCCGAGGCGCGCAACCTGTCGAACCCGAAGAAGTACGAGGCGAACGTCGCCCGGCGCGACGTCATCCTGAAGTCGATGTACGCCCAGAAGAACCTGACGAAGGCCGAGTACGACCAGGCCGTCGCCTCGAACCCGAAGGACTACGTCCGCCTGACCCAGCCCTCGCAGGGGTGCCGGGCGTCGGTCGGCGACGGATCGCAGTTCTTCTGCGACTACGCCGTCAAGGTCGTCAAGGAGATGTCGCAGCTCGGATCGTCGCAGAAGGCCCGTGACACCGCGTGGCGCAACGGCGGCTACAAGATCCAGACGACGCTGAACATCGACCTGAACGCCGAGCAGAAGCGGCTCGTCAACACCTACGACAACAAGGCCGAGACCGGCCTGGCGCTGGGGGCCACGCTCAACTCGATCGAGGCGGGCACCGGTCGCATCCTGACGATGGCGCAGAACAAGGACTACGACCAGTCCCTGAAGTCCGCGCCGACGTCGACCTCGATCAACTACAGCGTCGACTACAAGTACGGCAACTCCGGCGGCTTCCAGACCGGCTCGACGTACAAGCTGTTCACGCTCCTCGCCTGGCTCAAGGCTGGTCACGGTCTCAACGAGGTCGTCAGCGGCGCACCACGGAACATGTCGTCCGGCTGGACCGCCTGCGGGTCACCGATCACCGCGGGCAACTACAACCCGAAGAACGACAGCCCCGGCGAGAGCGGCAACTACACGGTGGCCGCCGCGACCGCCGGCTCCATCAACCTGGCGTTCCTGAACATGGCGCAGAAGCTCGACCTCTGCGACATCCGCGACACGGCGGAGTCCCTCGGCGTGCACCGCGCCGACGGCGGCGAACTGCAGTACACCCCGTCGTCCGTCCTCGGCGTCAACGAGATCGCACCGATGACGATGGCAGCCGCCTACGCCGCCGTCGCGAACAACGGCATCTACTGCAAGCCGATCGCCATCGAGCAGGTCACCTCCCCCAGCGGCAAGCAGCTCGGCGGACAGACCAAGGACTGCAAGCAGGTCCTCGACCCCGAGGTCGCCCACGCCGCTGTCTACGCCATGAAGGGCACGATCGCCAGCGGTACCGCCCGCGGCGCGCAGACCCCGGACGGTACCCAGCTCTTCGCCAAGACGGGTACCACCGACACCGCGAACCAGATCTGGCTCGTCGGGTCGAGCTCGCGGGTCGCGACGGCGTACTGGCAGGGCAACACCGACGGCAAGCTCAACAACCTGCGGCACTACAGCAACGGGGTCAACGGCACGTACGCCGGTGTCCGAGCGAGCGTGTGGCAGCAGGCGATGACCCCGATCAACGCCGCCTACCCCGCCGGTGCGTTCACCGACCCGAACACCTCCGCTCTCCGCGGCAACAGCAAGGCGCTGCCGGACCTCCGCGGCAAGACGGCCGACGAGGCCCGCGCCGCGATCTCGGGTGCCGGCTTCACCTACGTCGACGGCGGCGCGCAGCCGGGCGCCGGCAAGGCCGGAACCGTGACCTCGACCTCACCGTCGGCCGGTTCGCTGCTGTCGTCCGGGTCGAGCGTCACCGTCTACACCTCCGACGGGTCGCAGATCACCGTGCCGTCGGTGACGGGCAAGCCCCTCTCCGACGCACGCGCCCAGCTGAACCAGGTCGGGCTGACGAACGTCGCCATCGCCGAGCAGTACGCGAAGGGCGGCGGCGACAAGGAGTGCCGTGTCGCCTCGGTCGAGCCCGGCGTGCACACCGACGCCAACAAGGACTCGACGGTCACGCTGACCCTGTACGGCGACAAGAACGGCAAGGCGCCCAAGGACTGCAAGTGACCCGCGGTCGTACCGCACTCGGGGTCCTCGCAGCCGGCGCGGCCGTCGGTGCCGCGTCGGCAGCGTGGGGTTCGCTCGTCGAGCGTCGCCGCTTCGGGATCCGGTGGGAGACCGTCCCGGTGCTCCCGCCGGGCTCCCGTGACGTCACCGTCCTGCACCTGTCAGACATCCACATGGCTCCGTGGCAGGCCGACAAGCAGCAGTGGCTGCGCGACCTGAGCCTGGTCGAGCCGGACTTCATCGTGAACACCGGGGACAACCTCGGCCACGCGACCGCGAACGCCGCCGTGGAGTACGCGCTCGAGCCGTTCCGCGGGGTGCCCGGGGTCTTCGCCTACGGGTCGAACGACTTCTTCGGGCCCTCCCCGCGCAACCCGCTCAAGTACTTCTCCGGGCCGAGCCGGATGCACAAGGCCGCGGAGCCCGTCGGGCTCGACATCGATCGGCAGACGGCGTTCTTCGAGTCGCTCGGCTGGCTCGATCTGAACGACCAGGCGCACGCGATCGAACTCCGCGGCTCCCGCTTCGAGCTGTTCGGCACCTCGGACGCGCACCGCGACTGGGACCGGCTCGACCTGCTCCCCACCAACGTCGACGAGATGCGCAGTGACGTGCCGTGGTCCGAGGACGAGGACGGCCCCGCGCCGGTCGCCATCGGTGTCACGCACGCCCCCTACCGTCGGGTGCTCGATGCCTTCGTGACCCAGGGCGCCGACATCATCTTCGCCGGGCACACCCACGGCGGTCAGGTGGCGGTCCCCGGGGTCGGCGCGCTCGTCACGAACAGCGACCTCCCCCGTCGGTACGCCAGTGGGCTGCACAAGTGGGAGCACCGCAACCACTGGTCGTGGCTCGAGGTCTCCGCGGGCCTCGGCACCTCGATCTACGCGCCCGTCCGGTTCGCCTGCCGACCCGAGGCCGTCGTGGTCACCCTCTCCGCACGGGCGTCCTGACCCGACTCGCCCGGGAGTTCGCCGGATGGTCGTGAGCACCCTGGATCATCGGATAGTATTGTCGGGTTGCTCCGGTACGGAGTGATCACACCGCGGGGTGTGGCGCAGCTTGGTAGCGCGCCTCGTTCGGGACGAGGAGGTCGCAGGTTCAAATCCTGTCACCCCGACACTGTGTTGAGACAGTACGAAGAAGGCCCTGGTTCTCCGGAACCAGGGCCTTCTGCTTTTCACGGGCGCAGCTCGACCGCCGATGGGTCGCACGACCCACTCGGTCCGTTCGTCCCCCGCTGCGAGCACCACCTCCCGCTACGCTCGCAAACGCCATGCAGAACGACCATCCCCTCGCCGCCGTGCTCACCACGATCGCTGCGGAGTTCCCCGACATCGCGGACGACCCGGTGCTCGCGGAGAACCTGACGGAGAACGTCACGTCGATGATCGCCGAGGCCCACGAGCGCTACGCGGCGGGGACCGACGGAAGCGTCGTGAGCCACACGTTCCTCGACCCCGAGCACCTGGCGACCGGCAGTCTGCACGCCGAGCACGCCCAGCACCCGGCCGGCGCGATGCTCGCGGCGGAGATGCTCTTCGACGCCTACCTGCCGGTCTTCGTCGACGAGGTCGGCGCGGCGTCCACCGCCGAGGTCCTGTGGGCCACCAGGGCCCTGCACGCCGGCATCTGGAGCCGGTTCCCGGCCGGGGCGGTCGCGTACACGGAGGCACTGCGTCAGCGTGTCACCACGGCACACCTGGACTCCCGCACGCAGATCGCGCGAGACCTGCACGACCGCGTGGCACACGGCATCCTCGCCGGCTTGCAGCGCCTCGACCTCGTCCTGCTGACGGACCCGCCCGCGGACGAGCGCGCCGCACAGCTCGACGACGCGGCACGGTTGCTCCGGAGCGCACTCGGCGACGTGCAGGACCTCGCGGTGAGCCTGCACGCCCGCGTCGGTGACGCACTGCTGGACGACGCGCTCCGCCGGCACGTGCACGACCTGTTCCCCGACGACGTCCGCCTGTCCATCGAGTCGACGGGCACCTCCGGTCCACTGCCGAACTGGCAGGCGGAGGAAGCGCTGACGATCCTGCTCGAGGCGCTCACGAACCGCGGTAAGCACGCCCCGGGTTCGACGGCCTCGGTGCGCTTCGCATGGTCCCCCGCTGCCGTCATGGTGACGGTGACCGACGACGGCCCGGGCTTCGACGTGCACAGCGACGTCGACGGTCGCCTCGGGCAGCAGACGATGCGGGAGCGTGCCGCGGTGATCGGCGCTCGGCTCGACGTCGAGAGCACCCGCGGTAGCCGACAGCACGGCACTACCGTCCGCCTGTGGATCCCGAGGGGCACCCTGTGACCGTCACCCACGTCGCCATCGTCGACGACCACCGGCTGTTCCGTGAAGGGCTCGCCACCATCCTGGCCGCGGTCCCCACGATCCGCGTCGTCGCACACGGCGAGCGACCGGCCGAGGTGCTCGACTCCCCCGAGGCCGCCGCGGTCGACGTCCTGCTGCTCGACGTCGAGCTGGACGGTCCTCCGGCACGGACGACGATCGCCACGATCCGCCGCACCCGCCCGGACATCCGGGTGGTGGTGCTCACGATGCACCGGGACGCGGTCCTCCGCCGCACCCTGCTCGACGCCGGCGCGGTCGACTTCGTCACGAAGGACACCCCGAGCCGCGAACTCGTCGACCGGATCGCGCGTGCGGCACATGCCGACGCGGCTCCGGTCACGTTCCCCGTCGACCTGGTCACCGAGGCCCGTGCCGGCTCACCACTGAGCGACCGCGAGCTCGAGGTCCTGCGACTCATCGCCGCCGCACGCACCAACGCCGAGATCGCCGCCGACCTGCAGCTCGCGATCGGCACCGTCAAGCGGCACGTCTACAACGTGTTCCGCAAGCTCGACGTCGGCTCCCGCGTCGGTGCCGTCGCCGCGGCCACGCGCCTGGGCCTGCTCACCTGAGGCTCCACGGAGCTCCGTGAGCAGCAATGGTCGGGTGCCCCGTGGACACCCGACCATTCCTGCTCACGAAGCGACCCGGACTAGACGGACGCAGCAGCCGCACCCGCGGGCTCGAGCTTGCCGGCGGCGTGCAGCCCGGCCACGACGTCGAGCGCCTGGTGCCGGTACCGCGCCTGCGCAGCACCGGGCGACACGATCACGCCGTTCGCCCCGGTCGACGCCACGAGTGCGTTGATCTTCTCCGCGACCTGCTCGGCGTTCCCGTAGGCCTGACGTTCCGTACGGGCCGCGATGAACCGACGCTCGAGGTCGTTGAACTCGTACGCACGCGCCTCGTCCATCGACACCGGCTCGGGCTTCCGGCCCGAGCGCATCCGGATGAACGAGATCATGCCCGGGGCGCTCTGCTCGTCGATGACGGCGGGGTCCTCGTCGGTGATGACCTGCACGCCGATCAGCGCGTTCGGCGTCTGGCGGAAGCGCGACGGACGGAACGAGTCGCGGTACAGCGCGAGCGCGGCCTCGGTGTTGTCCGACGCGAAGTGGTGGGCGAACGCGAAGGAGATGCCGAGCGCACCGGCGACCTGGGCGCTGTAGCCCGAGGACCCGAGCAGCCAGAACTCCGGCACGTCGCCGTAGCCAGGCACGGCACGGATGCCGGCCAGCGGGTTCTCCGCGCCCATGCCGGTGAAGAACCCGATCAGGTCGGCCAGGCGGTCCGGGAAGTCGTCGACGTCGAGTCGGTCCGTGCGGCGGAGGGCCATCGCCGTCGCGCCGTCGGTGCCGGGAGCGCGCCCGAGCCCGAGGTCGACCCGGTCGCCGTACAGTGCACGGAGCGTGCCGAACTGCTCGGCGACGACGAGGGGCGCGTGGTTCGGCAGCATGACGCCACCCGAACCGATGCGGATGGTCGACGTGGCCGCACCCACGGCGCTCAGCAGCACCGCCGGGGCCGAGGACGTGATGCCCGGCATCCCGTGGTGCTCGGCGACCCAGAAGCGCTCGTACCCGAGCTGCTCGGCGTGCACGGCCATGTCGATGGACCCCTGCAGGGCCTCGGTGTTGGACTGGCCGTACTCGCGGGTGGCCAGGTCGAGGACGGACAGGTGCAGGGTGTCGTCGGTCATGTGGTCACCAACGCGCGCGGGCGCGCGCGCATTCCGGTGCACGCGACGGACGGGAGGCCCGTGGCGGGGCCCGTACCGCGCCTCCAGGCCGCCCTTCGGTGGCGTCTCGGGCGCCGAGCGTCAGGCGCCGTCGAGGCGGCCGCCGGACTCCGTCAGGTAGCAGTTGGCGCAGAGCGACTCGTAGGCGACGTCCACGCCGTCGATCGCGACCTGGGAGCCGTCGAAGACGAACCGACCGTCGACCGTGCGGGCGTTGAAGACCGCCTTGCGGCCGCAGCGGCAGATGGTCTTCAGCTCTTCGAGGGAGTGCGCGACCTCGAGCAGGCGGGCGCTGCCGGGGAACGCCTCGGTGCGGAAGTCCGTGCGGATGCCGTACGTGATGACCGGGATCTCGTCGAGCACCGCGATGCGCAGCAGGTCGTCGACCTGCCGCGGGGTGAGGAACTGCGCCTCGTCGACGAGCACGCAGCTGACGGGCCGCACCATGCCGTCCAGGCGGTCCGACTCGGGGTCGACGGCGCCGGCGGCGGTGACGGCCTGGCGCACGTCGGCGTCCGGGGAGAAGACGATGTCGACGGTCCGGGTGACGCCCAGGCGCGAGACGATCTCACGGTCGCCCTTGGTGTCCACGGCGGGCTTGGCGAGCAGCACCCGGTGCCCGCGCTCCTCGTAGTTGTACGCGGCCTGCAGCAGGCCCGTGCTCTTGCCGCTGTTCATCGCGCCGTAGCGGAAGTAGAGCTTCGCCACTACGCGAGGAACCCGTCCTCGGCGGCCCGCCGGATGAGGTCGGACTTCTTCGAGGCGGGGCGGCCCACCTTGCTGTACTTCTCGCGCACGCGACGCAGGTAGGTCTTGGCGGTCTCGTACTGCACGTTCATCTGCGCGGCGACCTCGTTCGTCGAGTAGCCGGACACGTAGAGCCGCAGCGCCTCTTCTTCACCGGCGCTGAGCTTCGGCCGCTGGTGGGCGGCGGCGCCCGTCGGCAGCGGACGCCATTCCCGGGGCTGCGGGGTCTCGCGGGCGACGCCCATGATCTCGCGGGCGACGTCCATGACCTCGCGCATCGGGAGCGACTTCGACAGGAACGCCGCGGCACCGGCGGCCAGGGCACGGTCACGGGACTCACGGCTGTCGACGCTCGAGAGCACGATCACCTTCGCGCCGGCGGCACGGCAGGTGCGGACGCGGGCCTCGATCGAGACCGGTTCCTTGAGCTGGAAGTCGAGGAACACCAGGTCGGTCGGGAAGCTGTCGCTGTGGACCATCTCGAGCCAGGTGTGCGCGGTGAGGGCCAGGTCGAAGTCGAACGCGTTCACCGCGATCCAGCTCGACAGGCTGTCCAGCAGCACCTCGTGGTCGTCGAGGATGGCCAGCCGCACACGTCGTGCTCCCGGGTTCGGGAGGGACGGCGACCCCTCCGAGAGCCTGTTCGGGTCAGTGCTGGTCATAGGAGAACCTTAGTGCGAGGGCGGAAGGACGGACCGCGACGTCGAGGTCGGGGAACGTCACGCGGAGGACGGCGAAGTAGGGGTCGAAGGTGCGGTGGATGCCGATGTCGGAGTCCGCGACGGCGAGTTCCAGGTCGACGGACACCCGGGCGGGGGCGGGCGTCTGCGCGGGCCGGGCGGCAAGGGGCGCCGGCGCTGCAAGGGGCGCCGGCGCTGCAAGGGGTGCCGGAGTTGCCAGGGGTGCCGGGGTTGCCTGGGCGGCCGGGCCCGCCACGGTGTCGGCTCGTCGCACGGTCGCGCGGAACCCGGCCGGGTCGACGGTCGACGCGCGGAGCGCTGCACGGACGAAGGTGCGGACGACCGCCCGCTGGTCGGTGTCGAGCGTCGCGATGAGGCCGTCGGGGTCGTCGACCACCGGCGCCTGGCCGCCGTCGACCCGGACGGCGTGCTCGAACCAGGTGCGATCGGCGTCGGCGACCATGGACGCCCGGATGCCGTCGGCGATCGCGCGGGCACGGGCACGGTCGGCGTCGGTGATGACGTCGCGCGTGCGGAGCTCGGCGAAGAACGGGGCGACGTCGCGGGACAGGATCGTCGAGCGGTCCTGCTGCACGCTCGCCGCGATGCCGTCCCGCTCGGCGCGCGCGACGGAGTACGACCCGGCACGGATCTGCACCCGTTCGGCGAGCCCCGCGAAGGTCCAGGCGAACACCGCGGACGCGGCGGTCAGCACGAGCGTCGGGGCCGCGGCCAGGAACGCCGCGACGGCGACCGGCACCTCGTGCGGGAACTCGGCTGCACCCGCGCCCCAGGTCACGGCGTTCACCGCGGCCAGGACGACTCCGCCGATCGTCAGGTCGGTCCACGGGCGGTACGGCGCGACCATCACGATGCCGGTCGCGGTGATCAGGGACATGAAGTCGTTCAGGGCACTGCGGTCCGGCCCCCACTGCGCCGCGACGCTCGTGACCGACGCCAGGCCGAGCAACCCCACGTGCGCGACGAACGCCGAACGCGGGAACGGCGCACGGAACGGGCTCGAGGCAGCGAGCACCACCACCGCCGAGGCCGCGACGAGCAGCACCGTGAGGGCGCTGAGCGTGGGGCTGCCCACGACGTCGCGGTCGAAGATCGACACGAGCAGGGCCCAGACGACGCTGCCGGCCCCGAGCACGAGGGCCAGGGGCCGCGACCCCATCGCGCCGAGCGGGTCGTACTGCTGCGCGGTGCGGCGGGACCCGCGCTGCCGTGCCGTCGTCATCGCTCGGTCCCCCGCTCGTCGCCGACCACCGGCACGGTGACCGCGCCGGTGACCGGTCCGTACGGCACGGTCATCATGACGCTCGTGCCGGAACCAGGCGACGACCAGATCTGGACGTCGCCGCCGACCCGGCCGATCCGCTCACGCACCGAACCGCGGAGGCCCATCCGGTCGGCTCCGGTGGCGTCCTCGTCGAACCCACGACCGTCGTCGACGACCATGACGGTGCAGGACGCGCTGTCGTCGAACACGCTCACCTCGGCGGCGTCGGTCCCAGCGTGCTTCCGCACGTTGGCCAGGCACTGGCCGACGGCCCGGACGACCGCCGACAGTGCACGCTGGTCCAGGCGTTCCAGCGCGGAGGTGTCACCGGAGACGGTGACGTCGAGCCCGAGCGTCCGGTGCTCGTCGACCATGGCGCCGAACGCCTCGGCCGCGGCCCCGGGACGCGGGCGGGCGGTCGGCGCGAGCCACCCCTTGCCGGTGAGCACCGTGACGTCGGCGTCGACCGTCTCGGCGAGGTGCGGGTCCATCGGGCCGTCCGGCGCGAGGGCGATGGCACCCAGGTGGTTGAGCACGGTGTCGTGCAGGATCGCGGACGCCTCGGCCTCGACCCCGGCGCGGTAGGCGGACACGTGTTCTTCGCGCGCCGAGCGCAGGAGTTCGGGCTGCACCCGTTCGCTCCGGCCCGTGCTGCGGGTGGTGAAGAGCACGAGCGCGACCACGAAGCCCAGGGTGACCCACGCCAGGATGAGCGGACGGGGCGACTGGTCGGCCTGCACGATGGCGATCCAGGTGGCGAGTCGTCCGGTCAGGAAGCCCACGAAGGACCACAGCACGACGCGGCTCGGCACGGCCCCCGCTCCCCCGACCAGGATGAGCGGGATCACGACGAGGGACATCAGGTACGAGGTCACCCACCCGGTCGGCACCTGCTGCTGGACCCCGACGGCGAACCACCAGGCGCAGACGCCGCCGACGGCCAGGAACGCGATCGCCGAGACCCGGGTGCCGAACTGCACGTGCACGCCGATCATGGCGAGCATCGGGACGACCGCCAGCGCGGTGCCGACGACCTGCACCCCGGGCTCGGACAGGCCGTAGAGCACGAGCGTGATGGCCGCGGCCAACAGGGACCCGATGGCGCCGGCGTGGAATGCTCGCACGGTCGACCACGCGTTCACTCGCGGTGCGAGGTGCGTGGGGATGCCGAGCACGAGGTGGATCCTTCCGGGTGGCGAGGGCGCCGTCCACGATCCAACCACCGGAGCAGCGGCCGTGTACCCCGAATCCGGGGCCGTGCGGCGACCCGCACGATGATAGCGGCCCGGACCGGGGTCTTGCTGTCCCCCGAACGTGGACCGGACACGACCCGGACGGACACCCCTCAGAACAGCGTCTGTGCCGCCGCCGGCCGGAGCAGCCGCTGGTCGAACCCGGGGTCGGCGCGCTTCAGCGGTGACACCGTCGGCACCGACTGCTCCTGTGGCACGCGCGGCTGCAGCGTTCGCGGTTCGGAGAAGCCCATCGACCCCGTCGCCGGGTCCACCCGCCCCAGTCCGACCCCGTGCGCCGCCAGGATCGGCCGGATGCGCTCCGACAGCCACCGTCGGTAGTCCTTCGGCGCGTACGTGTTGTCGAGGTACATCGCGCGGTACCGCTGCACCAGGTCGGGTCGCTCGCGGCCGAGCCACTCGAACCACCACGGCTTGACGCCGGGTCGCAGGTGCAGCGCCGAGTACATGATGCTCGTCGCGCCGGCCGCGGTCGCCCGACCGATGGCGTCGTCGAGGTGAGCGCGGGTGTCGGTGATGTACGGGAGCACCGGCATCAGGAACACCGCGCAGTCGAGCCCAGCGTCGCGGATGGCCCGCACGGTCGCCAGCCGGGCCGACGTCGTCGGGGTGCCGGACTCGACGGACTGCTGCAGCGAGTCGTCGTACACGGCGATCGACATCGCAAGGTCGACCGGCACCACCCTCGCCGCCTCGGCCAGCAGCGGGAGGTCACGGCGCAGCAGGGTGCCCTTCGTCAGGATGCTGAACGGGGTGCGCGACTCCGCCAGCGCCTCGATCACACCGGGCATCAGCCGGTACCGCCCCTCGGCCCGCTGGTACGGGTCGGTGTTCGTGCCGAGCGCCACCGGGTGGCGGTCCCACGAGGGCTTGCCGAGCTCACGCCGCAGCACCTCGGCGACGTTCGTCTTCACCACGATCTGCTGGTCGAAGTCGGCGCCGCCGTCGAACTCCAGGTACGTGTGCGTCGGGCGGGCGAAGCAGTACACGCAGGCGTGGCTGCACCCGCGGTACGGGTTGATCGTCCAGCCGTACGTGCCCGAGCCGTCCGCGCTCGGCACCCGGTTCAGAGCGCTCTTCGCCAGGACCTCGTGGAAGGTCACCCCGGCGAACTCGGGGGTCGTCACGCTCCGGACGAACCCGCTGTTCGACTCCATCCCGGGCAGCGCGTCACTCTGCTCGGCATCGATCGCCTGTCCACTCCACCGCATGCCGTCATTCGAACACACGTTCGAACAGACTGCAAGCCGGAGCCGGTTGGTGCAGGCCTCAGTGGTGCAGGCCGAGCACCTTCGCGGTGCGCTCGAGCGTGGCGTCCGCCAGCTCCGGGTCGTCGCCGAGGTCCTGCCCGTAGGTCGGCACCATCGCTCGGACGTCGTCCTGCCAGGCGTCCCACCGGTCCGGGAAGCACCGGCGCAGCATCGTGAGCATGATCGGCACGGCGGTCGAGGCACCCGGCGACGCACCGAGCAGCCCCGCGATCGAGCCGTCGGCGGCGGTGATGACCTCGGTGCCGAACTGCAGCACGCCGCCCTTGTCCTTGTCGGGCTTGATCACCTGGACGCGCTGCCCAGCGGTGATGCGGTGCCAGTGCTCGGGCTCGGCGCTCGGCATGAAGTCACGGAGCGCCTCGAACTTGGTGTGCTTCGACGCGAGGAGCTGGCCGACCAGGTAGCGGACCAGGTCGAAGTTCGAGAACGCGACGCTCAGCATCGGGCGGAGGTTGTGCGGCCGGATCGAGCGGAACAGGTCGAGGACCGAGCCCTGCTTCAGGAACTTCGGGCTGAACCCGGCGTACGGCCCGAACATCAGCGACGAACCACCGTCGACGATGCGGGTGTCGAGGTGCGGCACCGACATCGGCGGGGCGCCGACACTGGCCTTGCCGTAGACCTTGGCCGAGTGCTTCTGCACCACCTCGGGGTCGTCGGTGCGCAGGAACTCGCCCGACACCGGGAAGCCTCCGTAGCCCCGGATCTCCGGGATGCCGGACTTCTGCAGCAGGTGCAGGGCGCCGCCGCCGGCGCCGACGAAGACGAACTTCGCGGCGATGCGCTGCGTCGACCGGCCGATCTCGTTGCGGACGTTGAGCACCCAGCCCTCGGACACCTTCGAGCGGGTCAGGTTGGTGACCTGGTGCGAGGGTTCGAACTCGACACCGTCGATCTCGAGCTGGTCGAAGAGCTGGCGGGTGAGCGACCCGAAGTCGACGTCCGAGCCGGCCGCCGAGTAGGTCGCCGCGATCGGCTGGTCCTTCTTGCGTCCGGGGATGAGCGCCGGCGCCCACTTCCGGATCTGCGCCGGGTCGTCCGAGAACTCGATGCCCGCGAAGAGCGGGTGGTCACGCATGGCCTCGTACCGGGCACGCATGTAGGCGACGTTGGCCTCGCCCCACACGAACGAGATGTGCGGCGTGGGGTTGATGAAGTTCGACGGCTCCGGCAGCACACCGGTCTCGACCAGGTGCGCCCAGAACTGCCGCGAGACCTGGAACTGCTCGTTGACCGTGACGGCCTTCGCGATGTCGACACGGCCGTCCGGCAGTTCCGGCGTGTAGTTCAGCTCGCACAGTGCCGAGTGCCCGGTACCGGCGTTGTTCCACGGGTTCGAGGACTCCTGCGCAACCGTGCCGAGCCGCTCGTACACGCGGATCTTCCAGCTGGGCTCGAGCTTGTGGATGATGGCCCCGAGCGTGGCACTCATGATGCCTCCGCCGATCAGGACGACGTCGATGGGTTCCACCTGCTGCTCTGCCACCCGTCGATCCTACCGGCGGCATCCGACAGACGGACAGGAGGCCCGTGGCGGTGTCGCCACGGGCCTCCTGTCCGTCTGCTGGTCGCGCTCGGCGCGCTACGCGTCGACGGAGCGGCGCGCGACGATCGTCTCCGCGATCTGCACCGCGTTGAGCGCGGCTCCCTTCCGCAGGTTGTCGTTGCTGACGAACAGGACGAGGCCGCGACCCTCGGGCGCGGACTGGTCCGCGCGGATGCGGCCGACGAACGCCGGGTCCTGGCCGGCGGCCTGCAGCGGGGTCGGGACGTCGGAGAGTTCGACTCCGGGTGCGCTCGACAGGATCTCGGTCGCACGCTCGGGCGACAGCGGACGCTCGAACTCGGCGTGCACCGAGATGGAGTGCCCGGTGAACACAGGGACGCGCACGCACGTGCCGGCGACGAGCAGGTCGGGCAGCTCGAGGATCTTCCGGCTCTCGTTCCGGAGCTTCTTCTCCTCGTCGGTCTCGCCCAGGCCGTCCTCGACGATGCTGCCGGCGAGCGGCACGACGTCGAAGGCGATCGGGCGGACGTACTTGACGGGCTCGGGGAACGTCACGGCGGATCCGTCGTGCGTCAGCGCAGCGGTGTCCTGCTCGAGCGCGGCCTTCGCCTGACCCAGGAGTTCCTCGACCCCGGCGAGCCCGGAACCCGAGACCGCCTGGTAGGTCGTCGCGACCAGACGGCGGAGCCCGGACTCGGTGTCGAGCACCTTGAGCACCGGCATGATCGCCATGGTCGTGCAGTTCGGGTTCGCGATGATGCCCTTCGGCGCCTGGTCGATGGCGTGCGGGTTCACCTCGCTCACGACGAGCGGGACGTCGGGGTCCATGCGCCAGGCGCTCGAGTTGTCGACGACGAGCGCCCCGGCGGCGGCGAACTTCGGCGCGAGGGCCCGCGAGGCGGTGGCCCCGGCGGAGAACAGCGCGATGTCGATGCCGGACGGGTCGGCGAGCTCGGAGTCCTCGACCACGATCTGCTCGCCGCGGAACGGCAGCGTCGTGCCGGCGGAACGGGCGCTCGCGAAGAAGCGGACCCGGTCGGCCGGGAACGCGCGCTCTTCGAGCAGGCGACGCATCACGGCGCCGACCTGGCCGGTGGCGCCGACGACGGCGACGGTGAGGGTGCTCATGCGGTGCTCCTGGTGGTTCAGCGGATCGACGGGTCAGCGGGCGTCAGCGGGCGTCAGCGGGCGTCAGCGGCCGGTGCCGGCGTAGACGACGGCCTCGGCATCGGCGTCGAGGCCGAACGCGCTGTGCACGACGCGCATCGCCTCGTTCAGGGTGTCGGCGCGGGTGACGACCGAGATGCGGATCTCGGACGTGGAGATCATCTCGATGTTGATCGACGCGTCGTGCAGGGCGCGGAAGAGCTGCGCCGAGACACCGGCGTTCGTGCGCATCCCGGCACCCACCAGGGCGAGCTTGCCGATCTGGTCGTCGTACTGGATGCTCTCGTAGCCGATGTCGGCCTTCGCGACCTCGAGCGCCGTCAGCACGGTCTGGCCCTGGTCCTTCGGCAGGGTGAACGAGATGTCCGTCCGCCCGGTCGACGCCGCCGACACGTTCTGGACGATCATGTCGATGTTCGCCCCGGCGCGCGCGACGTTGGTGAAGATCTCGGCGGCCTTCCCCGGCTGGTCCGGGACCCCCACGACGGTGATCTTGCCCTCGGAGAGGTCTCCGGCGATCCCGGTGATGATCGGTTCTTCCACGGTTTCCCCCTCGGCAGGGTTGTAGACGATGGTGCCCTCGTTGTTGTTGAACGAGGACCGGACGTGCAGGGTGACGCCGTGCCGCCGGGCGTACTCGACGGCGCGGATGTACAGGACCTTGGCACCCGAGGCTGCGAGCTCGAGCATCTCCTCGCTGGTGACGCGGTCGACCTTGCGGGCCTTCGGCACGACGCGGGGGTCAGCGGTGAAGATGCCGTCGACGTCGGTGTAGATCTCGCAGACGTCGGCGTCGAGTGCTGCGGCGAGGGCGACGGCCGTGGTGTCCGAGCCGCCGCGGCCGAGCGTGGTGATCTCGCCCGTGGTGCGGTTGAAGCCCTGGAACCCGGCGACGATCGCGACGTGGCCGGAGTCGAGCGCCTCGCGCACGCGCTTCGGGGTGACGTCGACGATGCGGGCCTTGCCGTGCTGGGCGTCGGTGAGCATGCCGGCCTGGCTGCCGGTGTAGGAGGATGCTTCGACCCCGAGGCTCTTGATCGCCATCGCGAGCAGCGCCATCGAGATGCGCTCCCCCGCGGTCAGGAGCATGTCGAGCTCACGGCCGGCGGGGATCGGCGTGACGGAGTGCGCCAGGTCGACGAGTTCGTCGGTGGTGTCGCCCATCGCCGACACGGCCACGACCACGTCGTTGCCGGCCTTCTTCGTCTCGACGATCCGCTTCGCCACGCGCTTGATGCTCTCGGCGTCCGCGACGGATGAACCACCGAACTTCTGCACGATCAAGGCCACTGGCTGGTACTCCCGGAGACGGCGACACCGCGAGGTCACGCGGTCTCACAATGGTAGTCGGTGTTTCGGGGATGTTGCGTGCGAGCGGGCCCCGACGCAAGGATCCTGCGCGGGGGGTCAGCCGCCGACGACGCGGCGCCCCTCGAAGGCACGACCGAGCGTGACCTCGTCGGCGTACTCCAGGTCGCCGCCGACCGGCAGCCCCGACGCGAGCCGCGTGGTGCGGATGCCCATCGGGACGAGCAGCCGGCTGAGGTAGGTCGCCGTCGCCTCGCCCTCGAGGTTGGGGTCGGTCGCGATGATGACCTCGGCCACGGTGCCGTCGGCCAGGCGCGTCATGAGCTGCTGGATGCGGAGGTCGTCCGGTCCGATGCCGTCGATCGGGCTGATCGCCCCGCCGAGCACGTGGTACAGCCCACGGAACTCCCGGGTGCGCTCGATCGCCGCGACGTCCTTCGCTTCTTCCACGACGCAGATCGTGGCCGGGGAGCGGCGCGGGTCACGGCAGATGCTGCACTGGACGTTCTCGGTGACGTTGCCGCAGATCTCGCAGAAGCGGACCCGCTCCTTGACGTCGGCCAGCAGCTCGGACAGACGACTCGGGTCGAACGACTCGGTCTGCAGGATGTGGAAGGCGATGCGCTGCGCCGACTTCGGTCCGATGCCGGGCAGACGGCCGAACTCGTCGATGAGGTCCTGAACGATCCCGTCGTACATCAGGCACCGTCCTGGTGGAGAGCGGTCTCCTCGATGAACTGGGCGTTGAGGATCTCACGCACGACGGCCTCGCCGTACCGGCCGGCGACCGGGGCGCGGCGCGCGGGCGGTGCGGTGCGCGCGGGAGCGGCGGCGGGCTGGGCCGCGCGCTGCGGGGCGGCCTGCTGCGCCGGGGCTGCCGGCGCCGCGGCTGCGGGTGCTGCTGGCGCTGCACCGCGTCCGATCCCCGGGTCGGGGAACGGTGCGCCGTCGTCGTACGGTTCGTCGTCGAGCGGGTAGTCGTCGACCGGTACGCCCGGCACGACAGGACCGCCGGGAGGCACGGCGCCCGCTCCGGACGCCGCCTGCGGACCCGGGGTGGTCGGCTGGTCGGGCTTCCCGGCCGTGGCACCGGCCGGTCGCGCGGGTGCGGCCGACGGTGCCGGCTCGGTCGGCTGGGGCGTGCTCGTCTCGGCGGGGGCGACCGGCGCGGACGCCGGCACGGTGCCGAAGGGTGCCGCCCAGCTGGGCTCGACGGACTCCGGGACGGCGTCGGCGGTGGGGTCGCTGGCGGGGATGGTCGCGACCGCCCAGTCCGTCACCGGTGCACCGGAGGGAGCGGGGGTCGGCTCGGCCGGTGCCTGGTCGCGCTGCGGCGCGGACGCGGTCGGCGCTGCCTTCGGCTCCGGCGCGGACTTCGGCGCTGGCGCGGACTTCGGCGCCGGCGCTGCCGTCGGCGCAGGGGCTGCCGTCGACTCGGGCGCTGCCGACGCGGCCTTCGGCTCCGTGGCAGGGGCGGCCGTCGTCGTGGAGGCGGCAGCGGACGCCGGCGCCGGGGCTTCCGGTGCTGTGGGCTCCGGAGCCGGAGCCGGGGCCGCGGCGGCGGGTGCCTGCGCAGCGGGGGCCGGACGCTGGGCCGGTGCGGCCTGCTGCGCCGGAGCCGGCTGCTGCTGCTGCTGCTGGGGACGCTGCTGCTGTCCGGGCCCGCGGGCGACGAACTTCACGCGGAGCCCGAGGACGTCCACGATGGCGGCGCGCAGCAGTTCGCTGACGCTGGCCGAGGGGTCGGACATCTCCTTGAACGAGGCGACGTCCTGCTGGCTCGGGAACGTCAGCGTCAGCACGTCGTCGCGGAGCGCGGTGACCTGCGCCGTGACGACCACCGACCACGCCGAACGCTTGGCGTGCTGCACGTGCTCGACGATCTGCGGCCAGGAGTCGCGCATCTGCTGGAAGCCGACGGCACCGACGGTCCGGACGGCGGGCTCGTCACCGATCGTCGTGCCCTGACCGGTGGACGACGGACTGACCGGCTCGGCAGCGGGCTTCGAAGGCTCGGACTTCGCGGGCTCGCCCGAGGACTTCGCGGGCTCGGTCGAGGTCTGCGCGGGTGCTCCAGGGGTGCTCGGAGCGACCGCTGCCCACGACGCTGCAGCGTCACGAGCCACGGCTCCGGAGTCGGCCTGCGGCGCGGCGGGCTGCTCGACGGGACGCTCGGGCGTCGTGCGAGGCGCTGCCGGAGCGGGCGACGGGGCGAGGGAGGGAGCAGGAGCCGCGGCTGCCTGCTGCTCACGACGCGGTGCAGCGGCGACGGCGGGAGCGGACTGGTCGCCGGCCCCGGCGTCGTGTCCACCGGCGTCGTGCCCACCAGCGTCGCCCACCCCGACACGACGTTCCAGTCGCTCCACCCGGGCGAGGGCTCCGCGCTGGGTGTCGTCGGCCTCGGGCACGAGCATCCGGGCTGTCATGAGTTCGAGGTGCAGCCGGGGCGAGGTCGCGCCGGTCATCTCGGTGAGCGCGCGGTTCGCGATGTCGGCGGAACGGGAGAGCCCGGTCGCGCCGAAGACCCCGGCCTGGCGGCTCATGGTGTCGAGCTCTTCCGGTGAGACCCCTCGCAGGACCGCGGCGGCGCTCTCGTTCGTCGCCGCGACGACGATCAGGTCGCGCAGGCGCTCGAGCAGGTCCTCGACGAAGCGGCGGGGGTCCTGTCCGGTCTGCACGACACGGTCGATCGCGGCGAACGCGGACGCCGGGTCGGCGACGGCCAGGGCGTCGACGACGTCGTCGAGCAGGGCGGCGTCGGTGTAGCCGAGCAGGGCCACGGCACGCTCGTAGGCGATCGCCCCGTCTTCGCTGCCGGCCATCAGCTGGTCGAGCAGGGACAGGGTGTCACGGACGGATCCGCCGCCGGCACGCACCACCAGGGGCAGGACGCCGGGGGCCACCGACACGGACTCCTGCGTGCAGAGCTGCTCGATGTACTCGAGCATCACCGCGGGCGGGACGAGCCGGAACGGGTAGTGGTGGGTGCGCGACCGGATGGTGCCGATGACCTTCTCGGGCTCGGTCGTCGCGAAGATGAACTTGACGTGCTCCGGGGGTTCCTCGACCAGCTTCAGCAGCGCGTTGAAGCCCTGCGGCGTCACCATGTGCGCTTCGTCGAGGATGAAGATCTTGTAGCGGTCGCGGGCCGGGGCGAAGACGGCACGGTCGCGCAGGTCACGCGCGTCGTCGACACCGTTGTGGCTCGCGGCGTCGATCTCGATGACGTCGAGCGAGCCGCTGCCGTCGCGGGCGAGTTCCACGCAGCTCGGGCAGACACCGCAGGGTGTGTCGGTCGGGCCCTCGGCGCAGTTCAGGCAGCGCGCGAGGATGCGGGCCGACGTCGTCTTGCCGCAGCCACGCGGGCCGCTGAACAGGTAGGCGTGGTTGACGCGGTTCGTGCGGAGCGCCGTGCGGAGCGGGTCGGTGACCTGCGACTGCCCGATCAGCTCGGCGAAGTTCTCGGGCCGGTAACGGCGATACAGGGCGGTGACCACGCGACAAGGGTAGCCGTCACGACCGACAACCCGCGTGCCCGTCCACAGGTCGTCCCGCCGGGCCGGACCACCCACAGGCGGTGGGCCGAGCGCCCGGACGGCACCGCGCCTCCCGTCCGTCTGGTCGACGGGCGGGAGGCGCGGTGTGTGACGCTGGTGCGGACTCAGCCGCGGGTGCGGCGACGGAACCCGCGGGCGAGGCGGGAGAGCCCCAGCAGCAGGAACCCGAGGGCCACCAGGCCCGCCGCGGTGCCGGCGATCGGGACGACGTCCGCGCCGGTCCAGGCGAGGTCACCGGTGCCGTTGCCGGAGCCACCGATCCCGGTGCCGGAGCCGTTCCCGGAGCCACCGCCGATGCCGTTGCCGGTCCCGATGCCGCTCCCGGAGCCCCCGCCGGTCCCCGGCGTGCCGGGCAGCCCGGGCGTACCGGGCGTTCCGGGCGTTCCGGGCGTACCGGGCGTACCCGGCGTACCGGGCGTACCGGGCGTACCCGGCGTACCGGGCGTGCCCGGCTCCTCCGGGTCGACGGCGTCGTCCATCACCATGACGCGGAGCATCTGCGCCTGCGAGGTGAACCCGCCGACCGACTGGGTGACGCGCAGCATGTGCCCGCCGACCGGCAGCCCGACCATGACCCACCACGTGCCGTCCTCGTCGGCCGTCGTGGCGACCGCGTCGCGGCCCATCGGCTGCACGGTGACGGTCGCGCCGGGCTCGGCGGTACCCGTGACCATCAGGTCGTGGTCACCGTCCTCGTCCGCCGTGTACTGCGAACCCGGTGTCGGCGAGGTGACCGCGAGCGGCTCCAGGGTGTCGACCACGATCGGCACCTGCGGCGCCGCCGAGGTCGTGCCGTTCACCGACTGCGTGGCGCTGATCGTCCACTCCCCCTCGGGGACGCGCTCGAACGCGACGCTCCACGCGCCCTCGTCGTCGGCGGTGGTGGTGCGGACCTGCCCGGTGGACAGGGTCACCGTCACCGCGGCGCCGGGGGTGGCCTGACCGGTCACCGTGAACGAGCCGGTGTCACCGAAGCCGTCCGCCTGGATCAGCTGCCCGGGCTCGGGGCTCGTGATGACGATGCCCGTCTCCTGCGCGGCCACGACCGTGACGTCGGCGGTCACCGGGTCGGAGGTCCGACCGCCGACCGTCTGCGTCACCGACACCGTGTGGTCCCCGAGGGGGACGCCACCGATCGTGACCGTCCACGAACCGTCGTCGCCGGCGGTCGTCGTCGCGGTCCGGCCGTCGACGGCGACCGTGACGGTCGCACCGGGCTCGGCGGTGCCGCTCACCGGGATCGACGTCGTCGACCCCGTCGTCGGGAACGCCTGGCCGTCGGTCGGGCTCGAGATGACGACCGGCGTCGCGGCCGTCACGGTGAAGCCGACCCGCGGGGCGTCGGTGGTGGCACCGTCGACCGTCTGGTTGGCGGCGATCGTGTGGGTCCCTTCGGCGACGTCCGGCACCGTCACGGACCACGCGCCGTCGTCGTCCGCGGTCGTGGTGACCGCGGTGCCGTCGTCGATGCGGACCGAGACCGTGGCGTTCGGTGCGGAGGTACCGGTCACGCGCACGTCGGTCGAGCCGCCGAGCACCCGGTGGTCGGCGCCGTCGGCCGGGCTGGTCACGACGATCGCGTCCGCGGCGGCGACCACGACGGTCACGTCGCGCTCGATCGCATCGGACGTCGTGCCGTTCACGACCTGGGTGACGACGAGCGTGTGCTCGCCGGCCGGCACGTCGACCAGCGTGGTCTCCCACCGTCCGTCGGTGCCGACACGGACCACGACCGGGTCGGCATCGTCGAGGACGACGCGGACCGTCGCGCCGGGCTGGCCCTCGCCGCCGACCGGGACGGTCGCGGTGGGGTCGGTGCTCGGCACGGTGAACGTGGTGTCGTCAGCCGGGGCGGTGACCGTCAGCGCCGCACCGGGTGCGACGGTGAAGGTGCTGCGCACCGCTGCGGACGTCGAGCCGTCGACCGTCTGGGTCGCACGGATCGTGTGCTCGCCGACGGCGGTGTCCGGCAGGTCGACGCTCCAGGTGCCGGCGTCGGTCGCGGTCACGGTCCGGGCGTCGCCGCCGTCGATCGTGACACGGACCTCGGCACCGGGCTCGGCGGCCCCCGCGGCGGTGAGGGTCGCGACCGAGTCGCGCTGGGCGACCCGGATCGTGGACCGGTCCGCCGGGGTGGCGATCGTGATCGGGTCGGCGACGAGGACGCGGACGTCCACCGTCACCGGCGCGGACTCGGTGCCGTCGATGCGCTGCGTGACGCTGACGGTCGTGGTGCCGGCCGGCACACCGGGGACCGAGACGCTCCAGGCGCCGTCGTCGTCCGCGGTGGTCGACTCGGTGCGACCGTCGCCCAGGTCGACCACGATGGTCGCGCCCGGCTCGGCGGTGCCGGCGACGTCGACCGTCGTCGTGCCGTCCCCGTCGGCGACCGTGTACTCCTGGTCGGCCGTCGGCTCGGTGATGACGACGGGTGCGCCCGCCTCGATCTCGAACGTCGTCCCGACCGGGGTGGTCGAGGTCGAGCCGTCCACGGTCTGCGTCACCTCGACGGTGTGCTCGCCGACACCGAGGTCCGGCACGTCGACGCTCCACGAGCCGTCGTCACCGGCGGTGACCTCGACGGGGTCGCGGTCGTCGACGGTGACCGTCACCGTGGCGCCGGGCTGGGCGTCACCGGCGACCGTCACGGTCGTCGTCGCGTCACCGTCGGCCACCGTGATCGGGTCGTCGCCGGGCTCACGGATGACCAGGTCGGCAGCCGCGACCACCGACACAGGTCGTTCGACCGCCGCACTCGTGGTGCCGTTCAGGGCCTGCGTGACCGAGGCCGTGAACGAGCCGGTCGGCACGTCCTCGACCGTGGTCGCCCAGCGGCCGTCCTCGTCCACGGTCGCCGTGGCGCTCCCACCGTCGCCGAGGTCGACCGTGACGGTCGCGCCCGGCTCACCGGTGCCGGCGAAGTCGACCCCGGTGGTGGCGTCGTCGTCCGCCACCGTGACGGTGGTGGCACCCCGCGGCGTGGACACGACGAGCGGGGCTCCGGCACGGACCGACACCGCCGCCGTCACCGGCGTCGAGGTCTGTCCGCCGACGACCTGCGTCGCGGTGACGCGGTGGTCGCCCACCGGGACGTCCTGGAAGGTGGTCTCCCACCGGCCGTCCTCGTCCGCCGTCACCGCCTCGGTCTCGCCGGTCGAGATCCGGACCGTCACCTCGGCGTCGGGCTGCGCCCGACCGGTCACCTCGACGTCGGCGGTGCCGGACGTGTCGGCGACCGTCAGGACGTCGCCGTCCTCCGGGGTCACGATGGCGAGCGCGGTCCCGGCCCGCACCGTGACGGTCTGGTCCGGACTGGAGGCGGTGGTCCCGCCGACCGTCTGGCTGGCGGTGAGCGTCGGGGTGCCGACACCGACCCCACCGAACGTGACCGTCCAGTCGCCGTCCGCGTCCGCGGTGGTGGTCGCCTCGTCGTCGCCGAGACGCACCGTCACCGGCGCACCCGGCTCCGCCGAACCCGTGACCACGACGTCGCGCGTCGCGTCGGCGTCCGGCACGAGCAGGACCGCATCGGTCCCCGGTGCGGTGATCGTGACGGCTTCGGCGGCCTCGATCGTGATCGTGCGCCCGACCGGGTCGGAGGTGCGCGGGTCGGAGACGCTGCCGGCCAGGGTCTGGGTGACCGAGACCTGGTGCACGTCGACGCCGAGGTCGGGGAACGTGACCGACCACGTGCCGTCGGCACCGACCGTCGTCTCCTGGTCCTCGGAGCCGGCGAGGGTCGCCGTGACCGCGGCGCCGGGCTGGCCGGTGCCGGTGACCGTGACGTCGCGCTCGACGTCGGGTCCGGCGACCGTGATCGGGTCCGTGTCGGGACCGGTGATCGTCAGCGCGTTGGCCGTGACGACCTCGAAGGTGATCGGGACGGCGCTCGTCACGACGTCCTCGACCTCCTGGCTGGCCGACGCCGTGTAGACGCCGGTCGGGGCGAGACCGGTCGCGTCGACCGCCCACCGCCCGTCGTCGTCAGCCGTGGTGGTGAACCGGGTGCCGGGGCCGACCGAGACGGTCACCGCGGCGCCGGGCTCGGCCGTGCCGGTGATCCGGGCGGTCGCGGTGGCGTCGGCGTCGACCACGACGAAGCGTGCGCCGCTCGCCGGGGTGTCGATGACGATGGCGTTGCCGGGGACCACGGTGAAGTCACGCGTGACCACCGGGCCGTCGGTGCCGTTCACGGTCTGCACGGCCTCGACGGTGTGCTCGCCGATGCCGAGCTGCGTGGTCGGGAGCTCCCAGTTGCCGGCCGTGTCCGTGACGACCTCGACGGGGTCGCCGTCGTCGATCGTGACGACGACGGTCGCGCCGGGGTCCGCCGTGCCGCGGACGACCACGTTGGCCTGGCCGCCGGTGCCGGCGGGCACCTGCTGGGCGTCACCCGGTGCCACGATGACGAGCTCGTCGCCGGCCTCGACCGCGAAGTCACGGTCCACCGGTGCCGAGGTCGCGCCGTCGACGGTCTGGGTGACCGTCGCGGTGTGGTCGCCGGTGCCGACGTCGGTGAGGACCACCGACCAGGCGCCCTGCGCGTTCGCCGTGGTGGACACCGCGTCGCCGTCGTCCAGGACGACCTCGACGCGGGCGCCGGGCTGCGCGGTGCCCCGCACGGTGACGTCGACGACGGAGTCGTCGGCCGCGACCGTGACGGTGGCGTCCTGCGCCGGAGCGGTGACGGCGAGCGGGGCGCCCGCCTGCACGGTGACGACCTGGCGGACGGCCGGCGAGGTGGTCCCGCCGACGGTCTGCGTCGCCGAGATCGTGTAGCGACCGACCGGGACGTCGGTGACGGTCAGCGTCCAGGTGCCGTCGTCGTCGGCCGTCGTGGTGGCGGTCAGTCCGTCGCCGAGCGAGACCCGCACCTCGGCGCCGGCCTCGGCCGTGCCGGCGAGGTCGAGGTCGGTGGTGGTGTCGGCGTCGAGGACCGTGACCACGTCGCCGTCCTCCGGCGAGGTGATCGCGAGCGGGTCGCCCGCCTCGACGGTGAAGGTGGTCTCGACCGGGCCGGACGTGGTGCCGTCGACGCTCTGCCGCGCCGTGACGGTGCGCTCCCCGACCGGGACGTCGGCGAAGGTCGTCGTCCAGGCACCGTCCTCGTCGGCGGTGACCGCGGCGGCGAACGAACCACCGATGCCGACGGTGACCCGAGCGTTCGGGGCCGCCGAGCCGGACACCGTCACCGGGGTGGTCGAGCTCTCGTCGGCGACGGTGATGGTGCTGCCGTCGGCCGGCTCGTCGATGGTGAGTGCGGGTGCTGCCGTCACGGTGAAGTCCCGGGTGACCGGGGCACTCGTCGTACCGCCGACGGTCTGGGTGACCTCGGCCGAGTACTCCCCGGCCGGGACGTCCGTGACGCTCGTCGACCAGGTGCCGTCGGCGTTCGCGCGGGTGGTGGCGGTCAGGCCGTCACCGAGGTCGACGTCCACGCGGGCACCGGCCTGGGCGCTGCCGGAGAACGGGACGGACCGGGTGTCGCCGGCGAGCGGGAAGTCCTGGTCCGCCGTGGGGGTGTCGACGGTCAGGCCGGCCGCCGCCACGACCCGGAAGGACCGGGTCACGGGTGCCGAGGTCGTGTCGCCGACGGTCTGCGTGACGCTCGCCGTCTGCTCGCCCACCGGGACCTCGGGGACGGTGACGCTCCAGGCGCCGGCGTCGTCCGCCGTGCCCGTCGCGGTCACGCCGCCGCCCAGGTCGACGCTGATGCGCGCGTTCGCCGTCGCGGTGCCCGTCAGGGTGACCGGGGCGGTCTCCCCCGTCGTCGTGAAGGTCTGACCGGCCGTGGGGGTGGTGATCGTCAGGGCGCGCTGGGCCACGACGGAGAAGTCCTGCGTCGCGGTGCCCGCCGCGGTGCCGCCGACCGTCTGGGTCGCGGTCGCGGTGTACGAACCGGTGGGGACGTCGGCGATGGTCGTCGTCCAGGCACCGTCGGCAGCGACGGCCGCGGTGCCGGTCCGGTCCCCGCCGAGGCTGACGGCGACGGTGCCGCCGGGCTCGCCGGCACCGCTCACGACGACGCTGCGGGTCGAGGTCGCCGACGGCACGGTGAACTGCTGTCCGGCCGCGGGCGCCGTGATGGTCGGAGCCGCGAACGCCGTGGCGCGCACGGTCGAGGTGGCGAGGTCCACGGTGGCGACGTTCGCCCCGGGGAGCACGGAGAGCCGCAGGGCGTGCACGCTCCGCGATCCGGTGTCGTACCCGCGGGGGTCGCGGAAGCCGGTGGTGTCCTGCGCGTTCACGGTGAGGTCGACGACCTGACGGAGCAGCAGCACGACGGGGCTCAGCAGGGTGGAGACGGCCGAGGTCGTCGCCGTGAGCGTCGTGCCGAGGTTCGTCAGGGCCGTGCCCGTGACCAGGGGACGCACGATGGTCTGCAGTGCCGGGATGACGACGGTGTTGACCGCCGGGGCGAGCAGGGTGCCGAGCACGTTCAGCCCGAGGGGGCCACCGGTCGCCGTCACCGTGGCGGCGGCCGGCGACGTGCCGGCGAGTGCGCCGAGCGTGGTGTCCGCGCGGAGGGCCAGTGCGGTGAGCGGGATGCCCGCGAGGTTGACGTTCGCGGTGACGTTCACCCGCACGGCGGTCGAGTTGATCGTGTTGACGACCGCGGTCTGCAGCGCCGTCGGCAGCTGCGTGCCGAGGATCGTCGTGATGCTCCGGTTGATCGAGCTCACGGCCGCTTCGGTCAGCACCGACGTGTTCGCCGGCTGACCGTTCAGCGTGGTGAGCCGGTCGAGGTCGACCGTGATCGCGCCGGTCGACGGGGTGATCGTCACCGCACCGTCCGTGAGCGGCTGCTGCAGCACACGGGTCAGGGTGTCGTCGAGGTTCAGGTCGACGGTCGCGGTGACCGTCGTGCCGTTGACGTTCACGAGTCCGAGGCTCGTCGTGCGGAGGAGCCGCTGCAGCTCGCTCGTCAGCGCCGTGGTCGTGCCGGACAGCGCCCCGTCGGCACCGACCGCGGAGTTCACCGTGCCCGAGAAGGTGCGCAGGTCGTTCCGGAGCGCCGTGCTGAGTCCGGCGACCGCCGGGCTCGTCAGGTTGAGGTCCGCGCCGGCGATCCGGTAGTCCGTCGTCGTCCCGACCGTGGTGCCGCGCGTCGCCTGGATCCGGGACGCCAGGGCCCCGATCCGCAGCTGCGCGTTCGACAGCACCGTGGTGTCGGCGCCGACGCGCGAGAACAGCGGGTTGAGGTTGACCGTCGCAGCGCCGGTGCCAGACCCGGTGCCGACCCCGATGCCGCCGTCGTTCGTCAGGAGTCCCGACGACGCGGTCGCGCCCGTGGCCGAGGTCGTGGCGTACTGACCGTCGACGCCGAGGGTCAGGATGCCGTTCGGGCCGAGCAGGTCGACGTCGTTGCCGAGGTCCACCCCGACCGCGTTGAGCGCCGTCAGGTTGAGCGGCTGGTTCGTGGTGCCGCCGCCGGAGCTCGCGCCCCGCGCGGAGTACGCGCCGCCGAGCTGGGCGACCGCATCGGCGTTCACGATGCCGGAGCCGCTGAGCAGCAGCCCCTCGGCCTCGGCGACGTCGGTCTGGGCGGCCGCAGCGGGTTGGATCGCCACGGTGGCGGCGATGAGCGCCGTCACCGTGGCGACGACGCCGCCGCGCAGGAGGAGCCGCCGACCGTCCGTCGCTCGTCCTCGAGCTCGGCCGTCGGCGCGGGTGATCCGTCGTGTCCGTTCGTCCGCTGCGGAGGGTACGGGGGTACCGGGCAGCGACGCGTGCCTGCGCATGCGTGTCTCTTTTCCTGGCGGGCGCGCCCGCCACCTGATCCTCGGAATCCACCGCTGGTGAGGCGGTGGAGGCTCCTCCGCTGGTGAGGCGGTGGAGGGTCGGAATCCTGGTTGGGGATTCCTGAGGCAGATCTTTACACATGATCAGGAAGCTGTCCGCAAGCATCGAAGAAAAAGGACGCGAGACCTCCCGAACGGGGGGCGACACCGGGGAGCTGACTCGACCCGGAACGAAGAAGACTCCTCACGCACCCGCCAGAGCCTGGTTACCCTTGCTGCGTTTCCGCCCTGGGGGAGTTGGCCTGGATGGCGTCACGTGAGGAGCCGCCGAGAAGTCTACCGGACGCGACGGGCAGACTCGAACACATGAAGATCGCCATCGCCGGAGGACACGGCCAGATCGCCCTGCTCCTCGCCCGCCAGATCACCGACGCCGGCCACGACGCCGTCGCGATCGTCCGCAACCCCGCGCACGTGGCCGACGTCGAGCAACAGGGGGCGCGTGCGATCGTCGCCGACCTGGAGCAGCTCGGCGACGACGACCTCGCGCTCCGCCTGCGCGGTGTGGACGCCGTGGTGTTCGCCGCCGGTGCCGGGCCGAACAGCGGTGCCGAGCGGAAGCTCACCGTCGATCGTGACGGTGCGATCCTGCTCGCCGACGCCGCCGAGCGTGCCGGCATCGAGCGCTACGTGATGATCTCCGCGATGGCGGCCGACACCTACGACCCCGAGCTCGCCGTCGTGCCCGCGCAGGACGACGCCGCGGTGTTCCAGGTCTACCTGCGGGCGAAGGCCGAGGCGGACGCGAACCTGCGGGCCCGACGCCTCCGCTGGACGATCGTGCGTCCCGGCGGTCTGCTCGACACGCCGCCGCAGGGCACGGTCCACGTCGGCCGGACGGTGCCGCGCGGCTCGATCCCCCGCGCGGACGTCGCGACCGTCGTCCTGCACGCCCTGCTCGACGACGCCGCGGTCGGCGTGCAGTTCGAGGTCACCAGCGGCGACACCCCGATCCCGGCGGCGCTGGGCGCCCTGACCTGACCGGTCCGCGCGGTCTGCACCGTGCGGTGGACGCGACCGACGGACGGACAGGAGGCGCGGTGCCGGCCCGCACCGCGCCTCCCGTCCGCAGCCTGCCAGCGCGCCGACGCGAGGCGACACGCGCCCCGCACGTCAGAGCGCGACCGCAGCCGACTGCCGGGCGATCTCGAGCTCCTCGTTCGTCGGGATCACGAGCACCGCGACCCGTGAGCCGTCGGTGGAGATGCGGCGGGCGTCGCGCGACGCCAGCTCGTTGCGGTCCGGGTCGATCTCGATGCCCAGGTGCTCGAGCCCCGCGAGCACGCGCCGCCGCAGCAGCGCGTTGTTCTCGCCGACCCCCGCCGTGAACACGACCGCGTCGAGGCCGCCGAGCTGTGCCGTGTAGGCGCCCACGTACCGACGGATGCGGTGGCGGTACACGGCGAGCGCCGCCTCCGCCTGCTCGTCGCCCTTGGTGGCGGCGTCCTGCACGTCCCGCATGTCGCCGTTGCCGGTCAGGCCGAGCAGACCGGACCGCTTGTTGAGCATGGTGTCGAGCTCGTCGAAGGTCATCCCGGCCTCGCGGTGCAGGTGGATGAGCACCGCGGGGTCGAGGTCGCCGGAGCGGGTGCCCATGACGAGCCCCTCGAGCGGGGTCAGCCCCATCGAGGTCTCGATGGACTTCCCGCCGTCGATCGCCGCGACCGAGGCACCGTTGCCCAGGTGCAGCACGATCGTCTTGAGCTCGGCGAGCGGCCGGTCGAGGAACTCCGCGGCCTGCTCGGAGACGTACTTGTGGCTGGTGCCGTGCATGCCGTAGCGGCGGATCCCGTACTCGGCGGCCAGGTCGGCGGGGATCGCGTACGTGTACGCGTGCGGCGGCATCGTCTGGTGGAACGCGGTGTCGAACACGGCGACGTGCGGAACGTCCGAGAAGACCTGCTTCGCGGCACGGATCCCCTCGAGGTTCGCGGGGTTGTGCAGCGGCGCGAGGCTGTTGAGGTCCTCGATCTGCTGCTCGACCTGGTCCGTGACGACCGTCGCGCGGTCGAAGGTGGTGCCGCCGTGCACGACGCGGTGGCCGACGACGGCGGGCGGGTGCTCGTCGAACGACGGGCCCACCTTCGCGAACGCGTCGATCATCGCCTGGAACCCGGCTGCGTGGTCGGACACCGACGCGGCGTCGTTCGACGACGACTCCCCCGTCAGCGCGTTGGTGTGCTTCCAGGCCCCGGCGGACTCGCCGATGCGCTCGACGAGCCCGGACGCGAGCGTGCGCTCGTCCTCGAGTTCGATGAGCTGGTACTTGAACGAACTCGAGCCGGAGTTGACGACGAGGGCTGCGGTCACGGGGTGGTCACTTTCTGTCGGGCCTGGAGGCGCGGTGCGGGTCGGGCGGTCAGGCCGCGTCGGTCGCGGTGCCGGCCTGGATAGCGGTGATCGCGACGGTGTTCACGATGTCGCCCACCAGGGCGCCGCGCGACAGGTCGTTGATCGGCTTGCGCAGGCCCTGCAGGACCGGGCCGATCGCCACGGCGCCGGCCGAGCGCTGCACGGCCTTGTACGTGTTGTTGCCGGTGTTGAGGTCCGGGAAGATGAACACCGTCGCGCGGCCGGCGACCGGGGAGTCCGGCATCTTCGTCGACGCGACCGTGGGGTCGGCTGCGGCGTCGTACTGGATCGGGCCCTCGACGAGCAGGTCGGGCCGGCGTTCCCGCACGAACGCGGTGCCGGCGCGCACCTTGTCGACGTCGGCGCCGGAGCCGCTGTCGCCGGTGGAGTAGCTGAGCATCGCGACGCGGGGGTCGATACCGAACTGGGTCGCGGTCTCGGCGGACGAGATCGCGATGTCGGCGAGCTGCTCGCTCGTCGGGTCCGGGATCACCGCGCAGTCGCCGTAGACGAGCACGCGGTCGGCGAGCGCCATCAGGAACACGCTCGACACGATCGAGGTGTCCGGACGGGTCTTGATGATCTCGAACGACGGCCGGATGGTGTGTGCCGTGGTGTGCTTCGCGCCGGACACCATGCCGTCGGCGAGCCCGAGCTGCACCATCATCGTGCCGAAGTACGAGACGTCGGTGACGGTGTCGCGGGCGAGCTCGATCGACATCCCCTTGTGGGCGCGGAGCCGGGTGTACTCCTCGGCGAAGCGCTCACGCAGCTCGGGGTCGAACGGCGAGACGAGCTGCGCGGCCTCGAGGTCGAGGCCGAGCTCGGTCGCCCGCGTGCGGATGGCCGCGGGGTCGCCGAGGATCGTCAGCTCGCAGACCTGGCGCTGCAGCAGGGTGGAGGCGGCGCGGAGGATGCGGTCGTCCTCGCCCTCGGGCAGGACGATGCGCTTGCCGTAGCTGCGCGCCCGGTCGAGCAGGCCGTGCTCGAACATGAGCGGGGTGACGACCCCGGACGGAGCGAGCTGCAGGCGGTCGCGCAGGGCCTCGGCGTCGACGTGCTGCTCGAACAGGGCGAGCGCGAGGTCGGCCTTCCGGGGCGAGTCGGCGGCCAGGCGGCCCCGGGTCTGGGTGATCCGGAGGGCGGTGTCGTACGTGCCGAGGTCGTTCTGCGCGATCGGCAGCGAGCTCGACAGGCCCTCGAGCAGCCGGGACACCTGCGGGGCGATCTCGAACCCGCCGTTCAGGATGACGCCGGCCAGGCTCGGGAACGTCTCGGACTGGTTGGCGAGCAGCGTGGCGATGAGGACGTCGCTCCGGTCACCGGGGACGACGACGATGCCGCCCTCGATCAGCCGGGGCAGCACGTTCTCCATGCTCATGCCCGCGACGACGGTACCGAGGGCCTCACGGTCGAGCAGGGCGTCGTCACCGCGGACCAGGGTGGCGCCGGTGGCCTGCAGCAGGGCGCGGACCGTCGGGGCGACGAGCACACGGTCCTCGGGGATCGCCCACACCGGGACGTCGGGGTGGTCGTCGTGCACGGCCTGCTCGACGCTCGTCACGATGGCGGCGAGGGCGTCCGGGTCGGCACGGTTCACCACGACGCCGAACAGCTGTGCGTGTGCCGCCCGCAGCTCGCTCGTCGTGACGTCCGCCACCTGCGCCATGCCCTCGGGCGTGCGGGCCGCTCGTTCGGCGGCGTCGCGGCCACCGAGCACGAGGAGCACCGGAGCGCCGAGGTTCGCGGCGACCTTCGCGTTGAAGGACAGCTCGGTGGGGCTGCCCACGTCGGTGTAGTCGGACCCGAGCACCACGACGGCGTCGCACTGCCGCTCGACCTGGGCGAACCGGGTGACGATGGTGCCGAGCGCCGCCTCGGGGTCGGCGTGCACGTCGTCGTAGGTGACCCCGACCGCATCGTCGTACGAGATGCCGACGGCCGTGTGCTGCAGCAGCAGTTCGAGCACGTAGTCGGGTTCGACGACCGAGCGGGCGACGGGCCGGAACACGCCGACGCGGCCGACGGACCGGGCGAGGGTCTCGAGGACACCGAGGGCGACGGTGCTCTTGCCCGTGTGCCCTTCTGCTGACGTGATGTAGATGCGGGTCGACACGAGGCCCAGGGTAGTCGCCGCACATGTCACGACATCTGGGAGCACCGTCGCCGACGACACGCGGTCGTGAGCACCTCGGAGAACCTGTACCATTGGGTGTCGCCGTCGCGAGACGGTGTCAGGAGAATTCGCCTAGTGGCCTATGGCGCACGCTTGGAAAGCGTGTTGGGTGCAAGCCCTCGGGGGTTCGAATCCCCCATTCTCCGCAGCGAGCAAGACCGCAACACCGACGAAGGACCCGCACCGATCGGTGCGGGTCCTTCGTCGTTCCACGGTCGATCGGTCCCCCACCCTGCGGACGAGCGCGTGCCCTGTTCCCCCTCGGTTGGCCGGGAAACGCCGACCAGGGGTGGAACGGGCTGTCCCCGGTACCCGTCGGTCGCCTATGCTGGCCGAGCGAACGGCTCCGGGACGAGCCGACCGCGGTGCATCGAGCGGCAGGGGCGTCGCTCGGAGGGCGTGCTGGTCAGCGTGCCCGGAACACCCGAGGGGACGAGGAGACGCGCCATGGGGGACACCACCGTGCCCGCAGTGCCCGTGCGGCCCGCCGTCTTCGACACGGTCCTCCGTCCGCGCCGGTCCCTCGTCCGTTCCACCGCGCTCAGCATCGCCTTCTCGGCCGTGCCGCTCGCCGTCGCCCTGGTCTGGGTCTCGTTCCCGTTCCGCACGTGGGCTGTGTTCGCCGGCATCGTCGTCGCGATGGCCGCGGCCGTCGGCATCGTGTTCGTCCGACTGCACACCGCGTTCATCGGGATCGACGACGACGGTCTGACGATCCGTGGCGTCCTCACGGCGCACCGTCGGATCCCCCGCGACCGCGTGCACAGCCTGGTGCTCGCCACGACCTTCGGCTCGTCCGTGGACCGGACCGTGCGGGAACTCGTCGCGTTCGACCGGACCGGCACCCACCTCTTCAGGCTCCGCGCCGACGTGTGGGGCGACGACGGGCTCGACCGGGTGGTCGACGCGCTCGGCGTGCAGGTCGTCGAAGAGTCGCGGCCGGTCTCCTCCCGCACCTTCGCGAAGCGCTACCCGACGAGCCGCGCCTGGTACGAGCAGCGGTCGGCGTTCCTGCTCGTCGGCGGCCTCGTCGTGCTGGTCGTCGGCGGGTTGCTCGCCGTCGAGTTCGCCGGCCTCAACGCCCCCTGACCCACCGGCGGACCGGCCAGCGGCCACCGCACGGCACCCGTCAGCACGGCACCGGTCAGCACGGCACCGGTCAGCGCGGCACCGGTCAGCGCCGACGACGCAGCGTCGAGAAGATCCCGCGCACCACTTCCTTCGCGATGGTCCCGCCCAGCCCGGAGCCGAGCAGGTCCGAAAGCGGGTCCCCCGCGGATCGCCGCGTCCCGGACCGCCGCGTCCCGGACCGCTGCGTCCCGCCCGACCGACCGGAGCCCCCGGACCGACCGGACCGCCGGGCGTCCGACGCTCGCTCGGCCCGCTCGAACTCCCGCTGCTGCCGCTCGGACTCCTGCTGGGCATCCGCCGATGCGTCCGCCGCGGCGGCGGCGGCCTCGTCGGCTGCGGCAGCGGCGTCGGCTGCAGCGGCCGCCGCCTCCATCCGGCGCGCGAGCACCTCGCGCGCCGAGTCCGGATCGACGCGGGTGCCGTAGGTCGACAGGAGCGGTGAGGCCTGCACCTGCGCGGCCATGTCGTCGGCCGGCATCGGGTCCATCGACCCCTGGGGTGCGCGCAGCCGGGTCCACGCGACGGGGGTCGGTGCGCCCCGCTCGTTCATCACCGTGACGATCGCCTCGCCGGTCGCGAGTGACGTGAGGACCTCGCCCAGGTCGTAGTCGCTCGTCGGGTGGGTCGAAACCGTCGCCCGGAGCGCCTTCGCGTCGTCCGGGGTGTGGGCGCGGAGCTGGTGCTGGATGCGCGACCCGAGCTGCGCCAGCACGTCGTTCGGCACGTCCTTCGGGGTCTGCGTCACGAAGAAGACCCCGACGCCCTTCGACCGGATGAGCCGCACGGTCCGCACGATCTGCTCGGTGAAGTCCTTCGACGCCCCGTTGAACAGCAGGTGCGCCTCGTCCAGGAAGAACACGAGCTTCGGCTCGTCCTGGTCGCCGACCTCGGGCAGCTCGTTGAACAGGTCCGCCAGCAGCCACATCAGGAACGTCGAGAAGACCTCCGGTCGATCCTGCACACCGGGCACCTCGAGCAGGTTGACGATCCCCCGCCCGTCCGCCGCCGTCCGCAGGAACACCTGCGTGTCGATCTCGGGCGCCCCGAAGAACCGGTCGGCGCCCTGGTCGGCGAAGGTGACGAGCTCGCGCAGGATCACCCCGGCGGTCTGCTTCGACAGGCCCCCGAGCTCGGCGAGCTCCCCCTTGCCCTGCTCGCTCACCAGGAACGTCAGCACGCTCCGCAGGTCGTCGAGGTCCACCAGCGCGAGCCCCTGCTGCGTGGCGTAGTGGAACACCAGGCCGAGCGAGGACTCCTGCGTGTCGTTCAGGCCGAGCACCTTCGACAGCAGCAGCGGCCCGAACCCGGAGACGGTGGCACGGATCGGCACGCCCGTACCCTGCCCGCCCAGCGAGAACAGCTCGGCCTGGCTCGCGACGCCCTGCCACTGCTGGCCGATGCCCGCGGTGCGGTCGAGCAGCTTGTCGGTCGCCTGCCCCGCGACGGCCAGACCCGACAGGTCGCCCTTGATGTCGGCGGCGAACACCGGCACCCCGTTCGCCGCGATCTGCTCGGCGAGCACCTGCAGCGTGCGGGTCTTGCCGGTGCCGGTCGCCCCGGCCACCAGCCCGTGCCGGTTCAGCATCGCGAGCGGTATGCGGACCTGCACCTCGGGCACCGCTGCGCCGTTGACCAGGGCACCGAGTTCGATCGCACCGCCGTCGACGGCGTAGCCGTCACGGATCGCCGCGACCGCGTCCGGTCCGAGCGGTCCGGTCCCACCCCGGACGGGAGGCGCGGCGCCGGTCGCCGAGGTCGCCACCGGATCCGGGGCGGTCGTCTCGACCGGCGCGGCAGGGGTGGTCGGAGCCGGTGCGGCCGCAGGGGCGGGCTCCGCGTCGGGCGTGAGCCGCGCCTCCAGGCCGGTGAGTGGTGGGGACCCGACGACCGCGGGTTCCGCGTCGGCGGTGCGCTCCGTCTGCTCCTCCACCGCCAGTGCGGCGGCGAGCTCCTCGGCTCGCCGCGCCGCTTCGTCGGCGAGCCGACGTGCCTCGTCGGCAGCCTGTCTCGCTGCCTCGGCAGCCGCCCGTGCCCGCTCCGTCGCGTCGCTCATGGGCACAGCCTAGGGACCGGAGCGCGCGGCGGTCCGGGTCGTCAGTGCGTGAGCGCGGGGACCGTCCGGGGGCGGACCACGAACCAGAGCATCAGGATCGCGACGGCGGCGGGCGACGCCATCACCATCGCCATCGGGGTGGCCGTCGTGATGCCGAGCCAACCGACGACCGGCGAGATGAGCCCGGCGACACCGAAGTTCAGGGCACCGAGCACCGAGGCGGCGGTCCCCGCCTCTTTTCCGTGGGCGGCGAGACCGATGACCTGGACGAGCGGGAACGAGAACCCGCACGCGGCGATGAAGAACCACAGCGGCACCAGCACGCCGACCAGACCGGCCCCGAGCTGGTCGAGGACGATGATCGCGACCGACGCCAGCAGCAGGGTCGCGGTCGAGCACGCCAGGATCCACTGCGGACCGACGCGCTGGGCGAGCCGCGACGAGATCTGCACGCCGAGGACCACCCCGACCGAGTTGACGGCGAAGAGCAGTCCGTACTGCTGCGCGTCGAGCCCGTAGACCTGCTGGAACAGGAACGGCGACGCGCTGAGGTACGAGAACAGCCCGCTGAACACCATGGCGCCGATGAGCGCGACACCGACGAAGATCCGGTCGGAGAACAGCGCCTTGTAGCGCTGGCCGATGGTGGAGTGCCCGGCCTCGTGCCGGCGGGCCGGCGGCAGGGTCTCGACGATGAGCAGGATCGACGCGATCACCACCGCCAGGCCGTAGCAGGCGAGGAAGACGAAGATGCCGCGCCAGCTGGTGAACTGCAGCATCTGCGAACCGATGAGCGGCGCGAGGATCGGCGCGAGGCCGTTCACCATCGCCAGGCGGGACAGCATCCGCACCAGCGGCTTGCCGCCGAACAGGTCACGCACCGTCGCCATCGCGACGACACCACCGGCTGCGGCGCCCATGCCCTGCAGCACGCGGAACACGGCGAGCAGCTCGATGTCCGGCGCGGTCGCGGCGCCGATCGACGCGGCGATGTGCACCGTCGTCGCGATGATCAGCGGCAGTCGGCGACCCACCTTGTCGCTCCACGGGCCGACCAGGAGCTGCCCGATGGCGAAGCCGAGCGTCGTCGCGGTGAGCGTCAGCTGGACCGCACCGTCGGTGACGCTGAACTGGTCCTTGATCGCCGGGAACGCCGGCAGGTACAGGTCGATCGTGAACGGACCGAGCGCCGTGAGGGCGCCCAGGACGAAGACGTAGACGAGTCGCTGCCCGCGGGAGAGCGAGTCTCCCGGGTGCAGGACGACCCGGAGCGAACCGGTGGTGGCGGGCGCGGTCACGAGACAGGAGTCCTTCGACGATGAGGGGGCGGGGTGATCGCGGGTCGATCGAATCGATTCGTCCGCGGAACCATCCTACGCTCGCCGGTGCGTGCTCGGCGCCGCCGGTGCCGGCCGCCCGCGTGAAGCGGCTCGTGCTGCCCCTCGGCCGCGCGCGGACCATGCGGTAGCGTCGGACTGCTCGGGGGCCTTCCGGGTGAAGCGGATCAGAAGGGGGTGGGCGTCATGGTGGATGCCCGGATCCTGCACACCACTGCAGCGCTGCGCGAGGCGATCCTGCGACTCGCCGCGGACCGACCGGTCTCGGAGATCACCGTCGCCGACGTCACGCGTGCCGCCGGCATCAACCGGGCCACGTTCTACTCGCACGCCGTCTCCCCCGGGTCGCTGCTCGCCGACGTCCTGACGCCGGAACTCGACCGCATCCGGCAGGACGACGCCGACGAGCGCCGAGCCGCCGCCGACCGGGGCGCCGGAGCCGACGAGCTCGCAGCCATCACCCGGCGCGGCATCAACGCCGTCGTCGAGCACGTGACGACGCACCGCGACATCTACGGCAAGGCGCTGCCGGACCCGAACGACGCGTCGCTGCACCGGCTGCTCGTCGAGCACTTCACGGTGTCGAGTGCCCTGCACATCCGCGAGCTCGATCCCGCACGCCGGCCCGAGCTGCTCGACGACGTCGCCGCGGGGTTCGTGGCGCAGGGGTTCGTCGGGGCGATCGAGGCCTGGCTGGCCGGGCCCCGTCGGTCGCGGAAGGCGCTGGTGGAGACGATCACGCTGTCGTTCCCGGCGTGGTGGAGCTGAGCGGGCCGTTCGTTTCGGTCGTGTGATCGCGTGATCGCGTGAGCGCGTGGGTGCTGGCCTGCTGCCGTGCTCGTGCTGCTCGTGCTGTGCGTGCTGCGCGTGCTGCGCGTGCCTACTCGGCGTCGGTCGTGTCGCCGTCCGACGGGTCGGTCTCCGGCTTCTCGCCGCGCTGCAGGGACTGCACGACCTCGACCGCGGTGGCAGCGACGTCCGCGTCGTCGCCCTCCGACGGCACGCGGTAGTCGGCGGAGACCCCGTCCCCACCGGTGCCGGCGGCGGGCAGCGGGTCGCCGAGGGACACCACCACGACCCCGGCGTCGTGGGCTGTCTGGATCACACCGGTCAGGGCGGACGGTCGGGCCGCGTGCACGAGCAGGGCCTTGGCGCCCTTGCGCACGAGCTGGGCGACCGCGGTCTGCTGTGACGCCGCAGCGCCCGATGCCGGGGCGACCCGGACGTCGGGCCGGAACCCGGCGTCGGTCAGGTCGGTGCGGAGCCGGTCGGCGAGGGCCGCGTCGTCCTGGAGCAGGACGACACCGATCACGGCCTGCTGGTCGAAACCGCCGTCGGAGCTCGTCAGGTCGGTGCTCTGCACCGGTGTGGGGGCAGCCGACGTCGTGCCCTGGCACCCGGCCAGGGTCAGGGCCGCCGCCAGGGCGACGGTCACGGCGACGATGCGCAGCACGGGGTCTCCTCTTCGGTCCGGTCTGCCACGCTACCCGGCGGCCGGGCCGTGCGACGACGGAGTCCGCGACGGGACGGATCCGCCCGGGCCGACCGGGGCCGTCGTCGCCGGCGCCGGCACGGGGCCGAGCCGTCGGACGGCCGAGATCGCCAGCGCAGCGAAACCGATCATCGCCGCGAAGACCAGGGGGAACGACACCGTGCCGTCGGCACCACCGGTCGCGGTGAAGAGCAGGCCGGTCACCGCGAGACCGATCACGCTGCCCGCGGCGTCCGCGATCGTCAAGGCCGAACTCGCGAAGCCGTCGTCGCCCTCGCCGGAGAACCGCAGGGTCAGCATCGAGGCGCGCGGGTAGATCGCGCCCATGCCCGCGCCACCGACGAACCAGCCGGCGACCAGCACCCACCACGACAGGTCGAACGTCGCGACCGCGAGCGCGGTCACCAGGCTGACGAGCACCAGCGTCAGCCCGACCCCGAAGGTGCGACGGGCGGTGAGCCGCTGTTCCCCCAGACGACCGTGCGCCCAGCTCGAAGCAGCCCAGCTGAGTGCCGCCACCGTCAGGGCCAGCCCCGCAGCGGACGGTGACAACCCGTGTTCGGCCTGCAGCAGGAACGGCACGTACGCCTCGGTCCCGAAGAACGACGCGGCGACGAGCCCGCGCAGCAGCACGACCGACGGCAGCCCGGCCGCGGCCCGGAACGTGCCGGTCGGCAGCAGCGGCCGCAGGGCGAACCAGGTGCCGACCAACCCGACGAGCACCGCCGCGACCATGCCCCACGGGGCCAGGTCGGGCGCGACGTTGAGCAGCAGGATCGACACGGCAGCGGCCACCGACCAGCCGATCCGGACCCGCTGCCACGGCGGGCGGAGCGACGCGGCCGGGGCGTGCACCCGGCCGAGGGTCGGCACGAGCAGGGCGAAGGCGACCAGCGCGATCGCCAGCGCCCCGGCGAACACCCAGTGCCAGTTCCAGGTGTCGGTGACGATGCCGGCCAGGGCGGGGCCGATCAACGCCGGCACGACCCAGGCCGCGGCGAACCCGGCGAACACCGGTCCGTGCAGCTCGGCGGGGAAGATCCGGGCGACGAGCACGTAGAGCACCACGTCGATGGCCCCGGCACCGAACCCCTCGATGAGCCGGCCGGCCAGGAACACCTCCATGGTCGGCGCGAGCATGACCACGGCGGTCCCCACCGCGAAGAACGTCGCCGACACCCACGCCACGATCCGGCCACCGGCGCGATCGGTCCAGTTGCCGGCGAGCACCATCCCCGGCACGCCGGCGGCGAGCGGGGCGGCGAAGGCGAGCGCGTACAGGGTCTCGCCGTCGAGGTCGCGGCTGATCACCGGCATGATCGTCGTCATCGCCAGGTTCTGGAACGCCGCGACGCCGACGATCGCGACCATGCCGATCGTCGCGAGGGCGTACGGCCCGCTCAGCAGGCTGGTCCGCGACGCCGTTGTGCTCACCTACGACATCGTAGGGGCGAGGGGTGACGGTGTGGCAGCGGTCCCGCGTCAACGGTCCCGCGTCAGCGGTCCCGCGTCAGCGGTCCCGCGTCAGCGGTCCGCGTCAGCGGTCCCGCGTCAGCGGTCCGCGTCACCGGGCCACGCGTCAGCGCGTCAGCGCCTGCTCCAGGTCCGCCACCAGGTCGCCGGCGTCCTCGATGCCGACCGACAGCCGCACGACGTTCTCCGGCACGGCCAGCTCGGTGCCCTTGACCGACGCGTGGGTCATCTCGCTCGGGTACCCGATGAGCGACTCCACGCCACCGAGCGACTCGGCCAGGGCGAACAGCTCCGTCGACTCCGCGAACCGCTTCGCGGCCTCGGCGCCGCCGGACAGCGCGACCGAGAGCATCCCGCCGAAGCCACGCATCTGGCGGGCGGCGACGTCGTGCCCCGGGTGGTCGGGCAGGCCCGGGTAGTAGACGCGCTCGACGCCGGGCGCGACGACGAGCGCCTCGGCGACGGCCTGCGCGTTCCGCGAGTGCCGCTCCATCCGCACCGCGAGCGTCTTGATGCCACGAGTGGTCAGGTAGGCGTCGAACGGCGACGAGATCGCACCCGCGCCGAACTGCAGGAACTGCACCTTCGCCGCGAGCTCCTCGTCCGCGAGCACGACGGCTCCGCCGACGACGTCGGAGTGTCCGCCGAGGTACTTCGTGGTCGAGTACACGACGACGTCGGCGCCGAGCGACAGCGGCTGCTGCAGGTACGGCGACGCGAACGTGTTGTCGACGACCACCAGGGCGCCCGACTCGTGCCCGAGGGTCGCGAGCGCGGCGATGTCGGCGATCTTCATGAGCGGGTTCGTCGGCGTCTCGACCCACAGCACCGTGGTGGCCGGGGCCCCCTGCAGTGCCGCGCGGACCTGGTCGAGGTCGCTCATGTCGACGACGACGAGCTCGACACCCCACGGAACGTGCAGACGACTCACCAGGCGGTGGGTGCCGCCGTACACGTCGTTGCCCATCACGACACGGCCACCGGGGACCAGCGCGGCGCGGAGCAGGGCGTCCTCGGCGGCGAGCCCGGACGCGAACGACGACGCCGCGACGCCCCCGTCGAGGTCGGCGAGGAGCACCTGCAGCGAGTCGCGCGTCGGGTTGCCGGCGCGCGAGTACTCGTAGCCGTTGCGCATGCCGCCGACGCCGTCCTGCACGTACGTCGACGTCAGGTGGATCGGCGGGATGACGGCGCCGGTGGTCTCGTCGGGCTCCTGGCCGGCGTGGACGGCCCGGGTGCTGAACTCGGTCATGCTCGGTGGTTCCTTACTCGGAGAGGTAGGTGAGGAGGTCGTGCCGGGTCAGCACGGTGACGGGCTTGCCGTCCTCGACGACGAGGAGCGCGTCGGCCGACTCGAGCGCACGACGTGCCGCGGAGACCGACTCGCCGACGCCGATGAGCGGCAGCGGGTCGCCGACGAAGCCGGTGAGCGCGTCCGACATCTTCGCGGTGCCGGTGAAGACCTGCTCGAGCAGTGCCTTCTCCTCGACGGCGCCGACGACCTCGCCGATGACGACGGGCGGCTCCGCGCTGAGCACCGGCATCTGCGAGACGCCGTACTTGGTCATGATGTCGACGACGTCGCGCACGGTGTCCGCCGGGTGCGCGTGCACCAGGTCGGGCAGGCGGCCGTCCTTGCCGGCGATGAGCGAGCCGACGGTGCGCTCGTCGTCGGTCTCGGCGAAGCCGTAGGAGCGCATCCACCGGTCGTTGAAGATCTTGCCGAGGTAGCCGCGGCCGCCGTCCGGCAGCAGCACGACGACGACGTCGTCCTCGGTCAGGTCACGGGCCGCGCGGAGCGCCGCGACGACGGCCATGCCGCTCGAGCCGCCGACGAGCAGTCCTTCTTCACGCGCCAGGCGCCGGGTCATCGCGAAGGAATCGGCGTCCGACACGGCGATGATCTCGTCCGGCACGCCGGCGTCGTACGCGCTCGGCCAGAAGTCCTCGCCGACGCCCTCGACCAGGTACGGGCGACCGGTGCCGCCGGAGTAGACGGAGCCCTCGGGGTCGGCCCCGACGATGCGGACGCCGCCGTCGGACGCCTCCTTCAGGTACCGTCCGGTGCCCGAGATCGTGCCGCCGGTGCCGACGCCCGCGACGAAGTGGGTGATCTGCCCCTCGGTGTCGCGCCAGATCTCCGGACCGGTGGTCTCGTAGTGGCTGCGGGGACCGTTCGGGTTCGCGTACTGGTTCGGCTTGTAGGCGCCGGGGATCTCCTGCACGAGCCGGTCCGACACCGAGTAGTAGGACTCGGGGTGCTCCGGCGCGACCGCGGTCGGGGTCACGACGATCTCGGCGCCGTACGCCGTCAGCACGTTGCGCTTGTCCTCGCCGACCTTGTCGGGCAGCACGAAGACGCACCGGTAGCCGCGCTGCTGTGCGACCAGGGCCAGACCGACGCCGGTGTTGCCGGAGGTCGGTTCGACGATGGTGCCGCCGGGGCGCAGGTCGCCAGAGGCCTCGGCCGCGTCGATGATCCGGGTGGCGATGCGGTCCTTCGACGACCCCCCGGGGTTCAGGTACTCGACCTTCACGAGGATGGTCGCCCGCACCCCCTCGGTCACCCGGTTGAGCTTGACGAGCGGGGTGTCGCCGACGAGGTCGACGACGGAGTTCGCGTAACGCACGCCGTCGAGTCTAGGACGCGGTCCCCGCGTCCCGCTGGGATGTGTCGTGTGCGGACAGCGCCCCGGCATCCCGCGGCGGACGGCGAGCCCTGGTCGCGCTGCGCGCCGGACGGGAGGCCCGTGCGGACGCCGCCACGGGCCTCCTGTCCGGCGCTCGGTCGCGACCGTCAGGGGCGGACGACGTCCGCCGACGAGTTCTGCTGTCGGTGCAGCTGCGCGTACGTGCCGTCGAGGGCGAGGAGTTCGTCGTGCGTGCCCTGCTCGACGATCTGGCCGTGGTCGAGGACGAAGATGACGTCGGCGTCGCGGATCGTCGACAGCCGGTGCGCGATGGAGATGGTGGTCCGGCCGGCCGCCGCCGTGTCGAGCGCCGTCTGCACGACGTGCTCCGAGATGGAGTCGAGCGCGCTGGTGGCCTCGTCGAGGACGAGCACCGGCGGGTCCTTCAGCATGACCCGGGCGATGGCGATGCGCTGCTTCTCACCACCGGACAGGCGGTAGCCGCGCTCCCCGACGACGGTGTCGTAGCCGTCCGGGAACGACGCGATCGTGTCGTGGATGTTCGCCGCACGGGCCGCACGCTCGAGCTCGTCGTCGGTGGCGTCGGGCTTGGCGTACCGCAGGTTCTCGCCGATCGTGGCGTGGAACAGGTACGTCTCCTGGCTGACGATGCCGACGTGCCGCATCAGGTCCTCGTGCACCAGGTCGCGGACGTCCTGCCCGGCGAACCGTACCGATCCCTCGGTCGCCTCGTACAGCCGGGGCACCAGGTAGGACACTGTCGTCTTGCCCGCGCCGGAGGGACCGACGAAGGCCGCGAACTGCCCGGGGCGCAGCTCGAACGACACCCCGCGCAGGGTCGGCTTGTCGGCTTCGCCGTCGGGGTAGGTGAAGACGACGTCGTCGAAGGCGACGTGGCCGACCTTCGACTCGTCCACGGGCCGGGCGGTCGGCGAGTCGGTGATGGCCGGCTTGAGGTCGAAGTACTCGAAGATGCGGGCGAAGAGCGCACCGGAGGTCTGCAGGTCGAGGACCACGCGCAGCAGCCCGACCGTCGGGAACAGGAGCCGGGACTGCACCGTCGTGAACGCGACGATCGTCCCGGCCGTGATCGGGACGTCGCCGATGATCAGGTACGCGGCGACGACGTAGATGATCGCCGGGATGATCGACAGGAAGATCTGCACGATCGCGAAGAACCACTGCCCGGACATCTGCTGGCGCACCTGCAGGGTGATCTGGTTGCGGTTCTCGTCCCCGTAGCGGCGGGTCTCGCTGGCCTGCTGGTTGAAGCTCTTCGCGAGCAGGATGCCGGAGACGCTCAGCGCCTCTTGCGTGATGGCCGTCATGTCGGACAGCGACTCCTGCGTCTGCGCGGCGATGCGGGCGCGGACCTGGCCGACGCGGCGCTGCGCGATCACGAGCAGCGGCAGCAGGACGACGGCGACCAGCGTCATCTGCCAGCTCAGCAGGAGCATCGCGACCACGGCGGCGATCACGGTCACGGTGTTGCCGAGCACCGACGAGATCGTGTTGTTCAGGACGCTCGCCACGCCGCCCACGTCGTTCTGCAGGCGTGACTGGATGACGCCGGTCTTGGTGCGGGTGAAGAACGCCAGTTCCATCCGCTGCAGGTGCGCGAACAGGCGCATCCGCATCGCCCCCATGACCTTGTTGCCGACCGTCGCGGTCAGGTACGTCTGCCAGACGCCGACCCCGGCGCTCGCGATCCAGAGCAGGACCATCGCGGACACGAGCTCGATCAGCACCGGGACGTCCGGGCGGCCCGACGGCGGGAACAGGCCACGGTCGAACGCCTGCTGGGTGAGCAGTGGCGGCACGACCGAGATGGCCGCACCGATCAGCACGAGGACGACCGTGAGCATGATCGCCCGACGGTGCGGCTCGAACAGCGCGGCGATGCGCCGGACCAGGTGCGGGATCCTCGGCGCCTCGGCGTTGGCGGCCTTCTGCGCGCGGAAGTCGCCGCTCGAGATGCGCCCACCCCCGCGCGGACCGCCGCCTCGCCCGCCGTGTCCCATGCTCATGGAGCCACCGTAGCCCCGCGCTCGGACATCGACCGCCCGCTCCACAGCACCGCAGTATTTGACCCCGTTCAGGGGGCGTGCGAGCATGTGCCGTCCCCGTCCCCGCACCACCGAGGTCCCATGTCGTCCGCGCCGTCACGTCCCACGTCCCTGGGGGCGCAGCTCGCCCGCCGCAAGCCGATCGAGCAGCTGCAGGCCGAAGCCTCCCGAGGTGTCAACGGTGAACCCCTCCGCCGATCGCTCGGGGTCTGGCAGCTGACGATGATCAGCGTCGGGGCCACGCTCGGCACCGGCATCCTGGTCGTCCTCGGCACCGCGGTCCCGCTCGCCGGTCCCGCCGTCTGGATCTCGTTCGTCGTCGCGGGGATCGCCGCGCTGCTGTCCGCGCTCTCCTACGCCGAGATGGCAGGCGCCGTCCCGACCTCGGGGTCCAGCTACTCGTACACGTACGCCACGATGGGCGAGGGCATCGCCTGGATCTGCGGCTGGTGCCTCGTGCTCGAGTACGCCGTCTCGGTGGCCGCGGTCGCGGTGGGTGCCAGCGAGTACGTCGACGAGACCCTCCGCGTGTTCGGCCTGCACCTGCCCACCGCGCTCGCCGCTCCCCCGGTCGACGGCGGCGTGGTCAACCTGCCCGCGGCGGTCCTGGTCCTGCTCGCCACCGTCGTGCTGCTGCCCGGTGCCCGCGAGAGCGCCTGGGTGAACACGGTCATGGTGATCGTGAAGATCGCCCTGCTGGTCTTCTTCGTCGTCGTGGCGTTCACGGCGTTCCGGGCGCAGAACTTCGAGCCGCTCGCACCGATGGGCGCCGCCGGGGTCACCGCCGCCGCGTCACGGCTGTTCTTCTCGTACATCGGCTTCGACGCCGCCTCGACCGCCGGTGAAGAGGCGAAGAACCCCCGCCGCGACCTGCCCCGGGCGATCATCGGCTCGATCGCACTCATCACCGCGCTGTACATCCTCGTCGCGATCGCCGCCGTCGGTGCCCGCTCGTGGACGGCGTTCTCGTCGTCCGAAGCGTCACTCGTCCGCATCGTCGTCGACGTCACGGGGCAGCCGCTCGTCGCCCTCGTGTTCTCGATCGGCGCCGTCGTCGCCATCGCCAGTGTCGTCCTCACCGTCCTGTACGGTCAGACCCGCATCCTGCTCACGATGTCCCGCGACGGCCTGGTACCGAAGGTCTTCGGGCGGGTCTCCCGTCGCACCGGCACCCCGATCGCGAACACGCTCATCATCGGCATCGCCGTGACGATCGTCGCCGCGCTCGTGCCCCTCGGTGAACTCGCCGACGCCACGAGCATCGGCACCCTCGTCGCCTTCGCCCTGGTGAACGTGTCCGTCATCGTGCTCCGCCGCTCGCAGCCCGACCTGGAGCGCTCGTACCGGGTGCCGCTGTTCCCCGTCGTGCCGATCCTCGGCACCCTGAGCTGCGTGCTGCTCGCGGTGTTCCTCGGCGCCACCACCTGGATCGCCTTCGGCATCTGGATGGTCGCCGGCGCCCTGCTCTACCTGGCCTACGGCCGCCGCCACAGCACCCTGCGCTGACGCGCTCGCCGTGCGCGCCGAGTCTCGGCCAGGCGGACTCTTCACTGCACACGAAGGCGCGAAAGTGTCTGCCCAGACGAGACTCGGCACCTTCCTCGAGACAGTCGTGCACTCCCGCTCTCCACAGATTGCACCGGAGGGCACACGGCACAGATCCGAGTCTGCACACTCGCATCATGCAACTGCACCGGACCCGGCCCGATCTCCTCCGCGCCGAGCCGTCGGATCCGTCGGGAGCACGACAACTCCGACGGCTCCATGCCGCAGGGCGAGTCGTCCGGCTCCGTGCGGGTGTCTACCTGGACAAGCGGGTGTGGGATTCACTCGACACGTCGGACAAGCACCTCGCCATGGCTTGGGCTGTCACTCCCGCCCTGAGTCCGACCAGCGCGTTCTCCCACGTCACGGCTGCACTCATCCATGGCTGGCCGTTGATCGGGCCGGCTCCGGAGCGGATCCACGTCGTCGACTGGGAGCTGGACGGTGTCGAACACCGGGTCGGGCTCATTCGACACGGCATCGACCCCGCTGGCCTGTGCCTCGGCCCCAGCCGATTCGACGGAGTCCCCGTGGTCGATGCGCTCGGAACGGCGATGGCCGTCGCGCGAACGTGCGACCCGGCGGTAGCCTCCGTCGCCATCGACCACGCGGTACGCACGAAGGCGATCGACAGGAAGGTGTTCGAGGAGCACCTGCCGCCGCCCGCATCGCGTGGTGGCCGGAGGGCTCGGCTCGTCGCCGCTGCACTCCATCCGGCACACGAGTCACCCGGTGAGTCCTACTCTTCGATCCGACTCGTGCAACTGGGAGTGACCAACATCCACCCGCAGCATGAGTTCGTCACGAACGGGTTCCGCGACCGCGTCGACTTCTGGTTGCCCGACGCCGGAGTCGTGGTCGAGTTCGATGGCAAGCAGAAGTACGTCGACCGCGAGATGCTCGCCGGTCGCGATCCCGGCGACGTCCTCTGGCAGGAGAAGCGCCGCGAGGACCGCATTCGTACCCGCCGAGAAGTTCGGTCCGTCATCCGAGTGACCTGGTGGCACCTCGAGAGCCTCGACCGGTTTCGTGCGCTGCTTCGATCGCACGAGGTGGTCATCACTCCGTGAGCAGCTCCTGCGGCGGGTCGAGTCTCGGCCCAACGGACAACTTGCCGCTTCAGAGGCCGGCAAGATGCCCGCTCAGCCGAGTCTCGGCGAAAGCCCCCCCCCCGCACACGACGAAGGCCGCCGCCCCGAGGGGCAGCGGCCTTCGTGACCGGAACGGTCGAGACTACGCGAGCTCGATCGTGGCGCCAGCGGCCTCGAGGGTCGCCTTCGCCTTGTCGGCGGTCTCCTTGTTCGCACCCTCGAGGATCTTGGCGTCGGCGGTCTCGACGAGCGCCTTGGCCTCACCGAGGCCGAGCGACGTCAGGCCACGGACCTCCTTGATGACCTGGATCTTCTTGTCACCAGCGGACTTGAGGATGACGTCGAACTCGGTCTTCTCCTCAGCGGCCTCGGCCGGAGCAGCTGCGCCGGCGGGGGCGGCAGCGGCGACCGGGGCGGCCGCGGTGACCTCGAAGACCTCTTCGAACTTCTTCACGAAGTCCGAGAGCTCGATGAGCGTGAGCTCCTTGAAGGCCTCGATGAGCTCGTCCTGCGAAAGCTTCGCCATGATTTTCTCCTACTACTAGCTAGTACGTGTGGTTGATGAACGCGAGCCTGATCAGGCCGCGGACTCCTGCTTCTCGCGAAGGGCGTCCACGGTGCGGACGGCCTGCGAGAGGGGTGCCTGGAACAGGTACGCAGCACCGAACAGCGAGGCCTTGAGTGCGCCGGCGAGCTTGCCGAGCAGCACTTCACGGGACTCGAGGTCGGCGAGCTTGTCCACCTCGGTCGCGGTGAGCGGGTTACCGTCGAAGTAACCGCCCTTCACCACGAGCTCGGGGTTCGCCTTGGCGAATGCACGCAGCGACTTCGCGACGGCGACGGTGTCACCGTGGACGAAGGCGAGAGCGGACGGACCGGCGAGCTCGTCGTCGAACGACGAGATGCCGGCGTTGTTCGCCGCGATCTTGGTCAGCGTGTTCTTCACCACGGCGTACGTGGCGTGCTCACGGATCGAGTTGCGGAGCTCCTTGAGCTGCGCGACCGTGAGACCGCGGTACTCGGTGAGCAGAACGGCGTTCGAGCTACGGAAGGACTCCGTGAGCTCGGCGACCGCAGCTTCCTTGTTCGCCATGGTTCTCCTTGGGGGTCTTGCCGGCAGCCCCAGGTCCACGAACGAAAAAAGCTCCGGCGCAGAGGCTCGGAGCTGCTCTCACCAGATGGTGGGAGTGGTTCGGAACACCTGCGCGGGATGCCTCACGAGTGAGGACCTTCGGTCACGATGTTCACAAACACGTTGCGAGCAGCACGACATCCGGCGGTCTTTGGCTTCGAGAACTGTACCAGACGCCGTGGGCGTCACCAAACACCACACTGGAGGCACGGGGCGGCCCCGCCCCGCGCCTCCCGACCGTCAGTGGGTACGGTCCACCGCAGCGGGTGTCGCCGACCAGTCCGCGGACCCGGCAGGGTCAGCCGACGACGACGCGACAGCCCCTGCCGCGGCGGCAGCCGCAGCAGGGTCGCTCGGAAGGTGCACCGTGAACACGGTGTCTCCCGGCTCGCTCGTGACCTCGACCCGGCCACCGTGCGCCTGCACCACCGCGTCCACGATGGCGAGCCCGAGGCCGGTCGAACCGACCGTGCGGGACCGCGAGCTGTCGGCCCGGGCGAAGCGCTCGAACAGCTTCGGCAGGAACTCCGGGTCGATCCCCTGGCCGGTGTCGCGCACGGTCAGGTCGACTCCGCCGTCGACCGGGGCGAGGCCCACCGTGATGCGGGTGCCCTCGGGCGTGTGGGTCCGGGCGTTGGTGACGAGGTTCACGATGACCTGGTGCAGGCGTGCGGCGTCGCCCGTGATGGTCACCGGCTCCGGCGGGACGTCGACCTCGATGGGGTGTTCCGGCGAGGCGGCGTGTGCGTCGTTCACCGCGTCGAGCACCAGGCCGGTCAGGTCGACCTCGGCGAACTGGATCTCGCGGCCTTCGTCGAGCCGGGCGAGGAGCAGCAGGTCCTCCACCATCGAGGTCATCCGGATGGACTCGGACTCGATACGGCTCATCGCGTAGACGACGTCCTTCGGCAGGTCGCCGCCCATGCGCCGGGTGAGCTCGGCGTACCCGCGCACCGAGGCGAGCGGGGTCCGGAGCTCGTGCGAGGCGTCGGCGACGAACTGCCGCACCTTCTGCTCCGAGCGTTCCCGGGCCTGCATCGCACTGCCGATGTGCCCGAGCATGCGGTTGAACGCGCTGCCGACCCGGCCGACCTCGGTTCGGGGGTCGGTGTCGGGCACGCGGACACCGTCGAGGGCGTCGCTGCGGTCGAGCGGCATGCGCGCGACGGTGGACGCGGTCTCCGCGACGCGCTCGAGCGGTCGGAGCGACTGCCGGACCACGAACGCGGCGACGACCGAACCGGCGACCAGTGCGGTCGCCACGACGGCGAGGACGACCCCGAAGAGCTTCCAGACGCTGTCGTAGACGGGGGCCATCGGGAGCCCCACGACCAGGACGGCCGGGCCGACGTTGACGGCGGCGAGGCGGTACCGCCCGACGTCCGAGCCGAGGTCGATCGTCTCCGGGTCGGCGTCCACGCGGACGGACCCCAGTGCCTCGGCGCTCGTCTGCGGGACCCCGCTCGGGCGGCCGTAGTCGTCGAGCACGTTCGCGATGACGACCTGCCCGTCGACGAAGTACGCGGTCAGGGTTCCGGCGGCCTGCCCGGACGGTCGGGACAGGTCGATGCTCGGCTGCCCCGACTGGTTCTGCTGCAGGTACCGCTGCGCCCGGTGGGTGGCGCTCGTGATCTGCTTGTCGATCGCGCTGGTCTGGATCGAGGCGAGCGCGATGATGCTGGCCGCCCCGATCACCGCGCTGACGGCGACGACGAGGGCGACGATGCTCAGGACGAGCCGGCGCCGCAGGGTCACGAGGTCGGCTTGATGACGTACCCGACGCCGCGCACCGTGTGGATCATCGGGGTCTCGCCGGCGTCGATCTTCTTGCGCAGGTAGGAGATGTAGATCTCGACGACCGACGACTTGCCGCCGAAGTCGTACGACCACACGCGGTCCAGGATCTGCGCCTTCGAGAGCACCCGGCGGGGGTTGCGCATCAGGAACCGGAGCAGCTCGAACTCGGTGGCGGTCAGCTCGATGGGCCGGCCTGCACGGTGCACCTCGTACGACTCCTCGTCGAGCACCAGGTCGCCGACGACGATGCGGGAGTCACCGGCCTCGGAGATCGAGATCTGCGAGCGGCGGATGAGCCCGCGCAGACGCGCCACGACCTCCTCGAGGGAGAACGGCTTGGTGACGTAGTCGTCGCCGCCCGCGGTGAGCCCGGTCACACGGTCCTCGACGGAGTCCTTCGCGGTGAGGAACAGCACCGGGGTGTCGTCGTTGTTCTGCCGCAGCCGGCTGAGCACCTGCAGCCCGTCGAGGTCCGGCATCATCACGTCGAGCACCATCGCGTCTGGCTTGAACTCCCGCGCGGTCGTCAGGGCGTCCTGGCCGCCGTTCGCGCTCTTGACGTCCCAGCCCTCGTAGCGGAGCGCCATGGACAACAGGTCGGTGAGGCTGGCTTCGTCGTCGACGACGAGGATGCGCAACGGGGTTCCGTCGGCACGCGTGAGGCGCGGGGCTGCTGCGGGCTGGGAGATGGTCACGTCTTCGAGTATCGAGAAGTTCCTATGAGTCGTCTGTGGCACGGCCCAGTGCGTTCTGTGGATCGAGGACACGTCCACGTGTGCCGCTCCGTACGTTGGGAGCATGTTGCGATCTGCAGCCTGGCCCCCGTCGGCCCGGCACCTGGACACCGCGCGGATCGAACGGACGACCGGGAGGCCCGGCTCGACACCGACGGACCGCCTCGCGGTCGCGCGAGCGGTCGCCGCCACCACCCCACCCCTGTCCGCCGGGACGGCCGGCGGGTTCTTCGGCACGCTCGCCGCGGTCGCCGCGGCGGACGTCGCCACCGCCCGCACCGTCGAACCGCACCTGGACGCGCTCGGGATCCTGGCACAGGCCGGCGTCGACGCCGCGGACGGCTCGACCTGGGGTGTCTTCGCCGCCGAGGGCCCGGGCCTCCGGCTCGATGCCGCGCCCCAGCACGACGGCACGGTCCTGCTGCACGGCACGAAGCCGTGGTGCTCGCTCGCCTCGACGCTCTCGCACGCCCTGGTCACCGCGCACCTGGGCGACGAGCGGGTCCTCGCCGCCGTGGACCTGCGACAGCCCGGCGTCATCGTGCACGACGACGCCTGGGTCGCACGCGGCCTGCCGGACGTGCCGAGCGGACCGGTCGACTTCGACGGCGTCCGGGCACGAGCCGTCGGCGCTCCCGGTTGGTACCTCGGCCGTCCCGGCTTCGCCTGGGGCGGCATCGGCGTCGCGGCCTGCTGGTGGGGCGGTGCGCTCGGGCTCGCCCGGGTGCTCCGCGAGACCGCGGCCGCGCACCCGGAGTCCGAGCTGCTGCAGGCCGCCCTCGGCGCCACCGTGGCCGACCTCGCCGACGCCGAGGACGCCCTCGCCGACGCCGCCGCCCGGATCGACGGGTCCGACCCGGGTTCCGACGACACCGACTGGCGGTTGCTCGCCCAGACCGTCCGGTCTCGGGTGCGCCGATCGGTCGACGCCGTGCGCGAGCGGGTGGTCGCCACCATCGGCCCGGCTCCGCTGACCGCCGACCCCGCCGTCGCCGCGCGCGTCGCCGACCTCGAGCTCTACGTCCTGCAGGACCACGGCGCCCGCGACCTCGCCCGCATCGGCCGCATGGTGCTCGAGCGGGGCGGTGTCGCGTGGTGAGCTTCGACCACCGTGAGCCGGGCACCGACCCGGCGGCGTGGACGGGGTTCCTCGACGGCCTGGACGCACCGGCGATCGACCTGGCCGGCACCGGATCGGTGGTGGTCGTCGCGCCCCACCCCGACGACGAGACCCTCGGCGCCGGTGGGCTGATCGCGGCAGCTGCAGCGGCCGGCGTCCCCGTGCACGTGCTGCTGCTCACCCGCGGCGAGCGCTCCCACCCGGACTCCCCCACGACGACCCCGGAGGCGCTCGCCGCCGCCCGTGACGACGAGTTCGTGGCGGCCCTGCGCACCCTGCACCCCGACGTGACGTCGACCTCGGCGGGGATCCCGGACGGCGCGACCCGCGAACACCGAGACCATGTCGTCGACACACTCGACACGGTGCTCGCCGACGCCGCCCGCCCCGTGCTGCTCGTCGCGCCGTGGCGCGGGGACGGGCACCGCGACCACCGCATCGCCGGCGAGGTCGCCGAGGCCGCCGCGGCGAGCGCCGCCGACGTCGACCTGCTCGCGTACCCGGTCTGGGCCTGGCACTGGGACGACCCGGACCGCTCCGTCGCCCCGTGGGACGACGTCCGGGCCCTGTCGCTGCCCGACGACCTCGTCGCCCGGAAGCGTGCCGCCCTCGACGCCTACCCGTCGCAGACCCGGCCCCTGTCGCCCGCGCCGGGGGACGAGGCGATCGTCGACGACCGGCACGCCGCCCACCACCTGCGGACGACGGAGTGGTTCTTCGCGCCGGGACCCGCCCCGTCGCGGTCTCGCGAGTCGTTCGACGCCCACTACGACCGGAAGCCCGAGGGGTGGGACTTCGACGGGTCCTGGTACGAGCAGCGCAAGCGTGCCGTGACGCTGACGGCGCTCCCCCGCCCGCGCTACCGGTCGGCGCTCGAGCTCGGCTGTGCCACCGGGGTCCTGACGGCCGCCCTCGCCGAACGCGCGGACGACGTGCTCGGCACCGACATCTCGGCGGCACCGCTGGAGCGTGCTGCCCGCCGTGCCCCGACCGCGCGGTTCGTGCAGGCGGCCCTGCCGGCGGAGTGGCCGGACGGGCGCTGGGACCTGGTGGTGATGTCCGAGGTCGGGTACTACCTGTCGCCCGCCGACCTCGACGCGACGATCGACCGTGTGCTCGGGTCGCTCGATGACGACGGCGTGCTCGTGGCCTGCCACTGGCGGCATCCCGACGACGAGGCCGTGTCGAGCGGTGACGCGGTGGACGCGCGGCTGACCGAACGATGGCCGCGTCCGGCTCTGCTCCGGCACGTGGAGGAGGACTTCGTCCTGAGTGTCCTTCCCGGCCCGGCGGTCACCTCGGTGGCCCGGGCCGAGGGGATCATCCGGTGACGCGACCGGAACCGCGTGCACGCATCGACGTCGTCGTCCCCGCGCACGACGAGGCGGACCGGATCGCCGCGTGCCTCGATGCGCTCCTGGTGGCCCTCGACCGGCTCGCCGCGGAGCGCCCCGGAGTCGACGCCGCCGTCACGGTGGTGCTCGACGGCTGCACGGACGGCACCGCTTCGGTGGTCGCGCGGTACCCGGTCGACGTCCTGACCACGGACCGTGTCGGGGTCGGTCGGGCACGGACCATCGGGGCGACGCACGCCCTCCGTGCGCACGACGGCGACCCGGCGGCCCGGTGGCTCGCCCACACCGACGCCGATTCCCGGGTGCACGAACGGTGGCTCGTCCAGCAGTGCGACGCCCTGGCGTCCGGCGCGCAGGTACTCGTCGGCGCCGTCGTCCCCGACCCGGACGACCTGGCGCCCGCGGTGCTCGACCGCTGGACGCTGGCGCACCCGCCCGGTGCAGCCCTCGGCCACGTGCACGGCGCGAACCTCGGCGTGCTCGCCGCGGCGTACGTCAGCCTCGGCGGGTTCGACCCCGTGCCCGAGCACGAGGACGCGCGGCTGGTGGCCCGGGCGCGGGCGCTCGGCTTCCGGGTGGACGCCACCGTCGACCTGCCGGTGGTGACGAGCGGGCGTTTCGCCGGCCGGACCCCCGGCGGGTACGCGGAGCACCTGCGCCAGCGGTACGGCGACGTCGGCTGATGCGCCCTTAGTCGCCTCATAGGTCCGCGATGGGCCGGTCATCGACAGCGTGCCTAGGTTCTCCTCCGTCGGCCCCGCCGCGTGCTCTGCGCGGCCGGTGACCCCAGCCGGCCACCACCGAGGAGAACCATGTTCCTGACCTACCTCAGGCGCGAACTCACGAACCGCAAGAAGCAGACGGTCATCATCGCGATCGGGATGGCCCTGGCCATCGCCCTCGTGGTGATCGTGTCGTCGATCTCGGGTGGCGTGCAGGCAGCGCAGTCGAGCGTCCTGCGGTCCGTGTACGGCGTCGGCACCGACATCACCGTCACCAAGACCGCGACGGCGTCGACGAACGGCGGGCGTCCGAGCTTCGACTTCGGCAGCCAGGGCGACAGCGACGACGACAGCGGTTCGACCGACCTGTCGCAGTCGCGGCTCGCGGTCGCGCGCGGCACGAGCACCCTGGACGCCGCGAACCTGTCCACGATCACGAGCACCGACGGCGTCAAGGCCGCAACGGGTGTCCTGACCCTCGAGAACAGCACGTTCTCCGGCCAGGTCCAGCAGCAGTCGACCGACGACAGCAGCAGCGACTCCAGCAGCGACAGCACGACCCAGCAGGGCCCGCCGAGCGGGGACACCGGCGGTGGCGGCGGGTTCGGCGGTGGGTCGTTCAGCGTCGACTCGTTCACGGTGACCGGCATCCCGGTGTCCGGCGCGACGGTCGGTCCGCTCACGAGCACCGAGCTCACGAAGGGGCGCACCTTCGCCGCGAAGGACGCGGGCAAGGACGTCGTCGTGCTCGATGCGTCGTACGCGAAGAGCGAGTCGAAGGCGGTCGGCGACACCGTCGACATCGGCGGCACGGACTTCACCGTCATCGGCATCGTCAGCTCCACCGGCTCGGCCTCGACCACGGGCTCGAACACCTACATCCCGCTCGACACCGCGCAGGCGCTGGCCGACCTCGACGGCAAGGTCACCTCGATCTACGTCTCCGCCGAGTCGTCGTCGGACGTCAGCACCATCAAGTCCGCACTGCAGGCGAAGCTGACGAGCGCCACCGTCTCCACCGAGGCCGACCTCGCATCGAGCGTGTCCGGGTCGCTCAGCACCGCGTCGAGCCTGGTCTCGAACCTCGGCAGGTGGCTGTCGATCGTCGTGCTCGCCGCGGCGTTCCTCATCGCGATCCTCTTCACGATCTCCGGCGTGACCCGCCGCACCCGCGAGTTCGGGACGCTCAAGGCGATCGGCTGGTCGAACGGCCGCATCACCCGACAGGTGGCCGGCGAGTCCCTGGTGCAGGGCCTGATCGGCGGCGTGCTCGGTGCCGCGGCCGGCCTGATCGGCATCCTCGTCGTGAACGTCATCAGCCCGACGATCTCGGCGAGCGCCTCGAGCACGACCGGCGGGGGTGCCGGTGGCGGTGGTGGCATGCCCGGCGGCGCGGCGACCGCGGCCGCGGGCAGCGGCACGACGGGCGGTGCACCGGCCGGGGGCTTCGGCGGCGGCGCGAGCACCGCGTCGACGACCGACGTGGTCCTGCACGCCCCGGTGACCGTCGAGATCATCCTGCTGGCGATCGGCCTCGCGATCCTCGGCGGCCTCATCGCCGGCGCGCTCGGCGGCTGGCGTGCGAGCCGGCTGCGTCCGGCCGAGGCGCTCCGGAGTGTGGCCTGATGCCCGGCCGCACCGACACGACCGAACCGACGACAGGAGCAACCGTGACCAGCACCGACACCGCGACCGGCGAGGCGGAGGCGAGCCGTGCCTCCAGTCCGATGTACCGGCTGACCAACGTCAGCAAGACCTACAAGCAGAAGAACCGGACCGTCACCGCCCTGACGAACGTCCACCTGACGATCCCGCAGGGGCAACTCGTGGCCGTCCAGGGGCCGACCGGCGGCGGGAAGTCGACGCTGCTGCAGATGCTCGGAGCACTCGACCGGCCGAGTGCCGGGTCGATCCACCTCGGTGGCGACCGCGACGTGGCGAAGCTCGGCGACGGCGCGCTGACCGACCTGCGGGCGACCGAGATCGGCTTCGTGTTCCAGAGCTTCAACCTGATCCCGACGCTGACGGCGCTCGAGAACGTCGAGACGGCGTTCGCGGGGTCCCTCGCGAACCGGTCCCGGAGCGAGGTCCGCGAGCGTGCGGTCGCTGCCCTCCGCGAGGTCGGACTGGGTGAGCGGATGGAGCACCTGCCGGCCGAGCTGTCCGGCGGACAGCAGCAGCGCGTGGCGATCGCCCGGGCGCTGGTGAAGAACCCGAGCGTGCTGCTCGCCGACGAGCCGACGGGTGCACTCGACGAGTCGACCCGCGACGAGATCATGGCGCTCATCGAGAAGCAGTGGCGGGAGCGCGGCCTGACCGTCGTCATCGTCACGCACGACTCGTGGGTCGCGAAGCGTGCCGAGCGTCGCCTGCACATCAAGCAGGGGCAGGTCCGCGAGGTCTAGCGGGCGGCGGGGCGGCGGGCGGCGGAGCGGCGGGGTGTCCGTCCGGTTTCGCGCTGAGCGACAGTCCACGCGTCCGACGGCGCGTGGACTGTCGCACAGCGCGTGAGGACGCCGCCGCCCCGGCGCCGCCGCTACCCGGCCACCGGGTAGTCGCAGTACGCGAACCACGCCGAGTCGGGGGCCCACGGCGGCACGTTGACCGTCCCCTGCCCGCCGTCGAGGGCCACCAGGGTCTCGGGCCGGACCGCGATCCGTGCGCCGCGGACGAGCGAACCCGGCAGCAGCCGGAGTTCAACGCGGTGGTCCGCCGGGTGGCCCTGCACGCCGGGCTCGTACGACAGGTAGAGCAGGTGCGCGCCGTCCGGCGACAGGTGCGGGAACCAGTTCACCCGGTCGTCGTTCGTCAGGCGGACCGGGCTGTCGTGCCCGGGCCAGCGCACGGCCAGCTGCGCGGTGCCGGGGGTGAACCGCTCCGTGTTCCAGAGCAGGATCCCGCCGGCCGGACTGATGGTGCAGCCGTCGTCGGGGTGCTCGTCCCGCGTGACGAAGGTCGGCTCGCCGGTCTCCGGGTCGACCATCGCGACGTCGGTCGTCCAGACGCCGTCCTCGGACAGCTCCCCCACGATCGCGGCGAGGGCGCTGCCGTCGGGGGCGATGCCGTGCAGGTAGAACTTCCGCTTGGTGGGCAGGGCCGCTGCGACGTCGGTGATCCGGGTCGCGGGACCGCCCTCGGGCAGCGGGACGCGGTAGAGCTCGCCGTCGCGGGCGCTCACCACGATGCAGCTGCCGGACGGCTCGAGCACGTGGTCGTTGTTGATCTCGTCGACGCCGTCCATCGGCACCGGCACGAGCGCGGTCTCGTCGAGGACGGTGCCGGTGCCGCTGTCGGCCGACGGCAGCCGCAGCAGCCACAGGTCGCCGTCGCCGTTGAGCACCAGCGTCTCGGCGTCCAGGACGTTCGGTGCCTCGACGAGCACCGTGGCCGACTCGAACACGAGCCGCGAGGTGCGGGATTCGACGTCGTACACGTGCACGCGGCTGGTCTGTCCGGGCAGCAGCTGCCGCCCTCGGGTCTCGTCGCTCATGGTTCCATCCTGTCGGTCGCCGGGTGGTCGGGGTCGTGGGGTCGGTGGGGAACGGCAAAACACCGGTGTTCACGCTGCGCACCGCGTCATGCGGGGGCGTCGAGCGCGAACACCGGTGTTTTGCGGAAGGGGCGACCGCCTACTTCACGGCACCGGCGGTCAGGCCGGCGACGAACTGGCGCTGGACCACGAGGAACGCGGCCACGACCGGGATCGACACGACGAGCGACGCCGCCATGACCTGGTTCCAGTACACGTTCGTCTGCGTCGAGTACTGCTGCAGACCGACCGCCAGGGTCGAACCGAGGCCGTTCGTCATGACCGAGGCGAAGAGGACCTCACCCCAGGCCGTCATGAACGAGTAGATCCCGACCGCCACCAGACCCGGGCGGGCCGACGGCAGGATGACCCGGAACAGCGCACCCATCGGGCCCGAACCGTCGACCATCGCGGCCTCGTCGAGCTCGCGCGGGATGGTCTCGAAGTACCCGGCCAGCATCCAGATCGAGAACGGCAGCGTGAAGGTCAGGTACGTGATGATCAGGCCGAGCCACGAGCCGACGAGCTGGATGCCCAGGGTGTTGCCGAGGTTCGTGAAGATCAGGAACAGCGGCAGCAGGAACAGCACGCCGGGGAACATCTGCGTGGAGAGCACCGCGGTGGTGAAGGTGCTCTTGCCCTTGAAGTTCCAGCGCGAGACACCGTAGGCGGCGAACGTCGCGATGATCAGCGAGAACACCGTCGCCACCGTGCAGACCACGAGCGAGTTGACGAAGTACCGGCCGAGCGGCACCGTCGACCACATGTCGATGAACGGCTGGAAGGTGATCCTCGACGGGATCCACGTGAAGTTGTCCTGCACGTCGCCGAGGGGCTTGATGGCTGTGGTGATCATCACGTAGAGCGGCACGACCGTGAACAGCGTCAGGACGACCAGGGTGATGATCTTGAAGGACTTGGCGCCAGTTGTCTCACGCACGGACGGACCTCCGGTTGGTCACGGCGAGGTAGATGCCGGTGACGACGAGCAGGAAGAGCAGGAGCAGGACGCTCATCGCGGCACCGGAACCGAAGTTCCAGGTGATGAACGACGCGTTGTAGATGTGGAAGCTCAGCAGGTCCGCGGCGGGCGGCTGGGCGGTCGAGCCGAACAGCACGAACGGCGTGTTGAAGTCGTTGAACGTCCACAGGAACATCACGAGCACGAGCGTCACGTTGACCGGGCGGACCATCGGCAGCGTGATCGAGCGCCACTGGCGGAACGGCTTGGCACCGTCGACCGAGGCGGCCTCGTAGACGTCGTTCGGGACGGACTGCAGACCGGCCATGAGCATCAGGAACGCGAACGGCCAGGTCTTCCAGATCGCCACGACGACGACGGCGACGAAGGCGTTGTTGCCGATGAGCCAGAACGGGGCGTCCCCGCCGAACAGGTGCAGCTGGTCGACCAGCAGGTGGTTCAGGGCCCCCGAGTCACGCTGGAACATGAACTTCCAGGTGATCACACCGGCGTACATCGGCAGCGCGTAGGGCACGAGGAACAGGGTGCGGAAGAGCCCGCGTCCGGCGAACGGCTTCTGCAGCGCGACCGCTGCGGCCATGCCGAAGGTCCAGGAGAGCCCGACCACGAGGACCGTGAAGGCGCACGTGATGAGGAACGAGTTGAGGACCCCACGGCCGATCGCCTGGTCGAAGTCGACGACGACCTGGTAGTTCCGGAACCCGGCGAAGGGCGCGGCACCCCAGTTCGCGATGAAGTACTTGGTGAGCTGGATGAACGAGATCCAGATGCCGGTGAGCATCGGGACGATGTGGATGAGCAGCTCGAACAGGATGGCCGGCGCGACGAGCGCGTAGGGCAGCCAGTGGGTCTTGCGCTTGCGACCTGGCGGACGGCCCGACATCGTCGGGGCCTTCGTGTGCGTCAGGTCGATGCGCTCCGAGTCGGGCAGGACCGTCGTGGACATCTGGTGGGGCCTTTCGGCAGGAGGGGCGTGCAGGTGCGGTCCGCGCGGGCCGTGGCAGCGGCCGGGAGGCGCGGGGTGCGTGGGGCGTGTGCCTCACGGCCGACGGGTGGTCGGCCCTGGAACGTCAGGGGCGGAGGCCCGGGCGCGTCCGTCGGACGCGACCCGGGCCTCCAGGGTGGATCAACCGGCGGCCTGGGACACCTGGTCCTGGGCGGTCTGCAGTGCCGACTTGATGTCGGCCTCGGAGACCTTGGAACCGGTCGCGATCTTGGCGAACATGTCGTTCATCGCCTTGCCGACCGTGGACTCGAACTGGTCCTCCGCGGGCACCAGCGGGAGCGGCTTCGCCTTGTTGTTGTAGATGTCGAGGAACGTCTTCGTCTGCTCGTCCGTGACGGAGTCAGCAGCCTCGGCGAGCACCGGCAGGGCCGAGTACGGCTTGTCCAGCGTCGTCTGCGTGTCCATGCTCGTCATGTACTTGACGAACTTGAGCGCGCCGTCCTTGTTCTTCGTGTTCTTGAAGACCGACAGGTTGATGCCAGCCGGGAACGAGGCGATCTGCTCGCCACCGCTCGGAGCGGGCAGCGCCACGACGCCGTACTCGTCCGACTTCATGCCGAGGGACTCGATGGTCGCGTTCGCGTTGTTCTGGTTGAGGATGAACGCGGCCTTCTTCTTCGCGAAGTCCGTGGTGGACTGCGTCGCGTTGTCGTACTGCGCGTTCGACAGGTTGGCGACCTTCGAGTCCTGCATCAGGTCGAGGTAGCGCTTGATGCCGTCGACGTTGGCCTTCGAGGTGAAGGTCGGCTTGCCGTCCTTGTCGAACCACTCGCCACCGTTCTGCGCCGAGTTGATGAACGCGAAGTGCGAGTTCTCGGTGTACGAACCGCCCGCGAGGCTGAAGCCGTAGGTGTCACCCTTGGTCAGCTTCTCGGCGTCGGAGACCATCTCCTCCCACGTGGTGGGCGGGGTGATGCCGGCGTCCGACAGCATCTTCTTGTTGTAGTACAGGCCGTAGGCGAGGCCGTAGAGCGGGACGCTCGTGACCGTCTTGTCGGGCGCGCCACCGGTGGACAGGGCGACCTTGCCGAACTTGTCCTCGCCGCCGATCGCCTTCATCTCGGCGTCACCGAACTCCTGGAAGGCGCCGGTGGCCTGGAGCGAGGTCGCCCAGGTGTTGCCGATGTTGACGACGTCCGGGCCCTGGCCCGAGGTGACGGCGGTCTGGATCTTGTTCTGCAGGTCGTTCCAGCCGATGACCTGGAGGTCGACCTTGATCCCGGTCTCCTTGGTGAACTTCTTGAGGACGGGGGTCAGCACCTCCTTGTCGTTCTGCAGGGACGTGCCCTGGTTGGACGCCCAGTAGGTGAGCGTCTTGGAGTCGCCGGAGTCGCCGGACGATCCGGAGGAGCAGGCTGCGAGGCCGGACACGGTGAGTGCGGCGGCCGCGGTGATGGCCAGTGCGCGGATGGCAGTGCGCATGACTCTCTACTTTCTCGTCGTTGAGATGGTGCAGGGGATGGTGCAGGAGTGGAGCTGGTGCTGCGGATGGTGCTGGTCGGGTGCTGCTGTGGGTTGCGGGCAGCGCCCTGGCGGTCAGGCCAGGGTGCGTTCCGCGGGGTCCCAGCCCTCGGGGAGGGTCGGGGAGGGCGACACGGTGCTCTCGACGAGCACCGCCTCGCCACGTTCTGCCGCCTCGGCGATGGAGACCATCACGTCGAGGACGTGGAAGGCGAGCGCACCGGGGACGCGGTTCTCGTCGCCGGCCCGCAGCGAGCGGGCCAGGTCGACCACGCCGGTGCCGCGCGAGTAGGTGGAGCCGACCGCGGGGATCGTCTCGGGCTCCTCGGAACCGAGGGCGTACAGCTCGGTGTCGCCGTCGAAGTTGTTCGGGTCGGGGAACACGACGGTGCCGGTCTCCCCCGCGATCTCGACGAAGCCGGTGCGGCCGCGGTCGGACTCGAACGAGAACACACTCTGCGCGCTCCCGCCGTTCTCGAACTCGATCAGCGCGGAGTGGTTCGTCGGGACGTCCACCGGGAACTCGGTGCCGGCCTTCGGCCCGGAGCCGATGGTGCGGGTGGCGCGGGACTTCGACGCCGTCGCCGTGACCTTCTTCACCGGTCCGAACGTCTGGACGAGGGTGGTGATGTAGTACGGGCCGATGTCGAACAGCGGACCGGCGCCGTAGGCGAAGAGGAACTCGGGGCTCGGGTGCCACGACTCGGGTCCGGGGCTCTGGAAGAGCGTCAGGCCGTTCAGGGGCGTGCCGATGCGGCCGTCGCGGATGGTGCGGAGCGCGGTCTGCAGGCCGGCGCCGAGGAACGTGTCCGGGGCGACACTGACGGTCTTGCCCGCGGCGGCCGCGGCGTCGCGGAGCTCGGCGGCGCTGGCACGGTCGAGGGCGTAGGGCTTCTCGCCCCAGACGTGCTTGCCGGCGGCCAGGGCCTGCAGCGCGACCTCGACGTGGGCGGCCGGGATCGTCAGGTTCACGACGATCTCGATGTCGTCGTCGGCCAGGAGCTCCTCGACGGTGCCCGATCCGGGGACGCCCCACTTCTCGGCCTGGGCGGCGGCGCGCGGCAGGTCGATGTCGGCGATGAAGCGGACCGTCACGTCAGGGAAGACGGTGAGGTTCGACAGGTACTGGTCCGAGATGACCCCGGCGCCGATGACGCCGACGCCGACGGGGCCGGTGCGGGTGCTGCTGTCGGTCGCCGTTGCGGCAGCGGTCGTGGTGTCGGTCATGCGCGGGCCCCCTCGAGGAACGTGTAGGAGTCGGCGACGGCCTGGAAGACGTCACCCTCGTGGTCGTCGAGCTCGACGACGTGCAGTGCATCGGGCGCCGCGGCGATGATCTCGCGGATCGGCATGATGCCGTTGCCGACGGCGACCTGCTGCTTGTCGTCGTGCGAGCCGTCGCCGTCCTTGACGTGCAGGAACTGGACCTTGTCGCCGTACTTGCCGATGACCGCGACCGGGTCGTCCCCGCCGACCTGCACCCAGTAGGTGTCGAGCTCGAGCACGACGTCGTCGGACAGGGCGTCGGCGAAGACCTCGTAGGCGCTGACACCGTCGATGCGGTTCGAGAACTCGAACGCGTGGTTGTGGTAGCCGAGCACCAGGCCGTGGTCGGCGGCGCGCGGGGCGAGGGCGCTGAGTTCGCGGGCGATCGCCTCGACGTCCTCGCGGGTGGTCCAGCGGGACTCGTCGATGTGCGGGTCGATGAGGGTCCCGAAGCCGAGGGTGGTGGAGGCGTGGAAGATGCGCTCGAGGTCCTGCTCGCCGGCGTCCAGCAGACGGGCGTGGCCGCTCGGGGCGGCGAGGCCGGCGTCGCGGAGGGCGGCGGCGAGTTCGTCGGCGTTGTCGACGAAGCCGAAGGCCTCGACGTTCGTGTAGCCGATGTCGGCGATGCGCTGCAGGGTGCCGGGCAGATCAGCACTGAGGGCATCGCGGACCGTGTAGAGCTGGACCGAGAGCGGTTGGGTCACCAGGGGTTCTCCTCGTCGAGATGGTGCGGTCGTCACTGACCGATCGTCACACTACGAGCACTTTTGTCGGCGGTCAAGCAGAAGTCCGAGGAATGTCGACGGACTTCATTGCGTGGCGCGAACGATGTGTGCTTCACTCCCCACATGGTCGACTTGAACCGGACGGCAGCGTCGCCTCCGGTCGGGACGAGCGAGCTCTTCCAGATCCTCCGCGACGGCGTGCCGCGCACCAGGGCCGAGCTCGCCGCACTGACAGGACTCGCACGCTCCACCATCGGCGTGCGCCTCGACTCCCTGATCGACATCGGGCTGGTCGGCGCCGTGGACACCGCCGTCTCCACCGGCGGTCGCCCGCCCGCCCAGGTGGCGCTGAAGCCCCGCGCCCGGCTCGTGATCGCCGCCGACCTCGGCGCCTCACACGGTCGCGTCGCCGTCACCGACCTGGTCGCGGCGCCGCTCGCCACCCGCGAGGCCCGGATCGACATCGCCGCCGGTCCGGTGCCGACGCTGTCCTGGCTCGTCGAGACGATCGACGACCTGCTCGCCGAGGTCGGGCGCAGCCGGCAGGACGTCATCGCGATCGGGATCGGGGTCCCCGGGCCCGTCGAGTTCTCCACCGGCCGCCCGGCCAACCCGCCGATCATGCCCGGTTGGGACGGCTTCGACGTGCCCTCGTGGCTCCGTCAGCACATCGCCGCCCACGTGCTGCTCGACAACGACGTCAACATCGCGGCCCTCGGTGAGCGGGAGCACGGCTGGCCGGACGTCGACCACCTGCTGTTCGTGAAGGTCGCCACCGGCATCGGGTCCGGCATCGTCTCCGAGGGCCGGCTGCAGCGCGGCGCCCAGGGCACCGCGGGTGACATCGGCCACGTGCGGGTCTCCCGCGCCGGCGACGTCCCCTGCCACTGCGGCAACACCGGCTGCCTGGAGGCCGTGGCCTCCGGTCCGGCCATCGCCCGCGCACTCCGCGCGAAGGGGCACGACGTACACACGGGTGCAGACGTGATCGACCTGGTGAACCGGTCGGACCTCGACGCGATCTACGCCGTGCGACAGGCCGGTCGCGACATCGGCGAGGTCCTGGCGACCTGCATCTCGCTCATCAACCCGTCCGTCATCGCACTCGGCGGCTCGATCACGCAGGCCGGTGAGCACCTGCTCGCCGGCGTCCGCGAGGTCGTCTACTCCCGCTCGATGCCCCTGGCCAGTGAGCACCTCGTCATCGTGCAGTCCCGCGCCGGGTCCCTCGCCGCGCTGCAGGGGGCTGCGGCCCTCGCCATCGGGTACGCCCTCTCCCCCGCCGGCGTCGACGAGCTGGTCGCGTTCGCCGAGGGCCGCGAACTGGTCTCCTGACGCACACCCGCGGTCGCGTGAGCGCGTCGGTTTCGGTCTTGCCGGTGGTCGGGGGGACAATCGTCGGGTGACGATCGTGCAGCCCACCCTGTGGGGCGACCTGGACCCCGGTCTGGAGTCGTCCGCGCCGGTCCCGGCTGCGCGTGATGCGTTCACCGCCCTGCGCGGCCACACCGAGCGCATCGTCGCGCACTCCTCGGACCGCGTCGCCTGGCTCCGCGCCCGCGCCATGGGCATCACCGCCACCGACGTCGCCCGGCTCGCCTCGCTGCGCGCCGTCGACGCCGTCGTCACCGAGAAGCGCTACGGCTCCCGCTTCTCCGGCAACGCGTTCACCGAGCACGGCAAGGACCGCGAACCGGTCATCGCCGCCTGGGTGGCCGCCACCCACGGCATCCAGCCCTCGGCGCACCTGTTCCACGCCGCTGCGAACCGCGCCCACCTCGCCACCCCGGACGGCGTCGGGGTCGACGAGTCGTCCCGCGTGGTGCTCGCCGAGATCAAGACCACCGGCAAGGCCTGGCGGAGCATCCCCCGGCACTACCTCCGGCAGATCTGGTGGCAGCAGTACGTGCTCGGTGCCGACCGCACCCTGTTCGTCTGGGAACGCCACGACGGGTTCGTGCCGGTCGCCGACGAGCCCGAGTGCCGCTGGGTCGACCGCGACGACGACCAGATCCGCGGGCTCGTCCAGCTCGCCGACCTGGTGCTCGACAAGCTCCGCGGCTTCCGCTCCTAGCCCGTCTGCTGGACCGCCACCAGCTAGACCTTCACCAGCCGCAGCCGGCTCATCCCCACGACGAGGATGCCGAGCAGGGTGATCGAGACCGCGATCCCGACCACGTAGATCGCGACGACGCCGTAGCCCTGCGCCGGATCGAGGAACGGGTACGGCACCCACCCGTCGGTCGCGCCACGGACGAGCACCACGGTGGTCCAGACCGCCGGGTAGAGCAGGAACCACCACACGTGGCGGAGCAGCAGCCGCGCACGGTCCGAGAACAGCAGCCAGTCGAGCACCGCGTACACCGGGATGATCTTGTGCACGATGTCGTTCGACCACGGCACCGAGGCCGACACGTTCGCGCCCGTGAGCAGCGTGTTGTAGACGATGCCGGTCGTCGCGATGTACACCGTCGCGGCGCCACGGAGCACCGAGACGGCGAGGTCCGCCCGCTTGCGTCGGGCTGCGGCGACGAGCGTCACCGCGAGGGCCACGGCGACGATCAGGTTCGACTGGATCGTGAAGTAGCCGAAGAAGTTCCAGAACGAGTAGGTCGGGGTCTGCGAGCTCTCGAGCCACTGCGCCACGACCGCGACGACGATGGCGATGACGGCGATCAGTCGGAGCGAGTTCACGAGGGTGCGCACGGCTCCACGGTACCGGCACACGGCGACGACGTGCAGGAAGGGCCCGCACCGTTACCGGTGCGGGCCCTTCCACGAGTCTCTCGACTCAGATGCTGTTGACGTCCAGCGGGATGCCGGGGCCGAAGGTCGTCGAGACGGCGCCCTTCATGACGTAACGGCCCTTCGAGGACGACGGCTTGAGGCGGTTGATCTCCTCGAGCGCGGTCGAGATGTTCTCGTCGAGCTGCTCCGGCGTGAACGAGGCCTTGCCGACGACGAAGTGCACGTTGGCGTGCTTGTCGACGCGGAACTCGATCTTGCCGCCCTTGATGTCGTTGACGGCCTGCGCCACGTTCGGGGTCACGGTGCCGGTCTTCGGGTTCGGCATGAGGCCACGCGGGCCGAGCACCTTACCGAGACGACCGACCTTGCCCATGAGCTCCGGGGTCGAGACGGCGGAGTCGAACGAGGTGTAGCCCTCGGCGACCTTCGCGATGAGCTCGTCGCCACCGACCTCGTCGGCACCGGCGGCGATGGCGGCCTCAGCAGCCGCACCCGTCGCGAAGACGATGACCCGGGCGGTCTTGCCCGTGCCGTGCGGCAGGATGACCGTGCCGCGGACCATCTGGTCGGCCTTGCGGGGGTCCACGCCGAGCTTCAGCGCGACCTCGACCGTGGAGTCGGTCTTCGAGGAACCGGTCTCCTTGGCCAGGGCGACGGCCTCGGTCGGGGTGTAGAACTTGTCGGCCTCGATCTTCGCGGCCGCGGCCTGGTAGGCCTTGGACTTCTTCGCCATGGTGGTCTCCTTGCGAGATACGTGGTTGGCGAGCCGGCGAGGCTCTCCCACGGAAAGGTGTCTGGTGGTGGGCCGGAGCCCGATCGGTGCTTAGGCCTCGACCGTGATGCCCATCGAGCGTGCGGTGCCGGCGATGATCTTCGCGGCCTGCTCGATGTCGTTGGCGTTCAGGTCGGCCTGCTTGGTCTCGGCGATCTGACGGACCTGGTCCATCGAGATCTTCGCGACCTTGACCGTGTGCGGGGTCGAGGACCCCTTCTGCACACCAGCAGCCTTCTTGATGAGCTCGGCGGCCGGCGGGGTCTTCAGGACGAACGTGAACGAACGGTCCTCGTAGACGGTGATCTCGACCGGCACGACGTTGCCACGCTGCGACTCGGTCGCCGCGTTGTACGCCTTGCAGAACTCCATGATGTTGACGCCGTGCTGACCGAGCGCCGGACCGATCGGGGGGGCCGGGTTGGCGGCTCCCGCGTTGATCTGCAGCTTGATCAGGCCCGTGACCTTCTTCTTCGGTGCCATGACTTGTCTTCCTCCTGGAATCGAACACACGGGGACCCGTGCACTCTCCCGCTGGTCCGGCCGTTCCGGACAGCGGTGAAGGCCCGCTCGCACGAGGCGCGCGGGCCCAAACCCGTTCAGTGTAGTCGATCTCGGTGATCGCTACAGCTGGGTGGTCGCTAGAGCTTGGTGACCTGGTCGAAGCTGAGCTCGACCGGGGTCTCGCGCTCGAACAGCGAGACGAGGACGGTGAGCTTGCCGCTCTCCGGCTTGATCTCGGAGATCGAACCCGGCAGGCCCGCGAACGAGCCTTCCTTGATGGTGATCGTCTCGCCGATCTCGAAGTCGACCTCGGCTGCCGGCTGTGCCTGCAGGCCGCTGCCCTTCGCGCCACCCTTGGTCGGGGCGGCCTCGGCGACCTGCACGAGGGACTTGAGCATGCCGAACGCCTCGTCGAAACGGAGCGGCGTCGGGTTGTGCGCGTTGCCGACGAAGCCGGTGACGCCCGGGGTGTGCCGGACGACGGACCACGAGTCCTCGTTGAGGTCCATGCGGACGAGCACGTACGAGGGGATCCGGACGCGGGTGACCAGCTTGCGCTGCCCGTTCTTGATCTCGACGACGTCCTCCATCGGGACCTCGACCTGGTAGATGTAGTCCTCCATCGACATCGAGACCATGCGGTTCTCGATGTTCGACTTCACGCGGCGCTCGAAGCCCGCGTAGGAGTGGATGACGTACCACTTGCCCGGCTTCATCCGCAGCTCGGCCTTGAAGGCCTCGTACGGGTCGACCTCGGCGGGCTCGTCGTCCTCGTCCTCGGCGTCGAGTGCCTCGTCGGCGGCGAGCGTCTCGTTCGCCTCGGCGGCGGTCTCGGACTCGAGCTCGACTTCTTCCTCGTCCTCGACGGCCTCGACGGCGGCCTCGGCCTCGTCGGTGGAGTCGATCTCGAGGGCGTCGTCCACGACGGCGTCGGCCTCGGGGTCGCGGGCTTCCTGCAGGGCCGTCAGTGCTTCGTCGAGGCCGGCGTCGACGGTGCCGTCGTCGGGCTCGGAGCTGAGGCCGAGGGACTCGTCGTCGTCGCCCTCGATCGAGATCGCACGCTCTTCAGCGGACTCGACGGAGCGTCCTTCGCCGGTCTCGACGTCGCCTTCCTGGTTCTCCTCGACCTCGGAGGACTGCTCGGCAGCCGTCGCGAGGTCGATGTCATCGCGGGAGTTGTCAGACACAGTCGATTCTTTCCGTTCGGTGGTTCGGGTCGGGTTGGCGTTCGTTCACGGTCACGAGCGACGCCGTCACGATCGACGCCGTCTCGGGCGACCGTACTCCTCGAGGACGACCGCACACGGCAGTCGACGTCAGGGTCAGGCCGTGGGCCCGTTGCCGAAGACGTACCCGACGCCGAGACCGAACACGAAGTCGAGGATCGAGACCAGGATCATCATGACGACGACGAACACGAGCACGACGCCCGTGTAGCTGAAGAGTTCCTTGCGGGTCGGCGTCACGACCTTGCGCAGTTCGCCGATCACCTGCCGGATGAAGAGCACGATGGCAGCGATGGGCCCGCGGCGCTCGGCCCGGTCCTGCTTCGCCTTGGCGACGACGTCGTCCGCCGTCGTCTCCATGTCTTTGCTCGCCAACTTCTACCCTTCCAGAGTTGCAGGGCGGACAGGACTCGAACCTGCAACCTGCGGTTTTGGAGACCGCTGCTCTACCAATTGAGCCACCGCCCTTCGCAACACGGTTCGTCACCGATCCGCGTTCCGGTGGACGAGTCTACGGGAGTCCGTCACACGGTGTCCACTTGGCCCCTTCCACGGCGTGCCGCGCCGGTAGGCTTGACCCCGTGAGCACCGCAGCCCCAGGCCCCGAGTCCACCGCCCACGTGTCCGCCGACACCCTCGCCACCGCGCCGGCCGATCGTCCGCGCATCGCGTCCCGCATCGCGGCCATCGCCGAGTCCGCGACGCTCAAGGTCGACGCGAAGGCCAAGGCGCTTAAGGCCGCCGGGCGTCCGGTGATCTCGTTCGCCGCCGGTGAGCCCGACTTCGCGACCCCGCAGCACGTGGTCGACGCGGCCGTCGCTGCCGCGCAGGACCCGAAGAACCACCGGTACACGCCCGCGACCGGCCTGCCCGAACTCAAGCAGGCCATCGCCGACAAGACCGCCCGGGTGTCCGGCATCACCGTCGAGCCGTCGCAGGTCATCGTCACGAACGGTGGCAAGCAGGCGGTCTACCAGGCGTTCCAGACCATCGTCGACGCCGGTGACGAGGTCCTGCTGCCCGCGCCGTACTGGACCACCTACCCCGAGGCCATCCGGCTGGCCGGCGGCGAGCCGGTCGAGGTCTTCGCCGGCAGCGACCAGGACTACCTGGTGACGGTCGAGCAGCTCGAGGCCGCCCGCACCCCGGCGACCAAGGCACTGCTGTTCTGCTCGCCGTCGAACCCCACGGGCGCCGTGTACTCCGCCGAGCAGACCCGGGCCATCGGCGAGTGGGCACTCGAGCACGGCATCTGGGTGATCAGCGACGAGATCTACCAGGACCTGGTGTACGACGGGGTCCGCTTCGCCGGCATCCTGGCCGAGGTCCCCGCCCTCGCCGACACCACGATCCTGGTGAACGGCGTCGCGAAGACCTACGCGATGACCGGCTGGCGCGTCGGGTGGTTCATCGGCCCGACCGACGCCGTCAAGGCCGCGTCGAACCTGCAGTCGCACCTGTCGTCGAACGTCTCGAACGTGTCGCAGCGCGCCGCGATCGCCGCCCTGACCGGTCCCCAGGAGCCCGTCGCCGCCATGCGCGAGGCCTTCGACCGCCGACGGAAGGCCATCGTCGACGGCCTCAACGCGATCCCGGGCTTCCGCACGCCGACCCCGCAGGGAGCCTTCTACGTCTACCCGGACGTCACCGCGCTGCTCGGCCGCGAGTGGGCCGGCACCACCCCGACGACCACGCTCGAGCTGGCCGACCTGATCCTCGAGCACGCCGAGGTCGCGGTCGTGCCGGGTGAGGCCTTCGGCCCCTCCGGCTACCTGCGCCTGTCGTACGCGCTGGGCGACGACGACATCGCCGAGGGCGTCGCCCGGCTGGCGGCGTTCTTCGCGTAGACCTCGCCGAACACAGAACGGGCCGCCTCGTCGAGGTGGCCCGTTCTGTGTGCCGGGAGGCCCGTGGTGCGTCGTGCTCGTCCGTCCCGTCGGGCGGACGATCAGCCGAGCAGGTCGCCCACCACGACGGGTTCCGGGACGAGCGAGACGCCGAACCGGTTCAGGACGGTCACCTGCACGAACCGTGCGAGCTCGGCCACCTGCGCGGCCGTCGCCCCGCCGCGGTTCGTCAGCGCGAGGGTGTGCTTCGACGAGATCGCCGCACGGGAGCCCGGCACCGCGTAGCCACGGTGCACGCCGGCGTGCTCGATGAGCCACGCGGCACTGAGCTTGACGTCGTCACCCGCGGGCCAGCGGGGCGCGTCCGTCGGCAGGGTCTCGGCGAACGCCGGCGAGACGATCGGGTTGGTGAAGAACGACCCGGCGCTCCAGGTGTCGTGGTCGTCCCCGTCGAGCACCATGCCCTTCGAGCCGCGCAGCCGCAGGACCTCGTCGCGGACGGTCGTGGGCGGCACGAGCGCACCGAGCTCGACCCCGAGCGAACCGGCGAGCTGCGCGTAGCGCACGGGCACACCGTGCTCCCCCGCGAGCCCGAGCCGGAACTCGACCGTCAGCACGACACCGCGCCGACCGTGCTTGAGGGTCGACGTGCGGTAGCCGAGCGCCAGCTCGGCTGCGGGGACCCACGCGCGCTCCCCCGTGGCCGCATCGAGGAACTCGACCCGGGTGAGCACGTCGGCGAGTTCGACCCCGTAGGCGCCGATGTTCTGCACCGGGGACGCACCGACCGTGCCCGGGATGCCGCTGAGGGCCTCCAGGCCGGTCCAGCCGTTCGCGACGGTCGTGGCGACGAACGGGTCCCACGGTTCCCCCGCAGCGACGCGCACCGTGACGCCGTCGGCGTCGCGGTCGGCGTCGACGCCCGTCGTCCGGACCAGCACGACGGTGCCGTCGAAGCCCTGGTCGGCGACCAGCAGGTTGCTGCCGCCGCCGAGGACGAGCCACTCGTGGTCGTCGAAGGCGTCGAGCGCGTGGGTGACGAGCTCGTCGGTCGTCGTGGCCGTGAGCAGCCGGGTGGCGGCCCCGCCGACGCGGAGCGTCGTCAGGTCGGCCAGCACCGGCTCGGACACGGTCAGCGGAACACCACCGTGACCTGCGCCTTGCCGAGCACGGTCTGCCCGGCGGCGGTCACGGTGAGGTCGATGCGCTTCGGCCGGCCGTCCTCGTCGACGGTGCCGACCTTCGCCACGATGCCGACGGTGGCACCCTGCTCCGGGTCGACGACGACGGGGCGCGTGAAGCGGACACCGTAGCCCGCGACCCAGCCGCTGTCGCCGAGCCACTCGGCGACCGGCTGGACGGCGATGCCCATCGTGAGCATGCCGTGGGCGAGGACACCGGGCAGGCCGACCGAGGCGGCGACGTCGTCGCGGTAGTGGATCGGGTTGAAGTCGCCGGAGGCGCCGGCGTACCGGACCAGCGAGTCGCGCGTGATGTGCACGTCACGCTCGGCGACGACGGTGCCGACCTCGAGCGCGGTGGCGGGTGCGGCGGTCATGCGTCGTCTCCTCGGACCACGAGGGTGGAGGTCGCCGTGACGACGTGCTCCCCCTCGGCGTCGTTCATGGTGCTCTGGGCGGTGACCATCGCGTTGCCGCCGAGGGTCTTCACGCTGGTGACCGTCAGGGTCGCGGTGAGCTCGTCACCGGCGACGATCGGCCGGTCGTACGTGAAGGACTGCTCGCCGTGGACGACGCGGGAGAAGTCGATGCCGGCGTCGGGCTCGTTCAGGAGCTGCGCGAGCGTGGCCTCCTGCACGACGACGGCGAACGTCGGGGGCGCGACCACGTCGTCGTACCCGGCGGCACGTGCGGCGCCCGGATCGTGGTGGACGGGGTTGGTCGCGAAGACCGCACGCGAGAACTCGCGCACCTTCTCGCGGCCGACCAGGTAGGGCTGGGCCGGCGGGAACGTCCTGCCGACGAGCTCGGGGTTCACTGACACCACGGCAGTCTACCGAGGCCCGTCCGGAGGCCGGTGATCGATGAGAACGCTTCAGCTAGACTGTCTGAGACCGATTCGGGGGAATCGGAGCGTGCCGTGCGGCACGGGTTCGTTCGGGACGGGGAGGGCCGATGGACACCACGACGGAGTTCGCCGTGCACACGGGAGACCGGTGCACCGCCATGGAGGTCGCGGCCGCCGCGCTGCGCCGCACGGGCCACCACGTCGAGTCGACGGGTGGCACGATGACCGCGACGGCGGGCAGCCGCACGCTCACCATCCTGCTCGGTGCGCTCGTGCAGCCGGCCCGGGAGTACCGCCGGTACGAGCTGTCGACGGTCGTGGACGGCGCCACCACCACGATCACCCTGCGCCGGGCCGGGCACGGCACGGCCGTGTCGGGCGGCAGCATCGGGGCGAACCGGCGACGGGCCGCCTGGCAGCAGGTCACCGCCGCGGTCGAGGACGCGTTCCGTGCGGCCGGGGTGCTCGCGACGCGCACGGACACCGGCTCCCACCGCACGCAGTAGGCCGGCCCGACGGCCTCCGGCGGGTGGCCGCGCGGCGCACCGCCACAGGAGCGGTCACCGGGGACCCGGCCAGCCATCTAGGTTGGGCCAGGGGCCCCGGAAAGGAACCGCCATGAGCATGGAGAGCGCAGCCTGGAGCTCGCTGTACAAGATCTCGTCCGCGCAGGGCGGCAAGCACGGGTTCTCCCGCGCGTCCGTCCGGCGGATCCTGACGTTCGCGGTGCCGTACCGGGCGAAGCTGCTGGTGTTCATCGGTCTCTCCGTCGTCGGTGCCTTCCTCGCGGTCGCGACGCCGGTCCTCGCCGGGCAGGTGGTCGACGTCATCGTCGCCCGCGGAGAGGTCTCGACGATCGTCCGGCTCGCCGTGGTCATCGCCCTGGTGGCCGTGGCCGACGCCGCCGTGTCGCTGACGACGCGGTGGTACTCGGCGCGCATCGGCGAGGGTGTGATCCTGGACCTCCGCACCGCCGTCTTCGACCACGTGCAGAAGATGCCCATCGCGTTCTTCACCCGCACCCGGACCGGTGCGCTCGTGAGCCGCCTCAACAACGACGTGATCGGCGCCCAGCAGGCCTTCAGCGGCACGCTGTCCGGCGTGGTCACGAACCTCGTGGCGCTGGTCCTCACCCTGATCGTCATGCTCAGCACCTCGTGGCTCGTGACGGTCCTCGCCGTCGTCATGCTCCCGGTCTTCCTGGTGCCCGCACGCCGGATGGGCAGCCGCCTCGCCGCCCTGCGCCGCGAGGCCGCCGACCACAACTCCGCGATGAGCACCCAGATGACCGAGCGCTTCTCGGCTCCCGGCGCCACCCTCGTCAAGCTGTTCGGCCGACCCGACGAAGAGGCCGAGGAGTTCCGCGTCCGTGCCGCCCGGGTCCGCGACATCGGTGTCCGGACCGCGATGCTGCAGTTCGTCTTCTTCACCGCGCTGATGCTCGTCTCCGCGCTCGCCCTGGCGCTCGTCTACGGGCTCGGCGGCTTCCTCGCGCTCGCCGGCCGGCTGGACACCGGCGAGGTCGTCACCCTGGCGCTCCTGCTCACCCGGCTGTACGCCCCGCTGACGAGCCTGGCGAACGCGCGGGTGGAGATCATGAGCGCCGTGGTCAGCTTCGAGCGCGTCTTCGAGGTGCTCGACCTCGAACCGCTCATCCGGGAGCAGCCCGACGCGGTGACCATCGCCGACGGCCCCGTCTCCGTCGAGTTCGACGACGTCCGGTTCGCCTACCCGTCTGCCGACAAGGTGTCCCTCGCCTCGCTCGAGGAGGTCGCCACGCTCGACACCCGCGGCGGCGAGGAGGTGCTGCACGGACTGTCCTTCCGGATCGAGCCGGGGCAGACCGTCGCCCTGGTCGGCTCGTCCGGGGCCGGCAAGTCCACGGTCGCACAGCTGCTCGCGCGCCTGTACGACGTCGACAGCGGCGCGGTGCGGCTGGCCGGGGCGGACGTCCGCGACGTCACGTTCGCCTCGATGCGGCACACCCTCGGCATGGTGACGCAGGACGGCCACCTGTTCCACGAGACCATCCGCTCCAACCTGCGGTTCGCACGGCCCGAGGCGTCCGACGACGAGGTGTGGGACGCCGTCCGCCGTGCGCGGCTCGAGCCGCTCATCCGGTCACTCCCCGACCAGCTGGACACCATGGTGGGCGAACGCGGCTACCGGCTGTCCGGGGGCGAGCGCCAGCGGATGACGATCGCCCGGCTCCTGCTCGCCCAGCCACGCGTCGTCATCCTCGACGAGGCGACGGCGGCACTCGACTCGACGTCCGAGGCAGCGGTGCAGGCTGCGCTCGGCGAGGCGCTCGAGGGGCGGACGGCGATGGTGATCGCGCACCGGCTCTCCACGATCCGCAGCGCGGACGTGATCCTGGTGGTCGAGGACGGATCGATCGTGGAGCGTGGCACGCACGACGAACTGCTGGCCGCGGGTGGCCGGTACGAGGAGCTGCACCGCACCCAGTTCGCCGCGCAGGAGAACGTCGCGGCCGATGTGCCGGCGGCGGACTGAACGCGCGGTGGGTGGACCCCAGCAATCGAAGTGGGGCCGGCAACAGAGAAGGCCCCCTGACCCAGGGGATCCTGGACGAGAGGGCCTTGCGTGTAGCGAGGGCGGGACTTGAACCCGCGACCCCACGATTATGAGTCGTGTGCTCTAACCAACTGAGCTACCCCGCCAGAGATCCGGAGCGGCACGCGCACCGGGTCGGAGCCCCGAGTCAGGATTGAACTGACGACCCCCTCCTTACCATGGAGGTGCTCTACCACTGAGCTATCGGGGCGATGTGCCGCGAACGGCACCACACGAGGATAGCAGACCTCCGACGCTGCTCCGGAACCGGACGAGACGCCCGGGCGTGCCGCGTCGTGGGCCGCTAGTTCGCGTTGGTCCGGAGCCACGCCAGCGGGTCCACCGGGACCCCGTCGACGTGCACCTCGAGGTGCAGGTGCGGGCCCGTGGAGTTGCCCGTGCTGCCGACGAGACCGAGGATGTCGCCGACCTCGACGTGCTGGCCGGTGACGACCTTGAAGGAGTTGTCCTCCATGTGGCCGTAGACGCTGACGAACTGCTTGCCGTCCACGTCGTGCTCGACCCAGACGTCGTTGCCGAAGCCGCCGTCGTTCGCCTGCACCTTGATCACGGTGCCGGCGGCGATGACGCCGATCGGGGTGCCCTCGCCCGGGGCGAAGTCGATGCCCATGTGGTTCGTCGAGCAGAACGAGCACCCGGCGACCTGGCGTCCACCGAAGCCCGAGGTGATCGGGACGCCGGTCAGGAAGGGCCACTGGATGGTGCCGGTCGGGTCGTTCGTGAAGGTCGAGGAGTCGACGTTCGCGTACTGCGTGGCGTCGGACACCGTGAACTGGTCACGGGCGGTCGACCCGTCAGCAGCGGCACCGACCTGCATCGACTGGGTGGCACCCGAGCTGGCACGGGCCGCGGTCGAGCCGGACTCCGGGACCCAGAGCGCCTGGGCCGGCAGCGACGTCGAGACGACCAGGCCTGCTGCGAAGAGCAGGGCGCCGATCGCGGTCACACGGGAGGCCGACCGGCGGAACGACGCGCCCTGCTTCGGGGACCGCGCTGCTGCGGCGGTCGTGGGGGCCGTGGACCGGATGTGACGGGTCGCGCGGTCGACCGGGGTCTTCGTGGCCGGACGGCTGCTGCGGCGGCGCGATGCGGGGACCTGCCCCGCGACACGACGCGGCTGCGACGCCGGGGCGACGGAGGCAGCGGGGGCGACCCGCCGGGCGTGCACGACGGGCGAGGTGGGTGCCGGCGGCGTCACTATGCTGGAGGCCGGGCGCACGGGCGATGCCGGTGCGAGGTCGATCGGCGACACGGGGGCCGCGGGGGTTCCCGGCGTGACCGCACCGATCACGTCGTCGAAGCTCGGACCCGTCGAGTCCTGCGCCACGACCGTGCCCTTCGCCGCGGCTCGCTCTGCCTCGATCCGAGCGCGTCGGGTCTGGTGGACGACCGGGGTGGCGGCGTCGACGGAACCGTCGGTGGGAGCGGACGACAGAGGAGTACGGGGCATGCGTGCGGTGGCGATCCTGATCAGATAAGGGCTCACTCGTTGGTAACGAGCAGATAACGGGACCTGAGCACGCTAGCAGGCGAGGTCGTAGGTCGCCAGTCGTGGTCAGGTCCGCCTGGCACCCCCGGACCCGGGGATCGGCACGTCGTCAGGCCCGCACGGCTCCGAGCGCACCGGCCTCGAGACCACGCACCAGGGCCTCGAGTTCGTCGGCGACGGCGGGGCTCGCGAACAGGAAGGAGCGCGTCCCTCCGGCCTCCCAGATGCGGATGGCCGCGCCGGCCTCCTGCGCGACGAGGGCGCCACCGGCCATGTCCCACGGGTTGATCCCGCGCTCGTAGTACGCGTCCACCACGCCCGCTCCGACGGCGCAGCAGTCGAGCGACGCCGCTCCCCCGCGGCGGATGTCCCGCACCTCGCCGATGAGTCCGGCGAGCACCGCGACCTGCTCGCGGCGACGGTCGGCCGTGTACCCGAACCCGGTGGCGACGAGCGTCTCGGCGAGCGAGCCGGGCGCGGCGACGGACAACGGTTCCCCGTCACGGGTCGCTCCCTGGCCGACGGCCGCGCGGAAGACGGTGCCCGTCGCGGGCGCCACGACGACGCCCGCAATCGGCTCCCAGGTCATCGGGTCGGGTGCGCCGCGCACGACGCCGATGCTCACGCCGTACTCGGCGCTGCCGTACAGGTAGTTGACCGTGCCGTCGATCGGGTCCACCACCCAGGTGATGCCCGAGGCACCGGAGGCCGACCCGGACTCCTCGCCGTGGAAGGCGTCGTCGGGGCGGGCCTCGGCGATGCGGGCGCGGATGAGTGCCTCGACCTCGCGGTCGGCGGCCGTGACCACGTCGACGATGCTCGACTTCCGGTCCGCGACCTCGACCCCTTCGGCGCGGCGGCGTGCGGCCAGCGCCGCTGCGTCACGGGCGATCGACTCGGCGAGTTCGGCGAACTGGGACGGTGTGGGGTCGGATGCCATGCACCCATCCTCCCGGAAACACCATCGGCCCCGTCCGCAGTGGACGGGGCCGATCAGATGGTGGCAAGTGAGGGATTCGAACCCCCGAAGGCTACGCCGGCTGATTTACAGTCAGATCCCTTTGGCCGCTTGGGTAACTTGCCATGCGCACCCAGCCGGTGTGATCACCAACCGAAGGCGCGCACAAAAGCATAGCGGATGGCTGACGGTGGTCGTGACCACCGCGAGCCGATCCGCGCGACCGGAACCGGGCCTCCCTCCCCATCGGCACGGCCCGGACGCCGCTGGCGCGTCGTCCGGGAACCGGCGACGTGGGCCCACCGCCGTTAGGCTGTTCCGCATGGCAGACAGTTCCTTCGACGTGGTCAGCAAGGTCGACAAGATGGAGGCGGAGAACGCCCTCAACCAGGCGGCCAAGGAGATCGAGCAGCGGTACGACTTCAAGGGTGCCGACGCCTCGGTCGCGTTCAGCGGCGAGGACGTCCTGATCAAGGCGAACTCGGAAGAGCGCGCCAAGGCGGTCCTCGACGTGCTGCAGAGCAAGGCGATCAAGCGGAACATCAGCCTGAAGAGCCTCGACGCCGGCGACCCGTACCCCTCGGGCAAGGAGTACCGCATCGAGGTGAAGTTCAAGAACGGCATCGAGCAGGACGTGGCGAAGAAGATCGGCGCGTTCCTGCGGGCCAACGCCCCGAAGACGGTGAAGAGCCAGATCCAGGGTGACGAGCTCCGCGTCTCGTCGAAGAGCCGTGACGACCTGCAGAACACGATCCAGCTCCTCAAGGGTGAAGAGTTCGACGTCCCGTTGCAGTTCATCAACTTCCGCTGACCCGCGGCCCCTGCGAACGACACCCGACACCCCGTGGAGCACTGGCTCAGCGTCGTCATCACCGTCCTGCTCGTCCTGCTGGACCTGGCGATCCGCGTCTTCTCGATCATCTACGTCCCGATCAACCGGAAGCCGCAGACCGCGACGGCGTGGCTGCTCGCGATCTTCCTCATCCCCTACATCGGCTTCATCGTCTTCCTGGTCATCGGGTCGACGAAGCTCCCCCGCGCCCGTCGCGAGAAGCAGACCGAGATCAACGCGTACATCCTCGAGCAGACCGAGGGCATCGAGCGGGTCCGGCGCGACCACCCGTGGCCCGCGTGGCTCGAGAGCGTCACGCGGCTGAACCGCGAACTCGGTGCGATGCCGTTGGTCGGCGGCAACTCCGCGGAGCTCTACCCCGACTCCGAGGAGTCCATCGCCGAGATGACGCGGGCGATCGACCAGTCCCGCCGGTTCGTGCACGTCGAGTTCTACATCGCGACGCTCGACGACACCACGCGCCCGTTCTTCGAGGCGCTCGCGCGGGCGCAGGCCCGTGGGGTGACCGTGCGGTTCCTGCTCGACCACTGGGCCAGCCGCGGGTACCCGGGCTACAAGGACACCCTGTCGTTCATGGACCAGGCGGGCATCGAGTGGCACCTGATGCTGCCCCTCCTCCCGCTGCAGGGGAAGTTCCAGCGCCCCGACCTCCGCAACCACCGGAAGATCATGGTGATCGACGGCTCGGTCGCGTTCACCGGCTCGCAGAACCTGATCGACGCGTCGTACGACATCAAGTCGCACGTCGAGAAGGGCATGGTCTACAAGGACCTGTTCGCTCGGTTCGAGGGACCGGTCGTCGCGGGGCTCAACGCCCTGTTCGTCACCGACTGGTACAGCGAGACCGACGAGCTGCTGCTGCGCGAGAGCGACCCCGTCCAGCGGGCCGACCGCGGTGACGCGCTCGACTGCCAGGTGGTGCCGTCCGGCCCGGGCTTCGACGGCGAGAACAACCTGCGCCTGTTCAACGCGCTGCTCTACTCGGCGCAGCAGAAGGTCTCGATCACGTCGCCGTACTTCGTGCCGGACGACTCGATGCTCTACGCCATCACCACGACGGCGCAGCGCGGGGTCGACGTCGAGCTGTTCGTCGGCGAGATGGGCGACCACGCGATGACCTGGCACGCGCAGCGCTCCTACTACGAAGGACTGCTCCGCGCCGGTGTGCGGATCTGGCTGTACCGCGCGCCGACGATCCTGCACGCGAAGCACTTCACGATCGACGACGAGGTGTCGGTGATCGGGTCGAGCAACATGGACATGCGCTCGTTCAGCCTGAACCTCGAGGTCTCCGTGATGGTGCGCGGTCACCGTTTCGTCGACGCCTTGCGCGAGGTGCAGGAAGCGTACAAGGAGCACAGCTTCGAGCTCACGCTCGACGAGTGGTTCGACCGTCCGCGCCGGTCCAAGGTGCTCGACAACGTCGCGCGGCTCACCGCGGCGCTGCAGTAGCCGCCTGGAGGCACGACTCGCGCCCGCCAGGTGCGCTCAGCGCATCGGGACGAGGGACACCAGGGCCCCCACCACCCGCTCGAGCGGGCCGCGACCCAGGAACCGCCGCCACAGCATCGCGAAGACCACCGAGCCGAGGGCGAACCAGCCCCAGGCCTCGACCGACTCGGGGGAGGTCGGCAGCATCGCGATGACCACGAGGTGCCCCGAGTACACCGTCAGCGGCATCGAGCCGACCGCGGCCAGGGGGAACGCGATCCGCTCGGCGACACGCCCGCGGCCGTCGAACACGAGCAGGCACAGGGCGATCACGGCGACCGCCACCCCGGCAGTCCCCACCACGTCGACGACTGACGACGAGTGGTCACGCGGGGACAGGAACAGCTGCGCGAGGGCCTGGCCGGGGGTCGAGCCCTCGCCCGCGTACGGGACCCCGGGGAACGCCAGGGCCGCGTCGTCCGGCAGCGGGGCGAGGACCGACCCGGCGACGTACGCGGTGGCGGCGACCAGTGCGCCGGACACGAGGAGCGCAACCTGCCGGCCACGTTCCTCCAGGCCGGCCCGGGCGACCGCGAGACCGACCAGGACGTACGCCAGGAAGGTGACCACGGGGTAGACCAGGCCGAGCTGGACGCCGATCATGCCGGCGTCCGCGTAGGCCGGCGCGATCGTCAGCGCGGCGAGCGGCGACAGCACCGCGCAGAGCGCGGCGATGCCGAGCAGCGCCGCCGGTCGGACGCGGAGCACCGGGACCACCAGCAGGAACAGCACCCCGTAGGTCGGCAGGATCACGTACACGGGGGTGTCGAGCGCCATCAGGGCGAACCCGATGACGACGACCACCACGGCGCGGATGGCGAGCCGGGCACGGATGCGGCCGATGGTGGGCGGGCCGGGCGGGTCGGCACGGCCGCTCGTCAGGCCGATCGAGACCCCGGCGAGGACCGCGAACAGTGTGGACGGGCGGCCGTGGGCGACGGCGGTCCAGGTGGCGGGGTCGGTCCAGTCGAGCTGCTCCGCGATGCCGCCGACGTGTGCGGCCATCATGCCGAGCAGCGCGAGGGCACGGGCCACGTCGACGCCCTGCAGCCGTGTCCCCGACGCGGACGCGCCCCGCACCGCGGTGGGCGGGACGGGGCGCGTGTCGGTCATGGTCGTCAGCTGGTCGGGGTGTCGACGCGGCCGAGCGAGACGTCGATCATCTCGTCGCGCGGCACGACCTTGATGCGCTCGCGCCCGTCGACCGCACCGAGCGCCTGCTCGTGGGTGTCGAGGTGGTGCCAGCCCTCGAGGTCGGTGTACTCGACACCGCGCTCGCGGAGCAGGGCCGGGATGGCCTCGTCGGACGGGTCTTCCGGGGTCCACCAGCTCGCCTGGTCGTTGACGATGTGCTGCACGGTCTCCATCGCGTCGGACTTCGTGTGTCCGATGAGCCCGACCGGACCGCGCTTGATCCAGCCGGTGGCGTACACCCCGGGGATCTGCTGGTTGTCGTCGTCGAGGACCTGGCCCTCGTGGTTCGGGATGACACCGTGCCGCTCGTCGAACGGCACCCCGGGCAGCGGGGAACCGAAGTACCCGACCGCGCGGTAGGCGGCCTGGATCGGGATCTCGCGGATCTCGCCGGTGCCCTCGACGCCGCCCTCGCCGTTCGGACGGGTGCGCTCGTAGCGGATGGCGGTCAGCTTGCCCTGCTCGTCGCCGACGAACTCGATCGGCTTCGCGTAGAAGTGCAGGTGGAGCCGGCGGCTGGCCTGGCCGACCTCGCGCGTGCGCCACTGCTCGAGGACACGGTTGATCACCATGACCTGCTTGTTCGTCGCGATCGCGGTCTTCGACGCCTCGTCGTGGTCGAAGTCCTCGTCGTAGACCACCATGTCGACGTCACGGACCTCGCCGAGCTCGCGGAGCTCGAGCGGCGTGAACTTCACCTGCGCCGGACCACGGCGGCCGAAGACGTGCACGTCCGTGACCGGCGATGCCTTCAGGCCCTCGTACACGTTCGCGGGGATCTCGGTCGGCAGCAGGTCGTCGGCGTGCTTCGCCAGGATGCGCGAGACGTCGAGGGCGACGTTGCCGACGCCGATGACCGCGACGCTCTCGGCGCGCAGCGGCCAGGTGCGCGGGACGTCGGGGTGGCCGTCGAACCAGCTCACGAACTCGGCTGCGCCGTACGAGCCGTCGAGGTCGACGCCGGGGATGTCGAGGTCGGCGTCCTTGATCGCACCGGTCGAGAACACGACCGCGTTGTAGTGCTTCTTGAGGTCCTCGAGGGTGATGTCCTCGCCGTAGCGGACGTTGCCGAACAGGCGGACGACACCGCGGTCGAGGACGTCACGCAGGGCGTTGATGATGCCCTTGATGCGCGGGTGGTCGGGGGCGACGCCGTACCGGACCAGACCGTAGGGCGCGGGGAGCTGCTCGAACAGGTCGATCGACACGTCGTAGCCGTGCGCCTCGCGCAGCAGGATGTCCGCGGCGTAGATGCCGGCCGGGCCGGCGCCGACGATGGCGAGTCGGAGGGTGGGCACTGATCGTCTCCAGTTCGTTCGGGTGGGGGTTCCCGGGGGCCTTCCGACCGGGCCGCCGTGGGCGTGCGCGTCGGGAGGGGTGTTCAGCGGCTTCGGTCGACGACGGAGTCCGCGAAGCGGGTGAGTGCCCGTTTCACGGTGCCGTCGGGGAGCGGGGCGAGGGCGGCGACGGCTTCGCGGGCCCAGGCGACGGCGACGGCGCGGGTCGCCGCGGTCGCCTCGTGTTCGCGGAGCGCGGCGACGGCCGACTGGTACGGCGCGGAGTCGACCACGTCGTCGGGCGCACCGTTGACGTCGCGCTCGATGCGCTCGACCAGGTGCTGCGCGGACGGATCGGTCGCGGCCATCCGGCGCAGCTGCAGGACCGGCAGGGTGTCCACGCCTGCGCGCAGGTCGTTGCCGGCGATCTTGCCCGTCTTGTCCGTCGCGGGGGCGAGGTCGATGACGTCGTCGACGAGCTGGAAGGCCACGCCGACCTTCTCGCCGAAGGTACCGACGGCGTCGAGGTAGGCGCGGTCGGCACCGGAGAACATCACGCCGGCGCGTGCCGCGGTGGCGATGAGCGAACCGGTCTTGTCGCTGAGCACCTGGATGTAGTGCTCGAGCGGGTCGTCGTCCGGCTGCGGCCCCGTCGTCTCGTGCAGCTGCCCCATGCAGAGACGCTGGAAGGTCTCGGCCTGCATCCGGATGCCCTCGGTGCCGAGGTCGGCCGTGATCAAGCTGGCGCGGGCGAAGAGCAGGTCACCGGTCAGGATCGCCACGTTGTTGCCGTAGGTGATCTGCGCGGCGGGGACCCCGCGGCGGACGGGTGCCTCGTCCATGACGTCGTCGTGGTACAGCGACGCCAGGTGCGTGGTCTCGATGCTCACCGCGGCCTTGACCACGGCGTCGGTCACGCCGTCACCGAGCTGGGCGATGAGGAGCGTCAGGGTCGGGCGGATGCGCTTGCCACCGGCGGACAGCAGGTACCGGCTGGTGGTGTCGGCGAGGGTGTCGGTGGAACGCATGGCGTCCTCGAGCCCCTGCTCGACGAGTTCGAGCCCGTCGTCGACCGCGGAGATGAAGCGTCGGTCGGCGGGCGTGGCGAACAACCGCTCGCCGATGCCCAGCGATGCGCGCAGGCTCGGCGCGCGACGTGCGACCGGGACGCTCGGATTCAAGTGCTGCTCCGTCTTCGGGGGTGGTGACCGGTCAGTCGGCGGCCGGGTCGACGCGCGGCTGCTCGCCGGTGTTCTGGTGGTCACGGCGGGCCTTCGCACGCCGTGCCGCGGACTCGCGCACCGTGTCGGCGACGGGCTTGCGGCCACGGTGCAGTGCGACGATACCGGCCGTCAGGTTGCGGTAGGCGACCACCGAGAAGCCGACACCGCGGAGCCACTGGGTGAGCACCTGCTGGTCGGGCCACGCGTCGATCGACTCGGCGAGGTAGCGGTAGGCGGCCGGGTTGCTGCTCGAGAGCCGCGCGATGCCCGGGAGGACGCGCTTCAGGTAGGTGCCGTAGCCGAAGCGCAGCAGGGCGCGGGGCGGCGTCGAGAACTCACAGATGACGACGCGGCCACCGGGCTTCAGGACGCGCAGCATCTCGGCGAGCGCCTGCTTCGGGTCGTTCACGTTGCGCAGCCCGAACGAGATCGTGACGGCGTCGAACGTGTCGTCGTCGAAGGGCAGCTGCTCGGCGTCGCCCTCGACGAAGGTGATCTCGGGGTGGCGTTCGCGGCCGACGGCGATCATGCCGGCGGACAGGTCGAGCGCGGTGACCTCGGCGCCCTTCTTGGCGAAGGCCGCCGCGCTGGTCCCGGTGCCCGCGGCGATGTCGAGGACCTTCTCGCCGGGCTGCGGGTCGACCGCGCGGACCGTGGCGACACGCCACAGCGGGGCGTTGCCCGCCGACAGGATGTCGTTCGTGAGGTCGTACTTGGCCGCGACGTCGTCGAACATCGCCGCCACCTCGTCCGGGCGCTTGTTCAGGTCCGCTCTGCTCACACGATCAATCCTAGAGGTCCCGACCGAGCGTTCACCGGACTCGCAGCCACCCGGGCGGTGCGGGATCGGCGCGTAGCATCGGAGCCGTGACCCGAACCACCACGGCGGCGCCCCCGCTGACGGTCTCGACCCGGATCCTCGACGACCCGGGCGCCGTCCTCCGCCACACGCTCCGCGACCGTCCCCTCGCCTTCGTCCGGAACGGCGACGGCATCGTCGGCATCGGCGAGGCGCTCCGGTTCACCTTCACCGGCCCCGACCGGATGCGTGACGCCGCGGCCCTCTGGCGCAGCGTCGTCGAGACCGCCGTCGTCGACGACCCGGTGCAGCTGCGCGGTTCGGGGCTCGTCGCGTTCGGGTCGTTCGCCTTCGCCGACGACTCCGCCGACGAGAGCGTGCTCATCGTGCCCCGGGTGGTCCTCGGCCGGCGGCGCGGTAAGGCCTGGCTGACCGCGATCGACACCACGCTCGGCGCGGAACCCCTGGCCTTCACCCGGACCTCGGTCCCGGTCCCCCACGTCGGGCCGCACGTCTCCGTCGCGCTGCGTCCCGGGCACATCGACGAGGACACCTACGCAGCCAACGTCTCCGAGGCCGTCCGCCGCATCGTGGCCGGGAGCGCCCGCAAGGTGGTGCTCGCCCGCGACCTCGTCGGCACGCTGCCGCCGGGAGCCGATCGACGGGCGGTCCTGCTCGACCTCGCGGCCGCCTACCCGCAGTGCGTGACCTTCGCGGTGGACGGGCTGATCGGCGCCACCCCCGAGACGCTCGCCCGCACCGACGGCACGCGGCTGACCGCACGGGTGCTCGCCGGCAGCGCCGCCCGGGGCACCGACGAGGTGTCCGACCGGGCCGCCGCCGAGGCCCTGGCCAGCAGCGCCAAGGACGTCGAGGAGCACACCTTCGCGATCGACAGTCTGCTCGCGGCCCTCGCCCCGCTCGCCACGGACCTGCGCGCCGACGCCGAACCGTTCCGGCTGCAGCTGCCGAACCTGTGGCACCTGGCGACGGACGTGCAGGCCACGCTGCCGCCCGACACCACGTCACTGGACGTCGCCGACGCCCTGCACCCGACGGCCGCGGTCGCGGGCACCCCGACGGACGTGGCCGTGCAGTTGGTCGCCGAGCTCGAGGGCGTCGACCGCGGCCGCTACGCCGGGCCGGTCGGCTGGATGAGCGCGACGGGTGACGGCGAGTGGATGCTCGCGCTCCGCAGCGCCCGGATCGACGACGACGGCACCGTCCGGGCCTGGGCGGGAGCCGGGATCGTCGCCGGTTCGGAGCCCGCGCGCGAGGTGGCCGAGACGGCCCTGAAGTTCCGGCCGATCACCGACGCGCTGGCCTGAGGCAGCCGCGCGACCCGCGCGGGCGGGTAGTCGCGCGCCCCGCGCGACCGCATAGCCGCGCGGGGCGCAGCCGCGCGACCGGTCAGTCCGCCAGCGGGACCTCGATCACGACCCGCTCGGCGGGGTCGGTGAGCACCCGCTCGAGGTCACCCCACGTCGCCGCCCGGCGGTACTCCCACCCGAGGCCCGTGACGACCCGCTCGACGTCGACGTGCTGCGGGGTCGACATCATCCGCCGCATGTCGGCCTCCGGCGTGGTCTTCGCCACCTCGAGCCCGCGGAAGATCGCGCCGCCGTGGTCGTTGCCGACGACGACCTGCACCCGGTGGGTGCGTTCCTCGGTGCCGGTGACGAACCCGCCGAGGTCGTGCAGCAGCGTCAGGTCCCCGAGGAGCACGCGTGTGGTGCCCACCGAGGCCGAGGAGTGTTCGAGCGCCGCGGCGATGCCGAGCGCGGTCGAGACGGTGCCGTCGATGCCGGCGAGCCCGCGGTTCGCGTGCACCCGGATCTTCTTGCCGAGCACCCGGGCATCGGCTTCACGGATGAGCTGCGACGCCCCGAGGACCAGCCGGTCGTGCGGCCAGGTCACGCCCCAGACGGCCTCGGCGAGCATGGCGCGGTCGACGGGTCGGCGACGGAGCGCGACCTCGTCACGCAGGAACTTGTTCCACTCGGCGCGGTCGGCGGAGCGCTTGGCGTCGAGGTCCGGGCCGGCGTCGCCGTCCCCCAGGATCCGGCGGCTGGAGCCGACCCAGCGGCCGACCCACGCGCGGTGCTCCGGCCGGGTCCGGCCCGTCACGCGGACGTCGGACACGAAGGTGGTCAATGATTCGCTGGGCCCACGCCGCCGGTTCCCGGGCGACGCGCCAGCGGCGTCCGGGCCGTGCCGGTGGGGAGAGGCGCGGGCCGGGTCGAAGGGGTCGGCCGCCGGTCCGCGGACCACGATCGTCTCGACCCCGTCGCGCTGCAGGAGCGCGGGGACCTCCCTGCTGAGGGTCGGGTGGCCGAGCACGACGGCCCGGCGGACGGCACCGCCGTGGTCCGGGTCGCGCAGCAGCTCGCGGTAGGCCACGACCAGGTTGCGGCCGAAGCGCGCGCCGCTCGAGACCTCGGCGAGGAGCGGCGCCCCGAGTTCCCAGGCGATCCGCTCGGCGTCCTCGCCGGCGTCGTGTCCGGCGATGACGACGGTGCCCGGTTCGTCGTCCGGGGTGAGTTCGGCGACCGGCAGACCGGTGTGCGCCCGGCGGGTGGCGAACGCCAGGTCGACCTCGTCGTCCGGCACGGGGCCGACGTGCTCCGGGGCGAGCCCGGCGGACAGCGGCTCACGGAACGCGACGTTGAGCTGCGCGGGACCGGGCTGCCCGGTGTGCCCCGCTGCGGCGGCGACGGCCTGTCGGGCGAGGGTGCGCAGGGTGTCGCGGACCGAGGCGTCGACACCGTGCGCCGACGGGGCCTCGACGTCGCGGACGAAGGCGACGGCCTGGCCGAAGATCCCCGGCTGGACGGTGGTCTGGTTGCTGCCGATGCCGCGCAGTTCGTCGGGGCGGTCGGCGCTCAGCACGATCATCGGCACGCCGGAGTGGTGCGCCTCGAGCACGGCGGGGTGCAGGTTCGCCACCGCGGTGCCCGACGTCGTCACCACCGCTGCGGGCCGGTGCGTCTCGACCGCGAGCCCGAGTGCGAAGAACCCGGCGGTCCGTTCGTCCAACCGCACGTGCACGGTCAGCCCACCGGCGCGTTCCAGGGCGACCGCCGCGAGGGCGAGTGCCTGGGAACGCGAACCGGGACTCACGACGACGTCGGTGACGCCGGCACGCACGAGTTCCTGCAGGAGGGCGAGCGCGGTGTCCGTCGCCGGGCTGCCCGAACCGACGGGGCCGTCAGCGATCGGTGCGGCCGTCGTCGTCGCGCTCGTGGAACTGGTCTTCGAGGTCTCGGAGGGTCGCGTCGTCCTGGTCCTTGTCCGTGAGGGTGGTGCCCGGCTCCGGCGTGGTGCCGAGGAAGTCCGGGTCGTCTTCGGGTCCACGGTAGCGGGCCGACGCACCGGGGTCGGCCGCCGGGGTGCGACCGAGCAGGAACCAGAGCACGCCACCGAGGACGGGCAGGATGATGACGAGCAGGAGCCACACGCCGCGACGCAGGGAACGGACGCGCTGACGCGGCATCGTGCCGCAGTCGATGGCCGCGTACACCGTGAAGGCGACGGCGGCCACGGCGACGATCAACCACAAGCGGACCATGCGGTGAAGTCTAGGTCGCGACCCTGTGATGCCCCTGCCGGTCGACGCTTCCGTAGACTCACCGTGTGAAAGCGTGGCTCCTGTACACCCTGGCTCGGCTCGGCATCTTCGTGGTGGCGCTCGTGCTCCTCCTGCTCCTGACGCCGATGCCGTGGTACTGGGCGACGATCGTGGCCGCCCTGGTGGGCCTGCTCGTCTCGTACATCGCCCTGTCCGGACTGCGCACGCAGGTGGCCCTGAGCCTGGCGAACCGCCGCGGAACCCCGGAGCGCGACGCCGACTCGGACTTCGAGGACGACTTCGTCGACGCCGCCGACTCCGACGCGGCGGCCACCCCGACCGACCGTCCGGTGTCCGACGCCGAGCGGCACGGAGCGCGACGGGACGCCGACGCCGACTGACCCCGGACGCGGGACCGTCCAGTCGAGCAGCCGGAACGGCTACGGCTGGACGGCCAGGGTGATCCCGAGCACCACGCCGAAGGCGAGCGAGGCGAACGACGACAGCTGCAGGGCCGTGATGAGCTCGCGGGGCTTCCGTGACGACACCCCGATCGCCAGTGCCGGCAGGGCCAGCAGCAGCGAGAAGTACGTGAAGCCCGTGCGGAAGTACAGCAGCACGAACCAGAGCAGCACGACGTACGGCAGCATCAGGAACAGGCCGAAGAGGACGCGGGCCACCGGACGGCCGACGACCACGGCGAGCGTGCGCTTGCCCGCCAGCTGGTCCTCGTCGATGTCACGGATGTTGTTCACCATCAGGACAGCGCAGGCGAAGAACCCGGCGGCGACGGCGGCTGCCCAGCCGTTGACGGTGACCTCGCGGATCTGCACGAACTGGGTGCCGAGCACGGCGACCAGTCCGAAGAAGACGAAGACGAACACTTCGCCGAGGGCGTTGTACCCGTACGGCTTCTTGCCACCGGTGTAGAACCAGGCGGCGACGATGGCGGCGGCCCCCACGAGCAGCAGCCACCACAGCTGGGTGAGCAGCACGATGACCAGGCCGGCGACCGCGGCCAGGCCGAAGAACGTCAGGGCGACGGTGAGCACGGTCCGGGGCTTGGCCAGGCCGGCTCCGGTGAGTCGTGCCGGACCGACGCGGTACTCGTCGGTGCCGCGGACCCCGTCGGAGTAGTCGTTGCTGTAGTTCACGCCGATCTGCAGGAACAGCGCCACGGCCAGGGCGAGCAGCGCGACCGCGAGGTGGCCGTCCTTCGCCAGGTAGTCGCCGAAGTCGCCGGGCTCACCGCTGTCGACGAACGCGACGGCGGTGCCGAGCACGACCGGGACGACACCGAGGGTCAGGGTGCGCAGGCGTGCGCCGCCGATCCAGTCGCGCGCGGTCGCCTTCCGCTTGGGGCGGGCGGGGGCAGCGGCCTTCGCCGGGTTGCCGGACCGGCCCTGCTTCTGCGTCGAGTTCTTCGTTCGTGCCACGAGCACCGATCTTATTGCCGATGCAGACGCCCGGCGGCTCGCGGTCCCGACGAACGGACCGGGTCGACGAGCGCCTGCACGGCCCGACGGTCGGGTTTGCCCGACGGCAGCATCGGGATCCGCTCCACCAGGACCACGTCGGCGGGTCGGGCGGCACGCCCCAGGGCGGCTCCGACGTGGGCCCGCACGGCCTCGAGGTCGAGCGGCTGCTCGGTGACGACGACCGGGACCTCGCCCCACTCCCCCGCCGAGCGCCGGGCGACGACGGCGCTCTCCTGTCCGGGGAGCCCGCGGACGAGCCGTTCGACCGCACCGAGCTGGACCTTCTCGCCGCCGGAGATCACCACGTCGTCGAGGCGTCCGAGCACGCGGACCACCCCGTCCGACAGGGTCGCGGTGTCCCCGGTCCGGTACCAGCGCAGCCCGTCCCGCTCGACGAAGGCCGACGCCGTGCGGGCGTCGTCGTCGAGGTACCCCTCGGCGAGCATCGGCCCGGCCAGGTGCAGCTCGCCGTCGACCAGCGCGGTGCGCACCGTGCCGAACGGGATGCCGTCGTACACGCATCCACCGCTCGTCTCGCTCGCACCGTACGTGGTCACGATCCGGACCCCGGCGTCGAGCGCCCGCTGCCGGAGCGGCGCCGGGGTGGCCTGCCCGCCGACCAGCACCGCGTCGAACCAGGCGAGCGCACGCGTGGCGTCGGGGTCGTCGAGGACGCGTGCGAGCTGCACCGGCACCAGGGAGGTGTAGCGACGGGGCGCGGCCGGACCGACGACGAGCCGTTCGGCCGCCTCGGTGAACGCGGCGGCCGCGAAGTGCCCGGGTGGCACGACGACGGGGTCGGTGCCCGCGATGATCGAGCGGGTCAGGACGTTGATGCCGGCGATGTAGTGCGTCGGCAGTGCGAGCACCCAGCGCCCGGGCCCACCGAGTGCCGCGTCGGCCGCGGCGGCACCGGCGAGGAGCGCCTCGGACGAGAGCGCCACCCGCTTGCCGGTGCCGGTGGACCCGCTCGTCTCGACCACCAGGGCGACCGCCTGACGGACCTCGGCTGGTGGTGGCGTCGGCAGTGCAGGAGCCCCCTCGGCGACGGGGAGCAGTGCGGGGCCGCCGGCGAGTGCTGCCTCCAGGCCGCGCAGCACGGCCGTCGGGTCCGACGTGCCGGTCGCGACCAGCGGACGGGGCATCAGTAGTGCCAGGGGAACGCGGTCCACTCGGGAGCGCGCTTCTCGAGGAACGAGTCGCGACCCTCGACGGCCTCGTCGGTGCCGTAGGCCAGCCGCGTGGCCTCGCCCGCGAACACCTGCTGGCCGACCATCCCGTCGTCCACGGCGTTGAACGCGTACTTGAGCATCCGGATCGCCGTCGGGGACTTGCCGAGCACGATCTCGCCCCAGCGGATCGCCTCCCGCTCCAGGTCGGCGTGCGGCACCACGGCGTTCACCGCCCCCATCTCGTACGCGCGCTGGGCGGAGTACTCCTGCGCGAGGAAGAAGACCTCGCGGGCGAACTTCTGCCCGATCTGCTTGGCGTAGTAGGCGCTGCCGTAGCCGCCGTCGAACGAGCCGACGTCGGCATCGGTCTGCTTGAACTTCCCGTGCTCGGCGCTGGCGATGGTGAGGTCGCAGATCGCGTGCAGGGAGTGCCCGCCGCCCGCAGCCCAGCCGGGGACGACCGCGATGACGACCTTGGGCATCATCCGGATCAGGCGCTGGACCTCGAGGATGTGCAGCCGCCCCATCGACGCCTGGGCGGCCGCGGGGTCGACGCCCTCCGGCGGTGCACCCTCGTCGCCGACGTACTGGTAGCCGCTCCGCCCCCGGATGCGCTGGTCGCCGCCGGAGCAGAACGCCCACCCGCCGTCCTTCGGGCTGGGGCCGTTGCCGGTGAGCAGCACGACGCCGACACGGGGGTCCTGCCGGGCGTCGTCGAGGGCGCGGTAGAGCTCGTCGACCGTGCGCGGGCGGAAGGCGTTGCGGACCTCGGGACGGTCGAAGGCGACCCGGACGATGCCCTTGGAGACGTGCTTGTGGTACGTGATGTCGGTGAACTGCTCCGCGATCGGAGCGGGGGTCCAGACGTCGGGGTCGAACAGGTCGGAGACGGGAGCAGCCATGCTCCCAACGTACCGCCGGGCGTCTGGCGGGTCAGGCGCCCATGTCGGTCAGGATCTCCGGCGCGACGAACACCATGATCACGATGAGGATCACGGGGTTCGCGAAGAACGCCAGGACGACCCCGACAGCGCCGTACCAGCGCCCGAACGAGCCGACGGCGGCAACGAACCCGAGCACGGCGGCGACGAGCGTCAGGAACACGACGACGAAGCAGATGCCGAAGGCGAAGTTCGTGTCACCGCCCATGAACACGGCGAAGGCACTGGCGTCGACCGCGGCGGAGACGACGGCGAGGCCGAGTGCGATCTTGCCGACGACCGGATTGCGGCGCCTCGTGGCACCCGTCTGCCGCACGTCGACGGTGTTGCGCTGCATGAGGCGGTCGAAGTCGTCGGAGTCGCGCCCGGGAGCCGCCGCGGGTCGAGCGCCCACTGCCGGTCGGGCTCCCGCCGCTGGTCGGGCTGCGGCCGCCGATCTGGCTGCCGACGCCGGACGGGCCGCGGCGCTCGACGGGTCGGACGGGCGCTGCGATGCGCGTTGCTGTGCTGCGCGCTGCCGCGGATCCACCGCCACCGAGCCTCCATCGTCTTCGGGTCGTTCCCCTGCCGACCGAGGCCGACCGATGCATGCTAGTGCCCTGCCCTGGCGGTCCCCTCCGAGGAACCGGCGGGCCCCCTGGGTGCGGTGGGAGGATGGCGGACGTGCTCCCCGACCTCGCCGAACTCCTCGCCGACGCCCACGTGGTGGCCCTGCCGATGCGCGTGCGGTTCCGCGGCATCACCACTCGCGAGGCGGTCGTGCTGCGCGGCCCCGCAGGTTGGACCGAGTTCTCGCCGTTCGTCGAGTACGACGACGCCGAGGCCGCCGCCTGGCTGCGGGCCACCGTCGACTTCGGGTGGACGGATCACGAACCGGCCGCCGACTCCGTGCCGGTCAACGCCACCGTCCCGGCGATCGCCGCCGACGCCGTCGCCGACCTGCTCGCGCGGTACCCCGGGTGCACCACCGCCAAGGTCAAGGTCGCGGAGCCCGACACGACCGTCGACGACGACGTCGCCCGTGTCGCCGCGGTCCGCCGGGTGATGGGACCCGAGGCCGCGGTCCGGGTCGACGCGAACGGGCTGTGGAGCGTGGAGCAGGCCACCGCGGCGCTGGAGCGGCTCGCACCGTTCGACCTGCAGTACGCCGAGCAGCCCTGTGCAACGGTGCCCGAGCTCGCCGAGCTCCGGTCGCGCGTCGCCGGCCTCGGGGTCCGGGTCGCCGCGGACGAGAGCGTCCGGAAGGCGAGCGACCCCCTCGCCGTCGCCCGGGCCGGTGCCGCCGACGTCCTGGTCGTGAAGGCCCAGCCGCTCGGCGGGATCAGCGCGGCCCGTGCCGTCATCGCCGACGCCGGGTTGCCGTGCGTCGTCTCCAGTGCGCTCGACACCTCGGTCGGGCTCGGGATGGGAGCGTTCCTGGCCGCCGCGGCGATGACCCCCGGGTACGCCGCAGGACTCGGGACCGCGGCGATGTTCGCCGGGGACGTCACGGCCGATCCCCTGCTGCCGGTCGGCGGTCGGGTGCCGGTACGCCGGGTCGACGTCGCGCCCGACCTGGTGGAGCGCTCCGCCGCGTCGCCGGAGCGCACGGCGTGGTGGCGTGCGCGGGTGGCGCGGGTGCACGCACTGCTGGCCGCCGGGTAGCGCACCCGCCGCGTCCTCACGAGACGCCGTCGTCTCCGCAAGACGCCGGCGTCTCCTTTCGGCGCCGCCACGTCATCGAGACGCCGCCACGTCATCGAGGCGCCGCCGAGTCATCGAGACGCCGCCGAAACCTGCGGCGTCTCGCCGACGACGCGGCGTCCCACCGACACGACGGCGTCTTCCTGGCCGTGCACGCGACCCGACGACGGACGGGAGGCACGGTGCCAGCTGGCACCGTGCCTCCCGTCCGGTCGTGGTCGCGACCAGGGCCGCATCAGCGACCCACGCGGCTCACAGCCCCGAGTAGCTGTGCAGGCCCTTGAAGAAGACGTTCACGACCGAGAAGTTGAACATCACCGCGGCGAAGCCGATGAGCGCCAGCCAGGACGACCGCGCACCGCGCCAGCCGCGGGTCGCACGGGCGTGGATGTAGCCCGCGTAGACGACCCAGATGATGAAGGTCCAGACCTCTTTCGTGTCCCAGCCCCAGTAGCGGCCCCAGGCGCGTTCCGCCCAGATCGCACCGGCGATGAGGGTGAAGGTCCAGAGGACGAAACCGACGAGCAGGACGCGGTAGGTCAGGACCTCGAGTCGGTCGGCGTCGGGCAGCGTCGCCATGAAGCGGAGCTTGCCGGAGGCCGTGCGGCCCTGGCGGTACGTCTGCACGAGCTGCGCCACCGCGAGCCCCGCGCCGAGCGCGAAGAACCCGGTGCCGGCGATGGCCACGAAGACGTGGATGACCAGCCAGTACGACTGCAGGGCCGGCTGCAGCGGGACGACGGGGACCCAGTAGTTCACCGTCGCGATGCCGAGCAGGATGATCGTCAGGCCGGTGATGAAGACACCGAGGAACTTCAGGTTCTGCCAGAACTGCACGAGCAGGAAGATCAGGGTGATCAGCGCCGTGCCGGTCAGCGAGAACTCGAACATGTTGCCCCACGGCACACGGTCGGCCGCGATGCCGCGGAGGACGACCGAGGCGACGTGCAGCACGAGCGCGAGGATCGTCATCGCCATGCCGACGCGCTCGAACTTCGTCCCGCGGCCGGCCGAGCCACCCGACGGCGGTGCGGCGACCTGCTCGAGCACGACGGTGCCGCCGCGGACGGTCGCGACCGTCTTCGCGCCGCGTGCCGACGTGGCGCTGGCCGCGTCGGACGAGCTGTCGTCGGCGCCCGCGTTCTTCGCGGCGGCCGTGACCTCGCCGGAGCGTTTGGCCATGTCGAGGGCGAACGAGATGAACGCGACCACGTACACCGCCATCGCGGAGTACGTGAGCACGACCGAGTAGGTCGCGAGGTTCGTGGTCATGTCGTTCACTGGGGCATCCTAACTCCGAGGTCCGACGTGTGGCGCTGTGCGATGTCCGCGACGGCCCGTTCGAGGTTCGGGTCCTCGCCGCGTGCGAGTCCGGCGTACTCGAGGTCGTACTCGCCGCCCTGAGCATCGCGACGCGGGACGACCTTCACCCAGACGCGGCGGCGCGGGACGAACAACGAGGTGAGCAGACCGAGGGTGGAGAGCAGGGCGAACCCGCCCACCCAGAGCTGCGAGGGGTCGTGGTGGACGTCGAGGGAGACGTACCGCTTGACGCCGTCGAAGGTGATCGATCCGGCGCCCTTCGGCAGCTTCTTCGTCTGGCCGGGCTCGAGCGCGATGCTCGCGGTGTCCGACTGCCGACCGGCGATCTGGTCGAGGCCCTTGGTGCTCAGCGTGTACACGCTCTGCGGCACACCGCTGTCGAGCCCGAGGTCACCCGTGTAGACCTGCAGCGTCAGCAGCGGGTTCTGGGTATCCGGGTAGGCACTCGAGTAGGCGCCGCTCGCGAGCTTCGATGCCGTGGGGTAGAAGAACCCGACCATGCCGAGCTGGTCCGGCTTCGCGTCCGGCACCTTGATGACGCCGGTGGAGGTGTAGTTCGCGTCCTCCGGCAGGAACGGCACGACGTCCTTGAACGCCACGTTCCCGTCGCCGTCACGCACCGTGACCTGCATCGCGTAGCCGTTGCCGAGCAGGTAGACATTCGTGCCGCCGACGTGCAGCGGATCGTTCACGCCGAGGCGGCTCGTCTTCGGCTCGCCGCCCTTCTCGGTGCTCGTGACCGTGGCCGAGTAGTCGAGCGCCTGCCCGAGGGCGTCGAGGTTGCGCTCCTCGTACTTCGTCACGAACTTGTCGAGGCGCAGGTTGTAGCCCTTGAGGTCGGTCTGCTGGAACCAGCGACCGGGGTTGAACGAGTCGTACGAGCCGAGCACGTTCGAGAAGGTCTGCCCCTCGACCAGCAGGCGCTGTCCGGTGAAGCCGAAACCGCCGCCGACACCGACCGCCAGGAGCACCCCGACGAGGGCGGCGTGGAACACCAGGTTGCCGGTCTCGCGCAGGTAGCCGCGCTCCGCGCTCACCGAGTCGCCGAACCGCTCGACGCGGTACCCGGACCGCTTCAGGATCGCCATCGCACGCGTCACCGCGTGCTCGGCGGACGGGAGGCCCGTGGTCGCGTCGATCCCGGTCGTCCCGTCGATCATCGCGTCGGGTTGCACCGCCACGGTGCGGAAGCCCGCCAGTCGCGTCAGGCGCGCGGGGGTCTTCGGCGGACGGGTCCGCAGGGCCTGCCAGTGGTGCTTCGTGCGGGGCACGATGCAGCCGATGAGCGAGATGAAGAGCAGCAGGTAGATCGCGGAGAACCACACCGAGGTGTAGGTGTCGAAGACCTGGAGCTTGTCGAGGACCGGGTAGAGCTGCGGGTGGTCGGCCTTGTACTGCACGACGCCGTTCGGGTCGGCGGTGCGCTGCGGGACGAGCGAGCCCGGGATCGCCGCGAGGGCGAGCAGCATGAGCAGGAACAGCGCCGTGCGCATGCTCGTCAGCTGCCGCCAGAAGAACCGGAGGTACCCGACGAAACCGAGCTTCGGCTGGTTGACGCCGCCGTCGGTGGGGCCGGAGCCGTCGACGTGGTCGGACGGCCGCTGCGGGTCGGAGGCGCTGTCGGCCCCGTCGCCTGCGCCCGTCGGGATGTGCTCGTTGAGGTCAGACCGCGGGGACAAAGCTCTGGATCACCGCCCCGACGCTCGACATGACGGCCGACCAGATACCGGTGACCATGAGCAGACCGATGACGATCAGGATCGCTCCTCCGATGATGTTGACGGTGCGCATGTGACGCTTCACCGCCGCGATGGCCCCCGTGGCCCAGCCGGCGCCGAGGGCGACGAGGACGAACGGGATGCCGAGCCCGAGGCAGTACGCCACCCCGAGCCACATGCCCTGCCAGGCGCTGCCCGACTGCACGCTGAGCAGGTTGATGGCCGCCAGGGTCGGGCCGAGGCACGGGGTCCAGCCGAGGCCGAACACGATGCCGAGCAGGGGGGCACCGAGGAGCCCGGTGGCCGGGGTCCAGCTGGGCTTGATGGTGCGCTGCAGGAACGTGAACCGTCCGACGAACACCAGTCCCATCGCGATCACGACGACCCCGAGGACCTGCGTGATGAGGTCGCGCCAGCGGACGAGCCAGAAGCCGAGCGCCCCGAACACCGTCGTGTACGCCACGAACACCGCGGTGAACCCGGCGATGAACAGCAGCACGCCGAGCACCACACGGCCCCGACGCTGCCCGCCCTCGGCGACACCGCCGACGTACCCGAGGTACCCCGGCACGAGCGGCAGCACGCACGGGGACAGGAACGACACGAGCCCGGCGAGCGCCGCCACGGGCAGCGCCACGGCCATCTGGCCGCTCAGGATCGCGTCGGCGAAGGGATTGGAGGTCACGGGTCAGGAGGCCTTGCCGGCGTCGAGCTCGTCGCTGACCAGGGTCTGCAGGATGCTCGTGCCGTCGATCGCGCCGAGCACCCGGGCGGCGACGCGGCCCTTGGTGTCGAGGACGATCGTGGCGGGCACCGCGTTCGGTGCGATCTGCCCGGACATCGCCAGCTGCATCGTGCCCGTGCGCTGGTCGAGGACCGTCGGGTACCGCACGTCGAAGGTGCGCTCGAAGGCGGCCGCGGTCGCCGCTTCGTCACGCACGTTGACACCGATGAACGCGACGTCGTCGGCGTCGGCGTACTCGTCGTGCACCTGGTTGAGGTACTTCGCCTCGGCACGGCACGGCGGGCAGCTGGCGTACCAGAAGTTCAGGACGACGACCTTCCCACGGAGGTCCTTCGACGAGACGGTGTCACCGTTCGAGTCCTCGGCCCGGAAGGTGACCGGGTCGGTGCGGTCCTTCGCGGAGACCTCGGTCACGGCGCCGTCGCCGGAGATGTAGTTCTGGGTCGTGCCGTTGCCGTACTGCTTCGCGATGCCGCCGCTGTCCGACGAGCAGCCCGACAGGACCAGGACGGCGGCTACGGCCGTCGCTGCGAGGACCGCGAACCGCTTGCTGATGACGCGCGCACGCTTCGTGCTGTTCACACTGCTCCTTCGTCGACGGCGTTCGCGCGCAGTTCCTGCGCGGGGTCCGCGTACCCGACCTCGGTGAACCGACCGGTCGACGTGGCGGGCACACGTTCGACGGTGGTGATGCTCGACAGGTCACAGCGGCGCTTGCGCGGGTCGTGCCACAGGGGCTCCCCCGCGAGCTTCCGGTGGACCATCCAGATCGGCAGCTGGTGGCTGACCAGGACGACGTCGCCCTCGTCCACGCTCTCCCACGCCGTGGTCATCGCCGCGAGCATGCGGTTGGCGATCGACTCGTACGCCTCGCCCCAGCTGGGACGCAGCGGGTTCGCGATCCACGGCCACTCCGCCGGGCGGCCGAGCGAGCGCTTCGTGAACCCGGGGGGCTGCCCCTCGTAGCGGTTCGTCGGTTCGATCAGGCGCTCGTCGAGCGTCACGTCGAGCCCGTAGGCGGCCGACCAGGGTGCGGCGGACTCCTGCGTGCGCTGCAGCGGGGACGCGACGATCCGACGCACGTCGATGCCGGCGTCCTTCCAGGCGGTGGCGGAGGCCTGGGCCATCCGCGTGCCGAGGTCACTCAGCCCGAAGCCCGGGAGCCGGCCGTAGAGGACGCGGCCCGGGTTGTGCACCTCTCCGTGCCGGACGAGGTGGAGACGGGTCGCGGGCATGGGTTCCAGTGTAGGTCGCCCGCGGTTCCCACCGCCCCCTCAGGTGATTCACCGGATGCGGAAGCACTCAGCCGCCGAGCTCACCGGAGAGCCGCCCGTGCAGCGCGATCGACCCCGTGTCGAGGTTCACCACCTCGACGGTCGACCCGTGCTTCGCGAACCGCTGTTCGACCCCGTCGAGCGCCGCGACGGTGGACGCGTCGAACACGTGGGCGTCGGCCAGGTCGATGATCACGTGCTCCGGGTCCTCGGCGTAGGAGAACCGTGTGACGAGGTCGTTCGACGAGGCGAAGAACAGCGCCCCGCGGACCCGGTACCGCACGGTGCGGTCGTCGACCGGCTCGCGGACCACGGTCACCACGTGCGCCACCCGTCGGGCGAAGACCAGGGCCGCCACGACCACGCCGACGAGCACCCCGGTGGCGAGGTTCTCGGTCACGACGACCACCACGACGGTGACGAGCATGACCGCGGTCTCGCCGAGCGGCATCCGTCGGAGGGTGCGCGGACGGATGCTGTGCCAGTCGAAGGTCGCGACGCAGACCATGAGCATGACCGCCGTCAGTGCCGCCATCGGGATCTGGGCCACGAGGTCGTGGAGCACGATCGTCAGGACCAGCACCGAGACCCCGGCCGCGAAGGTCGAGACGCGGGTCCGGGCACCCGCGGTCTTCACGTTGATCACCGTCTGGCCGATCATCGCGCAGCCGCCGGTCCCGCCGAAGAAGGCGGACGCGATGTTCGCGACGCCCTGACCCCACGACTCGCGCCACTTGCTCGAGCCCGTCTCCGTGATGGAGTCGACGAGCTGCGCGGTGAGCAGGGTCTCGATCAGGCCGACGATCGCGACACCGAACGCGTACGGGGCGATGATCTGCAGCGTCTCGAAGGTGAACGGCGTCGTGATGCCGCCGAAGCCCGGGAGCGCCGTCGGCAGGGCGCCCTCGTCGCCGACCGTCGGCACGGCGATGCTGAACACCATCGTGAGGCCAGTGACGACGACGACCGCGATGAGCGGTGCGGGGATCGCCTTCGTCAGGAACGGGAAGCCGACGATGATCGCGATGCCGAGCGCCGTCAGCGGCCAGACGACGAACGGGACGTCGTCGCCGAGCAGGTTCGGCAGCTGCGCGGTGAAGATGAGGATGGCCAGGGCGTTCACGAACGCGACGTTGACGCTGCGCGGGATGAAGCGCATCAGCCGTGCCACCCCGAGGAACCCGAGCACGAGCTGGAACACGCCACCCAGCACGATCGCGGGCACCAGGTACTCGATCCCGTGCTCCCGGACGAGCGGGGCGATGACGAGCGCCACCGAGCCGGCTGCGGCGGAGATCATCGCCGGGCGACCGCCGACGATCGAGATCACGATCGCGATGACGACGCTCGAGAACAGACCGACCGCGGGATCGACCCCGGCGACGACGGAGAACGAGATCGCCTCGGGGATGAGGGCCAGCGCGGTGACGATGCCGGCCAGGACCTCTCGGGTGAGCATGCGGGGCGAGCGGAGGGCGGCGAGGACGCTCGGGGCCGTCGGCGCGTGTGTGATCACGGACATCGATCGGAACTCTACCCTCACGTGAGGGTAGAGTCGTACCCGTGAGCACCAGCGACGTCCCCGACACGATGCACATCGGCGAACTCGCCGACCGCGCCGGCATGTCCCTGCGCACCATCCGGCACTACGACGAGGTCGGGCTGCTCGTACCGAGCGGCCGCACCACCGGCGGGTTCCGGGTCTACACGGCGCAGGACCTCGATCGGTTGCTCGTGATCCGCCGGATGAAGCCGCTCGGGTTCACCCTCGACGAGATGGCCGAGCTGCTCCGCGTGGTCGACGCCCTCGCGACGAAGGACCCCGAGGACGAACCAGCGCTGGCAGCCCGCCTCGACGCGTACCTCGAGGACGCCCGAGCCCGCCACGCCAAGCTCGTCGAGCGGGCCGGCATGGCCGAGGAGTTCATCGGCACGCTCGGGTCACTCCGCGCTTCGCTCCCCTGAGCCCTCGAGCACGCCGGCCGCGATGAGGCGACTCCGTTCCCGCTTGGCCTCGGCCATCTCCTCCATCATCTCCCGCAGCCGATCGTGCTCGGCGATCACCCGACGTGCTCGCCATGGCCGGAGCCAGTGCCGTCTGCGCACGTTCGCCTTCCACTCCTCGTCCCGCCGCACGAACAAGGCCTTCACCGGGTCCGGTTGCGTCATGTCTGCTCCTCTTCCGTCACCAGTTCCAGCACGAGCTTGCCGATGACCTCGTCGGCCTCGCGAAGAACCTGCATGTTGTACATCGCTCCCGCGACGAGTCTCCCGATCTCGACACGACCCACGTCCGCATCCGTGACGTGGTCGACCACCCAGACGAATCGTGACCAAGCCCGGTCCCGTTGTTCCCGCGCGACGTCCCGCCGCCACCGGATGACCGCCCACAGCCCACCGACGAACGCCACGAGCAGCGTGAACGCCGTCGTGCACAGTGCCGCCACCACCACCGCGACCGCCGCAGGCGGCCAGGTCGCGAGCTCCCCTGTCCCCGTCCCCACCCGGTCCCCCTCTCGTCCCGCGACCCGGCCACGTCGAGAACGCTACGGAGTCCACGCGCGCCGCCACGGGCCTCCCGGCCATCGGTGGAGAACGCCGGACGCAGGCGGCCCTGTGGAGGGAGGAACCCTGCCGCCCACGCCCCCGGACGCAGGCGGTTAGACTCGACCACCGTGATCGAACGCACCCGCATCGCCGACCTGGCAGCCCTCCCCGACGGTCCCGTCTCCGTGGCCGGATGGGTCGAGACCGTCCGAGACCAGAAGAAGGTGCAGTTCGTCGTGCTGCGCGACGAGACCGGCGCCGTCCAGCTCGTGAACCCGGCGACGCGCGAGGCCGAGGACGGCGACGACGCCGCACAGTCCGCGCTCGCGACCACGAACGAGATCTCCGGTCTGGCGCACGGCACCTTCGTGCACGTCACCGGCACGCTGAAGCACGACGAGCGCGTGAAGCTCGGCGGGCTCGAGGTCAAGATCAGTGCGCTGCAGGTGGTGAGCGCTGCGATACCGGAGACCCCGATCGCGGACGACTCGTCGCTCGACAAGCGTCTCGACTGGCGTTTCCTCGACCTGCGCAACCGCAAGCAGAACCTGATCTTCCGCATCCAGACGACGCTGGAGCACGCGTTCCGCACGTACTGGGTCGACCGCGACTACATCGAGATCCACACCCCGAAGCTCATGGCCTCGGCGTCCGAGTCGCGCGCCGAGCTGTTCCAGCTCGAGTACTTCGAGACGACCGCCTACCTGGCCCAGTCGCCGCAGAACTTCAAGCAGATGGCACAGCCGGCCGGCTTCGGTGCCGTGTTCGAGATCGCTGACGCCTTCCGCGCCGACCCCTCGTTCACGAGCCGCCACGCGACCGAGTTCACCAGCGTCGACGCCGAGTTCTCGTGGATCGAGTCCCACGAGGACGTCATGGCGATGCACGAAGAGGTCCTGGTCGCCGGCATCACCGCCGTCAAGGAGAAGTACGGCAAGGACATCGCCGAGGTCTTCGGCTTCGAGCTGCAGGTCCCCGCGACGCCGTTCCCCCGCGTGACCCTGGCCGAGGCGCGCAAGATCGTCGCCGACAGCGGCTACGACGTCGTCCGCGCCGACGGTGACCTGGACCCCGAGGGCGAGCGCCGCGTCGCCGCCTGGGCGAAGGAGCACCACGGCTCCGAGTTCGTGTTCGTCACCGAGTACGACGCCTCGATCCGGCCGTACTACCACATGCGGAAGCCCGGCGACCCGTCGGTCACCAACAGCTACGACCTCATCTTCAACGGTGCCGAGATCTCCACGGGTGCCCAGCGTGAGCACCGCGTCGACGTGCTCGAGGCGCAGGCCGTCGAGAAGGGCCTCGACCCGGAGGAGCTCGGCTGGTACCTCGACTTCTTCCGCTACGGCGTCCCGCCGCACGGCGGCTTCGGCATGGGCCTCGCGCGCGTGCTGATGCTCATGCTCGGTGAGCCGTCGATCCGCGAGGTCACGTACCTGTTCCGTGGCCCGACGCGCCTGACCCCGTAGGTCCCGCGCTGCGCGGCACCGCCGCGCACATGGTGAGCAGCAATGGTCGCCTCCCGATGCGGGAGGCGACCATTGCTGCTCACGAAGCGACGAGCGCGCGCGGACGGGAGGCCCGGCTCAGCTCTGCCAGTCGATGGCGGCCCGCGCTGTGACCAGCTCACGGATCTCCGCTGCCGCGGCCTGGTGCTCCGGGTGCACCTGGTACGCATCGAGCCCGGCGAGGTCGTCGAAGCTGGCGACCACGGCGACGTCGTGGTTCTTGTCCGGGTAGGCGACGTTCTCGACGACCTCGAGCGAGCGGATCGACTCGACGGTGCCGACCAGACCGGTCAGGAGTTCGCGGATGCGGGCGATCGACGCGGTGCGGTCGAGGTCGGTCCGCAGGGACCAGGAGACGACGTGGGAGATCATGCGCGGGCCTCGGCCTTCTCGAGCGCACGTGCGAGCCGGTCGGCGTCGACGTGCCAGTTGCTGTGGACGCGCCCGTCGATCAGCACGACCGGGATGTCCTCCGCGTACTCCTGGCGGAGGGCGTCGTCGTCGAGGATCGAGCGTTCCTGCAGGGTGACCCCCGGGTGGTCGGCGACGACGCGTTCGACCACGGGTCGGGCGTCGTCGCAGAGGTGGCATCCGGGCTTCGTCAGGAACGTCACTGCGGGCATGGTCCCAGCGTAGTCCGGGAACGCGAAAGCCCCGGCGAACCGGGGCTTCTCGTGCAGGTCCTCCGACCTGCGCAGACCTGTGAGGGTCTACTTCTTGTTGCGGCGCTGGTGACGCGTCTTGCGAAGGAGCTTGCGGTGCTTCTTCTTCGCCATGCGCTTACGACGCTTCTTGATGACAGAACCCATGTGGACCTCGCTCGGACTGATGCTGATGTACGGACACCGGGCCGAAGAGACCGCGGAAAATCAACCTGCCCGAGTCTACCGGCTGCCCGCTGCGATGTCGAACGCGCGCTCAGCCGACGTCCGCCACGCCACCGCGCAGCACGTCGGCGACGGCCGACTCGGGGACGCGGAAGGAGCGGCCGAAGCGGATGGCGGGGAGCTCACCGGCGTGCACCATCCGGTACACGGTCATCTTCGAGACGCGCATCATCTCGGCGACCTCAGCGACGGTGAGGAAGCGCACGTCGTCGAAACTGCCGGTCATGGTCCGCCTTCGGGGCTCGCACGCGCGCTGCGCACGGGAGTGGTGTGACCTGTGTGGTCAGTGGCAACTGTAGAGGCGCGTGCGACCCGGTGTCCAGGATCAGTCCACGCCCGGTGCGCACCGGCCGCGCCCCGTGCTCAGAAACCCGTGCGGCAGGGCTCAGTCCTCGTCGCCCCGGCGGGTGAAGCGCTTGCGACTGCGGTCGACGACGCGCTCCCAGCCCTGCTGCGCTCCGGAGATGGCCGCGGTGGCACGGTACGACGCCTCGGCCATCACACGGCCGAGTTCGGTGCCCACCTCGACGGTCGCCTTGCCGGCCGTGCCGTTCCGGCGGATCGACACCGGCTGGCCGTCCGGCGTCCACGCGGTGGTGGCCGGGGTGCCGTCGGCGTCGACCGCGCCCGTGAACGGCAGGACCCAGTCCTCCAGGTGCACGAGCGGCTCCGGGTCGAGCCGGTAGTAGCGGTGCTGTCCTTCTTCGCGACTGGTGACGAGACCGATGTCGCGCAGGACACGCAGGTGCTTCGACACCGTGGGCTGGCTGACCCCGAGGCGTTCGACGAGCTGGCCGACGCTGAGCTCCCCGCCGGTGACGTCCGAACCGTAGGCGGACAACAGCGTGCCGAGCAGCTCGCGCCGGGTCGGGTCCGCCACGACGGAGAAGATGTCGGCCATGGGGCAAGGCTAGCCGGGGCACCACGGATGTACCATGACGAACCGTCCCGGCCCATGTCCTCGGAGGCATACGCATGCTCGACCGAACCGAGCCGATCCCGCACCACGTGAGTGTCGGCCGACGGCGAGCGAGCCGGATCGCGACGGTGCTGCGCTCGTCGCCGTCCCGACTGGCGATCGTCGTGTTCATCGCGCTGATCTTCCTGTTCACGGTGGCCTTCATGACGCCGTGGGCCACGGCGGACCGCAGCAGCACCCACTTCGCGGACGCCCTCTTCACCGCGGCGTCGGTGGTCTGCGTCACCGGGCTGTCCACGGTCGACATGGCGACGCACTGGTCGGTGTTCGGCAAGGTCCTGGTGGTCATCGGCACCCAGATCGGTGCCGTCGGGGTCCTGACCTTCGCGTCGATCCTCGGCCTGTTCGTCACCCGGAAGCTCGGCCTGCGCGCGAAGCTCATGGCGGCCGGCGACTCGAACCCGCTCCGCACGCACCACGGCGCCGTGCCCGAGGGGCAGGCCGTCCGGCTCGGCGAGGTCGGCACCCTGCTCGCGACGGTGGCGGTGAGCACCCTGTCGATCGAGATCGTCCTCGGCCTGCTGCTCCTGCCGTCGGTGCTCATCGCCGGCATCCCGTTCTGGACCGCGGTCGGCGACTCCTTCTACTACGCGGCGATGGCCTTCACGAACACCGGGTTCTCGCCGAACGCGGACGGCCTCGACCCGTTCGCCCACGACTACTGGTTCCTGACGCTGCTGATGATCGGTGTCGTGGCGGGGTCCATCGGGTTCCCGGTGATCCGCGCCCTGACGAAGCAGCTGCGCACCCCGCGGCGCTGGCCGATCCACGTCAAGCTCACCCTGGCGACGAGCGCGGTCCTGCTCCTCGGCGGCGCGGTCGTCTACACCGCCCTCGAGGCGTCGAACCCGACGACCTTCGGCGAGGAAGGAGCCGGGCGCACCGCGTTCCAGGCGCTCTTCCTGTCGACGATGACCCGCTCCGGCGGCTTCTCGCTCGTCGACTTCGACCAGCTCAACGGCTCGAGCCTGCTCGTCACGGACATGCTCATGTTCATCGGTGGCGGGTCCGCCTCGACAGCCGGCGGCATCAAGGTGACGACCCTCGCGGTGCTGTTCCTGGCCGCGGTCGCCGAGGCCCGCGGCCGCCAGAGCATGGAGGCCTTCGGTCGCCGGATCCCGAGTGACGTCCTGCGGGTCGCGGTGGCCATCGTCCTCTGGGGAGCGACGATCGTGGCCGTCGCCACCGTGGTGCTCCTGCAGATCACCGACGACTCGCTCGACCGTGTGCTGTTCGAGGTGATCTCGGCGTTCTCGACCAGTGGCCTGTCCTCCGGCGTGTCCGCGAACCTGCCGGAATCGGGCAAGTACGTGCTCGCCGCCACCATGTTCCTCGGCCGGGTCGGTACAGTGACCATCGCCGCTGCCCTGGCCGCCAGCCAGAGCCGGCAACTGTTCCGCCGTCCCGAGGAGAGGCCGATCGTTGGCTGACCGCACCCGTTCGTCGCACCAGCACGGTGCCATCAGTCACGACGCTCCCGTCCTCGTCATCGGGCTCGGGCGCTTCGGGGCCGCCACCGCCGGGCAGCTCGAACGCCAGGACCGCGAGGTGCTCGTCGTCGACACCGACGCCGGTCTGGTGCAGAAGTGGTCCGACCGGGTCACCCACGCGGTGCAGGCGGACGCGACCGACATCGACGCGCTCCGGCAGATCGGCGCGCAGGACTTCGCCATCGCCGTCGTCGGCACGGGCAGCGACCTGGAGTCGAGCGTGCTCATCACGGCGAACCTGGTCGACCTCGGCGTCCCCCAGATCTGGGCGAAGGCGATCAGCCGCTCGCACGGCACGATCCTGTCCCGCATCGGCGCCAACCACGTCGTCTACCCCGAGCGCGAGGCCGGCGAGCGCACGGCGCACCTGGTCTCCGGCCGGATGCTCGACTTCATCGAGTTCGACGACGACTTCGCCGTGGTCAAGATGTTCCCGCCGCGCGCGGTCCGCGGCAAGGACCTCGCCACCACCGTGATCCGCACCCGCTTCGGCCTGACCGTGCTCGGCATCAAGCCGCCCGGCAACCCCTTCGTGCCGGCGACGCCGGACAGCGTCATCGGTGAGGACGACGTCATCATCGTCTCGGGTTCCGAGACCGACCTGGAGCGCTTCGCCGCGTACGAGTAGCGACCACCGGACGGACGGGAGGCCCGTGGCGACGCCGCCACGGGCCTCCCGTCCGCACTGTGGCTGCGTCCACGACGCGGTGTGCGTCTACGACGCGGCGATCTCCTCGGCACGCGCGATCGCGGCGTGCGATGCGCGCAGCAGCGTGTCCGCCAGGTCGGCGTCCTGCAGCACCGCGACGGCACGTTCCGTCGTGCCCTTCGGGCTCGTCACCGCACGGCGCAGGTCGGCGGGCTCACGGCCCGACCGCTCGAGCAGCTCGACCGCGCCGCGGACGGTGCCCTGCACCATCGTCGCCGCCTGCTCGTGGGTGAACCCGAGCTCCTCGGCGGCACGCTGCCACTGCTCGACCAGCAGGAAGACGTAGGCGGGGCCGGAGCCGGACACGGCGGACAGTGCGTCGAGCTGCTCCTCCGGCACCTCGATGACCTCGCCCGAGGCGGTGAACACCGACGACGCCAGTGCGACGGCCTCGGCGTCGGCCGAGGTGCCCGCGCTGATGCCGGTGACGCCGTGGCCGACGCCGATCGGGGTGTTCGGCAGGGCACGGACGACCCGGACGCCGGCGGGCACCCGAGCCTCCATGCTCGCGGTCGTGGTGCCGACGGCGACGCTGACCAGGACGGCACCGGGCTCCAGGTCGGCGGCGACGTCGTCGAGCAGGTCCGCGATCATGTAGGGCTTCACGCCGACCACGACGAGGGCCGCGCCACGGACGGCCGCCCGGTTGGCGTCGGGGTCGGTGTCGCTCGCGGTGGCGTCGAGGCCGCGCTCCCGGTGGGCAGCAGCGGACGCCTCCGACTTCGTGGTGAGGGTCACGGTGGCCGGGTCGAGTCCCGCGGCGAGCAGGCCGTCGAGGACCGCGCCGGACATGGAGCCGACGCCGAGCAGGGCGGTGCGGGGCAGGTCGATCGTCATGCTCCCGACCCTACCGACGCGACCCGCCTAGGATCGTGTCGCAGACCACGAGAAGGGGACAGCTGTGAGCGCTTCCGGAGGCACGAAGGCGATCTTCGCCGCACTCGGTGCCAACATCGGCATCGCGATCGTGAAGTTCATCGCGGCGGCGATCAGCGGATCGGCGTCGATGCTGGCCGAGGGCGTGCACTCCCTGGCCGACTCCGCGAACCAGCTCCTGCTGCTGCTCGGTGGCCGCAAGGCCCGGCGAGCGGCGGACCAGGAACACCCCTTCGGCTACGGGCGTGAACGCTACGTGTACGCGTTCGTCGTCTCCATCATCCTGTTCTCGGTCGGCGGTGTCTTCTCGCTCTACGAGGGCATCGAGAAGCTCGCCCACCCGCACCCGCTCGAGAACTGGTGGCTCCCCCTCGTCGTGCTCGTCATCGCCATCGGTCTCGAGGGCTTCTCGCTCCGCACCGCCCTGCACGAGGCCCGACCGCAGAAGGGTTCGCAGAGCTGGGTGCAGTTCGTGCGCCGTGCGAAGGCCCCCGAGCTGCCCGTCGTGATGCTCGAGGACACCGCGGCCCTGCTCGGCCTGGTCTTCGCCCTGTTCGGCGTCGGCCTGACGGCGATCACCGGCAACGGGGTGTTCGACGCGATCGGCACGATGCTCATCGCGGCGCTGCTCATCGCGGTCGCGGTGGTGCTCGGGATCGAGACGAAGAGCCTGCTCGTCGGCGAGGGCGCGACCGCCGCCGACGTCGAGCGCATCAAGCAGGCGGTGCTCGACGGCCCCGAGGTCGACGCGATCATCCACCTGAAGACCCTGTACCTCGGACCGGACGAGCTGATGGTCGGTGTGAAGGTCGCCGTCGACGGGGACCGCCGACTCGGTGACGTCGCCGCCGGCATCGACACCGTCGAGCAGCGTGTCCGGAGCGCCGTGCCGATCGCCCGGGTGATCTACGTCGAACCGGACGTCCTGCGCACCGGGCCGCAGCCGCCGACCGAGGCGATCGTCATCCTCGCCGCGGACTGAAGAAGTCGTCGAGCAGCTCGGCACACGCCTGCTCGAGCACGCCCCCGATGACCTCGGAGCGGTGCGGCAGCCGGCGGTCCCTGGCGATGTCGTAGACGCTGCCGCTGGCGCCCGCCTTCGGGTCCCACGCGCCGAACACGACCCGGGGCACGCGTGCGGCCATGACGGCGCCGGCGCACATCGGGCAGGGCTCGAGCGTCACGACGAGCGTGTGCTCCTCGAGGTGCCAGTCCCCCGTCACCGCCGCAGCAGCACGCAGCGCCAGGACCTCGGCGTGGGCCGTCGGGTCCTGCCGCGCCTCGCGCTCGTTCCGGCCGGTGGCGACCACGACGCCGTCGCGGTCGAGCACCACCGCGCCGACCGGTACGTCGTCGGTCTCCAGGCACCGTCGGGCCTCGTCGAGCGCACGCTCCATCGCCGGGACGAACGGGCGGGCTGCGGGCTCCTCCACGGGACCTCCTGACGGTCGTCGGCACGCTAGGCTCGACCCTATGCGAGTCCACGTCGCCGACCACCCGCTCATCACCCACAAGCTCTCGGTGCTCCGCGACCGTACGACGCCCTCCCCCACGTTCCGCGCCCTGACCGAGGAACTCGTCACGCTCCTCGCGTACGAGGCCACGCGGGGCGTCCGGGTCACGGCGACGCCGATCGACACGCCGGTGGCGCACACCATGGGCGTCGCGATCGCCAAGCCGCGGCCGCTCGTCGTCCCGATCCTCCGCGCCGGGCTCGGCATGCTCGAGGGCATGGTCAAGCTCGTCCCGACGGCCGAGGTCGGCTTCCTCGGCATGGCCCGCAACGAGGAGACGCTCGAGCCGCAGACCTACGCCGAGCGCCTGCCCGACGACCTGTCCGGTCGGCAGTGCTTCGTGCTCGACCCGATGCTCGCCACCGGTGGCACCCTCGCCGCCGCGATCGACTTCCTGTTCGCCCGCGGTGCGCAGGAGGTCACGTGCGTGTGCATCCTCGGTGCCCCCGAGGGGCTCGCCATGGTCGAGCAGGCCGTCGGCGACCGCAACGTCTCGATCGTCCTCGGTGCGCTCGACGAGAAGCTCGACGAGAACGGGTACATCGTCCCGGGCCTCGGCGACGCCGGTGACCGCCTCTACGGCCTGGCCGAGTAGCGCAGACCCGACACGTCTCGGACAGGAGGCGCGGGGCCGGTTGGCACCGCGCCTCCTGTCGTCCGTGCGGTCGCGCCCACCGCACCCGCCCGTTCCGGGCGTACCTGCCCGTTCCGGGCGTACCCGGTCGTTCCGGGCGTACCTGTCCGTTCCGGGCGTACCCGCCCGTTCCGGGCGTACCTGCCCGTTCCGGGCGTTGCAGGTCGTTCCGGGCGTACCAGGTCGGTTCTTTCGACCCGGTACGCCCAATTCGACTTTCCATCGCGTGCGCATTGGGAAAGAACGGGCGTGGCACTCGACGCCCGGGCGGTCGCGCCCACCGCACCGTCCGCGCGGACGGTTGACACCGCGTTGGTATACCGCAGATACTCGTCACATGACTGCAACCGTGTCCACCCGCGTCCTCTCCGAGGCGTGCTCCTCCGCAGGGGCAGTGGGGACCGTCGGCGTGATGATGCCGACCATGCCGGTCATGCGTTGTCGAATGTGTGCCTGATCGGCACCCGTTCCAGCCGGATCCCCCGCGACACCACCCCCGTCGCGAGCGCGTGATCCCCGGGTGACGGACACCGTCGGCGACGCGCACCACGTCACGAGGTCTGTCTCCCGTTCCCCCGGGTCGGCCCCGGTCCGCAGCAGGACCGCAGGGCACATCGGCGTACCGCCGTACCCGGGATGACGCATTCGACACCGGCCGCCGCGCCACCCGCGCACCGGCCACACCGCCCGGAGAACCACCATGTCGCTCACCATCGCCCAGCCCCGCACCGCGCTCCGCACCGCACCGGCCCCGACCGACCTCGGCACCGTGACGCCGATCCGCCCGCGCCCGGCCTCCCCGGCAGCGACCGGACCGGCCTCCGTGCCGACGAGCCCCGTGGTCGCTCCGCAGCGGAACCGCGCGCTCCCCGAGGGCACCGAGGCCCGTGGCTTCGCCCTGTACGTCGGCATCGACGAAGCGAAGGCCGCAGCCGCCGGTACGACCCTGGCCGCGGTGGTCGAGCAGCTGAAGGCCCTCACCGCGCAGCTCGTCCCGTCGTCCGAGACCTACGCGGCCGTCGCCGTCGCCGCCGAGCACTCCGGTGGCCGTGACGTCGACGTCGTCCGCCTCGCCCTGCAGGACCGCTCCGCGGTGGCCGCCCGCAAGCAGGCCGAGAAGCCCGAGCCCGAGGAGACCGGTGTCGTCATCGACATCTCGCGGAAGCGCGTGACCCTCGACGGCGAAGCGGCACCCCTGACCTACAAGGAGTTCGAACTCCTGCAGTTCCTGGTCCTCCGCGAGGGCCAGACCGTCGACCGTTCCGCGATCATCGAGGGCCTCTGGTCGGACGGCGAGGACGAGACCCCGAACGAGCGCACCATCGACGTGCACGTGCGTCGGCTCCGCTCCAAGCTCGGCGCGTTCGAGGAGATCGTCCGCACCGTGCGGGGCGTCGGCTACCGCTTCGACCGGCACGCGGACGTCGCCGTCCGGTACGCGTCGACGCCGTCGCCCGACCTCTTCTGAGCCTGATCGACTGCTCTTGGTGAACTCGCAGCGAACCGGCCGCGGAGAGGCTGGCGCGCCGTTACCGCTTCGTTATACAGTCGGTGGTGCAGACGGTGTTTGCTGTGGCACCGCCTGCGGAATGTGATTGCAGGAAACTCTTGGTGCAAGGGAGAGGGCCGGTCGCCGACAGGCGGCCGGCCCTCGTGCATGTCGCCCGGTTCCTGTCGGACCCCGTCGGTAGTGTGGTCAGACCGTACGACCGGAGGGAACGCGAACGTGAGCGAGACACGCCGCAGTGAGAAGGCGACCGCCGTCGCCGCCTGGGAAGCGCTCTTCCGCGCCCAGGTCGCCGTGATGCGGAGTCTCAACGCGGACTTCCCCGGCGACGAGATCTCGTTCAACGAGTACGACGTCTGCTTCAACCTGTCGACCCAGCCCGGCCGCCGCTGCCGGATGCGCGACCTCACCGGGCACCTGCTCCTCACCCAGCCGAGCGTCAGCCGCCTGGTCGACCGACTCCTCGCCCGCGGCATCGTCGAGAAGCAGCCGGACCCCACCGACGCCCGCGGTGTGATCGTGGCGCTGACCCCGCACGGCTTCGACGTCTACCGGCAGGTCGCCGTGCAGCACGCGGCGAGCATCGCGCAGCAGGTCGGTGCCGGGCTGTCCGACCCCGAACTGCGCACCCTCACCGAACTCTGCACGAAGCTCCGGCTGGCGGTCGGCACCGCACCGGGCCGGCGGTCGACGGCCCGCCCGGTGGCCGCTCCGGATGCGGCGACGGTGTGACCGGCGCGATCGTCTGGCTCCGTGACGACCTGCGGCTGTCGGACAACCCCGCGCTCCGTGCGGCGATCGACCACGGTGGCGACGTCACCGTGGTGGTCGTCCTCGACGAGCAGTCCCCGGGGCTCCGTCCGATCGGTGCCGCGAGCCGCTGGTGGCTGCACCGATCGCTGACCGCCCTCGATGCCGACCTGCGCGAGCGCGGTTCTCGGCTGGTCCTCCGACGCGGTGCCGCGGCGACGGTCATCGACCAGCTCGTCGCCGACACCGGGGCGGACGCCGTGTACTGGAACCGTCGGTACGGTGCCGTCGAGCGGGACATCGACGCCGGCATCAAGGCGGCCCTGCACGACCGTGGCGTCGAGGCGCACAGCTTCGCCGCGAACCTGCTCTGGGAACCGTGGACCGTGCTCACCGGGCAGGGCGAGCCGTACAAGGTCTTCACCCCGTTCTGGAACGCCGTCCAGGCTCTGCCCGAACCGCGCCACCCCCTGCCCGACCCCGACGACCTGCCCGCTGCGGCCGACGTCACCGGTGATGCCCTGGCCGACTGGGCACTGCTGCCGACGAAGCCCGACTGGGCCGGCGGGCTCCGTGACGCCTGGACCCCGGGTGAGCACGGCGCGCAGCAGCAGCTCGAGCACTTCGTCGAGCACGCGCTCGAGGACTACGACCAGCGCGACGAGCCCGCGATGGAAGCCACCAGCAGCCTGTCGCCGTTCCTGCGGTGGGGCGAGATCAGCCCGTACCAGGTGTGGCACCGCCTGCACGAGCGGCTCGAGCCCGCGCAGCGCCAGAACGCCGCCGCGTTCCTCCGGCAGCTGGCATGGCGGGAGTTCAACTGGAACGAGTACTTCCACTGTGACGACATCGCCACCGTCAACGTCCGTCGGAACTTCGACGCGTTCCCGTGGCGTGACCCGGAAGCGGCAGAGCTCGACCGCTGGCGGCAGGGCCTGACCGGCTTCGACCTGGTCGACGCGGGCATGCGCGAGCTCTGGCACAGCGGCGCCATGCACAACCGGGTGCGGCTGGCGGCCGGGAGCTTCCTCGTGAAGAACCTGCTCGTCGACTGGCGCGTCGGGGAACAGTGGTTCTGGGACACGCTGGTCGACGCCGACCCCGCCAACAACGCGGCGAACTGGCAGTGGGTCGCGGGCTCCGGCTTCGACGCCGCCCCGTACTTCCGTGTCTTCAACCCCGACCGGCAACTCGAGCGCTTCGACCCGCACCGCGAGTACGTCCACCGCTGGGTCCCCGCCGACGAGCTGCGCCCCGAGCCGATGGTCGACCTGAAGGCGTCGCGGCAGCGGGCGCTCGACGCCTACGAACGGATGCGGCGATCGTGACCGGGTCGCACCCTGCGGTCGCCGCCGTCGTCGACCAGGTCGACGAGCTGTTCCGTGCTCGTGTCGAACAGGGCATCGCGCCGAGCAGCGTGTGGGGCGTGTTCGACCGCTCCGGGCTCGTCGCGTCCGGTGGGCACGGCGACCGCGGGGACGGCCGTCGACCGGACGCCGACACCGTCTACCGCATCGCCTCCTGCACCAAGAGCGTCACCGCCGCGACCCTGCTGACCCTCGTCGCACGGGGTGCGCTCGACCTCGACGCGCCGATCACCGACTTCGTGCCGGCGTTCGGCGCCGTCACCCTGCCGACCCCGGACTCCCCCGTCCCCACGGTGCGGATGCTGCTGACGATGTCGGCGGGCTTCCCCACCGACGATCCCTGGGCCGACCGGCAGGAGTCGATCTCGGACGCCGAGCTCGACGAGGTCCTGCGCGGCGGCCTGCTCTTCGACTCGCTGCCCGGCACCCGCTTCGCCTACTCGAACCTCGGCTACGCGCTGCTCGGCCGGGTCGTCGCCGTCGTGTCGGGGCGGCCCTTCACCGCGGCCGCCGAAGAGACCGTGCTCCGTCCCGTCGGGCTCAACGACACGGTGTTCAGCGCCGACGAGTCCACCGGGTTCGTCGTCACCGGTGTCCGCGGACACGAGGGCGACTGGGAACCCCTGCCGATGACGGGCCCCGGCGCGTTCTCGTCGATCGGCGGGCTCTTCTCGACCGTCCGCGACCTGGCGCGCTGGGCGACGCACCTCGGTTCGGCGTTCTCCGCAGCGCCGGAACCCGGCACGGTCTCCCCCGCCGATCGCCGGCTCATGCAGCAGGCGATGCGGGTCGTCCCGTCGTCCGTCGTCCCGGGTTCGGCCCGCGCGACGGCGTACGGCTTCGGGCTGTTCGTCGAGCAGGACGACCGCTTCGGCGAGCTCGTCTCGCACTCCGGCGGCTACCCGGGCTTCTCCGCGCACATGCGGTGGTCCGTGCGCGACGGCCTCGGGGTCGTCGCGTTCGAGAACGCGACGCAGGCCAAGGTCTCCGCGGCCGCGCAGCAGGCGCACGACCTCGTGCTCGACGCGGCACTGACGGCCCGGGCGCCCGACCCGGCGGAAGCCGGCACCGACGTGGCCGGAGCGACCAGCGGGGTGGCGGCGACCACCCGCGCGACGCGAGCCGCCCAGGCCGCCGTGACGCGCCTCCTGGCCGACTGGAGCGACGACCTGGCGGACACCATCTGCACACCGAACGTGGCCATGGACGTGCCCTACGACCGCCGACGGCGGGCGGTGGCGCAGGCCGTCGCGGACGTCGGCGCCGACCTCGGTGCCGCACCGGTGTCCGAGTACTCGGCGGCACCGTCGCACCTGCGCTGGTGGCTCCCCGGCACCTGCGGGCGACTGCGCGTCGAGATCCGACTCGCGCCCGCCGCCGCGGGGCGCGTCCAGACCCTGAACGTCATCCCCGAACCTTCGGAGCGCTGACCCGACGGAGCGCTGACCGAGCACTGACCCGACGGAGCGCTGACCGGGGGTGCAGACCGAGAACCCGTCGGCTCAGACCGGCGGTCGACCGCCCACGAAGCCGAGTGCCCGCGCGGCGACCCGGGTGCCCTCGCGGGCCGCCGCACCGACGCGGATCGGATCCGTCGCCCACGCACGGACGAACCCGGCGACGAAGGCGTCCCCGGCGCCGATGGTGTCGACGACGGTCGCAGGTGTCGCGGGGACCCGGTGGATGCTGCGGCCACGGCGCCCGATGAGCGCGCCGTCGGCCCCGGCCGTGACGACGACCAGTGGGACGTGCTCCGTCAACCGCCGCACCGCGGCATCGAGGTCGTCGCCCCCGCCGAGGGCGAGCGCCTCGTGCTGGTCGGGGAAGAGCACGTCGACCCCCCGCAGGGCCTGCAGGAACCGGTCGGCACCGATCGTCTCGATCACCGCCACCGACGAGGGGTCCACCGCCACGCGCGCCGGGCCCGTCCGGGCGCACGCCACCAGGTCTTCGAGCCGGTCGGCCCCGCCGCCGAGCATGGCGGCCCCGGTCAGGTGCACGATGTCGGCGCGGGCGACCACCGACGACGGGACGTCGGCGGCACTGATCTTCCCGCTCGCGGCGGGGTCGGACATCGCGGTGCGACCGTGGTCGTTGCGCACCGAGACGACGACACCGGTGGACATCATCGCGTCGTACCGCAGGTGGGCGCGGACCCCGGCGTCCTCGAGCGCGCGCTCGTGGCGGTAGACGTCGTCGACCCCGACCCGGGCGACGACGTCGACCTCGGCCCCGAGCCAGCCGAGCCATGTGGCCGTGTTGCCACCGGCGCCGGTCGGACGGTGGCGGATCTCCGCAGCGGGGTCGTGCACCCCGATCCGCTGTGCGGTGGTGTGCACGAGGACACCGTCCAGGACGTCGCCGACGACCAGGAAGCGTTTTCCGGCGCCACGACGGCGGCCCGTGACCACCCGTCCGGCGCGGGTCCCCTCGGGCCGGGACGGCGGCGGAGCGCCCTCGTACGGCATGGACATCCGAAACAGTGTACCCGGAGCCGAGTTTTTCTCCGTTTCTATCGGTGAAAACGGAGGTTTCGCGGAGAGATCACACACGACGACCATGGTGCCACTGAAATACCACCTGCTAGTATGTGGGCGGTCGCGCGACCACCGCCCCGACGACGGAGATGCCATGCCCAGGAAGCCCGACCCCACCCGCAAGCCCGCGATCCTCCAAAAGGTCGTCGACCACTTCGTCGAGACCAAGATCGAGGACGTCACGGTCCGGGGCCTCGGCCGCGTGCTCGGGACGAGCGCCTACCCGGTCGTCTACCACTTCGGCTCACGCGAAGCCCTGATCGACTCCGTCGTCGATCACCTGGCGGCCTCGCGGCCGGTGGCGACACTCGAGCCGGACGCCGACGCGGACGCCCTCGCCGATCACCTGGTCGCGGCCTTCGGCGGGCTCGACGACCCACACCGCGCGTTGGCCGCGCGACTCACCTTCGAACTCGGTTCGGTCGAGTCCCTCGACGGGCGGGACCGCCAGCGCCGTGCACACCGCTGCCACGTGGCGGCCATCCGGGCGTGGTGCCGGGCGCACGGCGCCGACCCCGTCCTCGCCGAACGTGCGGCCCAGGACACGGTGATGGCCGCCCGCGGAGCCCAGTGGAGCGCGCTCGTCGACCGCGCGCACACCGAGGCCGACGCCGCACTGCGTCGCATCGCCCACGACCTGGCTTCGAGCACGACCGGCGCCGACCCCGCGCTGAGCGCGACCGTGCCCGCGTCCGAGGACCGGTCGCGGACCCGGTGACGGCGTGCGGTCCGGAACGGCACCCGGACCACGAACGGGAGGCACGGTGCCAGCTGGCACCGTGCCTCCCGTTCGTCAGGTGGTCACCGTGGTGACCCGCCGACGCGGATCAGAGCGTGACGAACCGCTGCGACTTCGCGTTCTCGAAACGAGCGGCGACGTTCTCCCAGTCGACGACGTTCCAGACGGCCTTGACGTAGTCCGCCTTGACGTTCAGGTAGTCGAGGTAGAAGGCGTGCTCCCACATGTCGAGCATGAAGATCGGGACGAGACCGAACGGGATGTTGCCCTGCTGGTCGAAGAGCTGGAACGTGGTGAGCTTCTGGCCCACGGTGTCCCAGGCCAGCACGGACCAGCCGGAGCCCTGGATGCCGTTCGCGACGGCGGCGAACTGCGCCTGGAACTTCTCGAACGAACCGAAGAACTCGTCGATCGCCGCGGCGAGCTCGCCCTCGGGGACCTTCGTGTCCGGGCCGAGGTTGGTCCAGAAGATCGAGTGGTTCACGTGGCCACCGAGGTGGAACGCGAGGTCCTTCTCGAGCTTGTTGATCGCGCCGAAGTTGCCGGACTCACGGGCCTCGCCGAGCTGCTGGAGCGCGGTGTTGGCACCGGTCACGTAGGCCTGGTGGTGCTTGTCGTGGTGCAGCTGCATGATCTTGCCGCTGATGTGCGGCTCGAGCGCGGCGTAGTCGTACGGCAGTTCCGGCAGGGTGTACTCAGCCATGTGAGGTCCTTTCGATCAGTGGGTTGTGGACGCGGCTCCGCGGCTCACGAGAGCCGGGAACGATCGGTGAGGGAGTGGAATTCCCGGTTGTGGTAGACCAGCGGCTCGCCGCGGTCGGCACCGACGATGATGTCGAGCACCTCGGCCACGACGACGGTCGAGCTGCCGATGGGCGTCGTCGACAGCGGTCGGCAGCGGAGCGCACTCGCCGCACTCGGCAGGTAGCGGTCGCCGGACGGCAGGGTGCCCCAGATCGGGTCGTCGGCGGCCGGGCTGCCGGTCGACGCGAAGCGCTTGGCGAGTGCGACCCCGAGGGAGTCGACCAGGTGCACGACGAACAACGGCGCACCGAGCACGACCCCGGCCGAGCCGGAGTTCGTCGAGAGCGAGAAGACCAGCACGGGCGGGTCGACGGCCACGCTCGCGACGCTCGAGGCGGTGAGGCCGGTCGGTCCGTCCGGGCCTTCGGCCGTGATGACGGCGACGCCGGCAGGGTGCCCGCGGAAGGCGGACTTGTACGCGTCGGCGATGGTTGCCGGTGCTTCGTCGGGCATGGTGATCGTGGTCGTTCCTTCGGGAGGGGCTGCCGTCACTCGGCGGCTGTCACCCAACGTATGACCTGAACCCTGGTTGAGGTCAACGATTCACAGGTTCGGGCGCGGCCGGGCGCGCCGCGGTGGCACTTCGTGAGCAGGAATGGTCGGGTCACGCACGGCGACCCGACCATTCCTGCTCACGAAGCGCAGCTCACGAAGCGCAGCTCGCGCCCGCAGTGCGTCCGCTCGGCCGCTCAGCGGCGCTTGAGCATGACGAGCGCACCCACGGCCGCCACCACCATGAGCACCGCGGCGACGCCCGCCGTGATCGTCACGCCGGAGTCGAAGGCCGCCCGCGCCGACTCGAGCAGCACCTGCCCGGCGCTGCCGCCGAGCTGCCCCGCCGCGGCGACCGCGCCGCCGAGGGTCTCCTGGGCCGCGACGTGCTCTGCCGAGGACAACCCGTCGGGCACCACGACGTGTGCCCGGTAGGTCGTCGCCAGGATCGTTCCGAGCACCGCGGTCCCGAGCACGGCGCCGATCTCGTACGCCGTCTCGGACATCGCCGACGCCGCACCCGCCTTGTCCGCCGGAGCCGTCGAGATGATGAGGTCGTTCGTCACCGTCTCGGACGCCCCGATCCCGATGCCGAGCAGCACGAACGCGAACGCCAGGGCGGCGATGGAGGCGTGGTGTCCGAGGACCGCGACGAGGGCGTACGCCGCCGCCGAGAACAGCAGCGCGACCGACACGACCCAGCGTGGGGCGACCCGCGCCACGATCGGCACGACCGCGAGCCCGGCGACGATGGTCAGGACCGACCCCGGGATGAGCACGACGCCGGATGCGAATGGGTCGAGCCCGGCCACGAGCTGCAGGTGCTGGGCGATGAAGAACAGGAAACCGGTGAGCGAGAACATCGCCGCCAGGTTCATCAGCACGCTGCCCGTGAAGGCGGTGCTGCGGAACAGCCGCAGGTCGAGCATCGGCGTGCGGGACCGCAGCTGCCGACGGACGAACGCGATGCCGCAGACGACACCGACCGCGAGCATGGCGATCGCGAGGCCGCGCTCCTCGGGGTGCACGACCGACTTGATGGCCCACGCGATCGGTGCGAGGGCGCCGAGGGACAGGAACATGCTCGGCAGGTCGACCGGCCCGGGCATCGGGTCGCGGGACTCTGGCACGCAGAACGGCACGCCGACGAGCATGAGCACGAGGATCGGCACCGCGACGAGGAACACGCTGCCCCAGTGGAAGTGCGCGAGCAGCGCGCCGCCGACGAGCGGCCCGAGCGCGTTGCCGGCCGCGAACATCGTCGACCACACGGCGAGCGCCATCCGCCGCTCCCCCGCGTCCACGAACACGTTGCGGATGATCGAGAGCGTGGCGGGCATGAGCATCGCGCCGAACACGCCCATCGCGATGCGGGCCGCGACGAGCATCCAGGCGTCGGTCGCGAAGGCCGCGGCCACCGAGAACAGTGCGAAGCCGGTCGCGCCGATCACCAGGATCCGCCGTCGGCCGATGCGGTCACCGATGCTGCCCATGACGACGAGCAGGCCGGCGAGCACCAGCGGGTACGCGTCCACGATCCAGAGCTGCGTGGTGGCGTCCGGGTTCAGCGCGCGACTGATCGACGGCAGCGCGAAGCTCAGGATGGTGTTGTCGACCGAGATGAGCAGGACCGGCAGCATGAGCACGGCGAGCGCCAGGAACCGTCGGGCGCGGCTCCCGGTGACGCGGGTGGCGACGGGGCTGGTGAGCAGTGCGGACACGGCGGACTCCTGGGACTTCGAGCCGGACCAGGTCGACGGCGGGTGGTACGTGGGGCAGACGAGACGGGACGCGGGATGGACACGCGCCCCGTCAGGACTCCATTAGTGTACCGTCCGGACGGTTTTGGTTGCAAATGCAACTGACGACGGCCGGGAGGCCCGTGGCGGTCCCGCCACGGGCCTTGCGACGGTCCACTGGTCGCGTCGTCGGGCCTACGCCGATTCGCGGAGCAGCAACCGGTGGCGCACCGTGCGCTCGACGGCCTCGCCCGAGCGCGGCAGCTCGCCCGCGAGCATGCCGAGCGCCAGGTCGAGGGCCTGGCCCGCGACCTCGTCGAGGTCGACGGCCAGCGTGGTGAGCGTCGGCGCGACGAGCGTCCCGAGCGGCAGGCCGTCGACGCCGACCACGCGGACGTCACCGGGGACGTCGACGCCGGCACGACGGCAGGCCGACAGCACACCGAGGGCCAGCACGTCGTTGAAGGCCAGGACCGCGTCCACCCGGCGGTGCTCGGCGAGGATCCGCTCCGTCTGTCCGGCGCCGGCCTCGGCGGTGGGTGCGGACGCGATGACGAGGTCGGGCAGGTACCCGCGACGCCGGAGTGCCGCGACCATGTGCTCCCCGCGCTGGCTCGGCACGCCGTCGGCGGCGGCGTCGAGCACGACGGGGTGCTTCACCCCGACGTCGACGAGGTGGTCGGCGAGGTCCTCGATCGCGGAGGTCGGGTCGATCCGGACCGCGGCGCGGGTCACCGGCCCCGAGGGGTCGAGTTCGACGACCGGGACCGAGCCGAGCCGTTCGATCCACTCCGGCGCACGGGACCCGAGGTAGCCGATCACGACGTCGGTCTGCGCGCCGAGGGACTCCACCATCCGGTCCGAGTCGCTCGCGAGCCCGACGTCGGCGAGCATGACGTTCCACCCGCGGGCGGCGGCCAGGCCGAGCACCGCGGAGGCGAGTGCCGGTGCGTAGGGGTTCCGCAGGTCGTTGACGACGAGCCCGAGCTGGTGGTCGCCACCCGTGACGAGCCCGCGGCCGAACCGTGACGGACGGTAGTCGAGCGCAGCCGCGGCCTGGAGCACGCGGTCCTTGGTCGCCGCGCTGATGCCGGACATGCCGTTCATCGCGCGGGTGACGGTCTGCCGGGACACCCCGGCGGCCGCGGCGACGTCGATGATCGTCGCGCGGCCGCCCGGGGTCAGGCGCGGAGGTCCAGCCATGCCACCTGTTCCGGGGAGAGGTCGACGGAGAGGCCGGTCATGGACGACCGGGCCTCCGCGATCGTACGGGGTCCGAAGAGCGGGAACGTCGGGAACGGCTGGTTGAGCACGTACGCCAGCGCGATCGCCGTCGCGGGGACACCGAACTGCTCGCCGAGTTCGCGCGCACGCCGGAGCCGCTCGAAGTTGTCGTCCGAGTAGTAGCAGCGGACGAGTTCGGCGTCGCTGGTGTCCTCGGGCGTCGCGCGGCCGGTGAAGAACCCGCGGGCCTGCGACGACCACGGCAGCAGCGGGACCTGGCGTTCCTCGAGCCAGGCCTTCGATGCCGCGTCGGTCGCGTGTTCGCAGCCGTCCCACGGCACGTCGTACGCCTCGGCGAGACCGAAGTGGTTGCTGAGCACCTCGAACCCGTGCTTGCCGTTGGCCCGTGCGTAGGCGTTCGCCTCGTCGAACCGTGCGGGGGTCCAGTTCGAGCCGCCGTACACGCGGATGCGCCCGGCTCGGCGGTGCTCGTCGAGCACGTCGACGAACTCCCCCACCGGGATGTCGGGGTTGTCGCGGTGCATCATGTAGATGTCCGCGTAGTCGGTTCCCTGGCGCTCGAGGCTCTCGAGCAGCTGCCGGGTGATCGACTCCGGGTCACAGTGCGGGGTGTGGGCGCCCTTCGTGATGACGACCACGTCCTCGCGGATCCCCCGGTTCTGGATCCACCTGCCGAGCCTGCCCTCGAGCACCCCGCCGCCGTAGATGTACCCGGTGTCGAACACGTTGCCACCCTGCTCGACGAACAGGTCGAAGATCGCGCTGGCGTGTGCCAGGTCGGGCTGGTTGTCGACACCCATCACCAGGCGGGACATCCGCTTGCCGACGCCCGGCACCTCGCCGTAGCGCATCGGGTTGCCGTCCTGCACGGTGAGCGGTCGGCCGGACACCGTCGGGATGTCGGCGGTCTCGGCCTCGAAGGGGTAGCGCAGGCCGATCGCCGCGCGCCACCGGTCGAGCGTGCGGGCCGTGGCGAGGGTCTCGTCGATGGTCATCTGCGCCGCTTCGACCCCGCCGGCACGCAGGGCGTCGGTGGTGGCGTCGGCTTCTCGGGCGTAGGGGTGCTCACCCGCGAACGACAGCGAGCGAGGGGGTTCGTCGACGGTGTGGATCTCGATGGTGGGGTCGTCGCCGAGGGTCCACGGGTCGGTGAGCACGATGCGACCGCGCGAGCCGTACACCGACACGGCGTTGTCGTCCTGCACGAAGACGCCGGTCCGGACCGTCGCCGTGGTCCCGCCCTTGTAGGTGAGCTGCGCGACCGTCCACTCGTCGACCCCGGTCGGCCCGAGCGTGCCCGTGGCGGTGAGGTCCACCGGCTCGGCGACGGCGACCCCGGTGGCGGCCTGCACGATCGCCGCGGCCATCGTCACCGGGTACCCGCCGACGTCGAGGATCCCGCCGCCGGCGGTGTCGACGTCGAACAGGCGACCGGTGCGCTCGCCCGTCCGGAAGGCGAACGAGGCGTCGACGTGTGTCACGTCGCCGATCACGCCGTCGCGGATCAGCTCGAGCAGCGCCGCGGTCTGCGGGTGGAAGCGGTACATGAACGCCTCGACGAGCGGCAGGCCGGCCTGGCGTGCGGCGTCGGTGAGCGCCATCGCGGTGCCGTGGTTCACGGCGAGGGGCTTCTCGCAGAGGACCGCCTTGCCGGCCTCGAGTGCGGCGAGCACGAGTCGGGCGTGCCCGGTGTGCACGGTCGACACGTAGACGGCGTCCACCCGCGGGTCGGCGAGGACCTCGTCGTAGGTCCCGGCGGTCACGTCCGCGAACCCGAACCCGGCGGCCTCGTCGGCGAAGCCCTGCGCCCGCTCGGCGGACGAACTGCCGGCCGCGACCAGGACACCCCCGCTGGCGGGCAGCTGCGAGAGGAAGCGTCGGGCGATGCTGCCGGGGCCGAGGACGGCCCACCCGGGGCGTTCGGCGGTGGTCGAGGTCGGGGTGGTGGCGGTGTTCGCCGTCTGCGCTGACATGCGGATCCTTGTCGTCTCGTGAACCTTCACGGTCGGCTCGACGCTAGCCGGTGCGGGAACGATGAGCAACGGTCCCGCGGCATTTCGTGAGCGTTCACGGCGACCACGGAGGAGCTGGCGTCCGCGCCCCCCGGAACTGCTCCTAGACTCTCGGCATGGCCAGTGCCCGCGACCGTGTCCTCGACAGCTTCGTCGCCATCGTGTGCGAGGAAGGTGAGCGTCCCGCCACGCTCGACGCCGTCGCCGCGCGCGCCGGTGTCTCGAAGGGCGGGCTGCTCTACCACTTCGGCTCCAAGGCCGCCCTGGTCGAGGGGCTCTGCGAACGGCTGTCGGACCTGTCCGCGATCGACGTCGAGCGCATGCAGGAGGCCGAGGACGGCGCCGCGCGCTACTTCGTCCGCAACTGCCTGTTCGTCGGCAGCGAGCTGGACCTCGCCCTGCTCGCAGCGAGCCGCCTGCAGCAGGCCGGTTACGAAGAGGCCGGACGGACCCTCGACGACACCGAGAACGCCTGGCTCGCGACCCTCGTCGACGCCCTCGGCGACGAGCCGACCGCGCAGGCCGTCAAGCTCCTCGGCGACGGGCTGTACCACCAGGCCTCACTCGGTGCCGCGAGCGAGGTGCGACCGAAGCGGGGCAGCGTCGACATGGAGACCCTGCTCACCGTCGTCGACCGTCTGATCGCGACGCGACCGGGAGCGTGAACCGGCACACCCCCGGCTGGGGATAGACTGGGGAACGATCCACTCGTCGACACCCGGAGGTATCCCGTGGGCCGCGTCATCGCCGCTGTTTTCTCGATCCTGCTGCTGCTGGTGTCGATGTACCTGTTCGGGTTCGCCTTCCAGGTGGAGTCGGGCCAGGCCTTCGTCTTCATGGCCGGCGTGCTCCTGATGAGCCTCTCCTTCTTCCTGCCGATCCACGTGTTCGGCAAGCGCTGACCAGCAAGCACAGACCAGCAACGCTGATCAGCAAGCACTGACCAGCAAGCACTGACCAGCAAGCACAGAACGGCCCCGCACCTCACCGGTGCGGGGCCGTTCTGTGTGGGGTGTCCGGCGCCTCAGACCAGGACGCGCAGGGACCGCAGCGTCACCGCGGTGCTGATCGCCGCGTGTGCGGCCTCGGCGCCCTTGTCCTCCTTGGAGTCGGGCAGTCCGGCGCGGTCGAGTCCCTGCTGCTCGTCGTCCAGCGTGAGCACACCGAACCCGACGGGCTTGCCGGTGTCGATCGCGACCTGCGTCAGGCCGCTCGTCGCCGCGCCCGACACGTACTCGAAGTGCGGGGTGCCACCGCGGATGATCACGCCGAGCGCGACCGCCGCGTCGAACCCGGCCTCGAGCGCGGTCTTCGCGACCACGGGCAGCTCGAAGCTACCGGGGACGGGGATGACGTCGGCCGTCGCCCCGAGCCGCTCGACCTCGCGCTGCGCCCCGGCGAGCAGGCCCGCCGCGATCGTGTCGTGCCACTGTCCGGCGATGATGGCCACCCGGATCCCGGTGCCGTCGACCTGGTCGCGGTCCGCCGCGCCTGCTCCGCTCATCGTGTCGTTCCTTCCGTGGGCGCTGCGGTCGCTGCCGCCGCCCGGTCTGCCGCGTCCAGCCACTCGGCGAGCGCGGCGATGGTGATGACGGGCACGCCCTCGCGCGCCCCGAGTCCGACGAGCGCCGGCAGCCGCATCATGCTGCCGTCCTCGTCGACGATCTCGCAGATCGCCGCAGCGGGCCGGAGTCCGGCCGCGGTGACGAGCTCGATCGCTGCTTCCGTGTGCCCGGCGCGCTCGCGGACCCCGCCCGGTCGTGCACGCAGGGGCACCACGTGTCCGGGGCGGTGCAGGTCGTCGCGCACCGAGGTCGGGTCGGCGAGGACCCGCAGGGTGCGGGCGCGGTCGTGGGCGCTGATGCCCGTGGTCACGCCGACGGCGGCGTCGACGGTGACCGTGTAGGCCGTGCCGCGGACGTCCTCGTTGTGCGCCACCATCGGCGGCAGGTCGAGGGCGTCGGCGATCTCGGTGCTGACCGGCGCGCAGATGAACCCGGACGAGTGCGCCACGGTCCACGCGATCCACTCCGGCGAGGCGAGCTCGGCGGACAGGATGACGTCGCCCTCGTTCTCGCGGTCTTCGTCATCGATGACGATCACCGGGCGACCGGCCGCGATCGACGCGATCGCGGTCTCGATGCTCGACAACCCGAGTGCCTGCGGGGCGGCACCGACCTCGGCGACCATCACCGGGCCTCCGATCCGACGGTCTCGAGCGACTGCGCCGCTGCGTCGAGCCGCAGCATGCGGCGGACGTGCCGGGCCAGGACGTCGGTCTCGACGTTCACCCGGTCACCGGGCACGCGGAGCCCGAGCGTCGTCGCCTCGAGCGTCTCGGGGATCAGGCTCACCTCGAACCAGGCCGCGTCGGGCGCGGTGTCCTCGGGCGAGACCGCGCTGACCGTGAGCGAGACGCCGTCGAGCGCGATGGAACCCTTGTCGACCACGAGCGGGCTGAGCGCCGGCGCGAGCGAGAACCGCACGCGCCGCCAGCCGTCACCGTCGGCCGTCTCGAGCACGGTGGCGGTGCCGTCGATGTGACCCTGCACGATGTGCCCGCCCAGGCGGTCGCCCACCGAGGCGGCGCGCTCGAGGTTCAGGCGGTCCCCCACCCGGAGTGCGCCGTGGGCGCTCATGTCGAGGGTCTGCTTCATGACGAAGGCGGTGAAGGTCTCGGGGGTCTGCTCGACGACGGTCAGGCAGACACCACTCGTCGCGATCGAGTCGCCGTGCCGGGCGTCCTGCACGACGACGGGGCCGTGCACGGTGAGCGCGACGGAGTCGCCCTGCTGCTCGACGGCGGTGACGGTGCCGAGTTCCTCGATGATGCCGGTGAACACTGGTGTCCTCTCAACGGGACTCCGGGGGCGTTCGACGATCGTCGGCATCGACGGACGGGTCGCACCCCACGGGTCGTGGGGTCGTCCTGTCCGCCCAGCGCGCCTCCCATCCGGACTTTCACCGTCGGTCCCGGAATTCCACCGGGTCAACCTCTGTCGGGTTCGCACCCGTCATCAGTTCGTGGACTGTCACCACCGGCTCGGAATTACACCGACCCCGGAGCGCTTGCGTAGTCGGAACGATACCCCAGGCCGCTGACGGCCGCGCCACGGTGGCAGCGCCGTCGTAACCGGGCGTCTCCCCCGGGCATGGTGACGAGGGGCGCCACGGTGTGACGCCCCTCGGTCACCCGCTGGTCAGTGCCGGCGACGGAGCACGAGCGTGCCCGCTCCGGCGAGGAGCAGCAGGAGCGCGAACCCGGCCGGCAGGACCGGCGAGCCGGCTCCCGTGTAGGCGAGCTCCGGCTGGCCGTCACCGGCAGTGGCGGCAGCCGCGACGGTCGCGGCGCTCGCCCGGGCCCCGCCGGTGGCAGCGGTCGTGGTGGTCACCACACCCGCCGTGGAGGCCCGGGTCGGCTCGACGACGCCGACCACGCCGACCGGGATGGTCGCCGTGCCGGGCGTGGTGCCGGTGTCGGTGCCCGTCCCGTCGGTGGGGACGGTTCCCGGGCCCGTACCCGGGTCCGTGCCCGGGTCGGTGCCCGGGTCCGTGCCCGGGTCCGTACCGGGGTCCGTGCCCGGGTCCGTACCGGGGTCCGTGCCCGGGTCCGTACCGGGGTCGGTGCCGGTGCCGGTGCCGGGAGTGGTGCTGGTGCCGTCACCGACGATGCCGATCCCGTTGCCGCCGATGGTGATCGGCAGGCTGATCACCGGGGTGACCTGGGTGCCGGAGAGCAGGCCGCCGTCGCCGGAGGTCGAACCGCCGGTCGTCGGGGTCGTGGTGCCGGTGGCCGGAGCCGTCGTGCCGCCGGTGCTCGTGCCGTCGCCGAGGACGCCGATGCCGTTGCCACCGATCGTCACCGGGACGTCGACGACCGGGGACACCTGCGTGCCCGAGGCCGTGCCGTCCGAACCCGAGGTCGAACCACCGGCCGCCGGAGCGGTCCCGGTCCCCGTGCCCGCGGCGGGCGCCGTGCCCGTCGCGGTGCCCGTCCCGAGCAGCCCGATGCCGTTGTCCGCCACCGTGACCGGGATCGAGACCACCGGGGACACCTGCGTGCCCGAGGCCGTCGCGTCCGAACCCGAGGTCGAACCACCGGCCGCCGGTGCAGTCCCGGTCCCGGTACCCGTGGCCGCGGCGGGCGTCGTGCCCGTCGCGGTCCCGTCACCGAGGACGCCGAGGCCGTTGCCACCGATCGTCACCGGGACGTCGACCAGGCCGGTCACCTGGGTGCCGGAGAGCAGTCCGTCGGTGCCCGAGGTGCTGGGTGCCGACCGTGCTTCGGCAGCCGGCGCCGGAGTGGCCGCCGCCGGGGCGGTCGACGTCGAGGTGCCGTCGCCGAGGACGCCGATCCCGTTGCCGGCCACCGTCACGGGGACGGTCACGGTCGGGGCGACCTGGGTGCCGGAAGCCGTGCCGTCCTCGCCCGAGGTGCTCGGAGCCGGAGCGGCAGGAGCGGCAGGGGCGGCAGGCGCCGGAGCCGGAGCCGGTGCCGGTGCTGCAGGCGCCGGAGCTGCCGCGGGTGCGGTGGCCGAGACGGCGTCACCGGCGACGGCCACGGCGTTGCCGCCGACCGTCACCGGTGCCGCGACGTCCGGCACCACCTGCGTGCCCGAGAGCGTGCCGTCCTCGCCCGACGTGCTGGGGGCAGGAGCGGTCGTGGCCGGAGCCGGAGCCGGAGCGGCGGGCGTGGACCCGGTCGCCGTCGACACTGCGTCGCCGAGCACGGCGATCGCGTTGCCGCCGAGGGACACCGGGGCGTCCACGGCGGGGGCCACCTGGGTGCCCGAGACGATGCCGTCGGCACCGGATGTCGTGGCCGCGTTCGCCGCAGCCGTGCCGCCGAGCGTGAGCCCGCCGACGAAGAGGGCGAACCAGAGCCCTCTGGAGACGTACTTGTTCATGGTCGTACTCCCTGATCGAGATCGTCACCGACCGCGGACGCAGCCGGGATGTGTGCGTGCCTGCCGTGGCGGACAGGCGCACCGATCTCAGTCAGGGGCGACGTCGTGCTCGCCGACGACGGATGCGGGGACCGCGTCGTCGGAGAGCGTGCCGCGAGACCCCGCGGCGAGGGAGACGATGTCGTCGGTCGAGCCGACGATGCCGACGGCTGCTGCGCCGCCGGAGGTCGAGGAGGCACTGCCGCCGAGCACACCGGCGTCGGCTCCGTCGAACGGGAGCCCGTGGCCCTCGCCGTCCGCGGGGACGAGCAGCGCGCGCCCACCGAGGGTCGCGTCCTGCGCCTCGACGGCCGCGACGAGCGGGCCGACCGTGGCCGTCGTGGCGACTGCGGCGACCGGCTCCAACGGGCGGAGCCCGGCGGACCGGTGGCCCACGGCACCGGCGGCGACGGCGCGTGCGGGCGCCGAGGTGCCCTGCGCGGGGACCGTTCCGGGCCGGACGGGGGCGTTCGCGACCGGCACCGACGGGACGGGCCCGGCGGACGGGTTCGAACCGCCGCCCACCGGGAGCGCGGGGACGTCGACGACGGGGGCCGTGCCTCCTGGCAGGGTGCCGCCGACGGACGGGACGACGCCCCCGACCACGTCGGGGACGGTGCCCACGGTCGTGCCGACCGAGCCGAGCGTGTCGTCGACGAGGCCCGCGACCGGGCCGGTGACGGTGCCGAGGGTGTCGTCGCCGAGGACCGTGCCGACCACCGGGACGCTGCCGACCACGTCGTAGACGGTGTCGACGACGGCGGTCACGGGGCGCGTGTCGGTGACGTGTTCCACGGTGCCGGTGACGGGGCGCAGGACGTTCGCGACGGTGTCGGTGACCGGCCGGGAGGCACTGGTCACCTGGTCGACGACCTGTCGCACCGGGCGCGTGGCCGGGCCGGCCGCGGGGGCGGTCGTGGTGGGCGCGGCAGCCGGGGTGGTCGCGGCCGGAGCGGGGCTCGACGGTGCGGCGGGGGGCGCGGGAGCCGGGGCAGGTGCGGGCGCCGCGGGCACCGGAGCGGGTGCGGGCGCGGGGGCCGGAGCGGGCGCAGCAGGAGCAGGTGCGGGTGCAGGTGCAGGTGCAGGTGCAGGTGCAGGTGCAGGTGCCACGGCCTTGCGGACGGGAGCCGTCACGCCGCCGACGACCTTGCCGACCTCGCCGGTCACGCCCTGCACGGTGCCACCGACGCCGTCCACGACGCTGCCGACGAGGCCGCGCTGCTCGGTCGGGACGGCCGAGGTCGTCGCGGCGGAGGCCGGTCGCGCGCCGAGCAGCAGGGACAGCAGCACGAGGGCGGCGAGGGTCCCGACGCCCAGCAGGACGATGCGGAGTGCGGCGCGCCAGGGTGCGCGCAACGGGTGGTCCATGCGCTCACCTCCTGATCTCGGCTGCGCACGTAGAGTGGTTGACCGGCAATGTACGCCGATCCGGTCCGGAACACACCCCGTTTCGGAAGAAATTCTCAGGAAGGGCCGTCCGTGGTCTCGATCTTCAACGCTCCGACCCGCAACCTGGACATCGTCACGCTGCACGAGATCCTGCGGCTCCGCCAGGACGTCTTCGTCGTCGAGCAGGAGGCCGCGTACGGCGACATCGACGGCCGTGACCTCGAGCCGGGCACCGTGCAGTTCTGGGCCGGCAACGGTTCGGTGGACGCGACCCTCCGCCTGCTCCGCGAGCCCGACGGCACCGAGCGCATCGGCCGGGTCGCCACCGCGAAGCACGCCCGCGGCCAGGGACTCGGCGGGCAGCTCATGGAAGCCGCGATCGCCGAGTCCCGCTCGCCGAGCATCGCCCTCGGTGCCCAGTCGCACCTGGAGCAGTGGTACGGCCGCTTCGGCTTCGTGCGCTCGGGGGACGAGTACCTGGAGGACCGCATCCCGCACATCCCGATGACCCGGAAGCGCTGACCCGGGGTTCCGCGCGTCAGGCCCGCCAGCGCCGCAGTTCGTCGAACGAGCGGCCCTGGGTGGCCCGGTCGGCGACGAGGCGTTCGAACACGATGTTCGTCTGCGTCGTCGCCACCGAGGGGTCGCCGCTGAGTTCGTCGGCGACGAAGTCGCGGAGCTGCTCGGTCGACTCGCACGCGATGTGCACGAGGAAGTCCTTGTCCCCCGCCAGGAACGACACGTCCTGCACGACGGGCACCCGCAGCAGGCGCTTGGCGAAGTCCCGCAGTTCGTGGCGGGCCGCGGCGTGCACCCGGACGGACACCATCGCCTCGATCGAGAACCCGAGCCGGGCGACGTCCACCTCGGCCCGGTAGCCGCGGATCACCCCGGCGTCCTCGAGCGCGCGGACCCGTGCCAGGCAGGTCGACGGCGCGATGCCGACGGCGGCGGCGAGCCGGTTGTTCGGGATCCGGGCGTCGGCCGACAGGGTCCAGAGGATGCGCTCGTCGACCTCGTCGAGGCGCGGAGCGGGGTCGGGGCGACGTGCGGGACGGTCGGACACGGCTCGACGCTACCGCGGCGGCGCGAGCAGGGCGCGGAGGGCGTCCTCGAGCGCGGCCGACACGACGGCGTCGTCGGCGGATGCCAGCGGTTCCACCGCGGTGGACTGACGGAGCATCGACATCCCGAGCACCACCGCCAGCGCGATCTCGGCACGGACGAGCAGTTCCTCTGACCCCGCGCCGCCGACCGTGCCCGCGAGCCGTTCGGCGTACCGGCGCAGCGTCTCCCGGCGGATGGCATCGGCACCGTCGTCGCCGGAGGACCGGAGCAGGAGCATGAGCTGCAGTGAGTCGTCGTCGGTCGGGGCCCGCACGATGTGCGTGATGATGCCGGTCAGCGCCCGTTCGAGGCCCTGCTCGCTCGTCTCCTCGGCCCCCAGGTCGCGGACGACCCGGTCGAGGCAGGCGCGGAAGAGCCCCTCCTTCGAGCCGAAGTACCGGTTGATGAGGGCGACGTTCACCCCGGCGTCCCCGGCGATGTCGCGCACCGTCGTCGCGCGGTACCCGTCGAAGGCGAACCGACGCCGGGCGGCCTGCACGAGCAGGAGTCGGGTGGCCGCGGCGTCCTTACTCATGGAGCGCAGCCTACCGGTCCTCACAGAGATGTAAGCAAGCGTTGACATGCTCCCCCGAGCGCGTACGCTCGTCATGTCAGCAATTGTTTACATCGACGACCACGACGACACGGAGCACGATGACCGACACCATGCAGAGCCCACGGACCGGCTCGCACCCCACCACCGACGGACGCCGGCCGAACAGCACGGCGATCATCGTCTACCTGTCCCTCGGCGGCCTGTCCTTCGCCGTCCTGCAGTCGCTCGTCGCCCCGGCACTGTCGACCATCGGGCAGGACCTCGGCGCCTCCACCAGTGCGACGAGCTGGGTACTCACCGCCTACCTGCTCTCCGCCTCGGTGCTCACGCCGATCCTCGGTCGCCTCGGCGACATGATCGGCAAGCGCAAGGTCCTGATCGTGGTGCTGTCGATCCTGCTCGTCGGCGCCGTGCTCGCCGCCCTCGCACCGAACCTCGGCGTCCTGATCGTCGGGCGCGCGCTGCAGGGTGCCGCGGGAGCCGTGATGCCGCTGTCGATCGGCATCGTGCGTGACGAGCTGCCGAAGGAGAAGGTCAGTGTCACGATCGGCCTGCTGTCCGCGATCTTCGGCATCGGCGCCGGTGTCGGCATCGTCGCCGCTGGACCCATCGTCGAGCACCTGTCCTGGCACTGGCTGTTCTGGCTCCCCGCCGTGCTCGTCGTCATCGCACTGCTCGGTGCGGTCTTCGGCATGCCGGAGTCCCCGGTGCGGAAGCCCGGCCGCCTGGACATGGCCGGCACGTTCGTCCTGGCGGTGTCGCTCGTCGCGATCCTGCTCGCCGTCAGCGAGGGCGAGACCTGGGGCTGGGGCGACGGCAAGACCATCGGCCTGCTGGTCCTCGGCGCCGTCGCTCTGGTCGTGTTCGTCCTCGTCGAGCTCCGGGTCGCCGAGCCGCTCATCGACGTCCGGCTCTTCGCGGTCCGCGGGGTCTGGACCGCCCACGTCGTCGCACTCGTCTTCGGGTTCGCGATGTTCGGCACCTTCGTCCTCGTGCCGACGCTCCTGCAGCTCCCGACGGCGCTCGGCTACGGCTTCGGCAAGGACGTCACCCAGGCCGGTCTCTTCCTGCTGCCGACCGTCGTGATGATGGTCGTCGCCGGGCCCATCGCGGGCATCCTGGTGCGCAAGGTCGGCCCGAAGCCGCCGATGCTCATCGGCGGGTTCGCCATCGTCGCCGCGTTCGTGCTGCCGGCGATCGCACACGCCGAGCTGTGGCAGGTGGTGGCCTCCGGCGTCCTGACCGGCATCGGCATCGGCATGGCCCTCGCCGCCTGCTCGAACGCGATCATCGAGAGCGTCCCCGCGAACCAGACCGGTGAGGCCATCAGCGCCAACACGGTCGTCCGCACCATCGGCTCGAGCGTCGGCACCGCCGTCATCGCAGCGCTGATCACCTCGCACAGCACGCCGCAGGGACTGCCGACCGACGACGCGTTCACCATCGGGTTCTGGGCGTGCACCGGCGTGGCGGTCGTGGCCGTGCTCGCCGCGCTCGCCGCGCCGTCGATGCGCGCCCGCCGCGCAGCGGCCGCCGCCCGTGGGATCGACGACCTCGAGGAGGTCACCGAGTAGGGCCCTGGTCCCGACCACCCGGGAGGCCCGTCCAGCGTCGTCGACGCGGGGCGGGCCTCCCGTCCGTCGCACAACCTGGGAACGTACCGGGCGCATCCGAGCCGGCGTGACGATCATCGGACCAGTCGCGTCCCGTCAGGGGACGCGGACCGCCGCGCCCGGACAGGAGACCCCATGAGCAGCACCGACCACGACGACACCACCGCTCCCGGACGCCCGTCGTTCCGCGACACGGTGACCGCCGGACTCGTGCAGAAGGCCCTCGAACCGGTGCTGCGCGCCGTCCGTGACGAGGTCGCCTCGGCGCGGCGCGAGATCGGCGAGCGCGCGAGCGGTGCGAAGACCGGGCTGGTGCTCACCGGGGTGGCCGTCGGGTTCGCCCTGACCACCCTGGTCGCGCTGGCCGGCTTCGCGGTGGCGCTGCTCGCCCTCGCGCTGCCGCTGTGGGCGGCGACCGGGATCACGTTCGTCGTGTTCGCGATCGTGACCGCGATCCTGTTCGTCGTCGGCCTGCGCGGGATCCGGCGGGGTGTGCCGCCGGTGCCGAAGGACACGATCCAGGCGGCGAAGCAGCGGGTGACGCACGCGACGGACGCCCGGACGGACGGCGTCGCGCGCGACTGACGGACTCGACGGACCGGCTGCGGGGGCCGTGACCGCCGGGGCGGGCTCCGCTACATCGCCAGGGTCATGCCGACCACGGCGACGGTCATCGCGAAGACCTCGCCGCTGCGGACGGCCCGCCGGTCCTCGCGGCCCCACTCGTACCGGAGCAGCCAGCCGCTGAACGCGCAGTAGCCGATCACGCCGGCGCCGAGCACCGCGGACAGGGCGATGCCGTGCCCGGCGTGGTCGCCGGCGACGCCCGAGGCGTGGCCCATCAGCAGCATCCCGGCCATCACGACGGCGGAGAGCGCGCGGTGGACGTCCATCGGCTCCGCGCGGCGACCGTCGGCGCGGCGGCGCCGCATCACGGGCAACGGCGCGAGCAGGAGCAGCAGGGTCGCGGCGAACAGGGTCCACACCGCACCGGCGTCGACGACGGGCATGAGCATCGCGACGAGCATCACGCCCGCCGGCACGATCACGCCCGGGCGCGGTCGGTAGCGGTCACCGACGATGCAGCACACCGACGCGAACTGCGGCACGACGAGCATGGCGTCGGCGACGGTCTCGTGCACGTGGGGCGTCCTCGGTGCGGCGGAGTGGTGCGGGGTGGGGTCAGTCCTCGGCGCGGGCAGCGGCCTTGGCGGCGCGCTCCTGCTTCACGCGGGCGTTCTCGGCGTGCACGGCGGCCTGCGTCGCGCGCTCGCGGACGAGCCACTCGGGCTTCTGCTCGAGCAGCGTCTTGATGTCCGCCGTCGTCAGTGCGTCGTCGATCCCCGCACGGCTCAGGCCGGAGATGGAGATCCCGAGCTTCTGCGCCACGACGGGTCGCGGGTGCGGGCCGTCGCGTCGGAGGTCCTCGAGCCAGGTCGGGGGTTCGGTCCGGAGCTCGTCGAAGGCGGTCCGCGTGAGGGGAGCGCTCTGGAAGGACTCCGGAGCGGCCGTCAGCAAGATGCCGAGCTTCTTCGCAGCCGTCTCGGGCTTCATGGTCTGTTCCTGCGCCATGAGGACAAGGGTACGGCCCCTATGCTCGTCTGCATGACCGCGGCTCTCACCATCGCCTTCGTGCCGGGGGTCTCCCCCGCAAAGTGGGCCCGTGTCTGGCGGGAACGCTTCCCCTCCGTCGAGCTCCGGCTGCGGCCGATCGGCGCCGACGACGTCGACGACACGCTGGCGGGAGAGGCCGACATGGTCTTCGCGCGCATGCCCGTGTCCGAGCAGCACAACGCCATCCCGCTCTGGACCGAGACGGCCGTCGTCGCGATGCCCAAGGACTCCCCCCTCGCCGAACTCGCCGAGGTCGACCTCGCCGACGCCGAGGTCCACGTGATCGACGCCGGCCCGGTTCCGGCCGACATCGACGGATCGCTCGACCTGGTCGAGGCGAACGTCGGCGTCGTCGTGCTCCCCCAGTCGCTGTTCCGCGCCGCCAGCCGCAAGGACCTGGTGGGTCGTCCGCTCATGAACGCCGAGGGCACGCGCATCGCGCTGGTCTGGCGGGACGAGGACACCACCGAGACCACCGAGGAGTTCATCGGCGTGGTGCGCGGGCGGACCGCCAACAGTTCGCGCCAGCCGGGAGGCCCGGATCGCGACGACGACGACGGCTCGCGTCCGGCTCGTGGCGGCACCAAGACCGGGTCGGCCGCCAAGGGTGCGTCCGGTTCGTCGAGTGGGTCGGGTGCGTCGGGTTCCAAGGGCGGCTCGGCCGGCGGCGGCGGCGCCGGCGGCAAGGCCAAGGCGAAGTCGCCCGGCAGCGGGAAGTCCGGCAGCGGCAAGAAGTCGAACACCGGCAAGGGACCCACGCCCGGTCGCGGCAAGATGCGCGGCAAGCCGAGCCGGGGTTCCAAGGGCAACCGATGACGGACACGCGGCTGGCACCGATGACGGACACGCGGCTGGCACCGATGCCGGCCACGCGCCTCCCGGCCTGGCTCCGGCGCACGATGGCCGAGTACGTCGAGTCACGGATGCAGGCGGGCGAGACCCGTGAGCAGGCCGAGGCGAACGAGCAGCAGTCGCGGGACCGTTGGTTCCCGGGCGGGTCTCCCGCCGACGGGCACCTCGTGTGGGACGTCATCGACCAGGACGACACCGTCATCGGGTACCTGTGGATCGGACCGCTCACGCCGGGCAGCACCGATTGGTGGGTGTTCAACGTTGAGATCGACGAGGCACACCGGCGCCGCGGGCACGCACGTCGAGCGCTCGAACTCGGGCACCGCGCCGCCGCTGAGAACGGTGCGACGAGTATCGGGCTGAACGTGTTCGGCTACAACACCGGGGCGCAGGAGCTCTACGCGGCGCTCGGGTACCGGGTGACGTCGGCGCAGATGCGGAAGCCGCTGGTCTAGCGCGCGGCGGCGGCGCGGCTGCGGCGGCGGCGGCGGCGGCGGCTGCTGCGGCTGACGCGGCGGCTCGGGTCCGCCCGGTCACAACACCCCGCGTGCATGGCCCCGAGCGGTCACGAAGTGTCGACTTGCCGCGCCCGGAACGACGTGTCGTGACCACTCGGCGGAGGCCAGCGGGGATTCGTGACCGTCCGAAGGTCCGCGTCAGCGCAGGACGGCTGCGGCGGCGCGGGTCACCCTCGCGCCGCGCGATTCCTCGGCTGCTGCGCGGGCCCGGGTGACGACGACGGCGTCTGCGCGTTCAGCCGATCCATGGTCGAACGGCGGTTGCGGGTCGTACTCGATCTGCAACTGGATCGCCTCGGCCGCGGACTGTCCGGCGAGCTCGGCCGCGAGCCACAGCGCCATGTCGATGCCCGCGCTCACCCCGGCGGCGGTGACGACGGCGCCGTCCCGGGCGATCCGGGCGTCCACCGGCTGCGCTCCGAAGGCCTCGAGCATCGGCTTCGAGGCCCAGTGGGTCGTCGCGCGTCTGCCGGCGAGCAGCCCGGCGGCGCCGAGCACGAAGGCACCGGTGCACACCGAGGTGGTCCACGTCGCGTGCTCGGCCTGGCGCCGCACGAAGGCCACGACGTCCGGGTCGAGCATCGCGTCGAAGGCACCGTCACCACCAGGCACCACGAGCACGTCCGCCGCTCGGGCATCGCTCATCGTGGTCGTCGGGAGGAGTGACAGGCCGCAGTCGCTCGGCACCGGGTCGAGCGTCGCCGCCACGTACTCCACGCGTGCGCCGGGCACGCGGCTGAGGACCTGCGCCGGACCGGTCAGGTCGAGCTGGGTCAGGTGCGGGAACAGCAGGAACGCGATCCGGATCTCGTCGGCCATGTCGCGACCATAGTCCCGGCGTTCCCGTTCCCGTTCTCGTACTCGCTGGCTTGCCCGTCAGCTCCAGACGCCGGAGGTCCCGCGCCGGTGGCTGCCCATCAGGTGGGTGTCGACGATGCCGAGCGCTTCCATCAGGGCGTACATCGTCGTCGGTCCGACGAAGGCGAAGCCGCGCTTCCGCAGCGCCTTCGACAGGGCGAGGGATTCGTCCGACTTCGTCGGGACCTCGGCGGAGGACCGTGGCTCGGGCGTGGTCGTCGGCCGGAACGACCACACGAAGTCGGCGAGCCCACCGTCCTGCCGCAGGGCGATCGTGGCGTTCGCGTTGGTGATCGTCGCGAGGATCTTCGCGCGGTTCCGGACGATCCCGGCGTCGGCCATCAGCCGTGCGACGTCGTCCTCGCCGAAGGCCGCGACGGTGTCGGCGTCGAAGTCGGCGAAGGCGGTACGGAACGCCGGTCGTTTCGCGAGGATCGTGCGCCACGACAGACCGGACTGGAACGCCTCGAGCGAGAGCCGCTCGAACACCCCGCGTTCGTCGCGGACGGGCATGCCCCACTCGGTGTCGTAGTACTCGCGCAGGAGCTCGTCCGACGACGCCCAGACCGGCCGGGCGAGGCCGTCGTCGCCGGTGACGAGGTCGGGCACGGGCGGGGCGTCGACTGGCTCGGTGCTCATGCATCCATCCTGGCGGGCGCCGCCGACAGCGCCTGGCTCACTCGGCGGGCGGGCCGTCCTGCGTCGCCTGCTCGTCCATCCACACGTACTCCCAGCGGTGTCCGTCCGGGTCGGTGAAGCTCCGCTGGTACATGAAGCCGAGGTCCATCTCCGGCCGGTCCTCGGTGCCGCCGGCAGCGACCGCGGCGTCGACGACGCGGTGGACGTCCTCCTTCGACGGGGCGCTGAGCGAGTTGATGACCTCGATCGTGTCGGCGTCGGCGATCGTCTTGTCGGTGAACTCGGCGAACTTCGCCGTCGTCAGGATCATGACGTAGATCGTGTCGGACACCACCACGCACGCCGCGGTGTCGTCGCTGAAGGCCGGGTTGATGGAGTACCCGAGTGCCTCGTAGAACGCCTTCGAGCGCTCGAGGTCCGTGACGGGCAGGTTGATGAAGACCATCGTGTCCATGGCGGTTCCTTTCGTCACGCTCAACCTGGACCCACCTGGAGCAGCGCGCAACCGTTTCGTGGGGGAACCAACCGGTACACAATATGCTGGCGTGATGCGGGCCTACGTGGACGAGTCAGAACCGGGTGGTGGGCGGGACCACACCGCGTACGTCCTCGCCGCGGTGATCATGCGGATCAACGGCGAGGAAGAAGCTCGCGAGGCGGTTCGACGGGCGACCCCTCGGCGCATGCGGAAGCTGCACTGGTACGAGGCACTGCCAGCTCAGCGCATCTCGTGGCTCGATCTCCTCCGGCGTGCGGTGACCGTCATCGTGGTCCGGTACGACGGCGCCGTGGCACGGACGGAACGTCGGCGAAGACGGTGTATCGAACGCCTCGTGCACGAACTCGAGCTGCGGAAGGTCGGCCACGTGGTCCTCGAGACGCGCGGACCCGCCCGGGACAAGGATGACCGGGCGATGTTCGATGCGCTCCGCGATCGTGGAGTCGGTCATGGAGTGCGGTTCGAGCACCTCAACCCGTCCGAAGAGCCGCTCCTCGCGTTGGCCGACATCGCCTGCGGGGCTCATGTTGCCGGCCTCGCCGGGGATCACGGACTGACGAGCCCGATCCTGGTTTCCTGACGCACGCCCCCGAAAGCGCAAATCCTCGGGCCCGCGCTGGCTGCAGGACATCCGAGGATCACTTTCGACCGAGCAGCACCCGATCGACATATCAATGCTACCCGCCGTGCTCCGCTCCGGTCAAGGCGTGCGCAGCCCAGGCCGGAAACGACGAAGTCGCTGTCGTCCGACAGCGACTTCGTCGTTCCGCGTCAGCCCGGGGACGACCGACCCGAGCGGCGTCAGGCCAGCTCGCGTCCCTCGCCAGCGGCACGCTGGTGCGACTCGGCCTCGGCCTGGCCGATGATGTCCTCGGCGGGCACCGGGTTCAGGCGGTCCCAGAGGAAGAACAGGCCGCCGCCGATGAGCAGCGAGATCCCGACCCACAGGTTGATGTGGATCCCGCCGGTCTTCTCGGGGTCGGTGTTCCAGTGCACGATCCCGACGATGGTCGTGATCACGCCGTAGAGCACGAACAGGCCGCCGAGGATGCGGCGCAGGTCGAGTCGGCGGGTGGAGCGGACGAGGGCTGCCTTCTGCTCCTCGGTCATCGCGCCGGGGGTGGTGGTGTCACTCATGAGAAGTGGTCTCCTTCGCGGATCAGAGGAACGGGAGGTACAGGACGACGCACAGCACGAGCGCGACGGTGCCGAGCAGGGCGGGCGAGCGGTACCAGGCGGTGTCCGTCGCGACCGAGTCGCCGTGCAGGTCGATCTTGCCGACGCCGTAGACGAGCCCACCGAGCTCCTTCTCGTCCTTCGGCTTGGTGAGCATCGAGACGACGAAGCCGACGATCAGCACGGTGACGAACGAGATGATCGCGCCGTACAGGGTCTCCGCGGTCGCGGTGGCGAACAGGTCCGGGTTCACCAGGTAGGCGATCCAGGTGATCGTCGGGGTCACGATGCCGAGGACGTAGCCCCAGAGCGCACCCTGCGTCGTCATGCGCTTCCACAGCAGGCCGAGGATGAACACGGCGAACAGCGGTGCGTTGAAGAACGAGAACAGCGTCTGCATGTACGTCATGATGTTCGACGCCTGGGCCGCGATGAACGCGGTCGCGATGCCGACCACGACGCCGACGACGGTGACCCAGCGGCCGGTCTTCAGGTAGTGCAGGTCGGGCATGTTCGGGCGGATGTAGCGCTGCCAGATGTCGTAGGTGAAGACGGTGTTGAACGACGAGACGTTCGCCGCCATGCCGGCCATGAAGGACGCCAGCAGGCCGGTCACCGCGATGCCGAGCACACCGGTCGGCAGGTACATCTGGATGAGCTTCGGGATTGCGTCGTTGTAGGTCAGCGTGCCGTCGGCGAACTGGTTGCCCACCACGGCCGCGGCGATGAGACCGGGGATGACGACGATGGCCGGGATGAAGAGCTTCGGGATCGCGGCGATGAGCGGGGTGCGGCGGGCCGCGGACATGTTCTTCGCCGAGAACGCGCGCTGCACCTCGGTGAAGTTCGTGGTCCAGTACCCGAACCCGAGCACGAAGCCCAGGCCGAGCACGATGGCGAGCCAGTTGGCGCCGATCGGGTTGGTGACGTTGCCGAAGCCGGTGCCGGCCCAGGCCTGCAGGTGCTGCACGCCCTGGGTCTCGGTGATGGCCTTCGACAGGCCGTCCCAGCCGCCGACGCGGTGCAGACCGACGATCGTCAGCGGGATGAGCCCCGCGATGATCACGAAGAACTGCATGACCTCGTTGTAGATCGCGCTCGAGAGCCCGCCGAGGGTGATGTAGACGAGCACGAAGCCGGCGGAGACGATGATCGCCAGCCACTCCGGCCAGCCGAGCATGGCCTCGATGACGATGGCCATCGCGTAGAGGTTGATGCCCGCGATGAGCACGTTCGACACCGCGAACGCGATCGCGTTCACCAGGTGCGGCGCCTTGCCGAAGCGGCGCAGCATGAACTCCGGCACGGAGCGGACCTTCGAGCCGTAGTAGAACGGCATCATCACGAGGCCGAGGAACACCATCGCGGGCACGGCGCCGACGAGGTAGTAGTGCAGGGTGGCCATGCCGATCTGGGCACCGTTGGCCGCCATGCCGAGGATCTCGGTCGCACCGAGGTTCGCGGACACGAACGCCAGGCCCGTGATCCACGCCGGCATCGAGCGCCCGGACAGGAAGAAGTCCATGCTCGTCCGGACCTGCTTGCGGGCGGTGAACCCGATCCCGATGACGACCGCGAAGTACACGATGATCATCAGGTAGTCGACCCAGCCCAAGTCGAGCCGGATCCCTTCGTTCGCTGCAGCGAGAACCATTCACATCTCCACGTCAGTGTGTTGCAGTCGACAACTCTGCCGACCCGGACGGAGACGTTACACCGATTTGTGACCGTTCACATAGCCAGCGCATGCATCGTCCGAGCCGCGCAGCGCTCCCCCCGGTTCGCTACGCTCGGCCCATGACCGACGCGTCGCGCATCCTCGTCCTCAACGGCCCGAACCTCGACATCCTCGGGCGCCGCGACCCGGAGCAGTACGGCACCGTGACGCTCGCCGAGATCGAGGCGATCGTGCACACCGAGGCGGCCGTGCACGGGCTCGAGGCCGACTTCCGCCAGACGAACCGCGAGGGCGAGCTGGTCGAGTGGCTGCACGAGGCGCTGGACGACTTCGCCGCGGTCGTCATCAACCCCGCCGCCTACGCGCACACCTCGGTCGCGCTGCACGACGCGGTGGAGGCCCTGTGGGTCCCCGTCGTCGAGGTGCACCTGTCGAACACGTGGAAGCGCGAACCGTTCCGCCACGTCGACCACGTCGCGACCGCCGCGACGGCGGTCATCGCCGGCGCGGGTGCCGACGGCTACCGCCTGGCGGTCGCGCACGTCGCGTCCCTGCTCGGCTGAGCCAACGACCGAACGGGAGGCCCGTGGCGGCGTCGCCACGGGCCTCCAGTCCGCCTGCTGGTCACGCTGGGTCGCGCCCGTTCCTTCCCATTCCACGCGCGATGCCTGGTGGTTCCGGGCGTCCCTGATGAGGAGTTCCGACCCGGTATGCCCGGAAGAGCCGGGCGCGGGCACGCTGATCAGAACTCGGCGGGACGCCGCACGTCGGTCAGGCCGGCGGTGGCGAAGCCGCCGCGGATGAGCGGCGCGGCCCGGCGCACGGCCTGGTCGATGCGGAGCTCCAGGTCGACGCTCGCGATGTCGTAGCCACCCTCGCGCTTGGTGAAGTCCCGCTCGTTCCCGAACACCCCGAGCGGCAGGGTGGTGGACTGGAAGAACCCGAACAGCGGGCGCATCTGGTGCTCTACGAGCAGGGCGTGCCGGTCGCTGCCACCGGTCGCGGTCAGGAGCACCGGGGTGTCGACGAGGTCGTACTGGCCGACCCAGTCGAAGAACAGCTTGAAGGCACCGGAGTAGGCCGCCCGGAAGGCCGGGCTGCCGACGACGAGCACGTCCGCGGCCTCCACCGTCTCGAGGGCCCGGCGCGTGCGGTCGGACATCGTCTCGCGACCCGACGCCGCTCCGAGGTCGGCCAGCAGCGGCCCGATCTCGATCGTCTCGGTCCGGGCGCCGTCGATCTCCTCGGCCAACCGGGCCACCGTCGCCGCGACCAGGGTCGAGGTCCGCGAGGGGTCCGATGGGCTGCCACTGACGCCGACGACCAGTTCTCCGCTCATGCGGTCGATGCTCACACGCTACCGGGGCGGGCGGCACGTTCGTGACGACATGTGTCGGGTGCCAGTCGGTCGGGGTAGCGTCCGCGCCATGCAGACCTTCCTGCCGTACGCCGACTTCCGGGCATCCGCCGAGGTCCTCGACGACCGGCGGCTCGGCAAGCAGCGGGTCGAGACCCTGCAGGTGATGCGCGCCCTGACGCTCCCCGACTACGGCTGGCAGCACCACCCGGTGACGGCGATGTGGCGCGGCTACCGTCCGGCGCTGATGGCGTACCAGGAGGCCACGTGCCGCGTCTGGGCGGAGCGCGGGTACGCCGACACGTGTCTCGAGAAGACCCTGCTCGACCTGGGCCGCGTACCGGAGGACCTGGCGGCGTACGAGCGCGGCGACGTGCCGATCCCGCCGTGGAACGACGACGAGGCCTTGCACGTCTCGCACCGGTCGAAGCTCGTGCAGAAGGCGCCGGAGCACTACCGGGAGCTGTTCCCCGACGTACCGGACGACCTGGACTACGTCTGGCCGGGGACCCCCGAACCGGCGACGCACACCGTCTGACCGTCAGGCAAGCGCCCGACCGTCAGGCGACCGGGATCCAGTGACCACCCTCGCGCCGGGTGACGACGTCGGAGCGGATCTCGACCACGTCCCGCAACCCGTCGACGGCGGCGTCACGGACGCCCGCGGCGACACGGTCGTCCTCGGCCTCGAAGCGCACGACCGCGCACGGGACGCCACGGAGCAGCCGGACGTCCTCGGCCTCGACCACGGCGTGTTCGCGCACCAGGGCGGCAGCGGCGGGCAGGACGGCGTCCGGTGCCGTGCCGGGCGCGAGGGCGCCGATCGCCAGGGTCACGCGGTACGAGGGCATGCGACGACGCTACCGGGGAACCGGATCCCGCCGTGGGCTGCAGGGGAACCGACGCCGCTCAGGGGTGCGGACGTCGACCCACGGCGGGATCGCGGTGTACGGCGGGACACGACGACAGGGGGAACGTCGCGCCCCGCGCCGGACGTCGATCAGGGGGTCGACATCCGGTCTGGGTCCACCGCGCGGCTCGGTTCAGGGGAACCGCACGGTGGTGGACCTCAAGGGTGTTCGGTGTCCTCTCGGTACCGGTCCGTCTCGGTCGGTGCGGGCATCGACCGGTGGGCGGCGGCTGGCCGGACCATCGGGAGCAGGGCGCTCCCGGCGGTCGCGAGCGCTCCGACCACGGCGATGATCCCGAGCGGGGCCGTGCCGAGGTCGTGCTGCGCTGCCAGGGCGAGCGCGACGAGGGTGGCCGGCGCCGGCAGGAGCTGCACCGCTCGGAAGCGGTCGTCCCGTCGTGTCCGGGTCATCATCGCGTTTGCCATGACGACACTCTGACGCAGATCGGTTGTCCGCAGAAGGGGGGACACGTACCCAGAGATGGAGTAGAACGTCTAGTACACCTCAGCCGAGAGCGCGGACGGTCGCCACGGCGTCGGCCACGGCCCCGACGACGGCCGGGACGTCGTCGGCCGTCAGGGCCGCGTCGAACGTCAGGCGGAGCGCGGTGCGCGCCACGTCCTCGGGGATCCCGAGCGCCGTGAGCACGTGGGAGGCCTCGGTGCTGCCCGCGGCGCAGGCACTGCCCGACGACGACACCACGTCGCGCTGCTCCAGCTCGAGCAGGACGGTCTCGCCGTTGACGCCCGGGAAGCAGAACGACGCGTGCCCGGGCAGCCGGTGCTCCCGCGACCCGGTGACGAACGCGCCGGGGACCGCGGCGAGCACGCCGTCGAGCACCGCGTCGCGCACGGTGGTCGCGGTGCCCTCCCCCGACCGCACCGTCTCCGCCGCCAGCCCGAGGGCGGTCGCCACCGCCACGGCACCGGCCACGTCCTCGGTGCCGGACCGCCGCCCCCGCTCCTGTCCCCCGCCGTGCAGCAGCGGCTCGAGCGGGACGCCGGAGCGCACGGCGAGCACGCCGGTGCCCTTCGGGGCGCCGAGCTTGTGCCCCGACAACGACAGCGCGTCGACGCCCAGGGCCCCGAGACCGATCGGCAGCCAGGGCGCGGACTGCACGGCGTCGGTGTGGAACCGTGCCCCGACCTCGTGCGCCACCGCCGCGAGGGCCGGCACGTCCTGCACGGTGCCGATCTCGTTGTCGGCGTGCGCGATCGAGACGAGCGTGGTGTCCGCGCGGAGGGCCGCTCGCAGCGCCGCCGGGTCGACGCGGCCGTCCGGCCCGACGGGCAGCACGGTGACGTCGAAGTCGTGGAAGCGGGCGAGGTACGCGCAGCTCTCCAGCACCGCCTCGTGCTCGATGGCGCTCGTGACGACGTGCCGACCGCGGGGCGCGGCGAGGGCGATCCCCTTGATCGCGGTGTTCGCCCCCTCGGTGCCGCCGGTGGTGAAGACGACCTCGGCGGGCCGGCACCCGAGCACCCCGGCGACGGCGGCCCGTGCGGCGGTGAGTCCCCGCGCGGCCTCGTCCCCGACGCCGTGCGTCGACGAGGGGTTGCCGAACACCCCCGTCAGGTAGGGCCACAGCGCCTCGAGCACCTCGCGGCGGACCGGGGTGGTGGCGGCGCGGTCCAGGTAGAACACGACTAGTCCTGCACGGGCACCGCGACGCGCTCCGTCGGCACCGCGACGTGCTCGGGCACCGCGACGTCGATGTCGAGCCCGAGGTCGAGCGCCCGCGCCGAGTGGGTCAGCGCCCCGACCGAGATGACGTCGACGCCTGTCGCCGCGATCGCCGCGACGGTGTCGAGCGACACGCCTCCCGAGGCCTCGACGAGCGCGCGCCCGGCGACGATGCCGACCCCGGTCACGAGTTCGTCCGGGGTGAAGTTGTCGAGCATGATCGTGTCGACCCCCGCCGCGACGACGGGTTCGATCTGGTCGATGCGGTCCACCTCGACCTCCACGTGCACGGTGTGCCCGAGCCGCTGGCGGGCCTGGGCGATCGCGTCGCCGATGCCGATCCCGCCGGCCAGGAGCACCGCCAGGTGGTTGTCCTTGGCGAGCACGGCGTCGGAGAGCGAGGTGCGGTGGTTGTGTCCGCCACCGCACCGGACGGCGTACCGCTCGAGTGCTCGGAGGCCCGGCGTCGTCTTCCGGGTGTCGACGATCCGCGCAGCGGTGCCCGCGGCGGCCGCGACGTGGGCCGCGGTGGTCGTCGCGATGCCCGACATCCGCTGGACCAGGTTGAGGGCGACCCGTTCGGCCCGCAGCACGGCCCGCGCCGACCCGGTCACGGTCGCGAGGACGTCGCCCGCCGCGAAGTGCGTGCCGTCGGCGACGTGGACCACGGCCTGGATCGACGGGTCGACGGCGTGCATCACGGCGACGAACACCGCCCCGCCGCTCAGCACGCCCGGCTCGCGCGCACCGAGGGTCGCGGTCGCGGTCGCCTCCGCGGGGATCAGGGTCTCGCTGGTGACGTCGCCCCAGGGCGCGTCCTCCTCGAGGGCGGTCTCGATCACGCGACGGAGCGCGTGCGGCGGCATGGTGCCGGGGTCGGTGGTCATGCGGGTACCTCCTGCGGGACGGTTGCGGAGCCGTCGGCGCGTTCGTCCGTGTGCTCGTCGGGGTGTGCGTCGGGGTGGTCGGCGACCCAGGCGTACGAGGCCGGGGCGGTGGGGTCGGTGTCCGGGTGGTCGGTGCGGGCGTGCGCCCCGCGGGACTCGGTGCGGGCCTCGGCGGCGAGCGCGACGAGTCGGGCCAGGTCGAGGAGCGCACGGTCCTCGTGCTCGCGCACACCGCCGCCGGTCGGCGCCGTCAGCGCGTCGAGGTCGCGGCGGGCGCTGGCCAGCCCGACGGCGTCACGGAGCAGCCCGACCCGGTCCGTCATGACGGACTGGACCGCCTGTCGGACGGCACCGTCGTCGTCGAGGCGGGTCGCGCCTCCAGGCAGGGTCGGACTGGGCCCACGCCTACCGGTTCCGGCGCGCTGCGGAGCCTGCGGAGCGGCGTGACGGCCGAGCAGGTGGGGAGAGGCGCGGATCGCGTCGGCCGCTCGGGGCACGCTGGTCACGAGGAGGCCGGCGTCCCCGCGCAGGCGGAGCAGGCCGGGTCGCGGTGCGGCGACCGCGTCCGCTGCGCGGACCGCGAAGACGAGTCCCTCGAGCAGGGAGTTCGACGCGAGCCGGTTGGCACCGTGGACCCCGGTGCAGGCGGCTTCGCCGACGGCGAGCAGTCCGGGCAGGCTGGTGCGGCCCTCGGCGTCGGTCGCGATGCCGCCCATCGAGTAGTGCGCGGCCGGTGCGACGGGGACGCCTTCGCGGGTCCAGTCGAACCCGGCGGCGCGGGTGGCCCGGGTGAGTCCGGGGAACCGCGTGACCAGGAACCCGGCGTCGAGGCCGGTGGCGTCGAGGAGCACGGGCGCGCCGCCCTGGTCGCGCACCGCGGCGGCGATTCCCCGGGCGACGACGTCACGCGGGGCGAGCTCGGCGTCCGGGTGCACGTCCGCCATGAAGCGGTGCCCGGCGGCGTCGCGGAGGACGGCACCTTCACCGCGGACGGCTTCGGACACCAGGCCGCCACCGGGGACGGCCAGCCGCGTCGGGTGGAACTGGACGAACTCCAGGTCGGCGAGGACGGCGCCGGCGCGCCAGGCGGCGGCGACCCCGTCACCGGTCGCGACCAGGGGGTTCGTCGTCTCGCGGTACAGGTGTCCGGCTCCCCCGGACGCGATGACGACGGCGTCCGCGTCGAGCCGGCGGGGTTCCCCGAGCAGGTCGAGGACGTCGACGCCGACGACCACGCCGCCGCGGACGACCAGGTCGGTCAGGCTCGTGCGCTCCAGGATCGTGACGTGTCGGCGGTGCAGCGCCGCGATGAGGGTGCGTTCGATGGCGGCTCCGGTCGCGTCACCGTCGGCGTGCACGACGCGCCACCGGCCGTGCGCGGCCTCACGACCGCGGGCGAGGTCGTCGCCGTACCGGTCGAGGGTCGCCGGGTCCGACGACCGGTCGAAGGGCACCCCGAGGGCGAGCAGGTCGCGGACGCGGGCCGGGCCGTCGGTGCACAGGACCTCGACGGCCCGGGCGTCGGCGCTGCCCGCCGCGGCGACGTGGGTGTCGGCCTGGTGCAGCGCCGCGGAGTCGTCGGCGCCGAGCGCCACCGCGATCCCGCCCTGGGCGTACGCGGTGGCGCTGTCGGCGAGCGCCCCCTTCGTCACCAGGGTGACGTCGTGCAGGGCACTGGCGCGGATCGCTGCGGTCAGGCCGGCGATGCCGGAGCCGACGATGACGACGTGCACGGTGGTCTCCCTCGTTCGGTCGGGTCCGCGTCTCAGCCGCGGGGCTTGGCGGCGAGCATCCGCTCGAGCGCCACCTTGGCGTCGGCCTGCACGTCGGCGGGGACGACGATCTCGTTGAGGACCTCGCCGCGGACGAGTGCCTCGAGCACCCAGGCGAGGTAGCCCGGGTGGATCCGGTACATCGTCGAGCAGGGGCAGACGACCGGGTCGAGGCAGAAGATCGTGTGCTGCGGGTACTCGGCGGCGAGCCGGTTCACCATGTTGATCTCGGTGCCGATCGCGAAGGTGGTCGGCTGAGTGGCCGCGGCGACGGTCTTCCGGATCAGGTCGGTGCTGCCGGCGTGGTCGGCGGCGTCGACGACGGCCATCGGGCACTCCGGGTGCACGATGACCTGCACACCCGGGTGCTCGCGGCGGGCCTGGTCGATCTGGTCGACCGTGAAGCGGCGGTGCACCGAGCAGAAGCCGTGCCAGAGGATGACCTTCGCCTCGAGCAGGTCCGCGGCGGTGTTGCCCCCACCGGGCTTCCGCGGGTTCCACATCGGCATCAGGTCGGTGCTGATGCCCATCGCCTTCGCGGTGTTGCGGCCGAGGTGCTGGTCGGGGAAGAACAGGACGCGCTGCCCGCGCTCGAAGGCCCACTCGAGCACCGTCGCGGCGTTCGACGAGGTGCAGACGATGCCACCGTTCCGACCGCAGAAGGCCTTGAGGTCGGCGGCGGAGTTCATGTAGGTGACCGGGATCACGGGGACGCGGCCGTCGGCGTCGGGCTCGGTGCCGTACACCGCCGTCAGCTCCGCCCAAGCGGCCTCGACGCTGTCGATGTCGGCCATGTCGGCCATCGAGCAGCCGGCGGCCAGGTTCGGCAGGATGACGCGCTGGTCGTCGCGCGCCAGGATGTCGGCGGTCTCGGCCATGAAGTGCACCCCGCAGAACACGATCGCCTCGGCGTCGGGCTTCGTCAGGGCGGCGTTCGCGAGCTGGAACGAGTCGCCGAGGAAGTCCGCGTGCCGGACGACCTCGTCGCGCTGGTAGAAGTGCCCGAGGACGACGACCCGGTCGCCGAGGGTGGCCTTCGCCCGCTCGATGCGCTCGTGGAGCTCGTCGGTCGGGGCCGTCTTGTACTCGTCGGGCAGGACACCCTGGCGCGGGGCACTCGTCGGGATGACGTCGGACATCGACGACCCCGGGCCGTACCCGGGGCGGGAGTCGAAGTCCCACGTCGGCATCGCGAGGTCGGGCGTGCAGGTGCTGCCTGCGGCCCTGCCGTTGGAGATGAGTTCGATCGTCGTGGCGATGGACACGGGGTTTCCTATCGGTTCCGCTGCTGGTGCTGATCGGCCCCGGTCTGCAGCGGGCCGTTGTCCGCGTAGGCCAGGTCGGGGTTCGAGCGGTACAGCCGGGCCGGACGGTGCCGGCCCCCGCTCGTGGTCTCGTCGGTCGGCAGGACCGCGTCGGTCTTCTCGACCTGCCGACGGAAGTTCGCGGGGTCGAGTGCTCGGCCGAGCACTGCCTCGTACACGCCCCGGAGTTCGGCGAGGGTGAAGCGGTCGCCGAGGAACGCCTGCGCGATCCGCGAGTACGACATCTTGTTGCGCAGCCGCCACAGGGCGTACTCGACGATGCGGTCGTGGTCGAAGGCGAGCGGCGGGTGCTCGTCGGCCAGGAACCACCGGACGTTCCAGTCGTCGGGCACGACGTTCGCCTCGTCCGGGTGCACGAGCGCCCAGTACACGATCGACACCACGCGGCTCGGGGAGCGTCCGACGTCACCGAACGCGTACAGCTGCTCGAGGTACCGCGGCTGGACGTTCGTCGTCTCGCGCAGTCGGGCGGCCGCGGAGTCCTCGAGGCCCTCGTCGTCGCCGACCCAGCCGCCGGGGAGCGCCCAGGAACCCTCGAACGGTTCGGCGACGCGACGGACGAGCGGCATCCACAGCGCCGGGGCCCCGGTATCGGGGTGCGGGCGCAGTGCGACGATCACGGTGGAGACCGCAACGCGGATGCCTGCTTCGTCCATGGTGGAGATAGTGTCAATCTGACTCGAAGTGTTCGGGTTGGGATGACACTATCACTGCCGACGCGGTGCGCTCGTCACGAGCCGGAAACAGATCGTCACGGGGCCGAAAACTCCCGGGAGGCCGCCGCGGTTAGCGTGGAGGACATGACGACGGTGACGAGGGTGCATGCCGTGGTGTCGGGGACGGTCCAGGGGGTCGGCTTCCGGTACTGGACCGCTCGGAAGGCCGACGGGCTCGACCTCGTCGGCTACGCGAGGAACCTCTGGGACGGCACGGTGGAGGTCGAGGCAGAGGGACCCTCGGTCGCTGTGGACTCGTTGGTCGAGTGCCTGCGCACCGGGCCGCCGTCAGCGACCGTGACCGACGTCACCCTGCGGTCGGTCGTGCCGCACGGGGACGCCGACGGGTTCGCGATCCTGCACTGAGCGGACGTGCGTGGGAGCGGTGCCGGCGCTCGGCGTGCTCGGCACCGATCGTTCACCTGCGGATGTCGGAGCGAAGCGGAATAATCGCATCCACTCAGGGAGTTGGCCTGTCTGCGCGTCCTGCGCCACACCCGTTCCACCCGTCGTGACCCACAGGAGCACCCGCATGACCCAGGCCGTCGATTCCGCCCCCCGCACGGGAAGCGTCTCGCAGCCGTCCGCTGCCGAGACCCGACTCGTGATCGGGCTGCTGCTCGTCTCTGCGTTCGTCGTCATCCTCAACGAGACCATCATGGGCGTGGCCCTGCCCCGGCTCATGGACGACCTGGACATCAGCGCCGCGACCGGCCAGTGGCTGACCACCGGCTTCCTGCTCACCATGGCGGTCGTCATCCCGATCACCGGGTTCCTGCTGCAGCGCTTCAACACCCGACCGGTGTTCGTCTGGGCGATGGGCCTGTTCTCGGTCGGCACGCTGATCGCCCTGCTCGCGCCGGGCTTCACCGTCCTGCTCGTCGGCCGCATCGTGCAGGCCAGCGGCACCGCGATCATGATGCCGCTGCTGATGACGACGGTCCTGACCCTCGTCGACCCCGCGCACCGTGGCCGCATCATGGGCAACATCTCGATCGTCATCTCGGTCGCTCCGGCCATCGGCCCGACGATCTCCGGCCTGATCCTCAACGCGTTCTCGTGGCGCTGGCTGTTCGGCTTCGTGCTGCCCATCGCGATCGCGGCGCTCATCCTCGGCATGGTCAAGGTGCAGAACGTCTCGACGCCGCGCAAGGCACCGATCGACGTCGTCTCGGTGGTGCTCTCCGCCTTCGCGTTCGGCGGCATCGTCTACGGCCTGTCCAGCATCGGCGAAGCCGGCACGACCGGTCCGCTCGTCCCGGTGACCGCCCTGGTCGTCGGTGCCGTCGCCCTCGCGGTGTTCATCGTCCGGCAGACGCGCCTGCAGCGCACCGACAGCGCCCTGCTCGACCTGCGCACCTTCCGCACCCGCGGCTTCACGGTGCCGATCGTCGCGATGGGCCTGAGCTTCATGGCGATGTTCGGCACGCTCATCCTGCTGCCGATCTACCTGGAGCGCGTCCTCGGCCTCGAGGTCCTGCAGGTCGGCCTGCTGCTGCTCCCCGGTGGTCTGCTGATGGGCCTGCTCTCCCCCATCGTCGGTCGCATCTACGACCGCCGTGGCCCGCGCGTGCTGCTCATCCCCGGATCGATCATCGTCAGCGCCGTGCTCTGGGCGCTCTCCACCGTCGGTGTCGACACCAGCGTGTGGTTCGTCCTCGGTGCGCACGTGGTGCTGAGCATCGGCCTGGCCCTGACCTTCACGCCGCTGTTCACCGCGGCGCTCGGTGGGCTGCCCCCGAAGCTGTACTCGCACGGCAGCGCGGTGCTCGGCACGGCGCAGCAGCTCGCCGGTGCGGCGGGCACCGCCCTGTTCGTCACGCTGCTGACGATCGGTGCGGCCACCGCCGTCGAGGGCTCCGGTGCCCGTGGGGTCCAGGTGGCCACCGCGTCGGGCGTCGGCACCGCCTTCATGGTCGGCGCGATCATCTCGCTGTTCGGCATCCTGGCGTCGGTGTTCGTCCGCCGGCCGGAGGTGCCCGAAGGCGCGCCGACGCCCGCGCCCGTGCACTGACCGACGAGCCTCGCGCACTGACCGACGAGCCTCGCTCACTGACCGACGAGCAGGGCCGGACGCCGAACCCGTGACGGGGCCGGCGCCCGGCCCGCTCCTGTCTCCGGCCCACGTGGCAGGGTGGGCGCCATGCGGTCGACGACGAGCGAACTCAACTGGTCCGGCACGGTCACGTACACGGCCGAACGGGTCGTCCGCCCGTCGTCGATCGACGAGGCCGCCCAGGTCGTGGCCGACGCCGATCGGGTGCACGGCCTCGGCACCCGGCACTCGTTCAACGACGTCGCCGACACCGCGGGCACCCTGCTCGACCTGACCGGCATCCCCACCGACCTGGTCGTCGACGCCGAGCACCGCACCGTCACGCTCGGGGCCGGCACCCGGTACGGCGACGTCGCGGCCGACATCGACCGTGCCGGGTTCGCCCTGCACAACACGGGGTCCCTGCCGCACATCTCGGTCGGCGGTGCGGTCGCGACGGGCACCCACGGCTCCGGCACGACACTGGGGTCGCTCGCCACCGCGGTGCGCGCGTTCGAGGTGCTCGGTCCGGACGGAACCGCCCGGACTCTCGACCGGACGGACCCCGCGTTCGACGGTGCCGTGCTGCACCTCGGACTGCTCGGCATCGTGACCCGGGTGACCCTCGACGTGGAACCTGCCTACCGGATGCGTCAGGACGTCTACGGCGCGATCCCCTGGGACACCTTCACGGCGAACGTCGCCGAGGTGCACGCCGCCGCGTACTCGGTGTGCGCCTACACGGTGTTCGGCGACGCGATCACCGAGGTCCTGGTGAAGTCACGCGTCCCCGACGGCGCCGAGGACGTGCCGGTGCCCGAAGCGCTGGCCGGCGCACGCCGCCTGCCCGGCACCCCCGGCGACGACCGCCGCACCGCGCGCGACGGCTCGGTCGGCCCGTGGTGGGACCGCCTGCCGCACTTCCCGATCGGGTCCGTCCCGAGCCACGGGTCCGAGGTGCAGAGCGAGCACTTCGTCCCGCTCCGGCACGCGGCGGCCGCCCTCGACGCGCTCCGCGGGCTCGCCGACCGGATCCAGCCGCACCTGCACGTCTGCGAACTCCGGACGATGGCGGCGGACGACCTCTGGCTCAGCCCGACCCAGGGCGAGGACGTGCTCTGCATCGCGTTCACCTGGAAGAAGCACCCGGCCGAGGTCGCCGCGCTCCTGCCCGACCTGGAGTCCCGGCTCGCGCCCTTCGACGGCCGACCGCACTGGGGCAAGATGAGCTCACTCGACCAGGCGGCGATCGCCGGGCTGTACCCGCGGCTGGCGGATTTCCGCGACCTCGTCGCCCGGGCCGACCCGGAGCGGACGTTCGCATCCGCGTTCGGCGAGCGGGTGCTCGGGACCTGAGCCGGGCCTCCAGGCCGTGCCCTGGAACCAGGTTCCGGACACGGCACCACGGGATCGCGCGGTGCTGTGTCCGGAACCTGGTTCCAGAGGCGGGAACGCACCCGATGCGTGCCCCGCTAGTCGGTCGTGAACGCGAGCGGCGTGATCGTCCGCGTCTCGCCGTCCCAGTGCCGGACGCCGCCGACGTCGAGGGTCTCCGGCAGCGGCACGGCGCGCAGCGCAGCGACGGCGCGCGGCAGGTCCTCGTCACGCACCCGGCGGGCCAGCGTGACGTGCGGCGACCAGTGCCCGGGCACCGACGTCTCGACGCCGCCGGGGGCGACCGCGTGCACCTCGCCGTGGAAGGTCGTGAGTGCCGCGTCGACGACCACCGCGCGCACGAGGACCGACCGACCGGCACCCGCGGGGAAGAGCAGCAGCCCGCCGAGCCGGATCGAGGTCGGGACCGACGTGCGGAACCCCGCAGGCACGGGCAGCGTGTCCCCGGCGGCCAGGGTGACGTGCGGGGCGTTCGACGGCGACGGGTGCCGGCCGAGGCTCGGCAGGTCGGCGTCGATCAGGGCCTGCCAGGCGGACCGCACGGCGGCGTCCGACTCCGGACCGAGGACGAGTTCGATGCTGCGCACGGTCCGAGTCAACCAAGTCGTTTCGGGGCGCGTGCTCCCCCGCAGGCAGCACGGGTCGAGTGCTGCGTAACACGACGGAACGGAACTCGCCCCGGGGGTGGACCGCACGTCACACTCGTCTCCACGCCGCGGACCACCGCGGCTCCCCCACACGCACGGCCCACGAGGAGCACCAGCATGTCCGCAGCCCCCGCACTGCCCGAGAAGCCGAAGGGCAAGCGCCCGATCGGCTGGATCGTCGCCGCCGCGATCGTCGTCGTGGCGATCGTCGTCGCCGTCATCGTCGGAGCCGTCCGCTCCGGGAGCAACGACGCCGGTGCCGCCGGTGACGCCGCCCCGAAGACCGTCACGATCGGTGTGTCGGACAAGTCGCTCGGCTACTGGAGCACGTACACGAAGCTCGCGAAGGACAAGCTCAACGTCACCGTCAAGCTGACGAACTTCTCGGACTACTCGCTGCCGAACCCCGCCCTCAAGGACGGCCAGCTGGACATCAACCAGTTCCAGCACATCCAGTACCTGGCGGACTACAACGTCACCTCCGACGACGACCTGCAGCCGATCGGTTCGACCGCCGTCTACCCGCTGCCGCTCTACGCGACGAAGTACGACAAGCCGTCCGAGCTGCCCGCGAACGCGAAGGTCGCGATCCCGAACGACTCGATCAACCAGGCCCGTGCGCTCCTGATCCTGCAGGCGGCGGACCTGATCACGCTCAAGGACGGCGGCTCGGCGTTCTCCACCGCGGACGACATCGAGACGAAGAAGGTCGACGTCCAGCCCCTCGACGCCTCGCAGACCGCGAACGCGCTGCAGCAGGGCTCCGTCGCCGCCGCCGTCGTGAACAACAACTTCGCCACCGCCGCCGGCCTGCCGATCTCGGACGCGATCTACCAGGACGACCCCTCGAGCGCGAGCGCCGCCCCGTACGTGAACGTCTTCGCTGTCCGCGACGAGGACAAGGGCAACAAGACCTACCTCGAGCTGGCGGAGCTGTTCCAGGACGACGCCGTGCAGAAGGCCTTCGCGAAGGACCTGCCCGAGGCCGTCGCCCGCGACGAGAGCGCCTCGAAGCTGCAGGACGAGCTCGCCGAGGTCGAGCAGGACGCGAAGGCGGCCAAGCAGTAGTGCCGGTCCTCGTCGAACTCCGCGGCGTCTCGAAGCACTACCGCCGCGCCGACACCGGCGAGACCGTGGTGGCCGTCGAGGACGTCTCCCTGGACGTGCACCAGGGAGAGGTCCTCGGCGTCATCGGGTACTCCGGTGCCGGCAAGTCCACCCTGGTCCGCCTGGTCAACGCGCTGGAACTGCCGAGTTCCGGCACGGTGACCGTCGCGGGCCGCGAACTGACGGCGATCCCCGAGCGGGACCGCCGTCTGGCGCGTCGCAACATCGGGATGATCTTCCAGCAGTTCAACCTGTTCCGGTCCCGCACGATCGCCGGCAACGTCGCGTACCCGCTCAAGGTCGCCGGCGTGCCGAAGGCCGAGCGGAACCGTCGCGTCGCCGAGCTGCTCGACTTCGTCGGCCTGCTCGAGCGCGCCCACGCCTACCCGGAACAGCTGTCCGGCGGCCAGAAGCAGCGCGTCGGCATCGCCCGCGCCCTCGCCGCGTCGCCCGACCTGCTGCTCGCCGACGAGGCGACCAGCGCCCTCGACCCGGAGACCACGTCCGAGGTGCTCGCGCTGCTCCGCCGCGTCAACCGGGAGCTCGGCGTCACCATCATCGTCATCACGCACGAGATGGACGCCGTCCGGCAGATCGCCGACCGGGTCGCCGTGATGGAGCAGGGGCGGGTCGTCGAGGTCGGGGACGTCTACGACGTGTTCTCGACCCCGAAGACCGGCGCCGCACAGCGCTTCGTCCGCACCGCGCTGCACGACCGGCCCTCCCCCGAGACGCTCCGGCGCCTGCGGGACCGCCACCCGGGTCGGCTCGTCACGGTGCAGATCACGGACGAGGCCGGGCTGCAGAACCGCATCGACGCCGCGTTCCGCGCCGCCGGGGTCACCGCCGAGCTCGTCTACGGCGGGGTCGGCGAGATCCGGGAGCGGCGGATCGGGTCGCTCACCTACGAGCTGAGCGACGCCAGCGGCCGGTCCGGTGAGTCCGGTGCCATCGACGCCGCGATCGCCGCACTCCGCGCCGACGGCGTCACGACCGACGAGGAGGCCGCCGCGTGAACAACAACTCGTTCCAGAGCGTGATCGACACGTTCGACGTCTTCCTCGCCGCCATCCGCGACACCATCGTGATGTCGCTGATCTCGCTGGTCATCGCCGGGGTCATCGGCCTCGCGCTCGGCCTGCTGCTGTACGCGACCCGGCCGGGCAACGTCCTCGGCAACCGCACCGCGTACACGGTGCTCAACGTGTTCGTGAACCTGATCCGCCCGATCCCGTTCGTGATCTTCCTCGCGGCGATCGCGCCGCTGTCACGGGTCGTCGTGCAGACCACGATCGGTGTCCCCGCGGTGACCTTCGCGATCTCGTTGGCCGCGGCCTTCGCGGTGTCCCGGATCGTCGAGCAGAACCTGCTGTCCGTCGACCCGGGCGTCGTCGAGGCGGCCCGGGCCTCGGGTGCGCACCCCGTGTCGATCCTGCTGACGGTGCTCATCCCCGAGGGTCTCGGCCCCCTGATCCTCGGGTACACGTTCATCTACATCGGCATCGTCGACATGACGGCTCAGGGCGCGCTGATCGGTGGCGGCGGACTCGGCGAGTACGCGATCACCTACGGCTCGCAGCGCTACGACTGGTGGGTGGTCTACGTCTCGGTGGCGGCGATCGTCGTCATCGTGCAGCTCGGCCAGTTCATCGGCAACCGCTTGGCGCGCGCGACGCTGCGTCGCTGACGCGGGCTCGCGGGGCGCCGGCGCACCGCCCTGGAGGCCCGGTGCCGGTCCACGAGATCGGCACCGGGCCTCCGGTGCGTCGCCGCTCGGACGGACGCGCCCAGCGTCGTGCGCCGAGCGGTCACGACTCCCCGCTCACCTCCGCCGAAGCTGCACGAACCGTAGCCCGACGCCCCCGCAACCAACAGATCCCGACCACTCGGCGCCACGCCCGCGGCACGTCGAGCGACCTCGGCACGAGCCGCGAGCGTCGCCGCTCGGACGGACGCGCCCAGGGTCGTGCGCCGAACGGTCACGACTCCCCGCTCACCTCCGCCGAAGGTGCACGAACCGTCGCCGGACGACCCCGCAACCGACAGATCCCGACCACTCGGCGCCACGCAACCGGCACGTCAAGCGACCTCGGCACGAGCCGCCGACGAATCGCCAACACGCCCGGCAACCGACTGCCGAGCGGTCACGACTCCCCGCGCACCTTCGCCGAGGTGGCACGAACAGTCGCCCGGCGCCCCCGCAACCGACAGATCCCGACCACTCGGCGCCACGCACCCGGCACGTCAAGCGACCTCGGCACGAGCCGCCGCCGCCCGACGACGCGCTCGGCATCGACCGCCGAGCGGTCACGACTCCCCGCTCACCTCCGCCGAAGGCGCACGAACCGTCGCCGGACGCCCCCGCAACCGACAGATCCCGACCACTCGGCGCCACGCACCCGGCACGTCAAGCGACCTCGGCACGAGCCGCCGCCGCCCGACGACGCGCTCGGCATCGACCGCCGAGCGGTCACGACTCCCCGCTCACCTCCGCCGAAGGCGCACGAACCGTCGCCGGACGACCCCGCAACCGACAGATCCCGACCACTCGACGCCACACCCTCGGCACGTCGAGCGACCTCGACACGAGCGGCGAGCGGCAGCGCCGGGTCAGGCGGCGGGAGCCTCGACTGTGGTGACGGCGCCGGTCTCGCCGGGGTGCTCGTAGTGGGCACGCACCAGGATCGGGCGGTGGTCGGAGATGCCGGCCGGCAGGGTCTCGACGCCGGCGATGTGCAGGCCGACGCTCGTGGCGAAGTCGAAGTGGCCGGTGAACTTGCGGTAGCGCAGGTACGTCGGCTGGTCGGACAGCGACAGGGCGAAGCCGTGCTGCTCGATCTTGCGGCGCAGGTTCGTCTGGAACCACGGGTAGTTGAAGTCACCGACCATGACCGCGGGCACGTCCTTCGCCAGCTCGCGCAGGAACTGGTGCGCCGCCTCGATCTGCTTGCGGCGCAGGGAGTTCGTCGCGGTGAGCGGTGAGGCGTGGAACGAGGCGACGACGACCTCGGCGTCGGCCTCGGTGTCACGCAGGTGCATCGCGATGAGCCGCTCGTGCGCGGGTGCGAGGACCCGGTCGTGCAACGACTTCTGCAGGGAGTGGATGCTGAAGTCCTGCACCTCGAAGCGGTCGTCACGCTTGTAGATCGCGAGCCCGAGTCGATTGGTGCGGGTCGACGCGGCGAGCGAGAGGCCGCCGATCGACGGTGCGAGGTCGTTGCTGTCGCACTCCTGCACGCACAGGACGTCGGCTTCGGAGGCCTCGGCCAGTGCGGCGAGCTCGCTGTTCGCGGTGTGCTCGCGGAGGTTGTAACTGACGACACGGAGCTGCGTGGGCTGCACGGTCTGCTCTGATGCGATCGTGCTCTGCTGCTCTGGCGCGGCCATGCTGCCTTCCTGTCCGGGTGTTCCGGTCACCCTGCCGCGGTCACCGTACTCGGGTACCGCGGACGGTTGCTGAGACTGTAACGCCTGCCGGGTTTCGTCCGTGTGACCGTGACGGAAACGGACAGCGGCGGGATCAGGCGCGGACACGGCGGACCGGGCGGACGGTGTCGCCCGCTGTGCGACTCATCAGGATGCCCTCGATGCAGGCGACGACGAGCAGGGCGGCGATGACCCAGAACGCGGCCGTGTACGGTCCGTCGCCGCCCAGGCCGGAGGCCGCGCGGATGACCACGGCGGCGACGGCGACACCGAAGCCCGCGGCGGTCTGCTGCAGCGTCGACGACAGTGTGTTCGCGGGGGTCATGTCGGCCTGCTCGACGTCGGCGAAGGCGATGGTGTTGTACGCCGTGAAGCCCACGGAGCGGGCTGCACCGCTGACGACGAGCAGCACGGCGAGCAGCCAGAACGGGGTGTCCTCGGTCATGAACGCCATCGCGACCACGGTCAGCGCGGCGACGGCCGACGACACGATGATCACCGGGCGGTAGCCGAACCAGCGGAGGAACGGGGTCGTCATCGGCTTGATGCCGAGGTTGCCGACGAACACCCACAGCACGGCGGACCCGGCGAGCACGGCGCTCCAGCCCCAGGCGTCCTGGAACAGGAGCGGGAGCACGAACGGCACCGCGGACACCGCCAGGCGGAACAGGCTGCCACCGGCGTGCGACACCCGGAAGGTCTCGAGTCGGAACGCGTCGAGCCCCATGATCGGGTGCGGAGCCCGGCGGAAGTGCCGGATCGCGAGCCAGCAGCACACCGCGCCGAGGACCCCGGAGACGACGACCGCGGTGACCGGCACGACCTCCAGCGCGAGCAGCGAGGCCATCACCACGAGCGAGCCGAGCCCGACGCAGGCGAGCAGCGACCCGAACCAGTCGAACGGCACGCGCTGCGCCGCACGCTCCTGCGGCACGAGCACCAGGGCGGCGACGAAGGCGATGACGCCGAGCGGGATGTTGATGAGGAAGATCCAGTGCCACGTCAGCGTCTCGACGAGGACCCCGCCGATGAACGGCGCGATGATCGGTGCGGCGAGGGCCGGCCAGGTCAGGATGGCGATGGCGGTGACGAGTTGTTCGCGCCCGGCGCTCCGGAGCACGACGAGGCGGCCGACGGGCACCATGAGCGCCCCACCGAGGCCCTGCAGGATGCGCCACAGCGTCAGCTCGACCAGCCCGGTGGACAGCGCGCACAGGGCCGACGCGATCGTGAACAGCGCGATGGCACCGGCGAAGACGGTCCGGGAACCGATCCGGTCGGTGAGCCAGCCGGACACCGGGATGAACACCGCGAGCGTCACGAGGTACGCGGTGATCGCGACGCCCACCGCGGCGGAGTCGACCCCGAGGTCACGCCCCATGGCCGGGGCGGCGGTCGCCAGGATCGTGCCGTCCAGGAGCTCCATGAAGAAGGTCCCGGCCACCAGCACGGCGACCGCCGTGCTGCCCGTCCGTCGTCTGGGTGTCGTCGCCGTCGTCGTCATCGCCCACCGAGACTATGCCCGCGGACGTCCGCACCGTCACGGACGGGCCGCCCGCCGGACGCCGCACCGGCCGCCCACCGGGCGCGACGCGGCGCGCACGACGCGGGACGGGCCTCCAGGCGCGGTTCCGGGCGATCCTCATGCTCGGGCCGACTACCCTGGCCGGGTGCCGACCCGACCACCCGAACGCCGAGGACCTCGCGCGTGAGCCGCACCGACAGCGCCGGTGTGGTCGCCGCGGGCACGGCCAGCGGTCGACGACGTGTCCTGGACACCGTGGCCTCCCTGCCGGCGTGGGCGGCGGTCCTGCTCGTCTGGACGGGCGGCCGGGTCCTGTCGACCCTGTGGCTCGCGCTCGCGTACCCGCTCATCGGTCGTGCGCTCCCGGGCAACGCGATCTGGGGCAACGAGCACGGGTTCGGCGCCTTCCTGGTGGCGTGGGACGGGCAGTACTACGAGCAGATCTCGCTGCACGGGTACCCCGACGCGCTGCCGCTCGACGCCGCCGGCAACGTCGCGCAGAACGCCTGGGCCTTCCTGCCGGCGTTCCCCTTCACGATCCGGGCGCTGACCGCCTCGACCGGGGTGCCGTTCGAACTCGGTGCCCCGCTCGTCGCGATCGTCGCCGGGCTGCTCGCCACCTACCTGCTGCACCGCCTGGTGCGGGACCGCGCCGGGCACGCCGCGGCGATGTGGGCGGTCTTCTTCTTCAGCTGCGGTCCGCTGTCGTTCCTGCTGCAGGTCGGGTACGCGGAGAGCATGTTCCTCGCACTGTCCTTCGGGGCGCTGCTCGCCCTGGAACGTCGGCGCTACGGGCTCCTGACGGCACTCGGCGTCGCCGCGGCGTTCACCCGCCCGGGCGCCCTGGCGATCCCGCTCGTGCTCGGCGTCGTCGCACTCGTGCGGTGGGTCCGTGCACGGCGCGAGACCGGCCGGGTGTTCGAGGGCTTCCCGCTCCGCGAGCAGGTCCGGGTCGTCGCCGCAGGGCTGACCATGGTCCTCGCCGGGCTCGCCTGGCCGGTGATCGCCTCGCACGTCACCGGGACGCCGAACGCCTACCTGGAGACCGAGATGTCCTGGTGGGTGAACTTCATCGGTCGGGTGGACTTCGTCCCGCTGACGCCGTGGTTCCTGATCGCGGGCCGCTGGCTCGGCGTCGGCGGGATCCTGATCGTGGTGTTCTTGCTCGTCACGTACCCGATCTGGTTGCTCCGCCGGTCGACGCTGCGGCTCGGGCCCACGACGGTGCTGTACTCAGCCGCGTACGCGCTGTACATCTTCGCGGTGTCGCTGCCGATGGCCTCGACCCCGCGGCTGCTCATGCCGCTCGCGCCGCTGTTCGGGTCACCCGAGCTGGTCGCGAAGCCCTGGATGCGGTGGACCCTCGTGACGGGCGCGTTGGCCGGGCAGCCGGTGCTGGTCGCGGTGCTGTGGCTGCTCGGCCCTCCGTGAGCGGCTGACGCACAGCCTCAGCAGGCACCCGCCCCGACACGACACGACACGACGCCACCGTCCCGACAGGACGACGGCGTCGTGCGTCGCGCCTCAGAGCTCGATCGTGCCGTGGTCGCCGGTGTCCGGCTGACTCTGCTTGCCGAGCGCCGCCTTGAACATCTGCACCAGGCTGCCGACCGGACCGGTGTCCTGGGTCCAGTACTCGACCGAGACCCCCTCGACCGTCAGCAGCCGGATCGACGGGTCCTGGCGGCCCTCCGGGAACCAGGCCTCGGCGAACGGCGACCAGAGCTCGTCGACGACCGAGTCGTCCCGGGTCACGGTCGCGGTCCCGGCGATGGACAGGTACCCGCCCTGCGACTCGATCGAGACGTTGACGTGCGGGTTCCGCGCGATGTCCTCGACCTTCTCGCTGCCGTCCTGCACCAGGAACCGCAGGGTCCCGTGGAACGTCTTGTCCTGCACCGCGAGGGGCCTGGCGTGCAGGTTCCCGTCCTCGCTCACCGTGGTGAGCAGTGCCGTGTGGGCGCCGTGGACGATGTCCGAGATGGCGGCGCGCTGGTCCGTCTGTGTGTCGGTCATGGTGCTCCTTTGCGTCATGCGCCCCGCTCCGCTCGACGTGCGACCGTCGGTGCACGGGGCCGTACCGTTCCGACCAGTGTGCCCCTCCGGCGCTGGACGCGTCAGCCCCGCGCGTCGACGTGGTCCGGTCCAGGTCGGCCGGGAGGCCCGGCGCACGTCCGCCACGCCGCCCCCGCCCGGCCCGCGTGCTGTCCACGACGTCGGGATCGTGAGCACACGATGTCGCCTCCGCACCGGCGAACCGACCGTTCCTGCTCACGAAGTGGGACAGGGGCCGGGCGCGCGGCAGGGAGGCCGGGGTCAGGCGGGTTCGCGGATGGTGGTCTCGACGTCGACGACCTGCGGGATCTTCGGCATCGAGGCGAAGCCGAACGCCACGGGCGGGTCGAGCGGCGCCAGGTCCCCGAGCGGCTCCCCCGCCCAGGTCCCCCGCACGCCGGTGACGTCGTGCGCCCCGGTCACGCCGTAGTACTCGCGGCGACCGTTGCCCGCCGACCCCGCCGTGCCGGACCCCGGCGCGAGCAGCCGTGCCACGGGGTCGATCGCCGCGAGCCAGCGCGGGTCGCGGGCGATCGGCTTCGGGACGATGCGCAGGATCCGGCCGAGCGGCGAGATGCCGCCGACGTCGATCGAGGCCTGCAGTGCCCCGGCGGACAGCTCGAGGCCGCTGGCGGTGCGGCGGGCGCGGACGTCGACGACCGAGACGGTGTCGAAGCGGTAGGTGCCGGAGACGTACGCGGCGACGATCTCGTCGGGTGCGAGCAGCACGCTGGTGCCGTCGGGGAGTTCGAGGAACACGTCCGTGAACGGGCCGAAGGGCGAGCGGTCCCACATCCCGACGACGATCCGGACGCCCGAGGTGGTGCCGACGCCCATGATCCGGCCGCGGAACCGGCGTTCGACGACGGAGTCGGAGGCGTGACCAGCAGCGGGACCGGAGGCGTGGTCGGGGCGTGACGACATGCCCTGGACCGTACCCGCGGCCCCCGTGAGCCGATCTCGGCGGCCGACCCGGGCCTCCCGGCCGTTGCCAGCGCACTCCCTGCCCGCCGGAACCTGCACGCAAGACACCGGTGTCCACGTTCCGAACACCCGCGAAGGGTGGCGTGGAGCGCGAACACCGGTGTTTTGCGGACCGGGCCGGCGTCCGTCAGGCGACGGGGACGGGCTGCGCCAGCAGCTCGCGCACGCGGGGTGCGACCTCGGTGCCGTAGAGCTCGATCGAGCGCATCATGTCGGCGTGCGGCAGGCGACCCGTGGCGTACCGCATGTCGAAGCGCGAGGCGCCGAGGATCCGCATGTTGCGCGCGACCTTCCGGGCGACGGTCTCCGGCGAGCCGACGTAGAGCGAACCGCCGGCCGACAGGCTCGCGCGGTACCCGGCGACGTCGAGGGGCGGCCAGCCGCGCTCCCGGCCGAGCTGGTCGGTGACGGCCTTGTGGTAGGGCCAGTAGCGCTCGGCGGCCTCTTCGTCGGTGGCGGCCACGAAGCCGGGCGAGTGCATCGCGATGGGCTGCTGCGGCAGGTCGAGCTGCGCGAGGGCCTGGCGGTACAGGCGGGAGAACGGGGCGAACTGGGCCGGCTGCCCGCCGATGATGGCGAGGAACAGCGGCAGGCCGTACGACGCGGCACGGATGACCGACTGCGGGGAGCCGCCGACACCGATCCAGGTCGGGATGGCGCCGTGCTCGAGCTTCGGGAAGACGTCCTGGTCGACCAGGCCCGCACGCTTGGTGCCGGACCAGGTGACGGCGTCGCCGCCGCGCAGGGCTGCCCAGAGCTGGAGCTTCTCCTCGAACAGGACCTCGTAGTCGCTCAGCTCGTAGCCGAACAGCGGGAACGACTCAGTGAAGGAGCCACGACCCAGGATGACCTCGGCGCGGCCGTTCGACAGGGCGTCGACGGTGGCGAAGCGCTCGTACACGCGAACAGGATCGTCGGAGGACAGCACCGTGACCGCGGAACCCATCCGGATGCGCTCGGTGCTGGCGGCGATCGCGGCGAGGACGACCTCGGGGGCGCTCACGACGAAGTCGGCTCGGTGGTGCTCCCCGACGCCGATGAAGTCGACGCCGACCTGGTCGGCGAGGACAGCCTGGTCGACGACGTCGCGGATGCTCTGCGCGTCGGACTGCAGGCTGCCGTCGGCGCGCTCGGTGACGTCGCCGAAGGTGTCGAGGCCGAGCTGCAGCGGTCCGATCCGGTCGGGTGCGGGCGGCGGGACGTCCGAGGGACGGTCGGTGCCGAATGCGTTGCTCATGGTGTCCTCCTGGTCGCACTTCCATGCGTTTGCATCAACATAGCACGGCGGCGGCGTGCGCGCACGGGGTCAGCGGCCGGACCGGGACTGGGCCCGGGCGGCGCGCGGCCGGGGTCGGCCAGCCCGGACGAGTACGGTCACCCGCATGCCGAACCTCCCCGACCAGACCGGACGCCGCATCGTCGTCACCGGGTCCAACAGCGGCACCGGACAAGAGGCCGCCCTGCGCCTCGCCGGAGCCGGCGCCAGCGTCGTGCTCGCCGTCCGCAGCACCGAGAAGGGCGAGACCGCCGCCGCCGGCATCCGCGCCGCCCACCCCGCAGCCGACGTGGAGGTCCGCGAACTCGACCTCGCCGACCTGGCGAGCGTGCGCCGCTTCGCCAGCGGCATCGTCGACGAGGAACGTCCGATCGACGTCCTGGTCAACAACGCCGGCGTGATGGCGCCGCCGGAGCGCTTCGAGACCGTCGACGGCTTCGAGCTGCAGTTCGGCACGAACTTCCTCGGCCCGTTCGCCCTGACGAACCTGCTGCTGCCGTCGCTGCTGCGTGCGCGCACGCCCCTCGCCGACGGCCCCCTGGCCCAGGCGCCCCGGGTCGTCACGATGTCGAGCCTCGCCGCGATCCCCGGCCGGATCCGCTTCGCCGACCTGCAGTGGGAGCGCGGCTACAACGGCTGGCGCGCCTACGCGCAGTCGAAGCTCGCCGACCTGCTCCTCGCGCTGCACCTGCACCGCCTGACGGTCGAGGCCGACGTGCCCCTGGTCAGCACCGCCGCCCACCCCGGCTACACCCGGACGAACCTGCAGGCCGCGGGACGCTCGCTCGGTCGGTCGAAGCCGGTGCGGTCGAGCAACCGCGCCCTGCCGTTCACCCAGGCCGTCGAGCAGGGCACCGAGCCGCTGCTGTACGCGGCGGTCGGGCCGAGCGCCGTGGGCGGCGCGTACTACGGCCCCTCGGGTCCGTTCGGCATGACCGGCCCGACCACCACCGTGTCGATCCCCGGATCCGCGCGGAGCGCCGACCTCGCCCGCTCGCTCTGGGCCGTCGCCGAGGACCTCACCGGGACGCGCCCACCGCTCTAGCCGCGCTGGTCGCGCCCCTCGCACGGTGCGAGGGGCGCCGCGGCCCGTGCGAGGTTCCGGACGTGGTGCGAGGGGGCGCGGGTCGCACCGAGGACGCAACCTCGCACCACTCGGACGTCGTGCGCGCCGGGACGCGGGCGCGGGGCGCGGCCGGGAGGCCCGGGGCGGGTCCGGCACGCCGCCGGCGTCAGGCGCGGTGCAGCTCCACCGACCCGTCCAGCCGACCGGGTTCGGTCAGGCGGGCGTGCTGCAGGACGGTGCGGCCCGGCGCGATCGCCACGGCGACGATGGACAGGGTCGTCATGTGGCCCTCGGCCTCGTGCACGTCGCGGAGGATCGCGTCGGGGTGGTCGCTCGGCAGCGCTGCGGACTCCGCCAGCACGCCGAACCAACCGCCCCAGCCGTCCCCGGCGTCGCCACCAGAGTCCACGGTGCGGAGTTCGTCGAACGGTCCGAGCACCGGCGGGCCGGACGGGGCGTCGACGGCACGGAAGGCCTCGAGCCACCGACCGATGCGCGGCGCCGCGGGGTCGTCGGCCGCACCGTGTGTGACCATGTGGACGCCGCGGCCGAGGTCGGTGGTGCGGACCTGTTCGCCGTCCCAGGTCAGCACCGAGGCGCCCTCGGCCGTGGCGCGCACCAGGTTGAAGGCCCGCGTGGTCGGCAGCGTGCCGTCGTGACCGGGCAGCAGGTCGTCGGCGACGGCGTCCACCGGCACCACACCACGGGTCGTCCAGGTGCCGTCGACGCTCGTCACGGGTTCGGCGCGGTTGAGCACCACGGCCAGGCCGCCTCGGTCGGACGCGGCGAGCCACGCACCACCGGCGGAGCGGTCACGGACACCACGGAGGTCCGGGTCGCGGTCCGGCCACCAGGCAGCGGGCGGGTCCCACGGACGCTCGGGCGACTCGTCCCGCAGGGCGAGCACGGTGACGGGCCACGCGGACCCGGGGTCGACGCGGACGACGACGGTGCACATGCCGTCGATCCTCGCACGTGGCCCCGGTAGCGTGGGCCAGGTGAACGCAGCAGCAGAGCGCGCCCTGACCGTCATCGTGGGGATCACCGGGGGCATCGCCGCCTACAAGGCCGTCGGGGTCGTCCGTGACCTGGTCAAGCGCGGCCACGACGTGCACGTCGTCCCGACCGAGGGCGCCCTGCGCTTCGTCGGACTGCCGACGCTCGAGGCCCTCAGCCGCAACCCCGTCACCACGAGCGTATGGGACGACGTCGCCGAGGTGCGCCACGTCGCGCTCGGTCGACGGGCGGACCTGGTCGTCATCGCCCCCGCCACCGCGGACTCGCTGGCCCGGATGGCGCACGGCCTGGCGAGCGACCTGCTCGGCACGACGCTGCTCGCGACCGAGGCACCCGTCGTGGTCGCCCCCGCGATGCACCCGCAGATGTGGGAGCACCCCGCGACCCGTGCGAACGTCGCCACGCTGCGTGACCGCGGCGTCCACCTGGTCGGCCCGGTCGTCGGCGCGCTCACCGGTGACGATGCGGGCATCGGTCGGATGGCGGAGCCCGAGGACATCGTCGCCGCCGCGCTCGCCGTGCTCGACCAGCACCCCGCACCGGCCGGCCGCCGCGACGCGGGCGGCTCGGGGGCCGGCACCGGAGCCCGGGGCGAACAGGGCGACCTGGCCGGCGTCCGCGTCGTCGTCAGCGCGGGCGGCACCCGCGAGCCCTTCGACCCGGTGCGGTTCGTCGGCAACCGCTCGAGCGGCCGCCAGGGCATCGCGATCGCCGCCGATGCCGTCCGTCGTGGGGCGTCCGTGACCCTCGTCGCCGCGAACGTCGAGGGCTCGCTGACCGCGGGGCTGGACGCGACCGTGGTGCCCGTCGGGTCCGCGCTCGAGCTCGCCGAGGCCGTGCACACCGCCGCCGCCGAAGCCGACGTCGTCGTGATGACCGCCGCCGTCGCCGACTACCGTCCAGCCGAGGTGCTCACCGAGAAGCTCAAGAAGGACGCACAGGGCGAGCGCATGACGCTCGAGCTGGTGCGGAACCCGGACGTACTCGCCGACCTCGTGGCGGCACGGCGGACGGGGCAGATCATCGTCGGGTTCGCCGCCGAGACCGAACCCGACCGCGACGCGCGGATCGAGCTCGGGCGCGCCAAGATCGACCGGAAGCCCGCGGACCTGCTCGTCGTGAACCACGTCGGCTGGTCGGCCGGATTCGAGCGCGAGGAGAACGCGATCGAGGTCCTGGTGCCCGGTGGCGAGGTGGTCCGCGAGACCTCCGGCACAAAGGCCGAGGTGGCGACGGCGGTCCTCGACCTCGTCGCGACCGCACTGACGTGAACGGGCACTGACGTGAACGGGCACTGACGTGGTTCCGAGGACCGGCGGGCACGATGGGCCGCATGCGACGACGTGAGCGGATCCGACGTGCCAACCGCACGGCCACCATCCTGGCGGTGGCCCTCGGTGCAGCGGGCACCATGCACTTCCTGCGCCCGACCCACTTCGACCGGATCGTGCCGGACGCGCTGCCCCCGCGGCTGACCACGCTGGCCTCCGGCGTGGCCGAGCTCGGCATCGCCGCCGGGCTCGCGTTCCCCGCGACCCGCCGCGCCTCGGGGTGGGCCGCAGCGGCGCTGTTCGCGGCGGTGTTCCCGGCCAACGTCAAGATGGCGAGCGACCTGCTCGACCATCCCCGCTCGAGCCGGGCGATGCGTCTGGTCTCGGTGCTGCGGCTCCCGCTGCAGGCCCCGTTGGTGCTGTGGGGCGTGCGCGTCGGTCGGCACGCACCGAAGCCGTGACCCAGCCGTCGTGGACCCGCGCGGCGGTGCCGTTGCTGCACCGCCCGGTCACCCAGCACGCCTGGGAGGACATCGTGTTCGCGCACTGGCGGCACGACCCGGCGTCGCTGCAGCGGCTCGTCCCCCGCGGGACCCGTCCGGACGTGGTGGACGGCAGCGCCTGGGTGGGGCTGTCGGCGTACGTGTTCCGGGAGACCCGGGTGCCGCCGTTCCCCTCTGCCGGGCGGCTCGGCACCATGACCGAGGTCACGATCGAGGTGCTCACGGTGGACGACCAGGGGCGGCGCGGGGTGACCTACCGCACGGTCGACACCGCGAACGTGCCCGCCATCGTGGCAGCGCACGCACTGCTCGGCGTGCCGTACACGTTCGCGCACGCACGTTCCCGTCGCCGTGGTGACGCTGTGGCGCACCGATCCGTCCGGCACCCGACCCGCGCGCTGCACCCGGTGCGGTGGGCGCGGTCGCTCCGGCAGGAACGCCCGACCGGCGCGGCGCGGCCGAAGCACGCGGCCTCGGTCCGGGTGACCGCCGGCGAGGTCGTCGACACCCCGCTGGCCGCCGAGCTCACCACCCGCGCCGGCATCCACGCGCGGTACCTGGCGCAGACCCTGTTCTGGCAGCGACAGCACCCGGTGCTCACCACCCGTTCGGCCACGCTCGACCGACTCGAGGGCGACCTGCCAGACGCCGTGGGCATGCCGGGGCTGTTCGACCGGGCCCCGGACTCCCTGCTCGTGGTCGACGGCACGACCGTCCGGTACGGCTGGGGCGGGGTCGTCCGGTGACGGACGCACGCTCCGACGCACAGGCCGACGACCCGTTCGACCTCGACCGCTTCGTCCGGGCCCAGCAGGGTGTCCACGACGTCGCGCTCGACGAACTCCGTCAGGGCCGGAAGTCGTCACACTGGATGTGGTTCGTGTTCCCGCAGCTGGCCGGCCTGGGGCGGAGCGCCACGGCCGTGCGCTACGCGATCACCGGGACGGACGAAGCCCGCGCCTACCTGGCACACTCGGTGCTCGGGCCCCGTCTGCTCGCGGCGACCGACGTCGCACGCCACGCCCCCGCCCACTCCGCAGATGCCCTGCTCGGGGGCATCGACGCGGTGAAGCTCCGGTCGTCGATGACGCTCTTCGCCCGGATCGCAGCCGACCCGGGGCCGTTCGTCGCCGTGCTCGACCGCTGGTACGACGGCGCCGAGGACCCGGCCACGCTCCGCTTGCTCGGAGAGCACTCGGAACAGGAGTGACGCACGCGACGCACACGACGCACACGCACGTGACCGGCATCTGAACGTCCACACTGACACGCCCTGAGCCGATCGGAACGCCGTTGTCATATCAGGTACGGTGATGCGAGCACGTGCGATGCCGACCGTGCCCGTTCGCCCGGCGCCCCGACGCCACCGCCCCCGAAGGAGAACGCATGCCGGTCCCCCGCAGCGCCCCGACCGAGCACCAGCTGCTCCGTGACACCGTCCGCCACAAGATCCACGACGCGATCATGGACGGCACGCTCCTGCCCGGCGAACGCCTGAACGACGACGAGCTCATCTCCTGGCTCGGTGTCTCCCGCACGCCGATCCGCGAGGCCCTCAGCCAGCTGTCCCGCGCCGGCCTGATCGAGATGGCCCCGAACCGGTACACCCGTGTCACCACGCCGGACCCGACCGAGGTCGTCCAGGCGATGCAGACCCTCGGCGTGCTGTTCGGCGGCGTCGTCCGACTCGCGGTCCCGCGCCTGGGGTCGGCTGCCCGGAAGAAGATCCTCGCGCAGCTCGACAAGACGATCACCGAGCTCGAGGCCCACGAGGTCGCCGCCGTCAACCACGACGCGCTCGACGTCTTCGCCCTGTACGTCGCCGAGTGCGGCAACGAGAACCTGCAGCGCGTCTGCCGCGACACGATGGACGGCCTCGCTTTCCGGCTGCGCCTACCGAACCTCGACGTGCTGGTCGACTGGGACCGGATGACCGAGGACTTCCGGCGCCTCCGGGCAGCGACCGAGTCCGGCGACAACGTCGCGGCTGAGCTCGCGACCGAGGCGATCCACCAGCTGCCGGGCGAGAAGCACTGAGTCCACCTGTACCCGCGTACAGGAACCGCCCGTCTCGCCGACGCGAGGCGGGCGGTCGACATTCCACGGGCCTCCCGGTCGGTGGCCCGGGCACGCGGCCGACGCTCCCAGTCCCGGGGCCGCGCGGACCGATAGCATCGCTGGCGACCACCTGAACCCGGCACCCGGAGCAGCACATGAACCCCCGCCCGACGGACCGTACCGAGGTCGCCGCACGCCTGGCCGCAGCGGTCGGTCGGATCAACCGCCGGGCCCGCACCGACTCGGCCTCGCTCGGGTACGGCATCGTGTCGGCGCTCGCGTCGATCCAACGGCACGGACCCCTGCGCCCCGGCGACCTGTCGCGGATCGAGGTGGTCACGAAGCCCACGATGACCCGCATCCTGACCGAGCTCGAGCAGCGCGGCTTCATCCAGCGCGAGGCCGACCCGCGCGACGGCCGGGCGTTCATGGTGACGGCCACGCCGGAGGGCATCGAGGCGGTCGAGCAGGCCCGCGCGAACCGCACCGGGATCGTCGCCGAGCTCATCGCCGAGCTCGACGAGTCGGACGTCCAGGCGATCGCCGGCGCCCTGGCCGCGCTCGAGCGTGTCGCCCAGGGCGAGCACGCCCAGGAACCTCACACCTTCTAGACTCCACACGACCGTTACCGAACCGTTACCAAGCGGTGGACGGACCGTTCTGCCAGCGTTCCTGGACGCGCTGCCCAGTCTGACCGGTCATGGTGTCGGCTCCGCCTGACCGCGGCCACCCCACGGCTGCTCCCGGCGGACGGACGGGCCCCACACCACCGTCCGGTCCTCACCGGCTCGAGGACTCCTCGTCGTCGCCGACGGTGTCACCGACACCGCCAGCCTCCGGCGTGCCCGTACGACCTCGGTCGCGCGAGCAGGAGTCCCTCCCCCACCGAGCCGCCGACCTGCGGAACCGATGCGACACACCCCTGAGCTCCCCACCACCACCGCCTCGACCCGACGTGAGGCCCTGAACACCCCCACCCGCCGGATGCGCCGGGCCCTGCGGCACCGCGCGACGCTGATCGCCGGCGGCGCGGCGGTCCTCGCCGTCGCCGGTGGCGCCCTGACCGTCGGCACGCAGCCCGCCATCGGTGAGGCCCTCGGCATGCCGACCGGCTCCGCGAGCGCCTCGGCGACCGCGGAGCCCGCCCTGCGTGGCACCGCGCTCGACCGCGCCCAGGCCGCCGCCACGATCACCACGGCGAAGACCGTCATGCAGACCGCGAACGGCAAGGTCGACACCTCGGCGCTCGAACAGCGTGTCGACGCCCTGAGCGACTACCCGGACCTGTCCGGCGCTGCGCTGACGAACCGGATCTCGACGACGGTCGCGTCGGCCACCGACGTCGCGCAGGCGAGCGCCACGCAGGACAAGCGGGACGTCGACGCGAAGGCCGCGGCCGCAGCGAAGGCCGCAGCCGAGCGGAAGGCTGCCGCCGAGGCAGCGGAGGCCGCCCGGAAGCTCGCCGCCGGCAACACCGTCGCCGGCGCGAAGGCCACGGCGACCTCGCTCGCGTCGTCGGAGTACGGCTGGGGTGCCGACCAGTTCCAGTGCCTGGACAACCTGTGGACCAAGGAGTCCGGCTGGAACTACCAGGCCGTCAACGCGAACGGCGGCGCGACCGGCATCCCGCAGGCGCTCCCCGGCTCGAAGATGGCCACGATCGCCTCGGACTGGCGCACCAACGCCACCACCCAGATCACCTGGGGCCTGCAGTACATCAGCTCGGCGTACGGCACCCCGTGCGCGGCGTGGGGGCACTCGCAGGCGAACAACTTCTACTGATCGGCGCGGGTCGCGAAGGCGACCGGCAGACGGACGGGAGGCCCGTGGCGGATCCGCCACGGGCCTCCCGTCGCGTCGTGGGGTGGCGGCCAGCCCACCCGCGCGATGCGCAGGTGGGCGCCGGTGGGCGTCAGTCCGGCTCGTCAGAGCGACCGGCGGAGGACGACGGACGCCTCGGGGGTGTTCACCTGGAACGCGAAGGTCTCCTCGACGTACATGGTGACGTCGACGGCGTCGTGGCCCAGGTAGCCGAGGGCCAGGTCCTCGCCGACGGTGAACACGAAGTCCCCGCCGCGCTGGCTGATCAGCAGGGACTCGTCGATGCCCGGCGCCCGCTCGACCTGACCGCCGGTGATGCCCTCGAGCTGCTCGCGCAGGGGTGTGCCGGCGTCGTCGGTCTCGACGATGTCCGCCCAGTCACGGGGGCTGCACGCCAGGGCGTACGGCCCGGCGACCCCGACGTCGCGGAGCGCGGCGACCGCAGCGGTGACCGCGGCCCGGAACGAACCCGGTGAGCCGTCGTGCGACTGTGCGGGCTGGGTCGACGCCTGCCCGGCCCCGGTGATGCCGCCCTCCGGCCACCCCCGGAGCGTCGCCCGGTTCTCGTGGGCCGCGAGCCGCAGCACGGCCGCGTCGAGGTCGCCCAGGTCGACGTCGGTGGCGCCGCGGGACGAGTCCACGAGTTCCTCGAGCGCGACGGTGAAGGTCGCACGGACCTCGCAGAGCGGCAGGACCCTGCGGCGCCGTGCGGTGATGCCGTCGGCGACCCCGCCGGTCACGGCGTCGGTGCGGCCGAGGTCGACCGAGGACCACTGCCAGCCGCGCGGTCCGTCGAAGTCGACGATGCGCCGCGCGGCGAGCGCCGGGACCAGCCGGTCACGGGCTTCGGCGTCGAGCACCGCCCAGGTGTCGGCACCGAACGGCGCGAGTTCGCGGAGGAGGTGGTTCATGGCGTGTGCCCTTCCGTGCTGCGGAGTGAACCGATGCCGAGACCGGGACCGGTGGCGTCGGGAGCCGTCACCACGGACGGCGACGGTGGTGCCGCGAGAGCGGCGAGGTCCACCAGGCGATCGCGAGCGGGTGCGAAGAACGTCGCTCCGGTGATCGCGCGCGAGAAGTCGAGCAGCCGGTCGTACGTCCCGGGAGGATCGCCGACGAACATCCGTTCCAGCATCCGTTCGAGCACCCAGAGCTCACCGCTGTAGCCGATGAAGTAGGTGCCGTACTCCCCGCTGCCGGGGCGACCGAAGGGCATGTTGTCGCGGAGGACGTCGTGCTCGACCCCGTCGTCGTCGACGATGGTCGCGAGCGACTTGTGCGACGGCCGGACCTCGGTGGCGCTGTCACGCTCCACGTTGTCCGACTTCGACCGGCCGATGATCCGCTCCTGCGCGTCCGTCCCGAGGGCGTTCCACGCCGCCAGGTCGTGCAGGTACTTCTGCACGACGACGTAGCTGCCACCGGCCCAGTCCGGGTCGTCCGCACCGACGAGTGCGGAGGCTGCCAGGTCCTGCGCGACCGGGTTCGCCGTGCCGTCCACGAAGCCGAGCAGGTCGCGGGTGTCGAAGTACCGGAAGCCGCTGACCTCGTCGACCACGGTGACGTGGTCCCCGAGCGCGGCGAGCAGCAGGCGTTCGAACTCGAAGCAGACGTCGGTGCGTTCACCCCGGATGTGGAAGAGCAGGTCTCCCCCGGTGGACGGCGCCGAGTGGACCGGCCCGGTCAGTGCGGGGAACGGGTGCAGCGCGTCCGGACGGGCGTGCGGCGAGAAGCGGTCCCACGCCACCGCCCCGATGCCGACGACGCAGGACAGGTGCGCGTCGAGGGCACGGAACCCGACCGTCTTCAACAGGCCGTCGAGGTCGCTGAGGACGTCGCGGACCGCGGCCAGGTCGTCGTCGTCCGGGCCGACGTCGAGGGTCAGGAACACGGCCGAACGGGACAGCGGCGCGTCGACGCTCTGCGCGTCGATGGGCACGCGGCTGCCCGGTGTGCCGACCATCAGGCTGCGACGTGGACGGAGGCCATGGTGTCCGCCTTTCCTCCGCAGCCGTCCTGACGGTGCGGTTCGGTGCCGTGGGGTGTCTCCCGTCGAGCATCGCCACTCGGCGCCTCGTCACGCCTGAGTCGGATGACCCGCTCCGACAGGGGGGATGCCCGGGCGACCACGGGGTGATGTGGCGACCGCGTCGTCGTCGCTAGCGTCCGGAGCAGCCGCCACGGGCCTCCCGGGCGGCGGACGACCGACGATCCAGGAGCGACGATGACGATCAGCATCTCGGACACACGACCGGCGCACGACGACGGCATCGGGCGAGCGCTGCGCTCGCCGTCCGGCGACACCGATCCCTTCGTGGTCGTCACCGGACCGGACGCGTCCGCCCGGGCGCGGGCGCTCGCGGACGTCGCCGACGCTGCCCGGGCGGACGGGCACACGGTCGTCCGGTGGCGCGCGGTGGGCGGTGACCCCGTCATCGAGGCCGCGTCGCTGGCCCCGTGGCTCGCGCTCGTCCGGGCACACGACGCGGGGGCACCGCGGCCGGCCCCGAGCATCGTCCTCGTCGAGGACTTCGACGCGCTCGACGAGGACGCCAGGTCCGTGCTGCACGACCTGCTCGCCGCGCTGGCGCAGGACCTCGGGACGGTCGTGGTGGTCGGCGTGGGCGAGGGCCGGGCCGAATCGGGCACCCGGCTGCCGTCGGCCGACGTCCCCGTCGCCGTCACGGCCGCCTTCACCGGTGACTTCGGACTGGTCGACGCCGAGGCCGAACGGGCCGTGCGCCGTGGCACCCGACCCGGTCCGTCGCTGGTGGCGGCGGTCGAGTTCGCCCGGGCGGTCCGGTCCGGTGACGTGCACGCCGGCAGGCGGAGCGTCCTGGCCGCGCTCGGGGCCCCCGACCGGGCGGGTGCCGACGACGTCCTGGTCGCGACGCTGCACGTGCTCTGCTACCTCGGAGGGCACGACTCCTGGTGGGACGAGGCGCTGGCGCTGACCGCGGACCGCGACCTCGACCCGGTGCTGCGGCTCGTCGAGGACTGCGTGGACGGCTCCGGCCGGACCGAGTACGAGCGTGCCGCGCTGCACCGCGAGGTGCTGGCATCCGCTGCCGACACGCAACCGTGGAAGGCCGTGGCACTGCACATCGCGTGGACGCTGCTCGACTCGACCGATCCGCGCCGGGACCACGTGGAGGCGGCGCTCCGAGGGGCGGGCGACGCCGGGCTCCTCGACTACTTCAGCTCGTGCCGTGCCGCCGTGACGCACTACCAGGCGGGGCGGCTCGACGCGGCGGGCGCGGCGTTCGACCACGTGCACCGAGCAGCCGAGCGCTGGCAGGCGGGGACCTTCGTCGCGCTGACGGAGGCGCTGCAGGCCCTGGTCCTGTCGGTGCAGGGCGAGCCGGAGCGGGCGGCGTGGAAGGCCGACCGCGCAGCACGGTGGGCGGCGCAGCACGGCACGCCGCTGGTCGCCCGGGCAGCGGAGCACGCCCGCTCGGCACTCGACGTCGCGACGGGCCGGTTCGAGGAGGCCCACAGCCGCTCGGCGATGCGACCGGGCGGGGCGGGGCGGTGGCTCGAGAGCAGCTACGGACCGATCGAGCTGCTCGATGCGGTGGAGTCGGCTGCGCGGCTCCGCCTGGCCGACCACGGGGCCGCGCTGGTGGCCCGGGCAGAACGGGCGTTCACCGACCAGCCGACCCCGCGCCGCTCCCTGGTGCTGCTCGCCTGCCGAGCGGTCGTCGACGAGACGCCTGGTGCCCGCGCCCTCTTCGAGGACGCGCTGGCCAGCGTCGACGGCGACGTATCGCCGTTCGAGGTGGCCCGCGTCCGTCTGGCGTACGGCGAGTGGTTGCGTCGTGGGATGCACGCCCTGGAGGCCCGGGGCCAGTTCCGGCTGGCGGCGCGCGCCTTCGAGGTGCTCGGTGCCGGCGACTGGCAGGGCCGCGCAGAACGCGAGCTGCGCGCGGCCGGTGCCGCCCGTCCGCTGCCGACGGCGCTGGAGGCGGTCGACCTGAGCGAACAGGAACGCCGTGTGGCGTCCCTCGCCGCGGCCGGACTGACCAACAAACAGATCGCCGGGCAGCTGTACCTCTCCCCGCGCACCGTGAGCGGGCACCTGTACCGGCTGTTCCCGAAGCTCGGTGTGACGACACGGGCCGGGCTCCGGGATGCACTCCTGCGACTGGGAGGCGACGCGACGGGCAACGCCCGGACGTGACCCTGTCAGGGACACCCTCGCCGGCTGCCCGCCCCGTGGGCCCCGGATGCTCCCGCCACCACCCGCGACACCCCGGGCGGACGGCCCGGGAGCGTCACCGGAACCCGCCGCCGGGGTAACGGCAGGGCCCGTCGCCCGCGCCCGGTCCGTTCGTAGACTCCAGCCACCGACGAGGACTGGTGGCCGCCGTGTTGACGGACGAGGAGTTGCTCCCCCGCGGAGACGAGTTCTCCGCGCCGGTGTCCGCCGTGCCCGGCAACGGGCTGCCGCTCCGCGGCCGGAGCGTCGAACGGGGCATCGCCGCCGATGCCCTGGCCGGTCTGTCACGGGGCGCGGGTGACGTGCTCGTCGTCCGCGGCGCTGCGGGCGTCGGCAAGTCGCGTCTGCTCGAGGACGTGGTCGACCAGGCGACCGCGGCCGGCCTCCGAGTGGCCGTCGGTCGCACGGACCGCGACGCACGCCTGATCCCGCTCGCACCGATCATGGACGCGCTCGGCGCCGGGCCCCGGCCGATCTCCGACCGCGTCCGGCTCAGCGCGGTGACGCTCGACCCGGAGGCACGGTACTGGCTCCTCCAGCAGCTCCAGGACGACCTGGAGCGAGCCGCGGCGTCGGACGGCGTCGTGGTCGTCGTCGACGACCTGCAGTGGTGCGACACGACGTCCCTGGCGGTGCTCCGTTCGCTGTCGCGCCGACTCGCCGACGTCCCCGTGCTCTGGGTCGTCGCGGTCCGGACCGAGCACCAGGACCCGCCGGTGACGGCGACCGTCGACGAGCTCGCCGCGACGGGACGGATCGTCGACCTCGACCCGCTGGACGAGGAGGCCACCGCCGCGATGATCGCCGACCTGGTCGGCGCGACGCCGGACGGCTCGGTCCTGCGTGTTGCCCGACGGACGGAGCGCATCCCGATCCTCGTCGCCGAACTCGTCCGCGGGCTCGTCGACGAAGGCCTGCTGGCGATCGCGGACGGCGTCGCCACGATGCCGGGCGCCGCGCTTCCCGCGAGGTTCGGTGCGTCGATCCGCGAGGGCCTCCGACGCCTGTCGAAGCCCACGCAGCAGCTCGTGCAGGTCGGAGCGACCCTGGGACGCTCGTTCTCGGTGCGGTCGTTGTCGGCGATGCTCGACCAGCCGGCGCAGCGGCTGCTCCCGGGGCTGCAGGAGGCGATCGAGGCGGGGGTGCTCGTCGAAGACGGCACGGACCTGTCGTTCCGCCACGACGTCCTCCGCGAGGCGGCGGAGTCGATGATCCCCGCGGCCGTCCGCGACGACCTGCTCAGGCAAGCGGTGGACGAGCTCCTGCGGCAGGGTGTCCCACCGGTCTCGATCGCCGCGCGCATCGCCGCGGTGGCGCAGCGCAGGGACGTCCGCGCCGCCGAGGTCCTGCGCACGGTGGCGATCGACCTCGCGAGCACGGACGCCGCCGAGGCCGGGGCGCTCGCCCTCCGCGCCGCCGACCTCGCGCACGGCACCCCGGCGCTGCCCGGCATCGTCGTCGACGTCCTGCCGCTGCTCTGGCACAGCGGCCGGACGGCCGAGGCCCGCGCGCTGCTCCACGACCTGCAGGGCCGCCTCGCTCCGGAGGACGACGCACGCCTGCACCTGACCCTGGCGCGGCTGCAGACCGAGGGCTCGACGCCGGAAGCACTGCGGACGGTCGAGACCGCACTGGCCCTGCCCGGCGTGAGCGCCGGCGTGCGGTCGCGTCTGCTCGCCGTGCGCGCGCTGAACCTCGCGCAGGCGGGACGGCACGCGGACCTCGCCACCGCACTGCGGGAGGCCCGGGCGACGGTCGACGGCGACGCGGACCCGGTCGCCGTCGCCACCTTCGAGGCCAGTGCCTCCGTGCTCGCCTTCAACGAGGGCCGGTTCGCGGACGCGACGCAGGCGATCACGTCGGCGATGAGCCGGGTCGCAGCCACCGGGGGGTCGTCGAGCACCTGGTTGCCCGAGGGGCTCTGGGTGGCGTTCCTCGCGGGGGCGCTCGGCGACACCGACCGTGCCGGACGCATCGCCGAGGCGAACGCCATCGAGACCCGGCGCAACCACCTGGCCCGCCCGACCGCCGCCTGGATGATGCTGCGCACGAGGGTGCTCTTCGACCAGGGCCGGCTGGAGGACGCCAAGACGTCGGCCGAGTCGGTCCTCGACCTGGCCGAGGACCTGGAACTCGGTCGGTTCGCGGCGCTCACTGCCGGGACCGTCCTCTTCCGCACGGCGCTGCTGCAGGGGGACCGCAGGGCGGCCGACCGGACGCGGCACTTCGCCGAGGGCCTGCTCGCCGATCCCCCATCGGCGCGCTCCGGATCGTGGCTGCTGGCGCTCGAAGCGGACGCCCACGGCGACGTCCGAGCCGCCGTCGACCGCAGCGAGGTGGCGTGGCGGAGCCTGGAGGAACCGATCGCGTCGATGTCGAGCCCGGCCGACTTCGCCGACGACGTCCACCTCGCGCGCATCGCGGTCCGAGGGGGTCAGCTGGACCGACTCGAGCGGATCGAACGGGTGGCGCGGCTCAGGGCCACGGCGAACCCGGACAACGACCTGTGCGGCGGGACCTGGCTGCACGTGCACGGACTCGTCCACGACTCCGTGGAGAGCCTCGGCGCAGCGGTGGAGCGGCTGCGCCGGGTCGACCGCCGGCTCGTGCTCGCCGCAGCGCTCGAGGACCTCGGGTGCGCCCTGCGGCGGCGCTCCGTGTCCGCGGCCGTCGAGGTGTGGCGGGAGGCGACGGAGCTGTTCGACGGTGCCGGTGCCCTGCGCGAGGCCGAACGGTCGCGGGGGCACCTGCGCAGTGTCGGTGTCACCGTCCGAGCGACCCCCGCCGACCCGGGCATGTCGGGCGTCTCGGGGCTCACCGCGCGCGAGGCCCAGGTCGTCGAACGGGTCGCCGCCGGCCTGACCACGCAGCAGATCGCGTCCGACCTGTTCATCTCGACCCACACGGTGACGAGCCACGTCCGGCACGTCTACGCGAAGTGGGGCGTCGCCTCTCGCCGGGAGCTCGCGGCGCGGTTCCGGCAGCACCGATCCGGCTGACCACCGCTCGGGTCACACCGGTCCGCCGTCGAGCCCGGCGCCGAGCGCACGGACCGCCAGGTGCGGCGCGGTGGAGAACCCGAGCTCGATCCGTCCGGAGAACCCTGCGAACCCGGCGAGCGCCCCGGCGCGGGTGCGGGTGGCGTCGAGGAACGCGAGGTGCAGGTCGGCGCCGGTCCCGCCCGGGCCCGGCGTCCGGAAGCCGACGAGGCGACCCGCGACCGCGCGGTGCACCGTCGTCCCGGTCGCGCCGTCCTCGGTCCGGACCTCGTCGAAGACGCCGTCGACCGAGACGGCCACCGCGAAGTCGCGCGGCGGCAGGACCGTGGTGATCCGGGCCTCCAGGTCGGCCACGGAGGCGACCGACGCGACCGTCACCGCGAGGTCGGGCGAGAACGTCGAGACGACGGCGAACGTGACCGGGTCGTCCGCGTCCGCGACCGCTGCGGTGCCGTCCGGCAGCATCCGGAAGCACCGGCGCTCGCACACGACCAGGCCGCGGGGTCCGGCGTCGCCGCCGGCGAGCGCGCCGAGTCCCAGGGTGCCGTGCCGACCGAGGGCCGCGACGGTGACCGGGACGTGGACGGCCGGTCGCCCGCGTCGAGGATCGTCGACGGCCCGGCGCGCCCATGCGGCGAGGGTCGCCAGGGACGTGGTCCCGTCATCCGTCGTCTCCCGCACCGTGCTCCTCGTCCGTCCTCGGTTCGACCGTAGGAACTCCGCCCGCGCGGTACCAGCGCCGTTTGACTCAAGCGTCCGGGTGGGTGCGCGGCGCACGGTTGGACCATGAGTGCACGCGCGAACATGGTCTCCCCGTCCGTCCCCCCGTCCGGCGCGGGGTGCGTGGAGTGCGACGCGACCGGCTCGTGGTGGGTGCACCTGCGTCGGTGCGCCGCCTGCGGACACGTCGGCTGCTGCGACGACTCCCTGAACCGGCACGCCACCGCGCACTTCGCGGTCACGGGGCACGAGGTCATGCAGTCGTTCGAGCCGGGCGAGGGGTGGTTCTGGGACTTCCTCACGCAGGACTTCGTGGACGGACCCCGCCTCGCCGACCCGCAGGCGCACCCGACGACCCAGTCGGTTCCGGGTCCGGCCGACCGACTCCCCCGCGACTGGTCGGAGCAGCTGGCCGAGCGACGCTGACACCGGTCGCGGCCGGTCGCGGCCGGCCGCGGCCGGTCAGGGCAGCCGGCGGTCGGTGTCCAATGCTTCCGACCGGGCGATCAGCTCGTGCATCGTGGTGTGCGACCGGACCTGGTACGACAGGTGTGCGACGGCCAGCACCACCGCCGATCCGACGCCCCACACGATCGAACCCGGGTCGTCGACGCCGAGCTGGTCGACCAGGATGGCGACCCCGGCACCGGCGACGATCGAGTTCACCACCGCGATCGCGGACGACATCGTGAACAGGAGCCGGTACCACGACGGAGCCCGGCCGATGTCGAGCAGCTCGTTCGCCGCGTGCCGCCCGCGTGGCATCGGGAAGTACGTGTCGGCCTCGGGCAGCAGGCGGCCGTAGTAGCGACGGATGCGTTGCATCGCGGCGAGTGCCGCGACGTCCTCGAGCGAGGTCTCGACGAGGCGTTCGTAGGTGAACGCGCCGAGCAGGACGATCACCGGGATGATCGCGCCGAGGAACCCGAGCGCGAAGGGCGTGTGCGCGAGGAACCCGAAGGCGACGAGCGAGCTGGAGAGCGTGGTGAGGTACAGCGAGGAGCGGCTGCTCGACTCGCTGACCGTGATGCTCCGCGCGCTCTCGAGGACGAAGTGCTCGGTCATCAGGGCGTTGAAGAAGGCGGTCGGCCGGTCCAGGGAGGTGATCGACTCGGCGGCGGTCGGCAGTGTCGTGTCGGGTTCCTCGGGCATCACGGGGCTCCTCGGTCAGTCGCTCGTCGCCAGGTGGCGGTGGACGAAGGTCACGGCCATGGCGCCCTCGCCGACCGCTGCGGCGACGCGTTTGACGGACCCGGCGCGGACGTCCCCGGCGGCGAAGGACCCGGGCACGTTCGTCTCGAGCCAGAAGGGACGCCGCTCGAGCGGCCAGTGCTCGAGCGAGCCGTCGACGGCGTCGAGGTCCGGGCCGGTGACCAGGTACCCGAGCCGGTCACGGACCATCGGCGTCTGTTCGGCCCAGCTCGTGTCCGGTCGTCCGCCGATGCAGATGAACAACCGCGTTGCCGGCAGCGACACCGTGGCGCCGTCGCCGTCGGTGACCTCGATCGACTCGAGTCGACTGTCCCCGTGCAGCGCCGAGACCTGGCAGCCCGTCCGGACCGTCACGTTCGGTGCGGCCACGATCCTGGCGCTCAGGTACTCCGACATCGTGGCCGACAGCGACGAGCCCCGCACGAGCATCGTGACGTGCGCCGCGGAGCGGGACAGGTTCATCGCCGCCTGGCCCGCCGAGTTCGCCCCGCCGACCACGAAGACCTGCTCGCCGGCGCAGCCGTCCGCCTCGCTCGTCCCGGCACCGTAGTAGACACCGCAGCCGAGCAGATCCTGCTCACGCTGCAGCCCCAGCCGACGCCACTCGACACCGGTCGCGCAGATGTTCGCACGGGCGACGACGTGGCCGCCGTCGGCGAGGTCGGCGTGGATGCGGCCGTCGTGGAAGACACCGCGCACACCCTCGCGCATCACCAGGAGTTCGGCGCCGAACCGGACGGCCTGTTCCCGGGCGCGCTCGGCGAGGTCCGCTCCGGCGATCCCCTCGGGGAACCCCAGGTAGTTCTCGATGAGGCTGCTCGACCCGGCCTGCCCGCCCACGGCGTCCCGCTCGAGCAGCACGACGTCGAGCCCTTCGGAGGCGGCGTACACGGCCGCGGACAGCCCGGCGGGACCGGCGCCGTAGATCGACAGGTCGTACTCCTGGCGGCGCGGTGCGTGGATCCACCCGAGCCGGTCGGCGACCTCGCGCAGCGTGGGTGCGACCAGTTCCGTGCCGTCGGGGAACACGACGAGCGGGAGCCGCGACGGATCGACCCGGTCGGCGCCCCCGACCCCGTCGACGTCGACCGGGAACCAGTCGAACTGCACCACGGAGCGCGACAGGAAGTCCCGCAGGGCGTAGGAGTCCGCGTCGAACGGCCGTCCGTACACGCGGACGCGACGGGACGGGAGCACGGCGGCGTCGGTCTCCATGGCTCCTCCGGTCGGTGCGACGACGATCGGTGAGGAACTGCTGCCGCTCCCTCACGAGCACGCTACGGACTGCCGGCGCTCCGCACGTGGTCCTGCGAGGGTCTCCTTCGGTGCCGCAGGCGGCGTCGGGTCGCGTGGGCCGGGGTCAGCTGCGCCCACGGCGGACGGGAGGCCCGTGGCGGCGTCGCCACGGGCCTGGCGTCCGATCTGTGGTCGCGGTCAGCCCACCCGCGCGACGCGCACGTCGACGCGGCTGAGCGCCAGGCCGTGCGCCGCCGCGGTCGCCAGGGCGACGTCGTGGACGGCGCGTGCGACCTCGGGGGCCGGGCGGAAGCCGTCGGTGCCGATGACGACACGCAGGGCTCCGTCGTCGACGACGATCCGGAGCGGTCCGCTGCTCGTGGCGATGCTGCGGACCGCCTGCACGGCGCTCGCGACCGTCGGGCGGGAGCGGTACAGGTCGGTGACGCCGGAGACCTCGAGGACGGCGGCCTCGATCGCGGCGAGGGTCTCGTCGGTGGTGCTCATCGGGCCTCCTCGGGGTCGGTACCGGGCTCGGGGTCCGGCAGCAGGTCGCGGACGACGACGTCGACCGCCTCGACGAGCAGGTCGGTCTGCTCGGCCAGGGCGCCGGCCACGGCGGTGCGGACCAGCTCAGCGGTGGCGGGGATCGACGGACCTGACGCGATCGCGATCTCGACGACCACCCGGATCGGGGACGCGAGTTCGGTGACGTCGCCGTCGAGGTGGCAGCGTGCCACGAGGACACCGGGGACCTCGTCACCGGTGCGGCGGATGAGGGAACGGATGGCCCCCTCGGTCATCACGGGGCGCTCGGTCTCGGACAGGGGGCGGAGCGGGACGTCGCGACCGGAGCGGGACTCGATCGAGATGTTCGCCAGGACGCCGCTGATCCAGGACTCGTCGGCCGGGGCCTCGTCGCGGGCGGCCGCCTCGAGCGAGCGGAGCGACGCGTGGCGGACGCGGATGATCGCGGCCAGGGCGTTCTGGCAGGCGGGCGAGTCGTCGATGCTCGGGTCCGCCGGCTGCATGCCGGCGTCGAGGTAGTCGGCGAGTTCGTCGATCGAGTGGCCGTCCAGGTCACCGGGTTCGAGGGCGTCGAGTGCTTCGGGGCTGTCGGGCAGGTCCGGCCGGATGCCGTCGTGGTCGGTCATCGCCATCCCTCCATGAGTCGGATCATGTTCTTCCTCGCTCGGGACAGCAGTCCCCGGACCGTCGAGGGCGGCAGGTCGAGTTCGGCGGCGATCTCGTCGTACCGGTACTCGAGCACCTCCTTCATGATCCAGCACCGTCGTTGGGCTTCGGGCAGTTCGGCCAGCGCACGTTCGACCGCGTCCTCGCGCGAGCGCGCCTCGGCGACCCGGTCGGGTGCGTCGTCGGCCGGCGCGGCGACCTCGAGCTCGGTGACGTCGTCGTGGACGCGCCGCGCGCGGATCCGGTCGAGGCACTTCCGGCTCAGGATGCGCATCAACCACGACTTCACGCGCGCGAGGTCCTCGAGGGAGTCGAGGCGGTCCCACGCGGTGATGAAGGTCTCCTGCACGACGTCGTCGAGTTCGTCGGTGGAACCGAGGGTCCGACGGGCGTAGGCGCGGAGCAGCGGGGTGTGGCGACGGATCAGGACCTCGAAGGCCCGGACGTCGCCGTCGGACGACCGGCCGGCGAGGACCGCGTCGTCGAGCTCGGCGAGGGACTGGTGGTGCACGCGTTCCTTCTACCGGTGGTGGATGGTGAACGGCTGGGTGCGCCGGTGTGCCGGCACGACCCTGAAGGGTCCGGCCGGCCGGGCGGCGAGCGAGCGGACACGTGCCAGGGCGAGCACGTGTGCGGGGGCGTTCCTGGGGACTGCAGCGGTGCGGGTCACGTCGGCTCCTCGTGGTGTGGTCACCGATGGGACGTGCGTCGCACGCGTTTCGTCACACACGACGTCAGGGGCGCACCCGGACGGTTCCGGTGTGCGCCCCTGACGTCGTGCTTGTCGGCTCGTCCTACTGCTGGATGAAGGCGAGCAGGTCGGGGTTGATGACGTCCGCGTGGGTCGTCAGCATCCCGTGCGGGTACCCCTCGTAGATCTTGAGCGTGGCGTTGCTGAGCAGCTCGGCCTGCTTGAGCGAGGCCGCCTTGTACGGCACGACCTGGTCGTCGTCGCCCTGTGTGACGAGGACCGGGACGGAGATCGCCTTGAGGTCCTCGGTCTGGTCCGTCTCGGAGAACGCCTTGATGCCCTCGTAGTGGGCCAGGGCACTGCCCGTCATCCCCTGCCGCCACCAGTTCGCGACCACCGGAGCCGAGACCTCCACGCCGGGACGGTTGAACCCGTAGAACGGCCCCTCGGCGACGGCCTGGAAGAACTCGGCGCGGTTCGCGGCGAGTGCGCTCCGGAACCCGTCGAGCACCGAGATCGGCGTGCCCTCGGGGTTGGTGTCGCTCTGCAGCATGATCGGGGGCACCGACGACACCAGGACGGCCTTGGCGACACGGCCCTGCGGTTCGCCGTACTGGGCGACGTAGCGTGCGACCTGACCACCACCGGTGGAGTGCCCGATGTGGACCGCGTTCTGCAGGTCGAGGTGCTGCACGACCGCATCCGTGTCACTCGCGTAGTGGTCCATGTCGTGCCCGGTGCCGATCTGCGACGAACGCCCGTGCCCGCGGCGGTCGTGCGCGATCACCCGGTAGCCCTTGCCCAGGAAGAACAGCATCTGCGCGTCCCAGTCGTCCGACGACAGGGGCCATCCGTGGTGGAAGACGATCGGCTGCGCGTCGCGCGGCCCCCAGTCCTTGTAGAAGATCTCTGCACCATCGCTCGTGGTGACGAACGCCATCGTGAACCTCCGTGAGTTCCTGCTCCACATGTGACGCGGACTGGCCGCTGCCTCCCGATCGGCGGGAGACCGAAGCCCCTTCACCGTAGGACCGGTGCTCGCTCGACCGCTTGGGTCATTCATCCCGATCCGTCGGACCGTGGGCGGGCCCTGCTTGGTGCGGCGGCGTGTGTGCGCCAGAGTTGGCTCCATGTCGCTCGTCACCGCCGTCTGCCGCGTCGACCGCCTGCTGCCGGACTCCGGCATCATCGGCGTCACGGCCATCGACAAGCGCCCGGTCACCGGGAGCGTCCGGGTCCGGCCGCTCGGCCTGCGCGCCGACGTGCAGGCGAACCGCAAGTACCACGGCGGTGTGGACCAGGCCGTGTACGCCTACGCCGACGAGGACGCCGCGTACTTCGCCGACCTGCTCGAGCGCGAGGTCCCGCCCGGCCTGTTCGGCGAGAACCTCCGCACCAGCGGGATCGACGTGACCGGGGCCGTGACCGGGGAACGCTGGCGGATCGGCGACACCCTCGTGCTCGAGGTGACGGTGCCCCGCACGCCCTGCGGCACCTTCGCCCGGCGCATGGGCATCGACGGGTGGGTGAAGCGGTTCGCCGACGAGGGGCGGCCGGGGGCGTACTTCCGCGTGGTCAAGTCCGGTTCGGTCGCCGCAGGTGACCCCATCGAGGTGACGTACCGGCCGGAACACGGGGTGACCATCGGCGAGATCTTCGGCGACCTGGCACCCGATCGTGCGCGGGCCGTGCTCGAATCGGGCGAGCGCCTGGCGCCGAAGGTCGTCCAGGACCTGTCGAAGGTCGCCGCGCGAGCCTGATCCCGACGAGCCCGTCGAGCCCTTCGAGCCCGTCGAGCCCGATCAGCCCGGCAGCGCGCCGCGCGAGGGGTCGATCGGACGCTTCGCCACGGGCAGCCCGGCGACCACCAGGTCGTAGGCGTTCGCCACGAGGTCCTCGACCAGGGTCTCGTCGATGCCGTCGCCCGGTGTCAGCGTGATCCAGTGCCGCTTGTTCATGTGCCACCCCGGCGTGATCTCGTCGTGGTCGCGCACCAGCGCCGCCCCGTGCGGCGGCGCGCACTTGAGGTTCACGATCGGGGTCCCACGCACCTCGGTCACCATCACGAACATCTTGCCGACGACCTTGTAGACCACCGAGCCCTCGCCGAACGGCTGGGTCTCGAGTGCCGCCGGCAGCCCCAGGGCCGTGCGGCTCGCGATCTCGTGCAGCTGCTCGCCGTCCATCTGTCCAGGATGCCGCAGGCAGCCGACACAGCGCACCCCGTTCGGGGGCGGGTCGTGAGCCTCGATCACGTCGTAGGATCACCACGCCGCGTACCCGACGCGGCGGTCGCTCGCGCGATCACCACCAGTTCCAGGGGGAACCCGTGCGCATCATCCGTACCCTCGGCATCGCCGCCGCCACCGCCGTCCTCGCGACCACCGCCGTCGTCGGCGGGACCTCGACGGCGCAGGCGGCACCGAAGTCCTACGCCAACTGCACCGCGGTGCAGAAGGTGTACTCCGGTGGCATCGCCAAGAAGTCCGTCACGAGCAACAAGGTCGTCTCCGGCGGCAAGACCACCACCCGTGCGCTCAAGGGCACGGTCAAGAAGGACGACGCCCTGTACAAGGCGAACGCCAAGCTCGACCGCGACAAGGACGGCATCGCCTGCGAGAAGAGCTGACGCTCGCTCGCGCTCGGTGACACCGGCAAGACACCGGTGTTCGCGTGCTGAGCACCCGCACACCGCGGTGCAATGCGCGAACACCGGTGTCTTGCCGGCCCGGCGTGCGCCCGCGGCCGGCGTGTGCCCGGCGCGGTCAGAGCGTCGGGACGCCCTCGTGCCCGGACCGAGGACGCGGAGTCCCGGCGACACCGGTGACGACGGACCCCGCCGGGACGTCCTTCGTCACCACGGTGTTGGCGCCGACGACGGAGTCCGGACCGATCGTGATCGCCCCGATCAGCGACGACCCGGCGCCGAGCACCACGCGGTCCCCCACCACCGGGTGCCGACGGGCCCCCGGGCCGTGGTCGCCCCCGCGTCCGCCCAGGGTGACACCGTGGAACACGAGCACGTCGTCGCCGATGACCGCGGTCTCGCCGATGACGACACCCATGCCGTGGTCGATGAAGAACCGGCGGCCGATGCGCGCGCCGGGGTGGATCTCGATGCCGGTGACCGACCGTGCGACCTGCCCGAGCAGCCGGGCCGCGAACCGGGACCCGGGCAGCCCCTGTGCGTTCCAGAGACGGTGGGTCACCCGGTACGTCCAGATGGCGTGCAACCCGGAGTAGACGATCGCGTTCTCCAGGTCGCCCCGGGCTGCGGGGTCACCGCGGCGTGCTGCGGACAGGTCCTCCCGGATGGTCCGCAGCACGCCTCGTCGAAGAGGACGACTCACGCAGTGAGCCCCTCGAAGAGCACCGTCGACAGGTAGCGCTCTCCGGTGTCGCACACGATGGCGACGATCCGCTTGCCGGCGTTCTCGGGGCGAGCGGCGATCTCGAGCGCCGCGTGGATGATCGCGCCGGACGAGATGCCCGACAGGATGCCCTCCTGCGTCGCCAGGGCACGGGCCACACGGAGCGCGTCGTCGAGCTCGACGTCGAACACCTCGTCGATGACGCTCTGGTCGAGGACCTCGGGCACGAAGTTCGCGCCGATGCCCTGGATCTTGTGCGGACCGGCCTTGCCCTCGGTGAGCAGGGGCGAGTCCTTCGGCTCCACGGCGACGATCTGCACGCCGGGCACGCGCTCCTTGAGCACCTGCCCGACACCGGTGATCGTGCCGCCGGTGCCGACACCGGCGACGAACACGTCGACGTGCTCCTCGGTGTCACGGAGGATCTCCTCCGCCGTGGTCTTCCGGTGGATCTCGGCGTTCGCAGCCGTCTCGAACTGGTGGGCGAGGATCGCGCCGGGGGTCTCCGCGACGATCGACTCGGCCTTGGCGACCGCACCCTTCATGCCCTCGGGCCCGGGGGTCAGGACGATCTCGGCCCCGTACGCACGGATCACCGCACGGCGCTCGACGCTCATGGTCTCGGGCATCGTGATGACGACCCGGTACCCGCGAGCAGCGCCGACCAGTGCCAGGGCGATGCCGGTGTTGCCGGACGAGCCCTCGACGATGGTGCCGCCGGCCTGCAGCGCACCGGAGGCCTCGGCCGCGTCGATGATCGCGACGCCCAGGCGGTCCTTGACGCTGGCGCCCGGGTTGTAGAACTCGAGCTTCGCGAGCACCTCGGCCCCGCCCGCCTCCGGCAGCCGGTTCAGCTTGACGAGCGGGGTGTTGCCGAACGCCTGGGAGATGTTCTCGTAGATGGTGCCGCTCATCCGGTCCGTCCTTCGCAGCTCAGGTCGCGCATCGCTCTTCCTGGAGGCGCGGTGTGCGCCCGATCCTAGCGACCGGACCCCAGGCGGTCCTGTCCGTGACGGCGCGTGCGCTCCGGACGCAAGTCGCGCCTCCGGGCCGGTTCGTGGCTGTTGCCACACGCGCGGTCCGCGCGCGTGGTGCGGCGCAACGACGAGGAGGTCGTGATGTCCAAGCTCCAGCAACCCGGCGCTGCCCCGCCCGTGGTCGACCGCGCCGCGTTCGACGCGGCCCTGGCGGATCAGGTGCGGGACGAGAAGGAACTCACCCGACACGGCGACCGCGTCTCCGCTGCACGCTGGCGGCTGCCGATGGTCCGTGTTGACGACTACGCATTCGACGGGCCGGACGGGCCCGTCCACCTGACCGAGCTCTTCGGCGACCGCTACCTGCTCCTGGTGCAGAACGTCATGTACAGCGCGGACTGGGACGACGCATGCCCGAGCTGCACGTGGGCGATCGACGACCTCCCCGCGGACATGGGACGCCTCGACGACGAGGGCATCGCGTTCGCGATGGTGTCGGAGGCACCGGTCGAGGCTGAAGTTGGTTGTCTGCGCCCCGGAGCGCTCGAGCGCGCGCGACCGGAGGTTGTGCACCAGGACGTTCCTCGACCAGCCGTGCTCGACAGCGGCCTCGGCGTAGCGTTTCCGTCGGACGGGATCAGACTCCGGCAGGAGCGCTCTGATGTGCCCCCACGGCAATCGGTCCACACGCTGTGGACCAATTGACGCTTCCTCGGGCCACGCCGCCGCGAACTGCCGCATGTACTTGAGGTTCGTCGGTGACAGCCCCGTCATCGACGGGAACTCCGCCCGCAGGTCCTCTGCCAGCTGCCGGACCCCGCTTCCCCACCGTCCGGCCTTCGACCGCTCGAGCAGGACCGAACCGATCGACCAGTACAGGTGGATGAGGTGGGCGTTGGCCGCCAGCTGCACGCGACTGCGCGTCGCCGTGACGCGGTCTCGGATGGCCCGGAAGGTCTCGGCGTACTCGGTCGGCAATGCGGCGTCATCGGTCATCCGCCGATGGTGGATGCTCGGTCGAAGCACTGTCCATCAATCGGTATGCACGGCGGATGTGAGGCGTTCGCCCCGCCGCGTCATCGCACGAACGCCGTCCGGGCGAACCGGTCGTCGGTCGCCTCGAGCACCCGCAGCACGTTGCCGCCGGCCAGCGCACGCAGGTCAGACTCACCCCAGCCGCGCCGGACGAGCTCCGCCGCGAGCACCGGGTACCGCGACACGTCCCGCAGGTCCGGCGGCAGCACCGGGGTGCCGTCGTAGTCACCGCCGAGGCCCAGGTGCGCGACACCGGCGACGTCACGCGCGTGCTCGACGTGGTCGGCGACGTCCGACACCGTGACCAGGGGTGGCTCGCCGGACATGCCCGACTCCTCCCAGTCCGCCCATGCTCGCGACACGAACTTCGGCACGAACGTGATCATCACCACGCCACCGTTGTCGGCCAACCGGGCGAGCACGTCGTCGGGCACGTTCCGCGGGTGGTCGTCGATCGCGACGGTCGACGAGTGGCTGAACACGACGGGCCGGGTCGCCACGTCGAGGGTGTCCCGCATGGTGGCCGGTGCGGTGTGGGACAGGTCGACGAGCATGCCGATCCGCTCCATCTCGGCGACGACCTGCCGCCCGCGGTCGGTCAGGCCGCCGTGCGCCCGCTCCCCGGTCGCGGAGTCGGCCCAGGGGGTGTCGTCGTTGTGGGTGAGCGTCATGTAGCGGACGCCGAGCCGCGCGAGGGTCCGCAGGACCGCGAGGTCGTCGCCGATCGAGTGCCCGCCCTCGGCGCCGAGCAGCGACGCGATCCGGCCCGAGTCGACGGCGGCACGGACCTCGGCGGCGGTGCGGGCGAGCGCGAGGTCGTCGGGGTAACGCTCGATGATCCGGTGTGCGAGGTCGACCTGCTGCAGTGTCGTCGTCACGGGGTCCGGGTCGTCGGCGGGCACGAACACCGACCAGAACTGCCCGACGACGCCGCCGGCACGGAGCTTCGGGATGTCGGTGTGCAGCGAGTCGGTCTCGGTGTCGATGCCCTCGACACCGGAGTCGTGGCTGTCACGACGCTCCCACGGCAGGTCGTTGTGGCCGTCGATGACCGGGAACGGGAGCGCGTCGAACGTCATCCCCCGACGCTACCGCCCGCGCCGTCGTGGCTAGGCTCGAACCGTGCAGCCCGTCACCCTCCGCACCGATCGACTGGTGCTCTCGGCCCCCGAGCTCGGCGACGTCGACGACGATCGGTCCGCCGCGACGGTCTGGCCAGCGTCGTGACCGTCTCGTTCCGGGTCGTGACGAACCTGCCGGTTCCGCCGGAGCGCGCCTTCGCGCTGTCGCTCGACATCGGCGCGCACGAGCGGTCGATGGCCGCGACCGACGAACGCGCCGTCGCCGGCACGACGGCCGGCACGATCGGCCTGGGCGAGACCGTCACCTGGCGTGCGCGGCACTTCGGGATCGTCTGGCGGATGACGAGCGGGATCACCGACCTGGAGGCGCCGCACCGGTTCGTCGACGAACAGGTGCGTGGGCCGTTCGCCCGGTTCCACCACGAACACCGCTTCGAGCCGTCGGCCGGCGGCACGCGCATGGTCGACACCATCACGTTCCGCGCGCCGCTCGGCCCGCTGGGCCGCCTGGCCGAGGTGCTCGCCCTGGCCCGGTACATGCCGCGGCTCATCGCCGACCGCAACGCCTCGCTCGCCGCCGAACTGCGTGCCGAGCAGCGCGCCGGATCCGACGGCGATCAGGGCGCAGCGAGCTCCCCCAGCGCGTCGTAGGCAGCGGCGACGGCGTCGACCCGCACCCGACCACCGGGGCCGGAGGCGTCGTAGACGTCGTTCGTGATCGCGGCGACGACGGCGAACAGCGCGGCCATCGAGTCGAACGCCGACGGCGAGTCGACCGGGCAGAGGATCGCGGTGGCCGCGGGGGCGGCGATGACCGCGGCCGTCGGGTCGCCGAGGACGATGACGTCGGCCCCGGAGTCGACGCAGTGCCGGACCATCCGCTCGACCCCTGCGGTGTGCCGACGCACGGTCACCAGGACCACGAGGTCGTGCCGGTCGAGATCGGCGACCTCTTCCCCGAGCCGCTGACCGGGTGACGGACCGACCCGGACGTCGGACCGCACCTGCGCCAGCTGGGACCGCAGTTGCAGCGCGATCGGGTAGGCGCCGCGCTCACCGAGGACGAGCACGCGGCGGGCGCGGACGATCCGACGGGCGAGCCGCGGGCGGTCCGCTCGGCCGAGCGACGCGAAGGCCGCGTCGAGGTTGCGCGCCTCGACCGCGCGCTGGTCGACGTGGGCGGCGTCCTCGGCGACCCACGGCAGGCCCGAGCCCCGTGCGGACATCAGGTTCTGCCGGACCTCGGCGGCGTCCTGGAACCCCAGCGACCGGACGAGTCGCGAGACGGTGGCCTTCGAGGTGCCCGACTCGGCCGCGAGTTCGGCGGAGGTGCCGACGAGCAGGAGTTCGGGGTCGTGGCGGACCATGGCGGCGACGCGTCGTTCGGCGGGCGAGAGCTGTTCCCACACGGAGTCGATCCGGGCGCGGACGTCGGGGCCGGCGGTGCTCATGCGCGTGCCACCCGGTCGACGGCGACGGCCAGGGCGTCGAGGCCGAGGGCGATGTCCGGCGTCGACACGAACTCGTCCGGGTGGTGGCTGATGCCGTCGGGGTTCCGGAGGAACAGCATCGCCACGTCGGTCACGAGCCCGAGTGACATCGCGTCGTGGCCGGCTCGTGAGAACAGCTCCATGGGCGCGGTCTCGCCCGTCGACGCGATCCCGCCGCGGACGGCGTCCATCAGCCGGGGCGCGCAGAACACCGCGGGCGCACGGTGCATCTCGGTCGGGGTGACGCTCACCCCGCGCCGTTCTCCGATGAGCGTGAAGGCCTTGGTGAGTTCGTCCCAGACCTCGTCGCGCTCGTCGTCGAACTCGCCGCGCAGGTCGACGGAGAACCGTGCGAGCCCGGGGACGACGTTGACGGCTCCGGGTTCGACGGTCATCGTGCCGACGGTGCCGACCTGGTGCGAGGCCCGGCAGATGCGTTCCACCGCGAGCGCGGCCTCGGCGGCGGCGAGCAGGGCGTCGTGCCGGCGCTCGTAGGGGGTGCCACCGGCGTGCCGGGCCTCTCCCACGGCCTCGACCGAGAACCGGCGGGCACTCGCGATGCTCGTGACGACCCCGAGGGCCTGCCCGGCCTGTTCGAGGTGCGGCCCCTGCTCGATGTGCGCTTCGAGGTAGCCGACCACCGACGCCGGGTCGACCGCGGCGTCGCCGACGCGCTCCGGGTCGAGGCCGAAGTCGGTGAAGGCCTGCCGGAGCGTGACGCCGTCACCGTCGGCCAGCTCCCACCAGGCGTCGTCCCAGACGCCGGCCACCGCGGACGAACCGAGCAGGGCCTTGCCGAAGCGCGTGCCCTCTTCGTCGGAGAACGCGATGACCTCGAGCGCGACGGGCAGCGGACCGTCGGCGGTGAGCCGGGCGGCGGTGCGGATGGCCATGAGCACCCCGACGACGCCGTCGTACCGGCCGGCGTCCACCACGGTGTCCAGGTGCGAGCCGAGCAGCAGCACGGGCGCGTCGGGCGTCGCGCCCGCGGCCCGGCCGTGCAGGTTGCCGGCGGCGTCCTGCCAGGTGGACAGTCCGGCATCCTGCATCCAGCCCGCGACGAGGGCGTTCGCCCGGGCGTGCTCCGGTGACAGGTAGACGCGGGTGATGCGGCCCGGTTCGGCGCTGAGGGCGGCGAGCTCGTCGCACCAGCGGGCGACGAGTTCGGCGTCCGCGGTACCCACGGCGGTGGCGTTCAGGACGGGCACGGCGCTCACGCGAGCACCTCGGCCCCGGCGGGAGCGACCGCGGCGGTGTCGTCGCGGAAGACGTCGAGTGCGGCATCGACACCGCCGCCGTGCGGGACCGCGCGCCCGGCCCGGCGCAGGGTGTGCTCGAGCGCGGCCAGGGTCGTGACCACGGTGTCCTTCCGGGCGTTGTAGCCCATCGTGCCGATGCGCCAGACCCGTCCGTGCAGCGGCCCGAACGAGGTGCCGATCTCGATCCCGTGGTCGTCGAGCATCGCGCCGCGGACCTGGTCGCCGACGACGTCGGAGGGGATCTCGACGGCGACGACGTTGTGCATCTTGTGGGCGACGTCGCCGAAGACCGTGAGTCCGAGGGCCTGCACCCCGGCGAGCATCGCCCGCCCGGCGGTCTCGTGGCGGGCGACGACGGCGTCGCGGCCTTCCTCGAGCAGGATGCGGGCGCACTCGTGGGCCGCGTAGAGCATCGAAGCGGCCTCGGTGTGGTGGTTCAGGCGGCGGGGGCCCCAGTAGTCGAGGATCATCGCGAGGTCGAGGTAGTTCGAGCGGATCGGTTCGTCGGCGACGTCGTCACCGGGTTCGCGGATGCCGGCCTCGACGCTCCGCCGCTCGTCGAGCACGGCCACGGCCCCCGGCGACAGCGTGACGGGTGCGCTGCCGGACGGGCCGCCGAGGCACTTCTGCAGCCCGGCGCTGACGGCGTCGATCCCCCAGGCGTCGACCTCGAGCGGGTTGCCGCCGACCGTCGCGGTGGCGTCGGTGTAGAGCAGGACGCCGTACCGCTCGCAGATCGCACCGAGTTCGTCGAGCGGCTGGTTCATCGTGGTCGAGGTGTCGCCCTGCACGACCGCCAGCACCTTCGGACGGACGCGGGCGATCGCCGACTCGATGGCGGACGGCGTGAAGACCTGGCCCCAGTCGGTCTCGATGGTGTGGACCTCGGCACCCGCACGGCCGGCGATCTCGGCGAGCAGGTACCCGAACCGCCCGAACACCGGCACGAGCACGCGGTCACCCGGGGCGAGCAGCGAGACGAGCACCGCTTCGATCCCCGCGCGCGAGGTGCCGTCCACGAGCAGCGTCGCGTCGTTGCGGGTGCCGAACACGCGGCGGTAGAGCGCCTGCGTCTCGTTCATCGTCGAGGTCATCCACGGGTCGTACTGGCCGACGAGCGGCGTCGACAGCGCACGGAGCACGCGCGGGTCGGCGTCGATCGGACCGGGCCCCATGAGGAGACGGGCGGGTGGGTTCACTGGGAGCATGCTGGTTCCTTCCGTTCCTGATCTGACGATACCGGAACGATCGTTACAGGGGTGTTTCCGCCGCGAGCACGGGCCGTCCGGCCAGCTGCCCCTCGACGCCGACCACACCGCCGTCCGCCGTGGCGATGCGACGGCCGCGGAGCCAGGTCTCGGTGACGCTGCCGCGCACGCGGAGCCCGTCGAACGCGGACACCGGGTTGCGGTGCTCGAGTCCGGCGACGTCGACGACGGACTCGGCGGACGGGTCGAACACGGCGAAGTGCGCCAGGGCACCGGGAGCGATCACCCCGCGGTCGCGCAGCCCGACCAGGGCGGCCGGACCGGTCGTGAACAGCGGCAGCAGCGCCTCGAGCGGGATCCCGCGACGCTCGGCCTCGGTCCACACCGCCCGGAACCCGACCTGCAGGCCGGCGACCCCGCCCCAGGCCATACCCCAGTCGTCGGTCTTCAGGTCGGCGGTGGAGGGCGAGTGGTCCGACACGACGAGGTCGATCGTGCCGTCGAGCACGCCCGCCCACAGCGCGTCGCGGTTGGCGTCGTCGCGGATCGGTGGGCAGCACTTGTAGGCGGTCGCGCCGTCCGGGATCGTGCCCGCCTCGAACGACAGGTAGTGCGGACAGGTCTCGACCGTGATCCGGACGCCGTCGTCCTTCGCGGCACGGAACATCGGCAGCGCACCCGCGTCGGACAGGTGCAGCACGTGCACCCGCGCACCGATCGCCCGCGCGCCGTCGATGACCTGCGCGATCGCGGACCGTTCGGCGGCGACGGGCCGGGTGGCCAGGAAGTCGGCGTACCTGCCACCGAGCGCCCGGTGCGGCACGAGGTGCTCCGGGTCTTCGGCGTGCACGATCAGCAGGGCGTCGATCCGGGCGACCTCGGCGATCGCCGCTCGGAGCTGCCCGGGGTCGAGGTGCGGGAACTCGTCGACACCGCTCGGTGCCGTGAAGCACTTGAACCCGAAGACGCCGGCGTCGTGCAGGGCGTCGAGCGACCCGAGACTCGCGGGGACGGCGCCACCCCAGAACCCGACGTCGACCGCCACCCGGCCCTCGGCACTCGCACGCTTGACGGCGAGCGCCTCGACCGTGGTCGTCGCGGGGATCGAGTTGAGCGGCATGTCCACGATCGTGGTGACCCCGCCCATCGCAGCGGCACGGGTCGCGGACGCGAAGCCCTCCCACTCGGTGCGGCCGGGCTCGTTGACGTGCACGTGGGTGTCGACGAGTCCGGGGAGCAGCACCTGCCCGTCCGGCACGGTGTGGTCCTGCTCGGCGTCGACGACCGCGTCGACGGGCAGGACGCCGGTGATGCGGCCGTCGTGGACGACGACCGCGGCCGGGCGGAAGGCGCTGTCGGCCCAGGCTCGCTGCGCGCGGACGACCAGGTGTGCCGTATCGCCCGCCGGGAGGCCCGTCATGCGCCCGCCCCGGCCGTCGCGATCGCAGCCGGGTGGCGTTCGAAGCCCGCCAGCAGCCCCGACATCGCCTTCACCGGCGGCAGGGCGTACTCGCCGCGCTTGCCCGTGGACAACCCGAGCCGGACGAGCGACTCCGCCAGGACCGTGGCCGCCGCGACACCGTCGACGACCGGTGCCCCGATGGCCAGCGAGACCTCGGCGCAGAAGTCGGCCATGCCCGCGCACCCGAGCACGACGGCGTCGGCTCCACCGTCGATGACCGCTCGGCACTCCTCGATCACGAGCGCACGGGCACCGGACTCGGGGTCGTCGAGCTCGAGCACCGGGACCTCGCACGCCCGGATCTCCGTGACGAGCGGGGCGAAGCCGTAGCGCTGGGCGAGCTCGTGGGCGCGGCCGGTCGTCCGCGCCAGGGTGGTGACGACACCGAACCGGCGGCCGAGCATCGCGGCGGCGTGGAACCCGGCCTCGGCGATCCCGATCACCGGCACCGTCGCGAGCTCCCGCGCGGCGTCGAGCCCCGGGTCCCCGAAGCAGGCCACGACGAAGGCGTCCACCCCGTCCTGCTCGCCGCGGGCGATCTGCTCGAGCAACCCGGGCACGGCCAGGGCCTCTTCGTAGTGGCTCTCGATCGAGGCCGGCCCCATCGTGGGCTCGACCGGTTCGATCAGCGTGCCGGGAGCGGCGACCGCACGGGCGGCGACGCCGATCGCCCGCGTCATCGACGCGGTGGTGTTGGGGTTGACGACGCGGATGCGCATCGGGGTCCTTCCGGTGGAGCGAGTGGAGCCGTGGAACGGGTGACGCGGGTGGTGACCATCGTGGCGGGGGCGAGGCGGGCCTCCCGGCCGTGTCTCGGATCTGTGGACGACCGAGCGCCGCGACCCGCCCTGTGGAGGACGGGCCGCGGCGCCGGCGGTCAGGCGCGGCCGACGGCCGCGCCGTCGTCGACCGTCGGGTCGTCCGCGTCGAGCACGGGCATGCTCGGCCGGGCACGCTCGAGCGCCCAGAAGACGACGAGGCCCAGGCCGCACCCGATGAACCAGCTGTAGCTCGCCAGCCACGGCAGCACGCCGAGTGCCGGGGGCAGGACCGCGCTCGCGACCGAGACCGCGCCGGTGACCACGAGGGTCCAGATGGCGTTCGGGTTGAACCCGCCGCGGTACCAGTACCGGGCGGTGCGACTCGTGGAGTACATGTCGTCGATCGCGATGCGCTGCTTGCCGACGATGTAGTAGCCCGCGATGAGGATGCCGAACAGCGGGCCGATCAGCGCACCGAGCACTCCGAGCGTGTACAGGATCGCCTGGTCGTTGCCGTACCAGTTCCACGGGGTGAGGAGCACCGAGCCGACCGCGGCGATCATGCCACCGGCCCGCCACGAGATCTTCCGGGGTGCCACGTTCGAGAAGTCGAACGCGGGGCTGATGAAGTTCGCCACGATGTTGATGCCGACGGTCGCGGTGACGAACGTCAGGCCGCCGAGCAGGATCGCGAACGGGGCACCGATGGCCTGCACGGTCTCGATCGGGTCGGTGATGAGCTTGCCGAACACCGGCACCGTCGCACTGGCGCAGAGCACCGTCAGGACCGAGAAGAACAGGAAGTTGATCGGCAGCCCCCAGAAGTTGCCGCGCTTGACCGCACGGAACGACCGGCCGTAGCGCGAGAAGTCCCCGAAGTTCAGCATCGGGCCCGAGAAGTAGCTGACCACCAGGGCGACCGCGGACAGCATCACCGGGATCGACGCCCCGAAGGACAGCGGCTCGCCGACCGACAGGGTGAACGAGATGTTGCCGATGCCCGCCTGGCTGACCAGGTAGACCGCGAGCGCGATCATCACCACGTAGACCGCCGGTCCGGCCCAGTCGATGAACCGCTTGATGGCCTCCATGCCCATCCAGAACAGCGCGCCCTGCGCCACCCAGAGGATCGCGTACGAGATCCAGCCCAGGGCCGACAGCCCGAGGAACGAGTGGTCGAGCAGCCCCGCGGACGCCGGGATGAACTTGAGGAAGATGATGTTCAGTGACTGGGCGGCGAGGAAGGTCTGCACGCCGTACCAGGCCATCGCGATGAGGCCGCGGATGATGGCGGGGACGTTCGCGCCGAGCACCCCGAACACCGCGCGGTTGATCACCGGGTACGGCACCCCGGTGCGCTGCGACGGCTTGGCGACCAGGTTGGCGAAGACCTGCACGATGAGGATGCCGACCACCAGGGCGATGAGCACCTGCCAGCTCGCGATGCCGAGGGCGAAGAGCGACCCGGCGGTGACGTAGCCGCCGACCGAGTGCACGTCGGACATCCAGAACGCGAAGAAGTTGTAGCTCGTCCAGCGCTGCTCGCGCAGCGGGGCGAGGTCCTCGTTCGTGAGCGCCGGGTCGTACCCGGGCTTGACGACACCGGCACCCGCTGGGGCGGGAGCGGCGGTCGTGGTGGGGGCGTGGGGCGCGGCGACTGGTGTCGCGATGTCGGTAGCCATGGCGTCCTCCGAGGGAGTGGGAAGCGGGGCGGTGCGTGCTTGAGCACGAAGCTACGGAGCGACTTCGCCCCCGCCGTTTCCCTCGTGTAACGGTCGTGTGTCCCGCACCCCGTCCTGGAACGACCGTTCCGGAACCGGGCAGGAGACCCGCGCTGCGGCTTGCCGCATCGATGGGCACCGACCCCGCACGGACGCCGCACGGACCCGAGGGGCGGTGACCGCCGGTGGTACGAATCGACCATGAGCAGGGGAATCAGGATCGACCACGTGGGCGTCACGGTGCCGGACATCGACGCAGCCACGCAGTTCTTCGAGGCGGCGTTCGACGCCGTCGTCCTGTACGACATGCGACGTCGTGACGAGACGCCGAACAACAGTTCCGAGGCGCACGGCTACCTCGGCATCCCGAGCACCATGGCGCAGGGGGCCATGCGGATGCTCGCGCTGCCGGAGGGGCCGGGGCTCGAGCTGTTCGAGTACCTGGGGCCCGAGCAGCGGAACGCCGCACACCCGTCCGACCTGGGGTGGCAGCACCTGGCGATGTACGCCGACGACCTGGACGAGACGCTCGCCCGGGTCGAGGCGGCCGGCGGCACCCGGAACTCCGACCCGCGCGACCTGCGTGGTGACGAGGCGGGGGCCGGCAACCGGTTCGTGTACACCCGCACGCCGTGGGGGTCGACGCTGGAGCTCGTCAGCTACCCGACACCGCAGCCGTACCTGGTGTACGCGCCGCGGCCGAAGTGGGCGCCGTGGCCGATGCCGGACGACGTCTACCCGGTGCCGGCACCCGCCGTGCACTGACGACCGACCGCCGCACCGACCGAAGAACCAGTCAACCGACCACCACACCGACCGACGGACCGCGCCTCAGTGCCGGGGCACCTGCCCCGTCCGCCGCACGGCCCGTTCGAGCAGTTCGACGTCGATCCCGACGTGCTGCCGGGCGATCACGCCCGCCTCGGGCGCCCGACCCGAACACACCGCGTCCACCAGCGACTCGTGCTCGCGGAGCGCGCGGGTCTCCATCTCCGCCATGCCCTCGGCCGTGCCCCACAGATGCGCCGGAGCGGCGATGGAGATCTGCGCCTCCAACCCCGCGAGCGCCGTCCGCAGGGCGTCGTTCCGCGCGGCATCGATGATCGTCCGGTGCAGCACGGCGTCGGCCTGCTGCTTCTCGAGACCCGAGGTGGAGTCGCGGAACACCTCGAGCCGTGCACGGATCAGGGCGGCGTCCTCCGGGGTCACCCGTTCCGCGGCGGCCGTCGCGAGCGCCCCGTGCAGCAGCGCGATGGCGTCGGCGGTGTCCTGGATCGCCTCCCACCGGGCGAGCAGCACCCGCCCGACGGCGTCCGATGAGCTGTCCGGCCACTCGGTGCGGACGAACGTGCCACCGCCCCGGCCTCGACGGGTCTCGAGCAGCCCCCGTTCGACGAGCCGGGCGATCGCGCCCCGCACGGTGACCCGGGCGACGCCGAGCAGGCCGGCCAGTTCGCGTTCCGGCGGCAGGTTCGCGCCGGGCAGGTACTCGCCCACGGCGACGGCGGTCACGAGGCGGTCCTCGACCTCGTCGACGCGCGTCTCGGTCGCACGATCGGACACACGGACCCCCTTCGCGGTGTTACGACCACGTTAAGGCAGCAGAAAAGGTATTGCGTGGGACCTTTTTCCGCTCCATGCTGACCCCCATGTCCAGCATCACCGAATCCACGATGCCGTTCCGCGACGGCGAGACCTGGTACCGGGTCACCACGCCCGACACCCCGGTCGCCGGCGCGCTGCCCCTCGTCGTCCTGCACGGCGGGCCCGGCATGGCCCACGACTACCTCCGGAACCTCGCGGCCCTGGCAGACGAGACCGGCCGGACCGTCGTCCACCACGACCAGTTCGGCTGCGGCCGGAGCAGCCACCGCCCGGACGCCCCGGTCGACACCTGGCAGCCGCAACTGTTCGTCGACGAGTACGCCGCCCTCATCGAGCACCTCGGGCTCGGCGACCACCACGTCCTCGGGCAGTCGTGGGGCGGCATGCTCGGCGCCGAGATCGCGGTGCGGCAGCCCGCTGGCCTCCGCTCGCTGGCGATCTGCAACTCCCCCGCGTCGATGCAGCTCTGGGTCGACGGCGCCGCCGAGCTCCGCGCGCAGCTGCCCGCCGACGTGCAGGACGCTCTGACCCGGCACGAGACGGCCGGCACCGTGGACGACCCCGAGTACCTGGCGGCGACGCAGGTCTTCTACGAGCGGCACGTCTGCCGCGTGGTCCCGAGCCATCCGGACTTCGTCGACTCCGAGGAACAGATGGAGCGGGAGCCGACGGTCTACCACACGATGAACGGCCCGAACGAGTTCCACGTCATCGGCACGATGCGCGACTGGGCCATCGTCGACCGGCTCGACCGCGTCGCCGTGCCGACGCTCGTCGTCGCCGGCGAGCACGACGAGGCCACCCCCGCCACGTGGGCCCCGTTCGTCGAGCGGATCGCCGACGTCCGGCAGCACGTCTTCCCCGGCGCGAGCCACTGCTCGCACCTGGAGCAGCCGGCGGAGTTCCGCCGGGTCGTCGCGACCTTCCTGGCCGCGCACGACGACGCCTGACCCGGCCACCTTCGGTCTGGAGGCGCGGGACAGCCCCGACCCGCGCCTCCAGGCCGCAGTTCCCACCCCCACAGCCGCACCCGCCTTCCCGACGACACCACCCGCTCCCCTTCCCCCAGCACCGCCCCCTGCACCCGTCCCTCCACCCGAAACGGAACCCGACATGTCGCAGCAGCACAGTGAGCTCTCCGCACAGCAGCAGCTCGAGGCCTACGGCTACAAGCAGGAGCTCAAGCGCTCCGTCTCCACCACCGACCTGCTCATCTACGGCCTGGTCTTCATGGTCCCGATCGCCCCGTGGGCGATCTTCGGGACCGTCTACAACGCCTCCAGCGGCATGGTGCCGCTGGTGTACCTCGTCGGCCTCGTCGCGATGATCTTCACCGCCCTGGCCTACGCGCAGATGGCGAAGTCGATCCCCCTCGCCGGCAGCGTGTTCTCGTACGTCGGCCGCGGCATCCACCCCACCGCCGGGTTCTTCGCCGGCTGGGCGATCCTGCTCGACTACCTGCTCGTCCCGACGCTGCTCTACGTGTTCGCCGCCGAGAGCATGGTCGGCATCTTCCCGGGCACGCCCCGCTGGCTGTGGGCGCTCGTGTTCGTCGCGATCAACACCGTCATCAACCTGGCCGGGGTGTCCTCGCTCAAGCTCGCGAACCGCATCTTCCTGCTCATCGAGCTCGTCTTCGTCGCGATCTTCGTCGTCATCGCGATCGTCGCGCTGACCGGTGGCACGATCCCCGACGCGTCGTTCGGTACCGAGCAGATCTGGGACCCCGCCAAGGTGTCGGCGCCGCTCATCGCCTCGGCCCTGTCGATCGCGGTGCTGAGCTTCCTGGGCTTCGACGGCATCTCGACGCTGTCCGAGGAGTCCACCGGCCGTCGTGGCGGAGCGGGCACGGCGATGATCCTGGCGCTCGTCATCGTGGCGTTCCTGTTCATCCTGCAGACCTGGCTCGCGTCCGCCCTGGCCGCGGGGCGGGACTCGTTCTCGGACAGCGAGGCCGGCAACGCCTTCTTCACCATCGTCGAGCAGGCCTCGTCGAGCGGCTGGGCCACCGCGTTCTTCGCCGTCAACGTGCTCGCCGTCGGCATCGCGAACGCCATGGCCGCACAGGCCGCGACGAGCCGTCTGCTCTTCTCGATGAGCCGCGACCGTCAGCTGCCCGCGTTCCTGCACAAGCTCAACGGGCGCCAGGTGCCGCAGAACGCGATCATCGTCGTCTCGGTGCTCTCCGCGATCCTGGTGCTGTTCTTCGTCGGGCAGATCGACACGATCTCGTCGCTCGTGAACTTCGGCGCACTGTTCGGCTTCATGCTCCTGCACGTGTCCGTCTTCGTGCACCACGTCGTCAAGGGGAAGTCGCGCAACTGGCTGCTGCACCTGGTCGTGCCGCTGATCGGGTTCCTGATCATCGGGTACGTCCTGCTCAACGCCGCGGTCGAGGCGAAGGTCGGCGGGATCATCTGGCTGATCGTCGGCGCGGCCGTGTTCCTGTACTACCGACGCACCGGCCGTTCCACCGAGGTCGGCTCCGAAGCAGAACCGACGACGGAGGACGCACGATGACCCCGGACCACTTCCTGCCGAACACCCTCGGCCGCCCCGGGTTCTCGGCCGACCGGGAGCCCGTGCTGCGGGTCCGCCCCGGCACCGGCGAGACCATCGGCTTCGAGACCACCGACGCCGTCTACGCCGAACTCGACCAGCACCACGACATGGCGCAGTTGCAGGCACCGATCAACCCGGTGACCGGCCCGGTGTTCGTCGAGGGGGCGGAACCCGGCGACACCCTCGTGGTGACCATCCACGCCATCGAGCTGACCACGCACGGCTGGTCGGTGTCCCTGCCCGGCTCCGGGGCCCTGCAGCACGTGATGGGCGACCGGGTCTTCGCCCGCCGCTGCCCGATCTCGGACGGCTCGGTGCAGGTGTCCGACCGACACCGGTTCCCCGTCCGGCCGATGATCGGGTGCATCGGGACGGCCCCGGCCGAGGGCGAGAACTCGACGATCATGCCGGCCCACCCGGAGGGCGGCAACATGGACGTCACCGAAGCCCGCCCCGGCTCGACCGTGTCCCTGCCCGTCCGGGTCCCCGGTGCACTGCTGTCGATCGGCGACATCCACGCGCTCATGGCCGAGGGCGAGTCGTCGTTCGTCGCCATCGAGGCCCAGGGCACCGCGATCGTCTCCGTCGACCTGGTCAAGGGCGGTCCGGTGCTCCGCGCACCGCGCATCGAGACCGACGACGACTGGCTGTTCGTCGGCCTCGGCGACCCCGTGCAGGAGAGCGTCCGGCGCGGGTACGAGGACGCCTTCGCGTTCCTGGTCGACGAGCACGGCTGGACCGCCGAGGACGCCTACGCGGTGCTCAGCGCGGTCGGCGACTCGAAGCTCGGTGGGCCGACCGGCTCCACCGCCCCGGACCCGTTGCACCCCTTCGCCGCCGTCGGCGCGGTCACCCTGCACCGGGTGCCGAAGTCGGTGCTGTGAGGGTTCGCTGACGCGGGTTCCCGGTCCGGCAGGCGTGCCGGGAACCTGCACAGGCATGTGCACGATGATGGGCGCATGCACGACACCATCTGCTACGTCGCGATCGGCGACAGCTTCTCGGAGGGCATCGGCGACGCCGGACCCGCTCCGTTCCCCGGTTGGACCGGACGACTCGCGAGCGCGATGGCGGGAGCCTCGGACGCCCACGTCTCGTACGCGAACCTCGCCGTCCGCGGCCGACTGCTCGCCGGGGTCCTCGACGGCCAGCTCGGGGCCGCACTCGCGCTCGACCCGGCGCCGACCCTGATCACCTTCTGCGCCGGCGGGAACGACCTGCTGCGCCCGCGCTTCGACGTGGACGCACTGATCGGGCTCGTCGAGGCCGCCGCCGACCGCGTCGAGGCCACCGGAGCCCGCCTGGCGCTCCTCAGCCCGGCCGACCCGAGCGCCCGCCTGCCCCTCGGCTCCCTCATCAACCGCCGCGGTGATGCCTGGGCCGAAGCACTCGGCACGCTCGCCCGACGCCGTGGTCTGCCGTTCGTCGACGTCTCGCGCGACCCGCACCTCGGCCGCGCGGAGTTCTGGTCGGACGACCGGCTCCACATGAACGCCACCGGGCACCAGCGCGTCGCGGACCTGGCGCTGCACGCGGTCCTCGACGGCCCAGCGCCGGTCGAGCCCGCGGACGCCGGTGCCGCCCGGGCCCGCCTGGGCGAGGAACTCCGCTACTACCGCGAGTACGTCCTGCCGTGGGTACAGCGCCGGATCACCCGCACGTCGTCGGGCGACGGGCGCTCGGCGACCTACCCGACGTGGACGCCGGTGCGCGGTCGGGACGCGTAGCCAGCGTCAACCCGCGTCTGCGAGCGTCGGCCTGCCTCGGCCCGCTCAGCCCGCGACGTACACGCGGGTGGTGACCCCGCTCAGCGCGTGCGCGAACTCGTCGCCCGTCGCCACGAAGCCGCCCGCCTCGTACAGCCGCACCGCCCGGTCGTTGTCGCCGAGCACGTGCAGCACCACGCGGGGGTGTCCGGCAGCCCGGGCGTCGTGCACCGCCTCGGACAGCAGCGACCGTCCGACCCCGCGGGCCTGCACCCCGGGGCGCACCGCGAGCAACGACAGGTAGGCGGCGTCCGCCGGGTCCGTCGACCGCCCGGTCCCGGGTGCCGTCACGAGCACGAAGCCGTCGACCGCACCGTCCGGGCCGGGGGCCACCAGCCAGGCGACGTGCTGCGCCGCGAACTTCTGCCGCGCGCGCTCCCGCACCGCCGGGTCCTCGGCGGCACCGTCACGGGCAGCCACGGCCGCGGCCCACAGGTCGATGCAGGTGTCGGTCTCGTCCGGGGTCGCAGGACGCACGACCACGGACGACTCGATCACCCGATCAGCCTACGACCGCCCGGCTCCCGATCCTGAACGACGCTCCACGGTGCTCGTCGGGCAGCCGGTCCCCGCGGCCGTGCAGCTTCTGGCGGAGCGACCCCGACCCGTACTCCTCCGGGTAGGCCCCGCGGGAACGGAGCTCCGGGATCACGAACTCGATGACGTCCTCCCACGTGCCCGGCGTCACCGCGTACGCCAGGTTGAAGCCGTCGACGTCGGTGAGCTCCTGGATCTCCTGCAGCCGGTCGGCGATGGTCGCTCCCCCGCCGACCGCCACCGGGCCGAGTCCACCGATCGCCGTCTGCCGCGCCAGGTCGCGGATCGTCCACTTCGACCCGTCCTCCCCCGTCGCCGCCGCGATGTTCGCCGCCGCCGACTGGATCGCGTTCGACTCGACGTCACCCAGGGGCTGGTCCGGGTCCCACTGCGACAGGTCGACGCCCATCCAGCCGGAGTTGAGCACCAGCGCACCGAGCTCCGACGCGTACGACAGGTAGTCCTCGTACTTCGCCTGGGCCAGCTCGTCGGTGGCGTCCGTGATCACGGTGAGCAGCGTGTAGACGCGGGCGGCGTACCGGTCGCGACCAGCTGCCTCCAGGGCGTCCCGGACCTTCGCGACGGTCGACGCGAGCTGCTCGAGCGTCGGTGCGCCCACGAAGACCGCTTCCGCGTTCTCCGCGGCGAAGCGGATGCCGCGCGGTGACGCGCCCGCCTGGTAGATGACGGGCGTGCGCTGCACGGACGGCTCCGACAGGTGGATGCCGGGCACGTCGAAGTGCGTGCCGTGGTGCTCGATCGGGTGCACCTTCGCCGGGTCCGTGAAGACGCCGGCTTCGCGGTCGGCGACGACGGCGTCGTCCTCCCACGAGCCCTCCCACAGCTTGTAGAGGACCTCGAGGTACTCGTCCGCCACGTCGTACCGGTCGTCGTGCGACAGCTGATCGGTCTGGCCCATGTTCCGTGCGGCACTCGGCAGGTACCCGGTGACGACGTTCCAGCCGACCCGGCCCTTGGTCAGGTGGTCGAGCGTCGACATGCGCCGGGCGAACGGGTACGGGTGCTCGTACGCGGTGCCGGCCGTGATGCCGAAGCCCAGGTGCTCGGTCACCGACGCCATCGCCGACACGAGCAGGATCGGGTCGTTCACCGGCACCTGCGACCCGGTGCGGAGCGCGGCCTCGTTCGAGCCGCCGTACACGTCGTAGGTGCCCAGGACGTCGGCGATGAAGATGCCGTCGAACACCCCGCGCTCGAGCGTCTTCGCCAGGTCCGTCCAGTAGGTCAGGTCGCGGTAGTCCCGCGACCGGTCGCGGGGGTGCCGCCACAGTCCGGAGGACTGGTGCGCGACGCAGTTCATGTCGAACGCGTTGAAGCGGATCTGCCGGTGTTCGCTGCTGGTGGTCACGGGTCGTGACGCTACGTCGGACACCTCGGAGCGTCACGGATCGTGACGAAGCGTGACGGTCGGCTCCGGCAACGGCCTGGAGGCGCGACCCACGCCCGCCCCGCCGCCCACGTCGGACGCGGGGCAGGCTCCAGGGCTCAGGCGCGGTCGTGGAGCGTGACGTGGTAGCCGTCGGGGTCGGCGAACGTGAACGTCCGACCGAACGGACCGTCGATCGGCGCCGAGACGATCCGGTGCCCGTCGGCGACCAGCGCGTCGTGGATCGCCTGCACGTCCGTCGCGTGCAGCCAGATCGCGGCGCCGATGCCGGGCTGCGCCACCGCGTCGAGGTCCGTGCCGGGCACCAGGTCGCGCAGGGCGAAGGCGATCGGCGTGGTCTCGAACACGACGGCGTGCGGCGGGCCGGCCTGGGAGCGGACGAGGCCGAGGTGCCGCTCGTAGAACGCCTGCGAGGCATCGAGGTCGCGGGTCTGCAGGGAGATGAAGTCGGGGCCGGTGACGGGCATGTGGTGCTCCTCGGGTACGTGTCAGTCTTCTGACACAGGACAAGCTATGTCAGACTACTGACATGCGTCAAGACGACACCGGCATCCACCTCGAGACGTCGATCGGCTACCTGCTCAAGGAGACCGCGAGCGCCCTCCGCGCGTCGATGGAGGCCGTGCTGCGCCCGCTCGGCATGACGGTGACGCACTACTCCTGCCTCGAACTGCTCGCACAGCGCCCCGGCCTGTCGAACTCCGAACTCGCGCGGGGCACCTTCGTCACCCGGCAGTCGATGAACGTGTTGCTGCAGGCCCTGGAGCGGGACGGCTTCGTCACCCGCGCCACCGAGCCGTCGGTCGGCAAGGCGCTCCCCACGCAGCTGACCGACAGCGGGCGCCGGAGCCTGGCGCAGGCGAGCGCGGCGATCCGCGGCGTCGAACAGCGGATGCTCGCCGATCTGACCGACGACCAGCAGACCGAGGCCCGTCGGATCCTGCGGAGCATGGTCGCTTCGCTCCGCAGTCAGGCCAGGTAGCGCACCGAGGCGGCGTCCTTCGGCGCGTAGCGCTCCTCGAAGTCGCGTTCGTTGGGGACCCACACGTCCCGCCAGAGGGCATCGTGCCGGCGCCCGAGCGCACGATCACGAGCCATGCCCCGACGCGCTGCCGTGTCGAGGTCCACGTCACACCAGATGCTGACGTCGAGGTGTGGGAGTGCGTCGGGGTGGAAGAGTCCGATCAGGTCGACGATCAGGACGTCCGTCTGCGGCAGCGGCTCAGCCAGGCCGAGGGCTCGAACCGACCAGTCGAACCGCTGGAACGCGCTCGCCCGACCGGCCCGGTGCGGTTCGAGCACCGACGACACCAGGCGGGGACGATCGACGCCGTCCCAGTCGACGGAGCGCCGGTGGGACCGGACGGGGTCGAGGAAGTCGTCGCCGCGGATGCGGACCACGCCGGGGAGTCCCTCGACGAGCGTGCGCGTCAGCGTCGACTTGCCGGATCCGCAGTACCCGGAGACACCGACGACGATCGGTGCACGGGCCGAGGCACGACGGGACGCGACCAGGTCGATGACGCCGTCGCGGTCCATCGGGCAAGCGTACGAGGTCGATGACGGTGCACCGGGGTTCGTAGGCTGAGCGGATGGACGTGGCACTGCGGGACAGCACCACCGAGGACCTCGAGTGGCTCGTCGAGCTCCGGGCCGTGGTGCTGCGCGACGACCTGACGCGGCTCGGAGTGTTCGACGAGACGCGCGTCCGCCAGCGCCTTCGCGACGCGTTCCAGCCGGAGCTGACCCGCGTCGTCGTGGTCGACGGCCGCGACGTCGGGTCGGTCACCGTGCGGGTCGAGGACGACGTTCGCTGGGTCGAGCACTTCTACCTCGCACCCGACGTCCAGGGGCGCGGAGTCGGGTCGACGGTGCTGCGCGCCGTCCTCGACGAGCCCCACGACGGCCCGACGCGGCTCAACGTGCTGGTGGGTAGCCCGGCTCGCCGACTCTACGAACGCCACGGCTTCGTGCTCGACACCGACGACGGCGTCGACGTGTTCATGACGCTGCGGGCCGCCGATCGAGCACCCCACGGAGCGCACTGAGCTGCTCGTCGACGACGTCGGCCATCCGGCGCTCGGCTGGTCCGGTGAGCCACGACTCGAGGGCCAGGTGGAACAGCATCACGGTCGTCTCGGCGATCACCGCTGCCTCGGACGGATCGAGCCCGCGGTCGACGAAGGCCTCGCGCACCGCGTCCGTCAGGTCGGCACGCTTCCGGGCGTCGCGCTCCCGCAGTGAGGACTCGGACAGCACCAGCCGCCGCACCGACCCGACCTCACCGTGCCGCCCCTCGAACCGCTCGTCGGCGACGGTACGGAGGCCGCGCACCACGATGTCGAGCGGGTCGATCCCGGCCGGCGCGCCCTCGATGGCGGCCCGGGCGAGGTCGGGGATCTCGTCGCCGGCGAAGATGACCTCGCGCTTGTCCTCGAAGTACCGGAAGAAGGTGCGGGTCGTCAGGCCGGCCCGTGCGGTGATCTGCGGCACGGTCGTCGCCTGGTAGCCCTGCTCGGCGAAGAGCTCGAACGCCGCTCGCTCGAGTCGCCCTCGGGCATCCGGTGACCAACGCATGGGCCAAGAGTACTGGTGATGACACGTCGTGTCATGATTGACTCGGTGATGACACGTCGTGTCATGACTCACTTCGAGCAAGAGATCGGGACACCATGTCGTCATCGGGCAACGCAGCACTCTGGACCACGTCGACCGGGCGGTTCGCCGTCGGGCCCGCCACGGTCCCCCAGCCCGGCCCCGGCGAACTCGTCGTCCGCGCCGAGGCCGTCGCCGTCAACCCGGTCGACGCCGTCGGCGGGCTCTTCCGGCACCTGGTGTACCCGAAGCTGCGGTTCCCCGCGGTCCTCGGTTCGGACGTCGCCGGCACCGTGGTCGCGATCGGTCCCGGCGTCGAGCGGTTCCGTGTGGGCGACCGGGTCGTCGGACACGCCGCGGGACAGGAGCAGCACCGGAACAGCGCTGCCGAAGGGGCCTTCCAGCACCTGGTCCTGCTGCTCGACCGTGTGACGGCCCCGGTTCCGGACGGCCTGCCCGCCGAGCAGGCAGCGGTCCTGCCGCTCGCCGTCTCGACCGCCGCGGCCGGGCTCTTCGAACCGGACCAGCTCGCGCTGTCGCTCCCGACGGCCGATGCGGTCGACCGCGACGGCGTCGTCCTGGTGTGGGGTGCGTCCACGAGCGTCGGCGCCAACGCGGTTCAGCTCGCACGCGCCGCCGGGTACGCCGTGATCGGTACCGCATCGCCGAAGAACCACGGGTTCGTGCAGGACCTCGGGGCCGAAGCCGTGTTCGACTACCGCGACGACGGAGCCGCCCGCCGCATCCTCCAGGCACTCGCCGACCGGGAGCTCGCCGGCACCCTCGCCTTCGGGCAGGGCTCGCTGACCCGCACGCTCCCGATCGTCCGGGCAGCGACCGGCTCCGGCCGGCTCGCGTCGGCGTACCCGACACCGGTGACGACGATCCGTGCGCGGCTCGAGCGCCGACACGGGGTCCACGTCACCGCGATCTGGGGCGGCCGCCCGACCGAGTCCCAGGTCGGCCCTGCGATCTACCGCGACTTCCTGCCCGAGGCGCTCCGCACCGGTCGGTACCGCGCCACCCCGACCGCATCCGTCGTCGGATCGGGACTCGCCGCGATCCCGGACGCCCTCGCCGAGCTCCGCGCGGGTGTCTCCGCCCGGAAGCTCGTCGTCACCCTCCCCTGAGCCGGTAGCGTCAGCGACGTGACCGATGCCCACGAGCAAGACGACGAGACGTTCCAGATCACGATGTCGGGCGCTGGCACGCCGCGGGGGCACCTGCAGGACCCGAGCGCCGTCACGCTGCACCTGGACCCGCGGCTCCTCGGCGACACCGCCAGGGGCAAGGAGATGTTCGCACTGGCGATCGACCAGCAGCACACCGCACTGTCCGACTACGCCACCGCCATCGAGGCCGCCGACGGTGACGTGACGGCCCCGGCCGTGCAGGACGCCGCGACCGCACTGCACCAGGCGCTCCACTTCCTGCCGGTCGCCCACACCGCCTACACGGGTGTCGGCTTCCCCACGGCCCGCGTCGGGGACGGCCCCCGCCCGACCTCGCTGCGACCGGAACGCGGTGAGCGCGGCCTCGGCGTCCACCCCGACATGCTCACGGCGATCCACGGGGACACCTCGCAGCGCTGGGAGCTCGCCTGCGAAGAAGACCTCCCCCTCGCCGTCGAGATCACCCTGGCGACCGATCCGGACGAGAACGTGCGGTCCGCCTTCCTCATGATGACGAGGTCGCGGGCCGTCGTCCTGCTCATGGAACAGCGAGAGACCGACCCGGGCGTCCTCGACCAGCTTGCGGAGCAGAGCTTCGCGAGCCCCGAACGGAAGTTCCCGCTGCGGTTCATGCACCTCGCACCACGTGAGCTCGACGGGCTCTACGAGCTCCTCGGTCTCGACGAGCAGGCCATCGCGCGCGCGGAGGCCCGCTGGGCAAGGGCGCAGGATCGGAACGAGCGCATCAGCGTCGGCGACGCGCTCCGCGAGATCGGCGCCATCGCCTGATCGCTACCCCGGAGCGAGCGCCTTCGCGTACCAGCGGTCGGAGTACGGGTCGTCGTTGAACGGCGCCACCCGGACGAAGCCGAGCCGTTCGTAGAGCGCACAGGCCTCGGCGAGCTCGGCCCGCGTGTCCAGCCGCAGCGACGTGATCCCGCGTCCCCGGCAGACGTCCTCGACGTGGCGCAGGAGCGCCGAACCGACGCCTCGGCCGCGGTGCTCCGGCAGCGTGAACACCTTCGTCAGCTCGCCGACGGCACCCACGAAGCGCACGCCGGCGCAACCGACCACCGCTCCCCCGTCGGCGGCGACGAGGAACACCCCGGAGTGTCCCTGCAGGTCGTCGTACGGCTCCTCGTCGAGCGCCCGGTCGACCTCGGCCGACGTCGCCACGCGCCCGTACCACCGCGACGCGACCTCCGTCAGGTAGTCCCGCACGATCGCGTCGGATCCGGCCGCGCCGGGATGCGCTGTCTCGACGATCACGTGGTCCATCCTCGTGCTCGTGCTCGTGACCGCCATCAGTCCGCGCCGACGTCCGTCAGGATCGCCCGGACGACGACACTGCAAGGTGAAGGGAGAATCATGACCACGCTCCGCACCACCATCCTCACCGTCAGCATCGCCACGCTCCTCATCGGAGCGGCTGGCTGCGCGACAGCGTCCAGGCCGAGCGCGCCGACCGCCACGCAGACGAGTGCGACGGCCGCCACGCCGACGACGACCCCGAAATCGAACCCGACCCCGACGCCGACGAGCGTCCGGCCGTCGTCCAGCCCGAGCGGCCCCGCGAGCTGGGTCTTCGGCGACGCTTCGTTCGGCCCCGTCCAGCTCGGTGCCACGGACGCCAGCACGGCGCTGCCGGCTGCCGGGTTCTCGCGTCAGCCGTCGAGCGGCTGCCCGACGTTCTGGGAGTGGCAGTCCGCCGACCTGTCCACCCCCAGCGGGTCCGGGTACCGGATCCTGGTCACGTCCGACGACTCCGGACCCGGTGTGCGCTACATCTCCGTGGCGGGACAGGCAACCGACCCCGGAGCGTTCTCGTCGCCCGTGCTGACGTCCACCGGCATCGCGCTCGGTTCCACCGCCGACGACGTGCGCGCGGCGTACCCCGGGCTCGAGAAGACGATCGACACGTGGGAGCCACCGATCGGCGGCTACCGCGAGTACGTGGCACCGACCACGGATGGCCACTGGCTGCACTTCGACACGACGGGTGGCGCTTCCGGCGCTGAGGACATCGTCACGACGATCGTCATCAACGACACGAAGGCGGCAACGCAGGACGTCTGCCGCTGACCGTGCTGCGGACGGGAGGCGCGGGGCGGGCCCGCAACGGGCCTCCCGACTGTCGGGTGCTCGCAATCGCGTGCCGCACCCGGGTCAGCGGGACGCGGTCGCCTCGCGCGCGGCGGCTTCCGCCGCGACCCAGGCGAGCATGCCGCACTTGACGCGCATGACGAACTTCGAGACGCCGTGGAAGGCGACGAGGTCCTCGAGGACGTCCTCGTCGGGCTCACCGACGCCGCGCGAGCGCATCATGGTGCGGAACTCCTCGGTCAGTGCGAGGAACTCGGGCACGGTGCGGCCGACCGCCATGTCGGTGAGGACGGACGCCGAGGCCATCGAGATCGAGCAGCCGTCGCCCTGCCAGGCGAGCCCGGCGATGCGGTCGGTGCCGGGTTCGAGCCGCAGGCTGACCGTGATCTCATCGCCGCACGTGGGGTTCCGCTCGAAGTGCGAGGCATCCGCGTCGGGCATCACACCGTCGCCGTGACGCGCCTTCGCGTGGTCGAGGATGACCTGCTGGTACAGGCTGTCGAGGGCGTTCACGCGGTCGCTCCGAAGTAGTCGCGGACCTCGGCGACGGCTGCGAGGAACCGGTCGACGTCGTGCTCGGTCGTGTAGACGTAGGTGCTCGCGCGGCTCGTGGCGACGAGTCCGAGGCGGCGGTGCAGGGGCTGGGCGCAGTGGTGGCCGGAACGCACGGCGATGCCCTGGGCGTCGAGGTACTGCGAGACGTCGTGGGCGTGCACGCCGTCGACGTCGAACGCGACCAGGCCGGAGCGCGGGACGCCGGCGGGTGGGCCGACCACGCGGATGCCGGGCACTGCTGCCAGACCGTCGAGCATCCGGCGGGCCAGGTGCTCTTCGTGGGCACGGACGCGTTCCATGCCGATGCCCTGCAGGTAACGGACGGCCTCGGCGAGGGCGACCGCCTGGGAGACGGCCTGCGTGCCGGCCTCGAACCGCTCGGGCGCCGGCATGAACTCGGAGCCCTCCATCGTCACGGTGGTGATCATCGAGCCACCGGTGCGGAACGGCGGCAGGGCGTCGAGCAGCTCGGCACGTCCCCAGAGCACGCCGATGCCGTTCGGGCCGAGCATCTTGTGCCCGGAGAACGCGGCGAAGTCGACCCCGAGCTGCTGCACGTCGAGGGGACGGTGCGGTGCGGACTGGCAGGCGTCGAGCACGACGAGGGCGCCGCGGGCGTGGGCGAGACCGACGACCTGCTCGACGGGGGCGATCATCCCGGTGACGTTCGAGACGTGCGAGAACGCGACGACCTTCGTGCGGTCGGTGATCAGGGCCGCGGCGTCGTCGGCGGTCCAGGTGCCGTCGTCGGCGACCGGGATCCAGCGCAGGGTGGCACCGGTCAGCGCGGCGAGCTCCTGCCACGGCACGAGGTTGGCGTGGTGTTCGGCCTCGGTCACGAGGATCTCGTCACCGGCGCCCAGGCGGAAGCGCTCGGCGTCGGCACCGCCGCGGCCACGGCTGGCGTTGGCCATGCCGTACGCGACGAGGTTGAGCGCGTCGGTGGCGTTCGCGGTCCACACGACCTCGGTCGGGGCGGCGGCGTCGATGAAGCCGGCGACGGTGGCGCGGGCGTCCTCGTAGGCGTCGGTGCTGAGCGCCGCGAGCGTGTGGGCCCCGCGGTGGACGGCGGCGTTGTCGTGTTCGAGGAACCGGCGCTCGGCATCGAGGACCTGGCGCGGGCGTTCAGCCGTCGCCCCGGAGTCCAGGTACGCCAACGGCTGCCCGTTCACGTCCTGCGCGAGGATCGGGAAGTCCCGCTTGATCGCCTCGACCTCGGTCTCGGTGAGCGGCTGGTTCGGCGCCACGACTGTCACGTCTCGTCCTCCTGGTGCTGCTGTCCGGAGCAACCCGTCCATGGTGTCCGTTGTTCCCGACCACGTCCAGTCGGCACGGCGACGGCCCAGGACCACGCCGGGTCCTGGGCCGTTGCACGTCGTCCGCTACTCGTTGCCGATCTTCTTGTCCGCAGCGTCGCGGGCCCCGTCGATCTTGTCGTCGTACTTGCCGCCCGTGGCCTTCTTGACCGCGTCGGCCACGCCGCCGAGCACCTTGTCGCTGACGCCCTCGGCCTTCTCGCTCTTCAGGGCGTCCTGGACCTTGCCGTCCTTCAGGAACTCCTGGGCCTTCTTCGTGATGTCGTCGAACCCCGCCATCGGGTACTCCTCGTCTCGGTGCGGAGCCCGTCGCTCCGTCCTGGCGCCGACAGTAGGCCGCCGGGCAGCCGTCCGTACCGGAACGCTCGGGGTCTTCACACCATCTGTGCGCTGCGGCGGCGGGCGAGCACGTACCCGACGGCGACCGCGCCGGACACCGCGAGCAACGAGGGCACGAGGATGTCGGTGCCCTGCTGGGTGAACTCGACGACGAGCACGAGTGCGGTGAACGGCGCCCGCATGGTGGTGGCGAGGAAGGCCGCCGCACCGACGAAGGCGAAGGCCGCCAGACTCGGACCGTCGGCCGGCCACAGCAGCAGCCAGGCACCGCCCAGGCCACCGCCGATCGCCGAACCGATCGCGATCGACGGGGTCAGCGTGCCACCGACCGCACCGGCCCCGATGGTGGCCGAGGTGGTCACGGTCCGCAGGACACCGAGCAGCAGCAGGAGCACGATCGGCGAGAGGCCGGCGAACGAGGCGTCGTCGAGCGTGGTGTTCATCGCGACGAGGCCGAGCGCCCGACCGTTGCCGAGGATCTCCGGGAACGGGATCGCGATGAGCCCGACCATCGCGAAGACCACCGGCAGCACGACGAGCAGGTGCCAGCCCTTCGGGGCGATGCCCTGCAGCCGGTTGGTCAGCTTGACGAACCCGACCCCGGCGAGCCCCAGCACGGGTCCCACGACGACCGCCCAGACGAGCAGCGACGGCGAGAGGTGCATCGCGGGCACGTGGTACAGCACCTCGTCCGGGATCACGAGCCGGGCGGTGATGGCGGCGACGGCACTCGTGGCGAAGGCGGGCAGGGCGGTCGCGAAGCTGATCTCCCCGAGCAGGACCTCGACCGCGAACAGCGCACCACCGAGGGGCACGTCGTACACGGCGGCGAGGCCGGCCGCGGCACCGCAGGCGACGAGGATCTTCGTCTCGCGTGCGGTCAGCCCCGCACGACGGGTGACGAGTTGGGCGAGCCAGGCCCCGACCTCGCGCGGCGCCACCTCTTTGCCGATGGACGCGCCGAGCCCCACGGCCAGGATCTGGATGCCGGCGTTCGCGAGCGTCGCCAGGGCCGGCATCCGCTTGCCGCCGACGGCCGCGGTGACCGAGACGATCGAGCGCCCCCACCGACGGAGCGCCCACCAGGCGAACCCGGTCAGGACGCCGGCCGCGGTGAGCGCGAGGAACCGGTTCAGGCCGGACGGTGCGTCGGCGGCCTCGAGGTGCCCGCCGAACCCGTACCCGAAGGCGACGAACTGGATGAGCTGGAGCGCGAGCCACACCGCGATGCCGGCGATGCCGCCGGAGACGCCCACCAGGGCGGTGACGACGGCGAGCTTGAGGGCCCAGACCGGGGTCGCGTGTCCGGAGTGCGGCATGACCGGAAGCCTAACGGGCTGGACGCACCCGATGACGGACCGCGACGGGCCGCCGGACGCGGGACGGGCCTCCAGGCCGGGAGCCCCGACCACCCGCCGTCAGACGGCCGTCACCCGGAACGGCACCACGCAGTCGGCCGGCATGAGCGGTGGCTGCAGGCCGACGGTGCCGAGCACCCGGCCGCTGAACACCCGCGGGCCGGACCACCAGTCCGGTCGCACCAGGTCGTGGCCGTCGCCGATGACCACCGGGTCGACGCGGTACGCCGTGTCGGGGTCGAGGTCGCGGAAGGTGACCCGGCCGGTGCCGGAGACCTCGGAGCGGCCGATGCCGGCGAGGAAGAAGACGGCCTGCCGCCGGTCCGGCGCGACCGTGCCGTACACGAGCCGCGCGTCGTCGACCTCGTCGGACCGCACCAGGTCACCGCCGTGCAGGAGCGGGCGGAGCTCGCGGTACAGCGCGATCCACTCGGTGAGCGCCGCGGACTCGTCGGCGGTCGCGCCGGCCAGGTCCCACTCGATGCCGAGGTGGCCGACCAGGGCGGTGCCGGCACGGAAGGCGAGGTCGTGGACGCGACCGGTCGTGTGGTTCCGGCCGCTCGCGATGTGCGACCCGAGCAGCTCCGGCGGCAGGAGCTGCTGCGTCCACCGGTGCATCTGCTGGCGCTCGAGCGGGTCGATGTCGTCGGACACCCACACCCGCGCGGTGTGCTCGATGACGCCGAGGTCGACCCGACCGCCACCCGACGAGCACGACTCGATCTCCAGCGACGGGAACCGCTCGCCGAGCGTCGCCATCAACCGGTACGCGGCGAGGGTCTGCTCGTGGACCGCTGCGCCGCCGCCCGGGAACCCCGCCTCGACGAGGTCGCGGTTGTGGTCCCACTTCACGGCGTCGACCGCGTACTCGCCGATGATCGCCGTCATCCGTTCGAGCACGTGGTCGAAGGCCTCGGGGATCGCCAGGTTGAGCACCTGCTGGTCGCGGGAACGCGCGGGCAGCCGACCGTCGGCCTGCAGGATCCACTCCGGGTGGGCGCGGGCGAGGTCGCTGTCCTCGTTCACCATCTCGGGTTCGAACCACAGGCCGAACTCCATGCCGAGCGCACGGACCCGGTCGACCAGGGGTCCGAGCCCGTCCGGCCAGACCTCCTCGTCGACGTACCAGTCACCGAGGCCGGCGTGGTCGTCGCGGCGGCCGCGGAACCAGCCGTCGTCGAGCACGTAGCGTTCGACGCCGAGGGCTGCAGCACGCTCGGCGAGGTCGACGAGGCGGGCCAGGTCGTGGTCGAAGTACACGGCCTCCCACACGTTGATCGTCATCGGGCGGGGCGTCGTCGGGTGCTGCGGGCGGCTCCGGAGCCAGCGGTGGAACCGTCGGGCCTGGTCGTCGAGGCCGTCACCGTGGGCGAAGTACACCCACGGCCCCTCGTACGTGGCACCGGTGTCGAGCCGGACCTCGCCGGGCAGCAGGAGTTCGCCGCCGCCGATGACCTGGCGGCCGGTGGCGAGGCGTTCGGCGTGGTGCCGGTGGTTGCCGCTCCAGGCGGTGTGGACGCCCCAGACCTGACCGTGCGCGAAGCCGAAGCCCGGCTCCCCCACCGTCAGCACGGTCGCGGCGTCGGTGCCGGTGCGACCCTTCCGTCCCTCGCGCTGGTGGGTCCCCACGACGAGTTCGCGGCGCTGCGGGGTCCGCTCCTTGCCCCAGCGGCCGGCGAAGTCCAGGATCTCGCGGGCCCCCGACGGGATCGGCATCGCGAGCGTCAGGTCGTCGACGGTGTAGAGGCCGTCGGCGGTGTTCGTCACGCCCGCGCGGGCCCGCACGAGCCCGGAGCCGAGCATCTCGATCGTCACCCGGACGGTGAGCCCGGCGACGGTGTCCTCGGCGTCGGCGGTGACCGCGGAGTCGGTGACCGCGAGCGACGTCACCGTGAACGCCGGCGACCAGTCGGCGCCGTCACGGTGCCCGGCGAGCCCCGGACGACCGCTCCAGCCCCGGTGCGGCTCGGGCAGCACCGACAGGCGGACCGGGTCGTCCATCTCGTTCGGTGCGACGGGCGCGACGTCGGCGTCGGCGAGGGCCGTCAGCGCGTCGGTGTCGAGCGGGCCGAGTGCCGCTCCCCAGTGCACGACGGCGGGGAGCGCGTCGTCGCGGCAGTCCAGGACGAGCGAGACGCCACCGGCGGTCAGGTGGACGAGTTCGTGCGGCATGCGGGGCTCCAGTCGGCGTCGTTGCACGTCAGAGCTTTCCGGTCCGGAGCCGTCCGCTGCAAATCCGGCTGCGGCGCGGCTCCGGTTGCGGCTCAGGTTGTGGCTCAGGTCGCGGCGCGGCTCAGAACCAGCGCTTGACCTTGAACACCACGTACAGGATCGCGGCGAACAGGACCATCGCGACGATCGACAGCGGGTACCCCCACGTCCAGCCGAGTTCGGGCATGTGCGTGAAGTTCATCCCGTAGATCGCGGCGATGAGCGTCGGCGCGAACAGGATCGCCGCCCAGCCGGAGATCTTCTTCGTGTCGTCGTTCTGCTTCTGCGCCGCCAGGGTCGAGTCGACGGTCAGGGCGTTCTGCAGCAATTGCCGGAACGTGTCGAGGCGCTCCACCACCCGGATCGCGTGGTCGAGGACGTCGCGGAACCGCCGCTGCATCTCGATCGGCAGGTGGTACTTCTCGGCGCCGCGGTGCAGGTTCTCGATCATGTAGACGAGTGGACGCGCCGCACGCTGGAAGTCGACGACCTCGCCGAACAGCTCGTACACGCGCCGGGACACCCCGGCCTCGCCCGAGAACAGCTGGTCCTCGATCTGGTTGATGTCCTCTTCGAGTCCGTCGATCACCGGCACGTAGCCGTCGACGATGGAGTCCATCAGCGCCCAGAGCTGCGCCTGCGGGCCGACGGTCACCAGCCCCGGCTTGCCGCTCAACCGCTGCAGCGCCCGGGGAACGGTCTGCTTGCCACGGGGGTCGGCCTTCACGACGGCGAGGAAGAAGGTCTCACCGACGAAGGCGTGCACCTCGCCGAACGCCACCTCTTCCTGCTGGTCGTTGTACAGCGCGGGCTTGAGCACCACGAACAGCGTCGAGCCGTAGCGCTCGAGCTTCGGTCGCTGGTGCCCCTCGGCGGAGTCCTCGACCGCGAGTTCGTGCAGGCCGAGGGCGACCGCGACGTCGCCGAGTTCCTCGGCGTCGGGCTGGTGCAGGACGATGCACGCGCTGGCGCCCTGCTCGTCGAGCATCCGGAAGGTGTCGTCGAGGGACGGACTCGCGATCGGGGCGATCCGGTCGATGTAGACGGTGTTCAGTTCGACGCTCACGCGCCCACCGTACGCAGGGTGGCCGGTCTCCGGCCTGGAGGCCCGTGGCACGCCCGCCGTGCGCCCCGCGTCCTGCCTGAACGCGCGCTGCACGACCGGCGGCACCGGCCGCCTACGGTGCAGGTCATCAGCATGCTGACGAAAGGGACTGTCATGAAGAGGATCTGGAAGCGCATCGCGGTGGCCGTGAGCGCGGTCGTCGCCGTCATCGGCGCGTACGTCGGGTCGGGCGCTGCCGGCGGGACGCCCATCCAGGACGCCGCCGGTGGCGCACTGTCGGCGTCCTCCACCACGATCGCCCCGGACGGCCCGGCCTTCTCGATCTGGAGTGTCGTCTACGCCGGGCTCATCGGCTACGCGGTGCTGCAGCTCTTCCGCACCGCGAACGACGAGCGGCACGAGCGGCTGGTGGTGCCAGCGGTGCTCTCCCTGCTGCTCAACGCCGCGTGGATCCTGTCGGTGCAGTTCGGGTTCCTGTGGGCGAGCGAGCCGATCATCGTCGCACTGCTCGTCGTGCTGATCTGGACGTTCACGATCCTGCGCCGGACCCCGTCCCGCGGGGTCGTCGAGGCGATCCTGACCGACGGCACGTTCGGGCTGTACCTCGGGTGGGTCTGCGTCGCGACGGCCGCCAACACCGCTGCGGTGCTGACCGCGGCGGGCTTCCGGGGCTTCGGACTCGGGCAGGACCCGTGGGGTGTGGTCGTCGCCGCGGTGGCCGGGCTCATCGGGGTCCTCATCGCCCTGTGGGGCCGGGGACGCCTGGCGCCGATGGCGTCGGTCGCGTGGGGTCTGGCGTGGGTCGCCGTGGCCCGGTTCGAGGGGCCGCTCGTCTCCGTGCCGACGGCGGTCGCGGCCGTGGTGGCTGCGGCGGCCGTGGTCGTCGTGACCGTGGTGGTGCGTGCCCGCGCCGGCTGGGTCGGCGGGCGTGCCGGTCGGGCGGCGGCACCGGTGCCGGCCTGACGCGCGTGGCGTTGCGCGTCGTTTCGCGCTGAGCGACACCTCACGCGGCCGCTGGCCCGTGAGGTGTCGCTCAGCGCGAAGACTCGCGCGGCCTCAGCGCGACGACTGCGCGGACGCCACCAGGCCGTGGGCGGCGGCGACCGCGGCGTTCGTGACCCGGCCGGCGTGCACGTTCAGTCCGGCGGCGAGCGCGGGGTCGGCCTCGAGCGCGGCCTCCCAGCCACGGTCGGCGATCGCGACGGCGTAGGGCAGCGTGGCGTTCGTCAGCGAGATCGTGCTCGTGCGCGGGACGGCACCGGGCATGTTCGCCACGCAGTAGTACACGGTGTCGTGCACGGCGAACGTGGGGTCGTCGTGGGTGGTCGGGTGGGAGCCCTCGAAGCAGCCGCCCTGGTCGATCGCGATGTCGACCAGTACCGAGCCCGGCCGCATGTCGGCGACCATCGCGTCGGTGACGAGCTTCGGTGCGGACGCCCCGGGGATGAGCACGGAGCCGATCACCAGGTCGGCGTCGCGCAGGGCCTCGGCGATGGCGTGCGCCGACGAGCGCAGGGTCGTGACGCGGCCGTCGAACCGGGCGTCCAGGGCCCGGAGCCGCGGCAGGCTGATGTCGAACACGGTGACGTCGGCGCCCATGCCGAGCGCCATCGTCGCGGCGTGCTCCCCCGCGACGCCGCCGCCGATGACGACCACGCGGCCCTTCGGCGTGCCGGGGACCCCGCCGAGCAGCAGCCCGCGCCCACCGTTCGTGCGCATCAGGTGGAACGCGCCGACCTGGGCGGACAGTCGCCCGGCGACCTCGGACATCGGCGACAGCAGGGGCAGCGAGCGGTCCGGCAGCTGCACGGTCTCGTAGGCGATCGCCGTCGCGCCCGAGTCGATGAGCGCGTCGGTCAGCGGTCGGTCGGCGGCGAGGTGCAGGTAGGTGAAGAGCACCTGGCCCGGCCGGATCATCGGGTACTCCGACGCGACCGGCTCCTTCACCTTGAGGATCAGCTCGGCGCGCTCCCACACCTCGGCCGCGGTGTCGACGATCGTGGCCCCGGCGGTGCGGTACTCGTCGTCGGTGAAGGCCGAACCGGACCCGGCACCGGCCTGCACCAGCACCTGGTGGCCGTGTGACCCGAGCTCGGCGACGCCGGCCGGAGTGGCGGCGACGCGGTACTCGTTGTTCTTGATCTCGGTGGGGACGCCGATGCGCATGCTGACTCCTTCGTGGGCGGTGCGTTCGTCCCGTCCATTGAGCACCGGATTCGCCCACAGCAGCGCCGAGCCGAACATCCGGACAGCGGCAGGGCGATCCGTGTCACGAGATTCGGCGGAACGGTTCGCAGCAGCAGTCGGTCAGTGCCCGCGCAGCGACTCGCTCGGCAGCTCCCCGAAACGGCTGCGGTAGGTCGCCGAGAAGCGACCGAGGTGCCCGAAGCCCCACGTGCGCGCGATCTCGGCCACCGTCGTCTCGTCCAGGCCGCTGCCGACCAGGTCGGTCCGGGCGCCGTCGAGTCGCACGCCGCGCAGGAGTTCCCCCGGCGTCTGGTCGAGGTGCCGGCGGAGGGACTGCTGCAGCCCGCGCGGGCTGAGCCCCGCCGCCGCCGCGATGTCCGGGGTGCCGATCGCTTCGCGCGCGTGCTCGTGCACGAACTCGAGCGCCCGGCGCAGGCGGTCGTGCTCCGGGCCGCTGCCGGACACCGACGCACGCCACTTGTTGCGCTGCGGGAACGCCCGGATCGCCGCGGTCGCGAAGGCCTCGGCGATGTCGTGCTGCACCACCGGACTCATCGACCGGTCGACGTCGAGCCACGTGGCCGAGTACTTCCGCACCACCGACCGCCACAGCGCGATGCCGTCGGGCGTCGGACGGCGCATCGGCTCGAAGGCGAAGTCGTCGTCGCCGGCCACGGCACGGACGAAGTCGCGGTCCAGGTGCACCAGGTTCAGGGCGATGTCGCGGTGGTGCAGCGCGTACGGCTCGGCGAAGGGCAGCACGACGGGCACCCCGGCCTCGAGCTCGTACGTCTCGCCGCCCGAGGTGATCCGGCTCGAGCCGCTCCGCATCCAAGCGACGAGGAACTCGTCGTCGACCTGGCTCTCGCTCCGCAGGTCCACCATGAAGCGTGACGATCGCAGGGACATCCGCTCGTCACCGACGCCGGCGAAGTCCCAGTGGGCGTTCTCGTGGGTGCGACGGACCAGTGGTGCACGGAAGTCGTAGTCGCCCGTGAAGAACGCGAGCGCCTGGTCGACGTCGCTGCCGACCATCCGCCGGAAGTACCGCTGACCGGGCTGTTCGAGAGAAAGCACCATGGTCGAGAACCTACGACGGACCACCGACAAACTGCGTCAGGTGCTGACTCAGGGCTGCAGGATCGCCTGCCCCACGCTCTCGTCCAGGATCAGGTCCGTGATGAGCCCGGCGGCCAGCGCGCCCCGCAGCGAAGCCGCCTTCGACCGCCCGGCGACGACGCAGACCCGCCGCGGCGCACGCTTGATCGTGTCGAGGTCCGGAGCGCCGGCGCGGGCGTTCACCCCGATGTCCTTCCACGAGCCGTCGGCCCGGTAGAACACCGTCGAGACGTCCCCGACGACCCCGGCCTGCGTGAGCTCGTCACGGTCCTCGGGGTCGAGGTACCCGCCGGAGTACACGTGCGAGGGCACCGGGGCCTGCGGGGCACCGACACCGAACACGACGAGGTCCATCCGCTCGTGCAGGTCGAGCACACGGCGGATCGAGCGCTCCCGGAACAGGGCTTCCTTCGTCGCGGGGTCGTCGAAGAACGCCGGCACCGGGAACTGCTGCACGAAGGCCCCGTAGGCCTCGCCGAACCGGCGCAGGATCTCGGACGCGTAGACGATGCCGGTGGTGCGGGTGTTCGCGGCGCCGTTGATCTGCACGATCGTCGAGCCGTGGGTGGTCTTCGGCACCAGGTAGCGGCTGACCGCACTCACGGTCGAGCCCCACGAGATCCCGATCACCATGTTCGACTCGACGTACTGCGTCAGGATCCGGGCGGCGGACAGCGCGACCCGCTCGAGCCGGTCGACGTCGCTCGTGTGGTCCGGCACCGGGACGACGTGCGCGTGCACCCCGAAGCGCGAGCGGATGCTCCGACTCAGCGCAGCGGCCTGGTCCAGGGGCGAACGGATCTGGATGTCGACGAGCCCGGTGTCCCTGGCGTACTTCAGCAGCCGCGACACCGACGAGCGCGAGGTGCCGAGTTCGTCGGCGATCGCGTCCATCGTCAGGTCCTGCAGGTAGTACAGGTGGGCGGCGCGCAGCGCCTGCTGCGTGCGCATGGGCTGAGCCGCATCGCTCATGGTGCTCCGATCTGTCGAACGCAACCATGCACGGACGTGCAGGGCCTCTGCAACCCCTGCCGCGCCTCCTGACCGCCGTGTCGGGCCTGGACGACACGTGTGCTGCACGTTCGTGCACGCGAGTTGCCCGCCCTGTCGAACGAGCGCACGATCGATCCTGACCCCACGAACAGACGAAGGAAGCGACGAACCATGTCGAAGAAGACACAGCCCCGGAACACGGTGACCGCCCTCACCGAGCGCCCGAACGCGCAGGTCCTCGTCGTCGGCGGCGGCATCAACGGCATCGCGACGTTCCGCGACCTGGCGCTCCAGGGCGTCGACGTCGCCCTGGTCGAGCGTGGCGACTACGCCTCCGGCGCCTCCGCGGCCTCGAGCCACATGATCCACGGTGGCATCCGCTACCTGGAGAACGGCGAGTTCCGCCTGGTGCGCGAGAGCGTGCAGGAGCGCAACGGCCTGATCCGCATCGCCCCGCACTACGTCAAGCCGCTGCAGACGACCATGCCGATCTTCTCGACGTTCTCCGGCATCATGAACGCCCCGCTGCGCATGCTGACGCACAAGCAGCGCTCCACCAAGGAGCGCGGCGCGATGCTCATCAAGATCGGCATGACGATCTACGACTCCTTCTCGCGTGACGGCGGCTCCGTCCCGAAGCACGTCTTCCGCACCAAGAAGGCCGCGCTCGAGGACATGCCCGCCCTCAACAAGGACCTGAAGTACACGGGTACCTACTACGACGCGAGTGTGCACGAGCCCGAGCGCCTGGCCCTCGACGTCCTGAAGGACGGCCTGGCCGCGGGAGCCGGGAGCGGCTCAGCCGCGACCGCCCGCGCCACGAACTACGTCGAGGCAGCCGGCACCCGCGACGGCGGCGTCCTGCTGCGCGACCGCGAGACCGGCGACGAGTTCGTCTTCACCGCCGACGTCGTGATCAACGCCTCCGGCCCCTGGACCGATCTGACGAACGAGGCGTTCGGCGGCGAGACGAAGTTCATGGGCGGCACGAAGGGCTCGCACATCGTCGTGCACAACGACGAGCTGCTCGAGGCCACCAAGGGCCGCGAGCTCTTCTTCGAGAACGACGACGGCCGCATCGTCCTCATCTACCCGCTCAAGGGCCGGGTGCTCATCGGCACCACCGACATCGACGCCGACCCCGCGAAGCCGGTCACGACGACCGACGAGGAGATCGACTACTTCTTCGGGCTCGTCAAGCACGTGTTCCCGCAGATCGACGTCACCCGCGACCACATCGTCTACAGCTACTCCGGCATCCGCCCGCTCCCCCGCCACGAGGACACCGCCCCCGGCTTCGTGTCCCGTGACTACCGGATCGTGGACACCCAGATCGCCGGGCTGCCGAAGTCGACCGTGCTGTCGCTCGTCGGTGGCAAGTGGACGACCTTCCGTGCCCTCGCTGCACACCTGTCCACCGAGGCGACCACCAAGCTCGGCATGAGCCGCAAGGTCGACACCACCGGCATGCCGATCGGCGGTGGCAAGGAGTTCCCGACCACCGACGCGCAGCGCGCCCTGTGGATCAAGTCGCACCGCGACGGCCTGGACGAGTCGCTGGTCGAGGGCCTGCTCGAGCGCTACGGCACCCGTGCCGCCGAGGTCGTGGACGTCCTGACCGACGGCCCGGTCGAGCCGCTCGAGTCCGACCCGTCGCTCACCCGCGCCGAGGTCGCGTACTTCGCCCGCCACGAGCAGGCCGTCCACCTGGTCGACGTCGTCCTGCGCCGCACGAACCTGGCGTTCGTCGGCGGGGTCACGATCGACCTGCTCGACGAGCTGGCCGACGTGCTCGCCGAGGCGCTCGGCTGGACGACCGAGGAGCGCGCGGACGAGGTCCAGCGCACGCTCGACGTGCTGCGTGAGTCGCACGGCGTGATCGTGCCGCTGACGTCCGCATCGGCGTCGCAGCTCGCGTAGTCGACGCAAGGACAAGACGGACGGGAGGCCCGGTACCAGCTGGTACCGGGCCTCCCGTCCGTTCGTGGTCGCGTCTGCGAGCCGTTGGTCGCGTCGGCGACCGCTGGTCGCGTCAGAAACGCTCGCCGGTGGGGTCGAGCGCCGTGCGGTCGATGAGCTGGTCGCCGCCGACCGGCTCGCCTTCCCAGTCGACCAGGCGCCAGCCGTCGGCGAACGTGCCCTCGAGCTCGACGATGCCGGTGTTCTCCAGGTGGCGCTTCGTGCCGAAGTGGTCCGGGGTGTTCTGCGCAGCCGCGCTCGCCCACGTGCGGATCGCGGCACCGTGGCTGACGGCGGCGGCGACGGCGACCCCGGTGGCCTCGATCTGCCGGACGGCGTCGTCGTAGCGCTCGAAGAACTCGGTGCCGCTCTCGGCACCGGGCATCCGGGTCGTCCGGTCGCCGCCGGACCAGCCGTGCACGGTGGAGATGTAGGTCTGCACGGACACCTTGTCGCTCTTGCCCTGGGTGTCGCCCGCCTCGATCTCGCGCAGGCCCGGCAGCACCACGGGCTCGAGGCCGAGCGAGGTCGCGAGGGGCGCCGCGGTGATCTGCGTGCGGACCATCGACGACACGAACAGTCGCTCGATCCCCCGGTCGGCGAGCGCTGCCGGCAGCGCGTCGGCCTGCTGCTGCCCGAGCTCCGTCAGGCCCGGTCCGGGCACCACGGCATCGAGGATGCCGTGCACGTTCGCGGGGGTCTGGCCGTGGCGGATGAGCAGCAGTCGCATGCCGCCACCCTACGGACCGCCGCTGACGTCAGCCCTGCCGGGTGTTCCAGCGGGGGTTCTTCTTGTTGATGACGTAGACGCGGCCCCGGCGTCGGACGACCTGCGAGCCGGGGATCTTCTTCAGGGCCTTGAGGGAGTTGCGGACCTTCACGACGAGCCTCCTTGTTGATAACGGTTTTCAGTTACAGTAGCGGACATGCGTGCTGCTGCCATCACCCTCGTCACCGCCCTGCACCAGGTCGACGCCGACCGCGTCGCCGCCCGGATCTCGGACGGACACCGGATGCACGTCGCCGGGAGTGCCTTCGCCACCGCCCGCGCCGTGGCCGACCGGGCCGACCAGCTCGACCGGGTCTGCGGACCCGACGCGGGCCACGGGCTCGTCGTCACCCTGCACCCGGGGGCCGATGCCCGAGCGGTCGGCATGCTGCTCGCCAACGCGGCACGGTCGGAGACCGGCGACGACCGGGTGCTGCGGCACGTCGTCGGGGTGCTGCGGGCCGACGACGTCGCGCACCTGCTGTGGTCGGACGTCGACGACGCCTTCGTGGCCGCGGACCGGATGGCCGCACTCGTCGAGTACGCGACGGTGATCGCCCTCGACCGCATCGAACCGCTGTCGGGCCGTCGGCGTCGGGCGCTCGTCTCGCTGCTGCACCGGATGGCACCCCAGGCCGTGATCGTCGCCCTGCCCGCGATCCGCAGCGCCGCCGACCTGCCGGCCTCGAACGGTGGAGCCGCGCGGGTGCTCGCCACCGGTGCCGGCTGGATGCGGGCACTGTCGAGCGGTGCGGACACCGGGCGCGAGGCCCGCGACGCCCTGGTCTCGATGCGCTACCGGGAGCCGCTGCCCTTCCACCCCGGACGGCTGTCGTCCGTCATCGCCGACGACCTGTCCGCCGGGGTGAACGGCCGCGTGCTGCGGTCGCGGGGGTTCTTCCGCCTGGCGTCCCGGCCAGACCACGTCGGCTCGTGGTCGAGCTTCGGGTCGATGCTCGCGCTCGACCCCACCGCGAACCCGTCCTGGGACGTCGACGCCCCGATCGGGCAGGCGCTGTGGTTCGTCGGCGAGCAGCTCGAGGTCCGGGCGATCGAGCGGGCGCTCGACGGGGCGCTGCTCACGCCGTCGGAGCTGCTCGCCGGCCCGGACGTGTGGCGCGGCTGGCCGGACCCGTTCCCGGTGTGGCCCGCGGTGGACCCGGCGTCGGAGCACCGGCACGAGTGAGGGCGCGGCGCGCGCCGACGCCGACGCCGACGCCGACGCCGAACGACACTGTCGATGTCGTACGACTGCGACATCGTCGCTCCCCGAACGGTGCAACAGCCCGCGCACGCAACGAACGACGGAGTCGCTGTCGTACGACAACGACCCCGTCGTTCCACGTCGGCCGGACGCACCCCCGCCGACCGATCCCCCACTCGCGTCAGCGCGCTGGCACCCCCTCAGCCTCGCGCGCAGCAGCAGCCGCCGCGTCCTGCGCGGCGAACGGCAGGTCACCGAGGTCCAGGTGCGGGTTCGTGTCCTGCGTGAGCACGAGCTCCTTCGCCTCGTCCTCGGTCTCCACCGCCGGCATCGACCCGGGCAGTGGGCGCTGCGAGGACTCATTCATGCAGAAGACACCGATCGCTCCGACGACGCTCATCGCCATCAGGAAGTACGCCGGCGCGAGCTCGTCACCCGTCGCGGTGAGCAGCGCCTGCACGATCAGGGGCGTGGTCCCGCCGAAGACCGCGATCGCGATGTTGTATGCGAACCCCATGCCGCCGTACCGCGTCGAGGTCGGGAACAGCGCCGGCAGCGACGCCGCCTGGTTCGACACCCACAGCGCGGTCATCAGCGCGAGCAGCCCGAGGCCGGCGAGCGTCGACCACTGCGCTCCGTGCCCGATGAGCATGAACGCCGGCACGACGAGCACGACGGTGGTGGCGGCACCGATCCACATCACGACGCGGCGGCCGAGGCGGTCGGAGAGCTTGCCGGTCAGCGGCAGCATCACCGCGAGCAGCAGGAGCACCGGGATCGTCAGCAGCGTGCCGTCGATGGCGGAGTACCCGAGCGAGTCGGTCAGGTACGTCGGCATGTACGAGGTCAGGGCGTAGCCCACGGTGTTCGACGCGGCGACGAGCATGATCGCGATGACGATCGGACGCCAGTGCTGACGGACCATCGCGACGACGTTGGCCGGACGCTCACCCTCGAAGGACGCGCGGGACTCGGTCGCGGCCTCCTGCGCGGCCTGGGTCGCCTGGAACACCGGCGACTCCTCGATCCGCAGGCGGAAGTAGATGGCCACGACGCCGATCACACCGGCCGCCAGGAACGGGAACCGCCAGCCGTAGGCGGTCATCGCCTCGTCACCGAGGGTGAGCTGCAGCACCGACACCACCGTGGCACCGAGCGCGAAGCCGAGGTAGCTGCCGAAGTCCAGGATGCTCGCGAAGAACCCGCGACGGCGGTCCGGGGCGTACTCGGTGACGAAGGTCGTCGCCCCGGCGTACTCACCACCGGTCGAGAAGCCCTGCGCGAGCTTCAGCACGACGAGCAGGATCGGGCCGAACACGCCGATCGTCGCGTACGCGGGGAGCGCCCCGATCAGGAACGTCGACGCCGCCATCATGATCAGCGTCGTCGCGAGCACCTTCTGCCGACCGATCCGGTCACCGAGGCGTCCGAACACGATGCCACCGAGCGGCCGCGCGATGTACGTCGCCGCGAACACCCCGAGGCTGAACAGGATCTGCACCGCGGGTTCGGCCGTCGGCAGGAAGACCTTCCCCATCGTGACGGCCAGGTAGCCGTACACACCGACGTCGTACCACTCCATGGTGTTGCCGACGACCATGCCGCTGACGGCTCGCCGCATCATGCTCTTGTCGACCACGGTGACGTCGCTCTCGCGCAGCCGTCGGTGCGGTCGGGGGTGGGTACTGCTGGGGTCGGAACCCATGCATCGCTCCTCGAGAAGATCGGTGGGCCGTCGGGAACCGGCCCAGAACAGCGAGCGACGTTACCGAGCAACCGAAATGTCATTGGCCGGTGATTCCCAGGGAACGGCGTGTCACCCGAACGGGGGTGGCCGCCGATCCGCACCAGTCCGGCGAACCCCGAAGCTGAGTAACGAGGCAATAACATCGGCCCATGGCGATCGAACCGGAGACGAAGAACTGGACGTGGGTCATCGAGTCCGCGTGTCCCGAGTGCGGCTACGACGGCAGCGCGGTGACCGTCCGCGACGTGCCGGGCATCATCGACGAGAACACGGCCGGGTGGCCCGCGGTCCTCGGACGCGACGACGTGCGCGACCGCCCCGACGACCAGACCTGGTCACCGCTCGAGTACGGCGCCCACGTGCGGGACGTCCACCGGAAGATGGCGGAGCGCCTCGAGCTGATGCTCACCGAGGACGCCCCGACGTTCCCGAACTGGGACCAGGACGCCACCGCCGTCGAGGACCGCTACGGCGAGCAGGACCCCGCGGTCGTCGCCGAGGAGCTGCGGGAGTCGGCCGACCGCGCGGCCCGGGCCTTCGCGGCGGTGCCCGACGAGGTGCTCGAGCGCACCGGGCTCCGGTCCGACGGCAGCGCCTTCACCGTCGCGACGCTCGCCACCTACTACGCGCACGACCCGGTGCACCACCTGTGGGACGTGCGGCGCACGCTCTAGACGTGGGGACCGCCGGCCTGGAGGCGCGGTGCGGCCCCGCCCCGCGCCTCCAGGCCGCACGCGGTCGCCCCCGAAACCGGGCGTACCTCCCGAAACCGGGCGTACCTGCCGGAACCGGGCGTACCTGCCGGAACGGGGCGTACCTCCCGAAACCGGGCGTACCTGCCGAAACCGGGCCTACCTGCCAAGAAGAAACGACCAGGTATGCCCGAAAGCACCCTCCATCGCACGTGTGATGGGAAGGAACGGGCGCTCAGGCGAGTGCGTCGAGCACGGCGCGCGCCGTCGCGGCGTCGGTCACCAGCTCGTTGACCAGCCCACCCCGCACCGCGGCCACGATGCTCGTGACCTTGGCACTGCCCACGGCGACCCCGACCGCGTGCGGCACGGTCGACAGGATCTCGCGCGAGGTCCGCACCATCCGGTCGCTGCCGGGGAACTCGATCGGCGAGCCGTCCGCGGCGTAGAAGTTCAGGCAGACGTCGCCGGCGGCCCGGTCGAACGCGGCGTCCTCGACCGGGATGCCCCGGGCCAGGGCGTCACGCGTGTGCGTCGGCGCCCCGATGCCGAGGATCGCGCCCTTCGCCCGGCTCCACAGCCCGACGACGTGTTGGAACGCCGGGTCCTCGTCGAGGGTGGACCGCATCGCCGGGGACGGCAGCGCCTGGGCGAACAGGAACGCCGGGATCGCGCCGGAGTGCTCCGCGGCCGTCCGGGTGATCTCGTTCGTCTGGAACCACGGCATCGGGTCGGCCTGCCCGCCCACGGTGGGCACGAGCTGCACGCCGGGCATGGTCGGCATGCCGGACCGTGCGACGTCGTACACGGTGCGGCCGGACGACATCAGGACGGCGTCGCCGGGGACGAGTCCCATGCCCTCGACCGCGGCGGCCAGCGGGGCGGCCAGGTCGGCGCCGAGCGTGGCGGCGTGGGTGACCGCGGCGAGGTGGACCGCGCGCAGCCCGAGCACGACCTGCAGCCGTTCGGCGAGCGCCACGGTCTCGTCCTGGAACGGGTCGACGACCTCGATGCGGACGAGTCCGGCCTTGCGGGCCTCGGCGACGAGCCGCGAGACGGTCGGGCGCGAGACGCCGAGGCGCGAGGCGATCTCGACCTGCGTGGCGTCCTCGAGGTAGTACATCCGCGCCGCCTGGTAGACGGTGTCCAGCGGGAACCGGGTGCGCGACGCGTCGGGGCCGGGGCCAGCGGTGCTCTCGGACGACATGGAGCGGGACCCTTCGACTCGATCGGACACCGCGATCGTAGTCCGAGCAGGCCTCAGCGGATCGTGAACCCGCCGTCCACGCGGAGGTCTGCACCGTTCACCATGGCGCTCGACTCCCCCGCCAGGAACAGCACGGCCGCGGCGATCTCGTCGGGGGTCGCGAAGCGGCCGGTGGGGATCTCGTCCTGGTGCCGGATGCCGTTCTCGTTCGCCCAGGCAGCACGGCCGAGGTCGGTGAGGACGACGGTCGGCGACACGGTGTTCACGGTGACACCGCGGCCACCCCACTCGAGTGCGAGCACGGTCGTCAGACCGATGACGCCGGCCTTCGAGGCGCAGTAGGCGGCGTGACCGTCGATACCGACGTGGGCCGCCTGCGATGCGATGTTGACGATCCGCCCGTACCCGGCGTCGAGCATGTGCCGGCCGACGGCCTGCGCCACGCGGAACGTGCCGGTCAGGTTGACGTCGATGGTCGCTGCCCAGGTCTCGGCAGCCAGGTCCTCTGCCGGGGCGAGCGCGGCGATGCCAGCGCAGTTCACCAGCACGTCGACGCCGCCGAAGTGCCGGACGACGTCCGCGACGGTGCGGGTCACGGAGTCGGCGTCGGTCACGTCGCAGGCGAAGCCGGCATGGAGGCCCGTGGCCGCGTCCGCCCCGTCGGCCGCGGCGTCCGGCCCGGTCGTCACGGGCCCGGCGGACGTGGGCAGGTCGGCCGCCGCCGACGTGGCACCGTCCGCACGGACGTCGACGACGGCGACGCGGGCACCCCGCGCGGCCAGGGCCCGGGCGATGGCGTTGCCGATGCCGGACGCCCCACCGGTCACCACCGCCGTGCGGCCGCTGAAGTCGTTGGTCAGGTCGATCGTGTCGGGGCCCGGTCGGAGGGCCGCGGCGAAGTCCGTCGTCATGTTCGCTCCCTTGCGTTCGCAGTCGAACCTACCAGAAATTGTGTTCTGGACAAACGTTCTGCAGGGTGTACAGTCATCGCCGAAGCCACCCAACGGAGGAACAGCTCATGTCGACGACGACCGAGAACGCGGCCACGACCGCCCCCACCACGATCCCCACGACGATGCGCGCCGTCGTCGTCCACGGCCCCGGTGACTACCGGCTCGAGGAGCGTCCCGTCCCGACGCCCGGCCCCGGGGAACTCCTGCTCCGCACCGACGCCGTCGGCATCTGCGCGAGCGACCTGAAGTGCTACCACGGCGCCGCGAAGTTCTGGGGCGACGAGAACCGTGCGGCCTGGGCCGAGCGCGACCGCATCCCCGGACACGAGTTCGTCGGCACGATCGTCGCCGGTGACGACACCGCCCTGACCAAGCGTGGCGTCGCCCTCGGTGACCGGATCGCCTGCGAGCAGATCGTGCCGTGCTGGGAGTGCCGCTACTGCCTCGAGGGCGCGTACTGGATGTGCAACGTGCACGACATGTTCGGCTTCAAGGGCTACGACGGCGCGATGGCCGAGTACGTGCTCGTGCCGGCGAAGGCGTTGACCCACCCGGTGTCGAAGGCGCTGCCCGGCCAGGTCGCCGCGTTCTCGGAGCCGTTGTCCTGCGCGTTCCACGCCGTCGAGCGCGGGGACATCAAGTTCGGCGACACCGTGGTGATCGCCGGTGCCGGCCCGATCGGCCTCTCCGCGATCGCCGGTGCACGGCAGAAGAACCCGCTCCGGATCATCGCGCTCGATGTGGTCGAGGCGAAGCTCGAGCTGGCCCGCAAGGTCGGCGCCGACCTCACGATCAACATCGCCCAGGAGGACGCGGTCGCCCGGGTCAAGGAGCTCACCGACGGCTACGGTGCCGACGTCTACATCGAGGCCACCGGGCACCCGTCGGCGGTGCCGCAGGGACTGAACCTGCTCCGCAAGCTCGGGACCTTCGTCGAGTACTCGGTGTTCAAGGACGACGTGTCCGTGGACTGGTCGATCATCTCGGACGACAAGGAGCTCGACGTCCGCGGCGCCCACCTCGGTCCGCACACCTGGCCGGCGGCGATCAAGCTGCTCGAGGCCGAGACCCTGCCGATGTCGGAGATCTGCACGCACCAGTTCCCGCTCGAGCAGTTCCAGGAGGCCCTCGACCTGGTCGGCGACTCCGCCGGTGCCAGCGTCAAGGTGTCGATCATCCCGTCCCTGACCGCCCCCACCACGGCCGCACAGGCCGCACAGGCCTGACCGACTCCGCCAGCAGGGAGAGAACGAGCATGTCAGCGACGACAGCCCGCGCCACCGGCGCCCGCACGACCGCGCCCCGCACCGAGGGCCGCCTGGACCGGATGGGCATCCCCCGTCCGCTCGCCCTCGGGTTCGTCGCCGTCCTGGTCTTCATGACCGGGAACGGCGTCGAGTCGAACTTCATCACGCCGCACATGGTGGCGGTCCTCGGCAGCCCCGAGGCCACCGTGGCGACGATCGTCACCTTCTACAGCTTGGCCGCACTGATCGGCAGCTACGTCTCGGGAGCCCTGTCCGATCTGGTCGGGCCGCGCCGCGTGATGATCCTCGGCTTCGCCGTCTGGGTCGTGTTCGAGGTCCTGTTCCTGCTGGCACTCGGCGCCGGCAGTGTCCCGTTCGCCGCCGTCACCTACGCGTTGCGTGGGTTCGGCTACCCGCTGTTCGCCTTCGCGTTCCTGGTCTGGGTGAACATCACCACCCCGGTCGAACGGAACGGCTCCGCGGTCGGCTGGTTCTACGTCGCCTTCACGGGTGGCCTGCCGACCCTCGGCTCGCTGTTCGCGATCGGTGCCATCCCGGTATTCGGCGGCGGCACGGTCGGTGAGACCGGTGCGATGGTCGCCTCGATCGGCCTGGTCGTGATCGGGTTCCTCATCATGCTGTTCGGCGTCCGGCTGCCGAACGGGTTCACGCGCATCGCCCCCGCCGGCGAGAGCGCCTGGCAGGTGCTGACGAGCGGCATCCGCCTGACGGTCACGCGACCGAAGATCCTGATGGGCTTCCTCGTCCGCCTGATCAACACCGCGCCGGAGTTCGGCATGTTCGTCGTGCTCCCCGCGGTCATCGCGAACGAGCGCGGCTGGGGCCAGAGCCGCTGGCTGCTCATGACCGTCTGCGTCTACGCGACGAACATCCTGGTCAACGCCCTGTTCGGTTGGGTGGGCGACAAGATCGGCTGGCAGCGCACCGTCAAGTGGTTCGGCATCGTCGGCTCCGCCCTCGGGCTCATCGCCTGGTGGTACGTGCCGCAGCTCGTCCCCGCCGGGTCGGACTGGGGCTACGTGCTCTCCGTCGTCGCCGGCTGCCTGTTCGGCTGCCTGCTCGCCGGGTTCGTGCCGATGGGCGCGATCATGCCGGCGCTCGCCCCCGAGCACAAGGGCGCCGCGATGGCGATGTACACCACGGCCGCCGGGGGCGCCGCGTTCCTCGGCACCGGTGTCGTCGCCGCGGTCTTCGCCCTGGGCGGCGGTGGCCAGGCCGCCACGTGGACGTTCGTCGGCCTGTACGCCTGCGCCTTCGTGATGATCCACTTCCTCAAGGTCCCGCAGGGCGACCGAGGACACTGAGTTCCGGGCGACGACGGCCGTCCCGTCGTCGCCCGGTGCACCACCCACCACCATCCCCGGAGGACCCGCACCATGACCACGATCCACGACGACCCGGACGAGTTCGCCGAAGACCAGCTGAGCGGCTGGCTCGCGCTCTACGCCGACCGGGTCCGCGGCGTCCACGGCGGCGTCGTCACCCTGCCCACCGAGGGGGCCGCACCGCAGGTCGCCGTCGTCGTCGGGGGCGGCTCCGGCCACTACCCCGCGTTCTGCGGCGTCGTCGGTCCTGGCTTCGCCACCGGCGCCGTCGTCGGCAACGTCTTCACCTCGCCGTCGACCGCGCAGGTCTACTCGGTCGCCAAGGCCGCCGACCAGGGCCGCGGTGTCGTGCTGTCGTTCGGCAACTACGCCGGCGACACCATGAACTTCGGGCTCGCGGCCGAGCGGCTGCGCGCCGAGGGCATCGACACCCGCATCGTCGTGGTCACCGACGACGTCGCCAGTGCCGACGACGAGACGAAGCGGCGCGGCATCGCCGGCGACTTCTCCGTCTTCAAGGCGATGGGTGCCGCCGCTGCCGAGGGAGCCGATCTCGACGAGGTCGAACGGATCGGCCGCGCGTCGAACGCCGCGACCCGCACCATCGGCGTCGCGTTCTCCGGCTGCACCATGCCCGGCGCGACCGAACCGCTGTTCACCGTCCCCGAGGGCCACCTCGGCCTGGGGCTCGGCATCCACGGCGAACCGGGCATCCAGGACGTCCCGCTGCTCCGTGCGACGGATCTGGCGTCCCTGCTCGCCGAACGGCTGCTCACCGACCGCCCCGCAGCCGCCGGCTCCCGGGTCGCCCCGATCCTCAACGGGCTCGGTGACACCAAGTACGAGGAGCTCTTCCTGCTCTGGGGCCGGGTGCTGCCCCTGCTGCAGGACGCCGGGCTCCAGGTCGTCGAACCCGAGGTCGGCGAACTCGTCACGAGCCTCGACATGGGCGGCTGCTCGCTGACGCTGCAGTGGCTCGACGACGAACTCGAGCGGTTCTGGCGCGCCGACGCCTACACGCCGGCGTTCCGCAAGGTGGCGGCGCCGGTCGCAGCGCTCGTGCCGGCCGACGCGGTGGACGCCGCCGAGGACGAGGCGACGGTCGTCCCGGAGGCGACCGATGCCTCCCGGCAGGCCGCGCAGACGGCACGAGCCGCCGTCGAGGCGATGGACGCGCTCCTGCGCGAGCACGAGGAGACGCTCGGCCGCATCGATGCGGTCGCCGGGGACGGCGACCACGGCCGCGGCATGGTCAAGGGGATCGGTGCGGCGCGCAAGGCGGTCGACGGGCTCGGCCCGGAGGCCGGGGTCGCCTTCGTCCTCGGACGCGCCGGTGACGCATGGGCCGCGTTCGCGGGCGGTACCTCCGGTGTCCTGTGGGGCGCCGCACTCGAGGCGTTCGGCCGTTCCCTCGGCGACGACCGTGACTCGTACCGGGCGTCCGACGTCGTCGACGCGGCGCAACACTTCGCCGACTCGATCGTCCACCTGGGCGGGGCGTCCCGCGGGGACAAGACGCTGCTCGACGCGCTGCTGCCGTTCGTGGACGAACTGCGCGGGGCCGTCGACACCGGCGCACCGCTCGTGGCAGCGTGGGAGACCGCGGCGCGGGTCGCGGTCGAGCAGGCCGAGGCCACCGCCGACCTCACGCCGAAGGTCGGACGGGCCAGGCCGCTGGCCGAGAAGAGCCTGGGGACACCCGACGCGGGTGCCACCTCGATGGGGATGATCCTCACGCGGATCGGCGAGGTCCTCGCCGCCCGTGCTGACAAGGAAGGAACACACGCATGACGTACCGTCTCGTGATCGGGTCCGACGACGCCGGGTTCGACTACAAGGAGATCATCAAGGCCGACCTGCTCGCCGACGACCGTGTGTCGGACGTCACCGACGTCGGCGTCGACTCGGACGGCCACACCGCCTACCCGCACGTCGCCGTGGACGCTGCGCGCCTGGTGGCGAACGGCGAGGCCGACCGCGCGATCCTGATCTGCGGCACCGGCCTCGGTGTGGCGATCAGCGCGAACAAGGTGCCGGGCATCCGTGCCGTGACCGCGCACGACTCCTACAGCGTGGAGCGGTCGATCCTGTCGAACGACGCCCAGGTGCTCTGCATGGGGCAGCGCGTCGTCGGCGTCGAGCTCGCCCGCCGGCTGGCGAAGGAGTGGCTCGGCTACGAGTTCGACCGTGCCAGTGCCAGCGCCGAGAAGGTCAACGCCATCTGCGAGTACGACGGCAGCGCGCCCGCCGGCGTCGACGCCCAGGCGTAGGTCGCTCGGGTTGCGCACGACACCGGTGTTCGCGCACTGAACACGCCCGTTCGGGTGTTCGGCACGCGGACACCGGTGTCCCGCGAGCCGTTCCGCGCCGCTCAGCCGCGGGCGGCCAGGCGGTGCACGACGGCCTTCGTCGCCTCGTACAGCTCGCGGTAGTCCCGGTAGCCGGCCTCGTACGCCGCGGTCGCTGCAGGGTCAGGCTCGATCACCGTCGCCGGTGGGTTCCACGCACCGATGTCCACGGTGTCGCCCGGCCCCGCGACCAGCTCGGCAGCCAGGTACGCCGAGCCGAAGCACGCACCGATCGTCACGCTCGGCACCGTCTGCCGCAGCCCGGTGACGTCCGACACGATCGTGGGCCACAGCCGTCCGAGCAGCCCGCCGCCGGCCCCGACGAGTTCGCGGACCTCGACCCCGGCGTCGCGCAGCGCCTCGAGGTGGTGCCGTACCGCGTACGCCGTCGCCTCGAGCGTCGCCCGGTAGATGTCCCCGCGCGTGTGCCGGACCGTCAGTCCCGCGAGCACTCCGCGGGCGTCGGGGTCGGCGATCGGCGTCCGCTCCCCCGCGAAGTACGGCAGCATCAGCAGCCCGTTCGCCCCGATGCCGGAGCACCGCGCTTCCTCGAGCATGGTCGACCACTCGCCGTCGACCAGCCGTCGCAACCAGTCCGTGATCGCTCCGGAGGTCGCCATCCCCCCGGACACGCTCGGCTGGCCCGGGTGCGTGCCGACGGTCGTCCACATCCCCGGCACCGCCGTGGGTTCGGCCGTCGGAACGATCATGAACATCGTGGTTCCGTACTGCAAGAACATCCGGCCCGGCACGGACTCACCGACGCTCACACCCTCGGCCCAGGCGTCGATGGTCCCGGCCGTCACGGGGATGCCGGCCGGGAGGCCCGTGGCCGCGGCTGCCTCGGGCGTCACGACGCCCGCCTGGTCGCCCGACCACAGCAGGCGCGGCATGGCGAGACCGGGCGCCAGTCGGTCGCACCACTCCGGGATCCACCGGTTCACGTGCACGTCGTAGAGGGGTGTCGTCTGGCTGGCCGAGTGGTGGTCGAGGACGTACTCACCCGTCAGCCGCTCGACCACGCGGGACGACGGCATCGTGAACCGGGCAGCCCGCGCCCAGACGTCGGGTTCGTGCCGGGCAAGCCAGGCGAGCTTGACGCCGGCGGCCTGCGTGCTCAGGGCGGAGCCGCAGCGGGCACGGATCGCGCCCTCGCCGCCGAGCTCCGCCGTGACGTCGTCGAGCAGCGTCGCCGTGCGGGTGTCGATGCCGTACAGGATCGCCGGGCCGAGCGGCGCACCGTCGACGTCGGTCAGCAGCGCGCACGGTCCGATGCCGCTCACGCCGACCGCCTGCACCTCGACGTCGGGCACGCGGTCGAGCAGCGAGCGGGTGAGGGCGGTGAACTCTTCCCACCAGACTGCGGAGTCCATCTCGACCAGGCCCTGCTCGGGACGGTCGACGTCGTGTCGGCGGCTCACCTCGGCGAGCACGGTGCCGTCGAACCGGGCCAGCAACGCCTTCGTGCTCGACGTCCCGATGTCCAGACCGAGCACCGCTCGCATGCCGCCTCCTTCGCCGCCACACGACCGCCGCCGGTCGCGCCACGAGTCTACGAGCGACGCCCAGCTGCCTGTCGGGGGCCGGACGTACCGTACCGACGACTCCAATGCTCCACGAGGGGAACCCGATGAAGAAGTCAGCCTGGCTGCCAGCCGTCATCGCACCGGTCGTCGTCGCCGGCGCCGTTGCCGCCCCGATGATCGCGAACGCCGCGAACGACCCGATCGCGGGGACGAACCCCAGCGCGTCGGCCGTCATCGCCAGCATCGCGAAGTCGTCGGACGCCCAGTACTCGGGCAAGCTCTCGCAGACGAGCGCGCTCGGCCTCCCCGAACTGCCCACGGGTTCGGGCGGCTCCTCGCTCGAGGGCGACGCCTCCGACGTGCTCGGGCTGCTCACCGCGTCGCACACCGCCCGGGTCTACGTCGACGGCCCCGACAAGCAGCGCGTCCAGCTGACGCAGCAGCTCGCCGAGCAGGACGTCGTCCGCAACGGCTCGGACGTCTGGACCTGGGACTCGAAGGAGCGCACGGCCACGCACGTGACCCTGCCGAGCGACACCGCGAAGGACCTGCAGGACGGCGCGACCACCCCGGCCGACATCGCGAAGCAGGCCATCGACGCGATCACCCCGACCACCACCGTGTCGAAGCCGACCGAGGTCAGCGTCGCCGGACACGACGCCTGGCAGATCACCCTGACGCCGAAGTCGTCGGACACCCTCGTCGGAGCCGTCCGGTTGGCCGTCGACCAGCAGACCGGACTCCCGCTCCGCGCGAGCGTCCAGGCCGCAGGCGCGGACGACCCCGCGGTGCAGGTCGGGTTCACGAGCCTCGACTACGGCGCCCCGGCGGCCCGGCTCTTCGACTTCACCCCGCCGTCGAACGCCAAGGTCACCGAGAAGGACCTGTCCGACGCCGGACCCCACGCGAATGGCGAGCACGGCGACCGCCGTGGCACCCCGAGCGGTGACGAGCCGACCTTCACCGGCACGGGCTGGAGCACCATCGCCGAGCTCCCCGCCGGCACGGTGGACCGGTCCGGGCTCGAGGGCGAGGCCTCCGGCCTGCTCGACCAGCTGACCAAGCCCGTCGACGGCGGCCGTGCCGTGCAGACGTCGCTCGTCTCGGTCTACCTGACCGACGACGGCCGAGTGCTCGCAGGTGCCGTGCCGGTCGCCTCCCTGGTCGACGCCGCGAAGTGAGCGCGGACGACCACGAGGTGCGCACCGCCGACCACGAGGTGAGCACGGCCGACCGCGGGGCGGGCACTGCGGCACCGGCGCCCGACCTGGCGATCCGCACCACGGGCCTCCAGAAGGTGTTCCGCAAGCAGCGCGCGGTCGACGGGATCGACCTGGCTGTGCCGCGCGGCGCGGTCTTCGGGTTCCTCGGGCCGAACGGTTCCGGCAAGACCACCACGATCCGGATGCTGCTCGGGCTCTCGAGCGCGAGCGGCGGCACCATCGAGCTGCTCGGCGAACCGATGCCGAAGGCGCTGCACGAGGTCCTGCCCCGCGTCGGCGCGCTCGTCGAGGGGCCGGCCTTCTACCCGTACCTGTCCGGCCGGGCCAACCTGCAGCGCTTCGACGCCGCCGACCCCACGTCGGACCCACGTACCCGCAAGGCCCGCGTGGCCGGTGCCCTCGACCGCGTCGGGCTGACCCACGCGGCCGACAAGAAGGCGCACGCCTACTCCCTCGGCATGAAGCAGCGGCTCGGCCTCGCGAACGCCCTGCTGTCCCCGCGCGACCTGCTGGTGCTCGACGAGCCGACCAACGGCCTCGACCCGCAGGGCACGCGCGAGGTCCGCAACCTCATCCGCTCCCTGGCCGACGACGGCACCACGGTGTTCGTGTCGAGCCACCTGCTGGCCGAGATCGAACAGGTCTGCACGCACGCAGCCGTCATGCGGACCGGCAAGATCGTCGCGCAGGGCCCCCTCGACGAGCTCCGCGCAGCCGGGGCCCGGACCGTGACCGTGCGGACGCCCGACGTCGGGCAGGCGGGGTCCGTCCTCACCCGACTCGGGCTCGCCCCGCGGCACGACGGCGGGGCCGACGTGCTGGTGGCCGACCTGCCGAACGAGCTGCTGCCCGAGACGATCACCGCGGAGCTCGTGCGCGCCGACGTCCGGGTGCGCGGCCTGACGGTGGGCGGCGGCACCCTCGAGGACCTGTTCGTCGCACTCACCGGAGAGGGATTCGATGTCGCAGCCTGACGCGGCCGTGCGGGACCTGCCCGTCCGCCGCCGGCAGCGCCCGTTCGCACTGCTCGGTTCCGAACTCGCGCTGGTGTTCCGGCGTCGCCGCACCTGGGCGATGCTCGGGGCACTCGCGCTCGTGCCGATCCTGATCGCGGTCGCCGTGAAGCTCACCACCGACGGCGACGACGGCGGGCCGGCGTTCCTCGGCGACATCACCAACAACGGCCTGTTCGTGGCGTTCACCGCACTCACCGTGTCGATCCCGCTGTTCCTGCCGCTGACCGTCGGCGTGGTCGCCGGTGACACCGTCGCGGGCGAGGCCAGCCACGGCACGATCCGCTACCTGCTCGTCGCACCGACGGGCCGCGTGCGGTTCATCCTGGTGAAGTTCGCCGGTGCCGTCGCGTTCTGCCTGGCCGCCACCCTGCTGGTGGTGCTGGTCGGTGCGGCGATCGGTGCCGTGCTGTTCCCGATCGGCCCCGTCACGCTGCTGTCCGGCACCCAGGTGGGCGGCTGGTCGTACGCCGGCCGTGCCCTGCTGCTCGCGCTGTACGTCGCGATGTCGATGCTCGGGCTCGTGGCGATCGGCATGTTCACGTCGACGCTGACGAACGTGCCGGTCGGCGCGATGGCCGCGACGGTCGTGCTCGCCGGGGCGTCGCAGGTACTCGACCAGCTCCCCCAGCTCGACTGGCTGCACCCGTTCCTGTTCTCGCACCAGTGGCTCGGGTTCGGCGACCTGCTGCGCGACCCGATCTCGTTCGACTCGTTCGGGTCGAACGCGGTGCTGCAGCTCGGGTACGTCGTGGTGTTCGGGGCGCTGGCATACAGCCGGTTCGCCTCGAAGGACATCCTGAGCTGACGCGGCAGGGGCCCGGCACGAAGGTGTCGGGCCCCTGCGACGCGCAGCTCGTTCAGCTCGCGGGCGACGCCGATCCGCCGGCCATCGTCTCCGTGTCGGTCCCCCGCGCATCGGCGTACCGGTCACGCAGGTCACGGGCCTTCTCGGAGCGGTACCAGTCGAGCCGCGCCCCGGTCTCCACCGTCTGCATCCCGATCACGACCTTGCCGCGGGACTTCATCTCGGCCAGGTCCTCGTACGCCTCGACGATGTACTCGAACGGGTAGAAGCCCGAGATCAGGACCTGCACCCGGCGATCCTGCACGGCCTTCGCCAGCAGGGTGAGCAGTTCGCGGGTCTCCTCGTCCTCGGCGGGTGCACGGAGGAACCGGACCTCGATGTCCCGGCGCTCCTCCGACGACACGAACCGCTCCTGGCCGACGCCGAGGCGCTCGGCCAGCAGCTCGGCGTTGCTCTCGCCGTGGTTGTCGATGAACGCGGTGATCGGCCGGCCGTCGGCGATGTCGCGGATGCGGTCTTCCTCGCCCTCGCCGTACGCGACGGGCAGCGTGCCGATCTGTCGCAGGTAGTCGTGGTTGCGGGGGCTGCCGAGGGCGATCACGGTCGCGCCGGCGTCGTGCGCCAGCTGGCACTCGATGTGTCCGACGCCACCGGCTGCGGCCGAGATCACGACGGTGTCCTGCGGTCCGAGCCGGAGCGACCGGACGACCGACACCGCGGTGCAGCCCGCCAGGTACAGGCCGCCGGCGACCTCCCACCCGACGTGCTCCGGCTTCTTGATGACGGCGCCGCGCGGCACCGCGATCCAGGTGGCGTGGGCGCCGCCGGTCGGCGCGTGCCCCATCACCTCGTCGCCGATGCGGAGGTCCTTCACGCCGTCGCCCCGCGCGCGCACGATGCCGGCGAAGTCGACGCCCTGGTGTGCGGGGAACTCGAGGTCGACGTGGTCGCGGAGCTTCCCCTCGCGCAGGAACCGCTCGATGTGGTTCAGGCCCGCGGCCACGATCTCGACGACGATCTCGCCCGGTCCGGCCTCGGGCTTCTGCTGGGGGACGAGCTCGACGACGTCGAAGTCGCCGTACCGGTCGTACTGCACTGCACTGCCGACTCGCATGGGTGCTCCTTCGCTCCAGGTGTGCGTCCGTGCTACTCGGTGTTCCCGCACGCAACCCGAAGACGTGGGGTACCGCGGCTGTGGACGTGACCAGACGGCGGACTGGAGGCCCGTGGCGGCGCCGCCACGGGCCTCCAGTCCGTCGTCACGCGCGTCCACCGCGCGTGGGGACCGGGCTCAGTGCTTGCCGGCGGCCGCGATGACGGCGCGGACCGTCTCGGGGTCGAGGCGGAACGCCCGCGGGTCGGCGTCGCCCCGGGGCACGCGGACCGGTGTCGACCAGACGGAGCCGTCCGCGGCGACGTCGACGACGAGTGCGCCGCTGTCGACGACGGCCGATTCCTCGTCGTACGGGCCGACGACGTCGGTGTCGTTCGCGACACCGGGGGCGACGAGGACCGGGACGCCCGCGAGTGACCCGGCGAAGTGGTGGTGGTAGTGGCCGGCGAGGACGACCCGCACGTCGGAACCACGGATGACGTCGGCGAGCGCCTCGGGGTTCTGCAAACGGAGGGCCTCGTGCAGCTCGGTCGGAGCGGGCAGCGGCGGGTGGTGCAGGACGACGACGGTGCCGCGCGGGGCGTCGTCCGGGCCGCTGTGGGCGTCTTCGGCCAGGACTGTGCGCAGGTGCTCGAGCGCCGTGTCGCTGAGCTCGCCGTACCCGGCACCCGGGACGCTCACGTCGACGGTCACGATCCGGCGCCCGGCGACGACCGACTGCCCGGAGACCGGCACCGTCGGCGGCAGGTACTCCATCGTGTGCATCAGCGCCGTGCCGCCCTGGCCCAGGACGTGCCCGTTCGCCAGGACCTGCCGGAAGCCCTCGCGCAGGTCGTGGTTGCCGGGGACCGCGACGAAGGCCGCACCGTGCCGCTCCGCCCAGCCGCCGACGCGGTCCCGCACGGTCGCGTAGGACTCGGAGCTGCCGTCCTCGGAGACGTCGCCGGACACGACCACCAGCCCGATGCCGGGCACCTGGTCGACGTGGGCGAGCAGCCGTTCGAGCGCGGCCGTGGTGTCGACCGCGCCCTGTTGCAGGGCGCCGTCGCCGGTCAGGTGGGTGTCGGAGAGGTGGAGGATGCGGAGGGTCCCGGATGCTGGCGGCTGCATGCGTCCACGGTAGCCACGGCCCCCGTCAGTCCGGTGCTGCGGGCGCTTGGTGAGCAGGAATGGTCGGGTCGCGCCAGCGGACCCGACCATTCCTGCTCACGAAGTCTGCGTCCGACCGTCAGTCCGGAGCTGCGGCCAACTGGTCCTCGAGGTTGAACACCTCGGGCAGCACCCGCGCCGTCTGGTCGGCGCGCCCGGTGGCCCCGGCGAAGAGGTCCTGCATGTGCGCCTCCCACGCCGTGGCCACCTCGGACGCGGCGAGCGCGGCGTCCGCATCGGCCACCGAGTCCGTCTCGTAGTACCCGATGAGCAGCCCGTCGTCGTCGAGGAACAGCGAGTAGTTCCACCGCCCCGCCGCCGCGATCGTCCGGAGCATCGCCGGCCACACGGCGGCGTGCCGCTCGCGGTAGGCGTCGAGCAGCTCGACCTGCACCTGCAGCCGGAAGCAGACGCGGGTCACCGTCCGGCCTGTTCGCGGCGACGCTGCTCGGCGTCGTGGACGGTGCGCTCGTCGGCGGTGCGGACGGTCCCGGTGACCGTGGTGACGGTGCCGTAGCGCTCGGCTTCGATCGCCTCGAGGGTCTTGCCCTGGGTGCGCGGTGCCCAGATCGTGCCGACCAGTAACGACAGCGCGAGGAGCCCGAGGATCAGGCCGCCGAGGGCCCGCAGCCCGATGTCCGACAGCAGCAGCGGGAACCAGATGCTCAACAGTCCGACCATCACGCGGGCGGCCAGGAACAGCACGCCCTGGGCGCTGGCGCGGTACCGGGTGGCGAAGAGCTCGCTCGTCCACAGGCCGTAGAACGCCTGCGCGCCGATGCCCGACGAGATGCCCCACGCCACGGCGAAGAACAGCAGGGTGCCGAGGTTGGCGGGCGCGTAGATGAGCACGGCCCACGCGATGATCGCCAGCACGGCACCGGCGGCGTAGAGCGCGCGTCGGCTGACCCGGTCGGCGTACCGCATGAAGCCGAAGTACGTCGCGGCCACGGTGCAGCCCCAGACCAGGATCTGCAGTCCGTACTGCTCGGTGACGCTCGTGACCCCGGTCGCCGCGTACACCCGGGGCTGGAAGATGCCGGCCTGCCCGGCGACGGTGTTCCAGAGCGCGTAGACGCCGAACAGGAACAGCATCGCGGTCAGGTTCTTCCGGCGGCTGAACAGCTGCGTGATCCCGTGGAAGAAGTTCGCCGTGCCGGTGGCCGCGCGCTCGTCCTTCCAGATCGCCGACTCGGGCAGTCCGCGGCGGAGCCACCACACGATCGCGGCGACGACGAACAGGTGGGCGAAGATGAGGCGGCTGCCGAGCAGGCCGAGCGGTGCGGCGGCGATCGCCAGGGCGAACCCGACCATCGGCCCGATCGACCACGCGAGCTGTGCCGTGCCGACGTGGGCCGCGCGCTTGTCCGCGGGGGCCTGCTCGGCGATGTAGGTCCAGCTCGCCGGCACCCCCGCACCCACGGCGATGCCGGTCAGGATGAAGCCGACCAGGAGCATGCCGTAGCTGCCGGCGAACACCGCGAGCAGGATGCCGAGCATGTAGAGGAGCAGGTCGTACGTGTAGATGAACTTCCGGCCGTACCGGTCGCACAGCGGTCCGCCGACGATCGCGCCGACGGCGGCACCGAAGGCGTTCGCGGACAGGCTCGCGAGCAGGCCGACCTCGAGGTCGCCGATCCGGAACTCCGCCTGCCACAGGCTGAGGCTCGTGGCGATCGCGATGATCGACCCCGACTCGATGTAGTTCGACATGGCCACCGAGACGGTGGCCTTCCAGCCCGTGGTGTTCCGGGCTCCGATGCGGACCGCCATTGGTCCTCCGTTCGCGTGTTCGTCGGTGAATCGTTTCAACGGGACGACGAGGACGATAGCGCTCCGGTGTGCGCGCTGGCAAGAGCGGGTTCGCCGGGCTGCGCCTCGCACCGTGCGAGGGGCGCTCGCACCGTGCGAGGTTGCGCACTCCGTGCGAGCCTTTCCACCCCGCACCGAGTGCGGAAACTCGCACCAGCCGCACGGCTCGCACCGGACGCACGGCTCGCACCGGCCGCGTGGCTCGCACCAACCGCACGGCTCGCACCAGCCGCACGGCTCGCACCGTGCGCGGGGCAGTCGACGCGACCACCCACGGACGGGAGGCCCGGCACCGGCCCGCCCCGCGCCTCCCGTCCGCGTTTTCCACAGATCACGGCGCGGGCCGACCGCGCGGACCGCGCCGATGCCAGGATGGCCACATGGCGGTCAGTGTGCGAGAGGTGGCAGCGCTCGCGGGCGTGTCCCTCGGCACGGTGTCGAACGTGCTGAACCGCCCCGACAAGGTCGCTCCCGGCACGGTGGAACGCGTGCAGTCGGCGATCGCGACGCTCGGGTTCGTCCGCAACGACTCCGCGCGGCAGCTCCGGGCCGGACGCAGTTCCACCGTCGGGCTCATCGTGCTCGACGGCGGCAACCCGTTCTTCACCGACGTCGCCCGGGGCGCCGAGGACGCCGCGATGGACAACGGCCTCGCGGTGTTGATCGGCAACTCCGACGAGTCGACCGACCGCGAACGCACCTACGTCGACCTGTTCGAGGAACGCCGTGTCGCCGGACTCCTGATCTCCCCCGCCGGTGACGACCTGTCCCGCCTCGCGCGTCTGCGTGACCAGGGCACCGCCGTGGTGCTGGTGGACCGTCGCGCCGACGACGAGCACTTCGCCTCGGTCTCGGTCGACGACATCGCCGGCGGCCGCATCGCGGTCGAGCACCTCGCGGCGATCGGCCGCACGCACATCGCCTTCGTCGGCGGGCCGTTCGGCATCCGCCAGGTCGCCGACCGGCACGCCGGGGCACTCGCCGCCGCACAGGCCGCCGGCATCCGGCTCGAAGCCCTGCCGACCACCTCGCTGTCCGTGCTCGAGGGGCGCCGCATCGGCGAAGCGATCCAGGCACGGCCGGCCGCCGAACGCCCGGACGCCGTCTTCGCCGCCAACGACCTGCTCGCCGTCGGGCTCGAACAGGCCTTCATCATGCGCGGCACCATCGCCGTCCCCGAGCAGATCGCCATCGTCGGCTACGACGACATCGCGTTCGCCGAGTCCGCCGTGGTCCCGCTGACCTCCGTGCGGCAGCCCGCGCAGGACCTCGGTCGTCGCGCGATCGAACTCCTGACGAAGCAGGTCGAGCAGGGGCAGGACATCGACCTCGAGCACGTGGAGTTCACACCGGAGCTCGTGGTGCGGCAGTCCTCCGTCGCCGACGCCTAGGGCACGGTCCGGACACGGCTCCCCCGCCGCCTACGATCGGAGCATGGTGCATGTCCCCCGGCGCGACGGTCCGCCGAGCGTGCACCACGTCGCAGCCCGGGCCGGGGTGTCGCTCGCCACGGTCTCGAACGTCCTGAACCACCCCGAGCGGGTCGCCGACGCGACCGCCGCACGCGTGCGGGACGCGATCGACGCGCTCGGGTACACGCCGAACCGCAACGCCCGGGCGCTGGTGTCCGGCAGCACGCGCGCGATCGGCCTGGTCGTGATGTCGCTGCGGAACTCCCTGTTCAGCGACATGGTCAACGGCGCACAGCTGGCCGCGCGGGAACGCGGCTTCACCCTGCTGATCGCCAGCAGCGAGGACGACCTGCAGGCGCAGGGCGAACACCTCGCCTACCTCGAGAGCGCCCGGGTGTCGGGGATCCTGCTCGCCTCGATGACGGAGTCCCGCGACCAGGTCGAGGTCGCGCGGCGCCACGGCCGACCCGTCGTGTACGTCAACTACGAACCGACCGAACTCGACGCGTGCGCGGTGGTCGTGGACAACGAGCAGGCCGGGTTCCTGGCGACCGAGCACCTGATCGACCGAGGCTGCCGACGCATCGGGTTCGTGAGCGCCCGTCCGGACCTGCAGCCCGTCGACCGACGACGGACCGGCGTGCTGCGGGCCGTCGCGGCGCATCCCGGGGTCGAGCTCGTCGACGTCGACGCCGGGGACATCGACCCGCCGGGTGGCACCGACGCCGGGCTCCGCATCGCCCGGATGCCCGAGGACGAACGCCCCGACGGGGTGCTGGGTGTGACCGACCTGCTCGCGATGGCCGTCGTCTCCGAGCTCCGAGCCGCCGGGATCCGCGTCCCGGAGGACATCCCCGTGTCGGGCTGCGACCACAACTCCGTGGCGTGGGGTGGTGCGGTGCCGCTGACCTCGGTGACGATGCACGGCTCGGAGATGGGTGCGGCTGCGGTGGAACTGCTGCTCGAGGAACTCACGGACCCGATGCACGTGCACCGGACCGTCGTGCTCGGCAGCGAGCTGGTGCCCCGCGAGAGCACGCTCGGTCGCGAGGGCGCGGCCGCAGCAGCCGCCGCGGCCGCCGTCGCGGGCACGATCACGTCGAGCGACCCGAGGCGCACCGAGGCCTGACCGGCGGCGGACCAACCCGCGAAAGCGACACATCCAAAGGTGGCCACGCCGTCCGGTCCGCCAGAGCGACAGATCGGCGCGAACGTTCGGCGGCGCACTGTCGCCTTCGCGGGCAGCGGGCGGCGGGCCGACACATCGGCGCGCACGGGCGGTGCGGGCAGCGGGCCACGGGCCGGCGCGCCGGCGCGCACGAGGCGACGGGGGCCCGCGGACGAGACCGGGCACCGGACGGGAGGCGCGGGGCGGGGCCGGCACGGGCCTCCCGGCCGGCGGGCGGCGCGACCACCGCACGGTGCAGCACCGCGCGTCGGCTCGGTGCGAGGTTCCGCACTCCGTGCGAGCCCGCGCGCCCGTCACGGAGTGTGGAACCTCGCACCAGACGAATGGGCGAGCGAGCGAGCTCCGCGGGATCGCGTAACGAAATCGGCACAGCGATTGACACGCTTCAATCCGCGTGGTTCCATCCTGATTGAAACGTTCTAAAACGCAGTGACCGGACCCCGCGACGGCGCGGGATCCGGGTCCGTTTCACCCGGGGTACCCCAGCCCCGGGCCTTACGAGGAGGTAAGGAATGTCAGTTCGTTCCATGACCAAGCGCGCGATCGCCATCGGCGGCGCAACGGTCCTGATCGGCGGGCTCGCAGCGTGCTCGTCCGGCGGCTCCGCCGACGAAGGCGGCGGCAAGGTCGAGATCACCTACCAGGCCGACAACGCCCCGGCCACCGCGGCCACCGCGAAGCCGCTCATCGAGGCCTTCGAGAAGGCCAACCCCGACATCACCGTCAAGTTCGACACCCGACCCCAGGGCACCGACGGCGACAACCTGATCAAGACCCGCCTGTCGACCGGCGAGGCCGCCGACGTCTTCAACTACAACTCCGGCTCGCTCATGCAGGCCCTCAACCCGGACAACACCCTGGTGGACCTGTCCGACGAGGAGTGGGCGGGCGACGTCGACCCGCAGTTCACCAAGGTCGTCAGCACCGACAAGGGCATGTACGGCGCCCCGTTCGGCACGAGCTTCGGCGGTGCGGTGCTCTACAACACGAAGGTCTACGACGACCTCGGCCTCAAGGTCCCGACCACGTGGGACGAGTTCATCAGCAACAGCGAGAAGATCAAGGACGCGGGCGACGTCGCCCCGATCATCCAGACCTACGGCGACACCTGGACGAGCCAGCTGTTCGTCCTCGGTGACTTCGCGAACATCACCGCACAGGACGAGAAGTGGGCGGACGACTACACCGCCAACAAGGAGTCCTACGCCGACGAACCCGCACTCGCCGGGTTCCAGCACCTCGCCGAGGGCAAGGGCAAGGACCTCTACAACGAGGACTACGCCTCGGCCACGCAGGCGAACGGCCTGAAGATGCTGGCCGACGGCACCGGCGCGCAGTACCCGATGCTCACGAACGCGATCTCCGCGATCCAGCAGGACTCCCCCGACGCCGTCGACGACATCGGCGCGTTCGCCCTGCCGGCCGAGGACGCCGCGGACACGAACCTGACGATCTGGGAGCCGAACGGCCTGTACATCCCGAAGACGACCACCGGTGACAAGCTGGCGGCGGCGAAGAAGTTCATCGCCTTCGCGAACTCCACCGAGGGCTGCCAGGTGCAGAACGACACCGGCACCCCCGCCGGCCCGTACGTCATCTCGACCTGCTCGCTGCCGGACGACGTGCCCCCGATGATCGACGACCTGCAGAAGTACCTGGACGACGGCAAGGCGAGCCCCGCGCTCGAGTTCCTGTCCCCGATCAAGGGTCCGAACCTCGAGAAGATCTGCGTGCAGGTCGGCTCGGGCATCACCACCGCGAGCAAGGGCGCCGACCAGTACGACGACGACGTCGTCCAGCAGGCACAGCAGCTCGGCATCAAGGGCTGGTGATCGGTGTGACCGCGACCCTCACGACGGCGGTGGCCCCGCCGCAGACACGCAAGGCCGGCCGCCCCGGACCAGCGCGCAAGCGGATGCGCTCGTTCTACCCCGCGTGGTTCTTCATCCCCGCGATCGCGCTGTACGTCGTGTTCTTCGCGGTCCCGACCTTCGCCGGGTTCTACTTCTCGCTCACCCGCTGGACGCTGTTCGACCAGACCTTCATCGGCTTCGACAACTTCGTCCGGTTCTTCCAGGACCCGCAGCTCGTCTCCGGGTTCGTGCACACCTTCCAGTACGGCTTCGTGACGAGCGCGGCGAAGGTGGTCCTCGGACTCGCCCTCGCCCTGCTCCTCACGTCGCCCGTGCTGGGGCGCGGCTACCTGCGGGCGGTCGTGTTCTTCCCGGTGCTCGTGTCGACCATCGGCATCGGCATCACGTTCAAGGCGCTGATGGACCCGTTCCACGGGATCATCAACGGCGTGCTGGGTTCGGTCGGCCTGCCCACCCCCGGTTGGCTGACCGACCCGGCGCTCGCCCTGTGGAGCGTCGCAGCGGTGGACGTCTGGAAGGGCGTCGGCATCGCGACGCTCATCTTCATCGCCGGCATCGTGGCGATCCCGCAGGAGTACTTCGAGGCGGCACGGGTGGACGGCGCGAGCGCGTGGTCGATCTTCCGGAACATCACGTTGCCGCTGTCCCGCCCCGCGATGGGCACGGTCATCATCCTGTCGCTCATCGGCGGCCTGCGGTCGTTCGACCTGATCTGGGCGATGACCGGCGGCGGGCCGGGGTTCACCAGCGACGTGATCGCGAGCGTGATCTACAAGCAGTACCAGGCCGGGTTCTACGGCCTGTCCACCGCCGGCAACGTGGTCCTGTTCGTCGTCGTCACGGCGATCATGGTCCCCGTCTCGTGGCTCCTCAACCGCAAGGAGGCGGACCTGTGACCGCCGTCACCACCCCCGGGACCGGTCACGCGCCGGCGTCCGGCAGCCGCCGCCCGACACCGGCGAGCCGGAACCGCCACCCCGGGCGTGCTCGCCGGTGGATCATCGGCTCGATCGCCATCGTCGTCAGCTTCGTCGTCTTCCTGGTGCCGTTCGTGTTCGTCCTGCTCCAGGCGGCGAAGAACCCCGCCGAGGCGAACCAGCTCGGCTTCAGCCTGCCGACGGACTGGCAGCTGTGGCAGAACCTGCGGGCGGTGTTCCAGAGCGGCGACGGCGGGATCCTGCGCGCGTTCTGGAACAGCGCCCTGCTCACCGTCGGCAGCGTCACCGTCATGGTGGTGTTCTCCGCGATGGTCGGGTACGTCCTGCAGCGGCGGCCGAGCAAGTGGAACGGGCTGATCAACTTCTTCGTGCTGGCGGGGCTCATCGTGCCGCCGGCGATCGTGCCGACCATCTGGGTGCTGCAGGGGCTCAACCTGTTCAAGACCATGGGCGGGATGATCCTCATCGAGGCGACCTTCGGCCTGTCGTTCTGCATCCTGCTGTTCCGGGCGTTCGTCGCGACGATCCCGAAGGAACTCGACGAGGCCGCCGTGCTCGACGGTGCCGGCCCGATCCGCCTGTTCTTCGGGGTGGTGCTGCCGCTGCTCAAGCCGGTGATCATCACGGTCGTGCTCGTGCAGTCGGTGACGGTGTTCAACGACTTCACGAACCCGCTGTACTTCCTGCCGGGGTCCGAGAACGCGACGGTGCAGCAGACGCTCTACGCGTTCCAGAGCCAGTCGGTCAGCCAGCTCAACCTGCTGTTCACCGACGTGCTGCTCATCACGATCCCGCCGCTGATCCTCTACGTCTTCTTCAACCGTCAGATCGTCGCCGGCATGACCAGCGGCGCCGTCAAGGGCTGACCGCCCACCCCGGCCGGGAGGCGCGCCCCGCCTCCGCCACACCGCCCACCCGGGCTGACGGCCGGGCCCACGACCCCCGCACCGGTCGACGACGACCGGTCGCGTGAAAGGACCACCACATGACCACCTGGACCGCACCGTTCATCGCGGCCGACACCGACCTCGGCAGCGCCCCGATCCTGCGTCGGGAGTTCCCCCTCGACGACGGCCACGGCGCCGTCACCGCCGCCACCCTCGACGTCAGCGCCCTCGGCGTCGTCGAGGCCTGGCTCGGCGGGCAGCGCGTCTCCGACCACCTGCTCGAACCGGGGTGGACGAGCTACGAGTGGCGCATCCGCGTCGTCTCGCACGACGTCACCGAGCACCTGTCCGACACGCTCCCCGGCCAGCCTGCCGTGCTCGCGCTCGTCGTCGGCAACGGCTGGGCCGCCGGACGACTGGCCTGGGGCGGCGGTGGCGGCTGGTACACCGACGAGCGTGCCGGGTTCGCCGAGCTCCGGATCACCTTCGCCGACGGGCACGAGCAGCACGTCACGACGGACACCGACTGGCAGGCCCTGTCGAGCGCGATCACCGCGGACCAGCTCTACGACGGGCAGGACATCGACGCCCGACTCCGCGACGGCTCGTTCCTGACGCCCGGCGAGGTCACCGTGCCCAGCGTCGACGGGCACCGGGGGCGGACGAGCACGGTGCACACGGTCGACATCGGCGAGCGCGAACTCGTCGCCGACACGGTGCCGCCGGTGCGCCCGCTCGCCGAGATCGCCCCGGTGGCGATCTGGACGAGCCCGTCGGGAGCGACCCTGCTCGACTTCGGCGTGAACCTGGTCGGGTGGCTCCGGGTCACCGCGACTGGCGCGGCCGGCACCGTGCTCACCCTGCAGCACGCCGAGGTGCTCGAGCACGACGAGCTCGGCACCCGCCCCCTACGCACCGCGAAGGCGACGGACCGATTCACCCTGCGTGGTGACGACGAGCCCGAGACGTTCGAGCCCCGGTTCACGTTCCACGGGTTCCGGTACGCGCAGGTCGACGGCTGGCCGGGCACCCACGACGAACTCCGTGCCGCGGTCACCGCCGTACAGGTCGGGTCGGACCTCACCCGCACCGGCACGTTCGCGTCGAGCCACGAGCTGCTGAACACCTTCCACGACAACGTCGTCCGGGGCATGCAGGGCAACTTCCTGAGCGTGCCGACGGACTGCCCGCAGCGCGACGAGCGACTCGGCTGGACGGGCGACATCGCCGCGTTCGCCCCGACGGCCTCGTACCTGTTCGACACGCGCACGTTCCTGGCCGACTGGCTGCGCGACGTCTGGCTCGAGCAGCAGCACGCCGACGGGGTCATCCCGTTCGTGGTGCCGGACGTGCTGAAGTACTCCCCCGCCGAGGACTTCGGCACGCCCGACGCGACCGCCGTCTGGTCGGACGCCGGCGTCTGGGTGCCGTGGACCCTGTACCAGGCGTACGGCGACAGCGCGGTGCTCGAGGAGCAGTTCGACTCGATGGCCGCACACCTGCGCCGGGTCCGTGACCACCTGTCCCCGGAGGACCTGTGGGACACCGTGTTCCAGTTCGGCGACTGGCTCGACCCGGACGCCCCGCCCGAGGCCCCGGCCGACGCGAAGGCCGACAAGGGCGTCGTCGCGACGATCTGCGCCTACCGGTCCGCGACGATCGTGGCGGACGCGGCGGAGCTGTTGGGCGGTCACGAGGCGGAAGCAGCGGAGTTCCGGGAACTCGCCACGCGCCTCCAGGCCGGGTTCCGCACCCACTACCTGCAGGACGACGGGCGGATCCTGTCGGACGCGACCACGGTGTACACGCTGGCGATCGTGTTCGGGATCCTGTCCGAGCAGGAGCAGGCCGTGGCCGGCGAGCGTCTCGCCGAGCTGGTCGAGGCGTCCGGGTACCGGATCTCGACGGGCTTCGCCGGGACCCCGTTCATCACCGACGCGCTGACGCAGACGGGCCACCTGGAGGACGCCTACCGGCTGCTGCTGCAGACGGAGTGCCCGTCGTGGCTGTACCCGGTGACGATGGGCGCGACGACGGTGTGGGAGCGGTGGGACTCGATGCTGCCGGACGGCACGATCAACCCGGGTGAGATGACCTCGTTCAACCACTACGCACTCGGCGCCGTGGCGGACTGGATGCACCGGGTGGTGGGTGGCCTGTCGCCGCTGGCGCCGGGGTACTCGGCCGTCCTGATCGCGCCGCAGCCGGGCGGTGGGCTGACGTGGGCGGAGACCTCGCTCGACACGGTGCACGGGCACGTCGCCGTGCGGTGGGAGCTCGTCGACGGCGAGTTGCGCGTCCGGGCGACCGTGCCCGAGGGCGTCTCAGCCGTGGTGCGCCTGCCGGGTGCGCCCGAGCAGCGGGTCGGCGCCGGAACGCATGACCTCCGCGCCCCCGCCGCGGTCCCCGCCGCGTAGGCCCCCGGGCTCGCAAAACACCGGTGTTCGCGCGTCGAACCCCCGAACGCGCGTGTTCAACACGTGAACACCGGTGTTTTGCGGCACCACCCCGCGGCACCACCACGCGACACCACCACGGTTGCGGCAGACCGCCGCGCGCCGTACTGTATGAAACGATTCAATCGCACACGAGGAAGTGACACGATGACATCGACCCCGAGCTTCGCCGGCATCGCCGACCAGCTGGCACGACAGCAGATCGAGCTGCCCAGCTGGGCCTTCGGCAACTCCGGCACCCGCTTCAAGGTGTTCAGCACGCCGGGCACCCCGCGCGACCCCTACGAGAAGATCGCCGACGCTGCCCAGGTGCACGAGTACACCGGCCTGGCCCCCACCGTCGCGCTGCACATCCCGTGGGACCTGGTCGACGACTTCGCCGACCTCAAGCGCCACGCCGAGGAGCACGGGGTCTCGCTCGGCACCGTCAACTCGAACACGTTCCAGGACGACGACTTCAAGTTCGGCGCCCTGACCCACGTCGACGAGACGATCCGGCAGAAGGCGATCGACCACCACCTGCGCTGCATCGACGTGATGAACGCCACCGGCAGCCGCGACCTGAAGATCTGGCTCGCCGAGGGCTCGAACTACCCCGGTCAAGAGGACATGCGCTCCCGCCAGGACCGCCTGCACGAGTCGCTCTCGACGATCTACGACCGCCTCGGTGCCGACCAGCGGCTCGTCCTCGAGTACAAGTTCTTCGAGCCGTCGTTCTACCACACGGACGTCCCCGACTGGGGCACCAGCTACGTGCAGACGGCGGCACTCGGGCCGAAGGCGATGGTCTGCCTCGACACCGGCCACCACGCCCCCGGCACGAACATCGAGTTCATCGTGATGCAGCTCCTGCGCCTCGGCAAGCTCGGTTCCTTCGACTTCAACTCGCGCTTCTACGCCGACGACGACCTGATCGTGGGCGCCGCGGACCCGTTCCAGCTGTTCCGGATCCTGGTCGAGGTCATCCGCGGCGGCGGCTACGACAACCCCGACGTCGCGTTCATGCTCGACCAGTGCCACAACGTCGAGGACAAGATCCCCGGCCAGATCCGCTCGGTGCTCAACGTGCAGGAGATGACGGCCCGCGCGCTGCTCCTCGACCGCGTCGCACTGACCGCGGCGCAGGAGGCGCACGACGTCCTCGGCGCCAACGAGGTCTTCATGGACGCGTACCAGACCGACGTCCGGAGGGACCTGGCCGAGTGGCGCGAGTCCCGCGGACTGCCGGCGAACCCGATGCGCGCGTACCTGGATTCGGGCTACCAGCAGTCCATCGCCGAGGACCGCGTCGGCGGCGTCCAGGCCGGCTGGGGCGCGTAGGAACATGACGAACACAGTGGAGGCACGGGTGGACCCCGCAACGCAGCTCACGGATGCAGACGAGACGATCAGTGCACTCATCGCGCGCTCGAACGCGCTCGGCTCGGATCCGCGGATCACGAACTACGCGGGCGGGAACACCTCCGCCAAGGGCACCGACACCGACCCGGTCACGGGCGAACCGGTCGAGCTGCTCTGGGTGAAGGGCTCCGGGGGCGACCTCGGCACCCTCACCCCGGCGGGCCTCGCGGTCCTGCGCGTCGACCGCGTCCGGGCTCTCCAGGACGTCTACCCCGGGGTGGAGCGCGAGGACGAGATGGTCGCCGCCTTCGACTACACGCTGCACGGCAAGGGCGGAGCCGCGCCGTCGATCGACACCGCGATGCACGCCCTCGTCGACGCCGCCCACGTCGACCACCTGCACCCCGACGCCGGCATCGCGATCGCCACCGCGGCGGACGGTCCGGCCCTGACCGAGCGGATCTTCGGCGACCGGGTCGTCTGGGTGCCGTGGCGCCGGCCCGGGTTCCAGCTCGGGCTCGACATCGCAGCGGTCAAGCGTGACCACCCCGACGCCGTCGGCACGATCCTGGGCGGCCACGGCATCACGGCCTGGGGGGACACGAGCGACGAGGCCGAGGCGAACTCGCGCTGGATCATCGACACCGCCGAGCGGTACCTCGCGGAGCACGGCAAGGCGGACCCGTTCGGCGGCGTCCGAGCGGGGTTCGAAGCGCTGCCGACCGACGAACGTCGCGCACGCGCCGCCGCCCTCGCCCCGACGATCCGCGGCATCGCCGGGCACGACAAGCCGGTCGTCGGGCACTTCACCGACAGCGACGTCGTGCTCGAGTTCCTGGCGAGCGAGCGCGCCGAAGCACTCGCGGCCCTCGGCACGAGCTGCCCGGACCACTTCCTGCGCACCAAGGTGAAGCCGCTCATCCTCGACCTGCCGACCTCGGCGAGCGTCGACGAGCAGACCGCCCGCCTGCACGAACTGCACGAGCAGTACCGCGCGGACTACCAGGCGTACTACGACCGGCACCGGACACCGGACTCCCCCGCGATCCGCGGCGCCGACCCGCTCATCGTGCTGGTCCCCGGCGTCGGGATGTTCTCGTACGGCAAGGACGCCCAGACCGCCCGGGTCGCCGGGGAGTTCACCGTGAACGCGGTCAACGTGATGCGCGGTGCCGAGTCGGTCAGCACCTACGCCCCCATCGACGAGGCCGAGAAGTTCCGGATCGAGTACTGGGCCCTCGAAGAGGCGAAGCTGCAGCGGATGCCCGCGCCCAGGAAGCTCGCGACGCGCATCGCCCTGGTCACCGGGGCTGCCTCCGGCATCGGCAAGGCGATCGCGAAGCGCCTGGCGGCCGAGGGCGCCGCCGTCGTCATCGCCGACCTCGACCTCGAGAAGGCCACCGCTGCGGCGGCCGAGATCGGCGGCCTCGACCACGCCATCGGCGTCGCCGCGAACGTGACGGACGCCGGCGCGATCGACCAGGCGATCCAGCAGACCCTGCTGCACTTCGGCGGCCTCGACCTCGTCGTGAACAACGCGGGGCTGTCGCTGTCCAAAAGCCTGCTCGAGACCACCGAGCAGGACTGGGACCTGCAGCACGACGTGATGGCGAAGGGCTCGTTCCTGGTGTCGAAGGCCGCCGCGAAGGTGCTCATCGAGCAGGGCCTGGGCGGCGACATCGTCTACATCTCGTCGAAGAACTCGGTGTTCGCCGGGCCGAACAACATCGCGTACTCCGCCACGAAGGCCGACCAGGCCCACCAGGTGCGGTTGCTCGCCGCCGAGCTCGGTGAGCACGGCGTCCGCGTCAACGGCATCAACCCCGACGGCGTCGTGCGCGGCTCCGGCATCTTCGCGAGCGGCTGGGGCGCCAACCGCGCGAAGACGTACGGCATCGAGGAGCAGGACCTCGGCAAGTTCTACGCGCAGCGCACGATCCTGAAGCGCGAGGTCGTGCCCGAGAACGTCGCGAACGCCGTCTACGCCATCTGCACCGACGACTTCTCGCACACCACCGGCCTGCACGTGCCCGTCGACGCCGGTGTCGCCGCGGCCTTCCTGCGGTAGCGACGACCGACGAACACCGAGCAGGAGCAGAGCCATGCACACCAGCGGCAGCGTCGCCGCGGTCGACCTCGGGGCCACCAGCGGCCGGGTGATCGTCGGCCACGTCGACTCCGACGGGGTCCGGATGGACCACGTCGCACGGTTCCCGAACGGCCCCGTCACCCTGCACGAGGGCGACGCCGACACCGGCCGCGACGCCCTGCACTGGGACGTCGTCGAGCTGTACCGACAGGTGACCGAGGGGCTGCGGCGTGCGTTCGCCGAGCACCCCGCGATCGCCAGCATCGGCATCGACTCGTGGGCGGTCGACTACGGCCTGCTCCGCGACGGCCGACTGCTCGGGCTGCCCTCGCACTACCGCGACGACCGGCACCAGGGCGGTGTCGTCCCCGTGCACGACCGAATGGCCGCCACCGAGCTGTACGCACGGAACGGCCTGCAGCACCTGCCGTTCAACACCCTGTTCCAGTGGGCTGCCGACCCGTCGCTGCAGCTCGCGCAGCGTGCGCTGCTCGTCCCCGACCTGCTCGGGTACTGGCTGACGGGGGTCGAGGCGGCCGAGCGCACGAACGCCTCGACGACCGGGGCCCTGAACGCGACCACCCGTGGGTGGGACCCGGCGGTGCAGGCTGCTGCGAGCCTCCCGGCCGGGCTGCTGCCCACGCTGCGCGACCCGGGCGACCGACTCGGCCCCCTGCTGCCGTCCGTCGCCGCGCTCGTCGGCGGGCAGGCCGACGTGACGCTGGTCGGTTCGCACGACACGGCGAGCGCCGTCGTCGCGGTCCCCGCGACGGAGCCGGACTTCGCCTACATCTCGTCGGGCACGTGGTCGCTCGTCGGCGTCGAGCTCGACGCGCCCGTCCTGTCGGACGCGGCACGACGCGCGAACTGCACGAACGAGGGCGGTGTCGACGGCCGCGTCCGGTTCCTGAAGAACGTGTCCGGACTGTGGTTGCTGTCGGAGAGCGTCCGCACCTGGGAGCGCGGTGGCGACCACGTCGACCTGGAGGCCCTCCTCGCCTCCGCCGCGGCCGTCACCGCCCCGGTCCCCGTCTTCGACCCAGCGGACGAGTCGTTCACGGCACCAGGCGACATGCCGGCGCGGATCGCCGCGTGGTGCGCGGCGCACGGGCTGAGCGCCCCCGCGTCGCGCGCGGAGTTCGTCCGGAGCATCCTCGAGTCGCTCGCGACGGCGTACGCCGAGACCCTGCGCACCATCGCCGACGTGACCGGCAAGGCCATCCGGGTCGTGCACGTCGTGGGCGGCGGCTCGCAGAACCGGCTGCTCTGCCAGCTGACCGCGGACCGCACCGGCCTGCCGGTCGTGGCCGGACCGGTCGAGGCCACCGCACTCGGCAACGTGCTGGTGCAGGCGCGCGCCGTCGGACTCGCGGGCCTCGGAGGGGCTTCACTGGAGGCACTCCGCAGCATCGTCGCACGGAGCGTCGAGCCCGTGCGGTACACCCCGTCGGCGTCGTCGCGCGCCGATCCCGATCGATCCCCCGTCAGGAGCCACGCATGACCACGACCGACGACCAGCACCGGATCGACCCCGCAACCGGCGCACCGGCGCCCGCGACCGGTTCCGCGTCCGCGGCTCGCACGCGGGTCAAGCGGCAGCTGCCGACGGTGCGGGACCTCGCGCCGCTCATGCAGTTCAAGAAGCCGTCGCTGCCGGGTCGGCGTCAGCGCCTCGAACAGGCCTTGACGATCTGGGACCTGCGGGACATCGCCGCCCGCCGCACCCCGAAGGCCGCGTTCGACTACACCGAGGGTGCGGCCGAGGCGGAGATCTCCCTGGCCCGCGCCCGGCAGGCGTTCGAGGACATCGAGTTCACCCCGGCGATCCTGCGCGACGTCTCGAGGGTGGACACCTCGCGCCAGGTGCTCGGCGCGCCGGTGTCGTACCCGTTCGGCATCGCGCCGACGGGCTTCACGCGGATGATGCAGACCGAGGGCGAGCGGGCTGGCGCCCGGGCAGCCGGACGTGCCGGCATCCCGTTCTCGCTCTCCACGATGGGCACCACCGCGATCGAGGACGTCCGCGACGCCAACCCGCACGGGCGCAACTGGTTCCAGCTGTACATGTGGAAGGATCGCGAGAAGTCGATGGCGCTGGTCTCCCGCGCCCAGCAGGCCGGCTTCGACACCCTGCTCGTCACGGTGGACGTCCCCGTCGCGGGTGCGCGGCTGCGGGACAAGCGGAACGGGTTCTCGATCCCGCCGCAGCTGAGTGCCCGGACCGTGGTGAACGCGATCCCGCGGCCGTGGTGGTGGTTCGACTTCCTGACCACCGAACCGCTGGCGTTCGCGTCGCTCGACCGCTGGTCCGGCACCGTCGGCGAGCTGCTCGACCACATGTTCGACCCGACCGTCACCTACGAGGACCTCGCATGGATCCGTGACCAGTGGCAGGGCAAGGTCGTCGTCAAGGGCGTGCAGTCGCTGGCCGACGCCAAGCGCCTGGCGGACCTGGGCGTCGACGGCATCACGCTGTCGAACCACGGCGGCCGGCAGCTGGACCGCGCCCCGGTGCCCTTCCACCTGCTGCCCGCCGTGGTCAAGGAGGTCGGGAAGGACACCGAGGTGCACCTCGACACGGGCATCATGTCCGGCGCCGACATCGTGGCTGCCGTGGCCCTCGGCGCGAAGTTCACGATGGTCGGCCGCGCCTACCTGTACGGGCTGATGGCGGGCGGCGAGGCCGGGGTGGACCGGATGATCCAGATCCTGTCCGAGCAGATCGAGCGGACCATGCGGCTGCTCGGGGTGGCCTCGCTCGACGAGCTCGAGCCGGGGCACGTGACGCAGCTGCAGCGGTTGCAGCCGATCCCCCGGGTCTGACCCGTCGGCTCGTCGCGCGTTGCACCGTGCACGTTCGGCCGTCGGACACCGGGCGTTCGTCGGTCGATTTCCGTGACGCCCCCCGAACGGGTCACAAATGATGCAAGATGTCCGTGGACGTGTCAACGAAACCCTCGGCATCCGGCCGGCTGATGCGTCCGTCCCTCCCCGCATCCTGCGCCCGAGCATCCACGAGGAGCCCGACATCTCGACCCGAAGCACGTGCACGCCCTCGCGCGGCACGACCACACGGACCACGTCCACACCCCCGACCACCCGAGGGGGCACACGATGATCCGCCACCGCGCGATCCTGGCGGTCGCGACCGCCGGCGCCCTGGTCCTCGGTGTCCCCACCGCCGCCTCCGCCCGCACCTGGTGGGGCTGGGACGGCGAACGCCGCTGGCACGACGCCCCGGTGAACCCCACCCCGACGCCGGCCCCGGACGAGACGGAGACCCCGGCCCCCACCGACGAGTGGACCCCGGATGCGGAGCCCGAGCAGGACTCCGCGCCGATCGAGGACTCCGCCCCCGTCGCCGAGCCCGCACCCGAGGCAGCGCCGGAAGCAGCGCCCGAAGCGGAGGGATCCCCCGCGGACCTGTCCGCGATCGCACCGGACGCCTCGTTCGTCGAGGACTTCAGCAAGGACGCCGTCACCGGCCTGGTCTCGTCGCTCTACCCGCAGTCGTGGCAGGCCTACCCCGACGGCACCTCGGGCATCTACGCGCCGAGCAAGACCGTGTCGGTGCACGACGGCGTGATGGACGTCGCCCTCGGCACCGGTGCCGGAGCGGCCGGCACCTTCGGCTCCTCCGCCGGCGCCTGGGACCACGTCGGTGGCTCCTTCTCGGTCCGCGCGAAGGCGACCGGCGGCGACGGCAACGGCGCGGCCTTCATGCTGTGGCCGACGTCGAACGTGTGGGCCGACGGCGAGATCGACTTCCCCGAGGGCAACTTCGAGGACAGCCCCTCGGTGTTCCACCACTCGATGACCCCGGGCAAGGAAGCCGAGCGCGTCCAGCTCGGCACCGGCGTCTCGTGGCGCGACTGGCACACCTACAAGGTCGACTGGGTCCCCGGTCAGTCCGTCACCTACAGCGTCGACGGCAAGGTCCTCGGCACGATCACGCACGACGTGCCGACGACCCCGCACCGCTTCATGTTCCAGGTCGGCAACTGGGGCGAGAAGGGCAACCTGCTCATCGACTGGGTCTCGACGACCGAGTAGCGTCCGCAGGTCCACGACCGACGGGAGGCCCGGTGCCAGCTGGCACCGGGCCTCCCGTCCGTCTGCGTGGTCATGTTCCGGGCGTCACGCGCGCCGCTCAGAAAAGCGCGTTCAGGTCCGCGTAGTCCACCTCGGCCGCCAGCGAGTCGTAGGTGCCGGTGGTCAGGAGTTCGGCCGTGGCCTGCCGAGCGACGGCGTACGCGGCCTGCGCGACGGCGGAACCGAGACTGATGCGGGCCACACCGATCCCGGCGAGCTCCGACACGGTCGGCGACCCCGGACCGGCCATCACGTTCACCGGCGCATCGATCGACTCCACCAACGCACGGATGGTCTCAACGTCTCGGACTCCGGGGACGAACACGCCGTCCGCGCCGGCTCCGCGGTAGCGACGAGCACGCTCGAGCGTCTCGGCCAGGCGTAGTTCGGGATCGACGAGGCCGGCGAGGTGGACGTCGGTCCGTGCGTTGACGAACAGGGGCACCCCGGCTCGTTCCGCCGCGCGCCGGGCCGCCCCGATGCGGTCGGCGAGCGCATCCGGATGCAACCTGCCGTCCTCTATGTTGATCCCGACGGCGCCCGCTTCGAGCACCGCGTCCACCGTGCGCGCCACGCCGTCCGCGTCGTCGGCGTACCCGGACTCGAGGTCGACGGTGACCGGCACCGGCACCGACACCGAAGCCGCGATCCGCGCGACCGCGTCCATCGCTTCCGCGCGGGTCAGGGTGTTCCCGTCCGGTCGCCCGAGGGACCAGGCGACGCCCGCACTGGTCGTGGCGATCGCGGTCGCGCCGGCGTCCTCGACGACTCGGGCGCTCGCGGCGTCCCAGACGTTGACGAGGACGAGTGGCCGGGATGGGTGGTCGTGGAGTCCGTGGAAGGTCGCGGCTCTGGTCGAAGTCGTGTTCACCCCTCGATCCCAGCGGTCCGAGCGCGGACGAGCTGGCGGATTCCGGACGACGCGGTGGGGCCGCTCAGCCCTCGGTCCGGGAAGACCTGGGTGGGTTCAGCAGGTCTCCGTCCCACGACAGGTCGTCACCCTCGCGGACCTCGAACGCCTCGAACCGGTCGTCGTCGAGCACGCCGTCGACGAGCGCGCGCGATCCGGCGACGATCGTCGAGTCCCAGTCCTCCTCGGCGGCGATGACCCACGCGTGGTCCTCCGGCCAGACGAACGTCGTGGGCGGCGCCACCTGGTCGTGCCGCCCGAAGCTCTCCCAACCCGGGACCGCCCGCTGTGCCCACGACGGATCGGCGAGCTCGTCCAGGGTCGCGCTGAAGAGCCAGGTGTCCCGCTCGGGCCAGGCCATCAGCCCCCGCGCACGTCGCACCCGGTGCCGGCGTCCAGCCGACGGCGGCCCGCCCGTCCCCTCCCACGCTCCGACGACGAGGTCTCCGGGGGTCGACGTCGCGCTCCGCAGGTGCGTGGTGAGGACGGCGAGGTCCTGCGGGTCGAACCATCCGTCGTCCGACTGGTCCACGCGCCAGCCGTCGGCCCAGGACATCGTCTGCTCGTCGTCGGTCAGGCGTCGCCACTGCACCAGGGGGTGCATCACGCGGTCGTTGCGGCGCGCGACCTCCGCCCACCGCCAGCGGGTGTGTTCGACGTCCGGGTGGTCGCCCCACTCGTCCGTGGTGTCGAGGTCCGCCCGGTGCGCGCCGACCGGGTGCAACAGTCGTGCGTACGCCTCGAACCCGGTGCCCGCGACACCACCGACGCTCGCCCAACGCCCGGCGCGCGCGACGAGCCAGTCGCCCCGCGATGCCTCGCTCAGCAGGCGCATCGTGCTGCTGCTCAGAGCTTCTCGTCGACGAGCGCGATGAAGCGGCTGCCGATGCCCTCGACCTCGCGCCGCGTCAGGCCGGCGGTGGGCTCGGGCGCCTGGTACGGGGCGTGGTAGTCGCACATCAGGTAGTCCCATTCGGGCCACCACTTCTTCGGGCGCGCCTCTTCGTCGAAGCCGCAGACCACGCACTCCAGGCGCGTCCAGACCTTCTTGGTGCCGGTGCGGTTGGCGCGGGACTGCACGAGCCAGGCGGGCGGGTCCTGCTCGATCGCGTCGAGCTCCGCTTCGCTCAGGCGCGACGGGATGCCGTGGCGGGTCGCCATCTCGAGGGGGATGTCGAGCCGGACGGCGGCTTCGCGGCGGGAGAGCATCCGTCCAGGGTAGGTCCTGCCACTTCCCACCTCGAACTGCGACGGCGGGAAACCGCCAGCGACCGCCCCCGCGCCTGGCGAGACTGGCTCGGAGCTCGCGACCGCCGCGAAGCCCGACCGAGAGCCGAGCGCCGTGCACCACAGCCCCATCGACCCCGCGATCCTCTACTTCGGCACGCCCGTGGCGCTGCTGAGCACCATCGCCGACGACGGCACGACGAACACCGCCCCCATGTCGTCGATCTTCTGGCTCGGGCAGACCGCCGTCCTCGGCATGGGAAGCCGATCCCAGACCGCGCAGAATCTGCTCGCCACCGGTGAGTGCGTCATCAACCTCCCGTCCGCTGATCTGGTGACCGCGGTGGACACGCTCGCCCTCACGACCGGACGATCACCCGTCCCCGCGGACAAGGCCCACGTCCGCTACCGCCACGAACCGGAGAAGCTCCGCCTCGCCGGGCTCCACGGCCGCCCCGGCGACACCGTCCGTGCGGAACGGATCGACGAGTGTCCGGTCAACCTCGAAGCGCACGTCGTGCACACGCGACCGCTCACGTCCGACGACGGCACCTTCGTTTTCGGAGCCGCGATCAGCCGCGTCCACGTGCACGACTCCATCCGCATGGCGGGGACCGCGAACCGGATCGATCCCGAGCTGTGGCGTCCGCTCATCATGAGCTTCCAGCGGTTCTACGGCCTCGGCGGCGAGCTCCACCCGTCGCGGCTCGCCGGCGTCGACGAGGAGTGGTACCGGTAGCGAGAGGGGCCCCGACCGCGGACTTTCCTCGAGCGGGCAGTCCGTGTATGGTCTCGATCACTGAGGTAAAAGGCGCCGCGATCTGCGACGCACCAGCACGCGGCATCGAACGAGTCGCCACTTCTTCCCTCGAAGGAGTGCGCCATCGTGTCCCCCAGTCCCGCTCTCACCACCGGGCACGTGCTCGGCGGTGGTTCTTCTCCTCGTCTGCGCGACGCCTGGATCGCCCTCGCCGGGCTGTCCGCGGTGTTCCTGTTCGAGATGCTCGACAACTCCGTGCTCAACGTCGCCCTGCCGACGATCGGCCGCGACCTGGGCTCGTCGACGACGGGCCTGCAGTGGGTCTCGGGTGCCTACTCGGTCGCCTTCGGAGGGCTGATGCTGCTCTTCGGCGCCGTCGCCGACCGCATCGGACGCCGTCGGGTCATGCTCGCCGGGCTCGTCCTGCTGGCCCTGGCGAGCCTCGCCACGGCGGTGGTCACGTCGACCGAGCAACTGATCGCCGTGCGCGTCGCGATGGGCGTCGCCGCGGCGATGACGACGCCCGGGTCGATGGCGCTGGCGTTCCGCCTCTTCGACGACGAAGGTCTCCGGGTGCGGGCGCTCACCGTCATCTCGACGGCCGGGCTCGTGGGGCTGGCCATCGGTCCGACCGTCGGCGGGTTCGTGCTCGCCGTCGCGCCGTGGCAGGTGCTGCTGCTGGCCGACGTGCCCATCGCGGTCCTTGCACTCGTCGGCATCCGGTTGGGTGTCGCCCGCGACGAGGCGGCGGACCTCCGTCGCGATCCGGTCGACGTGGTCGGAGCGCTGCTCGGCACCGTGACCACGGCCGGAGCGCTCGTGGCGCCGACGATCCTGGTCGAGTCCGGAGCCACTGGCTGGTGGGGGTGGGCCGCCCTCGCCCTCGCCGTCACCTGCGCGGTGGGGTTCGTCGCCCGTGAGCGGACCGCGCGGCACCCGCTGATCGACCTGCACCTGCTCGCCCGACCACTCGTCTCGAGCGGCCTCGCGTTCAAGGCCGCGTCGGGTCTGGCCGTCGCCGGACTGTCGTACCTCGTGACCCTGCAGCTGCAGTTCGCCTGGGGCTGGCCGCCGGCCCTGGCCGCGGTCGGGACGCTGCCGCAGGTGGTCGTGCTGCTCGTCGGCGGCCGCTTCGTCGGGCCGTTCGTGCAGCGGGTCGGCCTGGGCCGCGCCGCCTGGATGAGCGCCGCCTCGGTCGTCGCAGGTCTCGCGGTCTTCGGCGCCCTGAGCCGGCACGGGTACCCGTGGGTGCTCGTCGCGCTCGTGCTCGTCGCCGCCGGCATGCGGGTCGTCGGCGTCGTCGCCGGCGCGTCGGTCCTCACGGGACTGCCCGCGGACCGCACCTCCGTCGGAGCGGCGCTTGTCGACACCTCGAGCGAGCTCGCGGGCGGTGCCGCCGTCGCCGCGGCGGGGACCATCGTCGCCGCCTTCGTCGCCGGGAGCATCACCACGACCACCTGGACCGCCGCCCGGCTCGAGGGCTTCCAGGACGCCCTCGCCGTCGCCGGCCTCGGCCTCGCCGCGGTCGCAGCCCTGCTCGTCGTGGTCGGCATGCTCCGAGCCCGGCCCGCCGTCGAACCAGAGGACGAGGCCCCGTCCGAACCTGCCGACACCGCCCCTGCACACACCGCCCCGACCACCATCACCGAGGAGACCTCCCGTGCCTGACACCATCGCTCTTCCCCGCCCGCCGTTCGATCCCGAGTTCGTGCCCTTCCTCACCGCCATGGACGCGCGAGGCCGCCTCCACCTCACGACCCAGATGCTGCCGCAGATGCGACAACTGGACATGACCGAGGCGCAGCTCGACGACGGACTGCGTGCTCGCGGCCTCGAGCGGAGCAACATCACGGTCCCGGGGCACCGCGGCGACCCGATCGACCTCGCCGTGATCCAACGCTCCGGCCGCACCGGCACGGCTGCCCTGGCCTACGCGATCCACGGCGGCGGCATGATGTTCGGCCACCACCTCGGCAACCTCGACTCCTACGACGAGTGGCTGCTGGTGCACGACGTCGTCCTGGTCAGCCCGGACTACCGCCTGGCGCCGGAACACCCGGACCCCTACCCGGTCGAGGACTGCTACGCCGGTCTCGTCTGGGCAGCCGAGCACGCCGACGAACTCGGCATCGACCCGGAGCGCATCGTCGTCGTCGGGCAGAGCGCCGGTGCCGGTCTCGCCGCAGGCACGGCCCTCCTGGCCCGCGACCGACAGGGGCCCTCCGTCATCGGCCAGGTGCTCGTGAGTCCCATGCTCGACGACCGCGACGCGACGCTGTCGGCTCGGCAGTTCGACGGTGTCGGGGTCGCCGACCGGGAGATGACACGGTTCGGCTGGGACGCCTACCTCGGTGACCGGCGGGGTGGCGAGGACGTGTCCGTCTACGCTGCGCCCGGCCGCGCGACCGACCTCACCGGGCTCCCGCCCGCGTACATCGACTGCGGCAGCACCGAGGTGTTCCGCGACGAGACCGTCGCCTACGCCAGCTCGCTGTGGGCGGCCGGAGTCCAGGCGGAACTGCACGTGTGGCCGGGAGCGTTCCACGGATCGACGAGCATGATGCCCGACGCGACGCTGTCGCGGCGGGCCGTGCAGGCTCTGCGCGAGTTCACCGGGCGTCTCCTCAGCCCGGCGGTTTGACGGCAGTCCCGGCACGAGCGCGTCGCGGCGCTCGTGCCGGGACCGGCTCCTGTTCGCAGCAACAGCTAGATCCGGTCCAGGGACACCACCGTGACGACGATCGGCCACGCCTCACCGTCGAGCTGCACGGACCGCAGCCCGCGCGGCAGGGCTTGCCCGTCTTCGGACTCAACGACGACTCCCTGCAGCCCGATGAGGTGCCCGGAACCCCTGCTGTAGTGCACGCGATCACCGACGACGGGCATGATGATGGTGTCCGCCGCCAGCTCCTCTGCAGCGAGTTCCACGGTGAGAGGCCAAGACTCCGTGAGCACCTCGGCGAGCTGTGCCTCGAACACGCCGCGTTCGTCGAGCTCCGCGTCGCCCGCCTCGGGATCCACGATCCTCGCGATTGGCAGGATCTGCTGGCCGATCGTGCGCGCGACTCCGCATCCGATCGCGACACCCAGGCCGGCAAGGGACAGCCCCGTGCTCGCCATCTCGAACCGCAACGGGACTGGCTCAGCAACGACCTGACGGATTCCGCCGTTCGAGCCGCCGGCGGTGTGCGCTCGCAGGGCAGTCGCCTTCACCGCGCCGTGGAGTCGTGGCGCGACCGGAGCTGCTCTTGTCCGCCGGAGATCACCGCCGAACTGCTCGCCGAGATGCTTCTTGAACGCAAGGGCGCCAGGCCGTCGCTCGTCGCAGTTGTCCATCGGGTCGCCTTCGGGTCGGCTTCTCGCAGCCTCGGGTCAGGCTGTTCCCGGACCGTACTGCCGGACCGTCGGCCCACACGACGGTTCCTCACCGATCTTGCGGTAACCAGCAAGGCCGATTCGGAGTTCGCGCCGGCGCTGCCCGAAGCGCGAGTAGATGACTCCCAGCGGGAATCGTGCTTCTACCTCGTCGCTGAACTTCGACGCTTCGGACTCAGTCGCGAAGACACCGAGCACCGTGTTGTGTGGTGACTCGTCACCACCGGGGTCTGGTCGTCTCAGAGCTCTGACGTCGGCTGTTGACGGGGGTTGAGGAGATCGCCGTCCCAGCTCAGGTCGTCATCTTCGTGCACCTCGAAGGCCTCGAAGTGATCGTCCGCGAGGATGCTGTCGACGAGTGCGCGTGAGCCGGCGACGATCGTCGAGTCCCAGTCTTCCTCGGAAGCGACGACCCAGGTGTGATCCTCGGGCCAGATCAGCGACGTGTACGGCCCTTCCTGCTGGGGGCGACTGCATCCCCATCCGGGGACGGAGCGCTGCGCCCACGATGGGTCAGCAAGCTCGCTCAGGCTCGAGCTGAACAACCACATGTCCCGACCGGGCCATAGCATCTGCATGCGAGCCCGCGCGCGCTCGTTCCGGCCTCCCTCGGCCCATGGTGGGTTGCCGGTGCCTTCCCACGCACCGATGACCAGGTCGTCCGGGTTCCGCGTCGCGGCCCGCAGGTGCGTGGTCAGTACCGCGAGGTCCTCCGGGTTGAACCATCCATCGTCGGACTGACCGACACTCCAACCATCCGACCAGTCCCTCGTGTGCTCGTCATCGCTGATGCGGAACCACTGCACCAGGGGATGCATCACCCGGCCGTTGCGGCACGCAACCTCAGCCCACCGCCAACGCGTGTGCTCGACATCGACGGGGTTGCCCCACTCGTCGACCGTGTTCGGGTCAGTACGGTGCGCATCCACCGGGTGCAGCAGCCGCGCGTACGCCTCGAAGCCCGTGCCAGCGACACCGCCGACAGTCGCCCACCGACCGGCTCGCTGCACGAGCCAGTCACCTCGCAGGGCTTCGGTCAGCAGGAGCACCGCATCAGCATCCCACGGTGAACGCCTTCACTCAGGAGGAGCAGTCTCCGACGACCATCCGCAACCCGAACCGCCCCTACTCCCCCACGTCCGAGCATCTCGGCAACGCCGCGATGTCCGTGCACCGGTACTCGCTCCACCCACCCTGGCCGTAGGTGTCGTACGCCGCAGTCGACGCCACCGTGGCCCCTGCACCATCCGTCCGGACGAAGGACGGGGTCGGATCACCCTCGGTCGTCCACCGGACCCACTGGAGCGAGGCCACCTCACCCGCTTCGCTCGCGTCCCGCAGGCACCGCAGGCTCTCGGCGGGGAGCGCACCGTCGGCCTCGAGCTCCACGTCACCGCAGTCGGTACCGCTCGGGTTGCTGACCCACTCGGGCGCATCGGCGAGTGTGCGGGCGGACGCGATGGGGTCAGCTGGCTGCTCGCTGCACGCCGACAGGAGCGGCAGCGCGACGAGCGCGAGTCCGGCGGCGGCGAGGACGAGTGGCTTCTGCACAGGACGAGCATGGCTCAACGAGACGCCCTGCCGGGTCACGGTCCGACAACATGTCGAGCGCTGGCGACCTGACGCCCGGTGGTCCACACGAGACGGACGGGAGGCCCGTTGCCAGCTGGCAACGGGCCTCCCGTCCGTCTCGTGGTCGCGTCGACGACGCGACCCGCAGGCGCTGGTGCGTCAGCGCGATCCGACGATCGCGGCCTTGGTCTGGTCACCCAGGTACGCGATGCCGGCAGCGTTCGGGTGGAGTGCGCCGAACAGGATGGAGTACTTGGTCCCGGCCAGCGGGGTGCTGTCCGCAGCGGTGCCGCGATCGGTCAGGGTGAGTCCCGCCATCCATGCGGAACCCGACGCAGCACAGGGCGTGTGCGCAGCAGAGCCCTGCAGCGTCCGCATCCGTCGAAGATGCGGGGGTGGAATCGAGGCTTGGCCGCGAGACCGGCTACCGGCTCCCCCCACGCCGATGCGACGAGCACCGGTACCGTCACGCTCGGACTCGCCGGAAGCGCCGACCTCACCGTCGGGAGCAGCCTGCGATGGCCGCGACGTCGTTGATGGTCGGGTTCGCCCCCGTCACGGTTCAGCCATCGCTCCCGGCATCGCGAGGAGCAGCCGTGCTCTCGCGGATGAGGACCGGCGGGTCGACGGTGTCGAGGGCGAGCGGGGCGGCTCCGGCGAGGAGTGCGTCGAGCTGCGCCATGCCGTGCCGACCGAGCTCGGCGAAGTCCTGCCGCGCGGTGGTGAGCGAGGGCAGGAACATGGCGGCCAGCGGGTGATCGTCGAACCCCGCGACGCTGACGTCCCGCGGAACGCGCTTGCCGGCGTCGTGGAGCCCGCGGATCAGGCCCATCGCTGTTTCGTCGTTCCCGCAGAGGACCGCGGTGACGTCCGGTTCGGCGGCGATCTCGATGCCGACGGCGTACGCCGAGCGCGGGTCCCATGAGACATCGCGGATGGCGGGGGTGACGATCCCGGCTTCCGCGAGGGCATGGCGCCATCCCGAGGTGCGGCCGTCTTCCTTGCCGGACGGCGGGACGCGCACGTGGTGCACGGTCCGATGGCCGAGTCCGAGCAGGTGTCGGGTGAGTGCCGCGGCCGCATGCGATTCGTCGAGGACGGCCTGTGGGACGCCATTCTCGGGGACGCCGGACAAGGCGACCACCGGGATGTGCGGCTGGAGCGCAGCGAGAGCTGCGACACCGGGCGGATCGAACTTCAGGACGACGACTCCTGCGGGTGATTGGCGGAGGACGGCATCCGTCGCTGCGGACACGTCGGCTTCGTCGGCGGTCTCGACGACGACGATGAAGCTGAGCAGCCCCGCGGTGCGGGCCGCTTCCTCCACACCTCGGATTGCTTCGGCGTACCCGTAACGGGACGTGTTGCCAGCGACGATGCCGATGACATTGGACCGCCGTGATGCGAGTGTCTGCGCTGCGGCGCTGGGCCGGTATCCGAGTTCGGCGATCGCGTCGAGGACGCGGCGTCGGCGTCCGTCGCTGACCTTCGCTGCTCCTGTGAGCACGCGTGACACGGTCGGGACGGAGACGCCGGCAAGTTCGGCGACATCGCTGATTGTCGCTGGCTTGTCGCGGTGTTTCGTTGTCATCGTGGCTTCACGATACGACCTGCCCGCGGTGATGCTCATTTCACCGCTCCGCTGGTGATGCCGGCGATGATCTTGCGCTGCATGACGACGAAGGTGAGCAGGAGGGGCAGGCTCATCAGGATGACGTAGGCGAAGATCAGGTGCCAGTTCTGCAGGTAGAGCCCGCTGGAGGCGACCTGGTACAGATTCAGCGGCAGGGTGTCGAGCCGGCCGCCGACGACGAAGAGTGCGTAGAAGACGTCGTTCCAGATGTAGAGGCAGATGAGGATCGTTGCGGTGGCGAGCGTCGGACCGAGCAGCGGCAGGATGATGCGGGCGAACACGCGGACGGGGCCGGCGCCGTCGACGCGTGCTGCTTCCTCGAGCTCGACAGGGATCGTTCGGACGAATCCGGTGACGAAGAAGATCACCGTCGAGAGGTACATGCCCATGTAGACGCCGATCATGCCGACGGCGGTACCGGCGAGGCCGAGCTGGCGGAGCAGCAGGACGATCGTCACGACTGCCGGTGGGAGAACGATGCCGCTGATGCCGAGTGCGTAGACGACAGAGATGAGTCGGCTCTTTCGGCGGGCGAGCACCCAGGACGCCATCGATCCGAGGATGAGGACGCCGAGGACGGACGGAACCATGACGAGCATGCTGCCGAGGAATGCGGGGACCATGCGGCCTTGTGTGAGGACGGTGCCGAAGTTCTCCAGCAGTTGCCAGTGCGAGGGCAGTGACAGGTTCGGGTTGAGCGCTTCGGCCTGGTCCTTGCCGGCGGTGACGACGACCATCCAGAACGGGACGCCGAGCAACGCGACCACGAGCAAGACGACGATGGTCGGCTGCAGCCAGTGGCTGACTGGACGGCGACGTCGGAGCTGGGTCTCGGGGGCCGAGGGGCGTCGCTGGTCGGCGGGCAGGGGCAGGTCGGTGACGGTCATGAGAGCACGTCCTCTCGCTTGCGCAGGAAGTAGATGACGGGGAAGGCGAGGAGGGTGACCATGACGAACAGGGACAGGCTCATGGTGGTCGCCTGTGCGAAGAGCCCTTGGCCGAAGGTGCGGAAGATGAAGATGTTGAGCAGCTCGGTCGATCCGCCGGGGCCGCCGGCGGTGGTGGCCTGGACGATGTCGAACCCGTTCATGGAGCCGAGCAGGGCGGTCGCGACGTTGAAGGTCACGGCGGGTGCGAGCAGCGGGAACCGGATGGACCGGAAGGTGCTCCACCAGCCGCTGCCGTCGATGCGTGCGGCTTCGAGGACGTCACCGGGAATGGTCTTCAGTCCGGCGAGGTAGATGAGCATCGACAGGCCCATCCACTTCCATGCGTGGATGATCGCCACGACGAGGAGGGTCCAGGTGGTGCTGCCGAGCCACGCGATCGTGACTTCGTGGCCGAGGAAGAAGCCGAGGATGGCGTTCAGTCCGCCCTCGGGCTTGAGCAGTGCTTGGAAGATGTAGCCGACCGCCAGGGCGGACATCACGACCGGCACGAAGAACGCCGTGCGGGCAATCCGGTTGATACGGGTGTCGGCCTCGAGGACGAGCGCGAGTACCAGACCGAAGAGGTTCTGGAGGATCGCGACGAGCACCGCGTAGATGAGGGTCGTGCGGAGATCAGCGAGCAGGGTGCCGTTCTGGAGCAGTGCTGTGAAGTTGTCCCCACCGACGAACTGGATGTCGCTGTGGAAACTCGACCAATTCGTGAACGCGTAGACGAAGTTGAACAGGGTCGGGATGAAGAAGAACACGACGAGGACCGCGAGAGCTGGGATCAGGAACCAGAGGGGATGGTCCTGCCTGCGGGCATGTCCGGGAGTGGGGACGCTGCCGGTGATGGCCGGATCCGGATGCGAAGGCCGGGTGCGTCGAGGGGTGAGCTGGGCGGTCATGGGCTTCCTCTGCTTGGTGCGTTCGCTCATGTCGTTGGTGGCGGTGACGGGAGGCCCGTGGCGGGCCTGCCAGGGGCCTCCCGTCGGTTGTCGGCCGGGGTCAGAACCCGGCGGCGCCCTGCGCCTTGGCGAGCTCCGCGAACTGCTGCTGCGTCGCTTCGGTGACCTGGTCCGGGGTCTTGGTGCCCTGGATCATGTCGGCGAGGTTGAGGTACAGGTCGGGGTTGGCGATGGCCTCGGCCTGCATCGAGCCCACGGACGACGGCACGGCGGCGGCGGCGTCCTGCAGCGCGGTCGGGACGTTCGAGGGAGTGTCGACGCCCTTCTCGATCGAGACGGTCGACTGGTCCTTCACGAAGCTGGGGTAGCCCTCACCCATCCAGTACGACAGGAACTGGCGCGCGGCGGCTTCCTGCTTGTCGTTGCCGGACTTGAAGGCGACGAGCGCGTTGCTCTGGTCCGGGATGAAGGTGCCGGTGTTCCCGGACGGTGAGATCGGGAAGAAGCCGATCTTCTCGTTGAGCTCCTTCGTCGGGGCGAGGGTTTGGAGCTGGTTGAAGAACGAGTTCACCTGGATCACCATGCTGGCGTCTCCAGCGAGGAGCGCCTTGCCCTGGTCGGCGAAGGTAGCGGTCTTGATGTCGCTGTTGAACATGCCCTGCTTGATGAGGTCGTCGTAGTTGTCGACGGCTTTCTGGACGGTGGAGCCGGTGAACTTCTCCTTGCCGGTGTTGATCTGCTTCCACAGGCCGTCCTTGGCTGCGTCGGCAAGCTGGACCTGCACCCACCACTGGGTGGCCCACTTCTCGCCGCCCATCTCGTAGAACGGCGTCACACCCTTGCTCTTGAGGGTCTTCGCGTCGGCGAGGAACTCGTCCCAGTTCTTCGGGGTCGAGGTGATTCCGGCCTCCGCGAGCACTTCCCTGTTGTAGTAGACGCCCTCGACTGCGGGGGTGCTGACGAGTGCCGCATAGCGGGTGCCGTCGAGCTTGCCGGTGATGTCGGCGAGGTTGCCGGTGTACTTCGACGTCCAGGGAGCGTCGGTCAGCGGCTGCAGGTTCTGCTTCGCGTTCAACGAGGTGAGCTGCGATGCGGTGGGCTGCCAGAACGCCAGGTCGGGCTTGTCGCCGGTGGCGACCTTGGTCTGCACGCCCTGCTCGTAGGGGTCGGGGATCGTGACGACTTTCACGTTTGCGCCGGTGGCCTTCTCGAATCCGTTGATCACAGAATCGGCGGTCTTGTTCGAGTTCTGGGCCGCCCAGATGGTCAGGGTGGTGCCCTTGAGGTCTGCGGTCTGCGACGGCCAGGTGATTGATTCGGATCCGGTCGTGGTGCTGGATCCGGGGTCGCTGCAGCCGGTGAGGAGTGCTGTGGTCACGGCGGCGACAGCGAGGGCGCCCTTCCATGCGTGCTTCATGTTCGTCCTTGCGGTCAAGTGTTCGGGATGTGGGGTGGTGCGGTGTTCGCAGGTCACGCAGACGGCGCCGTCGACGTGAGGGAGAAGGTCCGTGCCGTCGGGGTGGTGACGGTGTTGCGGACCGACAAGGTGCCGGTGTCGGCGTCCCATTCGGCCTGCCAGTCGGGCAGGTCGTGCGGGAAGATCGTGGTGACGTGCAGGTCGTGACCCGCCAGGTCGGGGAAGCGCAGCTCCGCTCCGTCGGCTCCGCCTTCGCGGTCCCAGACGGAGACGATGGTCCGGTCGGCACCGTGCCGGGCGGAGGCGATCCACCGATCGGTCCAGCCGGGGAGCCCGAGGGGCCACGACGGGACGGTGTCGGCGATGTCCTGGTGCAGTGAGCGGGCCGTCGCGACGGCATCGCGGACGCGCGCGAGCTGGTCGTCGGTCATCTTGTTGAGGTAGCCGGAGAGGTAGAACCGGCCGGCGAGGCCGGTGACGAGGGTGAAGGTGTTCTCCTCGGGCGAGAGGTCCGGTTGCGGGTAGGCCCAGTTCGCTGCTTGCTCGGGCAGCATCGCGAGTCCGGCTGACGCGGCGATCGGCGGGTACAGCAGTGGGTCTTGCTGGTCGGAGGTCGACTGCAGCTGCGTGTGGGCGAGCATGGCTGCGTCCATCCGCATTGCCCCGGACGCACAGTTCTCGAGCACGAGGTCGGGGTGCCGCGCGAGGACACCTTCGAGCCAGAAGAGATGGGCCCGGTTGTGGTCGAGGAGCCCTGCGCCGACGCTGTCGGTGTCCCGGTCGGTGCCTGGTCCGCCATCGATGTTGTAGTCGAGCTTGAAGTAGCCGATGCCGAACTCGTCGACCAGGCGATCGACGACGGCGTCCAAGTGCGCGCGTGCGGCGGGGTGACGAAGGTCGAGGTGGTACCGGTCGTGTTCCTCGACGCGGTGTCCACGACGCTGCAGGAACGCGTCCGGCGGCAGGCTTTCGGCGATCGGGCTGCCGACACCGACGACCTCCGGCTCGAGCCACAATCCGGGGGTCATCCCCGCGTCCCGGATCGCGTCGATGACCTCGGCTAGCCCGTTCGGGAAGCGGGTGGTCGATGGTTCCCACGCACCGACCGTGTCCCACCAGTCCGGCGAGTCGGAGTACCAGCCGGCGTCGATGCAGAACGTGTCCACCCCTACCTGCGCTGCCGCATCGATCAGCGGGAGCAGCTTCGCCGTGGTGGGGTCACCGTCGAGCGTGTTCATGTAGTCGTTGAAGACGATGGTCGGCGCCGTGTTCTCAGCGTGCGGGAGACGGTTCCGACGCCTGGCTGCTGTCATCGCAGCGACCGCTGTTGGTAGGTCGCGCCCCAGTGCCACGGTTGCCGGGACGGTCGTGAACGTGTCACCGGGTTCCAGCGACACCGACCATTGGTGGTCTCGGTCCGTCGGCCCGGACAGCGCGAAGTAGCAATCGGACACGTGCTCGCCGATCTCCCACCGCCAGGGTCCGTTGTGCTCGATCTCCCACAGCCAGGTGAGCCCGGCGGTCGAGAGGCCGGCGACGGGCAGGTGGCCGCCGGTCGACCACGTCCCGGCGGCGGTGCGGGTGACTGCTGACCGGGGGGTGTGTCCGGTGAGCTCTTCACGGAGCTCCGGCAGGAGCGCACCGCGCAGCGGCCGGGTCGACCAACGGCCCTCGCCGAGCCAGTCGTTGACGCCCTCGATGAGGGACCAGTCCGACGCCTGCAGCTGCTTGCTGGTGCTTGCGTCGCGTCCGAGGCCGCTCGCCCAACTCGTCACGGAGGTCAGCAACACCGGCTCGGCGCCGGTGTTCTGGACGGTCGTGACTGCGCGGACCGCCCCGGCGACGGCTCGGAGTTCGATGTGGACCTCGAGTTCGGGGGTGATGCCCTCGGTTGCGAGGCGCAGCGTCAGGGTGTCCTCGGCCGGCTCCCTGTGGGACCGGTACCGCAGGGCGGCACCGATGGAGCTCTGGACGAGACGGTCGTTGGCGAGCGTGTGTCCCAGCCCGACCGCGAGGACCTCGACAAGGGGGACGTCGTCTCCGATGCAGGCGTCCGCGTCCTGCCCGACGAACCGGGTGAGTCGCACCGGGCGGTCCTCGTCGTGTCGGAACTCCAGGTGGACGCCTTCTGGTGTCCAGTCGATCTGCGGCAACGCTGCCTCCTCGTCAACCGGCCCAACGTTGGGCCGTACGATGATGATAGCGGTTTCAAGAAGGGATACAACAGGTTTTTGAAATCGCTATCTTTTCTGCCCACCGCCGCGCACGCGAACAAGCAGCCCGCCCCGCGGGAGACACGTTCGCGCTCGCTCGCACCGACCTGACTCGCGCTGCAGTCGGCGGCCGGGGCGCATGCGCAGTTCTCCTCGCGTTCAGCAGACGCGATCGGCAATGGTGAAGGCCCCACCGACGGCCGGGGTGTCGATCGTCGGTGGGGCCAGCTCAGAGGGTCTCGCGAAGGACCGCGAGACGTGGGCCCGACAGCAGATGCGGCTGAGCTCAGTTCTCAGATGACAGGCGTCCGTGGCCTGTCGTGCATCCTCGGTGCGCTGTCGCGGGTGTCACGGAGATTGGCGGGAGCTGCCCGCTCCCCCGGCGCTTTCACCGTGCCGTCGTCGTCGGAGTTCCGACGACGAGCTTGGCGAGCGTGATCGCGTCCACATCGGGTGCGTAGGCGGTCGCGTTGCCGAAGGTGAGGGATCCCGTCGCCGTGCTCAGTCGGACCGGGACGCTGCGGTCCCAGAACGACGACCAGGAGTACGTGTTGCGGAACGACGCCTTCGTGGTCTGCCCGCCGTTCTCGGTGACGTCGAGGGAGCGGCTGACGAACTGCGGGTTGTAGTTGATCGCCGACGTCTTGTCGGCGTTCGCAGCCGCCACGGTCAGGACGTAGTCCCCCGCACCGAACCCGGGCGGGCGCTGCCAGGTCATCGTGTTGCCCGACCCGTTGCCGATGAAGCCGACGTCTCGAACGGTTCCCTGCTGGTCGGCCGACCCGTTGGATCCGGCCGGCAGGGTCTGCGCGCGGGCCGTCCCCGCGAGCGTCAGGTCCTCGGCTTCTACCCGTGATGCGTTGGCCTCGTCGGCGGCGCGTTGCGTCGCACCGCGCAGGATGCGGAGGTCCTGCACCTTCGCGCCGACGCTCGAGGACAGTCGAACCTCGTTGACGCCCTGCGGGAGCCAGATCCGCTGCGTGGAGGTCCAGTTCCCAGCCCCGCTCGCCGCGAGCGACGGCACGCGACTGCTGTTCACGGTGAGGTCGAGCGAGGACGCCTGCGTGCTCGTCCAGCGGACGCTGACGTCGTGGTAGCCGGTCTCCGCAGCGGTCGTGAAGAAGGTCGCGGACCCCTTCCCCGACAGGTTCGCCGCTCCAGCAGTGCCGCTTGCCCACGTGAGTGCTGCACCGTCGGCGAGGCGAGCGTCAACGGCGGGGGTGACCTGCTGGTCCCCGTCGGTGGCGTCTCGGAGTTCGAACCGGTCCAGGGAGATGTTCGATCCCGGAAGGACGGTTCTGCCATCGCGGCTCGCCCGGACGGAGAGGGTGTGCTGTCCGCTGGTCAGCGGCAAGGTGATCTCGGCCGTGCCGCGGTAGCCCCATCCGAGGTCGGCCGACCATCGGATCAAGCCGGCGAAGTCCCCGTCGACGAACAGTGCCTGCTGCCCGGGGGTGCCGTTGGCGCCGCCGAGTGCCGTGAGTCGGTACGTGCCGTTCCGCGGAGCAGTCACCGTCCAGGTTGCACTCGAGCCGGAATTGTCGAAGGACCCGACGTCCTTGCCGCCCGAAGCCATGAAGTCCCACTCACGAGCAGGGTCCTGCGTGTAGACCTGCGCGTTCGCGAGCGTGGTCGACTCTGCCTCGACTGATGACACCACCGCACCGTCGACTGCCGGACGGTCTGCCCGCGGCGGGGTGACCTGCACCTGGTACGCGGCGTAGCGGTCGCTGTTCGGGATGGTCACCGAGAGTCGGCCACCCGAAACGGTCGCTCGGGTGGAGGAGATCACGGGTGGCTGCAGTGACGCGCCCTCGGCGCCGTTCAGCCGGTCCGCGCGGACAGTGACGTCCACGGTCGATCCGAACACCGTCGACGACAAACCCGACATGTTCAACGCGATGTCGTCCGAGCCGCCTCCGACGAGGACGGTCGCGCGCTTCGCGCTCGCGTCGATGGATGCCAGCCCCTGCAGCGTGTCCGGGACGTCAGCGCGCGGCGACGTGAGGGTGGCGGTCTGGGAACCGGCGAGGTCGCCGTACCACTTGAAGAACCACCAGCCGCCGTTCGCGCCGTTGTTGCGGGAACTGTTGTCGGAGAGGTTGCCGGCGTAGTTCCAGTAGGCCGTCTGTGCATCGACCTTGGCGCTCTCGAACATCGATGCCCATTGCACGAGCTGACCTGGGGTGCCCATGTCGCGGAGGTTGCCGTACTCGGTGATGTTCACCGGGATCGGGCTGATCCCGAGATCGGAGAGGATCCCGTCGTACTCGCGCTTGTGCGACCGGAACGAGCCGAGGCTGCCGGTGCCGAGCTCGTGCCAGATGAAGACGTCCGGCAGCTGGTTCTTGCCCTTTGCGTCGGCGAGCAGGTCCCTGGTGCGGTCGGCGTGCCACGCCGAGTCGCCGGCGCCGCCGATGCGGGCGTGCCCGAGTCCGTGTGCTGCGTACACCTGCTGGATCGTGTCGTACGCGGCGGACCAATCTGCGAGGAACTGGGTCTTCTGGTTGGCCCAATCCGGGTACCAGTTGCCGCCGTCGGGCTCGTTGAACGGGATGAACACGTACTTCTCGGGGTGAGCGGACGATGTCGCGATGCGCTCCACCGACTGTCGGAGGATCGGGAGGTAGTCCCAGACTCCGTCGCCGTTGGCATCGCCCGGTCGTTTCCCGCCGTTGTAGGCCCAGTCCGGGTACATGTCCTGGTTGTAGACGTAGAGGTCCGATCCTCCGCCAGCGAAGAAGGACCGCTCGACGTCGAGCGCATCGCCGTTCGGGTGTTGCGCGCCCTGGGGCGGCTTCTGGGACGTGTTCGTCACGCGGGCGCCGTTCAGCACCGCTTGCGAGGGCACACCGTCATCGCCGAGCCCGTACAGGGTGCCGGTGGCGCCGCCGCGGAACGTTCCGGTTGTCTTCGAGAAGTCGACGGCGATCGTCGACGTGGCTGCGGATGCTGCCAGCGGCGTCACAGCAGCGAACACCATGGCGATCGCAGTCGAGAGCGCTGTTGCTGTGGCAACCCGTCGGACCACGTGTCGTGGACGTGACTGAGGCACGAGTACTCCTTTGTACTTCTGGCTTCATCTGCCACCCCGGCGAACGTGAAACCGCTATCAGGTTTGCATGCTTCCTAGGGAGATACAAGTCTCGGCGCCCCGAAACGCACAAGAAGTCCCACGGCGGCGGCTCAGACTGGCTCGCACCGCTCCCGGCGCAGGGCGAACCCGCCGTCCGCGCAGGGCGGCGCTGTCGATGGGAGGCTGCGCCTCGCCCACAGCGCGCCGCGGTCGCCGAGCGGTGCGCGTTGGATGCGGGACGCCATCGGGCCCGGCCGCTTTCTCTCGTCCTCACTCCAGCAGCGGGCGAGCGCCCCTCGGCCCGATCGAGCCATTGCGGACAGGACGAGAGCGAACCCGACGAAGATGACGTATCCATCGTCGCCGTCGAGAAGTGGTGGCTCAACGAGCCGCCCTGCCGGGTCACGGTCCGACAACATGTCGAGCGCTGGCGACCTGACGCCCGGTGGTCCACACGAGACGGACGGGAGGCCCGGCGCCAGCTGGCACCGGGCCTCCCGTCCGTCTCGGGGTCGCGTCGACGACGCGACCCGCAGGCGCTGGTGCGTCAGCGCGATCGGACGATCGCGGCCTTGGTCTGGTCCCGCAGGTACGCGACACCGGCCGCGTTCGGGTGGAGTGCGCCGAAGAGGATGCTGTACTTCGTCCCGGCCAGCGGCGTGCTGTTCGCGGCGGTGCCGCGATCGGTCAGGGTGAGTCCTGCCATCCAGGCGGAACCCGACGCAGCACAGGGCGTGTGCGCGGCAGAGCCCTGGAGCGTCGAGACGTAGGTGAAGCCACGAGCCTGCGCCGCAGCCTTCACCGCTGCGTCGAGCGCGTTCTGGGTGCGGTGGAAGTAGGCGGTGTCGGTCGCGGTGAAGGGGAACGCGTTCTGCGGGAACGGCGGCTCGAGTCCGGAGTCACCGAGGAGGCTCGAGAAGCACCCCTTCGGGGACTGCGCCGAGCCCGGCGCGATCATCGGGTAGCCGACGACGAACACCTTCGCCCGCGGCGCACGCTGCGCGATCACACGGAACGTCTGCGCGAGCCGTGGCGCGACCGTGTTGTGGATGCGCGCTGCGAGACGGTCCCGCTCGACGCCGTGCACGACCGGTGCGTAGTAGTCCTTGCAGTGGTCGTAGGTCTTGCCGTGGATCTCCGAGAACACCGGGCCGTCCTTGTCCAGCGCGACGCAGTTCGAGATGACTCCGGTGAATCCCAGGTCGTTCCCGCCGATCGACACCGTGACGACGTCCGTGTCCTTGGACAGCGCGTCGGCCTGGACGGGCGCGGTGGCGGTGCCGACACCGGTCGCCTGCGGAACCCGGGAGATGTTGCCGGTGGTGGCACCGGCGCAGGCACGGTCGTCGAGCCGGAGCCCCAGCGATGCTGCGACCTGGTGCGGGTAGTCGGTGGTGGACTGGAAGCAGCCGGCCGCCGGACCCGAGCCGTAGGGGGCGACGCCGAAGCCGCCCGCGTACGAGTCACCGAGGGCCACGTAGCTGTCACCGCGGGACGGCGAGGACACGGCGGCCACGGACTGGGCGGGCGCCGCACCGTCGGCGTTGGCCGCGGAGACGGGCCCGGCTGCCCCGACAGCGAGCGCTGCCGCCGTCAGGACGCCACTGGTGATCAGCAGCGCGTTGGTCCGGCGGAGGCGAGGAGCGTGACGCATGGAGCAGGTTCCTTCCAGAGGTCCATTCGACAGACGATCGTCTGACAAGTAGACGGTAGGTCGGCGGGACGCCCCGCGCCATGAGAGGGCCACAAGGTGCATGGGATGCATTCCGCGCACCCGCCCTGTCCCTCGACGTGGATCAGGTCGGCGCGCACCAGGTGGACAGGTGGTCCAGCGCCGCTCCGGCCGTGTTCACCAAGCGCTTGCGGGTCGATTCCCGGTCGGCATCCGCGAGGACCGCGTCGCCGATGGCCTCGGTGACCTGCTGCACGACGGCCACGAGGGCGGCAGCCTGAGCACGCCGGGTCATCGAGTCGAAACCCGTGTCCGCCAGTTCCTCTGCCACCGCGGACGTGACCTCGTCGTAGAACTCCAGCGCCCGTCGACGGAGCACCGCGCTGAGCCGGCACTGCGCAGGGAACTCCCCCCGCGCCAAAGCCGGATCCTCTGCGACGTACCGATCGACGTCCTCGAGGACGATGGTGCGCATCGCTTCCGCCGGCGACTGGTGCGCACCTCGGTCAGCAACCGCAGCTCGGATCTTCTCGAGCACCTCGTCGGCTCGGTCGAACACCAGATCGGGTTTGGTCGGGAAGTAGTTGTAGACGGTCTGATCCGAGACGCCTGCGGCTCGGGCCACGTCTGAGATCGACACCTCGTCGTACCCGTGCTCAGCGAACAGCCGTGCAGCAACGTCCCCCAGGCGCTCGCGGGTCTCCCGTTTCTTGCGCTCTCGCAGCCCCGACGGAACGCCCGTACTCGACTCCACCATCCCCCGAGTCTGGCACGAAACGTTGAGTGACCCAAAGTTCTGGTACGTTTGCCGAACTTAGAGTCACTACAAGTTCGGCGGATGCCGAGGAACGAGGACGATCGATGACCACGCAGACACAGGAACAGGTACTCATCGCAGGAGCGAGTTTCGCCGGGCTCGCGACCGCGCTGTGGATGCGTCGGCTCGGGTACGACGTCTCGATCGTCGAGGTCGCTCCCGGGTTGAAGCGAGGCGGCACCCCGGTCGACATCCGCGACGACACCATCGCGATCGTCGACCGGATGGGCCTGCTCGAGCAGATCTCGGCGAAGGCGCTCGCGCCGCGGGTGACGGAGTTCACAACGCCGGAGGGAGACAGCATCGCGCGGATGGATCCCGTGCCACCCTCGGCCGGATCGACGGGCGACGGCTACGAGATCCACCGCGACGACCTGCTCGACATCCTCGCCGCCGCGACCGAGGGCGAAGTGGAGATGCTGTGGAACAACTCGGTCACGTCCCTGCACGAGACCGACGAGGAGCGGGTGCACGTCACCTTCCGCGACGGAACCGAACGGGACTTCTCCATGGTGTTCGGCTGCGACGGCAACCACTCCACAGTGCGTCGACTGCACTTCGGGCAGGAAGCGCTGTACAGCCACTTCCTGCAGACGTACTTCTCCGTCGCCACCCTCGACGACCTCGTCATCGAACCGCAGACGACCCGGATCACCAACGCACCGGGCGTCACGATGCTGGTCAACTCGTACGACACCACCACCGACCTCGTCCTCGGATTCCGCTCCGAGCAGGAGATCCCCTTCGACCACCGCGACGAAGCGGCACAGAAGCGCATCCTCCGCGACCACATGCTCCGGGCCGGCTCGCCGTTCTCAGACCACGTCGACGAGGCGATCGGCGTCGAGACCTTCTACTTCGACAAGCTCAGCCAGATCAAGATGCCGGCGTGGACGTCCGGCCGCGTCGCACTCGTCGGCGACGCGGGCTACTGCCCCTCCCCGGCCGCCGGGATGGGCGGCTCGCTCGCCATCATCGGCGCCACCGCACTCCACGACGCCCTCCGGGACGCGGACGGCGACGTCGAGCAGGCATTCGCCGGCTACGAGCGCGCGCTCAGGCCGGTCGTCGACGCGGTACAGCACGACGCCGAGCACATCGGAGTCAGCAGCTACTTCCCCGCGACCGCAGACCAGATCGATGCGCGCAACAGGATGCTGCTCGACCGCTGACCACCGCCCGAGCCGCCGCCTCGGCTGCGGAGGTGACCAGGCGGCGGACGAACACCCGACGAGCGATCGTCGTGACCGTTCTGATCGTCGGTGCCGCGGCCGTCCTGTTCACCGGTCTGCGCGCCGCGCGAGACTGCCCGGGACGCTGTGGGATCCCCGTGTCGTCAACCTGACGTCGGAGGTCCAGGGAGAGCTCCTCATGGTCCGAGCGGACTACTGGTCGCGCGAAGCCCCGCCCTGACCCGTGAGTTGCCCTCCGCGCCGTTACCGACCGTGCTCAGTGGCTGTCGGTCATCCCGCTGCTGACGTACGAGGACCCCACCGTGTCGTCGGTGAGCGTGCAGTTGTACATGGCGTACGGGTCGGTGTGCCCGTCGTCGAAGGTGAAGGGGTAGACGAGCTGGTAGGTCCCGTCGCTGCCCGTGTACCCCGACGGGTCGTCCGTGAACGTCAGGGTGACTCCGGCGTCCGCGGCGCCCTTGCTGCACTCGTCGTAGACGTGCTGCGCGAGCGCCGACGCTGCGGCCCCCTGCGAGGGGGACGACGACGGAGTCACGGCGTCCGTCGCGGTCGCAGACGGGGACGGGGCCGGGGTCCCGTCCCCGGTCGTCGCCGAGGTGGCGGACGGTGACGGAGTCGGTGCGCTTGCTGCGCAACCGGTGAGGGCGGCGACCAGGACGCAGGCAGCAACCGCGGTGACGCTGAGGCGGGTTCGGGTCTTCATCGGCGGTCTCCTCCTCGATCGGAGCGCGGGTTGCTCACTGAGAGATGTCGTGTGACGGCCGATCCTGACATGGTCACAAGGCCCGTGAGCAGCTTCGATCGGTGTCGTGGTTCTCGCGCCGCGCCGTTGTCGCGTCCTGTAGCTGATTGCCGACCGGCCAGAAAGATCATGCCGCCGATGGGGCGCCGGTCGCGGCGATGGTCCCCCGGTACGCCTCGATCTTCCGTTCCAGTGCAGTGAGGTGCCGCTGCACCTCCGCCTGCCGAGCGAGGACGGTCGCATGGTGCTGCTCGAGGAGCGCGAGTCGAGCGACATCGTCGGCACCATCTCTGTACGCGGCCGCGTAGTCACGCATCTCCTGCACGTTCATCCCGGTCCCGCGGAGCATCACCGTCCCGGCGAGCCAGCTCAGTGCCGCCGTGTCGTACCGCCGCCATCCATCCGGACCGCGATCAGGAGACGGTGCGATCCCTTCCTTCTCGTAGTAGCGGATCGTGTCGACCGTGATGCCGAGCAGCTCCGCCGCAGCGCTGATCGTGACCGGTCCGTCGACGTGGACCTCGGGAAGCAGCATGAGCCGAGTCTCCCACTTGACATGGTGTGCACACCAGGGTGAAGGGTCGTCATCGTCCGGGTGATCCCGGCGACGAACGGAGAACACGCATGCAGCAGATCCCTCTCGGCTCCCAGGGGCTCGTCACGTCCGCACTCGGACTCGGATGCATGGGCATGAGCGCCTTCTACGGCGGCGCCACTGAGACCGGCTCCGCCGAGACCATCCGACGCGCCCTCGACCTCGGGATCACCCTGTTCGACACCGCGGAGGCGTACGGACCGTTCGAGAACGAGAAGCTCCTCGGCCATGTCCTCGGTTCGGATCGGGACCGCGTCGTCGTCGCTTCGAAGTTCGCCACCGACTTCACCGACGACGGCCAGCCCATCGGACTCGACGGGTCCCCGGAGCATGCACGCCGCGCGATCGACCGGTCCCTGAGCCACCTCGGCACTGACCACATCGACCTCTGGTACCTCCACCGGGCAGACCCGAACGTGCCGATCGAAGACACGATCGGCGCGATGGCCGAAGCCGTCAACGCCGGCAAAGCCCGCTACATCGGGGTCTCCGAGACCTCGGCCGAGACCCTGCGACGTGCGCACGCGACGTTCCCGATCACGGCGATCCAGTCCGAGTACAGCCTCTTCGAGCGCGACGCCGAACACAACGGCGTCCTCGACACCGCGTCGGAGCTCGGCATCGGGTTCGTGCCCTTCTCGCCGCTCGGCCGCGGGTTCCTCTCCGGCACCGTCACCCGCGAGGACGACCTCCCCGATGGTGACGCACGGCGAACCCTCCCCCGGTTCTCCGACGAGGCCATCGACGCGAACTTGCACGTCGTCGAGGCGCTGAAGGTCATCGCCGACGAGAAGGGCGTCACGACCGCGCAACTCGCGCTCGCGTGGCTGATGCAGGCCGGCACCGTCCCGATCCCCGGCACCACGAAGGCCTCCCGTGTCGAGGAGAACGTCGCCGCTGCCGACGTCGTCCTCACCACGAACGATCTCGCCCGGATCGAAGCTGCATCCCCGCACGGCGTCGCCGTCGGTACCCGCAACACCGAAGCGGGAATGGCTCGCGACCGCGGCTGAGCCGAACGGAACGCCCCCAACACCAGCAGGTACCAACCGATCGCCCACCGGGACGGGTACTCGGCGCCCTCGAGGTCCGACTCGTCGACCAGCGGATCGGGTTGTTCGAGTGCGGCGAAGTGGCCGCCCCGGTCCGCGACCGCGTAGTGGATGGAGCGGGGTACTTGTCCGGGATCCAGCTCCGCGGCAGCAAGGGGATGTCCGCGGGGAAGACGGTGAGGGCGGCTGCCGTTCAGCATCCTCGGGCGGTCCTTCAGCCGGTACCGGCGCACCGCGCCAGCGGGGTGACGGCCAAGCCGGGAGGCACGGTGCCAGCTGACACCGGGCCTCCCGTCCGCCCTGTGGTCGCGTCGACGACGCGTCAGCCTTCCCAAGGCCAGTACTTCTGGCAGGTCTCGGGGCCGCCCTTCGTCGAGCCGCAGACCTCGACCGGGCTGCCAGATGCTTGACGACCGAGGTTCAGCCGTCGCTGCGCTCCCGACGACGCACCCGCAGGGTGCCGATCCCCTGCACGATGCAGACGACGCCGCTCGCGACGACGATGACCCCGGTCACGATCCGGCCGATGGAGACCCCACCGAACAGCAGCGGGGCGACCGCGACAGCGATGAAGATCGCGCCCATCACGATGACGACGACCGGGTTCTGAGCGATGAAGAACCGGCGCCCACCGTTCGCTTCGGCGATCGCGCGGTCCCGAGCACGAGGGACGGCGTCGGGCGACCGACCTGCACGGCGGTCTGCACGCCGTCGCCGGCTGCGCAGGACCAACCAGACCGCGGCGCCGATGACGACGGCCGCTCCGATCGCGAGCCATTCGACGATGTGGAAGGACCCGAAGACGAGCACCAGGACGAACCCGACCGCGATGCCCACGAACATGTCCGTGGTCATCCGGTCGGTCCGGCCGTCGGCACTCGTGACGTAACCGGGGCGGCGTTCGTACGGATCGTGCTCGTCCACGGCCGGTCCGTCGGCCCGTTCGGTTCCCATGCTCCGAACGTACCGACGGCGCTCCTGGCCCGTCCGGGTCAGCCGACCCGTTCCACCGGGGGCTCGGCCCGGACTCCGCGTGCCGGACGCCGCTCCCGCACGATCGCCACCGCCTGGCGCAGCGACAACCCCGGCAGGTAGGTACGGACGATCGCGACGCCGATGGTGGCCAGCGCCACCGGGTCCGGGTACGCCATCACCAGGGGGTGCAGGTCGGGCCCGAACTTCGCCTTGAAGCGCAGCAGGGAACGGAACCCGTAGACGGGCTCGAGCGCACCGCCGACGACGTCGAGGACCGATTCGACGCCGCTCCGGCCGGCGCCCTGTGGATCCGCCGAGGACGCGAGCGGGGCCGCGGACAGGCTGAGCCGCTCGGCACCGTCGGCGCGCATCCGGTCGACCGCACTCGCGACCAGGAACTCCATCACACCGTTCGGGGCGTCGGGCGCGCGGCGCATCACGTCGAGCGTCCACCCGACCACCTGCCCGGCACGGTACGCGGGGAGCCAGCTGGTGACGGCGAGGACGGTGCCGTCCTCGCTCAGGGCGACGAGCGTCCGGACGGCGGGGTCGCGCATCTCGTCGATGCCACCGAGGGTGAACCCCATCTCCGGCAGTTCGCGCTCGGCGACCCACTCCTCCGAGATCGCCTCGATCTGGCGGGTGACCGATCCGGGCAGCGAGGCCCAGTCCGACCAGAGCGCGGTGGTGCCGGACCGTGCAGCCTTGTTGACGGCCGTGCGGACGTCCTGCTTGCGCTTGCCCGTCGTGGTCCAGGTGCGCGGGTCGAGGTCGGCGTCCTCGGCCACGGGGAGCGTCGTCCAACCGAGTCGTGCGAGTGCAGCACCGAGGGTGGCGTCGATGCCGTAGAAGACGGGCGTCCAGCCGTGGTCGTCCGCGGCCCGTGCGAAGCCCTCGAGTGCCGCGAGCCGCGCGTCTTCGTGTCCGAAGGGGCCGCCGGTCGTCACGGCCACGCTCCCGGTGCGGTGGTAGGCGACCCCGGCTCGGCCGTCCTCGGTGAACCAGTACTCGTTGCCGGGCCACGTCGTCATCCACCCGAAGGTGTCGCCGCCGCCGGCGACCAGGAGCGCCCGAGCAGCCGCCCGCGCGGCGTCCTGCCCGTCGAGGTCACTGTCCGAGCGTCCGGCACCGGTCGGCCGGACCGCGGCGATCGCCACCGCGAGCCACAGGAGCGGGCCCGAGATGCCGACGACGAACCGCAGCGCCGGCTCGGCTTGTGCGAGGTGCGTGGGCAGGGTCACGGGGGCGATCGGACCGAGCACGGCGAGCGCCAGGTGGACGGGGTCGCGCACACTGTCGCCCGAAGCCACGGCGACGCCGACGACGACGAACGCGAGCACCACGGCCGATCCCGCGACCGTCACGGCGAACCCCAGCAGCCGTCGCCGGTCGGTCCGGACCGGGAAGTCCGCGCGGCGCAGGACGAGCACCACGGCGGTGGCGATCGGCACCAGCACCGACGCGACGAGCGAGAGCGAGACCTCGAGGTGGTCAGACGCCAGACGCTGCACGACGGCGTGGTGCCGCTCGGGCAGCACCCCGTACGAGACGGCGGTCGCGACCCCGGTGACCAGGTCGACGGTCACGACGAGCCACAGTGCGAACCGACTGCCACGCCGGAGGCCCACCGCACCGACCGCCAGGACCACGAGCGGCATCACGGCCAGCAGCGACTGGAACAGGCCGTGCGGGTGCACCGCGGCGAGCGCCCGGACGCAGCTGGCGGTCACCCCGGTCACCGAGCAGTGCGGCATCCGTCCGGTCGGCCCGGTGTCGAGCACCACGGCGAGCGGGGCGAGCAGCCCGAGTTGGGCACCGGTGACGAGCGCGAGGACGGGGCCGACCGCCGACACCGTCACCGCGGCCACCAGGAGCACGCGGGCCTCGCGTGAGGAGCTCCTGGTCCAGCCGCTCCGCACCGGTGACCGTCGCAGCACGCGGCCGAGCACCAGGCCGACGAGCAGGGCGAGCGCCGCGTGCAGGTCGGACGCGTGTCCGGCGTAGAGCAGCAGCGCGGCGACGACGGCGATCGACACGACCCGGATCCGGCGTCGCCACAGGGCGCCGGCGAACGCGCTCGCGGTGACGATGGTCCCGACGATCCAGGTCCAGGGGCCGACGTGTCCCAGGTGCACGAGGAAGCCGGGGTTGGCCGGGGCTCCGTCGAACAGCTGGAGCACGGCACCGAGGCCGGTCCCCACGACGGTCGTGACGACCATCGCGAGCAGGGTGCGCCGCCAGCCGAGCAGCCGTTCGGACGCGCCGGTGCACACCACGACGGCGACGAAGGTGACGAGGAACCCGACGACGCTGGACGTCACCGCGACCACGCCGAGTGGACCCATCGTCCCGCCCAGGGTGTCGGGCGTCCGCCCGTCGAGCGCGCCGACGTAGCGGAGCACCACGGCGGCGATGCCGGCGACGACGGTCAGGGCCGAGACGACGCTCGTCAACGGGTACCGACGGGCCACCGGCACGAGTCGCCCCGGGGTCGCCCACGCGAGGGCCGCGGCCACCGCGCTCACCGGAGGCCCATGTGCGCGATCACGCCGGGCATCCCGACGCGCAGGGCGTAGCGCACGGTGTTCCAGTCGTGGGCGGAGCCCTCGGACACGAACAGTCGGGTCTGCATCCCCGCGGCGTCCGCAGCTGCGCGCAGCGCCTTGGTCGAGGCGACGTAGGGCGTGTCATCGCTGCCGTAGGCGAAGACGGTCAGGTGCCCCGGGTACGGCCCGTGCGCCCGCATGATCGCCCGCGGTGCCGCTGCGGCGTACCGGGTGGCGGAGCCGCCGAACCCGACCTGGATGCTGTGCTGGACGGAGCCGTTCAGGGGTGCGAGCTCGCTCGAGATCGCGAAGGTCGTGCCGAACACGCCGGGGTGCGCGGAGGAGAACTGCATGGCGCACGTCGCGCCCTGCGAGAACCCGACGATGCCCCAGGCGGAGGGCGCTGCCCCGACGCGCAGGTGCTGCCGGATCCAGTTCGTGGTGTCGGTCATGATGTACGTCGCGGAACGGCCGAGGGGCGAGTCGACGCACATCGGGTTCCGGCCCGGTGCCCCGAGTTGGTCCGGCGCGACGACGATCGGGGCCAGTCCGTGGTGGGCCTCGGCGAACGCGTCCATCACCGCCCCGAGCTGACCGGCCTGGAACATGTCGCTCGGCTGGCCGGGTTGTCCGGCCAGGCTGATCAGGACCGGCAGGGTCGGCGGTCGCTCGGTCAGGGCAGCGGGCGGCAGGTACACGTCCGCCGGCCGCCCGTGGAAGTGGGAGACGGTCGACGGGATGGCGACGGAGAGCACCTTCCCTCGTCGCGGCATGTCGGCGGGTGCCCGCCAGGTGGCCGGGTCGACCACCGGACTGGAGGCGCGCCCCACCCCCGTCTCGTGTCCCAGCGGACCGGACGGGTACGGATCGGTCGTGACGGCCTGCTCGATCGTGCGGTAGGCCCCGAAGTCGACGTTGACGCCGAGGACGGCGGCCAGGGCCACCGCCACCGCCGCGAGCACGCCGAGCACGCGGCGGAGCCAGCCGCCCTGTACGACGGTCACGACGAGCAGGCCGACGGCGCCGAAGGCCAGGGCCACCCACATCCGGGTGATCGGGGTGAACGACACCCCGTACAGGTCCTGGACGTCCCCGAACCACCACACCGCGACCAGGCCGATCACGGCACCGACCGCCACGCCGCCGAGCCGCCAGACCAGCCCGCGGACCGGATGCCGGGAGCGGCGACCGAACGCCGGCAGCAGCGCGGCGACGGCGAGGAGCCCCGCGGCGACGTCCACCGGGACGAGCACGGACGGTGCGACGACGGCGACGTGGAACAGGGGTCGGAGCAGATCGTGGAACATGGGGCCTCCCGGCGGACGGTGCAATCGTGGCGTCGGTCCGCTGCGAACGGGGCACCGAGGCGCTTCCGGTTCGCACAGTTCCCACCTGTGCGGCTCCCAGGCAGCGCTCGAGCAACCCCCAGCGAACCGTCCGGAGCGACGGGCCCGCCGGACCTCTCGGTGGCGCACACCTAGGGTGAACGGGTGACGCACGACGGATCGGTACGGGCTGCACTCGCGGCGGTCGCAGCGGACGGCTGGGGTGACGGCGGGCCGCTCGTCGAACCCGGCAGCACGGCCTCGCCACGTCGGGCCGCGGTCCTGATGCTCTTCGGCGCGCTCGACCACACGCCGAGCGACCGACCGGCAGCAGCACCCGGGGTCCCGCGCGACCTCGACGTCCTGCTCCTCGCCCGGGCCACGACCCTGCGCGCGCACGCCGGCGAGGTCGCGTTCCCCGGCGGACGCATCGACCCCGGTGACGCGGACGCCGTCGCCGCCGCACTCCGCGAGGCACAGGAGGAGACGGGGCTCGACCCCGCCGGCGTCGAGGTGCTCGGCACACTGCCGGCCGTGCCCCTGGCGTTCTCGAACCACCTGGTCCGGCCCGTCATCGGCTGGTGGCGCGACCCCTCACCGATCCGCGTCGTCGACGAGCACGAGTCGGCGGCGGTGTTCCGGGTCCCCGTGGCCGACCTGCTCGACCCGGCGAACCGCGGCGTGACCGTGATCCGCCGCAGTGGTCAGGAGTGGCGCGGACCAGCGTTCACGATCGAGGCCGACGGAGACGAGCACCTGGTGTGGGGCTTCACCGCGATGCTGCTGGATGCGCTGTTCGACCGACTCGGCTGGACGGAACCGTGGGACCGGAGCCTCGAGGTGCCGCTGCCCGACTGAGCACCCGGAACGACAGCGGGTCGGCCCGCACCGCGTCGACCGCGTGGGCCACGGCCCCGATGACGACGACGTCGGCCCCGAGCGACGACGCGACGAGTTCCGGCACCGGGTCGAAGTGCCCCTTCGCGAGCAGGTCGCGCGCACGGTCGATGACCGCGACCGCCGGCTGGGCGATCGCGCCGGCGACCACGACGCGGTCGATGTCGAGCAGGCTCGCGAGCAGGATGCAGACCCGGGCCAGGCGGTCGCCCAGGCGGTCGACGATGGTGCGCGCGACCGGATCACCGCTCCGCGCGGCCGCGAACACCAGGGCGGCGTCGCCGGCGAGTGCGGCGTCCGCGGGGATCTGCCCGGCGGCGACGGCGTCGGCCACGAAGGTGCGGGCGACCGCGCCGATGCCGTCGGAGGAGCCGACACCCTCGACGAGTTCGAGCACCCGCATCTCCCCGGCACCGCCGTGGGCACCGCGCAGCAGGACCCCGTCGACGACGAGGCCCGCGCCGAAGCGTTCGCCGGACAGCAGCGCCGCGAACGAGGCGTCACCCGAGGACGGCCGCTCGGCGAGCGCGGCGAGGTTCGCGTCGTTCTCGACGAGCACCCGCCCGTCCGGCACGGCGTCGGCGAACCCCGGGTTCATCCGGACCCAGAAGCCGCCGTCGTCGGGCGAGGCCCCGGCGGCGTCGACCGGCGCCGGGATGCCCACGACGGTGACCAGGACCCGGGTACGGTCGACGTCGGCCGCGGCGAGGGCGGCGGCCACGGTGTCGGCGAGGACCCCGAGTCGCACGGGCACGTCGAGGCCCGATGCACCCAGCGACCCCTCGGCACGACCGAGCACCGTGCCGCGCAGGTCGGCGACGAAGGCCGTGACCCGGTGCTGGCCGGCGTCCACACCGACGACGACCCCGGCGACCGTGTCGAGCTCGTAGCGACGGGCCGGGCGTCCCATCCGGTACTCCCCCGCGGCGCGGGCGTCGTCGAGCTCGCGGAGCCAGCCGAGCCGCACGAGCTCCTCGGCCGCCCCGAGCACGGTCGACCGGGTCAGGCCGGTGGCGTCGATCGCCTCGGTCGCGGTGAACGCCGACGAGTCGAAGGCGTACGCGAGCAGCGTCTCTGCGCTCGTTCCACGGGGTGGCGGCATGTCGTGACCCTATCGCGCGACGAGTTCCTTGCGGAATTAGATTTTCTCGCTACATTTAGTTCCGCGGGCAGCATCGGAGCCGCTCGCGGGACGGAACGGCAGGGACGCCGGGTCCGGACGGACGGAGACGACGTGCAAGCACACGCCACCGCCAGGAGCGCAGCATCGGTCAGCCGACGCGGGTTCCTGCTGGGAGCGGGCGGCATCGGAGCGGGCCTCGCGCTCGCCGGATGCGCCCCGATCGGGTCCTCGAGCGCCAAGCCGGAGACCATCACGTTCTACGTGTCGAAGCCCGAGGTCATCGGCTACTTCGACGACGTCATCGCGCAGTTCCACCAGAGCCAGTCGAAGGTCCGGGTCGTGCGCGACTCGACCTCGAGCATGTCCGCGAACTTCGTGCGGAACCGGCCGCCGGACCTCGGCTGCTGGAACTACAACTTCTCGGTCGTGCCGTTCGTCGAGCACGGCGCGCTGACCGACCTGTCCGACCTGCCGCAGGCCGACACCATCAACCCCGACCTGTGGCCACTCATGGAGCAGACCGCCGACTACCCCGGCCGGAAGAGCGCTCTGCCGTACTCGGTGACGGCGGCGTCGGTGATCTACAACAAGGCCCTCTTCGCGCAGCAGGGGCTCGAGGTCCCGACGACGTGGAGCGAGTTCGCCGACGTGTGCGAACGCCTGACCAAGGCCGGCATCGCGCCGATCTACGGCACGTTCAAGGACAACTGGACGATCGCCCAGGGCATGTTCGACTACTCGATCGGCGGCATGATCGACACCCCGGCGACCTTCGAGGCACTCCGCCGCGAGGGCACGAACGTCGGCAAGGGATCCGCCGTCTCGTTCGAGCGCGACCTGCGGAAGCCGATGGAGCGCATGGTGCAGCTCCGCGCCTGGCACCAGGACGGCGCCGCGAGCCGCGGGTACGGCGACGGCAACCTCGCCTTCGCCCAGGGCAAGGCGGGCATGTACCTGCAGGGACCGTGGGCCCTCGGCGAGATCGCCAAGACCACGAAGGACATGGACCTCGGCACGTTCCCGCTGCCCGTCACCGACGACCCGGCCGACCGCAAGGTCCGCGTGAACGTCGACCTGGCGCTCTGGATCCCGGAGGCGTCCCGCAAGCAGGAGGCCGCCCGCGAGTTCCTGTCGTTCCTGATGACCAAGCGGGTCAACGACAGGTACAACGCGGACAACAACGGTTTCGGGGTCCGCAAGGACGCTCCCCCGGCGTCGAACCCCGCCCTCCGCGGCATGCAGTCGTACTACGACGACGCAGCCTTCTACCTCGGCGCCTCGCAGCTCATCCCCGCCGAGATCCCGGTCGCGAACTACGCGCAGTCGATCGCCTTCGGCGGCGACCCGCAGCGCCAGCTCCGCACCCTCGACGCCGACTGGGCGCGTCTCGCGCTCCGCACGGCCGCGTAAGGAGACGTCCGAATGGCAACCACGACCACCGAATCCATCACGACGGCGGACCGCCGCCGCCGTGGCGGAGCCGCCACGGGCCTCCAGGCCGGACGACGGGACGGACGACGCAAGCCCCGCGTCGACCCGCTCTTCCTGGCGTTCCTGCTGCCCACCCTGGTGCTCTTCACGCTCGCCATCACGCTGCCGGCCGTGATGGGCATCGTGCTGAGCTTCACGAACTCCGTCGGCTTCGGCGAGTTCCGCTTCACCGGGCTCACCAACTACATCGCGGTGTTCTCCGACCCCGCGATCCTGCAGGCGTACCTGTTCACGCTCGGGTTCTCGCTCGTCACCGTGATCGTCGTGAACGCGATCGCGTTCCTGCTCGCCATCGCGCTGACGTCGAAGATCCGCGGCAAGATCGCGCTGCGTGCGGTGTTCGTGCTGCCGATGGTGATCTCGGGGATCGTCATCGCCTACGTGTTCTCGTTCCTGTTCGCGAACAGCCTGCCGGCCTTCGCCACCGCGATCGGCTTCGGGCCGCTCGAGCAGAGCATCCTGGCGAACCCCGACCTGGCGTGGCTGGCGATCGTGGTCGTCACCGCCTGGCAGGCGATCCCGTCGACGCTCCTCATCTACATCGCCGGCGTCCTCTCGATCCCCGGCGAGGTGTACGAGGCAGCCGCCCTCGACGGTGCCAGCGCCTGGCGGCAGCTCGTCTCGATCACCGCCCCGCTGACCGCGGGCTACATCCTGATCAACCTGGTCATCGGGTTCAAGAACTTCCTGAACTCGTACGACATCATCGTCGGCCTGACCGACGGCGGCCCCGGCACCTCGACCACCAGTGTCGCGATGTCGATCTTCAAGGGCTTCAACGGCGGCGACTACGCCTACCAGATGGCGAACGCCACGATCTTCTTCGTCATCGCGGTCGTCATCGCCGTGATCCAGCTGCGGGCGACCCGCGGGAAGGCAGCGCTCTGATGTCCCTGCAAGCACCCCTGCGACCGGGGACCACCGCGACCGGCAGCATCCGTTCCGTCGACGCCGACCGGTCCTCCGGCTCGGGCAAGGCCGGCCGCGGTCGTTCGAACTGGCCCGTCACCGTCGTCCTCGTGCTCTGCGCGCTGTCGGTGCTCGTACCGCTGTACGTCACGCTGACGATGGCGTTCAAGACCACCGGGCAGGCCGTCGACGGCAACGCGTTCTCGCTGCCGGCACCGTTCAGCGTCGACGGCTTCGTGCAGGCGTGGCAGCTGACCGACTTCCCGCGGGCCTTCGCGGTCTCGGTGTTCGTCGCCGCGATCACCGTCGTCGGCACGATCCTGCTCGCCTCGTTCACGGCCTACGCGATCGCCCGGAACTGGGACCGGCGACTGTTCCGCTGGTCGTTCTTCTACCTGCTCGCGGCGATGTTCCTGCCGTTCCCGGTGCTCGCTCTTTCGCAGGTGAAGCTCACCGGGCTCGCGCACCTGGACAACCCGCTCGGCGTCGCGATCCTGCACGTCATGTTCCAGCTGTCCTTCAGCGTGCTGCTCTTCACGGCCTTCCTGCGGTCGATCCCGGCGGAGCTGGAGGAGAGTGCACGCATCGACGGTGCGAGCACGGGGCAGGTGTTCTGGCGACTCGTGTTCCCGCTGCTGGCACCGATGAGCGCCACCGTCGGCATCTTCGCGTTCCTCGCGTCCTGGAACGACTTCGTGATGCCGTCGCTGATCACCTCCGACCCGGCGCTGCAGACCCTGCCGGTGCTGCAGCAGATGTTCCAGACGCAGTTCAGCAACAACTACAACGTGTCGTTCGCCTCGTACCTGATGGCGATGGCCCCGGCGATCATCGTCTACCTCGTCACCCAGCGGTGGGTGATGGCCGGCGTGACCCAGGGCGCCATCAAGTGACCGACACACACCCCTCGAACCCCTCGACCCACGAAAGGCCCGACGTGACCGACACCCTCGCCCAGCCCGCCACCACCTCGCACGACGAGACCTGGTGGCGCCAGGCCAGCGTCTACCAGATCTACCCCCGCTCGTTCGCCGACGCGAACGGCGACGGCATCGGCGACCTGCCCGGCATCACCGAGCGGGTGCCGTACCTGGCCTCGCTCGGCATCGAGGCCGTCTGGCTCAGCCCCTTCTACCCGTCCGCCCTGGCCGACGGCGGCTACGACGTCGACGACTACCGCGACGTCGACCCGCGCCTCGGCACCCTCGACGACTTCGACCGGATGGTCGAGGCACTGCACGCCGCCGGCATCCGGGTGATCGTCGACGTCGTCCCGAACCACACGAGCGACCGACACGAGTGGTTCCGCGAGGCCCTCGCAGCACCCAAGGGGTCCCCCGCCCGCGACCGCTACGTGTTCCGTGACGGCAGCGGGCCGTCCGGCGAGGACGCCCCCGCCGACTGGATCTCGATCTTCGGCGGGCCGGCCTGGACCGCCGTCGGCGACGGCCAGTGGTACCTGCACAGCTTCGCGAAGGAGCAGCCCGACCTGAACTGGGCGAACCGCGAGGTCCGCGACGACTTCCTGCACACCCTGCGCTTCTGGTCCGACCGCGGCGTCGACGGGTTCCGCATCGACGTGGCCCACGGCCTGGCGAAGGACCTGGGCGAGACCCTGCCCACCTGGGCCGAGCTCGCCGAGATGCCGAAGGACGGCACGCACCCGCTCTGGGACCGCGACGACGTGCACGAGATCTACGCCGAGTGGCGGACGGTCTTCAACGAGTACACGCCGGCGCGCACCGCGGTCGCCGAGGCCTGGGTCCCCGCCCACCGGCGTGCCCGCTACGCCAGCGCCGAGGGACTCGGTCAGGCGTTCAACTTCGACCTGCTCGAGGCCGACTTCGACGCCGGCCAGTTCCGCACGATCATCGAGTTCAACCTCGGGCTCGCCGAGCAGTCCGGCTCGTCGACCACGTGGGTGTTCTCGAACCACGACGTCGTCCGGCACGCCACCCGCTACGCCCTGCCGCCCCGCGCCGGTGGCACCGACAAGCAGGGCAGCGCGTGGCTGCTCGCCGGCGGCTCGCAGGACGCGCTCGACCGGTCGCTCGGCCTGCGCCGCGCACAGGCCGCCACGCTGCTCGAGCTCGCCCTACCCGGCTCGGCCTACCTGTACCAGGGCGAGGAGCTCGGCCTGCACGAGGTCGGTGACATCCCGGACGCCGACCGCCAGGACCCGGCGTTCTTCCGCAACCCGGGCGTCGACGTCGGTCGTGACGGCTGCCGCGTGCCGATCCCGTGGACGCGCACCGGCTCGTCGTTCGGCTTCGGTCCGGACGGTTCGCACCTGCCGCAGCCGGCGTGGTTCGCGGACTCCAGCGTCGAGGCCGAGGACGCCGACCCCGACTCCACCCTGAACCTGTACCGGAAGGCGCTCGGCCTGCGCGGCCAGTTGCAGTCCGAGGAACAGCTCGAGTGGATCGAGACCGGCCGCGACGACGTGCTCGCGTTCCGTCGGCCGAACGGCTGGACCAGCGTGACGGTCTTCGGCGACGAGCCCTTCGCGCTGCCGGCCGGCGAGCTGCTGCTCGCCTCGGCCCCCGTGGTCGACGGTGCCCTGTCGGGCGTGGGGACGGCCTGGTTGCGTTCCTGACGCGACGCTCGCGCCCTGGGCGCAACCGGATGACGGACTGGAGGCGCGGTGCCAGCTAGCACCGCGCCTCCAGTCCGTCGTGTCGTCGCCGTCCCGGGCCGCGACCGGCGTCCGCGCCGTCAGCCGGCCCAGGTAGGGTCGCCGCATGAGCGGGGCGAGCATCAGCGTGCAGGACTTCGTGATGCGGTTCGGCGACCGCAACGTGGTCGACGGACTGTCGTTCGACGTCGCCCCCGGTGAGACGTTCGGGCTGCTCGGCAGCAACGGCTCCGGCAAGACCACGACGATCCGGGCCCTGCTCGGCATCACCACCCCGACGGCGGGCACGCTGACGATCGACGGCCGCCCCTACCGGCCGGCCACCGGCGGCATCGGCTACCTGCCCGAGGAGCGCGGGCTGTACCGCAAGGAGTCCGTCATCGACGTGATGACCTACTTCGGGCGCCTGCGCGGGCTCCGTGGTGCCGAGGCGACCGCGTGGAGCATGGACTACCTGGCCCGGGTGGGGCTCGCCGACCGCGCGAAGCTGCGCGTCGACAAGCTGTCCGGCGGGCAGCAGCAGAAGGTGCAGCTCGGCATCACGATCATGGACCGACCGCGGCTGCTCATCCTCGACGAGCCGACCAAGGGACTCGACCCGGTGAACCGGCGGCTCCTGCTCGACCTGGTCGACGAACGGAAGGCCGACGGCGCGACCGCGGTCCTCGTGACGCACCACATGGACGAGGTCGAGCGGCTCTGCGACCGCATCCTGCTGCTCAAGGACGGGCGGGCCGCCGCGTACGGATCCGTGCCCGACGTGCAGGACGCCTTCGGTGGCGCCGTCGCCCGCGTGGGGCTCGACGGCCCCGTGCCGAAGTCGTCGCTGTACCGGCTCGCCCGTCACGAGGGGCACGTCGCCTACCTGGTCCCGACCCAGGCCGCCGCTCCGGACGGTGCGGACGTCCTGGCGGAACTGGTCGCGGCCGGGGTGCACGTCACCGCGTTCGAGATGCGCCGGATCCCGCTCGACGAGATCTTCGTGCAGGTCTACGGGCACGACGCCCTCGCCGCTGCGTCGTCGGACGGGGCAGCGGCATGAGCAACCTCGGCACGGTCGTCCGGTTCGAGTTCGTCCGCGCGGTGAAGAAGCCCGCGTTCTGGATCGGCACGCTCGCGCTGCCGGTCGTCATCGTGGTCGTGTCGCTGCTCGTCGGCATCGGGCAGGCCGCCGGCACGAACTCCGTGGTGTCCGGGTCGTCCGCCACGAAGACCCCGTTCCACTACGTCGACGAGTCCGGCCTGGTGTCGGAGTCCGTGGCGGCGAAATGGGGTGGGACGCCATCCACCGATGCCGCCGCCGACCGTGCCGCCGTCCGGTCCGGTGACCTCGACGCCTTCATCGCGTTCCCGTCGTCGCCGTCCACGACGGCCATCCGGGTCGACGCCACCGACCGAGGGCTCTTCGCCAACGGCGTGTACTCGTCGCTGGCCGAGCGGGTGCTCGAGCAGAGCGTCGCCGCGTCGGTCGACGACCCCGAGACCGTGCAGCTGCTCCGCAGTCCACCCGCCACCGACGTCACCACCTACGCCGACGGCCGGGTCGCGCCGGGCTGGTTGTCCGTCGTGCCGCCGTTCCTGTTCGTCGCCGCGTTCTTCGGGCTCGTCATCCTGCTCGCAGCCCGGATGGTCACCGTCGTGGTCGAGGAGAAGGAGAACCGGATCTCCGAGATGATCCTGACCACGGTGACCGCGGGCGACCTGATCCGCGGCAAGGTCATCGCGATGCTGCTCGTCGGCTTCGTGCAGGTCAGCGTGTTCGTCGTGCCCGGCCTGGTCGGGCTGCTCGTCGCCCTGCCCTTGGTGTCCTCGCAGCTCGGCGGGCTGACGGTCGACCCGTGGCGGATGGTCACCGGTGCGCTGCTGCTCGTCGGCGGGGTGCTGCTGGCGTCCGGGCTGTTCGTCGCCGTGGGGGCTGCGGTGCCGTCGATCAAGGACGCCTCGGCCCTGCAGTCGGCGGCGATCTTCGCGCTGATCATCCCCCTGTACGCGGCGTTCTTCGTGATGACGACGCCGACGTCGCCGGTGGCGCAGTTCTTCACGTACTTCCCGACCTTCACGCCGATCACCGCGATGGTGCGGAACGCCGTCGGGGCCCTGACCGTGACGGAGTCGGTCGTCTGCATCGTCGAGGTGTTCGTCGTCGCCGGGCTGCTGCTGTGGTTCGCGGAGTACCTGTTCCGGCACTCGGTCGCGCAGTACGGGTCGAAGGTGACGGTCCGGCAAATGCTGTCGTGGCGGCGGGGGCGGCGGGGCTGATCCCGTCGGTCGGTGCCGCACGGCGTCAGACGCGGACGGGTGCCTCGTCGAGGTCCCACGAGGGGACGGCATGCCGCTTCCATCCCTGACGCAGGGTGTTCGCCGCGCGGTCGAACTCCACCAGGACGTCGATGTGCGGGCGGACCAGCATCTGGATCTGCAGCCCCTCGTAGACCGAGAGCAGCTGGGTCGCAGCCTGGTACGCGGGGATGCCGGCCTCTTCCGAGCCCTTGTCGAAGTCGCGCTGCAGCCCGACGGTCAGCTGCTCGGCGTACTCCTCGAACCGCTTGCGGAACAGTTCGGCGAACCCGGACTCCGAGCTGGCCACGGTGATCAGCCCCGCGAGCACCCGGACGAGCCCGGGGTCGGCGACGTCCTCGGCCAGGGTCAGACGGACGTGCTCGATCGTGCACGTGGGCGGGCTCTTCCGCCGGGTCCCCCGCAGCTGCGCCCACCGGTCGTAGGTGACCAGGAGCAGGGCGTGCCAGGTCGGGAACAGCCGCTCGACGGTCTCGAGCGGGATGCCGGCCACCTCGGCGACGACCGCCGCGTCCACGGTGTCGAACGGGTGCAGCCGGTAGGCGCGGATGGCCGCGCGCACCGTGCGCTCTGCGAGGGACTCGTCGTCCTCGACGCGTTCGCCGTGCAGGGGTTCCATCCGACCATTGCAGCGCATTCCGGGCCGTTTGTCTCGTCCCAGAGCGGGGGCCGTGCTCCCGGCCGCGTCAGCGCGCCGCGACCACGGCGGTCAGCCGACGGTGACAGGCGCCGCCGGAGGCCGCACCCGCTGGCGCATCCACACGAAGAACCCGGTCAGGGTGAAGACGCCGTAGAAGACGTACATCAACCCGGAGGCGTAGTAGCCGGCGGAGAACAGCAGCGGCACGCCGACCAGGTCGACCGCCACCCAGATGAGCCAGAACTCGACCCACCCCTTCGCCATGCCGTAGGTGGCGAGCAGCGATCCGACGAAGATCCACGCGTCGCTCCACACCGGCTCGTAGGACCCGAGCGCACGGAAGACGGGGGTCAGCAGGGCGGTGCCGCCGACCAGGCCGACGACGAGCAGCAGACGGGTCCGCCAGGAGGCCCAGCGCGGGTCGATCACGGTCGTCGCGTCCTCGGGGCGGTGCGTCCACCGGTACCAGCCGTAGATGCTCACGATGATGAACATGACCTGACGGCCGGCCTGCCCGAGCAGGTTGACGGGGTTCGGGGTGTCGAAGAGCGCCCCCATGAACACGGTGAAGAGCAGGGCGTTGCCGACCAGTCCGACCGGCCAGGCCCAGACCTTCCGGCGCATGCCCCCGAGGGCGCTGAGCAGCCCGAAGACGTTGCCGATCACCTCGCGCCAGAGCACCGTCTGGTCGCCGATGACGATCTGCGCGTCGAACAACCAGCGCACGATGTCCATGGGCCCTCCTCGTTTCCGGACGGTGCAACGACGCCGTGCGTACCGGCATTCCTTCTGTGATCGCTCTGCCCACGCGGAGCGCACACCCAGAATTCGGGGTACAAATCATGTCCTCCCTAGCGGGGACAAAAATGCCCCCCGTTCTGGGGTCCGGGGGAACGCTCGTTCTCGCTTGTCGGCACTTTGGGGGACAGGTAACGTCGACACCAGAGCGAGTCCAGCCCGCCCGAGCAGCAGCACATGCGCTCCGAGGCCCGGCGACCGCTCTCGGCACCGGTCAGCCGCGACCCCCTCCAACCACTGGGTCGATGACAACCTCCCCACCGGACACGACGCCCGAATGTCCCCGGTGGGCTTCAGCGTGCCCCGAGCACGCAGGAACGGATCCACCCCATGCACAAGATCGTCACCGGTGCCATCGCCGGCGCAGCAGGCGTCGCACTCCTCCTCGGCGGCGCGGGCACGTTCGCGCTCTGGAACGCCAGCGCCTCGAGCGCCGCGTCCGCCGTGAGCGCCGGCACCCTGACGCTGAGCGCCAACAACGACGGTGCCTGGAGCGACATCACGAACGGTCGTTCCACCGCGATCGACCCGACGAAGGCCCTGATGGTCCCGGGCAACACGTTCCAGTTCACGCAGACGCTGAACATCGGTGCGACCGGCCAGGACCTCAAGGCGAACCTGACCTACGCCAACCAGAGCATCACCGGTGACGCCGCGCTGCTCGCCGCCACCACGAAGACGCTGGCCGTCACCTCGACGAGCGCCTCGGTGGTGCAGTCCTCGTCGAACACGAACACCTTCGTCGTCTCGCCGTCCTCGTCCACGTCGACCGTCAAGGTCGTGTTCACGGTGACGCTCCCCGCGTCGGCGACCACCGGTCAGGGCGGCTCGATCAACCTCAGCGCGCTGGCCTTCACGCTCACCCAGACCGCGATCGGTTCCTGATCCACCGATCGCACCCCACCGACCACGACGACCAGGAGCAGGCACATGACCGCCACACCGCGGACGACGGGACGCCACCGCGCGGCCCGACGGCGCCGCTGGGTGTGGCCGGTCGCGCTCGCCCTGGTCGTCGCGGTCGGAACAGCACTCCTCGGCACCGGCGGCACGTACGCGCTCTGGAACGGGACCGCCAGCACGGCGGCCACCACGGTGCGCTCCGCCACGGCGACCGTCAGCGTCAGCAGCACCACGGCGATGAACACCGCGGTCCTCGGGCCGGGCACGAGCACCACCGGCACCTTCACGGTGCGGAACACCGGGTCGGTCCCGCTGTCGATGCGCGTCACGACGACGGCCTCGAAGTCGTCCGTCGCGGCGGCGACCGGTGAGCTGACGCTCCACCTCGTGATGGTGTCCTCGACCGCGAAGTGCGTGCCCGGGCTCACCGGCACGAGCGGACGGCTCGCCACCTTCGACACCGGTACCGGGGCATTCTCCCTGCCGGCCGGGGTCAGCGGCACCGCGTGCCTCGAGATGGCCCTCGACGCCGACGCCCCGCAGACCGTCGCCGGCGCCACCACCGACTTCACCCTCACCGTCACCGGAACGCAGGTCGCCGCATGAACCGCCGCCTCCGGCTCCTCGTCGCCGTGCTCCTCACCGCCCTGTTCGTCGGCGGTACGTCGAGCGCCGCGTGGGCACTGTGGAGCGCGGCGGGCACCACCGCGGCGAGCACCACGGTCGGCACGGTCGCGGCGTCGATCAGCGGCACGAGCGCCCTCACCACGGCGTTCTCGTCGAGCGTCACGTCGACGACGAAGCCGATCACCCTGACCGACTCGGGTACCCTCGCCGGCACCGCCACCACCACGGTCTCCGTCGTGTCCGGCAGCTCGACCGCGCTCGCCAAGGCCGTCACCGTCGTCGCCTGGCCGGTCGCCTCGACCGCGGGCTGCACCACGAGCACGGCCGTGGGCACCGGGTCCGTCACCGGCACCTGGGCCTCGCTGCCGAGCATGAACGCGAAGCTCGCCGCCGGCACCTCCGCCGTCTGGTGCACCCGCAGCACCCTGCAGTCGTCGGCCCCGGCCGGCTCGACCGCGAAGGTGAACGTCAACCTCACCGTCACGAGCGGCACCTGGACCTCGGGCGTCGTGGCGGGCGGCTTCACCCTGACCACCCCGGCTGCGGTCGTCGACACCACCCCCTCGCTGGTCTGCACCGACCACGGCGGTTGGTACGTCGAGATCCGCTGGGACGCCGCGAACCGCCCGATGGACACCTGGTACGGGGCCTTCGTCGGCTCGACCCCGGTCGGGCAGAAGGCGCAGGACTACTCCGCGTTCATCACGATCGCGCCGCCGGACGTCCCCGCGAACGCCGGCACCGCGGGCACGCTGACCGTCACCGTCAAGGTGCTCGACAGCGCCGGCAACCCCACGTCGACCGTCGCGGGCACCGGCAAGGTCACGCTCTTCACGCAGGACAACGGGGCGGCGATCCGATGCGGCGCATGAGCACCCCCACCCCGCGCACCGGCTGGCGCGCAGTCGTCCACGCCGTCGTGCTCGGTCTCAGCACCGGGCTCCTGCTGCTCGTCGCTGCCCTGGCGGTCGTGCTGATCGTCGTGCCGAAGGCCACTGGCTCGATGCCGCTCACCGTCCTGACGCAGTCGATGGAGCCGACCCTGCCGCCGGGGACGCTGCTCGTGGTCCGTCCGACCCCGATCGACGACATCCGGGTCGGCGACGTCGTCACCTACCAGATCGTGTCCGGCCAGCCCGCGGTCGTCAGCCACCGCGTGGTCTCGGTGTCGTCGTCGTCGGACGGCGAGCGGACCTTCGTGCTCAAGGGCGACAACAACGCCGAGGCCGACCCGGCACCGGTCACCGCCGTGCAGATCCGTGGCGTGGTCTGGTACTCCGTGCCGGAGATCGGCATCGTCAACCAGGTCGTCAACGGGTCGCGGAGCTGGCTCATCCCCGCGGTCGCCGGCGTGCTCCTGACGTACGGTGCGGTCATGATGGCCGCGGGCTTCGTGAGCGCCGCACGTCGTCGCCGCGACGGCACCAGCCGCGCCCGCACCAGCCGCGGACGACGCAGCGCAGCGCACCACGTCGAGCGGACCACCACCGAGAACAGGGCCGAGACGACGACCACCACCCGGTCTAGGCTCGGTGGACGTGACGGACGGAGTGCAGCGGGCGCGGGAGCTCCTCGACGCGGCGGCCCGACGGCTCCGCGCCGCGGGCGTCCCGGACGAAGCACTCGGCGAGTATGTGCAGCCGAAGGCCGTCCTCGGGATCCGTCGTGACCCGACGATGCGGTCCCTCGGCCGGGTGTGGCGGGTCGGAGCGCTCCTGATCGGGTCGTCCCCCGAGACCGCAGGCCGTGTCTGGGCCACCGGGTCGATCACCCGCGTCACCGAACCCGGTCGGTCGCAGTACCAGTCGGTCTCCGCCGAGGTCCGTCGCGCCTACCGAGCCGCCGCCGCGAAGGGGCACTTCGGCGCCGGTGACACGGTGAACCACGGCGCCGTCCCGATCCCCGTCGACGACTCCCTGGTCGGCGCCGAGGGCGTGCTCGTCGTCATCGACGACGTGCCGTCGGTCCGGTGGTCTCCGACCGCCGGCGCCGCAGTCCCCCTCGCCGACTACCTGGACGACCGCGTCGGGCTGCTCGTCGATCCCCCGCGGGGCGCGACCGACTGACGCGGCACCGGGCACGGGCCCTGAACCGGCCGACCTCACACCGCAGCCCGTCCGCCGGACGCGATCCGGGCCTCCAGTCCGACCGGACCGACCACGCGCCTGTCGCGACGTCACCCGGTCCCGATAGTGTCGGAACGTGAGCAACGAGGCATTCGACGACCGCTACGAGCTGCGCGAGTTCGCGCCCGAGACGGACGACAAGGGGGCACCGAACGCCGAGACGGCAGCGTGGATGCAGGCCGTCGGGATGGGCTTCCACGAAGCCGACCCCGACGCCGAGGGCGCGGCCCGCATGGCGTCGCACTTCATCGCCGACGAAGAGACGTTCCTCGGGGTCTACGTGCGCGAGCCGTTCCCGGGGTCCGTCGACGAGACGTGGCCTGCCGGCACCTTCACGTGGTTCCGCAAGGCGCTGAGCTGGGGCGACGGGTCCTCCGTCGACACCCAGGCGATCTCCGCGGTCACCGTCCGCCCGACCGAGCGTCGCCGCGGCATCCTGCGCCGGATGATGACGCACGCGCTCGAGCGCGGGGTCGCCGAGGGCTACGCCGTCGCGTCGCTGACCGCGTCCGAGGGCACCATCTACCGCCGCTTCGGCTTCGGCTGTGCCATCCGCGAGCGTGCCGTGCACGTCCGCCGCGAGCGCGCGCTCCCCCTGCTCGCCCCGACCTCCGGCACGGTGTCGGTCGTGACGCCGCAGTGGCTCGCCGACGGCCCGGGCAAGGCGGTCTTCGACCGGTTCCACGTGCGCACCCCCGGCTCGATGGTCCGCAACACCGGCACCTGGCCGATCGTGTTCGGCCTGCTCGGCAACGACGGGCAGAAGGCGAAGGACGTCCGTGCGGCGGTGCACCGTCCCGACGGCTCCGACGAGATCGACGGCTACGTCACCTGGCGCGTCAAGGAGGACCGCGGTTCCGACACCGCACTCGAGATCGTCGACCTGGTGTACGCGGACGACCAGGCCTACACCGCCCTGTGGGAGTTCCTGCTCTCGGTCGACCTCAACGACGTCGTGAAGTACAACCGCTCCCGCCTCGACGACCCCATCGTCGCGGCGCTCGGCGACAACCGTGCGTACGACGTCGACCACGAAGAGGACCACGTCTGGCTGCGCGTACTCGACGTGCCCGCGGTGCTGGCCTCGCGGCCGTTCGCCGTCGACGGGTCGCTGACACTCGGGGTCACCGACGCGCTCGGCTTCACCACCGGCACGTACCGCCTCGACGTCCAGGAGGCCCGTGGCACCGTCACGCGCCTCGCCGACGACGTCGACGTGGCCGGGTCTGACGTCCAGCTCGACGTCGCGGAGCTCGGTGCGCTGCTGATCGGCTCGGTCTCCCCCGTCACGTTGGCCGCCGCGGGGCTCGTCCGCGCCGCGGACCCGGCGTCGGTGGAGCTGCTCCGCGCGATGCTGCTGCCGCCGCGGACGCCGCACGGCATCACGTACTTCTGATGGACGTCGGCCGCGTGGTGGGGCGCGCGCGTCAGGTCGTCTCCGTCCTGGCGTCACCTGCCCTGCGTGCGGCCGCGCTCGGTGGGAGCCCCGTCGATGACCGCACCCGGGCTGCGATCGACTCGTTCGACTGGCTCACCGACGAGGGTCCCGACGCGTCGGTGCTCGGCCGGACGTCACGCGAACTCCAGCGACTGCAGTCGCCGGCCGCGGTGCTCGAGTTCGATCGGATCGAGCGGATGCCGGTGAAGGACGTCGAACGACATGCGCTGTCCGTCCGGATCGTCGAGCTCGTGTTCGAGCGACTCGGACCGGACCGAGCCGTGCCGGAGGCCGTCCTGAACGCGGCCGTCGGCATGTTCGCGACCGACGTCTCCGTCGTGCGCCGGGATGCCGTGGACCTCGGCGTCCTGACGCGCACCGACGACGGTTCGGTCTACCGGATGATGCGTCGTCCAGCCTGAGGCTGCTGATCGTCCCGCACGGCGCGCAGCAGCGAGTAGTCTCCCCGCCATGACGGACGACACGGTGGTCAACTGGCTCGTCGCCTCCGACCCGGCACTGCGCTGGCAGGTCGAGCGGGACCTCGTCGACGCCCCCGCCGCGACGTGGCAGGCCACCCGTGCCCGGGTCGCGACCGAGGGGTTCGGCGCAGCGCTCCTCGCCCACCAGGACCCGGACGGGCAGTGGGCTGGCGGTTCGTACTTCCCCGCCGACTTCGACCCCGACGGTCCGGAGGCCCAGGCCCCCGGACAGCCCTACACGGCGACGACCTGGTCGCTCAACACGCTGCGCGACTGGGGGCTCGACGCCGCTGTGCTCGGGGACACCGCCGTGCGCCTCGCCGAGAACAGTCGGTGGGACTACGACGACCTGCCGTACTGGGGCGGCGAAGTGGACTGCTGCATCAACGCCTTCACGCTCGCCAACGGCACCTGGCTCGGTGCTGACGTGGATGACATCGCCGAATGGGTGCTCGAGCACCAGCTCGCCGACGGTGGCTGGAACTGCGAGTGGGTCGAAGGGTCCACCGTGTCGTCGTTCCACTCGACCCTCAACGTGCTCGACGGGCTGCTGCAGCACGAGCAGCTGTCCGAGGGATCGCACCCGCGCGCCGCGGAGCTCCGCGCCGCCCGACACCGCGGAGCCGAGTACCTGCTCGAACGGCGGCTGCTGTACCGGAAGTCCGACGGCGAGCTCGTCGGCTCCTGGGTGCACCGTTTCGCGTACCCGTCGCGATGGATCTACACCGCGCTCCGGGCGACCGATCATCTGCGGGCGGCCGGGTTGCAGGACGGGACCCCGCCGGACCCACGTGCTGCCGAGGCGATCGAGCTCGTCCGGGCGGTTCGCAACGCCGACGGCACCTGGACCCAAGGTGAACGTGCACCAGGGCGGCAGTGGTTCGAGGTCGACGTCCCGGCGGGCGAACGCTCGAAGTGGCTCACCCTGATGGGGACGCGGGTCCTGCGGTGGTGGGACGGCGCGGCAACGGCCGGCTGACCTCGCACGGTGCGAGGGGCGAGCGCTCTGGTGCGAGGTTCCCGATTCCGTGGCAGGCGGACGCGCTCGCACGGAGTACGGAACCTCGCACCACAACAGCGGCGGGGGCGCCGGACCTCGCACGGTGCGAGGCTCGGCACCTCGCACCGAGCGGCCGCGCCCCTACGCCCGGCGCCGCACCCGCGGGTCGACGAACGCGTAGACCACGTCGACGATCACGTTCGCCGTGACGATCAGCAGCGCCGAGAACAGCGTGAAGCCGACGACCACCTGCAGGTCGAGCGTGTGCACCGCGTCGATGAGCAGCGCGCCGAGGCCCTGCATCGAGAACACCTTCTCGGTGATGACCGCGCCACCGAGCAGCGACCCGAGGTCGAGCCCGAACAGCGTCACCACGGGCAGGATCGCCGTCCGGAGCCCGTGCCGCACGACGACCTGGCGCTCCCGCAGCCCCTTGGCACGGGCGGTCCGGACGAAGTACTGCGACATCGACTCGAGCATCTCACCACGGGTCAACCGGGCGTAGATCGCAGCGCTGATGAATGCCAGCACGCACCACGGCAGGATGAGGTGGGTGAACCAGCCGACCGGGTCGTCGCCGAAGGCCACGTACCCGCTCGTCGGCAGGATCCCGAGCACGAACCCGAACAGCAGGATGCCGAGCAGCCCGACCAGGTACGCCGGGGACGAGACACCGGCGACCGCGACCGTCATCACGGCCCGGTCGACGAAGGTGCCGCGGCGCAGTGCCGAGACGGTGCCGCCGAACACCCCGGCGACGAGCCACAGCACGGCGGCGCCCACGGCGATCGAGGCCGTGACGGGCAGGCGCGCCAGGATCAGCTCGGTGACGCTCTCGTGCAGCTGGAACGAGTACCCGAAGCACGGCGCCGCGCACTCGATGACGCTGTTGCCGCTGCCGAAGGACCGGCCGGTGAAGATGCCGGCCAGGTAGGCGCCGAACTGTGCGAGCCAGGGCTTGTCGGTACCGAGGAACGCCTGGACCTCCCGCAGCCGGTCGGGCGTGCAGGGCTTGTCGCAGATCGCCCGGGCGGGGTTGGTCGGCAGGAGCATGAAGAGCGCGTACGTGATGGCCGCGACGACGAGCAGCACGACGGCGGCCCCGAGCACGCGGATCGCGAGGAACCGCAGGGTGGCGGCGTTCACGCGGTGCCCCCTCGTGGGTCGAGGGCGTCGCGCAGGGCGTCACCGAGCACGTTGAAGGCGAGGGTGATGAGGAACAGTGCGGCTCCGGGGAACACGAGGTACATGGGATCGGTCTGCACCCAGCCGATGGCGTCGCCGATGCTGCGACCCCACGACGGCGTCGGCGGGTTGACGCCGACGGCCAGGAACGAGAGCGCGGCCTCGGCACCGATCATCGAGGGGATCGAGATGGTGGCGTAGACGGTGATCGTCGCGGCGAGGTTCGGCAGCAGCTGTGTGCGGATGACGTGCCAGCGCCCGGCGCCCATCGCGGTGGAGGCGACGACGTAGTTGCGGCTGACGAGCGACAGCGTCTGCCCCCGCACGACACGGGCCACGGCCGGCCAGCCGAAGAACCCGATGACGAGCACGACGAGCACGGGCTTCGGGAACGTCGACGGCACGATCGCGGTGAGGGCGATCATGAACACGAGCGACGGGAACCCGAAGATCACGTCGACGACCCGCGAGAGCACCCGGTCGTACCAGCCGCCGAAGAACCCGGTGGTGACGCCGACGAGCACGCCGATGACGATCGACACCAGGGTCGCGGCGAGTCCGATGCCGAGTGAGGTCCGCGCACCGTACGTGACGATCGAGAACAGGTCACGCCCGGTCAGGGGCTCGACACCGAACCAGTGGTCGCCGCTGATGCCGCCGCCGGCACCCCGGGGCGCACCGAACGAGTTGAGGGCGTCGATGTCGTACGAGTACGGGTCCTGCCCGGACAGCTTCGCGATGAGCGGGGCCGCCACGGCGACCACCAGCAACACCGCGATGACGACGGCCGAGGCCACCGCCCAACGGTCCTGCCGGACACGTCGCACCACGGCCCGGAAGCCGGTCGTGCGGCCGGACGGTGCGACCGGTCGGTCGACGACGTTGGCCGTCACGAGGCCACTCCTTCCCACGCGCGCCACGCCTCGCGGCGGGCGGCCTGTCGCACGGGATCGGCGACGGGCGCTGCGGCGAGGAGCATGCGCGTGTAGTCCTGGTGCGGGTCGTCGAGCACGGCGTCGGTGCTCCCCCGCTCGACGACCCGGCCGTCGCGCAGCACGATCACCTGGTCGGCGAGCTGGCGGACGACGGCGAGGTCGTGGCTGATGAGCAACATGCCGAAGCCGAACTCCCGCTGCAGCCCGGCGAGCAGGTCGAGCACGGCGGCCTGCACCGTCACGTCGAGTGCCGAGGTCGGTTCGTCGGCGATGACGAGTGCCGGCCACAGTGCGAGCGCACGCGCGACGGCGACGCGCTGCCGCTGGCCGCCGGACAGCTGGTGCGGGAACCGCTCGGCCCACGTCGGGTCGAGCTGCACGGCGGTCAGGAGTTCACGGACCCGTTCGGCTCGGTCTGCGACGGAGTCGGTGCCGTGCACGAGGAGCGGCTCCGCGATGCTCCAGCCGATGGTCTGTCGCGGGTTGAGTGACGACGCCGGGTCCTGGAACACGATGCCGACCCGACTGCGCAGCTCGCGCAGTCGTCGTCCGCGAGCGGTGCGCAGGTCGCTGCCGTCCACCTCGACCGAGCCGGCGACGACGGGCACCAGGCCCGCGAGCGCGCGCCCGATCGTGGACTTGCCGGAACCGGATTCGCCCACCAGGCCGACGGTCTCGCCGGCGTGCAGGTCGAGGTCGATGCCGGACACGGTCGGTCCGCCTCGGCGCGAGTACCGCACGGCGACGTCGCGCAGGCGCGCCACGGACGGCCGGGAGGCGCGACTCGCGTCGTCGACGTCGGCCGGGGCCGACACGGTGCTCGCGTCTGCGGACAGATCGCGGCTTGCCGGAGCCGAGTCCGGTCCGGCAGGCCGAGTCTCGGTCGACGCGAGCGGCTCGTCGGAGCCGCCACGGGCCTCCAGGCTGGGGACGGCCGCGAGGAGCTCGCGCGTGTAGTCGGCGGTCGGGTGGGCGAAGACCTCGGCGACGGTGCCGTGCTCGACCGGGTCGCCGCGGCGCAGCACCAGCAGGTCGTCCGCGACGTCCGCGACCACGCCCATGTCGTGGGTGATGAGCAGCACGGCGAGGGAACGCTCGCGGCCGAGCCGCCGCAGCAGGTCGAGGATGCCGGCCTGCACGGTGACGTCGAGCGCGGTCGTGGGCTCGTCGGCGAAGAGTGCGACCGGGTCGCCGGCCAGGGCCATCGCGATCATCGCGCGCTGGAGCTGGCCGCCGGACAGTTCGTGCGGGTAGGCCTTCCGGATGCGCTCCGGGTCGGTGAGCCCGGCGTCACGGAGCAGTTCGTCGACGCGTGTCCGGACCCCGGCGCGGTCGAGCCCGGTCGGGTGGGCTCGGACGGCCTCGGCGATCTGCGTGCCGATCGAGAGGACCGGCGTGAACGAGTTCATCGGCTCCTGGAACACCACGCCGATGCCAGCCCCCCGGACGGCGCGGACCGTCTCGACGGGGGCACCGATGAGTTCCTCGCCACGGAACCGGGCGCTGCCCGACACCGAGGCCTGCGGCGGCAGGAGCCCGAGCACGCTCATGGCGCTGACGGACTTGCCCGAGCCGGACTCCCCCACCAGGGCGAGGACCCGGCCGGGCGTCAGGTCGAAGGAGACGTCACGGACGACGGGCTCCGCGTCGCCGAACGCGACGCGGAGCCCCTCGACCTGCAGGATCGGTTCGGTCACTGCTTGAGCGAGACCTTGAGGTAGTTCGGGTACGCGGGGAAGTCCGCGATCTGGAAGTTCTGCACGTTCGAACCGGCGAGGAAGGACTGCTTCGCGTAGATCAGCGGCACGACCGGAGCGTCAGCCATGATCTTCTTGTCCGCCTGGGCCCAGAGCTTCTGCGCGTCGTCCTGGTCGACCGTGGAGCTCGCCTTCGCGATGAGGGCGTCCACGTCGGGGTTGCTGTACTTCGAGACGTTGTAGCCACCGCCACCGATCTGCGACGAGTCGTAGAGGGGCTGCAGGTTGGCGTTCGCGCTCGGGAAGTCCGGCTGCCAGCTCGAAAGCGACAGGTCGAAGTCGGTGCCGTTGGTGGTCGCCTGCGTGAAGGAGTCGTAGTCGAGCGGCTTGAGCGTCACGGCGATGCCGGCGCGCTTCAGGCCGGACTGCAGCGCCTGGGCCTGGGCGAGGTAGGTCGGGTCGTTCTGCGTCACGAGGGTCAGCTTCAGGTTGCTGACGCCGGCCTCCTTGAGCAGCTGCTTCGCCTTGTCGACGTCACCGGTGGCCTTCGTCTCGTACAGGTCGTAGTCCTGGCGCCCGGCGATGCCCGGGGTGATGAGCGTCGAGGCGTACGAACCGGCGATCGCGCCGCCGGCGGCGATCCGGAAGGACTTGCGGTCGACCGCGTACTGCAGCGCCTGGCGGACCTTGAGGTCCTTGAGCTCGCCGCGCTGGGTGTTGATCGCCATGTAGCTGATCGGACCGGCCTTCGACGTGGCCAGGCGGTCCTGGGCGGCCGGGTTGCTGCGCACCTGGTTGAGCTCGGCGGCACCCAGGTAGATGGCGCCGAACGAGTTCTTGGCGTCGCCGTTGTCCGCGATCAGCGTCTGCGTCGCCGTGGACTGGTCCTGGCTCTCCTTGAAGACGATCTTCGACGGGCCGGCGGTGCGGACCTCGTCGGTCTTCGCGCTCCAGTTCTTGTTGCGGACGAGCGTGACCTGCGAGCCCTGCGTGTTCGACTGCACCTGGTACGGGCCGGACGCGACCGGCTTCAGGTCGTAGGCGCCGGTGTCCTTGCCGTCACCCTCGGGCACCGGCGTGAAGGCCGGCATCGACGCGAGCCACGGCCAGTCGCCGTACGCGTCGTTCAGCTTGAAGACGATGGTCTTGTCGTTCGGGGTCTCGATGCTGTCGAGCGACTTGCCATCGAAGGGGCCCTTGTAGTCGGCACCGCCCACCAGGAGCGTCTTGTGGTAGCTCAGGCCACCGCTCAGCGTCGGCGCGAACGAGCGCTCGATGCCCCACTTGATGTCCTTCGTGGTGATCGGCGTGCCGTCCTGGAACTCGACGCCGTCCTTCAGCGTGTAGGTCCAGGTCTTGCCGTCGTCGCTCGAGACCCCGGTGTTGGTCGCCAGGTCGGGGACGACCTTCGCCGTCTTGCCCGGCTCGACGTCCCACGTGGTGAGCCGTCGGGCGACGAGGCCCATCGACGTGATGCCGAGGCTCTGGCTGGTCGCGGGGTCGAGGTGGAACGAGGTCTGCGGCGTCAGGATGTTGAGCGTGCCGCCCTTCGCCGTGCCCTCGGCGCCGTCGTCGGACGAACCCCCACCCGAGCAGCCGGTCAGGACCAGGGCTGCTGCTGCGGCGACGGCCGCGGTGATCGTCAGGCGGTTGGGGCGTCTCATGACGGTGCTGCTCCTCGGGGAAGGGTACCGCGATCGCGGTGGCGGTCGCTGCGACGGCGGAACGGTTCACCCGCCGGGCGGCGTCCATCCTGACACCGCGACGGTGGCCCGTCCGAATCTCGCGTGCGTCGGACGACGCACGACGAAACATTGCAAGCGCCGGACGCCGTCCCGCTATTCCCGATGCGTTCGCACAGCGGTGCGTCAGCGGTCGAAGAGCCCACCGAGGAAGTCGTTGCCGAGGTTGGACGCCTGCTCGCCGAGACCGGACGCCTGCTCCCCGAGGCCCGCGGCCTGCTCGCCGAACCCGCCGAGGAGCTGCTCGCCCTGACCGAAGAGCCCCTCGACGCCACCGCCGAGGTCCCCGAGCCCGAGGTCGCCCATGCCCGAGGCGATGCCCTCGAAGTCCACGCCGAGGTCGGCGGCCCCTGCCAGGACCGGCCCTGCGGCGGCACTCAGCACCGCTCCCCCGGCCACCGCGGCGGCGAGGCCGCCGAACGCCATCGCGCCGGCGCCGACCGCTGCACCACCGGCGAAGGCCCCGGCGCGGCCGCGGCCGTTGCCGTTGCGGCCGGAACCGCCGAGGACCCGTCGGACCAGACCCGGACGCGACATCTCGCCGCGGGTCATCGCACGGGCCATGCCGCCCGCCGAGTCGTCGCGCAGGTGCTCATGGGGCGGGAGCTCCGAGTTCAGGCGGTCGCGGACCTGCTGGCGCTGCGCGGGGGTGAGCCGCGCGAAGGCGTCGTGGTGGACCTGTTCGAGCTGCTCCGGCGACGAGGTGCGGAGCAGGTAGTCGTACTTCGCCAGGGCGACCTTGTCGGCGTCGGCCCCGTGCTGCGGCGTGCCGGCGTGCTGCTGCGGCTGGCCGTACTGCTGCGGCTGCTGGCCGTACTGCGGCGGCTGCTGCTGGTTCCGGTCGTCGCCGGTCAGCTTGTCCGCGGCGCTGCGCACGATGCCGCGCCAGTCGGTCCCGCCCTGCTGCGATCCGGCGCCGGGCGCGGTTCCCCCCTGCCCACGCTTCTGGAGCTGCTTGTCGATGGCCTTGGAGGCCATGCCGAGGATGCGGTTGAGGTTCGCCATGCCCCGACCTTTCCGTCCTCACATGTGAAGGCCCGGCACCGAGGCGGGGGTTCGCCAGGGCATCCGATGGGGATCCCCTGTGAGAACCACGCTGCATTTCAGCGGACACATCCACGTAGGCTGGCTCCGGTCGCGTCACCGCCGGAGCGCGACCTGGGCGAAAGCGTGAGGCCCGGGACTGCGACAACAGTTCCGGGCCTCGATTCGCCTTCCGAGTGGAAAGCCAAGGGATGCGTCAACCATCCCGAGTCCAACGCTCGGAACCGATGGTAGCCGAGCCCGCTCGGCGACGCATCCCTCGGCCGAAGCTCCTCGTGTCAGCCGGCGACGACACCAGGAGGTCAGCGATGTCGAACGACACCGATGATCGGTCCAGGCGTCGGGTGCCCTGGCTGGGGATCGCGAGCTTGCTCGTGACCGTGGTCAGGCTCCTGATCGACCTGTCCCGCAAGGACTGAGGACCCGGGTGTCCCCGCATCACAGCCGGTGGTGCGGGGCACCTGCCCTCACGCGAAGAGCTGCGCGGCACGGAGGGCGAACGCCGCCGACGCAACGAGTCCGACGATGACCGCTGCGAGCGAGACTCCGAACCCCGTGGTCCGCTGTCCCGTGATCTGCGCAGCGCGCGCGAGACCGATAGCTCCGAACACGATCCCCAGGATGCCGGGGATCGCGAGAACGTTGACGATGAACGCGATGAGCGCCAGGACCAGCCCGGCGTACCCGTACGGATTCGCCGCACGGGTTGCACGGTCCTTCTCGATGCGAGCGCTGCGACCGCGGAGTGGCCGCTCGACGGCCACGGAGCGGTACTCCGATGGCGCCGGCGGGCGGGGCGCCTGATCCGTGCTCGGGACGGACACGGGCGCCGGCGGTTGAGGAGCGAGTGCTCCCCAACGACCGCCGTCCCACCATCGTGTGCGGTTCGGGTCCTGCGGGTCCGGGTACCACCCGGCGACCGGCAGCGTCATGTGCTCTCCTCGGTTGCCTTCCGAGGAGGCTACGGACCCGATGTCGTCGGACGCACGCCCCAGTCATGGTGCCAGCGCCCCGCCGACGTCAGGACAGGATGCGCGCGAGGAACGCGTTCCGGAACCGCCCCGTGGGGTCGAGGTCCCGGGCGAGTGCCGCGAAGTCCGACAGCCGCGGGTACGCCTCGTGCAGCCGCTCGGCACTGGCCGCGGAGACCTTGCCCCAGTGCGGCCGAGGGTCGAACGGTGCCAGGACGTCCTCGATCCGAGCCACCGCCGCGGCCACGGCGGCCGCGTCACGACGGAACGTGAAGTGCAGGCCCACCGACTGCCGACCGGACGACGGCGCGAGCCAGGCCGTGTCGGCCGCGACGGTGCGGACCTCGGCGGCGATGAGGATCGGGGCGAACAGCGACGCCAGCGGCCGGAGCGCCTCGAGCGCCTCCACCGCCGAGGCCGCGGGGATCAGGTACTCCGCCTGGATCTCGGCCCCGGTCGACGGGGTGAACGAGGACCGGAAGTGCGGCAGCCGCTCGGACCAGGGCCCCGGCACGCCGCCCTGCTCGGTGACCCCGGCGGGGTCGTTCTCGCCCGGGTGCACCGGACCCGAAGCCGCTCGGGCTCCCAGGGCGACGAGGTCGACGGTCGGTGCGGCCTCGTCGACGCGGTGCTTGACCCAGACCTGCCGGGCACCGCGGTCGTCGAACGACGTGAACATCGACACCGAGTACGCGTCGGACATCACCTGGTCGAACTGCGCGGCGACGGCGTCCCACGGCAGGTCGAGGTGCACCGTCGTGGCGACCTGGAACGTCGGCTCGATCGCGAGCTCCACCGCGGTGACGATGCCGAGCGCGCCGATCCCCACCCGGTGGGCGTCGAGCAGCACGTCGGGCGACGAGGCGTCGACGTGCACGAGTTCACCGGAGGCGCGGACGACGTCGAGGGCGACCACCGCCTGCGCGAGCGACGGGTTCCGCACACCGGAGCCGTGCGTGCCCGTGGCGACGGCCCCGGCCGTGGAGATGTGCGGCAGGGACGCGAGGTTCCCGAGTGCCCAGCCACGGGCCTCCAGACCGGCCGCGACCTGGCTGTGCGTCATGCCGGCCGCGACCCGCACGACGCGACGCGACGTGTCGATGTCGAGCACGGGCGGCAGGTCCGACAACGAGACCTGGACGGCATCGGTGTCGGCGATGGTGTTGAACGAGTGTCGCGAGCCGAGCGCCGTCAGGCGCGGCGTCGAGGCGACGAGCTGCTGGAGCTCGGCCACCGACGTCGGCCGGGCCAGCGCCGAGGCGCGGTAGGTGACGTTGCCCGCCCAGTTGGTGCGGGTGCGCTCGGCCGCGATCACGTCGTCCATCGTGGGTCCTGACTCCTCTAGAAGCCGCGGTCGAGACGGTGCCACGTCTGCTGGAGACGCAGCTCGTCGCGGAACCCGCGTGCGGTGGTGTGCTCGTCGATCACCAGGAACTCGGTACCGACCATGGTCGCGAAGTCCTCGACGACCTGCAGGCCGACCGCCGTCGTCATCACGGTGTGGTGGGCGGCGCCGGCGGTGAGCCAGGCCTCGGCGGCGACGGGGAACGACGGCCGTGGCTCCCAGACCGCGCGGCCCACGGGCAGCTTCGGCAGGGCCTCGGTCGGGGGCACGACGTCGACGACGTTGGCGGTGAGGCGGAAGCCGTCGCGGGTATCGGACAGCGCGACGACGACGGCCTCGCCGGAGTCGGCGGTGAAGACCAGGCGGACCGGGTCGTCCTTGCCGCCGATGCCGAGGGGGTGGATCTCGAGCGTCGGCTTCGTGGTGGTGAGCGTCGGCGAGACCTCGAGCATGTGCGCCCCGAGGATCTTCTCGGCGCCCGGGGTGAGGTCGTAGGTGTAGTCCTCCATCAGGGAGGCACCACCGGGTAGGCCGGCACCGGCGACGTTCATCGCGCGGACCAGGACCGCCGTCTTCCAGTCGCCCTCGGCACCGAAGCCGTAGCCGTCGGCCATCAGGCGCTGCACGGCCAGGCCCGGCAGCTGCTTGAGCGAGCCGAGGTCCTCGAAGTTCGTGGTGAACGCGGCGCTGCCGTTCTGCGCGAGCAGGGTGCGGAGGCCGATCTCGATGGCGGCACCGTCGCGGAGCGCGGCGTGCCGTTCACCGCCGGCGCTGCGGAGTGACGGGTCCACGTCGTAGTCGCGCTCGTACGTCGCCACGAGTGCGTCGACCGCTGCCGTGTCCGCTGCTGCGGCGTCCACCGCTGCCGCGAGCTCGTTGACGGCCCAGGTGTTGACCTGCACGCCGAGCTCGATCTCGGCCTCGGTCTTGTCGCCCTCGGTGACGGCGACGTAGCGCATGTTGTCGCCGAAGCGGGTCAGCTTCAGCTCGCGGACGGCCGCGGCACCGGCGGCGGCACGGGTCCAGTTCGCGACGCGCTGCTGGACGCGGGGGTCCGAGACGTGGCCGACGGCCGTGGCGTGCCGGATGCCCAGGCGGGCGAGGGCGTAGCCGAACTCACGGTCGCCGTGCGCGGCCTGGTTGAGGTTCATGAAGTCGAAGTCGATGTCCGCCCAGGGCAGCGTGACGTTCGCCTGCGTGTGCAGGTGCAGCAGCGGCTTGGTCAGGGCCTGCAGGCCGCCGATCCACATCTTGGCCGGGCTGAACGTGTGCATCCACGTGGTGACGCCGATGACCTTGTCGTCGGCGCTCGCCTCGATGAGGGCCCGGCGGATGCCGTCGGCGTCCTTGAGCACGGGCTTCCAGACGAGCTTCACCGGCAGGTGCCCGGCGAGTTCCGCGTGGACGGCCCTGCTCTGCTCCTCGACCTGGCGCAGGGTCTCCTCGCCGTAGAGCCCCTGGGAGCCGGTGAGGAACCAGACCTCGTAGCTGTCGAGCGTGGCCTGGGGGTCGACGGTGGTGTCCTGCGTCATCGCATGGCTCCTTCGGGGTTCTGTCCGTAGACGTTCTGGTAGCGATCGAAGAGTCGATCGATGTCGGCTTCGGGGATCGGCACCGCGTCGCCGAGCTGCCGCGAGATGTGGACGGTCCGTGCCACGTCCTCGCACATCACGGCCGCCTTGACGGCGTCCTTCGCGTCCTTGCCGATCGTGAAGACACCGTGGTTCTGCATCAGGACCGCGCGGCTGCGGTGGCCGCTCAAGGTGTCGACGATCCCGTGACCGATCGAGTCGTCGCCGATGATCGCGAACGGGCCGACCGGGATGGGTCCGCCGAACTCGTCCGCCATCGCCGTGATCACGCACGGGATCGCCTCGGCGCGGGCGGCCCAGGCGGTCGCGTACGTCGAGTGGGTGTGCACGACACCGCCGACCTCCGGCATGTTCCGGTACACGTAGGCGTGCGCGGCGGTGTCGCTGGACGGGCCGTGCTCGTTGCCCCAGCCCTCGGCCGGCACGCCGTCGAGGGTGCAGACGACCTGGTTCTCGGGCGTCAGGTCGTCGCTCGACACCCCGCTCGGCTTGATGACGAACAGGTCCGTGCCGGGCACGCGCTCGGAGACGTTGCCGCCGGTCCAGATCACGAGGCCGTAGCGGACGAGTTCGCCGTGCAGGCGCGCGACGCGCTCCCGCGTCGTCGCCACCGCCTGGCGTGTGGTCTCGTCGATCGCGTCCGTCATCGGGTCACTTCCTCTGTCTGGAGGCGCGGGTCGGCGCCGTCGGTCTGCTCGGTCGGTCCTGTGGTCGCGCTGGGGCGGGTCGCCGCCGCGGCGACGTCCTGCACGGGCAGTGCGGCCCGGTAGCGCTCCAGGTACGTCTGGAACCCGGCGACGTCCGCCGGCTCGGGTTCGGCCACGTGCACGGCGTCCCCGCCGAACACGGTGTCGGACAGGTAGTCGGCGAGCTGCTGGTCGGTGTGCTCGAGGTAGGCGGCCAGGACGGCGATCCCCCACGCGCCGCCTTCGCCCGCGGTCTCCTCGAGCGCGATCGGCACCCGCAACGCCGCCGCGAGGAGCCGCTGCGGACTGCCGGTCGTGCGGAACAGCCCGCCGTGCGCGGTCATCCGGTCGACCTGCACCTGTTCGCCGTGCAGGACGTCCATGCCGATGGCCAGGGTCGCGAAGGCGCCGTGCACCTCGGAGCGCACCAGGTTGCCGAGCGTGAAGCGTGCGCCGGGGGTGCGGAGCAGCAGGGGCCGGCCGTCCTCGACGCGGGTGACGGGTTCGCCGGCCAGGTAGTTGAAGGAGAGCAGGCCGCCGGCGTCGGGGTCGGTGTCGTCGGCGACGGCCTCGGCGAGCAGCGTGGCGTAGACGTCGTCGATGCCGGTCGGCGTCGCGCCGGTCCGCTCGCTCGAGGCCTCGGCGAAGCGTCCGAACACCCGGGCCCAGCTCGCGATCTCGCTCGCGCCGTTGTTGCAGTGCACCATGGCCACGGCGTCGCCGGCCGGGGTGGTGACGACGTCGAGTTCCTCGTGCGCGGTGGTCAGGGGCTGCTCGAGCACGACCATCGCGAAGATGCTCGTGCCGACGCTGACGTTGCCGGTGCGCGGTGCCACGGCGTTCGTCGCGACCATGCCGGTGCCGGCGTCGCCCTCGGGCGGGCAGAGCGGTGCGCCGGGTTCGAGCGTGCTGGTCGGGTCGAGCCAGGCCGCACCCTCGGGGGTCAGCTCACCGGCTTCGGCACCGGCGACGAGGACCTCGGGCAGCAGGGACCGCAGGTCCGGCACGCCGATCAGGTCCTGCGCGGTGGCGAGCATGGCGTGGTCGAAGTCCTTCGCGCCCGGGTCGCCGGGGCCGCTGTCCACGGGGCCGCCCTCGATCGGGAACATGCCGCTCGCGTCGCCGACGCCCAGGACGTTCCGCCCGGTCAGGCGTCGGTGCACGTAGCCGGCCAGGGTCGTGACACCGGCGATCTCGGCCACGTGCGGCTCGTCGTCGAGGACCGCCTGGTACAGGTGGGCGATCGACCACCGCAGCGGGATGTTGAACCCGAGGGCCTCGCTGAGCCGTTCGGCCGCGAGGCCGGTCGAGGTGTTGCGCCAGGTGCGGAACGGCACGAGCAGCTCACCCGCGGCATCGAACGCCAGGTAGCCGTGCATCATCGCGCTCACGCCCACGGCGCGGTACGTGGTGGGGGTGACGCCGTACTGCGTCTCGACGTCGGCCACCAGGGCGGCGTACGCGGCCCGGAGTCCGGTCTCGACGGCCTCGAGCGAGTAGGTCCAGCGGCCGTCGACGTACTCGTTCTCCCACTCGTGGGAACCGGCGGCGATGGGCACGAGGTCCTCGTCCACCAGGCAGGCCTTGATGCGGGTGGAGCCGAGCTCGATTCCCAGTGTGGTGCGGCCGTCCACGATCCGCTGTCGGCGGTCGTCACCCATGCGTTCCTCCAGAACCTCGTCGTCCCCAGTGAGCGCTCACATCCTGGCACGTGAGCGCTCACTCACGCAACGCTGCGGCGCGCCGCCCGCCCCGCCCCGCTCGTCCCGTCCCGCTCGTCCCGCACGTCCCGCACGTCCCGCTCGTCCCGCTCGTCCCGCTTGCCCCGCCCTCCCGCTTGCCCCGCCCTCCCGCCAGCCCCACCGGTCGCAACACCCCGCTCAGTTCCCCCGACCGGTCACGAACCGTCGTCCGGCGCATCGGCAACCGACCGTTCCTGACCACTCGACGTCACACGCACGACGGGTCGTGACCGTGCGACGAACGAGGGGCGACGACGACGTGCGACCACGGCAGCCCCACACACGCGCGAGTCCCCGACCACCGGCCATCCCGCACCCTCGCGAGTCCCCGACCACCGGCCACCCTCCACCCGCGCAAGTCCCCGACCACCGGCCCGCCGACCCCACGACACCCCGAACGGCGGCGCCGGGGACGGTCACGACACCCCGTTGCCTCCCCACCGCGCGGTCACGAACTGTCGGCTGGAGGTGCACCGAGCGACGAGTCGTGACCGCTCGGCCACGGCGGACGGGGTGTCGTGACCGCCCGACCACGGCGGACGAGGTCTCCCCGCCGCGCGGTCACGAACTGTCGGTTGGAGGTGCTCCGAGCGACGAGTCGTGACCGCTCGGCCACGGCGGACGGGGTGTCGTGACCGCCCGGTCCCGGTGGACGAGGTCTCGCCACCGCGCGGTCACGAACTGTCGGCTGGAGGTGCGCCGAGCGACGAGTCGTGACCGCCCGACCACGGTGGACGGGGTGTCGCGACCGCCCGACCACGGTGGACGGGGTGCCGCGACCGCCCTAGGCGCCGACGGTGCTCTCGCGGATGACGAGCGACGGGGTCACGGCCGCGGACGACGCCGTCCCGCCGTCGATCAGGGCGAGGAGCGCCTGCCCCGCGACGCGTCCGAGCTCCTCGAGCCGCAGGTCCACGGTGGTCAGCGGCGGCCTCGAGGCGAGCGCCATCACGTCCCAGTCGTCGAACCCGGTGACCGCGACGTCTCCGGGCACCGAGCGCCCGAGCTCCCGCAGCCGGTCGCACACGCCCCGGGCGATCTGGTCGCTGCCGCAGACGATCGCATCGACGTCGGGCGACTCCCGCGCGAGCACGTCCACCGCCTGCCGACCCCAGCGCTCCGACCACTCGCCGTACAGCGGGTCGGTGACCAGGTGCGACCCGAGGACCGTCGAGGCACCGGCGACCCGTCGTGCCGCGGACCGGTGTCGGGCCGGCCCCGTCACGATCGCGACCCGCTGCCGCCCGAGCGAGCGCACGTGCGAGGCGACGAGCGCCGACCCGGCGGCGTCGTCGAGGGTGATCGACACGTCGGAGTCATCGGTCGAGGGCGTGAAGGCGTAGACGACGGGGATGGACACGTCGATCGGGGGACGGGCGTCGGCGGAACGGCCGGTCACGATGATGCCGTCGACGCCGCGGGCCGCCAGGGAGCGCAGGTAGTGGGCCTCGCGCACGTGGTCGTCGCGGGTGTCGCACAGCAGGACGGCCATCCGCCCGGCGGACAGGGCGTCCTCGGCGCCGAGCAGCACCGGGATCGAGAACCGGCCGAACGAGTCGGTGGTGATCATGCCGACGGTGTAGGTCCGCCCCGACGACAGCGCACGGGCCCGGGCATCGCCGACGAACCCGAGCTTCTCGGCGGCTTCCTTCACCCGCAGCCGGGTGGCGTCCCGCAGCTGCCCGGTACCGTTCAGCGCCTTCGACGCGGTGCCGATCGACACCCCGGCGAGCGCCGCCACGTCGGTGATCCGGATCGGTTGACCGGTGCGTTCGAGCGTCACGGCAACCACCTTTCCGACGTTCAGGACGTGCCGATGACCTTACACAAAACCGCCGGGACGCCCTTGCGCGGCGTGCACCCAGTGTCGTAACGTCCACCGCAGAAACCGTTTTCCGGCTGGCTCGAACCACCCGGACGGCTCCAGTCACATCGCAAGGAGGCGACATGACCACCACGCTCGCGACCGATCGCGGCGCGCACACCGCGACCCCGGTCCTCCCGACCGCCGACGCGCACCTCACGCTCCGGCCGCTGCCGACCGGCGACGCCCGGATCACCGGCGGCTTCTGGGCGCTCCGCCAGGAGCGCAACGGCCGCGACGCCGTCCGCAGCGGCTACCAGCAGCTGGAGACGGCCGGCAACTTCCGCAACCTCCGCATCGCCGCCGGGCTCGAGGAGGGCGAGGCCGTCGGCCCGATCTTCATGGACTCCGACGTGACGAAGTGGCTCGAGGCCGTGGCGTGGGAGTACGGCCGCGCCCCTGCCGAGGACCTGCTCGACCTGCAGCGCGAGGTGACCGCCCTGTACGCCCGGGCGCAGGCCGACGACGGGTACCTGGACTCCGTGCAGCAGGTGCGCGGCAAGGGTGAGCGGTACACGGACCTCAAGTGGAGCCACGAGATGTACTGCGCCGGGCACCTGTACCAGGCGGCCGTGGCGCAGCACCGAGCGACGGGCGACACCGGTCTGCTCGACGTCGCGATCAAGAACGCCGACCACCTGGTCCGCACGTTCGGCGACGGCACCGCACCCGACGGCACGCCGAAGACCCGCGACGTCGACGGCCACCCCGTCGTCGAGATGGGCCTGGTCGAGCTGTACCGCGAGACCGGCAACCGTGACTACCTCGACCTGGCGCACTGGTTCGTCGACGCCCGCGGGCACGGCATCATCGAGCGCGCCGGCGGCGAGCCGACGTACTTCTCCGACCGGGTGCCGAGCCGGCAGGCCACGACCGTCGAGGGGCACGCCGTCCGCGCCGTGTACCTGGCTGCGGGTGCCGTGGACGTCGCGATCGAGACCGGGGACACCGAGCTCCTCGCCGCGAGCGAGACGCAGTTCGCGGACATGATGGCGACGAAGGCCTTCATCACCGGCGGCCTCGGTGCACGCTGGGACTGGGAGGCGTTCGGCGACCCGTACGAGCTACCGACCGACCGCGGCTACGCCGAGACCTGCGCGGCCATCGGCGGCGTGCAGTGGGCCTGGCGGCTGCTGCTCGCGACCGGCAAGCCGGTCTACGCCGACGCGATCGAGCGCCTGCTCTACAACGCGTTCCTCGCCGGGGTGAGCCTGGCCGGCACCGAGTACTTCTACGTGAACCCGCTGCAGCAGCGCGACCACGCCCACCAGGACGAGAACCGCTCCCCCGCCCACGGGCGACGCGGATGGTTCGACTGCGCCTGCTGCCCGCCGAACATCATGCGCACCTTCGCGAGCCTCGACGGCTACCTGGCCACGGCGACCGATGGTGGGCTGCAGATCCACCAGTACGCCACCGCCGACCTCGGTCCGGTGCGGGTCGAGACCGACTACCCGCACGACGGCCGCGTCCGTGTCACGGTCACCGAGGACGGCCCGCTCGCCCTGGGCCTGCGGATCCCGGCCTGGTCGGACACCACGACCATCACGGGTCCGGACGGGTCCGCGAGTCCGACAGCGGGCACGCTGCACGTCGTCGACCGCGAGTGGTCGGCGGGCGACACGGTCGAGCTCGTCTTCGACACGACGCCGCACCGCTACGTCGCCGACGCCCGCATCGACGCCGCCCGCGGGCAGGTCGCGATCGAGCGCGGCCCGCTCGTGTACGCGGTCGAGCAGGCGGACCAGCAGGGCTTCACGGTCGACGACCTGACGGTCGACGCGGACGCGCCGATCACCGAGGAGCGCCGCGACGACCTGCTCGACGGCGTCGTCACGCTGCGGATCCCGGGGCACGCCCCCGCCGAGCACGTGCAGCCGGCCTGGCCGTACCAGCGTCTGGGCGGGCCGGGAGGCGCGACCACGGCCCGCGACGCGACCAACGTCGACGACGTGGCCGGTCCGCAGGGCGCCACCACGGGCCTCCAGGCTGGTCACGACGGCCGCGACGTCACCGCGACCGCGGTCCCGTACTACGCGTGGGCCAACCGGGGAGCCGCGCCGATGCGCGTCTGGCTCCCGCTGGCGCGGTGACCGGCGTGGACCGCCGAGCGTTCCTCGTCGGCGGCGTCGCCGGCGGGGCCGCACTCGCCCTGGCCGGGTGCTCCGGCACCCTGCCGAAGGTCGTCGCGAAGCCCGCGAGCTTCGGGAAGAACGCGACCGGTACCGTGCAGGTGTGGTGCCGGTCGGCGACCCAGGCCGGCCTGACGTCGGCCGTCGCCGGGTTCAACAAGGCGAACCCGGCGCTGCAGGTCCAGCTGACGCCCGTGCCGGACGCGCAGTACGTGACCAAGCTCGCGACCGCGATCCGCGGGGGTGAGCCGCCGGACGTCGTGGACATCGACGACATCAACTCGCAGCTGTTCATCTTCCGCGAGGCGTTCGCCGACCTGACCGACGTGGTCAAGAACCTGGACTACTTCGACGCGATCTCACCGGGGCACCTGCGCCTGCTCGAGTACCGCGACCGGTACTACGGCCTGCCCTACCTGGCCGACAACTCGCAGCTGTTCGTGAACACCGAGCTGTTCGAGCGTGCGGGCCTCGACGTCGAGGAGTCGACGAAGGACCTGTCCACGCTGCTCGACGCGGCGAAGGCCATCCGGAAGCTCGACGACGACGTGTACGGCTGGTCGATCTCCGGCAACGCCGCCGGCATCATCGGCTTCGTCACGCAGCCGCACGTCTGGGCGACCGGGGTCGACATGATGACCGGCGAGGTGGGATCCCAGCGGGCGAACATCACCGGCAACGAGGCCCTCGAACGCATGCTCGAGTTCTACCGGCAGCTGTGGAAGGACGGCGTGCTGTCGAAGGCGACGTACTCCGACGCCGGCACCACGTGGGGTGCCGACTTCCGGGCCGGCAAGGTGGGGATCTTCCCGACCTCGTACGGGGCGACCGTGCCCGCGGCCACCAAGGCGATGCGGGCGAAGATGCAGACGGTGCTCATCCCGTCGTGGGACGGCCAGCGGTCGTTCTTCGACGGCGGCGACAACATGTGCATCCCGAACGGGGCGGCGAACCCGTCCGGTGGGTGGGCGTTCATGCAGTACGCGAACGGCATCCAGCAGCAGCAGGCACTGCCGGACGGCGGGTACTTCCCGACGCGGTCGGACGCCGCCACCCCGGAGTACCGCAAGCGGTTCCCGCTGGCGTACGGACCGCTCGACGCCATCGACAAGGGCTACGCGCCGCAGACGCTGGCGTACAACCTGCTCAACAACCAGCCGTCGTCGCCGTACTTCGCGATGTTCCGCGAGGCCGTGTTCGGGTCGGGGAGCGCTGCCGCCATGCGGACGGCGCAGTCCGACTACCAGCGGATCCTCGACCAGGTGCAGGCCTGAGCCTGCCTGCCTGTCTTCTCCGCTCGTCTCCCTCGTCTCGCTCGTCTCGCTCTTGTTGATGCACAGAGAGGTGCACGCATGTCGACCATCTCCACCCGGCGCCCCGCCGGCCGGACCGGCCCGGGCCGTCCCACCGTGGGCCGCAGCCCGGGGCGTGGCGGCTCCGTCCGGACCCGCAACTCGCTCACCCACCCGCCGCGCACGGGCGCCGTCCTCGTCGCCCCGGCGATCCTGTTCGTCTCCGTCTTCGTGCTCGTCCCGCTCGTGTTCGCGCTCTACATCTCGTTCACGAACTGGCCCCTGATCGGCCCGTACCGGTTCATCGGGCTGCAGAACTACCTGACGCTGTTCCAGGACCCGACGTTCGTGCACGCCATCGGCTACACGCTGCTGTACACGGCGATCGTGACCCTGCCGATCCTGGCGCTCGGGTACTTCCTCGCCGTGCTCGTCCGCGCACGCCGCCGTGGCAGCACGATCCTGCGGACGGTGTTCTTCCTGCCGTACGTGGTCGGGCTGACGACGCTCTCGTTCATGCTCGTGCTCGAGGCGCAGCCGAACTCCGGGGCCGTCAACATGGTGCTCCGCTGGCTCGGGATCACCGACGGCAGCACCGCGTGGCTCGTGAACGGTCCGCTGGCGACGCTGCTCATCTGCGTGCTCGTGGTCTGGGCGGTGTCCGGGCTGACCATGGTGCTGCTCATGTCGGCGATGCAGGGCGTCCCCGACGAGGTCTACGAGTCGGCGCAGCTCGAGGGGGCCTCCTGGTGGCAGACCGAACGCCTCATCACGTTCCCGATGATCCGCTCGACCGTCGCGCTGAGCGTCATCATCTCGGTGATCGGGTCGCTGCTCGCCTTCAACCAGTTCTACATCCTGACCCAGGGCGGGCCGGGCACCGAGACCACCACGATCGTGAACGCGATCTACAACCGCGGGTTCGTGAACCTGCAGCTCGGGGCCGCGACCGCCCAGTCGATCGCCCTCGTCGTGGTGATCGCCGCCGTGACGGTGTTCCAGTTCTGGGCACTGCGAGAGAAGGACTGACGCCATGAGCACCACGACCTCCCGTGCGGCCCTCGCGGCGCCGGATGTGTCCACCAAGACCCTGACCACCACGGGTGACGGCCGACGTCGGCGCCACCAGCAGGGCAGCGTCCAGCACCCCCGCGACACCACCGTCAAGCGCACCCTCTACGCGATCGCCGGCATCGGTTCCGCCCTCGTCTTCGGCGTCCCGCTCATCTGGTCGATCCTGCGGGCGTTCCAGTCCGAGGCCGTCATCACGCAGGCCCCGGACTCGGCGACGTTCTTCCAACTCGGGTGGCAGAACTTCGCCGCCGTCTTCGCCTCGTCCTCGCACCTGCTCACCGGCGTCGTGAACTCGCTCATCGTGTCGATCGCCACGGCAGTGCTGACCGCGGTGATCGCGACGATGGCCGGCTACGGGTTCGCCCGCTTCCGGTTCCGGGGCGCCGGGCTCGTGTTCGGCCTGGTGCTGCTGACGATGATGGTGCCGTTCCAGGCCATCCTCACGCCGCTGTACCTCGAGATGAACGCCATGGGGCTGACGAACTCGCTGGTCGGGCTCGTGCTGTTCTACACGACCGTGAACCTGCCGTTCGGGGTGTTCGTGATGCGCAACGCGTTCGAGTCGATCCCCACCGAGCTCGAGGACTCGGCCTTCGTCGACGGGGCCTCGCGCTTCCGGGTCGTCGTGTCGGTGCTCCGCCCGCTGCTCCTGCCGGGGGCGGCGACCGCGGCGCTCTACGCGTTCCTGGCGTCGTGGACGGAGTTCCTCGGAGCCCTGACGTTCCTGACGAAGGACTCGCTGTACACGCTTCCGGTCGCGCTGCTCAACCTGCAGACCGGGGCGTACGGGCAGGTGTCGTACGGCAACCTCGTCGCCGGGTCGGTGGTGGCGATGATCCCGTGCATCGCGCTGTACGTCGGGTTGCAACGGTTCTACGTCGCCGGGCTGTCGTCCGGGGCGTTGAAGGGCTGACGGTCGGGTCAGCTCGCCGGCGGCGCCCCACGCACCGTGCGAGGGGCGCCGCCGGTGTGGTGCGAGGTTGCGTACTCCGTGCGGGGCGCAGGGGCTCGCACCGAGTACGGAACCTCGCACCACGCCGAGCCCGCGGTGCGGACCTCGCACCGTGCGAGGGGGCGCGCGGTGCCGGACCTCGCACGGTGCGAGGGGGCGCTACGTGCTGCGCCGCACCACCAGCTCGGGCGCGAGCAGCGTCTCGTCGCGGGGCTCCCCCTCGACCAGGGCCCGCACGGTGTCGAGCACCCGCTCCCCCATCGCCCGGAAGTCCTGCCGCACGGTGGTCAGCGGCGGCGTGAAGTGCGCGGCCTCGGGGACGTCGTCGAACCCCACCACCGCGATGTCGTCCGGCACCCGCAGCCCCTCGTCGGCGAAGGCGTGCAGCACCCCGAGGGCCATCTGGTCGTTACCCGCGAAGACGGCGTCGACCATCCCCACGTCGATGTGCCGGGCGGCCGCGAAGCCGCTCGCCGGGGTCCAGTCGCCCTCGAGCACGACCGGTTCGAGCCCGGCGTCCTGCATGATCCGCACGTAGGTGGCACGGCGCACCTCGGACTCCTGCGACACGTGCGGTCCGGCGATGTGCACGATCCGCCGGTGTCCGCGATCGAACAGGTGCTGCATGACGAGCGAGGTGCCGGCCGCCTGGTCGATGGCGACGGCGGCGACGCTCGGCGCGACCGGGGTCCGGACGGCGTCTCGCTGCACGGCGTTCGACACCACGACGGGCACCGTGACCGGCACGGTGAGCGACGCGAGGGCGTCGAGCACCCGGTTGTCGGCGGCAACCAGCACGATCGCGGCGACGTCCTGCGCGAGCAGCGTGGTGAGCGCCCCGGACAGGTCGGACGGCCGCGGCTCTTCCGGCAGGGTCGACAGCAGCACGTGGTACCCGGCGGACCGCGCGGCCCGTTCGAAGCCGATCGAGGTGCTCGACGGACCGTACAGCGCGTCGCCGGCGGTGATGATGCCGAGCGCCTTGCTCCGCCCACCGGCGAGCGCCCGGGCGGCGGCGCGGGGCCGGTACCCGAGCTCGGTGACGGCGTCGGTGACCTGCGTCCGGTACTGCTCGCGGACGGTCGGGTCGCCGTTGATCACGCGGGAGACGGTCTGGTGGGACACGCCGGCGCGTTCGGCGACGTCGAAGATCGTCGGGGCCTTCCGGCGCTTGCCGCCCCTGCCCTCGGGGGCGGTCGTGGTGCTCACGTGGCCAACCGTACCGCTCGGTCCGGCCACCGCGGCAAGATCACGAAACGGCGGTGTTGAGTTGACACCCCGTCACGGAACCCACAAGATGTGAGCGCTCACACGAGCGCATCCCACGGGGCACAGCAGCCCCGGCACCCGACCGCGTCGAGGACGACGCGAAGGAACAGAGGTACTTCGATGATGAAGCGCAGGATCATCGCGGGCGTCGCAGCCGTCGGCATCGCGATCTCGCTGGCCGCTTGCTCGGCCGGCGGCCGTGCGTCCACCGATGGTGGCGGCAGCGGCGACAACAAGGGCGCCCTCGTCGGCGTCGCCATGCCCACCAAGGTCTCCGAGCGGTGGATCAAGGACGGCAACGCCGTCAAGAGCGACCTCGAGAAGGCCGGCTACAAGGTCGACCTCGAGTACGGCGACAACAAGGTCCAGCAGCAGGCCCAGCAGGTCAGCAACATGATCACCAAGGGCGCGAAGGTCCTGATCATCGCGTCGATCGACGGTGGCGCGCTCTCCGACCAGCTCGACGCCGCCGCCAAGGCCGGCATCAAGGTCATCTCGTACGACCGCCTGCTCACGGGCAACAAGAACGTCGACTACTACGTGTCCTTCGACAACGAGAAGGTCGGCGTCGACCAGGCGAACAGCCTGCTCACCGGCCTGGGTGTGCTCGACGCGGACGGCAAGAAGACCGGCGAGAAGGGCCCCTTCAACATCGAGGTCTTCGCCGGCTCGCTCGACGACAACAACGCCGGGTTCTTCTTCAACGGCGCCATGAAGACGCTCAAGCCGTACCTCGAGGACGGCACGCTGAAGATCCAGTCCGGCCAGGACCAGCTGTCCCAGGCCGCGACGCAGCAGTGGGACCCGGCCACGGCCAAGGCCCGCATGCAGAACCTGATCGCCAAGTCCTACTCGGGCGGCACCACGCTCGACGGCGTGCTCTCGCCGTACGACGGCATCTCGATCGGCATCATCTCGGCGCTCCAGGGCGCCGGGTACGGCACGAGTGACCGTCCGCTCCCGACCGTCACGGGCCAGGACGCCGAGGCCGCCTCGGTCAAGTCGATCATCGCCGGCCAGCAGTACTCGACGATCTACAAGGACACGCGCAAGCTCGCCAAGCAGTCGGTCACCATGGCCGAGGACCTGCTCACCGGCAAGAAGCCCGAGGTCAACGACACGAAGAGCTACGACAACAAGGTCAAGGTCGTCCCGACCTTCCTGTTCCAGCCGACGGTCGTCACGAAGGACAACTACAAGGAAGTCCTCGTGGACTCGGGGTACTACACCGAAGCCGACCTGAAGTAGTCAGGCCCATCTCACGGACCGGAGGCGCGGTGCCAGACCGCACCGCGCCTCCAGTCCGTCTCCACCAGCGCGCCCACGCGCGCACGACGGAAAGGCGTCCACATGGCGGACACCATCCTCGAGATGCGGGACATCACCAAGACGTTCCCCGGCGTCAAGGCCCTGCAGGGCGTCTCGATCGAGGTCGAGCGCGGCCAGGTCCACGCGATCTGCGGCGAGAACGGCGCGGGCAAGTCCACGCTCATGAAGGTGCTGTCGGGTGTCTACCCGGCCGGCTCCTTCGACGGCGAGATCCTGCTCGACGGCGAACCCGTGCGGTTCGCGAACATCAACGACTCCGAGGCTGCGGGCGTCGTCATCATCCACCAGGAGCTGGCGCTCAGCCCCTTCCTGTCGATCGCCGAGAACATCTTCCTCGGCAACGAGCAGTCCAAGGGCGGCTTCATCGACTGGAACAAGACGAACCTGACGGCCGCCGAGCTGCTCAAGCGCGTCGGGCTGAAGGACAACCCCGTCACCAAGGTCGTCGACCTCGGTGTCGGCAAGCAGCAGCTCGTCGAGATCGCGAAGGCGCTCTCGAAGGAGGTGAAGCTCCTCATCCTCGACGAGCCCACCGCCGCGTTGAACGACGACGACTCCGCGCACCTGCTCGAGCTCATCCGCTCGCTGCAGGCCGAGGGCATGACGGCGATCATCATCAGCCACAAGCTCAACGAGATCAAGGCGATCGCGGACAGGGTCACGATCATCCGCGACGGCAAGACCATCGAGACGCTCGACATGCGGGCCGACGACGTGTCCGAGGACCGGATCATCCGCGGGATGGTCGGCCGTGACCTGTCGAACCGGTACCCCGAGCGCGAGAACCCCGTCATCGGCGAGGAACTGCTGCGGATCGAGGACTGGACCGTCCACCACCAGCTCGACTCGTCGCGCGAGATCATCCACCAGGCCAACCTCAACGTCCGCGCCGGCGAGGTCGTCGGCATCGCCGGGCTCATGGGCGCCGGCCGCACGGAACTCGCGATGAGCGTTTTCGGCCAGTCCTACGGCACCGGCATCAGCGGCACCGTCTACAAGCGCGGCACCCCGATCAAGACGCACACCGTCTCGCAGGCGATCGACAACGGCATCGCCTACGTCACCGAGGACCGCAAGCGGTACGGCCTGAACCTGATCGACGACATCAAGCGGAACATCTCCGGGTCGGCACTCGGCAAGCTCGCCAACTGGGGCTTCGTCAACTCCTCGGAGGAGACCACGGTCGCGACCCAGTTCCTCAAGAGCCTCAACATCAAGGCGCCGAACGTCGACGTCGTGACGGGGAAGCTCTCCGGCGGGAACCAGCAGAAGGTCGTCCTGTCGAAGTGGATGTACGCCGACCCCGACGTGCTCATCCTCGACGAGCCCACCCGCGGCATCGACGTCGGCGCGAAGTACGAGATCTACACGATCATCAACCAGCTCGCCGACCAGGGGAAGGCGGTCATCGTGATCTCCTCCGAGCTCCCCGAACTGCTCGGCATCTGCGACCGCATCTACACCCTCTCCGAGGGCACCATCACGGCCGACGTCCCGCGCGCCGAGGCGACGCCCGAGGTCCTCATGCAGTACATGACCCAGGAACGGGAGACCCCTGTCAATGAACGCGCTTAAGTCCGCCGTCGGCTACCTCACCGGGCAGCTCCGACAGATCGGCCTGTTCATCGCGCTGATCGTCATCGTCATCTTCTTCCAGGTGACCACGAACGGCATCACGCTGGCCCCGATCAACGTCTCGAACCTGATCGTCCAGAACAGCTACATCCTCATCCTGGCCATCGGCATGGTAATGGTCATCATCGCCGGACACATCGACCTGTCGGTCGGGTCGGTGGTCGCCTTCACCGGTGCCATGGCCGGCGTGATGATCACGCAGTGGAACATCCCGTGGCCGATCGCGGTCGTGCTCTGCCTGGTGGTCGGTGCACTCGTCGGCGCCTGGCAGGGCTTCTGGATCGCGTACTTCGGGATCCCGGCGTTCATCGTGACGCTGGCGGGCATGCTCGCGTTCCGCGGCGCGGCGCAGATCGTCCTGCAGAACCAGCAGATCTCGCCGTTCCCCGCCGGCTTCCGCTCGCTCGGCTCCGGCTTCCTGCCGTCCTTCGGCACCACCGGGTACGAGCCGCTCACGATGATCCTCGGCTTCGCCGCCGCGGCCGTCATGGTGATCGCCGCGTTCCGCGGTCGCATCACGCGTCGCAAGTACCAGCTCGAGAGCGAGCCGTTCGCCTGGTTCATCGTGAAGACGGCGTTCGGCGCCGTGCTCGTGATCTACGTGGCACTCCTGCTCGCCAGCTACAACGGCACCCCGATCGTGCTCGTCGTGCTCGGTGCCCTCGTGGTGATCTACTCGGTCGTCATGCGGAGCGCGGTGTTCGGCCGCCACATCTACGCGATCGGTGGCAACGCCCTGGCCGCGCAGCTGTCGGGTGTGAAGACGAAGCGCGTCACGTTCCTGCTCTTCGTCAACATGGGTGTCATCTCGGCCCTGGCGGGCGTGGTCTTCACCGGCCAGCTCAACCTGGCGGCACCGGGCGCTGGAAACGGCTTCGAGCTCGACGCCATCGCCGCCGTCTTCATCGGTGGTGCGGCCGTCACCGGCGGCATCGGCACCGTGCCGGGCGCCATCGTCGGTGGTCTGATCATCGGCCTGCTGAACAACGGCATGTCGATCCTCGGTGTCGGCACCGAGTTCCAGTCCCTGATCAAGGGTCTGGTGCTGCTCGCCGCCGTCGCGTTCGACGTGTTCAACAAGCGCCGGGCGGCTTCCGCGCGCAAGTAGCGTTCGCTTGGTGAGCAGAAACGGTCGGGTCCTCGATGGGGACCCGACCGTTTCTGCTCACGATCGCGACAGGACTGCCCAACCCCCGGCCGGGAGGCGCAGGGTCCCGTCCCCGAGATCGGCCCCGCCCGCCTCGACCTGCGTCGCGTCGGCCACGGGCACCTCGACGGGATCGTCCGACAGGTTCAGGGCGGTCACCACGGCGGCGTCCGCCGTCGCGGTCCGCAGCACCACGGCGGTGTTGGTCAGGTGTACGACGTCGGTGTGCGCGCGGTGCAGCCACGGGTTCCGGCGACGCAGGGCGATGAGCGCCTCGTACGCGTGGGTCAGGTCCGTCGGCGCCGGCACCTCGGCCGGGAACTCCGGGCGGACCGCGTCGTCGCCGCCCTCGCGTTCCTCCTTCACCCCGGTCCAGCCGTACTCGTCGCCCGCGTAGACCACCGGGGTCCCCGCCACTGTGAACAGCACCGCGGCGGCGTGCCCGGCGAACCGCTCCCCCACCGCGCTCGCGATCCGGGTGACGTCGTGGTTGCCGACGAACGTCGTCGGGGCGAAGGTGGCCAACAGCGCGTCGTGCCGCTCGATCGCGTGCGCGAGCTCGTGACCGTTGCGGTCCGCGATGCCGTGCCAGATCCCCTGCCACAGCTCGTACTGGGTCAGCGAGTCCATCGTCGAGTCGCGTGCGATCGCCGCCGCGTCACCGTGGATCACCTCGCCGCTGAACCAGGCGTCCGGGAACCGCTCCCGCACCCGCGGCAGCACCCGCGCCCAGAACGCCGGTGGCACCGCGTACGCCGCGTCGAGCCGCCAGCCGTCGACCCCGCGGTCCAGCCAGTGCGTCATGACCTGCACCGCGAGGTCCTCGGTGGCGCGGCTGTCGTGGTCGAGCGCGACGAGGATGTCGTGGCCCTCGAACAGCCCGACGGGCACGGGCTCCCCCGGCTGCCACCCGGACCAGTCGATGGCGAACAGGTCGGCGGTCGGCGCCTCCGGGCCGTGGTCGGACAAGGCGCGGAAGGCCGGGTGCTCACGGCCGACGTGGTTGAACACCCCGTCCAGCAGCACCCGCACGCCCCGCTCGTGCGCTGCGTCGACCAGGGCGTCGAAGTCGGCGTCGTCGCCCAGGCGCGGGTCGATGCGGAAGTGGTCGACCGTGTCGTACCCGTGGGTCGAGCTCGCGAACACCGGGCCGAGCAACAGCCCGTTCAGGCCGAGGTCGACGACGTGGTCGAGCCATGCGGTCAGGCGGTCGAGGCGGTGTTCGAGCGGACGCTCCCCCACCTGTGCCGTCGGACGGACCTCGGCGCCGACGAAGCCGAGCGGGTAGACGTGCCACCACATCACGTGCTGGACCCAGGCCGGCTCGGACGGACGGGCGGGGACGGTGTCGGGGTTCACCGCTCCGATGCTGCCAGGCGCACCTGGACCGCGTGCGTGGTCGCTGTGCACCGCCCTGCCGGGCAGGACGAGGATGGGGCCATGGGACGGGCGATCAGGACGGAAGCCGATGCGTCGGCGTCGGAGTCGGCACACGTCGAGCGCACCTGCGCCTCGTGCGGGCGACGGATGCCGTCGTCGGCGGCGCCGGAGGCGAAGTGGTGTTCCGGAGCCTGCCGTCGACACGGTCTCGACGACACCGACCGGGCTCTGGAGCAGCGCATCGACGAACTGCTCGCGGCACGGGCGCGGACCTCGAGCATCTGCCCGTCCGAGGTGGCACGCTCGCTGGACCCGGACGACTGGCGACCGCTGATGGAGCCCGCGCGTCGAGCCGCCCGCCGCATGGTCGCGCGCGGCGAGGTCGAGATCACCCAGGGCGGGTCCGTCGTCGACCCGTCGACCGCCAAGGGTCCGATCCGCATCCGCCGTCCGCGTTGAGGGAACACGTGTCGTCCAACGTGAGTTGCATCGAGGGATGACTGCAACCGGATCGACCGAACCGACCCCTGCCCGCCGCGAAGCCCTGGTCGTCGGAGCCAGTGGCATCACCGGTTCCGCCTTGGTGCGCCACCTGCTCGACCTCGGCTGGGACGTGACGGCACTCTCCCGCCGACCGCTCGCCGAACAGGGCGTCCGGACCGTCGCGGCCGACCTGCGCGACCCGGAGAGCCTGACGGCCGCACTCGCCGACGAGCACCCGACCCACGTCTTCTTCACCGCCTGGCAGCGGCAGGACACCGAGGCGGAGAACATCCGCGTGAACGGCGGCATGGTCCGCGACCTGCTCGCGGCACTGTCGCACGCTCCGCTCGAGCACGTCGCCCTCGTCACCGGCCTGAAGCACTACCTGGGCCCGTTCGAGGCGTACGCCGCCGGCGAGATGCCCGACACACCCTTCCACGAGGAGGAGCCGCGCCTCGACACCCCGAACTTCTACTACGCGCAAGAGGACGAGCTCTTCGCAGCCGCCGAGCGCCAGGGGTTCACCTGGTCGGTGCACCGCTCCCACACCGTGATCGGACACGCCGTCGGGAACGCCATGAACATGGGCCTCACACTCGCCGTGCAGGCCACGCTGGCGAAGGAACTCGACCTGGACTTCGTGTTCCCGGGAAGTGAAGCGCAGTGGAACGGCCTGACCGACATGACCGACGCCGGCATCCTCGCCGAGCACATGGTGTGGGCCTCGACGTCACCCGAGGGTGCGGACGAGCCGTTCAACATCGTCAACGGTGACGTCTTCCGGTGGCGCTGGATGTGGCCGCGCCTGGCCGCGCACCTCGGTGTCGACCCCGCGCGCGTGGTGGGCTACGAGGACGCTCCGCGACCGCTCGAGGAGCAGATGGCGCCGTACGAGTCCGAGTGGGCCGGCATCGCCGAGCGCCACGGTCTCGCCGAGGCTGACATCACCCGGCTCGCCTCGTGGTGGCACACCGACGCCGACCTCGGTCGAGCGATGGAGGTCGTCACCGACATGGGGAAGAGCCGCGACGCCGGGTTCACGGCGTTCCGCCGGACCGAACAGGCCTTCGCTGACCTGTTCGCCCGGTACCGGGCGGACCGGCTCATCCCCTGATCGGGGAGGTCGCCGATCAGAAGGCGTACCGGATCCGGCACGACGGCAGGTGCTCGGCCACGAGCTCGCGGAAGCGCTCGACGAGCTGCCCCTTCATGCCGGACCGGTAGCGCACGTTCACGGCACCGTTCTGGGACACCTTCTGCTCCTGCAGGTCGGGACGCCACAGCAGGTCTTCGGCCTTGGGATGCCACCCGAGGTTGACCTCGTGCAGGGGCTGGTTGTGGGTCAGGAAGATCACCTCGGCAGCGAGCTGCGCCTTGGCGGCCGGGGACAGCACGTCGTCGACCTGCCGGAGCAGCTCGGCCCAGTCCGACTCCCACGTCGGCGTGAGGATGACCGGCGAGAAGTTCAGGTGGACCTCGTACCCGGCGTCGACGAAGTCGTTCACCGCGGCGATGCGCTCGGCGATCGGGCTCGTGCGGATGTCGGTGACCTTCGCGGTCTCGTGCGGCATCAGCGAGAAGCGGATCCGGGTCCGGCCAATCGGGTCCCAGTCGAGCAGGTCGCGGTTGACGTACTTCGTGGCGAACGAGGCCTTGGCCGTCGGGGTCATCCGGAACAGGTCGCAGAGGTCGCGGACGTTGTCGCTGATCATCGCGTCGACCGAGCAGTCGCTGTTCTCGCCGATGTCGTAGACCCAGGCTTCCGGGTCGCACTGGTTCGGTTCGGTCTTCGGCCCCTGCTTGGCGATGTTCCGAGCCACGTGCTTGGTGATCTGGTCGATGTTCGCGAACACCGTCACGGGGTTGCTGTAGCCCTTGCGACGCGGCACGTAGCAGTAGGCGCACGCCATCGCGCAGCCGTTCGCGGTGGACGGTGCGATGAAGTCGGCGGAGCGACCGTTCGGCCGGGTCACCAGTGACTTCTTCACGCCGAGCACGAGCGCCTCGGTCTTGATCCGCACCCAGCGCTGGACGTTCCGTTCGTCGCCGTGCACCTCGGGGATGTTCCAGTGCGACTCGACCGGGACGATCTCGGCGTCCGGCCAGCGCCCGACGATCTCCTGCCCGCGCTGCAGTTCGAGCGCGGCCGGCTCGGCGTAGATGCGTCGGACGTCGAGCATCGGGCGGACGCGTTCGTGGCTCATCGGCTCGTGTCTACCCGGCACCACCGACGGTGCAGACTCGGACCATGACCGCTGAACCCGACGACCACTTCTTCGTCGTGGACGGCCGACGCTGGCGCCGCACCGACCCCGCCCTGCCCGAGGAGCTCGCCGCCGCACTCCGCTCCCACCTGGGGCGCGGGCGCAACGCCGTGAAGACCGCGAAGCGCGCGGGCGACGACGAGGCCCTGGCGGCGGCGCGGCACCGGAACGGCGTGGCCAAGCACGGCCTGGGCGAACGCGGCCCCGAGTGGTGGAGCCGCCCAGAGGCCGACCGGATCGCCGATGCCGAGCAGGCCCTCGCCGACCTGGACGCCCTCGACGCCGACTGATCCTTCCCACAACGCCCGCAAAGGAGAGCAGAATCGGGCGTACCTGGTCGAAACTTCCGACCAGGTACGCCCGATTCGACCAGGTACGCCCGATTCGACCAGGCGGCGCGACTAGGCCTCGGTGTGGCCCAGGTCGGGCTCGACGAGCAGGCACGCGGTACGGGAAGCGGCGGCGTGCAGTTCGAGCACGACGAGCTCGTTGCGACCGTGGCGGAGCACCGGCCCCGGGATCGCCAGGGTCCGCTGCGGGCCCCGCGACCAGTACCGACCGAGGCAGAACCCGTTGACCCAGGCGACACCCTTCCGGAACCCGTCGAGCGACAGGTACCGGTCGTCCACGGTGTCGAGGTCGAACGAGCCAGCTGCGAACGTCGGTCCGGCGAGCACGTCACCACCGGTCGGAGCGACCTCGGACAGCGCGGTCACGGCGGCGGGTGCGACGGGGTCGAGGGCGAGCGGCGATGCCGTCCACCGGGCGACCGGGACGCCGTCGATCGAGACGCCGCCGATCAGGCCCTTCGGCTCGCCGATGCGGATGCCGTAGTCGACGCGGCCCTGGTCCTCGACGAGGAGCTCGAGCGTGCCGGTCACCGGCGGCAGAGCGATGGCTCGGTCGTGGTGCTCACGCTCCAGGACCCCGACGACGACACCGTCGGCCGACACGATCGCTCGGTCGCGCACCTCGGTGCCGACGGTCAGCACCCCTCCGGTGGGCAGGTCGACCTCGGCGCGGTAGGCGACGAAGCCGCTCGCGGCCCCGAGGGCGTCGAAGGTCGGCGGCTCGTCGTGCGCGGACCACGCCGTGAGCGTGGGCAGCAGGGAACGGAGCGACGCGACGCGGTCCAGACGGACGGCGAGGTCCGTGGCGTGGGTGATCCGGGCCTCCAGGCCGTCGCCGGACGCGACCGCGGGACCGAGGCGACCCGATCCACCCGGCTCCATCGTCGCGGGCAGCGGCGGGACGGGCGCGTAGCGCGCGATCACCGAGCGGAACGCGTGGAACTTCGACGTCGGCCGACCGGCCTCGTCGAGCGGGGCGTCGTAGTCGTACGACGTCGCGATCGGGCGGTAGACGCCCTTGTCGTTCGCGCCGTTCGTGAAGCCGAAGTTCGTACCGCCGTGGAACATGTAGATGTTCACCGAGCCGCCGGCGGCGAGCAGGACGTCCAGGTCCTCGGCACTGGCGGACGCCGGCGTGGTGTGGTGGTGCTCGCCCCAGCTGTCGAACCAGCCGTCCCAGAACTCCGAGCACATCAGGGGTCCGGTGGGCTGCGCCTGCCGCAGGCGCTCGAGCCGGGCGGCGGAGCGTGAGCCGAACGAACCGGTCTTGTGCAGCGAGGGCAGGGAGCCGTCCTCGAGCATCGTGCCCATCGGCTGGTCGACGCTCGTGAAGGGGACGGTCAGCCCGATGTCGCGGTGCATCTGCTCGAGTGCGCGCAGGTACTCGGGGTCGGAGCCGTAGGCGCCGTACTCGTTCTCGACCTGCACCAGGACGATGGGCCCGCCCTGGTCGATCTGCCGCGGGACCAGCACGGGGGCCAGGTGCTGCAGGTACGTCCGGACCGCTGCGAGGAACCCGGGCTCGTTGCGCCGGACGCCCACGGAACCGTCTGCGAACAACCAGTACGGCAGCCCGCCGTTCGTCCACTCGGCGCAGATGTAGGGGCCGGGGCGGACGATGGCGTGCATGCCCTCGGCGGCGACGAGGTCGAGGAAGCGGCCGAGGTCCAGGCCACCCGACAGGTCGAACACCCCGGGCGACGGCGCGTGTGCGTTCCAGGCGACGTAGGTCTCGATGGTGTTGAGGCCCATCAGCTTCGCCTTGCGGATCCGGTCGGCCCACAGGTCGGGGTGCACGCGGAAGTAGTGGATCGCGCCGGAGAGGACCCGGTGCGGCTCGCCGTCGAGCAGGAAGTCGGTGTCGCCGATGGCGAAGCGCATGGTGTGGTTCTTTCGTTGCCGGCCGGGCCGGGCGTCGAGCCGGGCCGGGCGTGGAGCCAGGCCGGGCGTGGAGCCAGGCCGGGCGTGGAGCGGGGCCGTGCGGACGTGTCCGCACGGCCCCGCGGGGATGCTGTCGAACTACTTCGACGAGACCGTGAAGCCCTGGTCCTTGCCGTACTTGGCGAGGGCCTTCTGCCAGGCCTCGAGGCCGGCGTCGAGCGAGGTGCCGTTCTCGTACGCCTGACCGACGGTGTCGGCGTAGACGCTGTTCGCGTACACCTGGTACGGCAGGTAGGTGAAGTCGTTGTCCGAGGACTTCGACGCGTCGACGAGCACCTTGTTGATCTGCTGGCCGCCGAAGTACTCCGGCTTCTCGTCGAGGAACGCCGACGAGTCGAGGTCAGCGGTGGTCGACGGGAAGCCGCCGGACTCCATGAAGACCTTCGTGGACTCCTTCGAGGAGTTCAGCCACTTGAGGAAGCCCGCGGCGAGGGCCGGGTTCTTCGACTGCTTCATGACGACCTGGGCGCTGCCGCCGTTGTTCGCGGTCTGGGCGGTGCCACCGTCGTAGGTCGGCATCGGGGCGACGCGCCAGTCACCCGAGGCCTGGGCGACGCCGGACTCCAGGTTGCCGGGCATCCAGGCACCGGTGATCATCGTGGCGATCTCACCGTTGCCGAGCTGCTTGTACCAGTCGTCGGTCCAGCCGACCGTCTTCGACAGCAGGCCCTGCTCGACGAGCTCGTTCCAGGTGCTCGTCCACTTCTTGGTGCCCTCGTCCTGCAGGTTGATGGTCACCTTGTCACCGTCGGTGGTGAAGGGGGTGCCGCCGGCCTGGGCGATCATGCTCGTGGTGAAGCCGGCGTCGCCGGAGTCCGCCGCGATGTAGGCCTTCGGGTCTGCCTCGTGCAGCTTCTTGGCCGCGGTGACGTACTCGTCCCACGTCTTCGGCACGGCGATGCCGTGCTTGTCGAAGACCTTCTTGTTGTAGAACAGCGCCATGGGGCCGGAGTCCTGCGGCAGGCCGTAGACCTTGCCGTCGATCGACACCGAGCTCCAGGTGCTCTTCGCGAAGTCCTTCTCGAGCGAGTCGAAGCCGTAGCTCGACAGGTCGAGCAGCGACTCGGACAGCGCGAACTGCGGCAGGGCGTAGTACTCGACCTGGGCGACGTCGGGGGCGCCCGAGCCGGCCTTGATCGTGTTCTGCAGCTTCGTGTACTGGTCGGCACCGGTGCCGGCGTTGACGAGCTTGACCTTCACCTTGGGGTACTGCTTCTCGAACGCGGCGACCTGGGCCTTCGCCGACGGGGTCCACGACCAGTAGGTCAGGGTGCCACCGTCCTGCAGGGCCTTGTCGATGTCGTCGGCCGATCCACCGGAGCCGGAGCCGCCGGAGGCGCACGCGGCGAGGGCGATCGCGGCGGTGACGCCGATGGCGAGGGCGCTGAGCCCGCGCCGGAGACGCTTGTTCATGGGAGTGCCTTTCACTTCTTCGTGGAGGGGGTGGTGCTGCTGTGTGCCGGACCGGTCGGCGCGTGGCGGGGTCGCCACGGGCCTGGTGTCCGAGGGATCAGGCCTTGACCGACCCGGCCGCGAGACCGGACTGCCAGAAGCGCTGGAGGAAGAGGAACGCGACCACGATCGGGATGATCGTGAGGAGCGATCCCGTGACGACGAGGTTGTAGATCGGCTGCGCGCCGGACCCGGTGGCCTGCGCGTTCCACTGGTTCAGGCCGACCGTCAGCGGGTACCACTTCGGGTCGCTCAGCATGATGAGCGGCAGAAAGTAGTTGTTCCAGGTGGCGACGACCGCGAACAGCAGGACGGTGACGACACCGGGCGCGAGCAGGCGGAGCGCGATCGTGAAGAAGATCCGGAACTCACCGGCACCGTCCATGCGGGCGGCCTCGAGCAGTTCGGCCGGGATCGCGTCGACCGCGTAGGTCCAGATCAGGTACATGCCGAACGGGCTGATCAGCGAGGGCAGGATGATCGCCCACGGGGTGTTGGTCAGGCCGACCTGCGAGAACAGCAGGAAGGTCGGGACCGCCAGGGCCGTGCCGGGGACCGCGATGGCACCGAGGACGACGGCGAAGACCGCGCGGCGACCGGGGAACTGGAACTTCGCCATGCCGTAGCCCGCGACGGTGGCGAGCAGGGTGGCCCCGCCGGCACCGACGACGACGTAGAGCAGCGTGTTGCCGAACCACTGCAGGAAGATGCCGTCGTTGTACGTCAGCGTGTCGACGATGTTCTGCCAGAGGTTGAAGTCCCCGCCGAACCACAGACCGAACGTGGAGAGCAGCGACGCCTGCGTCTTCGTGCTGTTCACGAGCAGGTAGAACAGCGGCGCGAACGAGTACACGACGAAGACGACCATGACCGCGGTGAGCAGGCCGGAACGCTTCGGCTTGCGTCCGCCTTCCGCGGTGCGGAGCTGCCTGGAGGCGCGGATCGAGCGGGTGCGCGGCGCACGTTGCGTCGTGGTCGCCTCGGTCACCGTGGCCGCTGCGGGCCCGGAGGGGTGCTGGATGGTGCTCATCGGTTCTCCTCGCGGGTGCCGCGGACCTGGACGACGTAGGCGATCACCGCGGTGATCACGCCCATCACGATCGCGACCGTGGCGGAGTAGTTGAACTGCTGACCGCTGAAGGACAGCGAGTAGGCGTACATGTTCGGGGTGAAGGCGCTGCCGATGACGTTCGGGGCGAGCGTCTTGAGCAGGTTCGGCTCGTTGAAGAGCTGGAAGCTGCCGATGATCGAGAAGATCGTGGCGATCACCATCGGGCCGCGGAGCGCCGGGAGCTTGATCGAGAAGACCGTGCGCATCGGGCCGGCACCGTCGAGCTCGGCCGCCTCGTACAGCTCACCGGGGACGGTGCGGAGTGCCGCGTAGAAGATCAGCATGTTGTAGCCGAGGAACTCCCACGTGACCACGTTGCCGATCGACGTCAGGACCCAGCTCGGGCTGAACGGCTGCAGCAGGTCGATGCCGAGCGCGTCGTTCGCGGCGCCCGTCAGACCGAACTGGTTGCCGTAGATGAAGCCCCAGATCAGGGCCGCGACGACCCCGGGGACGGCGTAGGGCAGGAACACCGCGATGCGGAAGAAGCTCGTCCCCCACAGTCGGGCGCTGTCCAGGGCCAGGGCGGCGACGAGCGCGAGGCCGAGCATGATCGGCACCTGGACGACCAGGAAGATCGCGACCCGACCGAACCCGGACCAGAACTTGGCGTCCTGGAAGAGCTGCACGTAGTTGGCGAACCAGACGAACTGGTTGCCGCCGATGAGCTGGTCGCGGAACAGGCTGAGCCAGAGCGCGTAGCCGATCGGCACGATGAGCATCAGGACCAGGACGACGACGAACGGGCCGACGAACAGCCATCCGGTGAACCGTCCCCGCGGCTTGGGGCGGCGGCCGGCGGGGCGCTCGGCGGTGGGGCGCGGTGCTGCCTCACCGGGGCGCGCTGCGAGCGTGCTCATGTGACTCCTTCGTCTGCTGCGTTCGGGTGGTCGATGTCGGCGGCTCGGCCCGGGCCGGATCAGGGTGTCCGGGCGGTCACCGATGTTGACGTCAACATCGAACGACGCGACGATAGCATGGCAACGTCAACATGCGCTAGCGTCCGGGGAGGCCGACCGCTCGGCCCCTCGATCCGGAAGGAGCGCCAGCGTGACGATGGAGTCCCCCGCCGGCACCCGCCGCGCCCCCTCGATGGCCGCCGTGGCCGACGCCGCCGGGGTGTCCATGCAGACGGTCTCACGCGTCGCCCGGGGCTTCGACAACGTCAGCCCGGAGACCCGCGACCGCGTCCAGCGCGCGATGGAGTCTCTCGGCTACCGGCCCAACCGTGCCGCCCGCGCCCTGCGCTCCGGCCGCTTCCGCACCATCGGCGTGATCATGTTCACGCTCGCTTCCTTCGGCAACATGCGCACGCTCGAGGCGATCGCCGACGCCGCCGGGGTCGCCGACTTCACGATCACCCTGCTGCCCATGGCCTCGCGCACCGAGGCCGGCGTCCGCTCCGCGTTCTCGCGCCTGCACGAACAGGCCGTCGACGGCGTCGTGATCATCATCGAGTCGCACATCATCGACACCGCCGAGGTCGTGCTGCCCGACGGCGTGCCCATGGTCATCATCGACTCCACGGGCAGCACCGACCACCCCGCGATCGACACCGACCAGGCCGACGGCGCCCGGCAGGCCACGCAGCACCTGCTCGACCTCGGGCACGAGACCGTCTGGCACGTCGCCGGGCCGGAGTCGTCGTACTCGGCCGCCCGACGCCTCGCCGCGTGGCAGGACACCCTGACGCGCGCCGGTCGACCGGTCCCCCCGGTGTTCCGCGGCGGCTGGACGACCGAGCACGGCTACGAGGCCGGGCTCGAGATCGCCGCACGGCCGGAGATCACCGCGGTGTTCGCCGCGAACGACCAGACCGCCCTCGGGGTCCTGCGCGCAGCACACGAGTCCGGTCGCCCTGTGCCGTCGTCGCTGAGCGTGGTGGGGTTCGACGACTCCCCCGAGTCCGACTCGTTCTGGCCGCCGCTGACCACCGTGCACCAGTCCTTCGACGAGGTCGGCCGCCGAGCGGTCGCGAACCTGCTCGCCCAGATCGACGGCGAGCGCGTCAGCGTCGCGGCCGACCTGGTGCCGGTGCGGCTCGTCGAGCGGGCGAGCACGGCGGCGCCGCCGGCGCGCTGACGGCCGCGCGCGAGGCGCGGCGCGTTTCGCGCTCAGCGACAGTCCACGCGCGCGCGTTCCCGTGAGGTGTCGCCCAGGCCGTGGAGTCACCACGCGCCGGTCGGGAGGCCCGGTGCCAGGCCGCCACGGGCCTCCCGGCCGCCGCGCGGGCACGTCACGGGCCCAGCGACAGTCCACGCGCCCGTCACCCCGTGAGGTGTCGCCCACCCCGTGAACTCGCGCCCGGCCCGCCGCGCACGCGCAACGCGCAGAGGACGTCGGGCGCGAGCGCCCGACGTCCTCTGTGCTCACTCGACGCCCGCCGTGGCGTGCGCCGAGGCGTTCTGTCAGCCGATCGAGACGGCGGTCCAGGAGACCGGCGGGAGCTCGATCGTGACGGTGTCGCCCTCGCGGCGGACCGACTCGTTCGTGCGGAGCCCCACGCGCGAGGTGTTCTTCAGGTCGTTCACGGCGTGCAGGTCGTCGTCCCAGACACCCTCGGCGTGGACGTCGCCCGTCGCACCGATGCCGGCCAGGTCGATCGTCACCGTGGTCGGCTCGGACGGGTGGCGGTTGATCAGGAAGACCGCTGCCTTGCCGTCCTCGGACACGGTGGCGGCGGAGTCCACGACCGGGACCTCACCGTGCTTGCCACCGTCGACCGTGTCACCCGAGGCCTTGACCTGCAGCGAGGTGCCCTGCGCCAGGCGCGAGGTGACCGAGAACGGGAAGAAGGTCGTCTGGCGCCAGGCCGGGCCACCGGGCTCGGTCATGATCGGGCCGATCACGTTGACGAGCTGGGCGAGCGAGGCCGAGGCGACGCGGTCGGCGTGGCGGAGCAGCGAGATGAGCAGGCCACCCACGACGACGGCGTCGGCGACGGTGTAGACGTCCTCGAGCAGACGCGGGGCGACGGGCCACTCGTCGAGCGTGAAGGTCTTGGCCTTCGCCTCCCACTTCTTGATCGACCAGACGTTCCACTCGTCGAACGAGATGTCGATGCGCTTGTCGGACTTCTTCTGCGCCTGGACGTGGTCGGCGGCCGTGGTGACCGTCTTGATGAAGTGGTCCATGTTGGCGCCCGAGGCGAGGAACGACGGCAGGTCGTCGTCCTCCTCGTAGTAGGCGTGCGCGGAGATGTAGTCGACGTCGTCGTAGGTGTGCTCGAGGACGGTGCGCTCCCACTCGCCGAACGTCGGCATCGACGCCCCCGAGGAACCGCAGGCGACGAGCTCGAGGTCGGGCTGGATCTGCCGCATGGCCTTGGCGGTCATCGCGGCGAGCTTGCCGTAGTCGTCGGCGTTCTTGTGGCCGAGCTGCCACGGGCCGTCCATCTCGTTGCCGAGGCACCACATCTTGATGGCGAAGGGTTCCTGGCGACCGTTCGAACGACGGTATTCGGACAGTGCGGTGCCGGCGTCGATGTTCGCGTACTCGAGGAGCTCGATCGCCTCCTGCGTGCCGCGGGTGCCGAGGTTCACGGCGAGCATGAGCTCCGAGCCGACCTGGTCGAGCCAGTGCTGGAACTCGTGCAGGCCGACCTCGTTCGTCTCCGTCGAGTGCCAGGCGAGGTCGAGGCGGCGGGGGCGCTGCTCGACGGGGCCGACGCCGTCCTCCCACTTGTAGCCGGAGACGAAGTTGCCACCGGGGTAGCGGATGGCGGAGACGCCGAGTTCCTTGACGAGTTCGACGACGTCCTTGCGGAAGCCGTGCTCGTCGGCGGTCTCGTGGGTGGGCTCGTGGATGCCGTCGTAGACGTGGCGGCCGAGGTGCTCGACGAACCCGCCGAACAGGCGACGTCGCACCGGCCCCACGGTGAACGCGGCGTCGAGGACGAGGTGTGTGCGGGGCATGGATCTCCTTCGATCGTGGCAGTGCGGTTCGTGCGGGGAGCGGGTGGGGCCACGGACGGGAACCGAAGCGGGCCGTCACGAAAGTGAGCGCTCACCTGACAGAAACGCTACCGGGTTCCACGCCGCCGCGAAAGGGGTGGCGGATGCCGGGAGCGAGCGCTAATGTGAGCGCTCACGGAGCACCGGAAGGTCGTTCCGTGTCCGGAGCAGCAGTGCTCCGGGTCCGGAGCAGCGATGCTCCGGCGGGAGCACCGACCCTGTTCCCGAGCCCGGCCCATCCCGATGGAGTGATGCCATGCCGATCCCACCCGCAACACCCGCGTCGCGCCTCTCGCGCCGGGGCTTCCTCGCCGCCGGGGCAGCGGCCGCGACGGTCCTGCCGCTCGCCGCCTGCTCGAGCCCCCTCGCCGCCGGCCTCGCCGGAAGCGCACTCAACCCCGAGACCCTCGTCTTCTGGAACCTGTTCGGCGGCGGCGACGGCGTCCGCATGCAGGCCATGGAGGACGGCTACGCGAAGCAGCACGGCGGCTCGAGCGCGCTGCAGGGCACCACGTTCGCGTGGGGCAACCCGTACTACTCGAAGCTGACACTGGCGACCGTCGGGAACAAGCCGCCGGACGTCGCGGTCGCGCACCTGACCCGCGCGAAGCCGCTCTGGGACGGTGACCTGCTCGACCCGATCACCTCCGACGACCTGGCGAGCGTCGGCCTGAGCGCCGCCGACTTCAACCAGAAGGCCTGGGCGGCGCAGAAGACCGACGGCAACAACATCGCGGTCCCGCTCGACACCCACCCCTTCGTCCTCTTCTACAACGTCGACGTCTGCAAGAAGGCCGGCCTGATCGACGGCGACGGCAACCTCGTCGACCTCAACGGCATGGACAACTTCGAGAAGGCCCTCGCCGCGGTCGCCAAGGTCACCGGCGGCACGGCGCTCAACGTCGCGAACGTGGTGCCGGAGACGGCCACCCCGTGGCGCTTCTTCTGGACGATGTACAACCAGCTGAAGGACGCCACCCCGTTCATCAGCGACGGCGGATCGAAGCTCACCGTCAACGAGGACGCCTACAACGAGGTCACGAGCCGCACCCAGAAGTGGGTGAAGGAGGGCTGGCTGAACAAGGCCCTCGACTACGCCACCGCGCAGTCGCTCATGTTCGACGGCAAGGCCGGCTTCTTCATGCAGGGCGAGTGGGAGATCAGCACCGCGCAGTCGATCAAGGGCCTGAACTTCGGCATGGCGCCGATCCCCCAGCTCTACGACAAGCCGGCGACCCAGGCGGACTCGCACACGTTCGTCCTGCCGAAGAAGGCCCGCACGCCGGAGCAGCGCAAGCAGCACATGCTCTTCATCAAGCAGATGCTCGAGCAGAGTCTGACGTGGGCCGAGGGCGGGCACGTGCCGGCCTACATCCCGACGTTCGACAGCGCCGCCTACAAGAAGCTCACGCCGCAGTCGAACTACGCGGCCGCAGCCGAGACCGCCGTGTTCGACGACGCCGCCTGGTACGGCGGTTCGGGTTCGACGTTCGAGGGCACGGTCGGCGCCCAGCTCGCCCTCGTGCAGCAGGGCAGCTCGTCCCCCGCGCAGGCCCTCAGCGCCATCAAGTCGCAGCTCGCGACGTACCTCAACACCCCGAGCCCCCTGTGACCCGGCACGCAACCGCCCGTCGGGACCACCCCGGGCAGACGACCCCCGCGATCGCCGTGAACACCGCGCGAAAGGCACGATGACGTGACCACAGCACCTGTCCTCGACCGGCCGACCGACGCGGCCACCGCGCCGCGTCTCCGCCGGAACCGCTCCTACGGCTCCAGCGTGAACCGCGGCCAGGGCCGCAGCGGCTGGCTGTTCCTCGCCCCGTTCGGCCTGTTCTACGTGGCCTTCCTGCTCGGCCCGACGGTCTGGATGATCGTCACGAGCTTCTTCAACACCTCGACCGTCCGCACCGGGCTCGGCAGCTTCGCCGGGTTCGCGAACTACGCCGAGATGCTCGGGCGCAGCGACTTCTGGTCGTCGCTCTGGCACACGCTGCAGTTCACGCTGTACACGACCCCGCCGCTCGTCATCCTGGCGTTCGTGTTCGCCGTGCTCACGAACCGGATGAACCGCGGGCAGTGGTTCTTCCGTCTGGCGTTCTTCCTGCCGTTCATCCTGCCGTCGGCGACGATCTCGCTGATCTGGGTGTTCATCTTCACGCCGAGCACCGGTCTGTGGGCGAGCCTGCAGTCCGCGATCGGCATGACGCCCGGCTCCGGCATGCTGTCGAGCCCGAACACGGCCATGATCGGTGTCGCGATCGCCACCGTGTGGTGGACCCTCGGCTTCAACTTCGTGCTCTACCTGGCCGGTCTGCAGGAGATCCCGCGCGAACTGTACGAAGCAGCCGCCGTCGACGGTGCGTCGAACTGGCAGCAGATCAAGTCGATCACGCTCCCCCTGCTCGGCCGCACGACGACGCTGGTCGTCCTGCTGCAGATCATCGCGAGCCTGAAGATCTTCGACCAGGTCTACCTGATGACGAACGGCGGGCCGGGCATCTCGACCCAGGTCTCGCTGCAGCTCATCACCGGCGTCGGCTTCACCGACAACCGGCTCGGTGCCGCATCGGCCGCGTCGGTCCTCCTGTTCATCGTGATCGTGGCGATCGCGGTCATCCGGCAGCTCGTCGAGCGTGCTGCCGCCAAGCGAGAGATCGGGGCCTGACATGACCGCCACCGAGAGCATCACCACCGGCCGCAAGCTCCGCACCGGCGTCTCGTCCGCCGCTCCCACGAGCGCCGCGAAGATCGGCGTCAGCGGTCGGGGCTTCACGATCGCGTCGGGGATCGTCCTGACGATCTTCGCGATCATCTGGCTCATCCCGAGTGTGTTCGCCCTGAAGACGTCGCTGTCCGACAACGGCGTCGCCGCCCTCGGCGCGAACGCGATCCTGTCGAACTGGAACCCGACGCTGCACTCGTACTCGTCGCTGTTCCAGGCCGGCGACATCTGGAACTGGTACCTCGCCAGCGCCATCACGAGCGTCGTCACGGCGGCACTCACCGTGCTGTTCGCGTCGATGGCGGCGTTCGCGCTGTCGCGGCTGGTGTTCCGCGGCCGCAACATCGCGTTCCTGCTCATCATCCTCGGGATCATGATCCCGACGCAGGTGCTGATCATCCCGATCTTCCAGGAGCTCAACGCGGTCGGCCTGCTCAACACCTACTGGTCGGTGATCTTCCCGCAGGTGCCCGCCGTGATCGCGGTGTTCATCTTCAAGCAGTTCTTCGACGGCATCCCGAAGGAGCTCGAAGAGGCGGCGCGCATCGACGGCGCCGGCATCTGGAAGGTCTACTGGTCGGTCATCCTGCCGCTGTCGCGTCCGGTGATCGCGGCCGTGACGATCCTGACCTTCGTCGGGGTGTGGAACAACCTGCTGCTGCCGCTGTTCGTGCTGTCCAACCCGGACCTCATGACGATCCCGGTCGGGCTCGCCACGGTCCAGGGCAGCTTCGGGCAGCGCTACGCCGACATCCAGGCCGGTGCGATCCTCGCGGCGCTGCCGCTGATCATCCTCTACCTGATCTTCCAGCGGCAGATCGTGGAGGGCGTGACGGGCTCGGGCCTCAAGGGCTGACGCCACCCCACCACGGACGGGAGGCCCGGTGCCAGCTGGCACCGGGCCTCCCGTCCGTCCGTTGGTCGCGTCACGAGCGCGGCGCGGCTGGCGAGAGCGGGCGTACCTGGCGGAATCGGGCGTACCTGGGCAGAAGTTCTGTGGCAGTACGCCCGAAAGCACCAGGCACCGCGCCCGCCAGGGGAAGGACCGGGCGTAGCGGGCGGAACCGGGCGCACCGGGCGGAACCGGGCGCAGCGGGCGGAACCGGGCGCACCTGGCGCGACCGGGCGTACCTGGGCAGAACGGGCGTACCCGGGCAGAAGTTCCGTGGCGGTATGCCCGAAAGCACCAGGCAAGGCGCGCGCAAGGGGAAGGACCGGGCGTACCTGATCAGAACGGGCGTACCTGGCGTGACCGGGCATACGTGGGCAGAACGGGCGTACCCGGGCAGAAGTTCTGTGGCGGTATGCCCGAAAGCACCAGGCAAGGCGCGCGCAAGGGGAAGGACCGGGCATACCTGGCGGAACCGGGCATACCTGGCAGAACCGGGCGTACCTGGCGGAACCGGGCATACCTGGCAGAACCGGGCGTACCTGGCGGAACCGGGCATACCTGGGCGGACCGGGCGTACCTGGGCAGAAGTTCTGTGGCAGTACGCCCGGAAGCACCAGGCACCGCGCGGGTCAGGCGGGGACGGAGACCTTCGTCTCGTGCTTCCAGAACCCGGAGAACGTGATGCGCGACTTCGGCAGACCCGCACGGTGCAGGTGGCGGCGGCCCTCCGTTGCGAGGCGCGACTCCCCCACGACGAACGCGTAGCCCTGGTCGTCGGACGGCACGTGCCGCTGCAGTTCGGCAAGTGCACCACTGCCTGGGACGGCGCCCGGCTGCCGGACGATCCACGTCACCTGCACGCCGGTGGGGGCGTCGAGGTCGCGGATGTCGGCGGCGGTCGGGACCTCTTGGATGATGCGGCCGACGCTGTCGCGCGGCAACGAGGCAGCGATGCCGACGACGCCGGGCAGCCCGGTCTCCTCGGCGGCGACGACGACCTCGCTGGTGCCGGCGGGGACATCGAAGATGCAGCCCTGGTCGAGCATCGCGAGTTCCTCGCCGGGGCGTGCGGCGCAGGCCCAGATCGCGGCGCGGCCCTCGAGCTCACCGCGGTGGTCCAGGTGCACGACGAAGTCGATGTCGAGCTCGGCGGTGCCGTCGGCGAGGAGGCGGTACGCGGCGACGGTGTAGTTCGCGCAGTGGGGACGGACGTCCTCGGGGATGCCGAGGAACGTCGGCCACCACTTCTTGCCGTCCAGGTCGGGCATCCGGAAGGCGTCCTGGTCGGGGCGTCGGACGAACAGGCGGAACCAGTGGTCGAAACCGAGGTAGCCGAACTCGTGCAGGTCGTCCCCGGTGACGGTGACGCGCTGCATCGAGGGGGTCACCCGCTGGGTCCGGAGGACACGGGCGCGGAAGAGCCGGGGGTTCGTCGGCAGGAGCCGCGGGGTCTTCGCCATGAGGCAAGGCTAACCTAAGATGACTTCCGTGCCAGCCCCCAATCCCGTTCTGGCTTCCGGTCCGGAGGCCCCCGAACCCGACGCGTCCCGAGCCCGAGCCGGCGATGCGTCCCGCGCCCTCGGCGTCCACCGGACCGCGATGCGGCGGCGGACCGCGGTGATCATCGGACTCGTCGTCGCCCTGGTGCTCGTCGCCGTGGCGAGCATGCTGCTCGGCAGCAACCGCATCGGTGTCGCCGACGTGTGGGCGGGGCTCACACGCTCCGGGTCGAGCACCGACGAGGCGATCGTGTGGGGCTCCCGCATCCCGCGCACGCTGATCGGTGCTGCGGTCGGTGCGGCTCTCGGCATCGCCGGACTCCTCATGCAGGGACACACCCGCAACCCGCTCGCCGACCCCGGCCTGTTCGGCGTCTCGTCGGGAGCGGGGCTCGCGGTGGTGCTCGGCGTCTACGTGTTCGGGGTGACGAGCACGAGCGCGACCGTCTGGTTCGCCCTGGTCGGGGCCCTGGTCGCCAGCGTCGTCGTCTTCTCGGTGACCATCGCCGGCAGCGGCACGGCCAGTCCGGTTCCGCTCGCCCTCGCCGGGGCCGCGGTGTCGGCACTGCTCGCCGCCCTGACCTCCTTCGTCGTGCTGACCGACCAGGCCTCGCTCGACGCGTACCGGCTCTGGGTCGTCGGGTCACTCGCCGCGCGACAGCTCGACATCCTCGGGGCGGTGTGGCCGTTCCTGGCCGCCGGGCTCGTGCTCGCGGTGCTGAACGTCCGCGCCCTCGACGCCCTCGGGCTCGGGTCCGAGCTGGCGAAGGGACTCGGCGAGAACGTGCTCGTCGCCCGGCTCGTCGGCCTGGGCGGGATCACGCTGCTCGCCGCCGGCGCCACCGCTGCTGCCGGCCCGATCGGCTTCGTCGGCCTGACCGTGCCGCACGTCGCCCGCGCGCTCGTCGGCACCGGACACCGCTGGACCCTGCCGGTCTCCGGTCTGGTCGGCGCCGCCCTCGTGCTGCTCGCCGACGTCATCGGTCGCCTGATCGGCGGGTTCTCCGAGGTCGAGGTCGGCATCGTGCTCGCCGTCATCGGCGGCCCCGTGTTCGTCGCCGTGGCCCGTCGCCGATCGCTGGTGTCACTGTGAGCGGGGCAGCGGTGCGCAGCACCGGCAGCACGCCCGGCAGCACCGGCAGCACGCCCGGAAGCACGCCCGAGACCACCACGCCGGGCACGCCCGCCCCTGCCCCCCATACCCCCGGCCGCACAGGCATCCGCATCGGCCCCGTCGGCCTCGCCTGGCGCCCCCGGGTGTTCTGGTACACCGTCGGGTCGCTCGCCACCGTCCTGGTGCTCATCGTGATCGGGACGGCGGTCGGCTCGACGTGGATCGCTCCCGGGGTCGTCGTCAGGTCCCTGCTCGGCCTGGAGTCCGGGCCGGACGCCTTCATCATCACCACCCTGCGCCTGCCCCGTGTGCTCACCGGCGCACTCGTCGGCCTGACGCTCGGGGTCGCCGGGGCGCTCACCCAGACCTTCACCCGAAACCCCCTCGGCACCCCGGACATCATCGGTGTCACCGCGGGCGCGAGCGTCGGTGCGGTCGCGGCCATCGTGCTCGGCGGCGGGACGTACTCGGTCTCGTCCCTGCTGCTCGGTGGCGGGATCCCGGTGGCTGCCACGATAGGCGCCCTGGTCGCTGCGGTCCTGGTGTACGGCCTGGGCTGGCGCGGGGGTGTGCAGAGCTACCGGCTCGTGCTGGTCGGCATCGGCGTGAGCGCGACGCTCGACGCCGTGACGAGCTACCTGCTCGTCCGCGCGAAGATCACCGTGGCCACCGCAGCGTCGCAGTGGCTCGTCGGCAGCCTGTCGAGCACCTCGTGGGAGAGCGTCTGGCCGCTGCTCGTGGTGGCCGCCGTCGCGGTGCCGATCGCACTGGCGACGAGTGCGGCGCTCGGCATCGGGCAGCTCGGCGACGAGGTCGCGACGGGCGTCGGACTCGGCGTCCAGCGGCACCGGCTGCTCGTCATCGCGCTCGCGGTCGTGCTGACCGCCGCCGCCGTGGCCGCCGCGGGGCCGGTCGGCTTCGTCGCGTTCGTCGTGCCGCAGGTCGGGCTCCGGCTCGCCGGCACGAACCGGCCGCCGCTGCTGCTCGCCGGTGCCCTCGGCGCCGTGCTCGTGCTCGCCGCCGACCTGCTGTCCCGTTCCGCGTTCCCGTGGCAGGTGCCGGTCGGCATCATCACCACCGTGATCGGGGCGCCGTACCTGATCTGGCTCCTCGTCCGTCACCGCAAGGAGATGTCCCGATGACAACACCGCACCAGCAGCAGCAGCACGAGCACCAGCACGAGCACCACACCCCCGTCCTCGAAGCCACTGCCCTGTCCGTCGGCTACGACCGCCAGCCCGTGCTGCGCGACCTGGACCTGCGCATCGAACGCGGCACGGTCACGACGTTCCTCGGCGCGAACGGCTGCGGCAAGTCGACGCTGCTCAAGGCGTTCGGCCGCGTGCTCAAGCCGCAGGCCGGCGAGGTCCTGCTCGACGGCACCCCGATCCGCCGGGAACCGAACCGCCAGGTCGCCCGCAAGCTCGCGATCCTGCCGCAGTCCCCCGTCGCCCCCGCGGGCACCAGCGTCCTCGACCTGGTGATGCGCGGCCGGAACCCGCACCAGTCGTGGGCGAAGCCGTGGACCGCCGAGGACGCGGCCGTCGCCGAAGAGGCCATCGCCGCCACCGGTCTGACCGAGGTGGCGCACCGCGACGTCACGAGCCTGTCCGGCGGGCAGCGCCAGCGTGCCTGGATCGCCATGGTCGTCGCGCAGCAGGCCCAGACGCTCCTGCTCGACGAACCGACGACCTACCTGGACCTCGCGCACCAGCTCGAGGTCCTGCGGCTCGTCCGGCGGCTGAACCGCGAGCAGGGGTCGACGATCGTGATGGTCCTGCACGACCTGTCGCTCGCGGCGCGGTACTCCGACCGGCTCGTGGTGCTGCACGACGGCGGGGTCGTGGCCGACGGCACACCCCACGACGTCCTCACCCCGGCACTGCTCGAGCACGCGTTCGGCCTGCACGCCCGGGTGTTCGCCGACCCGGTGACCGGTGCACCGATGATCGTGCCCGAGGCGGACGAGCACGACCCCGTGCCGAGTGCCCCGACGAAGCACACGGCCCCGAGCGCCCCGACCGAGCACACGGTCCCGACGAAAACCGAAGACGTGCTGGCGAGTGCTGCGAACTTAGGTTAGCCTCTCCTAACGTGAAGACCTCCCGACGTGGCCACCTGCGCGCCGCCCTCCTGACCTCCGTGACCGTCTCGGCACTCCTCCTGACCGGCTGCTCGAGCACCGGCAACTCGAACGACTCCGACTCCGACTCCGACGGCGGCACCGCCGCGTCGAAGGCGTGGTCGTACGAGGACGCCACGGGCGCCACCGTGAAGGTCGACCACACGCCGAAGCGCGTCGTCGTGCTGAACGACATCGCCCTGTCGTTCATCGAGTACGGCCTGAAGCCCGTCGGCACCTTCGGGCAGCTGACGATGGCGAAGGACGCCCGCTTCGCGGGCCTGGACACCGACGGCATCACGCAGCTCGGCACCGCCTACGGCGACATCGACCTCGAGAAGCTCGCCGCGCTCAAGCCCGACCTCGTCGTCACGTCGGTCTACCCGACCGACGCCAAGGGCACGCTCGACACGAAGCAGCCCGGCTACGGCTTCAAGGACACGGCGCAGGAGAAGCAGATCGAGGCCATCGCGCCGGTCGTCCAGGTGAAGTGGGGCGGCAAGGGCGAGGACGTCATCGAGAAGATCGCTGAACTGTCCGAGTCCCTCGGCGCGAAGGAGTCGACGGTCGACGCCGCCGAGAAGCGCTTCGACACCGCGGCCGACGAGCTCGAGAAGGTCTCCAAGGAGAAGGACCTGTCGGTCGTCTCGATGTACGCCGACGGTGACGGCGCCTACGTCACCCGCCCGACCGACGAGCCGTCGCTGCAGATGTACGCGTCGTACGGGGTCGACTTCGTCAACCCGAAGCCCGAGGGCTTCTACTGGGGCATCTACTCGTGGGAGAACGCCGGCCAGATCACCGGTGACGTGCTGCTGCTGTCGCAGCAGGGCTACCAGGTCGCCGATCTGGAGAAGCAGCCGACCTTCGCCGACAACGCCGCGCTCGAGGCGGGGCAGGTCCACAGCTGGACGTTCCCGGCCCTCGACTACGCGTCGCAGGCCGACTACATGACCAAGCTCGCGGGTTGGCTCGAGGACAGCAAGAAGCTGTCCTAGGACCCACGCCCAGGCCGTTCGTGGTCTCGTTCCGGGCCGTCAGCCGACCGCGTCCGGACCGCCGCGCTACGATCCGGGCATGACCCCGCTCGCGCCACGTGTGCTGCACATCCTCTGCACGGCGTTCCTCGTCGTGGCGTTCCTGGCCTCGTTCATCGGTGGGTACGCGAACGCGAACGACTCCGGCGAGGGCGGCGCGAACATCGGTGCCGGTGCCCTGATGTTCTTCGGTGCACTCGCTGGCGTGGTCGGCATCGGGCTCGGTGTCACGGCGCTCGTCTCCGGCCTCGTCGCCGCCCGGCGCAGCGCAGCCTGACCACCGGTCGCGCGCCGTTCCGGACACCACGGTCGCGGTGGTGGCGGGATCGCCGGGGCCGGAGGATCATCGGCCCATGGAGTACTCGACGGCGATGCTCACCGAGGAGACGTGGCCCGACTTCGCCGCGCTCGTGACCCGCAGCAACGGCGTGTGGGGCGGGTGCTGGTGCATCGGCTTCCACCCGGACGGTCCACGCGGGACGCCCGACCCGACGGTGTCCCACCAGGAGGCGAAGCACCGGCACGTGCGGAACGGCACGAACCACCAGGTGCTCGTCTACGCCGACGGCACGGCGGTCGGCTGGTGCCAGTTCGGGCGACCGGTGGAGCTGCCGACGATCCTGAACCCCGGCGCCTACACCCGGGATGCCCAGGCGCCGCCGGACTGGCGGATCGGCTGCGTGTTCGTCGAGTCCCGACACCGCGGTCAGGGGGTCGCACGCGCCGCGGTCACGACCGCGCTCGAGGAGATCCGGCGGGCTGGCGGCGGGACCGTCGAGGCCTACCCGGAGCAGACGGTCGAGCGGAAGCCGCAGCGCGGGGCCTACCTGCACACCGGACCGGAAGAACTGTTCACGCAGTTCGGGTTCGTGCGCGACCGCCGCATCGCCAAGTGGCGGTGGGTGATGCGCACGACGGTGTGACCGGCGTACCCGCTCGACGCCGCACTGCCAGCCCGGCGCGCGTACCGTGGGCACCGTGACACGCACCGCTCCGGTACGACCGCACCGCCTCGCCCTCATCGGCGCCGCCGTGGCCCTGGTGATCGGGGTCGGACTGCTCTTCACCCCCTGGGACGGGCCGGTCATCGTGCTCGCCTGGGCGCTCATCGTCGCCGCGGTCGTGCTCGGCGCCATCACGTTGTTCTTCGTGCGGGCTCCCCGCAGCTAGAACGCGCACCCCGCCGGCGCGACGGGCTGGCGTGCGGCGCGACCCCGCCGCACCCGCACCACCCGCAGCAGCGCCGGATACGCTCGGCGCATGACGGACCAGGGGTGGCACGAGGACGTGCTCGGAGCACCGTACGAACGGCTCGAACTGCCGCTCGGCACCGACTCCGAGGGACCCGTCGTCGCCACCCTGGTCCGCCGCCGGCACACCCCGACGGACCTGCTGCTGCACGGCCGTGGGCCCCTGCACGGGGTCGACGTGCTCTACGTGCACGGCTGGTCGGACTACTTCTTCCAGGTCGAGCTCGCCGAACGCCTCGAGCGGCTCGGTGCCCGGTTCCACGCGCTGGACCTGCGAAAGTACGGTCGGAGCCTGCGCCCGTACCAGACCCCGGGCATGGTCGACGACCTGGCGGTGTACGACGAGGACATCGCCGCGGCGCTCGACGCGATCTCGGCCGAGCACCCCGGCTCGGACCGCCGCCGGCTCGTCCCGATGGGCCACTCCACCGGCGGCCTGACCCTGTCGCTCTGGGCCGCCCGGCACCCGGAGCTCGTGCACGGCCTCGTGCTGAACAGCCCGTGGCTCGAGTTCCAGGCCACCGCGGTCGGCCGGGCGATCGTCGCACCGGTCATCAAGCTCGGTGCCCGTCGGAACCCCCTCGCTCCGATGCCCGCCGTCGACCCCGGCTTCTACACCCGCACCGTCTCGGCCGAGGGCGAGGGGTCGTGGACCTACGAACAGAAGTGGCGGCCGGAGCGCGGCTTCCCCCTGCACCCCGGGTGGCTCGCCGCGGTCTTCGACGGCCAGGCACAGGTCGAGAAGGGCCTCGGCATCGGGGTGCCGACCCTGGTGATGCTGAGCGACAAGAGCATGCTCCAGCCGCGGTGGGACCCCGGGATGGCGCGCGCCGACGTCGCCCTGAACGTCGACACGGTGGCGCACCGCTCGCTCTCCCTGGGCGAGGAGGTCACGATCCGCCGGCTCGAAGGTGCCCTGCACGACGTGGTGCTGTCCGCGCCGAAGGTGCGGGAACGGGCGTACGACGCCATCGGGCGCTGGGCGACCACCCTCCGCTAGTCACGCGACGACAGTCCCGCGACGATGATCCCGCGATGCGTGCGACTCAGTCGCTCAGCCCGGCGACCGCGGCACGGGTCGCCGCGGCGACGAGCGCGTCCGACGGCTCCGCACCGGGATCGGCCCGGCTCGTCATCACGACGAGCACGATGGGCGCCCGCCCCGGCGGCGTCACGATCGCGATGTCGTTCCGCACCCCGTAGGACGCCGTGCCGGTCTTGTCGGCGACCCGCCACGACGGGTCCACCCCGGCACGGATCGTCGCGTCGCCGGTCGTGTTGCCGAGCATCGCCTCGCGGAGCACCCGCCGGTCGGCGGCGTCGAGGGCGTCCCCGAGCAGCACGGTCCCCAGGTCCGCCGCGAACCGCTCCGGTGTCGTCGTGTCCCGTCGGTCGCCCGGGGTCGCCTCGTTCAGGTCGGGTTCGACCCGGTCGACATGCGTCGTCCGGTCCCCGATGCCGCGCAGCCACCGCTCGACGGCGTCGGGCCCGCCGAGCCGCTCCACCAGCAGGTTCGCCGCGGTGTTGTCGCTGGAGCGGAGCGCGGCGTCGATGAGCTCGCGCACCGTCATCCCGGTGTCGACGTGCTCGCTCGTCACGGGCGCGTACTCGAGCAGGTCGCCGCGGTCGTAGTGCACGACGGTCGCCAGGTCGGTGCCGGACGAGGCGTCGAGGACCGCAGCCGCGATGAACACCTTGTTCGTCGACGCGAACGCGAACCGCTCCCCCGCACGGTGCGCGATCGTCCGACCGTCCCCGGTGTCGACGGCGACGACGCCGAGTCGTGCGTCGTACCGCCGCTCCAACGCAGCGAAGGCCCGGGCAGTGGCCGGGTCGGTCGACGGCGCCACGGACTCGGAAGCCGACCCAGAACCAGAAGCCGTTGCAGAAGCCGACGCCGACGACATCCTCCCGGTCGACGCCCCACCCGGGCCACCGGAGCACCCCACCAACCCGACCAGCACCAGGGCCGTCAGGGCCGCGGTCGTCGTCCTCGTCCCACCTCGCACACCCCGAGCCTGCCCGATCACCGTGCAACTACCCTGAGCGGCATGCCAGCTCCCGCCGTCCGCCTCACCCGCCTGGACCCCACCGGCACCGACCGCCAGGAGTTGCTCGCGTTCCTGACGTCGGAGGAGTTCCCGTTCCACGTCCGACGCCGCATCAGCGCGGCCGACGCGGCGAGCGCCGTCGACTCCGGTGCCTACCGCGACGACGAGCACGACACCTCCTGGCTCGACCACGACGACCACGGGCGGATCGGTCTGGTCCGCCTCGAGGACCTGGCCGACCCCGTCCCCCTGTTCGACCTGCGCCTGGCCGGTCGGTTCCGGGGTCGGGGCCTCGGGGTCCCCGCCCTGCGTGCGGTGACCGACCACGTGTTGACGACGATGCCGGCGATCACGCGCTTCGAGGGCCAGACCCGCGAGGACAACACCGCCATGCGCCGGGTCTTCGTCCGCGCCGGGTGGGTGCAGGAGGCCCACTACCGCGAGGCGTGGCCCGTCGACGGCGGCCCGGCCGTCGGGTCGGTCGGCTACGGCGTGCTGCGCCGCGACTGGGAGACGGGCGAGACCACCCCGGTGCCGTGGGACGACGTCGCGCGGTGAGCGGCTGACGGCAGCCGCCAGAAGGCGGACGGGAGGCCCGTGGCGGCGCCGCCACGGGCCTCCCGTCCGTCGGTCGGTCGCGTCTCAGGACCGCGACAGGCGCGCCACGGTGGCGTGCGCGCCGTCCGCGATGAGCCCGTCCAGGGCGTCGCGGTACGCCGCGACGAACCGTTCGTCGTCGACCAGGTCGCCGAAGACCTGGCGGTTCGCGACGAAGGCGAGGCGGTCCTCGCGCTGGGTCAGGGCGATGCGGTGCAGGGGTTCGGCGAGCCGGTCGACGATCTCGATGGGTTCACCGGACTCGTCGGTGCCCTCGTCGTAGCGGGCCCACGACGCGACGATGCCGGCAGACAGCGTGACGGGGCGACCGGCCGCCAGGTTCTCGCGCACGACGGGGAGCAGCCACTTCGGGATCCGGTCGCTCGACTCGGCGCAGAGCCGGGCGAGGGTGTCGCGCACCTCGGGGTTCCGGAAGCGCTCGATGAGGGTCGACTTGTAGTCCTCCAGGTCGATGCCGGGCACCGGGTGCAACGTCGGCGTGCCCTCTTCGTCCATGTAGCGGCGCAGGAAGGTCGCGATCGCCGGGTCCTGCGTGGCCTCGTGCGCGTAGCGGTACCCGGACAGGTACCCGAAGTAGCAGAGCCCCTGGTGGCTGGCGTTGAGGAGCCGCAGCTTCATGAGTTCGTACGGCTCGACGTCGTCGACGAGCTGGACGTCGGCGTCCTCGTAGGGCGGGCGGCCAGCGGGGTGGTCGTCCTCGAGCACCCACTGGAAGAACGGTTCTGCGACGACCGGCCAGGCGTCGTCGATGCCGAGCTCGTCGCGGACCCAGGCGCGGTCCCCGTCGGCGGTGACCGGGGTGATGCGGTCGACCATCGAGTTCGGGAACGCCACGTGCTCGTCCATCCAGTCCGCGAAGGCCGGGTCCTGCAGCCGGGCGTAGGCGGTGAACATCGACCGGGCGACGTGCCCGTTGCCCTGGATGTTGTCGCAGGACATCACGGTGAACGGGGCGAGGCCGCGGTCACGTCGGCGGCGCAGTGCCTCGACCACCAGGCCGAACACCGTGTGGGGTGGGCCGTCGCCGCGCAGGTCGGCCGCGACGCCGGGCTCGTCGGCGACGAACTCGCCGGTGACGTGATCGAAGTTGTAGCCGCCCTCGGTGATGGTCAGGCTGACGATCCTGGTGTCCGGGTGCGCCATCTTCTCGACGACGGCGTCCGGGTCGTCGACGGCGAGCAGGTACTCGACGATGCTGCCGACGACACGGGACTCGCGGGTACCGTCCGGGTGCTTGAGGACGAGCGAGTACAGCCCGCCCTGTTCGGCCATCGCGGTCGCCATCCGACGGTCCTGCTCGAGCACGCCGACGCCGCAGATGCCGTACTCGCGGGCGTCGCCCTGCTGCAGGAGCCGGTCGATCACCATCGCCTGGTGCGCGCGGTGGAACCCGCCGACGCCGAAGTGGACGATGCCGGCGGTGATGCCGTCGCGGTCGTAGGTGGGCACGGCGACACCGCTCGCGGCGATCTCGTCGAGGGTCTCCGGGGACAGGCGGACGGGCATCGGGTACTCCTTCGTACGGCGGCGGATCCGCGAGCGGTGACGCGGCGGTTCGTCCGTCCAGTCTGGCACCCGCCACCTCCGGCAGAACAGTGGTGCAGCACAGGCGTTCTGCTCCGGGGGACGAACCTGGGGGTGCACTCAACCTCGTTGCACCGAGTGCATCGATGCACCTAGTGTTCCATCTCGTGACCATCGCGACCGACCGCCGTGCTGCCCTCAAGGCGAAGCACCGTGCGGCGATCCTGCAGGCCGCTCGCGACCTGATCGACGAGCGCGGCGGCCGCGACTTCAGCGTGGACGACCTCGCCGCCCGGGCGGACATCGCCCGCCGCACCGTGTTCAACCACTTCGCCTCGCTCGACGAGGTCCTGCTGGCCGTGTGCGAACAGGAGCTGTCCGTCATCATCGACCGGTTCCTCGCCGACATGGCCCGGACCCCGGTCGGCGACGGCAGCCGGGCGTCGATGTTCGACGAGCTCGAGTCCGCGGCGCGCGGTGCCGACCTGGCTCCGGCGATCGCCAGCATGTACCGGATCCTCGGCGACCCCGGCAAGGACGACCCGAAGGCCGCGGTCCTGACCCAGACGGCGTTCTCGCGTGTGACCGAACGGCTCCGGCACGAGGTCGCCCGGCGCTACCCGGCCGCGGACCCCCTCGACGCCGCGCTGCTCGTCGAGTCGCTCATGAGCGGCATCGTCGTCATCGCGGAGCACTGGCTGGCGACGTCCGGCCCCGAGCTCGACCAGCCGGCGCTCGACGCGTGGGACGACCTGCTCGCCCGACTCGTGCACAGCGTCCGCAGCGGCTACATGGCCGACGACTGACACCGCCCCACCTCCTCATCCCCCAGGGGTCCACCGGCGCACCCCGCACCACCAGCACCTGACAACGAAAGGACCGCAGGCACCCGCATGGCCGGTCTCCTCTACCGTCTCGGACGGTTCTCCGCACGACGCCACTGGCTCGTGATCATCACCTGGGTCGCGATCATGGCCGTCGCGGGCGTCACGTACACGCTCTTCGCCGGCACCATCTCGTCGTCGATCACGATCCCGAACACCAAGACCAGTCAGGTGCAGGACCAGCTCGCCGACAAGTTCCCGTCGGCGAACGGCGGCAACGGCACGATCGTCTTCGAGACGAAGGACGGCAAGGCGTTCTCGTCGTCGCAGCAGTCCGAGATCGACGACTTCCTGACCAGCCTCGAGAAGCTCGACGGCGTCAAAGGCACGACGAGCGGCTTCGCCACCCAGAAGCAGCTCGACGACCAGCGGCAGAAGATCGTCGACGGGCGCGACCAGATCGAGTCCGGTCGCGCGAAGATCGAGACCGGCCAGCAGCAGCTCGACGCCCAGAAGGCGCAGCTCGAGTCCGGCAAGCAGAAGATCGCGACCGCCCAGGCGCAGCTCGACGCACAGAAGGCCCAGGCGCAGGCCGCCGGCGGCGCGGCCGTCCCCGCCGCACAGGCGCAGGCCGCGGCCGCCCAGCTCCAGCAGGCGCAGGCACAGATCGACGCCCAGCAGGCCCAGATCGACGCCGGAGAGCAGCAGATCGCGACCGCCCAGAAGACGATCGACACGAACAAGCAGAAGCTCGACGACAACGAGCAGCAGCTCGAACAGGGCTCGGACCTGCTCGACCTGTCGAAGGACATCCGCTTCGTGTCGGACAACGGCAGCGCAGCGATCGGCACCGTGCAGTTCACGAAGTCGACCTACGAGGTCCCCGCGGACACGAAGACCGCCATCGCGGACGACGCCGAGTCGGCCGACATCCAGGGCGTCAACGTGTACGTCTCGAACGACATCGCACAGGGCGTGCCGTCGATCCTCGGCCCGGGTGAGATCGGCGGTGTCATCATCGCCGCGATCGTGCTGCTCCTGATGCTCCGCACGGTCATCGGCGCCGCGGTCCCGCTCGTCAGCGCCGTCCTCGGCGTCGGAGTCGCTTCGCTCACCGCCCTGTCGTTCTCGAGCGTCGTCGAGTTCATCTCGGTCACGCCGGTGCTGGGGGTGATGCTGGGCCTGGCGGTCGGCATCGACTACTCGCTGTTCATCCTGAACCGGCACCGGACCCAGCTGAAGCAGGGCATGCAGGTGCACGAGTCGATCGGGCTCGCGAACGGCACCTCGGGCAACGCCGTGGTGTTCGCCGGTGCGACGGTCATCGTCGCGCTGCTCGCGCTGAACATCACCGGCATCCCGTTCCTCGGCCTGATGGGCACGGTCGGTGCGGTCGCGGTGCTCTTCGCGATCCTCATCGCGACCTCGTTCACCCCGGCCCTGCTGTCGCTCATCGGCATGCGGATCCTGCGGAAGAAGGAGCGCGCGAAGATCGGCAACACCGACTCCACGCGGATCCCGAACAAGCCGATGTCGAGCTGGCGCGCGGTCATCACGCTCGTCCTCGGCGTCGCGGTGCTCGGCACCATCGCCCTGCCCGCGACCCAGATGCGCCTCGGCCTGCCGAGCGGTTCGTCCGAGGCCGTCGAGTCGAGCCAGTACAAGGCCTACAAGACGCTCGAGAAGGAGTTCGGCGCCGGTCAGAACGGCCCGCTGCTCGTCGTGGCGACCCTGCCGGAGTCGATCAGCAAGAGCGACGTCACCGCGACCGAGGTCACCATCGGCCAGGCGATCGCGAAGAACGACGACGTCAAGGCCGTGCTGCCCATCGGGGCCTCGAAGGACCGCGACATCATCGCGTTCCAGGTGAAGCCCGCCGGCGGTCCGGACAGCGTCTCCACCGAGAACGTCGTCAAGGACCTGCGCGAGCAGACCGTCTCCACCGACGACGGCAAGGTCACCCTCGGCGTCGCCGGCAACGCGTCGGCGAACATCGACGTGTCCGAGAAGCTCTCGAACGTGCTGCCGCTCTACCTCGTGGTGGTCGTCGGGCTGTCGCTGATCATCCTGATCATCGTGTTCCGGTCGTTCCTCGTGCCGATCACCGCCACCGCCGGGTTCATCCTGTCCGTGCTGGCGTCGTTCGGTGGGCTGACCGCGATCTACCAGTTCGGCTGGCTCGGCTCGGTCTTCGGTGTGCACGACCCGGCACCGATCCTGAGCTTCCTGCCCATCATCGAGATCGGCATCCTGTTCGGTCTGGCGATGGACTACCAGCTGTTCCTGGTGTCCGGCATGCGTGAGGCCTACGCCCACGGTGCGAGCGCGAAGGTGGCCGTCCAGCGCGGTCTGCACGCGGGTCGCGCGGTGGTCACGGCGGCGGCGATCATCATGATCTCCGTGTTCGCGGGCTTCATCTTCTCGGACTCGTCCACCATCAAGCCGATCGGCTTCGGGCTGGCGTTCGGTGTGCTGATCGACGCCTTCGTCGTCCGCATGCTGCTCATCCCGTCGGCGATGCACCTGCTCGGCAAGAGCGCCTGGTGGTTCCCGAAGTGGCTCGACCGCATCGTGCCGGACGTCGACGTGGAGGGCGCGAAGCTCGAGCGCACCCACCCGGTCGCCGGCCACGAGGACACGCACACCGGCACCCACGCGCTTCCCGTGGAGCCAGACGCGAACGCGCACGACTCGGGGCACCCGCCCGCGCACCGCGCGTAGTCGACGCACCAACGCCACCACCCTGGAGGCCCGGTGCCGGTCCACGAGACCGGCACCGGGCCTCCAGTCCGTCGCGCCCACCGCCCCGGGTTGCGAGCACGCCACTTCGTGCACGAACGAAGTACCCTGAACCCATGACCCAGACCGCCCCGGACCCGCTCGCGCTCGACCGGCAGCTCTGCTTCGCACTCGCGGCGACGAGCCGCAGCGTCATCGGGCTGTACCGCGACCTGCTCGAACCGATGGGCCTGACCCACCCGCAGTACCTCGTCATGCTCGCCCTGTGGGAGCGGGACCCGCGGTCGGTGCGCGAGATCGCCGGCGAACTGCGACTCGACTCCGCGACGCTGAGCCCGCTGCTCAAGCGGCTCGAGGCCTCCGGTTACGTCCGCCGTACCCGCAGCGCCGCCGACGAACGCCAGCTCGAGGTCTCCCTGACCACGGCCGGGCACGCCCTGCGCGACCGGGCCCAGGCGGTCCCGCTCGCCGTCGCCGACCGGCTCGGGTGGCCACTCGCCCGGCTCGAGTCCCTGAAGGACGAGCTGACCGAGCTGCTGGAGCGCGTCGACCAGGTGTGATCCGCGGCCATCGGTGCCATAATGGTTCGTGCACGAACGAAAGGATGCACCGTGGGACGCTTCGGCCGGTGGTACGAACGGTGGAACACGACGCTCATCAACAAGATGGGCCCCTCGCAGATCGGCGCCGGTCGCCCCGAGGGCATCGACGACCGGACGATCGACCGGGGGTGCCCCCTGTGCGGCAAGCCCCTCTCGCAGCACCAGGTGATCCGGCCCGAGGGCCAGGTCCGCTCGTCGACGCTGGTGTGCCCGCGCGACTGACCGCGCTGCCTGAAGAAGTGCTCCGAGGCGGAATTGCATCGGACAACTCGTCGTTCGCCCTGAGGTGAAGCTCTTCGAACCCGCCTCCATCGGCGCCCTGTCCCTGTCGAACCGCGTCGTCATGGCCCCGCTCACGCGCACCCGCGCCGGCGAGCACGGCGTCCCGAACGACCTGCTCGTCGAGCACTACCGGCAGCGCGCCGGCCTCGGCATGATCATCACCGAGGGCACCTGGCCCGTGCAGGAGGGCCGCTCCTACCCCGGGCAGCCCGGCATCGAGACCGACGACCAGATCGCCGGCTGGCGCCGCGTGACCGACGCCGTGCACGCCGCCGGCGGCACGATCGTCATGCAGCTCATGCACGGCGGCCGCGTCTCGCACACCGACATCTCGCAGACCCCGCGCATCGTCGCCCCGTCCGCCATCGCCGCCCCCGGGCAGACGCACCTGGCCGACGGCTCGAAGGCCGACATGCCCGTCCCGCACGAGCTGACCACCGCCGAGGTGCAGGAGGCCGTGCAGGGCTTCGTGCAGGCCGCCCGCAACGCGATCGCCGCCGGGCTCGACGGCGTCGAGGTCCACGGCGCCAACGGCTACTTGGTGCACGAGTTCATGTCGCCGGTGTCGAACACCCGCACCGACCAGTACGGCGGCTCCCCCGAGAACCGCGCACGCTTCGCTCTCGAGGTCACCACCGCCATCGCCGAGGCCATCGGCGCCGACCGCACCGGCATCCGCCTGTCGCCCGAGCACGGGATCCAAGGCGTCATCGAGGACGACGCCGACGACGTCCACGCCACCTACACCGCCGTCGCCGAGGGCCTCGCGCCGCTGGGGCTCGCCTTCGTCGACGTCCTGCACGCCGAGCCGACCGGCGACCTGGTGCAGCACGTCCGCCGCACCGCGGGTGCGCCGTTCATCGTGAACTCGGGCTTCTCGTCGCTCACCACCCGCGACGAGGCCATCGCGATCGTCGAGGGCGACCACGCCGACGCCGTCGCCGTGGGCCGTGCCGCGATCGCCAACCCGGACCTCGCGCACCGCTGGGAGCACGATGCCGAGCTCAACGAGCCCCGTCCGGAGCTCTTCTACGGCGCGACCGCTGAGGGCTACACCGACTACCCGTCGCTGGCCGAGGCGCGCGCGACCGTCGCGTAGTCGACGCACCACCTGACGGACGGGAGGCCCGTGGCGACACCGCCACGGGCCTCCCGTCCGTCGTGCGCGACTGAGCGCTTCATCAGACGATCGTCTGTTGAAATGCAGGGCCGTCCCAAGTTGAGGGACGAAGTTGCTCGGACCATGCCGCGGCCATCAGCATCGCACAGTGCGATCAACGGCCAGCGGACGCTCGAGGCAACTGAAGGGGCACCCCCGTGCACATCTCGCGCCGAACTGCGCTCATCGGCATCACCGCCACCGTCCCGCTCGTCACGACCGCACTCGCGGCCCCGGCCGACGCCGCCACCCCGTCCGGCGCGGCCGACTCAACCGGATCGACCGGCTCCTCCGGTTCCGCCGACTCGGGCGTGCTCGCCGTGCAGCGCTGGCTCAACACGACCTTCGGGCACCTGCACGGGTGGGTGCACGTCGACGAGGACGGGCTGACCGGCAGCGGCACCGTGCTCGGGATCGTGCAGGCCACCCAGTCGCTCCTCGGCATCTCCCCCGTCGTCGCGACGTTCGGGCCGACGACCCGTCGGAAGCTCGAGCAGCACGGCGACGTCGGGGCCGAGACGGGTGCCGACGCCGCGACCTGGTGCCGGCTCGTCCAGGCCGGACTCGTCTGCAAGGGTGCTGCGACCGTGACGCTCACCGGCGAGTACGACGCGGCCACCGTCGCGGCCGTGCAGGCGCTCCGGTCCGACCTGGGTGCCGAGCCCGGCGCACTCCCGCTGTCGGCCCACCTGTTCGGCGCCCTCCTGACCGTCGACGCGGTCCGGCTCGCCTCCGGCGGATCCCGAGCGGTGCGCGCGGTGCAGCAGTACCTCAACCGCACCTACGCCGAGGCGACCGGCGGCGCGTACGGCAGCACGAGCGGGCTCGTGGACACGAGCACGTACTCCGCGGCGATCCGCGCGGTGCAGGTCGCGGTCGGCGTCACGGTCGACGGCGCCTGGGGACCGGGGACGGCTGCCGCGCTCCGTGCCGCGGGACCGAGCGTCGTCGGGGTCGGGGCCACCGGCGCCTGGGTGCTGCTCGTCAAGGCGCTCCTGGTGCTGAACGGCGAGCGCGTCGTGTTCAGCAGTGCCTACTCGGCAGCGGACGCCGCGGTGGTCCGTGCGTTCCAGCAGTTCCAGGCGTTCCCGCCGGCCGAGCAGACCGGGACGTGCGACGCCGGCACGTGGGCGGCCCTGGCCGCGAGCACGGGCGACCCGGACCGTGCGACGACCGGTGCCGACACCGCGGTACGCCTCGACGACGCCCGCGCGGCCGCCGTCCGTGCGTCCGGTGCCACCGGCGTCGGCCGCTACCTCACCAACCACCAGCAGTCCGGAGCGCTCGACAAGGCCCTGACCCCCGACGAACTCCGTGTGATGGCGAGCGCCGGGCTCGGGCTGTGGCCGATCTTCGAGGAAGGCGGGTTCACTGCCTCGTGGTTCACCGAGGAGCAGGGTGTCCGCGACGCCCACCGCGCCCACGACGCCGCCCGACAGCTCGGGATCCCGAAGCAGACCACCGTCTACTTCGCCGCCGACTTCGACGCTTCGGCGGCGCAGGACGAGTCGCTCGTGGTGCCGTACTTCCGTGGCGTCGCCGCCGGCCTGCGGGACCGCGGGAACCTGTACAAGGCGGGCGTCTACGGCTCCCGCGCCACGTGCACCGCCGTGAGCAGCGCCGGACTCGCGCACTTCTCGTTCGTCGCCGGGATGTCGCCGGCCTGGGCGGGCAACCAGCTCGAGCCCCTGCCGGGCAACTGGTCGCTCAACCAGATCCAGAACCGCACGGTCGGGTCGGGCAACGGATCCACCGAGATCGACGCCGTGGTGGACTCCGGGCGCGACCCCGGCGTGCCCGCGGCTCGGCTGGTCGGCTGACCGGCTGCCGACCGGGATCGAGCACCGCCGTGACCACCACGACCCCGCGTGACGACGAGCCGCACGCCGCGTTCCCGCACCGTGCAACCTACGTCTTCTCGAACTTCGAGGAGGCGATCTCGATGGACTGCTACTGCGACGAGGGCGCCGACCACTTCGGCGTCTACCCGTTCTACGACGAGGTCATCAAACCGATCATCGACGATCTGACCCGACGCGTCCGGCGCCGGTTCGGGAAGGAAACCCCGTGAACACCGCACACCCCACCACCCCGACCACCGCCCGGCACCGCAGCCGCCGGACCGCCGCGACGGCCCTGACCCTCGGGCTGCTCGCGGCGGGCATCGCCCTGCCGACCACGGCGGCGAACGCCGACCCCCTGCCCACGTCCGCCGAACCGACGGGTTCCACGATGACCATCTCCCACGACGGTTCCCGTCCCGCGGCGTCGACGGCAGAGCTCGACACCATCGGCGCGCTCATCCTCCGACGGCTGGAGCTCGCCGACCCGGTGGCGGAGTCGAAGTGGCTCAGCGGCAAGCCGATCGCCGACCCGGTGCGCGAACAGGCCGTCGTCGACGAAGCGGTGACCCTGGCGGAGCAGCAGGGCGTCGACCCCGTCCTGGTCACCCGGGTGATCCGCGCGCAGATCGCCGCGAGCAAGGTGGTCCAGCGTGGCCTCATCAACCACTGGACGCACAACCCGTGGACCGCACCCACGACGGCGCCGGACCTGACGACCATCCGGCCCCAGCTCGACGCCATCGACACGGACCTGGTCACCGCGCTCGGCCAGGCCCAGACCGTCGCCCAGGACCACCGGTGCGCACACCTGGTGGACGCCGAGCGGAAGCACCTCGACGTCGGACTCGACTCGCTGCACCGGAAGGGGATCGACGTGGCCTGGCACACGTTCTGCGCCGCCTGACGCGGGCAGGGGACGGGCCGTCATCATGAGCGGCCCTAAGATGTGGTGTTCACTGATCGCTCAGCTCCGGGCGAGGAAGGACACCGCGCCAGATGAACCAGCGGCAGCTCGCCATGGAGGCGTCTCGTCGAGCCATCATCGACGCCGCGGGGCAGCAGTTCGCGGCCTTCGGCTACGAGGCGACCACGTTCTCCCGTGTCGCCGAGGCGATGGGCAAGCCGAAGTCGGCGATCGGGTACCACCTGTTCCCGTCGAAGAAGGACCTGGCGACGGCGGTCATCGAACTGCAGCAGCAGCGCTGGCGTGAACTCTTCGACGCACTCCCCGCGCAGCCTGGCATCGAGCGGCTGACGGTGTTCCTCCTGACCACCGGGATGGACGTCCGCCGGGGCTCGGTGGCTGGCGGCGCGGTCCGGCTCCTGCACGAACTCGGCAAGGCCGGCGTGCCGGTGCCGCGCGGCTTCGACTGGTTCGAGATGACGCGGGGCGAGCTCGTCAGCGCCGGGGTCGCGGCGGCGGACGTCGACGCGGCCGCGGTCCAGCCGTCAGTCCTGCTGCTCCTCAACACGACGCTGGGCATGGTGGACGGTTCGACGCAGCTGACCGACGACGAGCTCGTGGCGCAGCTCAAGGCGCTGTGGGCACCGCTCTTCACGTCGTTCGGCATCGCCGGCGCGTCGGAGGTCATCGCGGCGGCCCAGCCGTACTCCCCCGCCACTTCGTGAGCAGGAACGGTCGAGTCCGGCTCCGGGACTCGACCGTTCCTGCTCACCGAGTCGCACGGACGTGACGCGCGACGGGTGGACCCGGGCGCGAACGCTGCTGATGAACGAAGAAGGGCCCCGGTGGAATCCACCGGGGCCCTTCTTCGTCCTGCTTGCCTGTGCGCTCGAAGGGACTCGAACCCCCAACCTTCTGATCCGTAGTCAGATGCTCTATCCATTGAGCTACGAGCGCGTGGCCTTGCGGCCGTGGAAGACTCTACAACAGGTGCGGCCCGGGCGCCAATCGAGGCGCTCCGGCCCCCGTGCTCGGCGTGTCGCGAGCGGTCTCCGACGGCCGCACCGTCACAGCGCCGCGGGCTCCTCGTCGAACACCTCGGCCAGGAACACCCGGAGCGCCTGCCACGATCGGCGGTCGGCGCGCTCCTGGTACTGCGCGCCGTGGTCCGGGGCGTCGGTGCCGGGCACCGCGAACGCGTGCATCGCACCGGAGTACGTCACGACCTGCCAGTCGACGTCCGGCGCCGCCCGCATCTCGTCCTGCCACGCGTGCACGGCCTCGTCCGGCACGACGGGGTCGGCACCCCCGGTGAGGACGAGCAGCTTCGCCCGGATGTCGGCGGCGTCCGAGGGGTCGTGCGCGATGAGGCCGCCGTGGAACGCCACGGCGCCGACCAGGTCGGCCCCGGTCCGCGCGAGTTCGAGTGCGGTCGAGCCGCCGAAGCAGTACCCCATGACGACGACGCGGGCGGGGTCGACGTCCGGGTCGGCGAGCAGTCGCTCGAGTCCGGCGGTGGCGCGGGCCCGCAGCAGCGGCAGGTCCTGGTAGAAACCGCCGGCGACCTGGGCCGCGGTGTCGTCACCCGGGCGGACGCCCGCTCCGTAGATGTCCGCGCCGAAGGCGACGTACCCCAGTCGGGCGAGCATCGTCACCCGTGCTTCGACGTGCTCGTTCACGCCGTGCCAGTCGTGCACGACGAGGACGGCCGAACGAGGGCCCGCGATCGCGACGTCCTTCGCGAGCACACCGAGCAGTTCGGTGCCCTCGTGGTCGTAGGGGACGTCGTCGACACGGATGTCGGCGCCGGCGGGTTCGGGAACGGTCTGCAGGACGTCGTCGGTGGTGTTCACGTCGCCCGACGCTACGCCGCCGCTCGGGCTCAGGCCTCGATGTTGTCCCAGCCGTCGGGGCCGACGGACCCGGCGGCGTACTCGTCGAGGGGCGCCTTGCCGGCCTTCCACGCGTCGAGGAAGGGCCCGACGACCTTCCAGCCCTGCACGGCGCTGTCACCGCGGACCGACAGCGTGGCGTCACCCTCGAGCACGCCGGCCAGCACCTCGCCGTACGCGCTCAGACGCCCGGGGTTGAAGGTCACCTCGAGGCTCGTGTGGTCGATCGTGTACGGGTCACCGGCGCCGTTGACGTTGAGCTCGAGCTGCATCTCGTCCGGGGCGATCCAGATGCGCAGCCGGTCGGGCAGCTCGGTGCCGGTGAGCCCCTCGGGCACGTGCGGGGAGTCCTTGAACGTGATGACGATCTCGCGGCGCTGCGCGGCGAGCGCCTTGCCGGACCGCAGGGTGAACGGGACGCCGGCCCAGCGCCAGTTCGCGATCTCCAGGGTGAGCTGAGCGAGGGTCTCGGTGCCGAGCGACGGGTCCACGCCGTCCTCGTCGACGTACGACGGCAGCTGGCGGTCCCCGACGGTGCCGGCGGTGTACCGGGCGCGCTTCCCCGCGGTGACGACGTCGCCGCCCCACGGCCGGACGGCCCGCAGCACGAGCTCCTTCTGGGTGCGCAGGTCGTCGGCCTTGATCGAGGCGGGGGCCTCCATCGCGACGACGGCCATCACCTGCAGCAGGTGGCTCTGGATCATGTCGGTGAGCGCCCCGGCCTTGTCGTAGTAGCGCGCCCGGCCCTCGAGCCCGAGGGTCTCGTCGTAGACGATGTCGACACGCTCGACGTGCTGCGACGACAGCAGCGGCTCGATGATGCGGTTGGCGAAGCGCAGCCCGAGCAGGTTGAGCACGGTGGAGCGGCCGAGGAAGTGGTCGACGCGGTGGATGCGCTCCTCGGGGATGAACGACTGCAGCAGGTCGTTGAGGTGCGAAGCGCTGTCGGCGTCGGTGCCGAACGGCTTCTCGAGCGCCAGGCGGGTGCCGGCGGGCAGGTCGAGGTGGGCGAGCTGCTCGCAGCTCTTCTCGGTGACCGCCGGCGGCAGTGCGAAGTAGATCGCCGGGTCGTGGTCGCACGCGGCGAGCAGCGCTCGCAGGTCGTCCGGGTCCGTGACGTCGGCCTTCCGGTAGGTCGAGGCGTCGACCACGGCCTGCAGTCGGTCCGGCAGTGACGTCTCCCCCGAGGCGCCCTCGTCCTCCTCGTTCTTGGACGCCTGCGCGTTCTCGAAGGACTCGCGCACCTGCGCCTTCCAGTCGGCGTCGGACAGGTCCTCGACACCGGCCCCGACGAGCTGGACGTCCCAGTCGTCCTTCACCTGGAGCAGGGTGGCGAGGCCGGGCAGGAGCAGGCGCTTGGACAGGTCGCCGCTGGCTCCGAGGATGAGCAGGCTGGTCTGGAGGCTCGACATGCACCAGACCGTACTCACCGTCCCCCGGGGACGGCCGGGCCGCTACGGTGGTGTCAGTCCGGCGCGAGGGAGCACCATGAGCAGTGGGTACGAAGGGCGACGCCTCCGTGTCGCCGTGGTCGGGACGGGCATGATCGCCGGGGTCCACGCGCGGGCGGCCCGGGCCTCCGGTGCCGAGGTGCTCGGTGTGCTCGGCCGGAACGCCGCCCGGTCGGAGCAGGTGGCGGCGCAGCTCGACCTGCCCCGTGGCTACGCCTCGCTCGACGAGGTCATCGCCGACGCCCCCGACGTCGTGCACATCTGCACCCCGAACGACCAGCACCACCCGCAGGCGCTCGCGGTGATCGCGGCCGGCATCAACGTGGTGTGCGAGAAGCCCCTGGCGATCGACCCCGCGCAGGCCGCCGAACTCGTCGCCGCCGCTGCCGAGGCTGGTGTCGTGGCCACGGTGCCGTTCGTGTACCGGTACCACCCGATGGTCCGCGAGATCCGGGCGCGCATCGCCGACGGGGAGCTCGGCCGACTGCTCGCGGTGCACGGCCACTACCTGCAGGACTGGATGCTCGACGAGGACGCCTCGAGCTGGCGGGTCGACCCGACCTCGAGCGGGCTGTCCCGCGCGTTCGCGGACATCGGCTCGCACTGGTGCGACCTGGTCGAGTTCGTGACGGGTGAGCGCTTCGCCTCGGTGTCCGCGGCGACCGACATCGTCTACCCGACCCGGCCGGCGGCGTCCGGCCCGTCGTTCTCCGGCTCCCCCGACCCGGACCCGGTGGCCGACGCGGCCGAACGCGCCGAGGTCACCACCGAGGACACCGCCGTCGCCACCTTCCGCACGGCCACGGGCCGCATCGGCAACGTCGTGATCTCGCAGGTCGCCTCGGGCCGCAAGAACCGCCTGTGGTTCGAGGTCGACGGCACCCGCGGCAGCGCGGCGTTCGACCAGGAGCAGCCCGAGTCGGCCTGGTTCGGCAACGAGCGCGGCGCACAGATCGTGGTCCGCGACCCGTCGCAGGGGTACCCGGACCAGCGCCGGCTGGCGATCGTGCCGGCCGGGCACCCGCAGGGGTACCTCGACGCCTTCGCGGCCTTCGTCGCCGACACCTACACCGCGGTCCGCACCGGGGTGGCCCCCGACGGGTTGCCGACGTTCGCGGACGGCGCCCGCTCCGCGGACATCATCGAGGCAGTGATCGGCAGCGCGGCCGAGACGACCTGGCGGGAGATCCGGTGAAGCTCGGCATGCTGACCGCCTGTCTGCCCGGCTGGTCGCTCGACCGGATCGCCGGGTTCGCCCAGCAGCAGGGGTACGAGCGGCTCGAGGTGGCCGTCTGGCCGGGCACCGGCGGCCGTGACTTCGAGGCGGCGCACCTGCCGGTCGCCACGTTCACCGACGAGGACGCCCTGGCCACCCGCGACCTGCTCGACCGAACCGGGCTCGAGATCTCCGCGCTCGCCTACTACGAGAACAACCTGCACCGGGACCCGGAGCACCGTGCAGCGGTGCGGACCCACCTCGAGCACGCGATCGACACCGCGCAGACGCTCGGCATCCCGTACGTCGGCACCTTCATCGGGCGCGACACCACGAAGTCCGTCCGCGAGAACATGGCCGAGGGGAACCGGGTCCTGCCCGAGCTCGTCGACTACGCCGGCGAGCGCGGCGTGCGGCTGGTCATCGAGAACTGCGTGATGGAGGGCTGGCACCCGGACGGGTACCCCGGCAACATCGCGTACTCCCCCGAGCTCTGGGGCTGGGTGACCGGTCTGGGCTTCGGGCTGAACTGGGACCCGTCGCACCTGACGTGGATCGGCATCGACCCGGTCGAGACGATCCTGCCGTTCGCCGAGCACATCGTGCACGCCCAGGCGAAGGACCTCGAGCTCTTCCCCGAGCGGCGCAACGAGTACGGGTTCTTCGGCAAGGTCGACAAGGGCGACGACCCGTGGGACATGGGCTGGTGGCGGTTCCGCGTGCCGGGCCGCGGCGTCGTCGACTGGCCGCGCGTCGTCGACCGCCTCTACGAGGCGGGCTTCGACGGCACGCTGAGCGTCGAGCACGAGGACCCGCTCTGGGGCGGCACCGACGACCGGGTGCTCGAGGGGCTGCGCATCGCGCACCGCACGCTGCGTCCGCTGATCGCGCAGGAGCCGTAGCCGGTACCGAGCAGGAGCCGACACCGAGCACCAGCCAGCACAGGCGCCCTGGTCTGGAGGCCCGGATCACGTGACCGACGTCGGTCACGTGATCCGCGCCTCCAGACCGGAGCCTGTGAACGGACCCGTGCGCGCCCGCGCACGCTGGTGCCATGAGCACGACCGTGAGCGACTTCGTCATCGACCGCATCAAGGCGTGGGGGGTCTCCCGCGTGTTCGGGTACCCCGGCGACGGGATCGGCGCCTTCGACGGCGCGCTCGGCAAGGCGGCGTCGACGGGCGACGGCCTGGAGTACGTCCGCCCCACGCACGAGGAGATCGCGGCGCTGATGGCGACCGCGCACGCGAAGTTCACCGGCGAGGTCGGGGTCTGCGTCGCGACGTCGAGTCCCGGCGCCTTCCACCTGCTGAACGGGCTGTACGACGCGCAGATGGACAACCAGCCGGTGGTGGCGATCGTCGGCCAGCAGGGGCTCGCGGCGATGGGGTCGTTCACGCAGCAGGAGTCGAACCTGGAGCGCGTGTTCGCCGACGTCGCCTGCTACGTGCAGACGGTGGCCACGCCCGAGGCCGTCGGCGTGGTGCTCGACACCGCGTTCCGCACCGCGTCGCTGCGCAAGCAGCCGGCCGTCGTCGTGCTGCCCCACGACGTGCAGGCGATGCAGTACGACGCACCGCCGCTGGAGCACTGGGCCTCGCGGTCGAGCGACGTCCCCGCGTCCACCCGGATCACGCCGCCCGCCGACGAGGTCCGGAAGATGGCGGAGATCATCAACGCCGGGTCGAAGGTGACGTTCCTGGTCGGTGCGGGCGCGCGCGGTGCGACGGCCCAGGTGCTCGCCGCCGCCGAGAAGGCGGGCGCGGGGATCATCACGGCGCTCCGTGGCAAGGACGTGATCCCGTCCGACGTGCCGTACCACTCGCAGCAGCTCGGGCTGCTCGGGTCGCTGCCGTCGCTGCACCAGATCCGCGACTGCGACACCCTCGTGCTGCTCGGCACGAACTACCCGTACGGCGAGTACATGCCGAAGTCGGGGCAGGCCCGGGGCATCCAGGTCGACATCAAGCCGGAGCAGCTCGGCCTGCGGTACCCGACCGAGCTGAACCTGTGGGGCGACGTCGGCTCGACCCTCGACGCCGTGCTCCCGCTGCTCGAGCAGAAGACCGACAGGTCCTTCCAGCAGACCGTCGCCCACGAGATGCGCGAGTGGGAGTCGGAGATGCGTGCGCAGTCCGAGGTCGCCTACGACGACGGGGTGAACCCGCGCCGGGTGATCCAGGCCGTGAACGACCGGCTGCCCGACGGCGTCACGGTCACCGCGGACGCCGGCACGACCGCCGACTGGTACGGCCACCACATCCGGCTGCGCGAGGGCATGCGCGGCGACATGTCCGGCCGGCTCGCGACGATGCTCGCGGCGATGCCGTACGCGGTGACGGCGAAGTTCGCGTTCCCGGACCGTCCGGCGGTGTGCACGATCGGCGACGGTGCCTTCCAGATGCTCGGCATGAACGAGCTGATCACCGTGAAGAAGTACCTGGCGGCCTGGCCGAACCAGCAGCTCGTCATCGTGGTCATGCACAACGACGACCTCGGCCAGGTGTCGTGGGAGATGCGCACCGAGGACGGCAACCCGATGTGGCGCGGTTCGCAGGACGTCGAGTCGATCGACTACGCCGGGTACGCGACGCTGCTCGGGTTCCAGGGCATCGCCGTGCACGAGGACTCCGAGGTCGAGGCGGCGGTCGAGCGGGCGTTCGCCCACCAGGGGGTGACCCTCATCGACGCGTACGTCAGCCGGAGCGTCCCGCCGCTGCCCCCGCACATCACGAAGGAGTACGCGATCAACACGGCGAAGAGCCTGCTGAAGGGTGACCCGGTCGAGTTCGACGTGGTGAAGGACTCCGCCAAGGCGATGGCGACCGAGGTCACCGAGCGGGTGAAGGGCGCCCTCGGCCGCGACTGAACCGCGTCGGGCGAGCGCAGGGGGACGGCCGTGTGAACGTCGTGTGACGACTTGCGACGGGGTCTGGCGAGTCGCCTGTGCGTCTTCGTAGGTTCGACGGCGATGAACACTTCCCACACCACCGGAACCGCCGGTGCGACGACCCGACGACGCCTCGGCGCCGGCGCGGCCCTCGCCACCGCCGGGGTCCTGGTCGCACTCTCCGTCCCGTCCGCAGCCGTCGCCGCCGAGGGCGACACGACGATCGACATCATCGACGTCAACGACTTCCACGGTCGCATCGAGTCCGAGGGCACCGCCGCCGACAAGGCCGCAGGCGCCGCGAAGCTCGCCGGCGTCGTGCAGTCGTACCGCGAGGCCAACCCGAACACGATCTTCGCCAGCGTCGGCGACAACGTGGGCGCCTCGACCTTCACCTCGCTCATCCAGCAGGACTCCCCCACGATCGACGCCCTGAACGCCATGGACCTCGACGTCAGCGCGATCGGCAACCACGAGCTCGACAAGGGCCAGGACGACCTGAAGAACCGCATCGACGACCGCGCCGACTGGCCTTACGTCTCGGCGAACATCGTCAAGGCCGGCACCACCGACCCCGCGTTCACGCCGTACTCCATCGTGGAGAAGGGCGGCGTCAAGGTCGGCTTCATCGGCGCGACCACCGAGGACCTCATCCCCGGGCTCGTCAGCCCCGGCGGGGTGGAGGGCCTCGCGATGGCCCCGATCGTCAGCCAGGTCAACCGGTACGCCGAGCAACTCACCGACGGCAGGGACGACAACGACGAGGCCGACGTGCTCGTCCTGCTCGTGCACGAGGGCGCCACCACGAGCGCGCTCGCCGACGCCACCGGCACCGGCGCCTTCGGCAAGATCACCTCCGGCGTCTCGTCGAAGGTCTCGGCCATCGTGTCGGCGCACACCCACGCGACGTACAACCACTCCATCGCGGGCCCCGACGGCACGGAGCGTCCGGTGATCCAGGCCGGGTCCTACGGGGTGAACCTCGGACACCTGCAGCTCACCGTGGACGCGGACAAGCAGCTCACCGGCATCACGTCCTCCGTCACCTCCGTCAACAACGACAAGCGTGTCCCCGCCGACACCACCTCGGTCACCGAGGTGAGCGACATCGTGACCGCCGCGAAGGCCGTCGCCGACGTCAAGGGCGGCGAGAAGCTCGGCGAGATCACGGGTGACCTGCGTCGCGCCGTGCAGTCCGACCGCAAGGCCGAGAACCGCGGTGGCGAGTCCGTCCTGGGCAACTACATCGCCGAGGTCCAGCGCAGCGCCACAGCGCGCAACGGCTCGAAGATCGCCTTCATGAACCCGGGCGGCCTCCGCACCGACATGGTCTACGCGTCCAGCGGCGCCGGCGACCCGGACGGCACCGTCACCTACAAGGAGGCCGCACTCGTCCAGCCGTTCGCCAACACCCTGGTGACGAAGGACATGACCGGCCAGCAGATCAAGAACGCCCTCGAGCAGCAGTGGCAGCCGGACGGCCTGGAGCGCCCGTTCCTGAAGCTCGGCGTCTCGGACGGCTTCGCGTACACCTACGACCCGTCGAAGGGCCGCGGCGAGCGCATCACCGGCATGACCCTCGGCGGCAAGCCGATCGCGCTGACCGACACCCTCAAGGTGACCGTCAACTCGTTCCTGTCGACCGGTGGCGACAACTTCGCCGCCTTCGCGACCGGCACGAACGTCGCCGACTCCGGCCAGGTCGACCTGCAGGCCCAGGTGGACTACTTCGTGGCGAACAAGAAGGTCACACCCCAGGTCGACCAGCGCGCCGTCGGCGTCACGGTCACGCCGACCCCGGCCGGTGGGTTCCAGCCCGGTGACGAGATCGAGCTCGACCTGTCGTCGCTCGTGTTCAGCAGCGAGGACCCCGCGAAGGCCGGCACCGTCTCGGTCAGCGCGGACGGCAAGGAGCTGGCGTCGTCGGCGATCGACCCGACGATCACCGACAAGAACGACGAGCAGGGTCGCGCGACCCTGACCGTCACGGTCCCCGAGATCGAGGCCCCGGCGGCACGCGCCGCCGCCCGCACCGCAGGCTCCGTCTCGCTCGCCGCGGTGGCCGAGCCCGTCGCCACGACGGACGCACCGCTCGTGGTCACCCTGCCCGGCCAGACCATCACCCTCGCCGTGACGATCCCGGTCGCCGCAGCGGTCGACCCGACCGACCCGACGGACCCCACGGACCCGACGGACCCGACGGACCCGGTCGACCCGACCCCGGGCACGGGCGGCGGGGTCGCCCCCGGCCCCGGCGCGGGTGGCGGTGACGACGCCGGCATCGGTGGCGTCGGCGGGACCGACGACGACCCGCGCGCCGGTGGCGACCTCGCCTACACGGGTGCGGACCTGACCGCTCCGGCGATCGCGGCGGGCCTGCTCCTGCTCGCCGGGATCACGGCGCTCGTGGTCCTCCGCCGCAACCGCGCACGACGTGCCGCGACGGTCCTGACGGACTGACCCCGCGCCTGCGGGCACACACGCGAACGGGCCGTCTCACCCTGGTGAGGCGGCCCGTTCGCGTCGGTCAGGAGGCCCGGCACAGCTCCGGCGCACGCGTCGCGCGACCCGGCGGTCACGGTTGCTGTCCCATCCGGGTCGATCACTGCGGATCCGCGGATCCGCGGGGTACTCTCGGGGTTGTCGCACCGCGACGCGTCGTGCCGGGTCGCTTTCAGCAAGTCGACGGTGGTTCCGTTCGGCGAGACTCCGCGACGCGGGCGTCCTCCGCCTCCAGGGAAACGGCGGAGGGCGCCCACCCTGGCGTCGCAGCGACTCAGCTCATCGGAAGAGCTGCTCGCCGATGTACGACCCTTTGCGGGGTGCGGGCGGGACGGCGAACACCGCGGACCCGACGTGCGAGACGTACTCGTTCAGCCGATCCGAGGCGCCGAGCTTCCGCTGCAGCCGCGTGAAGTGGTCCGGGTCGTTCAGGTAGGCGATGAACAGCAGCCCGGCGTCGAGCTGGCCGTACTCGTTGAGCCCGTCGGTGTAGTTGTACGGCCGCCGCAGGATCTTCACGCCGCCGTTCGCCTCGTGCGCTGCGAGGGCGATGTGCGACGTCGCGTCGATCTTCGTCGCACCGTCGTCGTCCTTCGCGTGGAAGTCCGGGGTGGTGTGCTCCTGTCCACCGGAGAGCGGTGCGCCCTGGATCTTCGTCCGCCCGAACACCCGCTGCTGGTCGCTGACGACGTCGGCGTCCCAGGTCTCGATGTTCATCCGGATCTTCCGCACCACCTGGTAGCTGCCGCCGGCCATCCACCCGGCGTCGCGGTCGAGCCAGACGAACCGGTCGTGGTCGGCGTCGGTCGTGATGTTCCGGGTGCCGTCCTTGAACCCCATCAGGTTGCGGGGCGTGCTCTGGTGCGGCCCAGCCGATGCCCGGCCGAAGCCGAGCACGGTCCACCGGACGGTCGCGGTGCCGCGGGCCATCCGTGCCAGGTCGCGCACCGCGTGGTACGCCACCTGGGGGTCGTCGGCGCAGGCCTGCAGGGACAGGTCGCCGCCGGTCAGGCCCTCCTGCAGGTTGTCGCTCGGCAGCGTCGGGATGTCGGCGAGCGAGGCCGGACGGCGGTCGGCCAGCCCGAAGCGCTCGTCGAAGACGCCGGGTCCCAGGCCGACCGTGACGGTCAGGGACGCGGGCCCGAGGTCGAGCGCCTCGCCGGTGTCGGCGCCGACCCCGTTGCCGTGCGCCGGTTCGACGCTGCCGACGGTCTTGCCGGCCTGCAGCTGGGCGATCGCGGCCGACCAGCGGGCGAGGAGCACCTGCAGGTCGGTCGTGACGGTGGTCGACAGGTCGAACGTCATGTAGACGCAGTACCGCTGCGGAGTGGTGCGGATCCCGCCCTGCGGCTGCCGTGCCGCGGTGGCGTAGAACGGCTGGCTCTGCGACAGGTCGATCGACTCGTCACCGTTCGTCGCCGCCGTGAACGGGTTCACGCCGGTCGCCGCGGTGGCGCCGCCGATCCCCGCAGCCGCGCCGACCCCGGCACCGGCCACGGCCAGGCCGGCGCCGAACAGCCCGCGGCGGGAGACGTTCGCCCGGGGTGCCTCGTCCGGCTCGGTCACGCGGTCGCGACCTTCTCGGCCAGGCGGGACAGCGGGTCCTGGAGCGCCTGGATCTGCTGCGAGATCGTGTTCGCGTCGGACTTCTTGGTGGCGGCGTCCCAGCTGGCGAAGCCGCCCAGGTCGTCGGCGTCGCGGTAGCCGTCCATCAGCGTGTTCGTGGCGTCGAACTGCTTCGCGATCTGCTTCGTCAGGGTCGGGTCGAGCTTGGTCAGCCCCGGCTTGAGGTACGCGAAGGCCTGACGGGCACCCTCGACGTTGGCGGCGAGGTCGACGAGATCGATGTGGCTGTACGCCTCTTCCTCGCCGGTGATCTTGTTCGACTGCACCTCTTCGAGCAGCCCGGCGGCACCGTTCGCCAGGTCCTCCGGCTTGTAGTCCAGGGTCGGCACGAGCTTCGCGAGCAGCTGCACGTCCTCGGTCAGGTCCGCGGCGGTCTGCTTGGTCGACGCGGTGATCTTCCCGGCCTGGAACAGGTCCTTCTCGACGGCGTGGAACCCGCTCCAGCCGACGGCCGGGTCGAGGTTCGAGGCGCGCATGTCGATCAGGTAGTCGAGGTTGCCGGCGTTGTCGGTGGCCTTGAACCCCTTCTTGACGAAGCCGTCGACGTCGCTCTCCACGTGCTCGTAGAACGGACGGGCGTTCGCGTAGTCGGTCTTCGCCGCGTCGAGGTCGCCAGCGTCGATGTCCTTCTGCAGCTGCTGGACCGCGGCGACCATGTCGGTGACCTGGCCGTCGACGTAGGTCGCGTAGCCCTTCGTCCCGTCGCGGAGCAGGGTCGAGGCGCTGCTGTTCGCGGTCGACGCGGCCTTGCCGGTGACGGTGAAGTCCGTCAGCTCGGTCTCGGCGCCGGGGCAGTACACCTGGTACTTCCCGCCGGTCAGCGTGGCGGTGAAGCGGACGGCGTCGAGGCCGGGCGCCAGGTTCTCCTTCTCGCCGAGGATCCGCTGGTCCTGCAGCAGCTCGACCTCGGTGATCGCGGTCGACGACTCGTTCTTCACCGTGAAGGTGACGGGGCCCGCGGGGACCTTCGTCGAGGACACTGCACAGGCGTCCTGCCCGTCGTTGGTGAGCGTGATGGTGACGCGGGAGACCTTCGCGTCGCCGGAGCCGGAGCCGCCGGCCTCGGCGGACCCACCGGCGCAACCGGTGAGTGCGAGGGCGGTGACGGCGCCGAGGGCGCCCAGGGTGATCAGGGGTCGGACGGGCTTACCGAAGGACATGGTCGGTGCTCCTTGCAGGGTCCGCGGCCGGAGGGCCACGAGCGGGGACGGGTTCGGGGGTGGGGACGGTGGGGAGTCGCCGGCGACGGCGGTCACGGAGGGCCAGCAGCGCCTGCACGGCGGCCGCGGCGCCGAGGGCGATCGGCAGCCAGGCCTTCCAGAGCAGCAGGTCGGCTGATCGCGAGTCCGCAGCGGCCACCGAGGCGGCCGACCGCTCGACGCGGGCGTCGGGGACGGACCAGACGGTGCGGTCCAGGGTCGTGGTGCGCGCGGACGGGAGGCCCCCACCGCTCAGCGTCAGCACCTCGCGTTCGTCGCGGGTCGCGTCCAGGACCCCACCGCGGACCGTCCACAGGGTCACCGTGTCGCGCACGGCCCAGCGGGCCGCGAACGGACCGGGGTTCGTCGACGGGGAGACCCCGACGGGCAGGCGGCCGAACAGGGTGACGAGGTCGTCCAGGGTCAGCGTCGACGGACGGTCGGCACCGCTCCCCTGCCCACCGGCCCCGTCCTGCACGACGCGCCACCGGTCAGCGGTCACGCCCGCGCGGGTGACGCGGCGGTGGGCCGACGTCGGCAGGGTGAGTCGGGCCTCCTGGCCGGTTCCGGTGCCGGACACCCGCAGGACGCCGAACGCACCGTCGACGCTGGCGGAGACGGAGCTGGCGTCGCCACTGACCGCGGTCGTGCGGGGCAGGTCGACCCCGCCCGTCGGCACGGCGATCGCGAGCGCCGCTGCGGCGACGGCGAGAGCACCGGCGACGACGGCGCGCACCCGGGGCACGCGGTCCGGCGACGGACGCCAGGCGCGCGGCCAGAGGGTCAGGGCCAGCACCGGGACGACGTAGAGGAACCAGCCGAGCACCTCGATGACCCGCGGGTCCGGCGGGATGCCGAGCACGCCGGTGACCAGGGCGCCCTGCACCGAACCGTTCGGGGCGAGCCACGACAGGTCGACGGTGCGCTGCTGGCCGATGACGATCCAGCCGGCCTCGTGCGCGCGGCGGAGGACGGTCAGCACCAGGCCGCCGGCGACGAAGACCAGGAAGACCCCGGTGCCGGTGAAGAACCGCGACAGGTTGAGGCGGACACCACCGGTGTAGATGCCGAAGCCGACGACGACCGCGGCCGCGATGCCGATCACGGCACCGAGGGCGGCGAGGCCGGTGTCCGACGACGCCTGGAACGTGGCGAGGAGGAACACCGAGGTCTCGAAGCCCTCCTTCAGGACGGCGAGGAACGCCATGCCGGCGAGTGCCCAGGCGGTGCCCCGGCCGAGCGCCGCGGTGGCACTGACCTCGAGGTCGGCCGTCAGTGTGCGCGCGTGCGTGCGCATCCACACGATCATGCCCGTGACGAAGACGACGGCGACGATGCCGATGACCGCCTCCATGCCCTCCTGCTGGGCCTGCGGCAGCGCCTGCTCGACGGCCTGCAGCCCGAAGCCGACGGCGATGCTGAGCAGCACCGCGAGCCCGACGCCCGACCACATCGGGGTGAGCGGGACGCGGTTGCGACGCAGGAACGCGGCGATGATGCCGACGATGAGCGTGGCTTCGAGGCCTTCACGGAGACCGATGACGAGAGTGGCGAGCATGACGAAGGTGAGGCTAACCTAACCGCCGAACGGCCCGCCAGTCGTGCGACGTGATGTTTGATGGTTCTCATGAACCTGCTGTCCGTCGACGGCCTGGCGTCGGTCACGAACGTGCTCGACCTCGCCGGGGTCTTCGCGTCCGCCCTGCTCGGCGGCTCCATCGCCCGCGCGATGGACTTCGACCTGTTCGGGTTCCTGGTCGTCGGGTTCGTCTCCGGACTCGGTGGCGGGATGCTCCGCGACACCCTGCTGCAGAACGGACCACCCGTCGCGCTCGTCGACCCGCTGTACGTGCCGGTCGCCGTCGCCGGGGCGCTCATCGCGTTCCTCGTGTCGTTCTCCGAGGTGACGTGGGACCGGCTGTTCACCGTGCTCGACGCCGCCGTGATCGGGTTCTGGGCCGTGGTCGGCGTGCAGCGGACCTACGACGCCGGGCTCGACTGGCCTGCCGCGATCATCATGGGGACCATCACCGCGGTCGGCGGCGGGGCCATGCGCGACCTGCTGCTGCGGCGGGTGCCGGCGGTGTTCGGCGGGAACGCGCTGTACGCCACCGTGGCCGTCGCCGCGTCGGCCGTGATGGTGATCGCCTCGGCGCTCGGGTCGCCGTCGCTCGGCATCCTGCTCGCGATCACCCTGTCGCTCGGGCTCCGCTGGGGAGCGGTCCGCCGGGGCTGGGGGCTACCGAACGGCCGTGACTGGCAGCCGAAGTCGACCCTGGGTTCGCTGCTCCGGCGGGGTCGGAGCCTGCGACCGGACGCGCTCCGCTTGCTCCGGCGTCCGGGCCGTCGGACCGGTGCCGGCAGTGTCCGAGAAGAGCACGAGGACTGAGGGGCTGTCCCCCGCGGCTCCGCGACGCTACGATCAGTACCGCCGGGTATCGTCCTGGCAGTTCTACCGGGGATGATCCCGGTGAACGCTGTCCGCACAGCACCGACGCGACCCGAACGCGCCGGTTCCGAGCAGACGTGGGGATGGGGGCTTCGCTGATGCCGCGCGGGATCAGACGCGCGGCGCGGCAGGTCTTCACCACGATGCTCTCCCCGACGACCACCAGCACAGGTCGGAGCAACAACCGATGAGCGACGACGCTTCCCCCACCCAGCGCATCCCGCGTGCCGAGGTCCGGGAACGCCTGCTCGCCGCCGGAGCCGCGGTCTTCGCCGAACAGGGTGTGTACGGCGCCCGGCTCGACGACGTCGCCGCGCGCGCGGGGTTCAGCAAGGGTGCGGTCTACTCGAACTTCTCGTCCAAGGAAGACCTGCTCGCGCAGGTCATGCAGCGGTCCACGAACCTGGTGCTCGGCTCGCTGCAGGAGCTCGTGCACGCCGACATCGCCGCCGTCGACGTCGGGGACGTCCTGCGCGCTGCGTTCGGCCAGCACGACCAGAGCGAGCAGTTCGCGCTGCTCTCGGCATTCCGTGGGTACGCCGTGCGCCACCCGGAGTTCCTGCCCGAGTTCATCCGGCAGCGCCGGGTCCTGCAGGACGGGGTGCTCGAGCTGGTGCGGCTGTGGCTCGGTGCCCACCCCGAGGTCGACGTCGGCATGACCCCGGAGGAGTTCGCGACCGTGCTCATCGGGGCGAACGTCGGCCTGGTGTTCGACGCGCCGGCGCTGCCCGGGGTCGACCCCGGCGAACTCGTCGCGACACTGGTCGAGGCGGTCGTCCGCCGGCGCTGATGCCCGGCGCCCCGGCGCGGCGGTGCCGCGGCCGCCCCGCTCGAACGGTGCGAGGTTCCGTAGTCCGTGCGAGGCCGCGCCGGTCGCACGGAGTACGGAGTACGGAACCTCGCACCACTCGGCGCACCCCTCGCACGGTGCGAGGCTCGCCCGCGCCCGCGTCAGGCCGTGCGACGATCGCGACGCCGTGGCTTCGGCCCGTCGTGGGACCAGGCGGACGACGGCAGCAGGCTCGGCGGCAGCAGGCGCGACCGCACGACACGCAGGGCGGGCACCGACGCGTCGAGTGCGCCACGAGCTTCGCGGACGTGCCGCTCCAGCGCCGAAGTGTCCACCGAGGCGACCCCGTCGGCGGCGAAGCGCTCACGATCGACCGCGTCGACCGTGGCCTCCAGGTGGGGCACGACCGACGCCGGCAACCCGGGCCGTAGTCGTCCGAGCACGGCTCGGGCGGTCCGGGCCACGGCGGCGGCATCACCCGGCGGCGCGATGCCCGGGGCGTACCCGTGGTCGGCGACGTCGTCGAGCAACTCCCGCCAGGCCTGCACGGCGGGCGACCGGCCGGCGGCGATCGCCGACAGCCTCGACCGGCGGCGGACTGCGCGCACGAGGCCCGGGGCGACGAGGACCGCGAGCACGAGCAGCAGACCCACGAGCAGCCCGACGGGGCCACCCGCGTCGCCGGAGCCGGACGCACCCGCGGCACCCGGCGCCGGGGAGGCCGACGGGGTCGGTGACGCGGAATCCTGCGCCGGGGTGGTCTGCTCGGGAGCCGGCAGCGGGGTCTCCGGTGCCGCCGCGGTCGGCGAGGCCGAGGGCTCCTCGGACGGCGCAGCCTCGTCCGAGTCGGGCGTCGGCTCGAAGGCGACCCACCCCGCGCCCCGGATGTACAGCTCGGGCCAGGAGTGCAGCTGCCGGTTCGACACCGCGTACTCGCCGTCGGGCTGCGGCGACCCGGCCCGGTACCCGACCGCGATGCGCGAGGGGATGCCGAGCGTGCGGGCCATCACGGCCATCGCGGACGAGAAGTGCACGCAGTACCCGTCGCGGACCTTCAGGAACGTCGAGACGACGTCCATGCTGTCGCCGTCGTACCCCTGCTCGACGGGGGCGGTCTCGGAGTACGTGAACAGGTCGCTGCGGAACCACTGCTCGAGTGCCCGTGCCCGCCCGTAGTCGTCGGTCGCGGCTGCGGCGACCCGGGTCGCGGTGGTCGAGATGTTCGCCGGCAGGTCGTCGGGCAGGGCGAGGTCGGTGCGCAACTGCTGGCGGCTGGGCTCCCGGAAGCCACGGCCGTCGGAGCGGGCGAGCACCCCCGAGGCGGCGACCGCGTCGAGGTAGTCGTTGGCGAAGGTCGAGGCCCCGTAGACCTCGTACATCGCACCGCGGGCGGTCGCGGCTCCGGTCGACCGGACGGTGCTCGAGTTCCCCATCCACCGCCACTGCGACAGGTCGAGGTTGGTGGACTGCGACTCGATCGACACCGCACCCGACGGCACCGGCAGGTAGGTGCTGGACAGCCCGGTGATCCGGACGGTCACGTCGCCGCGGCTCGCGAGGCGCGGGTTGACGCCCTCGGCCCACTGCTGCTCGTCGGCCGTGTCGGCCTCGGCCGCGTTCGTCACGGTCGGCACCCAGTCCCCCGTGCCGAACTCGTCCAGGTCGGCGAGCTTGAGGTACTCGGGCTGCCCGTCCGACGAGCGGTAGCGGAACACCTCGAGCTCACTCGGACGACGCAGGTCGTTGCCGAGTTCGAGCAGGGTGCCGGGCCGTCCGGGCTGGATCGGCGACTGGATCGCACCGGTCACGCCGGACAACCAGCTGGCGTTGAGCGGCACGATCGTCGGCAGCCCGATGGCCACGACGAGCCCGATCGCCCCGACGACCGCGGCGGGCAGTGCGCGCTGCACCGGGCGGACGGACAGCCAGAGCAGGGCGAGGAACGCCACCGCCGTGGCGATGATGAGCGGGGTGCCGGCGGGCTGCCCGGTGATGACACCCGGAACGATCAAGATCACGAGGGCCGGTGCCGCGGCGAGCGACGGGATCCGCGCGATGGCGGCGAGGAACAGCGAGACCGCCGCCACCCAGCCGATCGACGCGGTGACGATGAGCCGGATCGCGTCGGTCTGCGGCAGCGGTGCGGGGTTGAGGCGGATCGCGGCGAGCGTCTCCCCGAGGGCCCCGTCGGCGTCGAGCCACCCGAGCGGTTGGATGTCGTTGACCAGGGCGGCGGCGCACGAGCAGGCGATGACCGTGCCGACCAGGACGACGAAGCGGATACCGGGCGTCTGGCGGCGCACCGCGAGCATCACGGCGACGAGCACGGCGACGACGACGACACCCGATGCCCACCAGGCGATGCCCTGCACGAGCGGCCGGATCGCGAGGGCGGCGAGGAGCACCGGCACCGGCGCGAGGGCCACGACCCAGGCGCTCGGGACGTCACGCAGGTCGTCGTCGCGCTCGAGGATCTCGCGCACGTCGGCACGGCCACGCGCGGGTGCGCTCATCCCGGTCACCGTGCGGCTCCGGACGGCGTCGCGCCCATGACCGGCACCACGAGGGTCCGCCAGCCGCCACGGTCGAGGATGCCCCGCACGGCCGGGTCCGGCGGCACGATGGTCGCCAGGATGCCGCGGCTCGACCCACTGGTCGCGCTGACGAGCTCGGCGGCTTCGTCCGCGGTGCAGGTGCCGGTCACGACGGCGGTCATGCCGTGCACGTCGCGGCCCCGGACCTCGGGCAGGACGTCGGTCACCTGTCGCGCGTCGGAGCGGAGCCGGACGTCGGCGAGCCCGACGAGCACCTCGGTGAGCCCGCCGACGTCGCCCGCGTGCCGGGTCGCGCCTTCGGGACCGTCGAACACGAGCACGACGCGGGAGGTCCGGGCGGCGAGCGCGCGGGCGACACTGGCGGCCACCACGACGGCGTGCTCGAAGGCCTGGTCGCCGCCCAGGTCGGAGAGCTCGGCGAGGTCCTCGCGACCGAGCCGCTGGTAGGACTCCCGCCGGACGTCGAGGGCGATCACGGCTTCGGGCGGCTGGGCCTGGGTGGTCTGGCGGACGTGGAGTTCACCGCGCCGTGCACTCTGGGCCCAGTGCACCCGGCGGATCGGGTCGCCCGGTCGGTACGGGCGGAGTTCGCTGTCGTCGGCGGAGCCGCCCTGTCCGACCCGGCCCTCGTCGGCCGAGACCGCACCGGCGAGCGCGCCGGCGTCGATCGCCCCGAGGGGTGCCGAGGCCGGGACGACGACGACCTCTTCAGCGGGGACGACGGGACGGTCGATCCGGAGCAAGCCGAACGGGTCCTCCACCCGGATCGTCACCGGCCCGACCAGCGTCCGGCCGCGGTGCATCGCGAGCGCCTCGACGTCGAGCACGGCCGGCGGCAGGTTCGGCCCGACCTCGGCGTAGGTCTCCGCCTCGGCCAGGCTGGCGAAGGCGTCCTCGAGCTGTTCGCGCACGAGCAGCGTCGCCCTCGGGCCGATCCGCAGACTGGTGCTGCCGAGGGTGATGCGTTCCCGGTAGACCTCGCCCACCTGGACGATCGCCCGAGCGGTGCTGCGGCTGCCGCGGAGCGGGGTGGCGACGACGAACGCCATCGCGATGCCGAGCACGACCAGCACGAGCAGCAGCAGGCCGGCCGTGACGGCGACGCTCGTGGTGCCGACCAGGCCGCCGCCGACCAGGCCGATGCCGACGGCGATGACCGTCCAGCCCCGGATCGTCGGGCGCGGGAACGGGGTGCGGCGTGCCAGTGACAGCCCGCGGCGGCCGAACCGTGCCGCCGTGGACCGCGCGGCACCGACGCGTCGCAGCAGCGACGGCGGTGCCGATGGACCGGCCATCAGGAGCGGACGGGGGTGGCCGTGAACGGGATGGCGGTGTCGGAGACGATGCGGACGACGATCTCGCGCACGGTGTCCTCGCCGGTGCCGCCGAGCCCACGGGCGACCGGCACGAGCCGGTGCGCGAGCACGATCGGGGCGAGCGTCGCGACGTCGTCGGGGGTGACGAACGGGCGGCCGAGCAGTGCGGCGTGCGCACGGGCCGCCTGCGCCAGGTGCAGCGTCGCGCGGGGACTCGCACCGAGCACGAGGTCGGGGTGGGTGCGCGTCGACCGGACGATCGCGATGATGTACGCCTCGACGTCGGGGGCGATGTGCACCCCGGCGACGGTCTGGATGATCGCCCGCAGCGTGCCGACGTCGACGATCGGCCGCAGGCGCGACAGCGGGTCGCTGCCGCCACGGTTCGCGAGCATCTGCCGTTCGGCGTCGACGCTCGGGTAGCCCATCGCGATGCGCGCCATGAAGCGGTCCCGCTGCGCCTCGGGCAGCGGGTACGTGCCCTCCATGTCGATCGGGTTCTGCGTCGCGACGATCATGAACGGCCGGTCGAGCGGGCGCGTGACACCGTCGACGGTGACCTGCGACTCCGCCATCGCCTCGAGCAGGGCCGACTGGGTCTTCGGGCTGGTGCGGTTGATCTCGTCGCCGATGACCACGTTCGCGAACACCGGGCCGGGCGAGAACCGGAAGGTGCCGGACGACTGGTCGAAGATGTTCACGCCCGTGACGTCGGACGGCAGCATGTCCGAGGTGAACTGGATGCGGTTCACCGACCCGCCGACCGAGGCACCGAGCGCTTTCGCGAGCACGGTCTTGCCGACGCCGGGGACGTCCTCGACGAGCAGGTGTCCCTCGGCGAGCATCACCGTCAGGGCCGTGCGGATGGCTTCCGCCTTGCCGTCGATCACCGTGGCGACGGAGGCCACGATGTCGTCGCCCACCGCCCGCACGTGTTCGAGCGGGAAGGCGGGGGCGGTCGGGTCCGGCACGCAGGGCTCCATCGTCGGGGACAGGTGTCGTGCATGCTACATCGGGCCGGTGACAGCACCCGGTACGGGTGCACGGACTGGTCGTTCCGCGCACCGGCGGCCGATCCGCGTGTGGTGGGGCCGGGAGGCATGACCCCACCACACGCCGATCCGTCACCTCGTGCGCGGAACGGCCCACGGGCCTCCAGGCGGTGACCGGGTCAGCTGACGGACGGTCAGGACCGGGGCGCCAGCGCCGCGTCCGCGGCGCGCAGCACGCGCGCGGCGACCGCGACCCCGTCTTCGCGCCCGAGCTCGGTGTCCTCGTGCTCGATGTTCACCCACATGTCCGGGTCGATCGCACGCAGGGCCTCGAGGAACGTCGTCCAGTACGCCTCGTCGTGCCCCTTGCCGAGCGCGACGAAGTCCCACGCCGACGGCTTCGGCCACTCGTTCGCCCACTCGTCGCCGCCGAGGTTCGTGCGCGGCTCGTCCGGCGACGACCGGCGGAACGAGTTGTCGAGCACCCCGTTGATCGCGGCGTGCGGGTTGATCCGGACGTCCTTCGCGGCGGCGTGGAACACGAGCGGCCCGAGGTCGCGGGCGACCGCCACCGGGTCCATCTGCTGCCAGAACAGGTGCGAGGCGTCCAGCTCGACCCCGATGTTGGTCAGCCCGCCGCGCTCGACGAGTTCCCGGATCGACGCCGGGTTGAACACGAGGTTCTGCGGGTGCAGCTCGAGCGCGACCTTGACGCCGTGCTCCCGGGCCAGGGCGTCGATCTCCTGCCAGAACGGCACCGCGACGCTCCACTGGTGCTCGAGCACGTCGAGCGCCGCCGAGTTCCAGGCGTTCACGATCCAGTTCGGCCGCGTCCCGCCCGGCTCCCCCGCCGGCAGTCCGGACATCGTGACGACGCGGTCCTGCCCGAGGCGGGCCGCGAGGCGGATGCTGCGCCGGACGTCCTCGGCGTGCGCGGGGCCGATCGCCGGATCGGGGTGCAGCGGGTTGCCGTTGCAGTTGAGCCCGGCGATCTCGACGCCGGTCCCCGCGAACTGCGCGAGGAACGCGTCACGCGCCCCGTCGTCCTGCAGGATCGCGTCGATGTCGGGCACGTGCACCGGGGGCAGGAACCCGCCGGTGTTCAGCTCGATGCCGGTGAGGCCGTTGGCCGTGATGACCCGGAGTGCGTCGGCGAGGGGCCGGTCGTGCAGGATCGCGTCGTAGAGACCGAGTTTCATGCCGTCACTGCTTCCTTGATCGTCTCGGTGGCGCCTCCGGCCGCGGCGGACCGTGCCACCCCGTCGAGGACCTCCATGTTGTGCACGCCGTCGTCGAACGTGGCGTTCGCGGGCAGGGCGTCGGGCACGGCGCTGGTCAGCCCGGCGATCTCGTCGAGGAACGCCCGCGCCTGGTACTCGAACATCTGGTTCTGCCCCCAGCCGACGCCCGGGGCGTCCATCGCCATGCCGCCCGCGACGTAGGGGTGGTCCGGGCCGAGCACGACCTGGCGGTACCCGCCCGTGCGCGAGCCGTCGGACTGCAGCGCGAGGCCGATCTCGGAGGCGCGCTCCTGGTCCCAGCGGGCGGCGCCGCGCTCGCAGAACACCTCGATCACGAGGCCGTTCGGGTGCCCGGCCGCGACGCGGGAGGCCTCGAGCGACCCGACGACCGTGCCGTCACCGAACCGTGCGCTGAACGTGGCGTAGTCGTCGTTGCCGACGGCCGCGGTCTCACCGGTGAGCGGGACGGCCTGCCCCCGCAGGGCGTGTCCGGCGGCGACGGGGCGCTCGGTGATCGACGTGGTGAACGTCCCACCGCTGACGCTCCGGACCGGGCCGGCCAGGAACTCGGCGACGTAGGACAGGTGCGAGCCGACGTCGGCGAGCGCGCCGGACCCCGGCTCCCCCGCGAAGCGCCACGAGAACGGGACGTCGGGCGAGGCGCCGTAGTCGGTCCAGTACCGGCCGGAGACGTGCAGGACGCGGCCGAGCGTGCCGTCCTCGACGAACTCCCTGATGGCCGCGAGCCCGGGAGCCCGGCGGTAGGTGAACCCGATGCGGCCGAGCACCCCGCGCTGCGCGGCCTCGGCAGCGGCGGACGCCATCGCGCGGGCGTCGTCGAGCGAGTCGGACAGCGGCTTCTCGCACAGCACGTGCTTGCCGGCGGCGAGCAGCCCCTCGACGATCTCGCGGTGCAGGGTGTTCGCGACGACGACGCTCACCACGTCGATGTCGTCCGCCGCCGCGACGGCGCGCCAGTCGGTGTCGTGCCGCTCGTAGCCGAAGCGCCGTGCGGCCTCGGCGGCGAGGGGCTCGTAGACGTCGCCGACCGAGACGAGCCGGACCGGCGGCAGCGTCGCGGTGAAGAGGGAGGGTGCGTTCCGCCACGCAGCCATGTGGGCCTTGCCCGCCATGCCCGCGCCGATGACGGCGACGCCGATGCTGTCGCTCATGTTCTCTCCTTCGAGAAGGTCGCTGGATCCCGATTCTGGAACGTTCCAGAACGTGTCGGTAGACTGTAGCCGCACCAGCCCATGTCCTGTCAAGCACCGTGCCGGAAAGGCTCAGCGTGACCCCTCGCCCGCCGACGATCATCGACGTCGCCGCACGCGCAGGCGTCTCGAAGTCCCTGGTGTCGATGGTGCTGCGCGACGATCCCGGGGTCTCCCCGGCCCGCCGCTCCGCGGTGCTCGCCGCCGTCGCGGAGCTCGGCTACCGCCCGAACCGCGCCGCCGCCATCCTCGCCGGCACCCGGACCCGCACCATCGGGGTCATCGTCGACGACTTCCGGAACCCCTGGTACGTGCCGATGCTCGACGGCATCCGCGAGGCCCTCGCCCCGCACGGACTCCGCCTCACCCTGGCCGACACCCGGGCCAACGCCCACCTCGGCTCCTCACCCTTCGACGACCTGGTCTCCCTGCGGGTCGACGGCGTGGTGCTCGCCGCCGAGGGCTTCCCCGACGTCGTCGTCCCCGCCGACACCCCGGTCGTGATCGCCGGCGCGCGCGAGGACGTCCCGGGCGGACTCGACGTGGTCGCCTCCGACGAAGCCGCCGGCGGGCGGTTGGCAGCGGATCACCTGATCGACCTGGGTCACCGCCGCATCGTCCACGTCACCGGCTCGGGAGGCCCGGCTGCGCTCCGCCGCGACGCCACCGTCGCGCAGCTGGTCGCGTCCGGCATCGAGCCGCTGGTCTACGGCTCCGGCCCGACCTCGGAGACGACCGGCTACGAGGGCATGCGGCTCGCACTCCGGGAGCACCCCGACCTGACCGCGGTGTTCGCCGCGAACGACGTCATGGCGATGGGCGCGATCGCCGCCGTGCAGGAAGCCGGACTCCGCGTGCCGCAGGACGTCTCGGTGATCGGCAACGACGAGACCCCGCTCGCCGCATCACCCCTGCTGCGCCTGACGACGGTCGACCCGCACAACGACGAGGTCGGGCGCCTGGCGGCTGCGCGGTTGGTCGAGCGGATCGGCGCCGCAGCGGGGACGCCGACGGATCCCATCAGGACACTCGTGCCACCGACGCTCGTCGTGCGGTCGACGACGGGACCGCCGCGCGCCTGAGCGGTGACCGCCCCGGGGCCGACGCCGGCGGGGCGGAGGTGCGCGGGGCCTCCAGGGCGGGTGCGAGGTGACCCGAGGTCAGACGCGCGCGCCCTCGAGCCGCTCGACGGACTCGGCCAGGTCGGCGAGCTCGGGAACCTCGTGCGCCTCGGCGAGGGCGCCCTCGAGCGCCGCGGCGTGGATCGGTGTCGCACGCTCGAGCAGGACCTGCCCGGCGTGCGTGAGCTCCGTGTAGAGCCCGCGACGGTCGTCGGCGCACAGGACGCGGGTCAGCAGGGCGCGCTCCTCGAGCCGGTTCACCAGCCGGGTGGTCGCACTCGGGCTGAGGGCGGCCGCGCGGGCGAGCTGCTGCATGCGCATGTGGAAGCCGTCCTGCCGGCGCAGGGCATCGAGCACCGTGAACTCCACGACGGACAGGTCGACCTGCCGGAGGTCCCGCTCCAGGCGCGTCTCGATCAGGCCGTGCAGTGCCGCCAGGGTGCGCCAGCCGTGGGCGCGGACGGCGGTGGAGGTGTCGTCGACGGACATCGGGGCTCCTTCGGTCGGTGCAGGCGACGACAGTTGCTTGCGCGGATACCCCGCGTGTGCAACTATTTATGTCCCGCGTCTGCAACAACCAGCGTACGCGGCACAGCTGCACGACGGAAGGACATCCATGCCCGCGGGACTCATCGCCCTCGCACTCGGCGGATTCGGCATCGGCCTGACCGAGTTCGTCATCACCGGCCTGCTGCCCGAGGTGGCGGCCGACTACGGCGTCACCGAGACCACCGCCGGCTGGCTCGTCACCGGGTACGCCCTGGCGGTCATCGTCGGGGCCCTCGGGCTCACCGCCGCGACCACCCGGCTCCCCCGCAAGCCCGTCCTGCTCGGGCTGCTCGTGCTGTTCATCGTCGGCAACACCCTGTCCGCGATCGCCCCGACCTACGGCGTCATGATGACCGGCCGTGTCATCGCCGCCCTGTGCCACGGAGCGTTCTTCGGCATCGGCTCGGTCGTCGCCGCGAACATGGTCGAGCGGTCCAAGCGCGCCTCGGCCGTCGCCCTGATGTTCACCGGGCTCACCGCGTCGAACGTGCTCGGCGTGCCGTTCGGCACCTTCCTCGGCCAAGCCGCCGGCTGGCGTGCGACGTTCTGGGCGATCGCGGCCATCGGTGTCGTCGCCCTGATCGGCGTCCTCGTCCTCGTCCCCGCGGTCCGCTCCACCGAGGTCCCGTCGCTCGCCCGCGAACTCAGCGCCTTCCGGTCCGGGCAGGTCTGGCTGTCGCTCGGCATGACCGTGCTCGGCTACGGCGGGATGTTCGGCGCCTTCACCTACATCGCGTACACGTTGACCTCGGTGTCCGGGTTCCCGTCGTCGGCGGTGCCGTGGCTGCTCATCGTGTTCGGGATCGGGCTGTTCGTCGGCAACTTCGCCGGCGGCAAGCTCGCGGCCCGCTCGATCGACCGCACGTTGCTCGTGGTGCTCGTCGTCCTGACCGTGGTGCTCGCGGCGTTCGCCCTCGTCGCGACCTCGCCGGTGCTCACCGTGATCGCCCTCGTGTTGATGGGGGCGTTCGGGTTCGCGACCGTCCCGGCCCTGCAGACGCGGGTGATGCAGTACGCCGACCACGCGCCGACCCTGGCGAGCGGGGCGAACATCGCCGCGTTCAACCTCGGCAACGCGCTCGGGGCCTGGATCGGCGGTCTGACCATCGCCGCCGGCCTCGGGTACACGTCGCCGATCTGGGCGGGGTCGGGGATCACCCTGGCGGCCGTGGTGCTGACGCTCGTGGCGATGGGCGCCGTGCGTCGGGGGCGCGCGGGAGTGCGGACCACGACGACGGGGAGCATCGCGACGGTCTGACGCGAGCGGTTCAGGCCCCAGAACGACGAAAGCCCGGTCCGATCGGACCGGGCTTTCGTGTAGTGCGGATAGTTAACGAATCAACGGAAAGCCCTGATCAGGGAGTCTTGACCTCCATGATCAAGGGAGCTGTTGCCACAGAGCCTGGGCGCACATTGGCACAGTTCACGAGGCGTGCATGCAGGGAGGGATGCGATCGCAGCTCTGTCGGCAGGGGCTCGATGTGTTCACTCGGACGAGTTCGTTGCCGGGGGTGAAGCGACACGCTGGCGGGTGGATGGGTCGATCTCGGGAAAGGGCCATTCGACGACGAGAGTGCCTGCGAGCGACAGCAGCCAGGCGGGGCCGGACTCCATCGTCTTGTTGCGGAGCAACGCCAGCGGTACACCTGCGGGCTTACCGGTCCGAAAAAACCGCAGTTTCTGGGCGTGGGGACCCACCGTCAGGTCGGTGCGCGACCGTGCGGCCACAACGCCGAGGAGTTCGGTTCGGATCTGTTTCGCGGAGTCCACGCGCGGGACCCCACGGAGGTGGAGGCAGGCAGCGAGATAGGCGCTCTTCAGTACACCGTTTCGAACTTCGGCTTCGCTGGGCTGGCTCACGTGGTGCTCGAGATTCCCAGCAGTCCGCATGCGCCGGCTGAACTCCTCACCTGGGTCTGATCCCTTTTCGGGGAGGAGGACCAACTCTCCATCGTCGGTCCGGAGCACCAGGGCGCGCGTTGCTCCGAAAGGTCGCGGGTCTCCGTCTGCCGTGTATCGCATTCGAACCATTCTATCGAACCAGTCTTGCAGTCCCGCTTCGACGCGAGCCCCGAAGACATTATTACAGCGCGTGCAAGTGGTTGTCATGATGCTTCCGCCGAGCCCCCTGGGCGGAACGTGCTCGTCGGAATCCGCGGGATGCTCAAAACAAATCGGACAGACGTCAAAGCGTCTTGCCTTGATGAATTCTGTAACTGCCGCATCGCCAGCTTTACGATCATCAGTGTTCGGGATGACTGCCGCGCGAGTGGTCTTTCCTGCCGCGTCCGAGAACTCGATTTCGCTCACTTTTGGAAGCCCCCGGCCCCCGTCTTTCGCTTGGCGCCCAGAGACTGAGATGATCGTGGATCGAATCGGGCGGCGGCTGCCTTCGTCGTTCATGTGCTGAGCATCGCACAGAAGACGCTGCCGTTGAATCTTCCGACCCCGTAGGGCAATCGGGCCGCAAATTCGGATGCCGGAGTCCTGCCGATCACTCCCCCACGACACTGATGGTGGAGTGCTCCGTGAACGCGGCGCTGTGGGTGTTCGCCCCACTGTCAGAGCGCCGGTCAAGCCTCTTCCGCGTACTGGTCGTCGTGGCGACGCATGCAATGAGTGCGCTCACGCAGATCCTCGAAGGTCTTGGCGCGGACGTCGGCGCAACCGCCCAGCAGGTGATCGCAATCCTGCAGTCCGAGCAACCCGCCCGAGCTTTACAGATTCGAGCACTGCGCAAGCGGTCCATGCACTACGGCGTCCCGAAGACGCTGACAGGACTCTCCGCCAGCAAACCCGCGTACGGCCTCGTGGAAGCCACGACATCGGGCGAGCCGCCCGCACTTGGCTGGAGCGCCGCGACGACTCGAGTCGAGGCGAGTCGAGTTCCCCGTCGACATCACCCTTCGTCAGTTCGCCTGGATCGCCGACAGGCCATTCTGCGGCGCGGGTGGAAACCCTGCCCGACGGCACTTCGCCAGACCCACGACTCCCCGCACCGAGCGTTCCGTGGATCGGCACGGACGATTAGGTGCACCTGACGAACGTCCGACAGATCCGAGCCGTGATGGCCGCGGCAGCAACCCGATCTACATGCGGGGGGATAGTGAACGCAAAGGTGAGCGCCTTCTCGCGGGGCTCGACGTGGGGCTCTCGATTCGTGCCACACTCGGGAGGTCTGACATCGCGGCCCGCATGGTTGGAATGGCGCCGTGGCGCGACACGTAGATGACCTTGTCGAGGACGCGTCGCGGTTTCAGGACTAGGTGGGGAGAAGGGCAGACTCCAGGCAGCTGTCTCATGACGACCGAGCCGGAGGCGGTAGAGGAATCGATCATGGCCAAGGATGACATCCGCGCCTACAACGAAGATGGTGTCTGGACCCTCGCAGCGCGCGATGCAGAGTGGCAGAGCTTCGAGTAGCCCCCTGCACGGCTGTAGCCCTCAGAGTGAAGCGTTCCGTACACGTCGCTGAAGCTCGCAGGAGAACTGTTCTAAGTGCTGCGTTCACGAACGCGAACTGAATCAATCAGTCAGCTGTCTGGCTGATTATCGTCGACGTCACCGGACTCATCCGCATTTCGCCTCCCGGATACGACAAGTTCTCGAACCATTTTCCACACCGCGGCACCCCCAAATATAAAGGCGAGGACAATCGCGCCGAGGCCGAGGGTCGAAAGGAGCTCCATCGAGCCAGTCTCTCACACCTTCGTAGATCTGGCCACGCCGGTCAGCCCTGGCTCACCCAGGGCCCAAGTCCGCTATGACCCCCGAAATACCCGAAACATAAGATTTTCACGTATCGACAGGGTTCCGAGTAGGGTGGCCACATAAGCACCCGCGATAAAGATTATTAACGGCTTCCAAGTAAAGTTCACCATAGGCACCTCCAAGGCGCCGGATACGACAAACACTAGGGCCACGGTAAGGCCCGCAAGTGGCAAGGTCGAGAATGCCAATTCCGCCGAGCGAATCAAGGCTATTTCTCCATCATGGCTGCCCGCATGCCGAGAGGAAGCAGTCTCGAGACGACGAGGCCAAAGGAGGGCAAGGCCAATCAGCCCGCCGAAAACGAAAGTAACTAGAGGTAGCCTCGCCGTGGAACGACCTCGGTACGCTTCCTCATCTGGCCCGCTTCGCCCGAGCGATGCATTCAGCTGTGAAAACTCCGTATCCTGACTGCTTAGGATGGATTTTGCGTCGAGCGCTGAAGCAAGCAAAGATTGACTGCCGTCCGCGCCGGGGCTCAGCTCTGCCCAACATTCGTCGAACGGCCGAGACGACGGGTCACGTTCTAGAACCGCATATCCAAGACCCGCGCGGCGGCCGTCATCCGCCCACGAGTAGATGTCGCCAACCATCATGTTCCCCTGGGAGGTCGGTATCACCTCGCCACGCGTTAGCGACAACGTGTCCGCGACATCACGAGCAATCGCAATCGACGAATATGAGTGCAGGCCAGGTAAGGCCGAGAACCCGCCAAACCCGCTCGACACTCTATAGAGAGGCACCGGCTGGCCGGGGAGAGACCGGAGTTCAAGGTTTGATGTACCTGGGGAAATCGCTCCAGAGCTGATAACGCCAGGGGCCGATCGTAACGAATCGCATGCGCTCCCGTCAATCCCTCCCTCGGCTGCTAGGACGACGACAGAGCCGCCAGCAGCTTCGAACGACTCACGCGCCTCGGTAATGCTGTGCGCCTGAACCGCGTCTATCGCGGCAATGGAAACAACGCCGAACGAGCCGAGTATTACGAAGAGGAACCACCGCGTCACGCCCGTCGCCGAGTTCCTCCACGCCTCGGAAATCATCGCTCTAAAGCGCATGGAAGTCACCTAGGTCTATAACGGAATCGCATGCATCGCGCGTATCCGGGTCGTGGGTCGCGACGACGGTGATGATCGGCCTGCTGGAGATGGAAGATATTGCACGGTTCACTTGGCGCTTTGTGGCCGCATCGAGCTGGGCCGTAGGCTCGTCGACGAGCAAGACGTTGGGTCGCGCAGCGATGGCCCGCGCCAGCATCAGACGTTGCGCCTCTCCGCCCGACAGCTGGGAAAAAGCTCGTTCCTCGACTCGGTCGAGCGATACGTCGCGCATAATCCTCCTGGCGTGTGCGTTGGCTCTTAGCCGCGACATCCCGCTTTGCAGCAATGGGTACGACACGTGATCGAGCGCCGTTCGCCGTGCAGAGCCATGCGGATTCTGGAACACCCACTGCGTTCTGAGCACTCCGACTTTCTGCACTGTCCCATCTGCAGGCCTCAGCCAGCCGGCAAGAATATTGAGGAGTGTGCTCTTGCCGCTGCCCGACGGCCCCACGAGCGCATACGAGAACCCCGCATTCAGGGTCTGATTTATGTCCTCGAAGAGAAAATCAGCGCCCGGGTAGCGGTGGCCAACGCCCTCTAGTACAATCCGCGCATTCGGTTCTAGCATTTTGTCGACGGGCGTGGGCTGGCGTCTACGTTGGGTCCAATCCCGGGCTTTCCCGCAACGAAGACCACGGAGGCGCCTAGTTTCGATCCAACGACCCGCACCCGCACCACGTTTTTCCCCGAGCGGACACAACTCACACCACCATGGAAAACTATCGACCCCGCCGGGACCACCGAGAGGCGGGTAGGCTCTTTGAGCCTCAGGGGAAGGGTGATCGTCCTCGACCCAATGGCCTCCCCTGTAGACGGCTCGCCAGCTGACGAGCCGCGCTCTGAGCCGTCTAAACCCTCGTCTGCGCTCTCCGCATCAGCCACGGAGGCATCGGCGAGTTTATAGGGTTCCGTCACGGTGCCGTCCTTGCCGACATCGAGCGTCGAGCCGTCCGGAAGAGTGAGCACACGGTCCCCAGGGAGGCTCAGGTCCTCCACGCCTTGGACGGTCGCGCTCTCGACCTGCGCAGTCGCCGTAGCAAGCGGGCCTCCGCTCGTGATTGTCTCTCCAACCTCCGCTCTGCAAGCAGCCACGTCCACACGCTCGGCTGGCAGCCAGACGTACCGAGACCGGGGAAATAGAGTGTCTCCCGGCTTAACGTCCTTCGACTCTGCGTCGAGGTTCAATCCCAAAGCATACGAAAGACGCGCTATTGCGCGAGCCGTATTCCTGCCCGCAACTCCGTCGACGTAGACGGAAAAACCCAACCTGGTAAGTTCTGTTTGCAGCGCCCGGACATCCTCCCCCTTCGCGCCATATTCGATGTTGCGCCACAGCGGCGAGGACGTGGCAAGGTTCACCAACCGTTCACCGTCCACTGAATAAGAAGACGTCCCGGAGGCGATCGCTTGACCTGCTCTACACGCGGACTCCGTAAGCACGCCTTCGGCGCTCGAAGTCAAGCTCCTCTCGGACCCGATCCGCACCAACACTTTGGCCGACTTGGTGTCCGTTGTCGTCGTGGTCGCGACCGATGCATGCGCAACATCGGGGGCGGACCTGAGGGCTTCCGGCACGTGCTCAGGGGCGAGCGCGAGTCCCAAACTAACGCCAATGCACCCCGTGACGAGTGCGAATATAACCCCCAGTGACAGAGCCGACCTGACACGGAATGGCTCGCGCGAGGCCGCTCTACTCATTCGAAAGACCGAGCGGGTCGTCATTGCATTTTTCGAACGCAGCCGAATTGAAGTCGAATGAGAAATTCTCAGACTCAGTTTCGCGCGAATACTGTTTTGCCGTATACGACTTGGGCACAAGCCCTTGGCCCACGAGGCACCGCGCCATTATCTCATCCTCATCCAGGTGTTCAGGATTGCGCGCAATCGCATCCCGGATGAGCAGCACTCTGGCACCCCCGTCCTGCAGGCACTTGTCGACGGCGGTTTCGTCGGTCTTCACGGGACGCGTGTAAGCCCACTCCCCGTCTTTCAACTTCACGTTTGTCAGACCCAAATCGGTCATGCAATTCGAGATCCGATTGACAAAGTAATTGTATTCCGCGTCGGTAATCTCGCCATCAGCCAGAGCTTCACGGACCTCGCTATCGCTCGCGATGCGGTAAGCATCCGAAAATGCCGACGCCCACGGTCCATGAAAGTTTTTCTGCGTGCCCCCGGATGTGGCGGGAGGCTTCTCAGCGTCACCCATACCACCCCCCGAACATCCCGAGAGGACAAAGATACCGCATAGAGCCGCTACAAGAGCGGCATTTCGACTGAACACGCTTTCCCCATTTCTTACGACGGCCCCCGCCTGTTGATTGACAATCGTTGACACGTCTGATATCGGGCCGCCCGTATTGACTCTTGACGATTGCGCAGGTACGTTGGCGACAGACATGGAGTGTACGGCAAGGGGTGCCGTCCCATGCATCGAGAAGGGGCATCTTGTGATCAAGATGAAGTTCATGGCGGTTGCCACCGCGTTGGTCGCTGGGGCGATGCTGGCCGTGCCGGCGACGGCCCAGGCAGCCCAGCACAGCGAGAAAGTGGGGGGCGGCCTGTGGAACTGGGGTCAGGACAGCGGGAAGGACTACTCACACTATTACCACAAGACCAAGTTCCACACGGCTACGGTCTGCAACGGTAAAGCTGGTGGGGTGATGGTGACCTGCAACAAGAAGGCTGTCGAAGACGGCAAATGGGCGAAGGTGAGCATGACTTCGTCTGCGTCGACGGGTCACGCCTACTGGAACGTTCTTTAGTCACCGCTGAGAGGCGGCCGGGGAACTCCCCGGCCGCCCCTCCGTTTCCGAAAACGACGCAGATCGAAATAAGAGCGAGGACCCAACCGCGTCGCGTAAGTGAGTACCGTCAAGCGTCCAGAGTGTGGCTCCCGCGGCCGGATGGCAGAAGCGTCTTGCCGCAGTCGCACTGATGACGAGCGCAGGGGCCTAGTGCGTTGCGTCGACGATCAGGGGCGTATTACGTTGCGTCAACGATCAGGGGGCTAGCGAGTTGCTGCCTGTGGCTCAGGTGCCGGCGGCTAATGGCCGATCGCTCAGCTGGAGAAGCCAAAGAAGGCGGAACGGACGTTGACGCGCATGGGCTGCTCGGAGCCTCATACCCAAGGTCGACTACTGGATGGCTTGCCCGTGCGTCACCCGTTCCTCGTTGCAACACCACGGTGAATCGGAGTGCTGCGGATGGAGTCGAGGCTGTCGTCTTGGACGTAACCCATCGGATCGTTGGCTCGGACCATCGCAAGGTTGTCCGCGGATCGGCCGGTGCGGAACTGTGCACTCGGCTTCAGCCGACCGGGTTCGACGAGGCCATCGGGTACGCCGTCAGCACTCTGGGCCTCCGGAGCACATCAGGGGGGTGAGCCTTCACTGTGAGTGCGATCGCGCTCGTCCTGGCGTGCAGCATCTCCGGGTCCATCTGCCTGGTTCTGCTCGCGCGATAGAGGATCCGGCGCGGTCCCGAGTCCCACTTCAATTGTGCGGCGAGGAGCGAGGCAGGCACGGGGTCGGCAAGTTCGACCGTGCCGACGCAACTCACAGAGGCCTCGCCGGGGCTGGCCTCGCGGGTGACATCCGCCATCGCCGAGAGACTGAGGTGGTCATCGTCGTCATGTAGCGCGGGGAGCAGCAGGGGCAAGTCCAACGTCTGCAACCCTGCAGCAGTCAAGATCGCCCGCAGCGGAACACGCCGATTCAACATGTTCACCAGCCACGTGTTCCGAAGCCGCCGCGGATCAAACGAAGGCAACGCCTCGGGAACTTCAATTTCCCGCCGAATCACCTTCAGCGGGTCATAGGTTGCCGACCCGCTCGAAGCGTGAGCAAGCGTCTCCCCGCGCGCTTCAATCAGCAGTTCACGCAGCGGCTGCGCATAGGCCGAGTCGACTGCAATCACCCGATTCGGCATCCGACTCTTCACCGTGTGCTTCTCCGTGACACGCACCACGAAGAAGCCGTCACGCCACTCAATGTCCGACGCATCGACGAATCGCAACTCGTTGTGTTCCAAGCCCGCACCGTGATGCAGTGCCAACGCCGCTCGCATGTAACGCGACCTCCGCACCGTCGCTTGCGTCGCAGCTACTTCCCGGAACCAATCAACCTGCGCAGACGAGTAGGGCGCACTCAGTTTCTCGTCCTTCGGCGCGGCAACACGAACCTTCCACGGCGCACGAGGAGTCGCAGCACGCCCCACACGAGTAATCGCCCACCGAGCAACCACATGCGTATTCGAAACCCACTCCCGCCGGTCCCCCGTCGAGAGATACTCATCCAACCGGTCCGGCGTGAACACGGCTTCAACGTTCTCCGGCAGATCCTGCGCATGCGCCCACATCACGAGCGGCGCAACGTTGTACATCAGCCGGTAAGCGTCGGCGGTCGTCGTCGGCTTCGCCTTCATGACCGCAGCACGCGCGAAAGCGCCGCCCGTAACCGTCCAGTGCTCAGACACGGCCTGCGGACGGTAGTTCTCAATCGCCGCGGCGATCGCCGCCGGCGCCGGCGCCGGATCCTGATCAGTTCCCATGACACCAAAGAGCCTAGGCGTCACTCGAAGGGTGCGAGTTCTCACGACAGACGCAACGGCACCAAACCCGCGAACGCGCCATGACGAGGCGAGGGTCAACCACGCTACGGTTGGGGCGCACACCGCCAGCACCACCCCTGCAGCCCCACAGACAGAGGCATCAAGCGGCATCAGATTCAATCGCCGCAGCCCCGCTTCGATCAAAGTCGGCGAGCGAAGAGGCTGAGAACAGAGGGGCAACATCGCCGTCACGCCGGGGATCCGGCCCGCTCATTCGTGAACCCGATACCCGGCGATTCGACAACTTGCCTAGTGCGGAGACGGAGGGATTTGAACCCTCGGTCCCCTCAAAGGGGACTCCACCTTAGCAGGGTGGTGCACTCGGCCGGACTATGCGACGTCTCCAAGCACTCTCGCGAGCGCTGCGACCACCATACAGGAGGACCGCGCCACTCTCGACCCGACGCACGCCCGCGCGTGGCACGACCCGTCATACTCGGTCCCCCGAAGTGGGGACACGTGGGGGTTGTCGGGGCGTACCCCACTGCATAGCATCATCGGGACGCGGCAATCACGTTCCGGGGCTCGTCCCCGTCGTCGCGACACAGCACCCGACGTCGTTCCCCGTGCGGGCCCGGCGCGCCCGATCGCGTGGCGCCCGGCGGGGAGCGACTCCCCTGGGGGCGCGGCCCACCACCGCGCCCCCGTTTCTGCGTTCGGGGCGGGTGCACTGCTGACGTTCCGGCGCACGCACGCACGGCAACGGGTGGGCCCACGAAAGCGACACTGCGCCGCCGAGCTCGGCCGTCACTGGCGCCAGGGCGACAGAGTGCCGCGGATGTTCGGCGGCAGACTGTCGCTTTCGCGAAAGGGGCGAGGGGCCAGTCGCAGCCCCCGCGCCGCGCCTCAGTACCCGAACGCCTTGGAGCAGGTCTGCTGGTCGGCGGACTGCCCCTCGAGTCCGTCGATGGTCTCGGGCGTCGCCGAGGGGGTGCGCGGCGCGGCGGACGACGGCGCTGCCGGCGTCGCGGGGGTCGCTGGGGTCGCGGGCGCCGGCGCAGCCGCTGGCGACGAGGGCGCCGCGGTCGGCTGCGTCGGACTCGGCTGCGTCGGACTCGTCTCGGACCCGATGCCCGTGCTGTCCGCCCCGAGGGAGAACGACTGGCCGGCCTTGATCTTCGCGAACAGCCGGTCGGCCAAGTACGTCGTCGGCTCGACCTTGCCCTCGTAGACACCGGTGCCGCCCGTGGTGCCCGGGTACTGCACGAAGTTCACCTGCGCCAGCGGCAGGTCCCGGAGCGCCAGGCCCATCTGCACCATCGTCCCGATGTCGTTCAGGCTCTGGGACAGCTGCATGTTCGACGCCGCCGCCCGGGCCAGCTTGTACAGGCGGGCCGGCGAACCAAGGGTGTCGTTCGACTTCACGGTGCGGAGCAGCGACGACAGGAACACCTGCTGGCTGGAGATCCGACCGAGGTCCGACCCGTCGCCGACCCCGTGCCGGGTGCGCAGGAACGCCAGGGCCTCGTCACCCTGCAGGGTCGAGGTACCGGCGGGCAGGTTCAACCCGGTGTACGAGTCGGTGATCGGCTGGGCGACGCAGACGGGCACGCCGCCGATCGCGTTCGACATCTCGATGACACCCTTGAAGGACACCGCCGCCGAGTACTGGATGTCGAGTCCGGTCAGCCCGGCGACCGTCTGCGTGACGCAGTTCAGGCCCCCCTCGCCGAACGAGGTGTTGATCGGCTGCGCGGCCATCGCCGGGGCCGTGCCCGTCCCGTCGGTCTTCTTGCAGGCCGGTATCGGCGTGACGAGGTCGCGCGGGATGCTCACCGCGGTCGCGTTGGTGTGGTCGGCCGAGACGTGCAGCAGGATGTTGACGTCATTGAGGGTCGCGTCACGCTCCCCGAACGCCGCGCTCTGGTCCGGGTCGTTGTCGGTGCCGACGACGAGCATGTTGAACCCGCCCTTGAAGGCACTGAGCGGCTTCGCACCGCCCTGCGCCTGCGGTGCGGGCTGGCCCTGGATCGCGACACCCTCACCGAGGTCGTCCGTGACCTGCTTCGCCGCGATCGCCGTCACCGAGACCGAGCTCACCAGGGCCACTGCGACGACGGCGGACACTGTCTTGGCAGCGGTCGCGAGGGGGCTCGAGCGCCGCAGACGTCCGTGCCGTGCGATCCCGGGTGCTCGGTTCAAGCGGTGGGATCGATCGCGGACGTCGTTCACGGGCACTCCTGTCGTCGGTGGACACGCCGGGGACGGCAACCGGTCAAGGCTGCCACGACGTTGCCTGACGATCCAGTGCGAGGGGCGCCGCGACCGCGCACTGCGCGGCGGCGGGACCTGCGGACCACGGCGGCGGACACGGACCTGAGCGGATCCGCAGCCGCCGCCGGTTCAGGCCGACACGACCACCCGGAAGCGGTCCGGCAGCGCGACCAGGGCCGACGACAGGTCGAGGAGCGCCGCGGCGCAGTCGTCGAGGGCGTCTCGCTCCGCGGCGTCCGCGGCCCGCTCGACGATCTCGACCCTTCGTCGCCGGTCGACCACCGCATCGATCCCGTTGGCCAGGGCGACGTCGTCGGTGAAGAACATGTCGAGCACGATGCGCTGCGACAGCAACCAGTCACCGCTGACCGACGACCCGCGGCGCCGCAGGTACCAGGCCCCGAGTTCGACGAAGGCACCGGCTTCGGTCCAGCACTCGCGCAGCCACGCCTTGTCGAACCGGTCCTGGTACCCCACGGAGGTCGACGGCGGATCGACGAGCAGGGCCTGGGCGATCCGCAGGCGCTCGATCATCTGGTCGACCGACCAGTGCGAGATCACGACCCCGACGTACCGCTGCACGCTGGCCAGCTGCAGGGACTCGAGGGTCACGAGGGCTTCGCGCACCGGTGTGCGCGACACCCGCATGTCCGATGCGAGGGTGTCGAGCCGCAGCCGCTGTCCGCGGCGGTACTCCCCCCGCAGGACGTTGTCGAGCAGTCGCAGGAACACCGCGTCGCGCAGCAGACTGCGGCGCAGGCCGTGGGGATCGATGCCGTCGGCGCTGGCTCGGGTGGGGGTGTGCTCCATCACCCCAGGTTCACGCACGGGCGGCACCCCCGAGGCGAGGGCGGTCGCTGCCGTGGATCGTGGTCGCCGGTGTCGTGCTGTGGAGGAGTGCCATGCACGCACAGTGACAGCGCTGCGACGGCGGCGCTAAACACTCTGAATACAGAATGTCAGGCCGCCGCCGCCAGGCTCACCTCCGGTCGGACTTCGCGTCCCCGGTGAGCACCGAGAGCGGTTGGGTGACGTCCTCCAGCCCCTTCCGCGCGGCGTCGACCCCGAAGATCAGGGCCACCACGCCGCCGCCGATCATCACCGCGGATCCGAGCAGGTACCCCCAGAACAGCGGCTCCCGCGACGACCCGTCACCGATGAAGGCGCCGTAGATGGCCGGCGCGACCGCACCGAAGATCTGCGCCAGAGCGAAGAAGTACGAGATGGCCTGCGACCGCAGCTCGAGCGGGAAGATCTCGCTGACGGTCAGGTAGGCGCTCGACGCACCGGCCGAGGCGAAGAAGAACGAGACGCACCAGAACGCGACCTGCACCGTCGCCGAGATCGCGTCGGCCCGGAACAGGAACGCCGACGTGGCGAGCACGAGGCCGGACACCAGGTACGTCAGGAAGATCATCTGGCGACGACCCCAGGTGTCGAAGAAGCGCCCCAGGATGATCGGGCCGAGCAGGTTGCCGATCGCGAACGGGAAGAAGTAGACCGCCGTCTCCGCCGTCTTCAGTCCGAAGAAGTTCGTCAGGACCAGGGCGTAGGTGAAGAAGATCGCGTTGTACAGGAACGCCTGCGTGATCATCATCGTCGCGCCGACGAGCGTGCGGGTCGGGTACTGCTTCAGCAGCACGCGCGCGATGGCGAGGAACCCGACGCGGTCGGTCGGCGTGACGGTCATCGCCTTCGACTGGTCGACCTCCGGCAGGGGCTTGCCGGTCGCCTTCTCCACAGACTCCTCGATGCGGGAGACGGTGGCCTCGGCCTCTTCCTCGCGCCCGTGCGTCATCAGCCACCGCGGACTCTCCGGGATGTGCCGTCGCAGGAAGATGATCGCGATGCCGAGCACCGGGCCGAGGAAGAACCCGATGCGCCAGCCGACGTTCTCGGCGAAGTAGGACGTGTCGAGCAGGTAGATGTTCGCGAACGCGCCGAGTGCCGCGCCGCCCCAGTACGTGCCGTTGATGGCGATGTCGACGTGCCCGCGGTACTTCGCCGGGATGAGCTCGTCGATCGCCGAGTTGATCGCCGCGTACTCACCGCCGATGCCCAACCCCGCGACGAAGCGGAAGGCCGCCAGGAACCAGAAGTCCTGCGCGAGGCCCGCGATGCCCGAACCGACCAGGTAGATCGCAAGCGTCAGGATGAACAGCTTGCGGCGCCCCAACCGGTCGGACATGCGCCCGAACACCAGGGCACCGACGACCTGGCCGACCAGGTAGATCGTGCCGAGGGACGTCACCTGCTGCGTGGACAGGTTCAGGTCCGCCTGGAAGCCCGCGTTCGACACGATCTGGATCTCGAGACCGTCGAGGATCCAGGACACGCCGAGTCCGACGACGACGCTCCAGTGGAACCGGGTCCACGGCAAGCGGTCCATCCTGGCGGGCACCAGGCTCTTGATGGTTGCGTTCGCGCTGCTCACGAGATGGGACCGTACGCCGAGATCGCCGATGTGGTTCAGATGCGGAACGAGGAACCGGGGGCGGAGCCGGATCCCCCTACTTCGAATCCGGCTCCGTCGCCGGGATCTCAATGATCGCAAGTGCGATGGAAACCCACAAGCGGACGGACGGGAGGCCCGTGGCGGGCCCCGCCACGGGCCTCCCGTCCGACAAGGCGTAACGTCCAGAACGTGACCCGACCTGACATCCGCACGGTCGGCGAGCTCCGCACCTCTGGTCACGTCCAGAAGACGGTCCGCGCCGAGATCCGCGACAACCTGCTCACCGCCCTGCGCCAGGGCACCGATCCGTGGCCCGGCCTGCACGGCTTCGAGACCACCGTCATCCCCCAGCTCGAACGCGCCCTGATCGCCGGCCACGACGTGGTCCTGCTCGGCGAGCGCGGCCAGGGCAAGACCCGGCTGCTCCGCACCCTGCAGGGCCTGCTCGACGAGTGGACACCGGTCATCACCGGCTCCGAGCTCGGCGAGCACCCGTACGAACCGATCACCACCGCGAGCATCCGGCGTGCCGACGACCTCGGCGACGCCCTGCCGATCAGCTGGCGGCACCGCGACGACCGCTACGTCGAGAAGCTCGCGACACCGGACACGAGCGTCGCCGACCTGATCGGCGACGTCGACCCGATGAAGGTCGCCGAGGGCCGCAGCCTGGGCGATCCGGAGACCATCCACTTCGGGCTCGTCCCCCGTGGGCACCGTGGCATCGTCGCGATCAACGAGCTGCCCGACCTGGCCGAACGCATCCAGGTCGCGATGCTCAACGTGATGGAGGAGCGCGACGTCCAGATCCGCGGCTACGTGCTGCGTCTGCCGCTCGACGTGCTCGTCGTGGCGAGCGCGAACCCCGAGGACTACACGAACCGCGGCCGGATCATCACGCCGCTGAAGGACCGCTTCGGCGCCGAGATCCGCACGCACTACCCGATCGAGCTCGACGACGAGATCGCCGTCATCCGGCAGGAGGCCCAGCTGACGGCCGAGGTCCCCGACGCCCTGATCGAGATCCTCGCCCGGTTCACCCGCGCACTGCGTGGTTCGAGCGCCGTCGACCAGCGCAGCGGTGTGAGCGCCCGGTTCGCGATCGCCGGTGCCGAGACGGTGTCCGCCGCCGCGGTGCACCGCGCAGCACGCCAGGGTGAGAACGAGGCGGTCGCGCGGCCGATCGACCTCGAGACCGCGGTGGACGTCCTCGGCGGCAAGATCGAGTTCGAGAACGGCGAAGAGGACCGGGCCGACGAGGTCCTCGAGCACCTGCTCCGCACCGCGACCGCCGAGACCGTGCGCTCCCGGTTCAAGGGTCTCGACTTCGCGGTGCTCGTGGACGCGCTCGACGGCGGAACGATGGTGACCACGGGCGAGCAGGTCAGCGCCCGGGCGTTCCTCGAAGGCCTGCCGTCGATCGGCGAGTCCGACCTGTACGACCAGGTGTGCGACCGGATGGGTGCCACGAACGACGGCGAACGCGCCGGCGCGATCGAACTCGCCCTCGAGGGCCTGTTCCTGGCCCGGCGCATCAGCAAGGAGTCCGGCGGAGGCGAAGCCGTCTATGGCTAGGCAGAACCGGCGCCTGACGCGCGACACCCGGTACGGCCGGTACACCGACGGACCCGACCCGCTCGCCGCCCCGGTCGACCTGGCCGAGGCGCTCGACGCCATCGGGCAGGACGTGATGGGCGGCACGTCGCCCGAGCGTGCGATGCGGGAGTTCCTGCGGCGCGGCGGCCGGACGCAGCGCGGTCTCGACGACCTGGCCCGACGGGTGGCCGAGCGCCGCCGTGAGCTGACGAGCAGGAACAACCTCGACGGCACCCTGCAGCAGGTGCGCGAGCTCCTGGACCAGGCGCTGCTCGCCGAGCGCGGGGAGCTCGCCCGCAACGTCGACCTCGACGACGGCGACCGGGCCCTGGCCGAACTGCAGCTCGACAGCCTGTCGCCCTCCCCCGCCGCCGCGGTGCAGGAACTCGGCGGCTACGACTGGACGAGCCCGACCGCGCGCCAGAAGTACGACGAGATCAAGGACCTGCTCGGCCGCGAGGTGCTCGACCAGCGCTTCGCCGGCATGAAGCAGGCGCTCGAGGGTGCCACCGACCAGGACCGGGCCGCGGTCAGCGCGATGATGCAGGACCTCAACGCCCTGCTCGAGGCGCACGCCCGCGGCGAGGACACCCGGCAGCAGTTCGACGACTTCATGGACCAGCACGGGGAGTACTTCCCGTCGAACCCTGCGAACGTCGACGAGCTGCTCGACGACCTCGCAGCCCGCGCGGCCGCAGCACAGCGCATGCGGAACTCGATGACCCAGGAGCAGCGGGACGAACTCGACGCCCTCGCCCAGCAGGCCTTCGGCTCCCCCGACCTGATGGGGCAGTTGTCCCAGCTCGACGGCACCCTGCGCGCGCTGCGTCCCGGCGAGGACTGGGGCGGATCCGAGCGCATGGAGGGCGAACAGGGCCTCGGGCTGGGCGACGGCACCGGGGTGTTCCAGGACATCGCGGACCTCGACGCCCTCGCCGACCAGCTCGCCCAGTCCGGGCCGGGCTCGGAGCTCGACGACCTGGACCTCGACGCGCTGTCCCGGCAGCTCGGCGACGAGGCGGCGGTCGACGCGAAGACCCTGCAGCGCCTCGAGCAGGCGCTCCGGAACTCCGGGGCGATGCGCCGCGGAGCCGACGGGCAGCTCCGGCTCACCCCGAAGGCGATGCGGCAGCTCGGCAAGAGCCTGCTCAAGGACGTCGCCCAGCGGATGTCCGGTCGGCAGGGCGCGCGGGACCTCCGTCGCTCGGGCGCCGCGGGCGAACCCTCGGGGGCGTCGCGGCAGTGGGCGTTCGGTGACACCGAGCCGTGGGACATCCCCCGCACAATCACGAACGCCGTGGTGCGGACGGCGGCCAGCGGTCGACAGGGTGCGGGCGTGCACCTGAGCATCGAGGACGTCGAGGTGCAGGAGACCGAGGCACGCACCCAGGCCTGCGTCGCGCTGCTCGTCGACACGTCGTTCTCGATGGCGATGGAGGACCGCTGGGTGCCGATGAAGCGCACCGCCCTCGCGCTGCACACCCTGGTGTCGACCCGGTTCCGCGGCGACGACCTGCAGCTCATCGCCTTCGGTCGCGAGGCCGAGGTGATGGACGTCGAACAGCTCGTCGGTCTCGACGCGATGTGGGACAAGGGCACGAACCTGCACCACGCCCTGCTGCTCGCCAACCGGCACTTCCGCAAGCACCCCACGGCCCAACCGGTGCTCCTCATCGTCACCGACGGCGAGCCGACGTCGCACCTCGAGCCGAACGGGCAGGTCTGGTTCGACTACCCACCCGACCCGGTGACGATCGCGCTGACCGTGCGGGAGCTCGAGAACGCCGGACGCCTCGGCGCCCAGACGACGTTCTTCCGGCTCGGCGAGGACCCGGGGCTCGCCCGGTTCATCGACGCGATGGCGAAGCGCGTGGACGGCAGCGTCGTGGCACCGGAGAACGACGACCTCGGGGTCGCCGTGGTCGGGTCGTACCTCGGCTCGCGTCGCGGGGCCGGTGGCGCGCTCTTCCGCGACGACTGGGGGCTCTGAAGCCCACACGAAACGGACGGGAGGCCCGTGGCGAGACCGCCACGGGCCTCCCGTCCGTTGTCGGGTGCGTCTAGAACAGTGGCCAGGGCACGGCGGGGCCGTGACCGGGCGGCGGCGGGAAGATCCCGACGGCACGCAGGGCCGCGCAGCGCGCCCGGAGCGTGTCGATCTCCTCGTCCGTCAGGTGCTCGGCGAGCTCGTCGCCGAGACCACCGCGCAGGGCTTCGGACACGCGGTCGAGGCCCTCGAGCTCGTCCGGCCCGAGGGGCTCCCCGATCCAGCCCCACAGGACCGTCCGGAGCTTGTGCTCGACGTGGAAGGTGAGCCCGTGGTCGACGCCGAAGCGGTGGCCGTCGGGCATCGCCAGCACGTGCCCGCCCTTGCGGTCGGCGTTGTTCACGACGACGTCGAAGACGGCCATCCGGCGCAGGGCCTCGGAGTCCTCGTGCACGAGCGTGACGGGCTGGTCGTGTTCGTCGATCGCCTCGAGCACGGGCAGCCAGGGCGAACCCGCTGCCTCGGCGAGCTCCGGCGTCACCAGGTCGACGGCGTCCTGCTCGGGGTCGACGTCCTGCCAGCGCTGCACCATGCCGGGCCCGAACGGACCGTCACCCATCCACGTGGGCGGCACGACCGCCCAGCCGAACGCCTCGGAGACCAGGTGCGCGGCGATCTCGCGGCCGGCGAGCGTGCCGTCCGGGAAGTCCCACAGCGGGCGCTCGCCCTCGATGGGCTTGTAGACGACGGTCGCACCGTCGAGTTCGCCGAGGAAGGTGGCGTTGGACGCCTCACGGATGCGCGCCCGGACGGAGAGCGAGCCGTCGCTCATGCGTCGCCGGGCGGACGACCGGCGGCGACGACCTCGCGCGTGCGCTCGACGAAGGCCCGGGCGGTGCCGACCGGGATCTTCACCTGGAACAGCTCGGCGGGCTCGGGGATCTCGACGACGGCCTCGATCTCGATGCCGTCCTCGCTCTCCTCGGACACGATCTCGACCTCGTCGTCGATCGGGTACGCCTCGATGACGACCTGCGCGGTGGCCGGGTCGAAGCCCAGGCTCAGGGCTCCGGCGCGGAACTCGGCCTCGACGGGCTGGTCGAGGGGCTCCGGGTCGCGGAGCTCGGCAGGCACCGACGGCGGCACACTGAAGCGGTTGTCGTCGACGGTCGCGACCTCGTCGAGGAGCTCGTCGATCTTGTCGGCGAGCACGGCGGTCTGCTCCTTCTCGAGCGCGACGCTGGTGACGCGCCGACCGGAGCGGGCCTGGATGTAGAAGGCGCGCTCACCCGGACGGCCGATGGTGCCGACGACGAGGCGGTCCGGCCAGTCGAAGCCGTGGACGATGGTGGGCATACCCGCATTGTAGGAGCGCTCGGCTCCGGCCGTTCAGGGTCGGGCAGGACCCGCAGGCGCGTCGGGTGCCGGGTTGCCCGCGCCGCCGCCGACCGCGGCGTCCCCGCTGGGTGCCGGGGCGGTGCGCAGCCAGGACAGGTCACCGGACTCGGTGTTCGTCGCGACGACCTCGGGGCGGTGCTCGCCGTAGCGCACGACGGACACCGAGGCCGGGCCGACGCCGATGCGCTGGAACAGGTCCAGGTGCATGCCGAACGCGTCGGCGAGGACGCTCTTGATGATGTCGCCGTGGCTCACCGCGACCCAGACGGCTCCGGGCCCGTGCTCCGCCTCGACCTCGGCGTCGATGCGACGGACGGCCGCGACGGCCCGGGACTGCATCGTCTGCATGGACTCACCACCGGGGAACACGACGGCGCTCGGGTTCGCCTGCACCGTGCGCCAGAGGGGCTCCTTCGCCAGGTCGGCGAGCTTCCGGCCCTGCCACTGCCCGTAGTCGGCTTCGGTGATGGCCCGCTCGATCAGCGAGGCGGGTGCACCGGTCTGCCGGTCCGTCTGCCCGTCCGTCTGCCGGTCCAGGATCGCGCGGGCGGTCTGCCGGCAGCGCTCGAGCGGACTCGACACCACGGCGACGACGGGCACCGCGGCGATGCGCTCCGCGGTCCGCTCGGCCTGGGTGCGGCCGACGGCGTCGAGTCGCACGCCGGCGGTGCGTCCGGCCAGGACGCCGGTGGCGTTCGCGGTGGTGCGTCCGTGACGGACGAGGAGGACGGTCGCCATGCGCCCGATCCTAGGCGCGGGACGCGGTCGCCCTTGACGGGCCGCCCGGGGACCGATCAGATGGGGGCATGGCCGGGCGGCATCGACTCGCACTCTTCGCCACGTCGACGGTGACCGGGTTCGGGATCGCGACGTGGATCACCCGGACGCCCGCGATCCGCGACGAGCTCGGCGCCTCGATCGAGGCGATGGGCCTCGTCCTGCTCGGGCTGTCGATCGGGTCGATGATCGGGATCCTCGGCGCTGGGGCCCTGGTGCGGCGGCTCGGCAACCGCCCGCTCATCCTGCTCGGGGGCGCGCTGCCCGTCGTCGGCATGGTGCTCGTCGCGCTGCTCGCCCCGGCACAGGTCGCCGCCGGGGTCTGGGTCGGGCTGTTCCTGATCGGCTTCGGGGCGGGAGTCGCCGAGATCGGGCTGAACGTCGAGGCCGCCGCGGTCGAACGGCAGATCGAACGACCGGTCGTGCCGGTGCTGCACGCCTGCTTCAGCCTCGGCAGCGTGGTCGGCGGGGTCGTCGGCATCGCCATGACGGCGGCGGGGACCCCGGTCCGGGTGCACCTGCTCGTCGGCGCCGCGGTGATGGCCGCGCTGGCGGTGTTCGCGGCGCTGAACCTGCGGCCGGTGCCCCATGAGGCACCGACCGATGCACCGGCCGATGCCCGCGGCACCCGTCGGGGAGCCCGCCGCTCCGTCCTCACCGTGCAGCTCGCCATGATCGCCGTGATCACCCTCGCGATGGCCTTCGCCGAAGGTGCCGCGAGCGACTGGCTCCCGCTGCTGATGACCACCGACCACGACGCCCCAGAGTCGGTCGGGTCCCTCGTGTTCACCGGGTTCGCCCTCGCCATGCTCATCGGTCGCGCGGCCGGCACACCGCTCGTCGCCCGGTTCGGTCGCGCCCCGGTCGTCCGGGTCTGTGCGGCGGTCGGTGCGGTGGGGGTCCTGCTCGTCGTGCTGTCACCGAGTCCGGTGGTCACCGCGGCCGCCGCCGGCGTCTGGGGGCTCGGCATCGCCCTCGGGTTCCCGCTGTCGATCTCCGCCGCGGGCGACCACCCCACCGACGGCGACCGCCGGGTGTCGGTGGTGGCTACTGCCGGGTACATCGCGTTCCTGGTGGGGCCGCCGCTGCTCGGCTTCGTCGGGGAGCACCTCGGCCTGCAGACGGCGATGCTCGTGCCCCTGGCCCTGCTGGTCGCGGCGTTCGTGGTCGCCCCGGCGACGCGGGGACGGGACACCGGGCGGACGATCGAGCCGGCGGAACCGGCGCGTCGGCCGTCCGGTCGGTAGCGTCTCGGGCATGCCGTTCTTCCGCGACGCTCCGCGCCCGATCACCCCAGCCGCTCCGTCCAGGGTCCAGGCCGCGTGGTCCGACTCCGCGGGGCACCTCGCGACCCGCTGCCTGCAGCTCATCGTCGTCGTGGTGGTCGTCGCCGGCATCGTCTGGGCGAGCAACATCCTGAGCGTCGTCACGATCCCCGTGCTCCTCGCGCTCATCATCGCGTCGGCCATGCACCCCGTGGTGTCGTGGCTCCGCAAGCACCGGGTGCCGTCGGTGGTAGCCACCCTCGCGGTGCTCATCGGCGTCCTCGCGGTCCTGGGCCTGATTGGCTGGCTCATCGTCGTCGCGGTCGAGAACCAGTGGTCACAGCTGCAGAAGTCCGCCGTCGACGGGTTCGAGCAGCTGCAGACCTTCGCGAAGACCCTGCCGTTCTCGATCTCCGACAAGCAGATCGACGACGCTGTCGCGTCGGCCTCCGACTTCGTCACGAGCGCGCAGTTCGGCTCCGGTGCCCTCGCCGGTGCTTCGGCCACCGCGAACTTCCTGACCGGGCTCGTCCTGATGATCGTCGTGCTGTTCTTCTTCCTGAAGGACGGCCCGAGCATCTGGGAGTTCCTGCTCCGCCCCTTCACCGGTGAGCGCTACGCCCGAGCACGTCGCGTCGGCGACCGGGTCGTCTCGACCCTCGGCGGGTACGTCCGCGGTACGGCCACCGTCGCTGCCGTCGACGCGATCGGCATCGGTGTCAGCATCGCGATCGTCGGCGTCCCCCTCGCCCTGCCGCTGGCCGTCATCGTGTTCATCACGGCGTTCATCCCGATCGTCGGTGCCACCGCGGCCGGCATCCTCGCCGCCCTCGTCGCGCTCGTGGCCCTCGGCCCGGTGCAGGCCCTCATCGTGATCGGCATCGTGATCGTCGTGAACCAGCTCGAGGGCAACTTCCTGCAGCCGGTCCTGATGGGTCGCACCCTCAAGCTGCACGGCCTCGTCATCCTGATCGGGCTGACCGCCGGCACCGTCCTCGCCGGCATCACCGGCGCGATCATCTCGGTGCCGCTGATCGCCGCGGCCTGGGGCGCGATCCTGGTGTGGGACGGCCCGAACACCCCGGCACGACCGTGGCGGAAGAAGCGCAACGAGGACGTCACCGCGCACGAGCTGCCGCAGGGCTGATCCGCGGCGCCGATCCGCGGGGCGCGTTGCGGACATCCGCTTCGCGCAGCGGCCTTCCACCCAGCAGGATGGAGGAGTGCTCGTCTCCATCGTCTACATGAGCCGTGCCGTCGTCCCCTTCGACGACCAGGCCATGGCGGTGCTGCTCGCGGAGTCCCGGCTGCGCAACGAAGCGCTCGGGGTCTCCGGGCTCCTGCTCGCCAAGGGCGGTCGGTTCATGCAGCTGCTCGAGGGGCCGGCGTGGAGCGTGCAGGACCGGTACGACGTGATCGCGAAGGACCGCCGTCACGGTGAGGTCAAGTCGCTGGTGCGCGAGGACATCGAGCGCCGACGGTTCGACGGCTGGTCGATGGCCTACCGCGCGCTCGACGACTCGGACGTCCGCTCCGAGGAGGGCTTCAGTCCCTTCCTGTCCGGCACGATGGACTTCCCGCGCTCGTTCGACCGGACCAGTGCGGCCTGGCTGCTGAAGTGGTTCCGCGACCGCGAGCTGCACGACCTCTGACCCGCCGGCAGCGACGCACTCCGCCCGCGCCGTACCCAGCGGTTCAGTCGGTGCCGAACGCGTCCTCGACGACGGCGAGCAGCCGGTCGCGGTGCTTCGGGTCCGCCGTCGCCGCGATCACCACCCGCCACATCGTCGCCACCGCCGGCATCAGGTCGGTGCGCCGCGTCCGGACGTCGGACACGAGCTGCACGCCGGTGAAGTAGGGCACCACCGTCGATCCGAGCTGCTCCGCGGTCAGGTCCGTGCGGAGTTCCCCGCTCGCGACCGCCAACCGGAACACGTCGACGATCCCGCCGATCCACTGCTCGTAGAAGCTCAGCGTCGCGGTCTGGAACTCGCCGCGCTCCAGCGACAGCCGGATGCCCGCCCGCACGATCGGGTCGGTCCGGAGCAGGTCGGCGATGCCGTGCGACGCTCCGATCAGCGCGGCGACCGGCGAGCTGTCGGTGTGGCTGACGACGTCGAAGGTGCGGGCGTTCTGCTCGCCGATGACGCCGAGCGCCAGGGCGAGCTTCGTCGGGAAGTGGAAGTGCAGCGTGCCCTGCGAGACGCCCGCCGTGCGCGCGATGCTCGCGATGGTCGCGCCGGCGAAGCCGACGCGGTCGAACTCCTCCGCCGCGGCCACCAGGATCTGCTCACGTCGTTCCACGTGACCAGTCTCACAGTCTGGAGGGACGGTGCCAGCTGGCACCGCGCCTCCAGTCCGAGGGGTGGTCCGTCTCAGGCCGCGTGCCGGCGGTCCGAGGGGTGGTGCGCATCAGGCCGCGTGCCGGCCGAGCGTGATGCGCTCCTCGGGCAGGTCCTGCAGGTCGCGGCCACGGAACCAGCGGAGCAGCCAGTCGGCGGGCGTGCCCGCCACCCCGGTCGGCAGACCGGTGCGGTCGCTGAGGAAGGTGCTGAACCCGGGCTCGTCACGGAGCTCGTCCCCGGTCGGGCTGCCGAACGCCATCGCCCAGCCGTCGAACCGACGCGTGCTGATGGACTCACGCGACAGCGACTTCACGCCGGTGTGCCGCGGGTCGCGCTCGATCGCGGCGAAGCGGTCCTCGACGCTCCAGACCGGACCCTCGAGCACCTGCATGAAGCGGCCGCCCTTGGCGAGCAGGAGCCCGGAGACGCCGAGCGCGTGGTTGCGGAGCCGCGCCTCACGCAGCATGGCGACCAGCTGGTCGTCGGTCAGGTCGTCGACGGCGACGGACATGTAGACGAGGGAGGTGAGCGAAGTCATCCCCTGCAGTCTGGAACGTGGTCGGCGGCACGGTCAACGCGTCGTCCGCACACCGCACCGGAGGGTGCGGCATGCGGACGACGGGTGGGGTTCAGGGTGTCGGGTCTCGGGTCTCGGGTTTCGATCAGGTGAGGGCGAGCAGGTTGTTGACCTGTTCGTTGACCCCGGTCAGCGTCGAGATCGGCTTGCCGTTCGCGTAGACGTCGTCGAAGGCGGGCTGCAGCAGGGCCTGCACGTCGGCGGGGTTCTTCGTGACCGGGAACAGGAACGTGGTGTCCTCCTCGACCTGCCGGGTGAACGCCGAGACGTCGAGCCCGCGCTTCCGGAACGACGCCACCGCGGCCTCGGTGCCCGCGGGACGAGCGGGGAACACGATCCCGCTCTCGCCGACGATCCGCTGCGCCTCGTCGCTGCCCAGGAACGCCACCCACTTCGCGGCGGCCTCGGGGTCCTTCGCCTGCTTCGTGATCGAGTCGCCGAGCCCGTTGAACATCGACGCACGGTGACCCGACGGGCCGATCGGCGTCGGGGCGACCGCGACGTCGAGGTCCTCCATGCCGAGGTACGAACCGATCATCCACGAGCCGTTGAAGGACAGCGCGCACTTGCCGGCGCCGAGCTGGACCTCGGGCCCGGTCGTGGTGGAGAACACCCCGTACTTCGCCATGTAGCCCTTCTCGGCCAGCCGGTAGTACCAGGCGAGGGTGTCCTGCACGACCCGCTCGTCGTAGCGGAACCGGTCGCCCCACGGGTTCTCGTTCGTGTAGAACCAGTCGACCGATCCGGTGAACGGCGACCACTGGGTCTGTCCGAAGCCGTCGCCGCCCGAGCCGTTCGACGAGATGCCGTAGACGGCGACGTCGTCCTTGTCGAAGCCGTCCTCGTCGCCGCGTCGGCCCTTCGAGTCCACCGTCAGCCGCGCGAGCATCCGCTCGAACGTGCCGCCGTCGTCCGGGTTCCACGCGAGCGACCCGAGTTCCTCGGCGGAGACCCCGGCCTTCGCCATCGCCTTCTTGTCGTAGAACATCGCGACGGTGTCCCAGTCCTTCGGGGAGCCGTAGCGGTGGCCGTCCTGGCCCTTCCACAGTTCGGCGAGCCCGGACTGGTAGTCGTCGTCACGGATGCCCTTCGTGGCGTCGAGTTCGTCGAGCTTGTAGAGCACGTCGAGGTCGGCGTACTGCGGGAACTTCGTCAGGTGGTCGGTGAAGACGTCGGGCGCGGTGCCGGCGATGAAGCCCGCGGTGAGCTTGGTCCAGTAGTCGTTCCACCCGAGCTGGGTGATCTTCACGGTGATGTCCGGGTTCGCGCGGTGGAACGCGTCGGCGACGGCCTGGTACGCGGGCTGCTGGTTGGCGTCCCAGAGCCAGTAGCTCACGGTGCGCGCACCCGACCGGTTCGTCGTGCGGCGACCGGGCGACGAGCAGGCGGCGAGCGCGCCGAGGGCCAGGGCGGAGGCACCGCCGGCGAAGAGCGTGCGGCGGGTCAGTTGGTTCGTCATGGTGTTCGTCCTGTCCGAGCGCCGGGTCACTTGATCCCGGAGAAGCCGATGGAGTTGACGATCCGCTTGGCGAAGACGCCGAACAGCAGGATCATCGGGAGCGCCGCCACCAGGGTCGCGGCCATGAGCCCGGCCCAGTCGGTGCCGGACTGCGGGGTCTGCGACTTGAAGACGCCGAGCGCGACGGTCAGCACCCGCGAGCTGTCGGTGTACGACACCATGAGCGGCCAGAAGTAGTCGTTCCAGCTCGTGATGTACGTCAGCACGGCGAGGGTGGCGATCGGGGCCGCCGCCATCGGGATGACGAGCCGGAAGAACACGCGGACCTTGCCCGCGCCGTCGATGAGCGCCGCCTCTTCGACCTCCTTCGAGATGCCGAGGAAGAACTGCCGCAGGAAGAACACCGCGAACGGGGTCATGAACATCGTCGGCAGGGCGATGCCGAGCAGGTTGTCGACGAGCCCGAGCTGCTTGATGAGCGTGAAGTTCGGCAGCAGCGTGAAGATCGCGGGGACCATCAGCCCGGCCAGGAACACCCCGAACACCTTGTCGCGACCGGGCCAGCGCAGCCGGGCGAAGGCGTAGGCGGCCGCTGCCGAGAAGAACACCTGGCCGACGGTGACGAGCGTCGACACCAGGATCGAGTTGAGCAGGTACCGCCAGAAGTTCAGCGCGGCGCCGGAGCCGCCCTGGGCCAACGCCTCTTCGGTGGACTGCAGGCCGAAGACCCGCTCGAACCCGCCCAGGCTGAACCCGACGGGCAGCAGCGAGGTGGGGTCGGAGTTGATCGCGGTGTTCGACGACAGCGCGGTGCGCAGGATCCAGTAGAACGGGAACAGGGTGACGACGATGACGAGGATCATCGCGACCCAGGCGAGCACGCGGCCGAGCGACGGGCGACGACGGTGGCCGGCCCCCATCCGCGGCGGGCGGGACGTGGTGACGGAACGGGTGAGTGTCGTGGTCATGGCGCTTCCGTTCAGTCCAGGTCGGACTCACCCGAGCGGGTGAGGCGGTACTGGATGATCGTGATGATGCTGAGGACGATGAGGAGCGCGACCGAGACCGCGGACGCGTAGCCGAACTGGAACCGGCCGAACGCCAGGTTGTAGATGTAGTTCTGTACGACGTTCGTGGCGTTCGCGGGGCCGCCCTGCGTGGTGACGGCGACGGTGTCGAACACCTGGAACGACCCGATCACGGTGATGATCAGCACCAGCGACAGGATCGGGCGGAGCAGCGGCACCGTGATGCGCCAGAACATCTTCCACTCGCTCGCACCGTCGATGCGTCCGGCCTCGTACACGGTCTCCGGCAGCGACTGCAGGCCGGCGAAGATGAGCAGCGCCGTGTAGCCGACGTGCCGCCAGACGTTGATGAGCGCGATCGAGGGGATGCCCCAGACGTCGCTCTGCAGGAACGGGATGCGGTCGAGCCCGAGTGCGGCGAGCATCTCATTGCCGATGCCGAGCTGGGTGTCGAGGATCCAGAGCCAGACGAGGGCGGCGACGACGTTCGACACCAGGTACGGCGCGAGCACGATGCCGCGCACGAAGGTCGACTTGGTCAGGCGGTGCATCATCACGGCGATGAACAGCGCGACGACGGTCTGGATGACGATGTTGATGAGCACGTACTCGACGGTCACCACCATCGAGTGCCAGAAGATCGAGTCCTGCACCAGGCGGGCGTAGTTCTGCAGGCCGGTGAACTCGGGCTCGGTGAGCAGGTTGTACGAGGTGAAGCTCAGGTAGATGCCCCGCACGGTCGGCCAGGCGAGGAACACCGCGAACCCGACGGCTGCCGGGGCGATGAAGACGAGCGCGAGCCACAGGTCGTTCCTGGGGCGGCGCCGTGGTGCGGTGGTGCGGGCACGGGCGAGGTCGGCGGACCGACTCCTCCGTCTCGTGCTGGCGGTCGTCAAGGGTGACGACACAGGGCTCTCGGTTGCCATCGCGACTCCTTCGTCTGCGGTGGACTGACGTACAGCAGTCCGTGAGCCGGGAATCTACACGTGGGGATCACCGCTGGCAAGAGTGGGTTTCCGGGCTGTGAGCGGGGGTTGTCACGTGTAGACAACGTGTGTCAGGATGGCGCTCGATCGCATCGGAGCGACCCGCTCGGCGACGCATCCCACACCCTGGAAAGGTCACTGATGATCTCTGTCGGAATGGTCGGCGCGGGCCAGTTCGCCCCCCAGTTCGCCAAGCTGTTCAAGCTCCACCCCGACGTCGACCGGGTCTACGTCACCGACCTCGTCGGCGAGCGCGCGTCCGAACTCGTCGAGACGCAGCACCTCGACGGCACGTTCCCGGACTTCGACGCCGTCCTCGCCTCGGACGTCGACGCCGTCGCGATCTTCACGCAGCGCTGGACCCACGGTCCGCTCGTGGTCAAGGCCCTGCGCGCCGGCAAGCACGTGTACTCCGCTGTGCCGATGGCGATCTCCGTCGACGAGATCCGCGACATCATCCAGGCGGTCCGCGAGACCGGCCTGACCTACATGATGGGCGAGACGAGCTACTACAACCCCGCGACCGTGTTCGCCCGCAAGCAGGTCGCCGCCGGTGCCTTCGGCCGGGTGTTCTACGCCGAGGGTGACTACGTGCACGACATGGACCTCGGCTTCTACGCCGCGTACCAGTACAGCGGCGGCGACGAGTGGAAGCGCACCGCCAGCTACCCGCCCATGCTCTACCCGACGCACTCGGTCGGTGGGGTCCTCGGCGCGATCCCCGGGCACACGGTCAGTGTCAGCTGCATCGGCGTGAAGGACGATCGCGGTGACGGCGTCTTCGACAAGGACGTCAGTCAGTTCGACAACGACTTCTCGAACGCCACCGCCCTGTTCGAGCTCGACAACGGCGGGGTCATGCGCATCAACGAGATGCGTCGCGTCGGCTACCCGTCGCACATCCGCGAGTCACGGTTCCGCTACTTCGGCACCGAGGCCAGCTTCGAGCAGCTCGCGAAGACCAGCGTCTGGCAGGACAAGGAGGACTCGTACGACATCAGCGACAAGATCGACACCCAGGCGACGATGTCCCTCGACGACCCGCGCCTGGCCGACGTCGACCCGTCCCTGCGCGACGCGTTCGTCTCCGGCTACGCCGAGGTGCACGACACCGACCGCCTGCCCGCCGAGTACGACGGTGTGCCGACCGGACACGAGGGCAGCCACCAGTTCCTCGCCGACGACTTCGTCCGTGCCGTCGTCGACCGGACCCTGCCGCCGGTGAACGCCTGGACCGCCGCACGCTTCACCCTCCCGGGCATCATCGCCCACCAGTCCGCGCTGCAGGGCGGCGCCCGCCTCGACGTGCCGGACTTCGGGGACGCCCCCGAGACGACGAGCGCCGCGGCGACGAGCGCGACGCCGACGAGCGCACCGACGTCGGCCGGAGCCGCACCGTCGGCTACGATCGCGTCCGAGTAACACGTGTCGTTCGGGTGCCGGTCCGTCGTGGGCCGGCACCCGAACGACGCTCCCGGACCCGACGAAGGTGGCTGCCGTGACCGTCCCGACGAACCCCAGGGCGGTCACCCGTGCGGACGTCGCCCGCTACGCCGGGGTCAGCACCTCCGTCGTCAGCTACGTCGTGCACGACGGACCGCGCCCCGTCGCCGCCGCCACCGCCGCCCGGGTGCGCGAGGCCATCCGGGTCCTCGGCTACCGCCCGAACGCGAGCGCCCAGGCCCTGCGCACCGGCTCGTCGAAGATGCTCGGACTGATCGTGCCCGAACTCGACAACCCGTTCTGGTCCGAGCTCGCCGTCGCCGTCACCCACGCCGCCGCTGCACGCGGCTACGACGTCCTGCTCGCCAACAGCGACGGCGACGCCGCCCAGGAACGCGAACGGCTCCGCAGCCTGTCCGCCCGCCAGGTCGACGGCATCATCGTGACGAGCATCATGACCCACCCGGACCTGTCGACCGTCACCGACCCCGGTCTGCCGATGGTCCTGCTCAACACGTTCTTCGAGGTCCCCGAGTACGCCAGCATCGGCGTCGACGCCCTGCGCGGCGCCCTCGACGGCACGCAGCACCTGGTCGAGCACGGCTACCGCTCGATCGGCCTCGTGATGGGGCACACCGGCTCGATGGAGCTCCGCGAGCAGGGCTGGATGCGCGCCCTGCGCCAGGCCGGCCTGCCCGACGGACCCATCGTCCGCACCGACTTCACCCGGCGCGGAGGCTACGAAGCCGGCCTCCGCATGTTCGCCGACGAGACCGGCCCCCGAGCCGTCTTCGTCAGCTCCGACATGCAGGCGATCGGCGTGATGCGTGCACTCTGGGAACTCGGCCTGCGCGTCCCCGAGGACGTCGCGATCGTGTCGTTCGACGGCGCAGCCGAGGCGGACTACACGAACCCGCAGCTCACCACGGTCCGGCAGCCGATCGAGACGATGGCGGTCGCCGCGGTCGACCGCGTGCTCGGCCTCGACGCCGACAACCAGTGGCACCGCGACCTGGTCCCCGCCGAGCTGGTCCTCGGCGCGAGCTGCGGGTGCGACGTGCGTCGCTGACGCACCCGACAAGCGGACTGGAGGCGCGGGGCGGGGCCGCCGCGGGCCTCCTGGCCGTCAGCTGGTCGCGTTCACCGACATGCTGCTCCGCACTCGCTTCCACCATGGCCTGCGTTCCGCCTCTTCGTAGGCGGCCAGCCATACGGCAGCGACCCTCGACTTCAGCTGCCGAACGATGGCGCTCAGGAAACAAACCACGAAGAGAATCACGGTCGCGGTGACGATCGCCACGTAGAACACGATGCTGAACTCAAAGGCGGTTTCGGAATCCGATGCCGCAATCGATGAGATGACCGATGCTGCCGTCGTCGCCAAGACTGCGAACATCGCCGTCCCCGCCCCAAGCAGCTGCAGGAACATGCCCGGACCGAGCTGAGACCGATCTCGCAATTCTCCGAGGACCTTCTGCCGCAGATCCGCGTCGTTCGCTGCCTGCAAGTACGCGATGACGTCGGCCTCGGTTGGTACGCGCCCGTTCGTCCGTTTGGGCATGAACCGCTCCCAGCGTTCCTGCTCGGACTCGGTCTCGATTCGATCTCGTTCTCTCACATCGATGACTATCGGCATCACACACATCCGCGTCACAAAGCTGGTGCGTCCTCCATGACGGCACGGAGGCGCGCGATCGGGATGCGTTGCTGCGCATCCACCGTCACGGCGGCGGCCTCGACCGCCTCGCCGGTCTCGGCGTCGACGAAGCGCAGGTCCGACGCCCGCTCGGACGGGCGGTGCCGGTCGGCCCAGCCGCCGAGGGCGAGCAGCACGAGCGACAGGTCGCGGCCGGCGTCGGTCAGGACGTACTCCTCGCGGGCACGGGCACCCTCGGGCTTGTAGGTCGTGCGCTCGAGCACTCCCCCGTCGACGAGTGAGGCCAAGCGTGCGGTCAGGACCTCGCGCGGGATGCCGAGGCTCTGCTGGAACTGACTGAAGCGGGTCGAGCCGCCGACGGCGTCGCGGACGATCATGAGCGTCCACTTCTCGCCGAGGACGTCGAGGGAGCGTGCGATGGGGCAGCGCTCGTCGCCGCCGAGGATGCCGAGCATGTGTTCATCCTAGCTGGGTTCGATTTCCGGACACAACGTGCTAGGTTCGGTTTTCGTACTCAACTTCTCTCGTCTGGAGCACTCATGACCGACCTCACCAACGCCGTCGTCCTCGTCACCGGAGCGAACGGCGGCCTCGGCGCCGAGTTCGTCCGCCAGGCCCTGGAGCGTGGCGCCACCAAGGTCTACGCGACCGCCCGCAACCCGCGCACCTGGGACGACGAGCGCATCGTCCCGCTCGCCCTCGACGTCACGAGCCAGGAGAGCGTCGACGCCGCGGCCCGCGCCGCAGCCGACGTGACCATCGTCGTGAACAACGCCGGGATCGCCGGCTCCGACCCGCTCGTCGACGTCTCCGTCGAAGAGGTCGAGCGCATCTTCGCCACCAACGTCTTCGGTGCACTCCGCGTCGCCAAGGCCTTCGCCCCCTCGATCGCCAACGGCGCGTTGATCGACGTGCACTCCGCCCTGAGCTGGGTCGCCCTCGCCGGCGCGTACTCGGCGTCGAAGGCCGCGTTCTGGTCGATCACGAACTCCCTGCGCCTCGAGCTCGCACCCCAGGGCACCCAGGTCGTCGGCGCCCACCTCGGCTACACCGACACCGGCATGATCGCCGACCTCGACGTCGAGAAGTCCGACCCCGCCGACATCGTCCGTTCGATCTGGGACGCGGTCGAGGCCGGCGAGCACGAGGTCCTGGCCGACCAGGTCAGCCGCGACGTCCGTGCCGGCCTGAGCGCCCCGCTCACCGCGCTCTACCCGATGCTCGCCAACGCCTGAGGCTCGCTCCCGTCGGATCAGCCGCCCGCGCCGCGGTCGGTGATCCGACGGTTCGTGGCCGTGATGGCGGCGCGCTCGTCGTCGGTCAAGCCGCCGGCGCGCAGGATCCGGCCCAGCACCTCGCTCTTCCGCTCGATGTAGTCGTCGATGTCCTCGGCCTCGGTGGCTGCCCGGCGTTTCACGGCGGCGTACTCGTCGCGGAGCGCCGGGTCGGCCCGCAGCACGTCGCGGACGGCCAGGTGGTTCCGCAGCGCGAGCGACCCGGCCGCGACGACGTAGGTGTTCGTCGGGGTGAAGCGCTCCGGAGCCCGGAACGCCTGCCGCCCCGGAACCCCCAGTTCACCGCGCGACTCGAATCCGAGCGTTGCCATCGCCGCCACCGCAGCCGGCACGTCATCGGCGTCCACCACGACGTCGACGTCGAGCACGGGCTTCGCCGCCAAGCCCGGCACGGACGTGCTGCCCACGTGCTCGATGCTCCGGAACGGCACGTCGGCGTCGTCGAGCGCGGCGGCGTACGCATCGTGCAGCTGCCGGAACCGCTCGGGCCATGCCGGTCGGTACTCGACGACCTCGATCACGGGGCCGGCGTCGGCGCGAGGAGCTGGAACATGACGTGGTCGCGCCAGACCCCGTCGATCTTGATGTACTCCGGCGCGAAGCCGTAGCGGGTGAAGCCGGCAGACTCGAGTGCGCGCTGCGAGCCGACGTTCTCGGGCAGCGTCTCGGCCTGCACGCGGTGCAGGCGGAGCACGTCGAACGCGTGGGCCGCAGCGGCGCGGACGGCGCGGGATGCGTGGCCCTGGCGCGTGCGGTCAGAGCGGATCCAGTAGCCCATCGCGCACGACTGCAGCGCACCGCGGGCGACACCGCTCAGCGTGATCCGGCCGAGGAGTTCCCCGTCGGTCGACTCGATGACGAACGGCACCGCGTTGCCGGCCCGCTGCGCGGCGAGGGCCTGCGTGATGACGTCCCGCTGCCCGGACTCCGTGTAGTACGACGGCGCTCGCGCCGGTTCCCACGGTCGCAGGTGGTCGGCGTTCTCGGTGATGACCGCAGCCAGGACGGCCGCGTCGTCGAGGCGGAGTGGGCGCAACCGTGTGTCCATCGCGGAGGTTCACCAATCGGTCTGTGCAGAGAGATCCCGCCAGTCGGCGTCATCCCCTGTGGGGACTGCATCCGGACGACAGCGAGGTGTGCGTTACATCACGGTAGCGGCAAGGGCTCTGTGGCACGGCGGTCCTCTGAGCCCGCTTAGGTGCTCGACGACCTCCGATCGGTCCGCCTCCAGGTGAGTTCTTGAAGGCATCGTGGATCCCCCAGGTGATCGAGGTCTCCTCACTCTTGATTCAGCTCACACTGCCGAAGACCGACCTCGATGCGCCAGATCTCGAGTGCACCACCCAGCCGAGTGCGGCCGCTCCAAACGACATCGCCGCAGCTAGCCAGAAGATTGCCGGGGAGTACCCCGGCACCACGAGCGGCAACAATGCGCCGAGAACCGTCCCCACCTGCGTCACCGCCATGTACGCGCTCGCCCCAGCCCCCGCATCCGACCCTCGAACGTCAGAGAGCAGCAACAGGCCGACACTCTGGAATCCGGCTCCGACGAATGAGTAGAGAGCTTGCACGATGAAGAGTGCCCAGATGCCGGTCGATGAGGCCATCAGGACGAACACGGCGATGGAAACGCTAGCGACGACGACGGAGGCGAGAGCAGATCCCTGCCGTCGCATAAGCATGCCGAGAATCGGCAGCATCGCAAACTCCAGCAGTGACCCGACCATGAAACTCGCCGAGATCAGTGACGGCTCGATACCACCGGAAGCCGCAACCAAAGGAAGGTAGAGCCCTCGAAGAGTGTCCACCGACTTGAGTAGAGCGACAACGACCAGCGCGGCGCAGACCACCAATGCTGGCGGACGCCGAAGCGGTGAGCGCGTCGCCTCCCCCAAAGCCCTAGGCGACGGAGCCACCTTGCCTCGAAACACTGAGGACACCGGTCCGGTCAGGCACAGGCTCGCGACGAGTGCCGCTACGAGAAGAGGGTCCAGGTGCAGCGCTACACAGACGCTGTACAGGAGGAGACCGGCGATGTAGCCCGCGATGAGCACTCGCCTGAACCGCAGGACCATCGTCGTCGTGATCTCTCCACCCAGGGCAGTTCCAGCTCGCCCGAAGATCTGGGGCACGACCGCACTCACGCAGAGCATGAGCACTCCGCCGGTGTAGAGGACCTCAGGCTGGTCCGCCGAGCGCGCCACGAGGAGAGTCCCGACCGGCACACAGCAGAGCGTTCCGATCAACGCCAGCCGCGGGTACCCCGCCCGGCGGATCCTCGGGACGAGCACAGTGTTGTAGAACACTGCCACGAACGCATTGGACACGAAGAACACGGCTATGGCGGCCTTCGAGAGGCCTGCACTGTTCAAGGCGAGTGGGAGTCCGACGGCCGTGAGCCCTCCGAACATCGCGTTGAAGAGCAGAACCAGTTCGTAGGGCCGAGATCCCGGGCGACCCGATGGGCTTGGCGCAGGTGCCTGCTCGTGACCTTGTTCCCCCTCTCCGCGCCTCATCGGCTACCTGTCCGATCGACTCGATGAGCGAGTCGTGAGGCCTCCGCGGTCACGAATTCAGACCAATGGGCAAGGAGTGGTCTGAACCGCTGCGTTATGACTGCCCGATCGAATTGACCTTCGTTGAAGAGAGTCGCCATGCCGAGAGACGAGACGAGACCGGGGTCGTGCTCCGAACGGCTGCGGTGGACGCATGGGTCGAGGACCACGTCGTCAGCGCCAATCGGAATCTCCGGGACACCGAAGTAGACAATCCGCTCCGGGCCGGGCTCCGTGCGTCGTAACGGAGCGCACGGCGTCATCCGTCGAAGCTCCGCTTCGAGGAGCTCGCCTTCGACTTGCTCGCTCCGGGCCGAGGGACGGACTGCGCGGTAGAACTCCACCCACACATCGTCGTACTTCCGTTGCATCGCCCGGAGATTGCTATCGTTCTCGGCCGCCTTTTGCGTCGAGCTCAGATCAGCGACTTCAGGAATCTCCAAAGCCCAGGCCGCCCGTTCCCACCTGACCTGACATCCGGAGGCAAGAAGACGGTATCCGAGATCGATGTCCTCGACTCCATAGCTCCTGAAGTTCTCGTCAAATCCGCCGACATTGGAGAAGGCGGTCGCAGCCACCGCTACGTTACGGCCCCAGAACAAGCGCCACGGCATCATGATTTCGGCAGGGTGAACTGCGGCTGCGAGGGCCAGCTCTCGATAGTCCGCAACGCCGGGGATACCGAAGAAGCGATGCGGCTGGAAGTCGGCGCCAGCGTCGCAGAAGACCCTTGCGACGTAGGAGGCGTACGGCGGCGCGACGTCATACCCGTACGTTGGCCCCATCGCAACGAAGTCAACCGACGATGCTCGCTCTGCTGCTGCAAGGTATGTCTCCACCAACCGCGGTCCGGGCAACGTCCCGCAGTCAAGGAACACGAGGAGCGCGCCGCTCGCTGCGCTCGCCCCCAGGTTCCGTGCCGCGGCCAGTCGAAATCCGTCACGCTCCTGCCGAACGTGCGTCATCGGGAACGAGAACGTCCCCTCGACTTCATCAACAACGGGAAGTTTTGAACCATCGTCAGCCACGACGACCTCGAACGAAGACGACGTCTGCCTGTCGAGTGCCTCGAGTGTCTGGGAGAGTTCCCTCGATCGGTTGAAGGTCGGGATGACGACCGACACCTCGGTGCGCGTCATCCCGCTTCCTCGTCCATGAATCTCTTCGCGAATGCCCTGGTGGCATCGAAGACGTCCATCTGTTCGAGGATCTCGGCGCGCGTGAACCAGCCGCACGCTTCCACCTCTGCAAGGTCGACGGTGGTCGTCAAACCCGCGCCTTCTCTCACGGACAACCGAAAGATGTGATCGATGTGAATATGCGGTTTCCCGATTCGAGAGTCGCCGTGTCCGATGAACTGCGCGGATACCGCGATCGGTGCGGGCAGTTGCACGTCAATAACACCTCCGAGTTGCAGGTCCCACTGGACTGCGGGGTGAATTGCTTCGACCCCGGTCTCCTCAAGAACCTCACGGAGGACTGCGTCGTGTGCAAGTTCGCCGTCCTCGACGTGCCCTCCCGGAGGTAACCACCGCCGCAGCTTGCGGTGGGCGACGAGCAACAGCCGCACCTGGTCCGGCGTGGTCACGTATCCGGAAGCAGTGTCGTGACGCTGGTAGTCGTACATTCCCTCAATTACGCTCACGCTGACGTTCCCATCGTCTCCTCAATCGCGCGCTCGATCCGGCCGAGGTCCGACTCGGTCAACCCCTCATGCGTTGGGAGGGTCACAAACTCGGCCAGAGCTCGTTCCGCATTCGGCGTGTCAGCGGATCTGTACTCCGCGAAGAGCGGCATGCGGTTCAGCGGTACGCCTCCGAATCGGAAGATGTCTGACACGATGCCTCGACTGTGCAGGACACGGCCAACGCCCGTGGCGTCGGAACCACGGGGCCCCTCGACCACCAACGAGTAGTGATTCGGCGTTCCCGACTCGACAGGCCGTGGTCGGTAGTCGTGGCGCAAACGACGAACTGCCTCAGCGAGACGTGCCGCGTTCGCCGTCCTTGCCGCTATCTTGCGGTCGAGCTTCAGCAATTGCTGCCTTCCCAGAGCCGCCGCGATCGCTGATGTTCTGAAGTTCAGCCCGAATGCGTGCCCGTAGGTCCCCGCCAGAGCCGCAAGAGACGGATGGGCAGGGTCGATCTTCCCGAAGTCACGGATCTCCCGGACACGACGCGCGAGGTCGACGTCGTCTGTAAGGATGAAGCCTCCTTCTCCGGTGGACACCATTTTTCGCTCCTGAGTGCTGAAGAAACTGGCATGGCTGGTGCGGCCGGCCAGTCGCCCGTTCCCCTCAACGGTCCCGTGCGCGTGCGAAGCGTCTTCGATCACTGGAATCGCCCAGTCAGAAGCAAGGCTTTGCACCTCTTCGACGTTCGTCGGATATCCCCACATCGGCACCGTGACAATCAGCCGAGTGCGGGCGGAACGCGCGAGCTCGAGGCCCCGCAGGTCCAGGCCGAACGTCGTCGCAGCGATGTCCACGAACACCGGGCACGCCCCCGAAGCGATGATCGGAAGCACCGTCATCACCGGAGCAGTCGGTGGAAGAATCACCTCGTCACCCGGGCCGATGCCGTACGCATAGAGCAGGACTTGCAATGCCGCCGTACCGCTCGAGACAGCAAGCGCGAACGCCGATCCGAAGTACTCAGCGAGCTCGGTCTCATAGACTCGAACCAGGGGCGAGGTTCCCGAGAGCGCTCCTGACTGTACGGCCGCCACGACTGCCGACACGTCTCGCTCATCGATGTCGATGTTCCGGTTCTCAAGCAGCTTCAAGGACATTCGCCGCCTCCATCCTGTCCATCAACTCGTACATCGGCAAACAGGCAGCCAAAGTCGGAGCCATTTGAGCATGCGAGGTTTTGTCGTTCAGAAAAGATTCGAACTGCAGAGTGAAGCCATTGCGCCTGTGACCGGTCGACACCGGACTCGGTCGCCAGCTGCTTCGCCACCACTTCGGGCCGACCCCGAGAGGATGAGTGACTCCTTGAGTCGATATCTCGATCTCCAGCAGCGAGTTGATCGTGATCATCGAACCGTTGTCAGAGATTGCTTGGAGACTCCAATCGAAGAACGGAGCGGACGACGAGGCGACCAATTCAAAGGTGAAGGGGTTTCCAGATCGTCGGCTCACGAACTGTTTGTTGAGTGACATGAGTACCCCAACCTGACTGTCGTACGCAGTGAAATGCTCGTCATCACTCGCAGGCGCACCAGCCTCGAAGACCACACCCAACGCATGGATCACTTGTGATAGAAGAAAATCCCGGCGGTGATTGTTCTGCAACCAAAGCGGCTGGTCGGGTTTGTTGTTCAGATGGTTGATACGCATGTACGCCAGGTTGCCAAAGGCCGCGTCCTGCATGGCCTGGAGCGCTATCTGCACTGGCTCGGAGTAGCTGAAGTTGAGCCCCACCCGGGTAGGCGTACCCGACGTGCGATTCAGCCGCAGGAGTTGTTGAAGGCCACTCGTCGTCAACGTAGGAGGCTTCTCGACGAACGTCGGGATCCCGCGCGGGATAGCCATTTCCAGAACACGCTGGTGCACTGTCGGAGTCGACGCGACGATCAGTGCATCCGGTGTAACTGAGCCGAGGAGCTCTTCAACTGATCCGAATTGAACTGCTTTCAACTTCTCCGCAGCTCGGGAGCGCGCGACCGGGTCGGTGTCACAGACCCAATCGATACGCACGTTCGGTATGGTCGCGAGGCTGGGCACGAGATTCGTCCAGGCCTGCTCACCAACCCCGATCACCGCAATTTTTTTCATACTCGCCATTGAGTCCCCCTCGTGGTCAGTGAAGGTACCACAACGTACCCCCATCAGGGCACGCTAGCATGAGCTCCGGTTCGCATCGAATCAGTTCTCGACGAATCGAGGAACGGAGGGATTCCCTTGCGGGTGTTATTCTTCCCTTGGGGTGGCGGGAACGGGCACGTCGGCCGACTTCTGCATATCGCGCGTGAAGCAAACGAAGCCGGCCATTCGTGCGCGATGGCGGTCTCGACTCAGAAGCACGTCGATCTCGTCGCACGGTCCGGTGTGCATCCCGTCGTGTACCCAGAGGGTCTCATCTCGGCCGGTTATTGGGACCGCTGGACCGACCCGGCGTACTTTTCCTTGTCAGTCGAATGGGACGCGAGCACGCTGCGAGCGTTCAACGCAAACCTCGCGGTGCACGACGGTCGCCCATCAGTGGGATCGGCCGCGGCGCGGTTCGGCATACCCGTGACGTCCGTGCTCCAATCGCTGCATCTTCCCGGGCACCGGTACGCCGGGCGAGCGTCCGAGCAGATCTGGACAGACATGGCGGATTCACTCGGCGCAGGGCGACTCGTCGACGGCCGTGAACTCTTGGCAGTAGGCGGCGTTGGTGTTCCGAGTGTGCCGCAGATCGATCAGGTACCGAAGGGCTTCAGGGGGAAGGTCACGTACCTCGGACCGTTGACGGGTCGACAGACGCCTTCTGGTCCAACGTCGCCAGACGGCCATCGAACGCTCTTCTACGGCGTCGTTCCCGAGTCCGACGACGTGGACGCCTTTCTTGGCGCTTTCGCTGATCTCGGCCCGTCACTGTCCGTGGCGTGGGGGCGAACGCCCCCGACGCCGCTGGCGCGGACGTTACGTGCGATCGGTGTCGATTGCTTGGAGCTGGCCTCCGACGATGTACTTGCTTCGTGCGACAGCGTGGTCTTTCACGGCGGCCACGGCACAACTTTGCTGCTCCTTCAGTTCGGCCTCACCGGGGTTGTCCTGCCTGGGGGAAGCCCCGAGCGGTTGGCGAATGCGCACGCCCTCCGGCGCCTCGGGCTTGCTCAAATCATCGAGACCAGCGGTGAGACGTCGTGGGCGGCACACGATGCGGGCACCGTCCGACCCGATTGGCGGGGAGTCCGCGCTCGACTGGACTCGCTGCGCATCGATGAGTCAGCACGGGCAGCTGCTCATCGTTGGAGAAAGACGTTGGCAGGAGCTCCTACCGAGAGTCCATGGACCAAGGTGCAAGCAATCGCAGCGCAGCCGCGAACAGTGGTGGATCGCTAGCACGTTCTTGGGCTGTTCGGACTCCGAACGGCCGCCGCGGAGGGTGTGGGATTCGAACCCACGAGACATCTCTGCCCACCTGTTTTCAAGACAGGCTCCATCGGCCGCTCGGACAACCCTCCAGTGACGCGACCACGTGGCGAGACGTGATCGCGTCCCGGGAAGTCTACCCGGGCCTCCAGGCAGGGGTGCGCGCGAGCGCTGACTAGCGGGGCAGGGAGTCGAGCGCCGCTGCCAGGCCGTCGTCGGTGATGCCGCCGGTGAGCTCGTTGCCGGCGTCGACGACTTCGTCGGGGGCCTGGCCCATGACGACCCCGCGACCGGAGGTCGAGGCCCAGCGGAGCATGTCGATGTCGTTGCGGCCGTCACCCGCGGCGAAGACGCGGGAACGCGGGATGTCGAGCCACTCGCGCACGCGCTCCATCGCGGTGGCCTTCGTCACGCCCTCGGGAGCGATGTCGAGCCACGACGTCCATCCGACGGAGTACGAGACCTTGTGCAGGCCCATCTGCTCGACGATCTGCAGGAAGTCCTCGGTGTCGTGGCCGGGCGAGATGACGACGACGCGGGTGGCCTCGACGCCGAGCAGCTGCTCGAACGGCACGTGCTCGCCCTCGACGGTCATGGTGTCGTCGGGGAAGTTGCCGGACAGCAGGAAGTGACCGGTCTCGTCCTCGACGCCGAACGCCGCGTTCTCGAGCGCTCCGTGGATGGTCTGCAGCACCTCGGACGGGTCGAACCGCTCGACGTGTTCGCGCACGTAGGAGCCGTCGGCGCGGCGGGCCAGGATGAGCGCACCGTTCGCGCACACCAGGTACTTCGGCCGGATGCCGAGGGTCTCGAGCAGGGGCACGGTCATGCCCTCGCTGCGGCCGGTCGAGAGCATGACCTCGTGGCCGGCGGCCTCGGCGTCACGGACGGCGGCGACGACTGCCTCGGTGATGACACCGTCCTCGCGCATGGTGGTGCCGTCGATGTCGAGCGCGACCAGCCAGCGCTTGGTGCGGGCGGGCGCGTCGGTGCCCGCGCCCTGCGAGGTGCCGTCCACGAACCGTCCCTGGGTGCTCATCGGGGTTCGATCACCTCGACGCCACCGAGGTAGGGGCGCAGGACCTCGGGCACGACGACGGAACCGTCGGCCTGCTGGTGCGTCTCGAGGATCGCGACGATCCAGCGGGTGGTGGCGAGGGTGCCGTTCAGGGTGGCGACCGGAGCGGTCTTTCCGCTCTCGGTGCGGTACCGGATGTCGAGACGGCGGGCCTGGAACGTCGTGCAGTTCGACGTCGAGGTGAGCTCGCGGAACGTGCCCTGCGTCGGGACCCACGCCTCGATGTCGTACTTCTTCGCCGCGCTCGTGCCGAGGTCGCCGGCGGCGACGTCGATCACGCGGTAGTGGAGGCCGAGGTCCTGGAGCATCTGCTCCTGGTGCGAGACGAGGCGCTCGTGCTCGGCCTCGGCCTGGTCCGGGTGGACGTAGGCGAACATCTCGAGCTTGTTGAACTGGTGCACGCGGAGGATGCCGCGGTTGTCCTTGCCCGCCGAACCGGCCTCGCGGCGGTAGCAGGTCGACCAGCCGGCGTAGCGGTGGGCCTGTCCTTCCTCGAGCGGCAGGATCTCGTCGGCGTGGAACCCGGCGAGGGCGACCTCGCTCGTGCCGGTCAGGTACAGGTCGTCGGCTTCGAGCCGGTAGACCTCGGCCGCGTGCTCACCGAGGAAGCCGGTGCCGGCCATCGTCTCGGGGCGGACGAGCGTCGGGGTGATGAGCGGCTCGAAGCCGGCGGCGATCGCACGGTCGAGGCCGAGCGACATCAGCGCGATCTCGAGCCGGGCGCCCATGCCGCGCAGGAAGTAGAAGCGCGAGCCGGAGACCTTCACGCCGCGGGGGATGTCGATGATGCCGAGGTGCTCGCCGAGGTCGGCGTGGTCCTTCGGCTCGAAGTCGAACTCGGGCTTGGTGCCGACGGTGCGGAGCGTGACGAAGTCGTCCTCGCCGCCCTCGGGCACCCCGGGGAGCACGACGTTCGGGATACCGCGGACGACGGTGTTGAAGGTGTCCTCGGCCGCGGTGACGGTGGCCTGCGCCTCCTTCACCTTCGCGGCGAGGGCCTGGGCCTGCTGCACGAGCGCGGCCTTCTCGTCCTTCGGGGCCTTGGCGACGGTCTTGCCGAAGGCGTTCTGCTCGGCACGGAGCGACTCGAACGAGGTGATCGCACTGCGGCGGGCGGAATCGGCGGCGACGGCTTCGTCGACGACGGCCACGGAGGCACCACGCGCCTGCTGTGAAGCCTTGATGACGTCCGGGTTGTCGCGAAGCAGCTGTGGATCGATCACCCGCCCCATCCTAGACGGGGGCAACCGCACGCAGCCTCGATCGGTAGCGTGGACGTATGTCGACCCCTTCGGAGACCGCGCCCGCGGACCAGGACGCCCTCCCCACCGAGCAGCGGACGGCCGCGGTGGTCTACAACCCGGTCAAGGTCCACCTGCCGACCCTCCAGCGCACGGTCGCGGAACACCAGCAGCAGGCCGGCTGGGCCGAGACCCTGTGGTTCGAGACCTCTGAGGAAGACCCGGGCGGCGGCATGGCCCGCGCGGCGATCGAGGCCGGTGCCGACGTCGTCGCGGCGGCCGGCGGTGACGGCACGGTCCGTGCGGTCGCCGAGGTCGTGCACGAGTCTGGTTCGACCCTCGCGCTGCTGCCGAGCGGCACCGGCAACCTGCTCGCGCGCAACATGAAGCTCCCCCTCGACGACCTGGCCGCGAGCGTCCGGACGATCTTCCACGGCGACGACCGCAAGATCGACTTCGGCATGCTCAAGGTCGAGCGCCCCGGCGGCGAGCGCGAACGCTTCGGCTTCCTGGTGATGGCGGGCCTCGGGCTCGACGCCCGGATGCTCGTGAACACCCGCCCCGAGCTGAAGAAGAAGGTCGGCTGGCTCGCCTACGTCGACTCGCTGTTCCGTTCGGTGCGCGACGCCAACGCGTTCGAGTTCCGCTACCAGCTCGACGACGACGGCAACCACTCGCTCCGGGCGCACTCGCTCATCGTCGGCAACTGCGGGATGCTCCAGGCCGGCGCGATCCTGCTGCCCGACGCCGAGATCGACGACGGCGTGTTCGACATCGCCGTGATGCGTCCTCGCGGGTTCTTCGGCTGGGTGCGGATCGGTGCCCGGGTGTTCTGGGAGAACGGGATCCTGCGGGCGTTCCGCCGGTCGAACCTGGGCAAGACCGCCGTCGGCAAGAAGATCGTGTCGCGTTCACGCGAGGAGCGCCCCCTGCGCTACCTGCGCGGGCAGGAGTTCACGGCGCGGCTCGAGCGGCCCGACGAGTTCGAGATCGACGGCGACCCGGTGGGCGAGGTCATCGCCTTCCGTTCGCGCATCGACCCGATGGGGCTCTCCGTGCGCGTGCCGGACCCGGCGGACGACCGCCACGGCTCGCGCCAGGTGCCCTGAGCCGACCCGGTCGCTCGCTCCGTCGCTCCGTCGCTCCGTCGCTCCGTCGCTCCGTCGCTCCGTGCGAGGTTCTGTAGTCCGTGCGAGGGCCGCGGGCTCTCACCGACTACGGAACCTCGCACCACACGGCGTCACGGCACCGCGGAGCGCCGCGCCGAGCTACCGCGCCCCGGGCTCGCCCGACACGATCGCGCGCAACCAGTCCCGCGCCTCGACGAACGCGGCGTCCGAGTAGCGCGCGGGCACCTCGGGGCGGGCACCGTCGGCGCGCGGGTACGACCCGAGGAACGTCACGCGCGGGCTGAACCGACGCAGGCCGAGCAGCGCGTCCGCGACCCGCTCGTCGCGCACGTGCCCGTCGAGGTCGATGACGAACCGGTAGCGGCCGAGCTCGTCACCGATCGGGCGTGACGACAGCAGCCCCATGTTGATGCCCCGCGTCGCGAACTGCTCGAGCATGTCGACCAGGGCGCCGGGGTGGTCGGCGGGCAGCTCGACGATGACGCTGGTCTTGTCGGCGCCGGTCGGCTCGGGCAGGGCGAGGGTCTTCGACACGAGCACGAACCGGGTGACCGCCGAGGCGTTGTCCCCGATGGACGACGCGAGCACGACGACGTCGTGGTGGTCGGTGATGCCGGGCGGCGCGACGGCGGCGTCGGCGGTGGGGTTCGCCTCGAGCAGGGCGAGGGCCGCGGCGACGTTCGACGACGCCGGGATGTGCCCGTGGCCGGGCAGGTTCTCCTCGAGCCAGTTGTGGGTCTGCGCGTAGGCGACCGGGTGTGCGTTCACGGTGCGGACGTCCGCCAACGTCGTGCCGGGCCGGGCGACGAGCACGAAGTCGACGGGGACCAGGTACTCCCCCACGATCCGCACGCCGGGGATCCGGGCCAGGGCGTCCTGCGTGGCGCTGACTCCGCCGTCGACGCTGTTCTCGATCGCGATGACGGCACCGATCGACCGGCCGGACATGACGTCGTCCAGGGCCTCACCGACGTTGTTGACGCTCCGCCAGGGCTTGCCGGCGGCGGCCTCGACGAGCTTCAGGGCCGCCTCGGTGAACGTGCCGGCGGGTCCGAGGTAGGAGTACGTGTCGGACGGCGCGGCGGGGTCGGTCATGCGGCGAGCCTATTGCAGGGACGCGGCGGCCAGGCGGCCTCAGTCCGTCGTCGCACCCATCAGTCGCTGCTCGCAGATCGCGGTGTCGTCGTCCTCGCGCGGGTAGGTCAGCGCTGCGAACCGTCCCTCGGGGTCGAGCCGCGTCAGGAGCGACGCCGCGATGCCGTCGAGCTGCGCGACCTGCTCGTCGGAGAGCGCGTCGATGACCACCCGGCGGGCGGTGCGGACGTGGTCCGGAGCTGCCTCGACGATGGTGGCGTACCCGGCGTCGGTCAGGCGGACGTCGGTGGCGCGGCGGTCGGAGGTCGACGGGCACCGGGTCACGAGCCCACGCTTCTCGAGGCGGGACACCACGTGCGACAGCCGCGGCAACGAGGCGTTCGTGGCCGAGGCGAGCGCCGACATCCGCAGGGTCCGGGTGTCCGTCTCGGAGAGCATCGCGATGACCATGTAGTCGAAGTGCGTCAGGTCGGCGTCGCGCTGCAGCTGCTGGTCGAGCGCCGCCGGCAGGAGCTCCATGACCGCGACGAGCTTCATCCACGCGCGCAGCTGCTCGCGGGTGAGCCACGGGGTCTCGTCGGTCATGACCTGATCATACCGAAAGGTTGTCCCTTTAACCAGTGCTGCGCACGGCGGACGAACCGGACGAACCGCCAGCGCGACGCGACCGCACCACTCCGACCACGAGCACCACCACCACGACGACGAGCAGCGCCCCCTCGACGAGCAGCAGCCGCGTGCCGTAGTCGAACGGCAGCACGGTGGGGTTCTTCTGCCCGTGGTCCTTCGCAGCGATCTCCGGCAGGACCACCAGGGCGAGCACGCTGCCGAGCACGATCGCCGCCTGCACGACGACGAGCACCCAGGCCCGCAGCGAGCGTCCGGCCCGACGCAGCAGCAACCCGGCACCGACCACGAACGGGGACAGGACCGCGTCGTGCAGCACCACCGCCGCGAGCAGCCACACCCCGAGCCCGCCGATGCGGTTCGGCTTGACGGACGTCACGAGCACGTACGCCCCGAACGCGATGACCAGCACGCCGATCACCACGAGCACGATCCGCGCGGCCTTCACCGGAGCACCTCGATCTTCTCGATCCACTTGGTCTGCAGCACACCGGGCCGCCCGGGAGCGATGATCCGCGCCGGGAACCCGTGGTCCAGGTCGAGCGTCGCACCGTTCAGCTCGAGGGCGATGAGCGTCGTCGGGTCCTCGGCGTACTCCGGTCCCATGTCCATGATCCGGTAGCCGCCGTGCCGTTCCAGGCTCGTCACCCGCACGTGCGACCCCTGCGGCGCCTGCACGGCGTCGAGCAGGTCGCGTATCCGCACGCCCTTCCAGGTCGCCATCTGGCTCCACCCCTCGACGCACGAGATCGGCAGGTCGACCTGCGCGGTGCCGAGTGCGACGAGTTCCGCCCGGACGAACGTCCGGCTCACGTCGTGGCCGACGACGGTGAGCGTCCAGTCGGCGGCGGTCGCGCTGGCGAGCACACCGGCCGCACGCGCGGTCCGGTTCACCGGCAGTCCGTTCGCGCCGATGCCGCGGCCGCGGGCGCCGAACACGTTGAACGGTTCCGCGAGCTTCGAGGACTGCCCCGCCGTGAGCGCGACGACACCGACGCTCGCCGCCGTCACGCCGGCGAAGAACCCTCGTCGGGCGATGCGCTGGCGTCGTCCGGTGGCTGCGTCCGGCGTCGGCCTGGAGGCCCGGCTCGGCTCCCCCACGTCGGCCGTCGGCTGGCCGGGACCCGGCTCCTCGGACACCTCGCGGGCCCCCTGCGCCGCGTCCGGTCCGGTGGGCCGGGACTCGGCGCCGGCGGGGGCGGCGTCGACGCCGTCGATCCAGCGGAACACGCGGCCCAGCAGGCCGGGGGCGGTGGACCCGGTGGTCTCGGCGACCGCAGCGTGCGGGGCGGACGCGGGACGAGCCTCCAGGCCGGGTGGGAGCAGCTCACTGCCGGACGCGGGGTCCGCGATGAACCGGCCGTGCGCGTCGTAGGAGTCGCGCTTCCGCCAGTAGCGCGCGATGACCGGCAGCTTGGCGGCGATGTGGATGGCCAGCGACCCGATGATCACGTAGGCCATCGCGTTGTGCACCTGGCGGAACGGGAATGGCCACGGGTACCACTGGTACGTGTTGAGCAGACCGGTGACGACCTGGATGATCGACGCGGACACGAGCACCGCGATCGACAGCCGCTCGAGCAGGTGCAGCACGCCGCGCACCGGCGGCACCTGCACCAGGGCGGGCATGACGGTGTTGAGCTTGGCGAGCAGCAGCGGGATGATCGCGATCCCGGTCGTGATGTGCAGGCCCTGCGTGAACTGGTACAGCTGCGTCGGACGGGTCGGGAACCGCATCCAGCCGAGCGGTTCCTGCAGCAGGTGGCTGTAGATCCCGGTGCCGAAGCAGATCAGGAACGCGATGCCGAGCAGACGCCCGAGCACCACCGCCGAGCGGGCGTTGCGGTTGGGGGACTCCAGAGCTGCTCGTCCGTCGTGCAGCAGGCGCTGGAGGCCGGATAGCCTCGACGGACCATGAGCGACCGACTGCGTGCCTTCCGACCGTCCCTGGCCGACGGCACCGCCGTCCGGATCGGCACGGTGCTGGCCGTCGTGGGAGTACTCGCCCTGTCGGGCGTCATCGCCGTCGGCGTCACGCATCTGGGGTTCCTCCGATCGGGCCATCGTTCTGCATTCGTTGCGTGGACGCTGATCGCTTGGACCGTCTTCGTGATCGCCGTGCTCGCGGTGCGTTTCGTGCCCGTCCGGTGGATGACCACCATGGTCATCGGCGGAGCGGTGGTGATCGGCATCGCGGCGCTGGTCGGACCGCCGAACACGAGCACCGACTCCGCCCGGTACGCGTGGGACGGCATCGTCCAGCATGCCGGAGTCTCACCGTACGCGCACACCCCCCAGTCCGCGGCACTGTCCGGTCTCCGACCCGACTGGTTGTTCCCCGACAAGGTGGACGGCACGTGCGATCCGCTGAAGCCCCGGTTCCGCGGGCTCGGCGACGGCGCCGACGGGCACTGCACCGCGATCAACCGGCCGGACGTCACGACGATCTACCCGCCGATGGCGCAGCTGTGGTTCGCCGCGGTGCGGTTCTTCGTGCCGGCGACCGCGCAGTACCTGCCGTTCCAGGTCGCCGGGCTGCTCGTGTCGCTCGGTGTGACCGTCGGGCTCGTCCTGGTGCTCCGCCGGATCGGCCGTCCGACCTGGTGGGCGGCGCTCTGGGCCTGGTCGCCGCTCGTCGCGTCCGAGGCGGTCACGAACTCGCACGTCGACGTCGTCGGCGCCGCCCTCGCCACGGCCGGTGTCGTGCTCGTCGCGTTCGGCCGGCCGATCTGGGGCGGCATCGCGCTCGGGGCCGCGACCGCGACGAAGCTCATCCCGGCGATCGTGTACCCGCCGTTGCTCGGCCGCGGTCGGGCCTGGTGGGCGATCCCGATCGGCATCGCGGTGTTCGGGCTGCTCTACGTGCCCTACGTGCTGACGACCAGGCTCGACGTGCTCGGGTACCTGCCCGGCTACCTGAACGAGGAGGGCTACGAGGACGGCTCCCGGTTCGCGCTGGTGTCGCTCGTGGTCAAGGGCGACGCTGCGACCCTGGTGGTGGGGCTCCTGGTGCTGCTGGCGGCGTTCGTGGCGTGGCGGTTGTCCGACCCGGCGCGGCCGTGGTCGGGCGAGGTCCTGATGATCGGCGTGACGTTCCTCGCCGTGACGCCGCGCTACCCCTGGTACGCCCTGCTGCTCATCCCGTTCGTGGTGCTGTCCGGGCGGTGGGAGTGGTTGTCGATCGGCCTCGCCATCGCGCTGCGCGGGGTGTGGCCGTCGGCGGACGCCTACCGGTGGTGGTTGCTCGCGGCCGTGGTGGTCATCGTGGTCGTCACGCTCCTGCGCACGGAGCGGTCGGAGTGGCGACGGTGGTGGGAGCGGCTGTCGTTCCGGCGCGTGGAACACGTACGCTGACGACCATGGCACCCGCGATCCTGCTCGGCACGACCGGCTCCGTGGACCCGGCTCCCGCCGGGCTCGTCGACCGCTTCGGGCGTCGCGCCGTCGACCTGCGGGTGTCGCTGACCGAGCGCTGCAACCTGCGCTGCACCTACTGCATGCCCGCGGCCGGGCTGCCGTTCGCCCCCGACGAGGCCCTGATGACGGCGACCGAGATCGAGCGGCTGGTCCGGATCGGCTCGTCGCGGTTCGGCGTCCGCAAGGTCCGGTTCACCGGCGGGGAGCCGATGCTCCGGCACGACCTGGTCGACGTGATCGCCCGGTGCGCCGCGCTGCCCGACGCACCGGAGCTGTCGCTCACCACGAACGCGATCGGCCTCGCCCACCGCGCCCAGGGCCTGTACGACGCCGGGCTGCGGCGCGTGAACGTGTCGCTCGACACCGTCGATCCCGACGTCTTCACCACCGTGACCCGCCGCCCGTTCCTCGACAAGGTGATCGCCGGACTGTCGGCCGCGCACGACGCCGGACTCGACATCAAGGTGAACGCGGTGCTGCTGCGCGGGATCAACGACGAGGCCGCCCCGGAGCTCCTCCGCTGGTGCCTGGAGCGTGGCTACGAGCTGCGGTTCATCGAGCAGATGCCCCTGGACCCCGACCACGCCTGGGACCGCACCTCGATGATCACCGCCGCCGAGATCCGCGCGCTGCTGGCGACGTCGTTCGTGCTCACCCCGGACGACGCCCCGCGCGACGGTGCCCCGGCGGAGCGGTACCGCGTGCACGACGCCGTCACCGGCGAGCCCCTCGGCACCGTCGGCATCATCGCGAGCATCACCGAGTCGTTCTGCGCCGACTGCACCCGCACCCGGCTGACCGCCGACGGGCACGTGCGCAGCTGCCTGTTCTCCGACGAGGAGACCGACGTGCTCGGGCCGATCCGCTCCGGGGCGGATGACGACGAGGTCGCCGAGCTCTGGCGGCTCGCGATGTGGGCGAAGCCGCGCGACCACGGTGACGACAGCGACGAGCTCGTGCACCCGACGCGTGGCATGAGTGCGATCGGCGGCTGAGGCATGACCACGATCCGGTTCTTCGCCGCTGCCCGCGCTGCCGTGGGTGTCGACTCCCTGACCACGACGGGCCCCACCATCGAGGCCGCCCTCGGCGCGATCGACGCGGCTGACATGGCGGACCCTGCGCGCTGGAGTGCGTTGCAGGAGCGCTGCTCGTACCTGGTCGACGGCGTGACCACGCGTGACCGGGCGACCTCGCTCGACGGTGTCGAGGTCGTCGACGTCATGCCGCCCTTCGCCGGCGGCTGAGTTCGGCGGCTGAGTTCGGCGGCTGAGTTCGGCGGCTGAGCGGTACGCCCGTTCCTTCCCAGAACACCCGCGATACCTGGCGTTTCCGGGCGTACCTGGTGCGAACTTCCGACCAGGTACGCCCGATTCGACCAGGTACGCCCGGAACGACCCGCCCGACCCCGCCCCGCCCCCGCCTACGGCGAGACGGACAGCACGATGAACGCGGCGAAGATCACCAGGTGCACCCCACCCTGCAGCCGCGTGGCACGACCGGGCAGCACGGTGAGCACCGCCGCGACGATCGTCAGCGCGAGCAACACGATCTGCGACGGCCCGAGTCCGAGCAGCAGCGTCCCCGGCATGAACAGCGAGGCGACCGCGATCGAGGGGATCGTCAGACCGATCGACGCCATCGCGGACCCCATCGCCAGGTTCAGGCTCGTCTGGATCCGGTTCCGTGCGGCGGCCTTCGACGCGGCGATGCCCTCCGGCAGCAGGATGAGCAGCGCGATCACGACACCGACGAACGACGGCGGGAACCCGACGGCGGCGACCCCGGCCTCGATCGCGGGCGACTCCACCTTGGCGAGCCCGACCACGGCGACGAGCGCGACGACGAGCAGCCCGAGCGACACCATCGTGGTGCGTCCCGACGGGCGGGCGGCGTGGGCGTCCTCGGACTCGACGAGCACCCCGCCGGCACGGTTGACCGGCAGGAAGAAGTCGCGGTGCGCCACGGTCTGCGTGACGACGAACAGTCCGTAGAGCACCAGTGACGCGATCGCGACGAACACCAGCTGCGTCCCCGTGAAGGACGCGTCGTCGGTGCCGGTGGTGAACGTCGGCAGCACCAGGGTCAGCACGGCGAGCGCGGCCACCGTCATGGTCGCGGCGCTCGCGCCCTCCTGGTTGAAGCGCACGGTGTTGTGCCGCAGGGTCCCGATCAGGATCGCGAGGCCGACCAGCCCGTTCATCGTGATCATCACCGCCGAGAACACGGTGTCGCGCGCCAGGGTCTCGGCCTGCGCACCGCCGGAGCTCGACAGCGAGATGATGAGCGCGACCTCGATGATCGTCACGGCGACGGCCAGTACGAGCGAGCCGAAGGGTTCCCCGACCCGGTGTGCGACGACCTCGGCGTGGTGGACGGCAGCCAGGACCGTGACGGCGAGCACGACGGCGACGACGACCACCACGGCGGTGCCGAGCCCGTAGCGGCCGTACGAGAACGCGAGCACGACGGCCGCCAGGATCGGCGTGGCCACGGGCCACACCTTGGGGAACCAGGAGGTCATCCGACCATTGTCTCAACCGCGGGGCGCGTAGACCGCCACCTCGGCTGCGGGGACGTCGATGCGCACCGCGTCGCCGGGGGCGATCCCGAGCGCGGTCAGCCGCGCGAGCGTCAGGTCCGCCACCAGGTCACCGGCCCGTACCCGCACCAGTCCGTCGCGCGGCTCGAGCGACGAGACGGTGCGCGTGGCTCCGGCACCGTCCCGCGTCAGCATGGCGGCCGTCGGGTGGAAGGCAGCCAGGGCGGGCCGGCCGGGAGGCACGGCGTGCGTCCCGGACGCCAGCTCACCCCCGCCGTCGATCGCGATCCCACCCCCGGTGGCGGTCCCGCGCACCAGCGCGAGTCCGGAGAACGTCGCGGCGAACGCACTCGTCGGACGACCGAGCACGGCCGCGGGGGTGCCCTGCTCGACCACCCGGCCGCCCTCGAGCACGACGACGCGGTCGGCCAGGGCGACGACCTCGACCGGGTCGTGGGTGACGAGCACCGCGGGCCGGCCTGCGACGGCGGTCCGGAGTGCCGCGCGGACCTCGTCCTGCGCGCCGACGTCGAGCGCCGAGGTCGGTTCGTCGAGCAGCAGCACCGCCGGGTCGGTGGCGAGCGCCCGGGCGATCGCGACGCGCTGTGCCTGTCCGCCGGAGAGTGTCCCGGGGTCGCGGGTGGCCAGGTCGGCGACCCCGACGGCGTCGAGCGCATCGCGGGCGAGCTGCCGGGCCGCGGCGCGACCGGCTCCGGCGGCTCGGGGCCCGAAGGCGACGTTCCCGACGACGTCGAGGAACGGGAACAGATCGGGCCGCTGCGCGACGAGTCCCGTCCGACGACGGTGCGCGGGCAGGGTGTGCCGTGGACTCGAGGCACGGACCCCGTCGAGTTCGATCCGGCCGGCGTCGATCGGCAGCAGCCCGGCCAGGGCCTCGAGCACCGTCGACTTGCCCGCGCCGTTCGGCCCGATGACCGCCAGGCACTCCCCCGCCCGGACCTCGATCGCGACGTCGACGTCCCGCGGCTCGACGACGACGTGCGCCCGGACTCCCATCGCACCCTCGGCCGTCATGCCAGGGCTCCGCGGGTCCGGAACGACGAGGCCCCGATGACGACGACGGCCACCACGACGAGCACGACCGCCAGCGCCACCGCGGTGTCCGGGTCGACCTCGCGCTGCAGGTAGACCTCGAGCGGCAGGGTCCGCGTGACCCCCTGCAGGCTGCCGGCGAAGGTCAGGGTGGCCCCGAACTCGCCGAGCGCCCGGGCGAAGCAGAGCACGAGCCCGGACACGATCCCCGGCAGGACCCGCGGCGTCGTGACGGTCAGGAACGTCCGGGTCGGCCCGGCGCCCAGGGTCGCGGCGACCCGCTCGTACCGGTCACCCTCGACGCGGAGCGCCCCCTCGACCGAGGACACCAGGAACGGCATCGCGACGAAGGTCTGCGCGATGACCACCGCGGTCGTGGTGAACGCGATGTGCAGGCCGTGGTCGTCGAGGAACGCCCCGACCACCCCGAGCCGACCGAAGGCCGCGAGCAGGGCGAGACCACCGACCACCGGCGGCAGCACGAGTGGCAGGAGCACGACGGCCCGGGCGACGCCGACCCACCGCGACCGCGACCGCGCGAACAGCACGGCGAGCGGGTACCCGAGGACGAACGCGACGCCCGTGGCCGCGAGCGCCGTGCCGAGGCTGAGCCCGAGCGCGGTCAGTGACGCGGTGGAGGTCACGAGCCCGACGAACGACGACCAGTCGACCCGGCCGAGCATCGCGAGCACCGGCACGACGACGAACAGCCCGCCGAGCACCGCGGGCAGCGGGAGCCACCACGCGACCGGCGGCCGTCCGTCAGCGCGCGGAGCCACGGGTCAGGGCTTCCCGAAGCCCGCGTCGGAGAGCACGCGCCGCCCGGCGGCGGAGCGGACGTACTCCGAGAACGCCTGCGCGAGCTCCGGGTCCTGGGATTCCCGGAGCACGCCGATCGGGTACGTGTTGACGGCCTTGCTCGACTCGTCGAACGGGACCCCGTCCACCTTGCCGCCGGCCCCTCGGACGTCCGTCACGTAGACGAGTCCGGCATCGGCCTGACCGGACTCGACCTTGCCGAGCACGTCGGTGACGGACTGCTCCTCGCTGACCGGCTCGAGGTCGATGCCCGATGCGGACTCGACCTTCGCCGTCGCGGCACCGCACGGCACCGGGGCGGCGCACGTGACGAGCTGGACACCCGGAGCCGTCAGGTCGTCGAGGCCGCCGATGCCCCGCGGGTTGCCCGGTGCGACCGCGATCTCGAGTGTGTTCGTGGCGAAGGCCCGCGGCGTCCCGGTCACCAGGTCACCCGAGGTCAGCTTCGTCATGTTCGCCTGGTCCGCTGCGGCGAACACGTCGGCGGGGGCGCCGTTCTGCATCTGGGTGACGAGGTCGCTGGAGCCGGCGAACGAGAACCGGATCGAGGTGCCGGGGTGCGCGGTCTCGTACTGCTTGCCCAGCGTCGTGAAGGTCTGCTGCAGGGACGCGGCGGCGAAGACGGTGATCGAACCCGACACGTCGGCGTCCGCGCTCGACGACGGTGACGGCGACGAGGACCCCGCGGGAGCGTCGGCGGTGGAGCACGCCGACAGGCCGAGCGTCGCCACGACGGCGAGGGGTACGAGCAACGAGCGGGAACGACGGGTCATCGGGGGTCCTCCTGGTGGGCGGGTGCCTCGACGGCGACCATCGTGGCCTTGACGGACGCCACCGCGACGGACCCGACCTCGAGCCCCAGGTCGCGGACGGCCTCGGCACTCATCAGGGACACCACGCGGTGCGGGCCGCACTGCAGTTCGACCTGCGCCATCACGGTGTCGACGACCAGGTCGGTGACGATCCCGACGAAGCGGTTGCGCGCCGAGCTCTTCACCGCGGACGCCGGGTCGGTCAGCTCGGAGCTGCGTTCCCGCGCGAAGGCGGCGACCTCGCGACCGTCGACCACGGCTCGCCCCGCGTCGTCCGTGGCACGGGTGAAGGTGCCCCCGTCGACGAGCCGACGAACGGTGTCGTCACTGATCCCGAGGAAGGCCGCAGCGTCCCGTACCCGCAGTTGCGTCATGATCCACCGATCCTATCCGCGGATGCGGCGGCAGGGGCGGTGGGGGCGACCGGGCCGGGTCAGGACCGGTGCTCGATCGCCACGGGCAGGCCCTCGCGACGCCAGGCCTCGAAGCCGCCGTCGAGGACCGCCACGCGCCTCCCGGCCGGCTGCCGCGCCGCCCACGCGTCCGCACGGGGTCCGCGTGCGCAGTAGACGACGACCTCGTCAGCGCCGGTGTCGTCGGTGACGGCACCGGCGACCACGCCGGCCGCGCGTTCCTCGTCGGTCCGGACGTCGACGACGACCAGCGGGTCCGACGGGTCCGCCACCCTGGCGGCCAGGGCGGACGGCGCGATGCGCGGCGCCGCGGAGGCACCGGCAGCAGGTGCCGGTCGACGCGAGGCGGGCCCCCGACGGACGGGGCTCTCGGTCCAGCGCCACCGGCGGGCGTCGACGGTCAGGACGCGTCCGAGCAGCGGGTCGCCCGTGCCGGTGACCATCGCGAAGACCTGTCCCGCCATCACCGCACCGACCGCGCCGCAGAGTGCGGGGACGACGCCGTCGAGGGCGCACGAGCCCTCGTCGGGCAGGGCGTCGGGGTGCAGGTCGTGGAAGTCGACGCCGTCGGACCCGGCGTCGCGGAAGACGCTGACCTGCCCGTCGTGGCCGAGCACGGTGCCCCACACGAACGGCACGCCGGCCGCGGCGCAGGCGTCCGAGACGGCCCGGGTGACCACGACCGAGTCGGCGGCGTCGACGACGACGTCGTGTCCGGCGACCAGGTCCGGCGTGAACGACGCGACCACGGCGACCGCGTCGAGTTCGGGGTCGACGGCGACGGCTCGGGCGACCGCGACCCGTGCCTTCGGCGAGCCGACGTCCGCGGCCGTGAAGAGCGTCTGCCTGGCCAGGTTCGAGCCGTCGACCACGTCGGGATCGACCACGGTGAGCCGACCGATCCCGGCGAGGTACGCGACCACCGGCGCCCCGAGCCCGCCGGCCCCGACGACGAGGATGCGCGATGTGGCCAGGCGTCGCAGCCCGGTGACCCCGACCTCGGCGAGCGCGGCGGTCCGCGAACCGAGCTGCACCCGCCCCGGGGAGAGCGCGGCGGCGGGGGCGACGAGGGGTTCCATCCCGTCATTCTGGCCCGTCGCACCGAACTCCTGCATGTGAGAGTTCAGTGCCTGGACGCGGCGGATCCCCAGAGCAGATCGGTACGGTCGCGGGCGTGAGTTCCCCCCGCACCGGTACCGTCCCGGTCCGACGCACGACGTCGGACGGGTCGGTGCGCGCGCGCTCGCTGGGTCTCGCCGCGGCGGCCGTCCGGGCCCTCGCCCGGACCCCCGAGATCACCGTCGGTGCGCTCGGCGTCGTCGTCGCAGCGGCCTTCAGCTGGGTGCCGTCGCTCTGGTACGACGAGGCCGCGACCGTCGCGAGTGCCCAGCGGAGCTGGCCGGCGCTGTGGGCCGAACTGCAGAACGTCGACGCCGTCCACGGGCTGTACTACGCCGTGATGCACGTCTGGTTCACGCTCGTCGGGTACTCGCCGTTCACGCTGCGGTTCCCGAGTGCCCTCGCCATCGGGGTGTCCGCCGGGCTCGTCGTCGCCCTCGGCCGTCGTCTCGGCGGCGTGCGGCTCGGCGTCGTCTCCGGGATCGTGTTCCTGGTCCTGCCCCGCGTCGCCTGGGCCGGCACCGAGGGGCGCCCGTACGCCACCGTCACGACCTTCGCCGTCGCGCTGACCCTCGTGGGGATCACCGCGGTCCGCCGCACCCGGATCCGGCACCACGCGACCCGGTGGTGGGTCGTCTACGGCATGCTCGCCGTGGTCGCCGTGCTGTTCAACGTCTACCTGGCCCTGGCCGTCGTCGCGCACGGGGTCGTGCTCCTCTGGACCGCCGTCGCCGACCGCGCCGCGCGGCGCGACGCCGTGCTCTCCGAGCGCAGCGGTCCGGTGGCCGCGCCGATCGTCGACCGAGCCGCGTTCGTGCGCTGGGGCGTCGCCGCCGTGGGCGCCGCACTCGTGGTGTCGCCGTTCATCGTGCTCGCCGCCGGGCAGGCCAAGCAGGTCGGCTGGATCACCGGCGTCGGGTGGGCCACCGTGCGCCAGGTCGTCGCGACCGCGTGGTTCGGTGCCGTCTGGCCGTACGCGGTGCTCGGGTGGGTCCTGATGATCGTCGGGGTCGTGCTCGCCGTGCGTGCCGCCCGACGCCCTGCCCCGGCCGCCCGCGACCTGCTGCGGATGCAGGCCGTCCGCGTCGCCGTCCCCCTGATGATCCTGCCCACCGCCCTGCTCGTCGGCGCGACCACGGCCGGGGAGCACCTGTACACCCCGAAGTACGCCAGCCTGAGCCTGCCGTTCGTCGCACTGCTCATCGGCCTGGCGATCACGGCGATCCGACCCCGGCGGTGGCTCGCGCTCGCGGTCGTCGGGATGCTGCTCGTGTCGGCCCCGACGAGCACGATCGTCCGGCTGCCCCACGCCAAGCAGGACTCGCACTGGGCGAACGCCGCAGCGATCATCGAGCGCGAGCGGGACCGGCGCACCGACCGGAACGAGGGCGTCGTGTTCGGCAGCGTCTGGCGGCACCCCGGCACCACCGCGCAGGTCATCGCCGATTCCTACCCCGAAGCCTTCACCGGGATGCGCGACCTCGCCGTCGCCGAGACCGGGGCCCAACGCGGACAGCTCTGGAACGTCAACGGCGACGTGGCCACGACGGTGCCCGAGCGGATCTCCGGCATCGACACCGTGTGGTTCGTCGGCGGCAAGTCGCGGAACATCCGCCCGCAGGTCACCGAGACGCTGGTGGCCGAGGGCTTCCACGTCGTGCGCTACTGGCACACCGGGACGGTCATCCTCTGGAAGTACAGCCGCTGACGGTGGCGGTCCGGCCGCCGACGGTGGCGGTCCAGTCGCTGACGGTGGCGGTCCAGCCGCCGACGGCTGTGCCGGGGCTTCGGGTCAGTGCACCACGCGTGCGCCGTGCACCGGACCGGTGGCCCGGAGTGCGACGAGGCCGGCGGCGCTGAGCTCGACCTGCAGTTCGAGCGCCGCATCACGGTCGCCCACCAGGAACGCCACCGTCGGTCCGCTGCCGGACACCAGGCCGGCCAGGGCACCGGACTTCTCACCGAGCTCCAGGGTCGCCGCGAGCCGGGGCTGCAGCCGCATGGCCGGTGCCTGCAGGTCGTTGTGGACGCAGTCGGCGAGCAGGTCGGGGTCACCCGCGCGCAGCGCCTGCAGCACGTTGGCCTCGACCACGGGGTGCGACGGCGCCGGGGAGATGTCGGCTCGGTAGCGCTCCCGGTGCTCGTCGAGCGCACGGTAGACGGCGGGGGTGCTCAGCCCGTCGTCGCTCAGGGCGAGGACCCAGTGGAACTCACCCTTGGCCAGCGCGGGGCTCAGCTCGTCACCGCGGCCGGTGCCCACGGCGGTGCCGCCGGCGAAGGCGAACGGCACGTCGGCGCCGAGCTGCGCGGCGAGCCGGAGCAGCTCCTCGCGACCGAGCGCGGTGCCCCAGAGCGTGTCGACGGCGAGCAGGGTCGCCGCGGCGTCCGCGGACCCACCGCCCATGCCGCCGGCGACGGGCACCTGCTTGTCGATGGTCAGCCGCACCCCACCGCGGTGTCCGGCCGCGTCGGCCACGAGCCGGGCCGCACGGATGGCGAGGTTCGACTCGTCGACCGGCACGGTGCTCGTGTCGATCGGCCCCGTGAAGGTGACCGAGAAGTCGTCGGCGGCCTCGGCGGTGACGTCCTCGTACAGGGACACCGCCTGGTACGCCGTGGCGACGTCGTGGTAGCCGTCGTCCTGCAGCGCCCCGACGGACAGGAACACGTTGATCTTGCCGGGGGCGCGCGTCCGCACCCGGGTCGGTGCGGCCAACGTGGTCATGTGCCCAACCTATCCCGCTGCGGCTGCCGTGAACCCCCGCGCCAGGTCCGCGGTGATGTCGTCGATGTGCTCGAGGCCGATCGACAGGCGGATGAGTCCGTCCCCCACCCCGGCGGCTGCCCGCTCGGCGGAGGTCATCTGCACGTGGGTGGTCGATGCCGGGTGCACGACGAGCGATCGGACGTCCCCGAGGTTCGAGACGTGGTCGAACAGCTCGAGCGCAGCCACGAACCGTCGGCCCGCGGCGACCCCGCCGGCCAGGTCGAACGACAGCACGGCCGACGGTCCCTTCGGCACGTAGCGCTGCTGCAGGTGGTGCCACGGCGAGTCCGGCAGGCCGGCGTAGTGCACGTGCTCGACCTGGTCGTGGGCGTCGAGCCAGCTCGCCACGGTGGCGGCGTTCGACACGTGCCGGTCCATGCGGAGCGACAGCGTCTGGATGCCCTGGAGCACCAGGAACGCGTTGAACGGTGCGATCGCGGGCCCGAGGTCGGCGGACAGCTTCGAGCGGGTGCGCTGGATGAACGCCCGTCGCCCGAACTTCTCGGCGAAGTTCGTGTTCGCGAACCCGGACTGCTCGGTCGTGGCCAGCTGCGGGTAGGCGTCGGCGTGGGCCGCCCAGTCGAAGTTCCCGCTGTCGACGATGAGCCCGGCGATGGCGCTGCCGTGTCCGGCCAGGTACTTCGTCGCCGAGTGCACGACGATGTCGGCGCCGTGCTCGATCGGGCGGACCAGGTACGGCGTCGCGATGGTGTTGTCGACGATGAGCGGCACACCGGCCTCGTGCGCGACCCCGGCCACCCCGGCGAAGTCCAGGACGTCCCCGCGGGGGTTCGGGATGGACTCACCGAAGAACGCCTTCGTCTCCGGACGCACCGCCGCCGCCCACTCGGACAGGTCGGTCGGGTCCTGCACGAACGTGAAGGTGATGCCGAGGTCCCGCAGGGTCGAGGCGAACAGCGTGTAGGTCGCGCCGTACAGCGAGGCGCTCGACACCACGTGGTCACCGGCGCGTGCGACACCGAGCACGGCCAGCGACGTCGCCGCCTGCCCGGACGCCAGCGCCAGCGCACCGATCCCGCCCTCGAGGTCGGCGATCCGGCGCTCGAGGGCTGCCGCCGACGGGTTGTTCACCCGCGTGTAGGTGTGGCCGGGGGCGTCGAGCATGAAGCGCGCGGCGGCGTCCTCGCCCGACGGGTAGACGTACGCGGCGCTCTGCGCGATCGGCGGCACGTTCGCGCCCCAGCCCGGGTCGGCCTTGAAGCCGGCGCGGATCTGGCGGGTCTCGAACGCCCAGCCGTCCTCGGCGTTGGTCGGCGTGGCCCCCATCAGGACTGCGCCCCGACCGACTGCCGGACGAGCGGGATGACCTGCTCGCCGAACCGGTCCATCTCCTCGAGCTGCGGCGAGAACTGCAGCAGGAGCGTGTCGACGCCGGCGTCCTCGAACTCCCGGATGCGGTCCGCCACCTGCGACGGCGTCCCCACGAAACCGGGGCGCAGGCCGCGGTTCGACACCGAGTAGTCCTCGAGCGAGGGCACGTGCTCGAGCTGCGACTTCGAGATGAAGTCCTGGTACGACTCGTACGCCTTGCCGTGCTGCACGTCGGTGATCCGGGCGAGCTCGGCCTGCGCCTCTTCCTCGGTCTCGCGCACGATGACGTACGCGGCCATGCCGAACGCCTCGAACGGCGGCAGGCCGGCGTCGATGCGGCGCTGCTTCATCTCGTCGATCTTCGCGCGGAGCTCCGGGGCCGTGCCGCCGTGCGTGACGTAGGCGTCGGCGTACCCGGTGATGGCGGCCTTGCCGGCCTCGCTCTCCCCACCGGCGTAGATGCGCGGCGTCACGCGGGGCTTCGGCTCGAGGTGCGCGTTCTCGATGTCGTAGTACTCGCCCGAGAACGAGTACGGGGTCTCGCGCCACAGGCCCTTCATGACCTCGACGAACTCCGCGGTGCGCTTGTACCGGTCGTCGTGCTCCGAGAAGATCCCGCCGTACTGCTTCGCCTCTTCCGCCCACCAGGCGCTCACGACGTTGAAGGTGAACCGGCCGCACGAGATGTCGTCGATCGTCGCCGCCTGCTTCGCCGTCACCGCGGGCAGGTGGTACCCGGGACGCATCGCCGCCATGATCTCCAGGCGCTCGGTCGTCGCCGCGATGGCCGCCGCGAGCGACCACGCCTCGAGCGAGGGCGCCGCCGTGCCCTTGATGTCGTTGAGGTTGAGCTCCGGCACGAGCGTCAGGTCGAAGCCGATCCGCTCGGCGCGCTGCGCCAGGCGCTTCACGTAGTCGAAGGTGACCGGCATGTTCTCGTTGTCGACGTTGCGCAGCCAGCCGCCGAAGAGCGGGGTCCAGTATCCGAATCGCACGTTGGTTCCTTGGGGGTGTGGGAAAGGCGGACGGGCGGGAGCCGCTGGTTGACGACGCGAAGCGTTGTGCGGGTCGCGCTGCCGGAGCCAGCGGAGGCAGTCGTGGCGGGCCCGCCACGGGCCTCCAGTCCGGTGGTTGTTGCGTTCTCAGGCCGTGAGCTGGGCCGCGTACTGCGTCTCCAGCAGACCACCGAGGTACTTCGCGATGGAGCGCGGGCCGGAGGCCGGCGCGGACTCCTCGACCGCGGGGTTGTAGTTCGTGTTCGTGTTGATGTCGTAGACGACGGTGCGGCCGTCCGTCGTCTCCATGAACTCGACGCCCGCGATGGTGATGCGCTGGTCGGCGAGGAACGTGCGGAGCTGCTGGACCAGCGGGTGCTCGGCGGTGATCTCGGTCCGGACGGCGAACGCCGGGGGTGCACCGACGGTCTCGGTGCCGGGGACGTCGCAGACGGCGCCGGCGATGACCTGCGGCACCTCGCACGCGTCGGCGGGGCAGAGCTCGAAGCTGCCGGCGCTGGTGTCGACGCGGACGGCGTACACGAACTCGCCGCCGACGAACTCGACGCGGGTGATGAAGGGCTCGCGGGCCGTCAGGTACTCCTGCAGCATGGTGATGCCGTCGACCGGGGCCTCGAACTCGGGGCTGTCGACGTAGGCGTCGAACTCGGCGAGCGAGTCGAACCGCCGCACGCCCAGGCCCTTGCCGCCCTGGTTGTGCTTGGTGATGAAGGGGACGTCCTGCCCGTCGGTGAAGGTGCGGGCGGCGTCCTTGAGCGCCGTCGTGCCGAACACGGCGGTCGTGCGCGGCACGTCGAACCCGGCCTGCTGCAGGAGACCGTGCTGCGCGACCTTCGACACCTCGAGCTCGAGCACGTGGCTGCCGCCGACGACCTGGCGGCCGGCACGCTCGAGCCAGCCGAGGATCGCCCGGGTGTACTCCTTGCTGTGCTCGTGGCCGCGGGTGTGGGAACTCGCGGACATGCGGCTCCAGTAGACGCCGGGTGCCGGCTCGGCCGCGAGGTCGATCTGCCCCTCGGTCAGCAGGATCTCCTCGACCGGGACGCCCTCGGCCTCGAAGGCGGCGGCGAGCGGGGGGAACCACTCGGGGTTCTCGTGGATGACGTACACGCGCGGAGTGCTCACGCCCCCACCCTAGGCACGGTATACCGCACGCGCCCAAGTGTGTGACGTGGCGTTGCTTCTCGGTGGGGGCGGGTCGCAGGGGGTCCTGGTCGCTCGGTGCGAGGTTCCGTACTCGGTGCGACCTGCTCGCCGTCGCACGGCGTACGGAACCTCGCACCGTTCGGTACCGGCGGTGGTCGACCTCGCACCGTGCGAGGTCTTCAGCCGGCGAAGGTCTGCTGTCCGACGACGCCGAGGAGCTCGAGCTTCTGCGCGTCTTCCGAACCTGGGGGCGCCGTGAACAGCAGCAGTGCCTGCGCCTGGTCGTCGGTGTGCAGCACCTGGCAGTCCACGGTGATGCGGCCGAGCTCCGGCTGCACGATCGTCTTGTTGTCCGACCAGCGCGTGGCCACCTCGTGCTTGGCCCAGAGGTCGCGGAACTCGGCGCTGCGCGTCTGCAGCTCGGCGATGAGTTCGGTCGCCCGGCGATCTCCCGGGCCCGCGAGCCCGACGGCCGCCCGGAGCGACGCGACCACCACCCGCCCCAGCCGCTCGTGCTGCTCGGGCGCGTACTTCGCGAGCTCCTCACCCGTCACGAACCACCGCCACGCCTGGTACCGCCGGTTGCCCGGCAGGTCGACCGAGCTGCTGAGGAGCGCCGCCGCGAGCCGGTTCTCGACCAGGGTCTCGCCCAGGTGGCTGACGACGATCGCCGGGGTGTCCTCGAGCCGGTCGAGCACCCGCAGGATCGCCGGATCGACGTGGTCGGCGCGGTGCATCCGGGTCGGGGCGTTCTGCCCGGCCAGGTGGAACAGGTGGTCGCGCTCGTCGAGGCTGCAGCGCAGGGCCCGGGCGATCGCGGCGATCATCTGCTCGGACGGCTGCGGTCCGCGTTGCTGCTCGAGTCGCGTGTAGTAGTCGACGGACATGCCGGCGAGGGCAGCGACCTCTTCGCGGCGGAGCCCCGGGGTCCGGCGTCGTGGCCCCTGCCCGAGACCGACGTCCTCGGGGCGCAGCAGCTCACGGCGACGGCGGAGGAAGTCGGCGAGCGCGGCACGGTCCATGGGTCGATCATCGTCCGCTTCCGGCCCGGGTGCCAGGGATCGCCGATCCCCCGATGACCGCGCTCTGGTTGCGACCCTGCCCACGGAGCATCGTGGTGGTCATAGACATCACGAACTCCACCGTCTTCATCCCCGGCGCGACCTCGGGCATCGGTCTCGCGCTCGCCCAGCGCCTGCAGGCCGCCGGCAGCACCGTCGTCATCGGCGGCCGTCGCCAGGCCCTCCTCGACTCCCTCGCCGCCGAGCACGGCTTCGGCACCGTGCAGATCGACGTCGCCGACGCGCCGTCGATCGAGGCCGCTGCCACCTCGGTGCTCGAGGCCTACCCGTCGCTCGATGCCCTCATCACCATGTCGGGGATCATGCGCGACGAGGACCTCCGCGACCCCGGGCACATCCACGACGCCGTCGAACTCGTCCAGACGAACCTGGTCGGCACGATCCGGCTCATCGACGCGTTCCTGCCGCACCTGCTCGCCCAGCCCTCGGCCACCCTGATGACCGTCACGTCCGGTCTCGCGTTCGTCCCGCTCACCGCGTCGCCGACGTACAGCGCGACGAAGGCCGGTGTGCACGCCTACACGCAGGCCCTCCGTCAGCAGCTCGTCGGGTCGTCGCTCGAGGTGCTGGAGCTCGCCCCGCCGGCCGTCATGACCGACCTGATGGGCGGCGCCGACTTCGGCGGGATGCCGCTCGACGCGTTCGCCGACGAGGTCATGGCGCTCATCGAGTCCGGCGCTGCCCCGGAGATCCTGGTGCAGAACGTGCACCCGCTGCGCTTCGCCGAGCGGAACGGCAACCACCAGCAGATCCTCGAGATGATGGCGTCCCGCGAGCACTGAGTCGGGCGACGGCCGGCGTTCGCACGGTGCGAGGGGCACGTTGCCCTGTCGCGGCGTCAGAGGGTGGCGAGGAGCTGCTGCAGTTCGGCCTTCGCGTCGGGCATCCGCTCGGGGCCGGCGAGCCGTTCCCGCTGCACCGAGATGCGGACGGTGTCCGGCTTCGGACCGTCCTCGGTGTTGAGCAGCACGGATTCGCGGTCAGCGAAGGTCCAGCGGGCCGAGGGGCGCCTGCCGCCGCGTCGCTCGGACGTCGGCGTGGATCCGAGTGCCGCCGTGAACACCGGGACGATCCGATCGAGCACGGCCTCTCGTTCACCCGGGACCTGCCGTGAGGCGGACACCGCGAAGGTGCCGTCCGTGCGCTGACCGGGGATGCGGAGCCCGCGGGCCTGTTCGTACCCGATGGTGATGCCCTGCGCCCACCACGGCTCGACGCCCTGACCGATCAACCAGGACGCGATCGCCGCGTGTCCGATGGTGGCTCCGTCGGCTCGGTCGATCAGGGCATGCCACTCGTCGGGCTTCTTGCCCGTCGCAGCAAGGACGCGGTCCGGCGCCATCCCCTGTGCATGCGAGCGAACCGTTCCGTCGGCCATGCCGTCATCGTAGGCTGCGGGACCCCGCCAGCGCCGCTCACTGTCGGGAGCCGGCCCGCAGGCGACGCGCCAGCTCCGCACCCTTCGCGTCGATGATCAGCGGGAGACGCTCCTTGTCCACGACGCCGAACGCAGGATCGACCGTCACGAAACCGTCCACCTTCGACGAGATGGCGGTGGCGACGTGCACGGCACCCGAGGCTGTCAGGCCGAACTCCTCGATCAGCCCTGGGACTCCATCGCTGACGTCATCGATCCCGACCCAGTGCAGTTGCGTCGACCGCAGCAGGTCTCGCCATGCGGCCACATGGCGACGTGCAGCCTGCAGTCCCTTGTGGCGGGCAGATTCGAAGAGCTCGAACTCGGTGAACGCGCTGTACAGGATCCGCGTGTCGGCCAGGTCGAGGTGATCCCAGAACGCTGACGCCCCGACGTGCTGCGGCTCCGCACGGTGCAGCACGCAGTCGATGAAACTCGTCTCGACGAGCACGACATCCGGCCTGCTGGTGCATCCGTCGAACTCCAGTACCCGATGCTCGTCGAACTCACCGGATCTGAGTCGCTCGAACACGATCAGCGTGCCTGGCGGATGCGCGCGATGGGTTCGGCTCGGCAGTCCGGATCGATCGACTCGATCGCACGCCGTCGGCGCTCGCGGCGTTCTTCGAACGTGCCTTCAGGTCGCGGCGTCCGAGCGAACAGCGCTTGCCGCTCGGCGTCGGTGAAGATCCTCGGCCCCGGCGGCCGACCAGGATCCGCGCTGAGCAGGGCGCGCCGACGACCCGCTGTGAGCTGTTCCTCGGTCGGGCCGCGGCGGATCGGTCGGCGTGGTTCGGTCGGCTGCATGGTGTCCCCTCGGTCGATGCGATCAACCGTAGGAGCATCGAATGGACTTCACGAAACATTCCGTATTTCGCTGGAGCCAGGCGCGAGGAGGACTACTCCGCAGCCGCCAGGACCGTCCGCCCGAGCCGCACGAAGTCGTCCACACCGATCGCCTCGCCCCGAGCGGTCGGGTCGATGCCCGCCGCCGTCAGGACCTCGGACGCGTGCGCACTGCCGCCGAGCACCCCGGACAGGCTCTGCCGCAGCATCTTGCGTCGCTGCTGGAACGCCGCATCAACGAGCGTGAACACCCGCGATCGCAGGAGCTCGTCCCCCGGGGGCTCGTGCCGGTCGAACGCCACCAAGACGCTGTCGACGTTCGGCACCGGCCAGAAGACCTGACGGCTGACCAACCCGGCGGTGCTCCACGAGCCGTACCAGGCGGCCTTGACGCTCGGCGACCCGTAGACCTTGCTGCCGGGGCCCGCGGCGAGCCGGTACCCGACCTCGGCCTGCACCATCACGAGCGACCGCTCGATCGACGGGAAGGTCGCGAGCAGGTGCAGCAGCACGGGCACGGAGATGTTGTAGGGCAGGTTCGCGACGAGGTGCGTCGGTTCGACGTCGAGGTCCGTGGCGGCGACGGTCATGGCGTCCTGCTGCACGACCGTCAGTCTGGCGTCCGGCTGCATCGACGACACCGTCGACGGGAGCTTGGCGGCCAGGCGCTTGTCGATCTCGACCGCGGTGACGGGCGCGCCGGTCTCGGTGAGCCCGAGCGTCAACGACCCGAGCCCCGGGCCGATCTCGAGCACCCGTGCCGACGGGGTCACGCCGGCAACCGACACGATCCGCCGCACGGTGTTGGCGTCGTGCACAAAGTTCTGGCCGAGCTTCTTCGTCGGGGTGACGTCGAGTTCGGCCGCGAGCTCCCGGATCTCCGCCGGGCCGAGCAGGGCACCCACGACTACTCGTCCACCGTCACGGGCTCGGCGTCCCACGCACCGTAGACGAGCTCGGTGTTCGAGGCGATCTGGGCCGCGAGCATCGAGGCGTCCGTGCCGAGCGTCTCCGCCATCGACCGCAGGGTGAGCGGGATGAGGTACGGCGCGTTCGGGCGACCACGGAACGGGGTGGGCGTCAGGAACGGCGCGTCCGTCTCGATCATGATCAGGTGCCGCGGGGCGACGACCAGGGCTTCACGCAGCAGTGCGGCGTTCTTGAACGTCACGGTGCCGGCGAACGACATGTACCAGCCGCGCTCGGCGCAGAGCCGGGCGAGGTCGGGGCCCCCGGAGAAGCAGTGGAAGACGGTCCGCTCCGGCGCGCCGACGCGGTCGAGGACCTCGACCACGGCGTCGTGCGCGTCACGGTCGTGGATCGTCAGCGCGAGGTCGTGCTCCTTCGCGATGCGGATGTGCTCCTCGAACGAACGGACCTGGGCGTCGCGGCCGTCCTCGCCGGTGCGGAAGAAGTCGAGACCGGTCTCACCGATCGCCCGGACCCGCGGCAGCGCGGCGAGCCGTTCGATGCCGGCGAGGTGCTCGTCGAGCATCCCCTGTTCCTGCAGCACGGGCGCTTCGTTCGGGTGCAGCGCGACGGCTGCCAGGACCCGGGGCTCCCGAGCGGCGATCGACGCGGACCACTCCGAGGTGGCGAGGTCCGTGCCGACCTGCACGACACCGCGCACGCCGACGCTCGAAGCACGGTCGAGGTGCTCGCGGTACTCGAGCGGACCGTCACCCCCGTCGCCGACACCGTCGGCGATCTCCATGTGGGTGTGGTTGTCGTACACCGGCACGACGAGCGCCTGCGGCAGCGGCGGGTACGTCAGGTCGCGCTTCGAGCCACCGGACCCCCCGTCCCCGCGGGACCGGACGTGCGACTCGGCGTCGGTCACGCGGAGACCTGCTCGATCCGGGGGAACAGCCCGCTCTCGAGCGGCACCACGTGCGACGCTCCCTGCCACTCGGACGCGCGGTCGACCCGCTGCTCGGTGACGGACCCGCCGGCGCCGATCGAGGCCCAGAGCTTCTCGGTCGCCTTCGGCATGACCGGGGACAGCAGGACGGTGACGGTGCCGAGGCCGCGGAGCGCGGTGGTCAGGACCGTGCCGAGGCGCTCGCGGTTGGCGTCGTCCTTCGCCAGGGCCCACGGCGCCTGCTCGGTGATGTACCCGTTCAGGGCATCGACGAGCTCCCACACGATGGCGATCGCCTCGTGCGGGGCGAAGGCCGCGATGGCGGCGTCGGCACGCTCGGTGACCGAGACGGCCAGGGCGTCGATCGCCTGGTCGGACTCGGTGAGCGCGCCGCGCTCCGGGACCTCGCCGTCGCAGTACTTCTGCAGCATGGCGACCAGGCGTGACGCCAGGTTGCCGTAGCCGTTCGCGAGCTCGGCCTTGTAGCGCGCCGAGATGTCTTCCCAGCTGAAGTTGCCGTCCTGCCCGAAGGTGATGGCGCGCAGGAAGTAGTAGCGGAAGGCGTCGGACCCGAACGTGTCGGTGATCTCCGACGGCGCGATGCCGGTCAGCTTCGACTTGGACATCTTCTCGCCGCCGACGAGCAGCCAGCCGTGGCCGAAGACGCGCTCCGGCACCGGCAGCCCGGCGGCCATGAGCATCGCCGGCCAGATGACGGCGTGGAAGCGGGCGATGTCCTTGCCGACGATGTGCACGCTCGGCCAGAGGCGCCGGAACGCCTCGTCGTCGTCGGTGCCGTAGCCGAGCGCCGTGACGTAGTTGAGCAGGGCGTCGAACCACACGTACAGCACGTGGTCGCTGTCCCACGGGATCTTGATGCCCCAGTCGAAGCTGGAACGCGAGATCGACAGGTCGCGGAGTCCCTGCTTGACGAACGAGATGATCTCGTTGCGGACGCTCTCGGGCTGGATGAACAGCGGGTTCGACTCGTACAGGTCGAGCAGGCGCTGCTCGAAGTCGGACATCCGGAAGAAGTAGTTGCGCTCGGCCAGCACCTCGACCGGGATCGAGTGGATCGCGCAGACCTGCTGGCCCTCGTACGCACCGGTGCCGGCGACCAGGTCGCTCGGCTGCTTGTACTCCTCGCAGCCCACGCAGTAGAAGCCCTCGAACTCGCCGGCGTAGATGAAGCCGTCGTCGTAGAGCTTCTGCAGGAACGCCGTCACGCCGCGCTCGTGGCGTTCGTCGGTGGTGCGGATGAAGTCGTCGTTCGCGACGTCGACCGTGTCGAGCAGTGGCTTCCAGGCGTCGTTGACCAGCCGGTCGGCCCATTCCTTGGGCGAGACGTCGTTCGCCGAGGCGGTGCGCAGGATCTTCTGCCCGTGCTCGTCGGTGCCGGTGAGCAGCCAGGTGTCGTCACCGCGCTGCCGGTGCCAGCGGGCGAGGAAGTCCGCGGCGACCTCGGTGTAGGCGTGCCCGATGTGGGGCACGTCGTTCACGTAGAAGATCGGCGTGGTGATGCTGAACGAGGACCCGGCGGACATGCGGACCATCCTACGGGCGCACGGAACCCCGATGACGCGTGCGGCGGTGGACTGTGGAGAACCGGGTCCGGGAGGCCCGTGACGGGCCCGCCCCGCGCCTCCAGACCGGCGGGCGCGAACGTGACGAGCCCCGCTCAGCGCGCCGCGAGCGCCCCTTCGTACAGGTCCCGCTTCGACAGCCCGGTCGCGTCCGCGACCGCCGCGGCGGCCTCCTTCATGCGCATGCCGGCGGCCACCCGCTCGAGCACCAGCCGCACACCGTCGTCGAGCGTGGCTTCTTCCGTGGCCTCCGCCGCGCCGGCGACGACGATGCAGATCTCGCCCCGCACACCCTCGGACGCCCACGTGACGAGTTCGTCCAGCGGCCCGCGACGGACCTCTTCGTACAGCTTCGTGAGCTCGCGGCAGACCGCGGCGCGGCGGTCGCCCCCGAACCCGACGGCCATGTCCGCCAGGGTCTCGGCCAGCCGGTGCGGCGACTCGAAGAACACCATCGTCCGCTGCTCACCCGCCAGCGCCTGGAACGCCCGGCGGCGCTCTCCGGCCTTGCGGGTCGGGAACCCCTCGAACGTGAAGCGGTCGGTGGGCAGCCCGGACACGGCGAGCGCCATGAGCACGGCCGACGGCCCGGGCAGGGCGGTGACGGTGACGCCGGCGGCCGCGGCGGCCTCGACGAGCGGGAAGCCCGGGTCGCTGATCGCGGGCATGCCGGCGTCGGTGAGGACGACGACGTCCTCGTCACGGGCGAGCTCGACGACCTCGGACGCCTTCGCCCGCTCGTTGTGCTCGTGCAGGGCGATGAGCCGCGGTCGGTTCTCGATGCCCAGGGCGCGCATCAGGTGGATGGCGGTCCTGGTGTCCTCCGCCGCGACGACCGTGGCGTTGGAGAGGGTCTCGACGAGACGGCGCGAGGCGTCCCCGAGGTTGCCGATGGGCGTTGCTGCGAGGACGATCACGCACCCATTGTCCCCGCACCCCAGTCGCAGCGCGGACATACGGTCGATCCGTAGGATGCTCAGCGATGACCAGCGAGCTGACCGACGACCGCACGGCCGTGCCCGACGGGCCGGTCGGCTCGCGCCTGGACGACTGGTGGGGGCGGGTGCTCTCCACGTCGCAGCGGGTCGCCGTGTGGCGGTGGACGGGTCCGCTCGCGGTGACGCTCCTCGCCGCCGTGCTGCGGCTGGTGAACCTCGGCACCCCCCATTCGCTCGTGTTCGACGAGACGTACTACGTCAAGGACGGCTGGTCGATCGTGCACCTCGGGTACGAGGGCACCTGGCCCGCGAACCCGAGCGGTGACACCGCCCCGACGACCGACGACCGGTTCGTGCGCGGTGAGACGGACATCTTCACGAGCGCCGCGGAGTTCATCGCGCACCCGCCGCTCGGCAAGTACCTCATCGGCCTCGGGATGCTGCTGTTCGGGGCGGACAACTCCTTCGGCTGGCGTTTCACGGTGGCCGTGCTCGGCATCGCGACGGTGTTCCTGACCGCGGTGATCGCCCGGTCGCTGTTCCGTTCGACGATGATCGGCACGCTCGCCGGCTTCCTGCTCGCGATCGACGGGCAGGCGATCGTGATGTCGCGGGTGACGCTCCTCGACGGCATCCTGACCTTCTTCGTCATCCTCGGGTTCGGGGCGCTGCTGCTCGACCGTCGGCAGGGTCAACGGCGGCTTGACGAGTGGGTCGCCGCCCGCGCCGCCGCCGGGCGGACCACCCTGTGGGGGCCGGTGTTCTGGTGGCGGCCGTGGTTGTTCGCGATGGGCCTGGCCCTGGGGCTGGCAGCGGCGACGAAGTGGTCGGGCGTGTACTTCCTGGCGTTCTTCGCCGTGTACTCCGTGCTCAGCGACATGATGATGCGCCGCCGTGCCGGGGTCGAGTTCTGGTCGTCGAGCGCGCTGCTGCAGCAGGCACCGGTGTCGTTCCTGCTGACCGTGCCGATCGCCGCGGTGACCTACGTGGCGTCGTGGACCGGCTGGTTCGTGTCGAAGGACGGATGGGACCGCAACTGGCTGTCCTCGGGCGGCGAACGCTGGACCGGGCTGCTCGCCTGGGTGCCGGACAGCCTGCAGAACTGGTGGCACTACCAGTCGGAGATCTACGCCTTCAACATCGGGCTGCACACCCCGCACTCGTACCAGGCGAACCCGCTGCTCTGGCTCGTGATGCAGCGCCCCACGTCGATGTTCTACGTCGGCACGGACGCCGGACAGGACGGCTGCTGGGCGAACCGCTGCGGCGAGGCGATCACCGGCATCGCGAACCCGTTCATCTGGTACGCCTCGGTCATCGCCACGGTGGCGCTGCTCGTGCTCTGGATCCTGCGCCGGAAGTGGGAGTACGGCTTCGTCCTGCTCGGCGTCGCGGCGGGGTACCTGCCCTGGCTGATGTACGTCGACCGGACGGTGTTCCAGTTCTACACGATCGCCTTCGAGCCCTACATGGTCATGGCACTGGCCGCCGCGATCGGGTTGGTGCTCGGCAGGCGGAGCGACGAACGGTCACGCCGGTCACGGGCGATCCTGTGGGTCGGCGTGTACCTGGGCGTCGTCGTGCTGGCCTCGGTCTACTGGTACCCGATGTGGACGGCGATGCAGGTGCCGTGGGACTTCGTCCGGTCGCACTACTGGGTCCCCAGCTGGCTGTAGCCGGTCTGGCCGCGCACGTCGCGCTGGGCGCTCTGGTGGCGACCACGTCCGGACTGGAGGCCCGTGGCGGCGCCGCCACGGGCCTCCAGTCCGGAGTCGGCTGGCACCAGAGCCGAGCGCGGTCCGCGCGGACGCGTCAGGACTGCGCGTGCAGCGCGCGCTCGATCGACTCGCGGTCCAGCGGGTCGCCGAGCATCGGCGCGACGTCGTCCGTGCCCGGCAGGACGCCCTGGATCAGGAGTTCCGCGTAGCGGCGCCAGGCGTCCGGGTCGTGTTCGCGGGTGGCGTCGGCGACCGCACCGACCATCGCGGTGAGCATCGGCAGGTCCCGGTAGTCGAAGCCGGGGCGGACGACGCCGGCGGTCTCGGCACGGCCGATGATCGCGGCGACCTGGCGTTCGAGCCGGTCGCGCTCCTGCACGATGGACGGACGGGCCTTGCCGGCACGGACGATGGCGTCGGCGAGGGCTCGGTCGCGGGCACGGAACGCGAAGACGCCCATCAGGTACACCCGGAGCGCCTCACGCGGGTCGGACACGTCCGCGGCGCGTGCTGCGGCGTCGTTCATGGCCTCGAACTTGGTGGCGAGCAGCGCCTCGATCAGGGAGTCCTTGTCGGCGAACCGTCGGTAGACGGTGCCGACCCCGACGCCGGCCTCGTGCGCGATGTCGTTCAACGTGACGGAGAGCCCGCGCTCGGCGAAGCACTTGCGCGCCGTCTGCAGGATCAGCTCGCGGTTGCGCGCAGCGTCGGCGCGCAGCGGTCGCTCGAGGTCGGACACGGAGTCGGTGGTGCTCACGATCCGACCGTAGTTGCACTTTCTGGGAACAAGTGGATGCCCTCCTTCCGTTTCGGTCTACACTGACCACAAACGGATGCCTCGCATCCGGTTTCGTCACCACCACATCTCGGGAGTGCCCGACGGCGCGCACCTCCACCCCACCCTCCAACCTTCTCGAAGGAGGCTGCCGTGACGGCAGAACACACCGTGCCGACCCCTACAGGGACAGCACCCACGACTCCGGGCACCACCCCCGCCAAGAGCAACCACCGCTGGATCGCCCTCGCGGTCATCGCCCTCGCACAGCTGATGGTCGTGCTCGACGCGACCATCGTGAACATCGCCCTGCCCTCGGCCCAGGCCGACCTGGACTTCGGCACCGACCAGCGACAGTGGATCGTCACCGCGTACTCGCTGGCGTTCGGCTCGCTGCTGCTGCTCGGCGGTCGTCTCGGCGACCTGTTCGGCCGCAAGAACACCTTCATCATCGGGCTGGTCGGCTTCGCCGTCGCCTCGGTGCTCGGTGGCCTGGCCGACTCGTTCGGCCTGCTCGTCGCGGCCCGCGCGCTGCAGGGTGTCTTCGGCGCACTGCTCGCCCCGTCCGCACTCGGCATGCTGACCACCACGTTCCGCGACCCCAAGGAACGCGGTCGCGCGTTCGGCATCTTCGGGTCCATCGCCGGCTCGGGTGCGGCCATCGGCCTGCTGCTCGGCGGCGTGCTGACCGAGTACGCCTCGTGGCGCTGGTGCCTCTACGTCAACGTCGTCTTCGCCGTGCTCGGCGTGATCGGCGCGCTCGTCTTCATGGAGAAGCCGCCGAAGGTCGAGCGTCCGCGCATCGACGTCCTCGGGGTCATCACCATCACGCTCGGGCTCGTCGGCGTCGTCTACGGCTTCTCGAACGCCGAGACGAACGGCTGGGACTCCCCCGTCACGATCGCCATGCTCGCCGGCGGTGTCGTGCTGATCGCCGCGTTCGTGTTCATCGAGACCCGCGTCGCCCACCCGCTGCTGCCCCTGCGTGTCGTGCTCGACCGTGACCGCGGCGGCTCGTTCATCGCGATCGGCCTGGTCGCGATCGGCATGTTCGGCATCTTCCTGTTCCTCACCTACTACCTGGAGCAGACCCTCGGCTTCAGCTCGCTGCAGACCGGTCTCGCGTTCCTGCCGATGCCGCTGTCGATCATGATCTCGGCGACGCAGATCGGTGGCCGCCTGCTGCCGCGCGTCGGGCCGAAGGTGCTCATCTTCGCCGGTGGCCTGGTCGCCGCGACCGGGCTCCTCCTGCTGCTCCGCACCGACCTGGACAGCTCCTACGCGGGCACCGTCCTGCCGGCGCTGATCGTGATCGGCCTCGGCATGGGCACGATCTTCTCGTCCGCGATGAACACCGCCACGACCGGGGTCGCCCGGGCCGATGCCGGTGTGGCCTCGGCGACGGTGAACACCATGCAGCAGATCGGTGGCTCGATCGGCACGGCGCTGCTGTCGACGATCTTCGCCGACGTGGTGTCGAACAGCCTGTCCGGGCTGACCGCCGCCCCGACCAAGCTGCAGCAGGCCCAGGCCACGCTCGACGGCTACCACGTGGCGTTCGGCATCTCGGCCGGCGTGCTCGTGCTCGTCGCCCTGGCCGGCGGACTGCTCATCAACCGGCAGTCGGTGCGGGTCGAGCGGCTCGCACGTGCCGGGTCCGCCACGACCGGGAGCATCCCCGCCGCGGCGCACTGACGCTGGCGGTTCGCTCCGCACCTTCGGCCCGTTCCGGTTCTGCCGGGGCGGGCCATCGTGCATGCCGGGGGGCGTCGGCGGGGCGGGTGTCGGCGGGGGTGCCGACGCCGAACGACATCGTCGACGTCGTACGACGACGACATCGTCGCTCCGTGCACGCGCCGACAGTTGCACACGCGCGGATGCGACGGAGTCGATGTCGTACGACGACGACACCGTCGTTCCGCGTCAGCAGCGCCACCCCGCCCGCACCCCGCCCCACCCCCGGTTGCGCCGTGTGTCCACGACTCTGGCCCACGTCAGGGGTGCGGTTTATGGTGTGCGGCATGGCCCCCGTCCTGACCTCACCACTCGTGTCGACGCAGTGGCTCGCTGACCACCTCGGTGCTGACGAGCTCGTCGTGCTCGACGCCTCGGTGCACACGGTCGGGGCCGGGTTCGACACCAGCTGGCTTCCCGGGCGGGACGCCCACGAGCAGCGCGGCCACGTGCCCGGTGCCCGCTTCGCCGACCTGATCGACGACTTCTCCGCCGCCGACGCCGACGTCCCGTTCACCCGCCCCGGCGCCGAGCGCTTCGAGGTCGCCGCGGCACAGCTCGGCGTGACGAACACCTCGACCGTCGTGGTCTACGACGACAGCGTCGGTGAGTGGTCGGCACGCCTGTGGTGGATCTTCCGTTCGTTCGGCTTCGATTCGGTCGCGGTGCTCGACGGTGGCTTCACGAAGTGGCGCGACGAGGGCCGCCCGGTCCGCGCGGGCGCACTCCACACGCCCAGGGCGCCGTCCGACCCCGATGCCGGCGCGTTCCTGGCCGGCGAAGAACGTGCGCTCTGGGCCGACCACGACCGTGTCACCCGAGCGGTCTCCGGCGAAGAGCCGGCGTCCCTGGTGTTCGCCGCACCCTGGGCCGCCCTCGGCGACGACCACCCGCCGATCGTGCCGGGCAGCACCCCGATCACGGCAGACACCCTGGTGGACCCCGAGACGAACGCGTACCTGCGCGGTGCCGAACTCGAGCGGGCCTTCGCCGCGGTGATCGGTGCGGACGAGATCGTCACGTACTGCGGGGTGGGCAGCGCCGCGTGCGTCGACGCCCTCGCCCTGACCGTGCTCGGGCACGACCGGGTGAAGGTCTACGACGGTTCGCTCGCCGACTGGTGGCGGCACGAGCAGCTCGCCTCCTGACGGAACCGATCGCGGAACGACGGCCGCGCCTGGCCGAGGACCGAGGACCGACGGCAGCGGACCGACGGCCCCGCCGCACTACCGTTGCACCATGAGCACCAGACGCGCGGTCATCCTCGGCGGCACCGGCGGCATCGGCTCAGCCGTCGCACGAGAGCTCCTCGACGCCTCGGGCAGGGGCGGCGACGACTGGCAGGTGGACGTCCTCGCACGCCGAGGCGGCCCCGCAGCGGATGCGCTGACCGCTTCCGGCGCCACGTTCACGTCCGGCGACCGCCGCGACCGTTCCGTCCTGCGCGACCTGCTCCGCCCCGGAGCCGACCTGCTCGTCGACACCGTCGGTGCGACGCGCGACGACGCCCAGCAGCTCCTGCCGTTCCTCGACGACGTCGGCTCGACGGTCTTCGTCTCGTCGAAGGCCGTCTACGCCGACGAGCAGGGTCGGCACGCGAACTCGCTCGACAAGCCGGTGTTCGGCGGCGCGGTCACCGAGATCCAGCCCACGGTCGCCGCTGGGGACGGCGACCCGACGAGTCGTGACGGGTACGGCGCCGCGAAGGTGGCGGCCGAACAGGTCCTGCTCGACCACGGCGCCCCGGTCACCGTGCTCCGCCCGTCGAAGGTGTACGGCGTCGGCATCGGCCGCCCGCGGGAGTGGTTCGTCGTCCGCCGTGTGCTCGACGGCCGGGAGCGCATCCTGCTCGCCGACCACGGCCGCGGCGTCGACCACACGACGGCGGCGAGCGGCATCGGTTCGCTCGTCCGACTCGTGGCGGACGCACCGGACCGCCGGATCCTCAACGTCGCGGACGCCGCTGCCCCGACCGTGCTCGAGATCGTCCGCACGATCGCCGGACACCTGGACCACCGGTTCGACGAGGTCCTGCTCGACGAGGACGCGCCCGCCTTCGTGGGCGGCACGCCCTGGTCGTCGCCGTCGCCGTTCGTCCTCGACACCACGGCAGCACGTGCCCTGGGTTGGGAACCTCCGGAGTTCCGGGCCGCCGTCGCCCCGGAGCTGGCATGGCTCGTCGAGACCGCCCACGCCACCCCTGCCGACGGCGACGTCCCGTGGGCCGACGACCCGTTCTGGGAGCACATGTTCGACTACGGCCCCGAGGACGCCGCACTCGCGCTCCTCTCCCTCAACCTGGGCTGACCCGGTGCTCCGGTCCGAGGTCCTGTTCATCGGCGGACGTTCCGGCGTGGGCAAGTCCACGGCGGCCGAGGCACTGCACGACCTGCTCGTCGCGGCGGACGTCCGGCACGCGGTGATCGAGGGCGACGTGCTCGACCTCGCCCACCCGGCCCCGCACGTCGAACACCCCGAGGCGCACCTGGCCGAGCGGAACCTGGCTACGATCTGGGCCGGCTACCGGGAGATCGGTCACCACCGGCTCGTCTACACGAACACCGTGTCCGTGCTCGAGCACGAGCGCCTCGCTGCGGCGATGGGCGACGATCCGCTGGTGCGCGTCGTCCTGCTCCGCGCATCCGACGGCGCGACCGCCGACCGGCTCGCACGACGAGCGGGTGGCGCGGTCCCGCAGGCGCAGCTCGCGCACAGCACGCGGACGGCCGGGAGGCTCGACTCGGCCACCGCGGACACCGTCACCCGGGTGGACACCGATGGCCAGAGCCCCGCCCAGGTGGCCGCACGGCTCGCGTCGATCACGGGGTGGCTCGAGCGCTGATCTCCCCGCACGGCCTGTGCAGAGCGGGCGTCCCGTCCACAGATGTCCCCGGGCGGTGGTCCGCCCAGTCGCGGGCGGGCACGCTGGAGCCATGAACGACAACCGCCTCGGCACCTCGGTCAGCCCGTACCTGCGTCTGCACGCCGACAACCCCGTCGACTGGCGCGAGTGGGGTCCCGAGGCGTTCGCCGAAGCGCGCGAGCGGGGGGTCCCGGTACTGGTGTCCGTCGGGTACGCCACGTGCCACTGGTGCCACGTCATGGCGCGCGAGAGCTTCGCCGACCCGGAGATCGGCGAGCTGCTCCGGCGGGACTTCGTGTCGGTGAAGGTCGACCGCGAAGAACGGCCGGACGTCGACGCGAGCCTGATGGCCTCGGCCAGTGCGTTCACGCAACAGCTCGGCTGGCCGCTGACGACGTTCCTGACGCCGGACGGCCACGTCTTCTTCGCGGGGACGTACTTCCCACCCACTCCGGTCGGGCAGGTCCCGGCGTTCCGGCAGATCCTGGCCGCGGTGCTCGACGCCTGGACCGAGCGTCGGCACGAGGTCGACGCGAACGCCTCGGCCATCGCGACGGCGATCCGGCAGGGCGCCGTGGCGGACGCAGCCACCCGCTCGGGCGAGGGCGGTGCCGGAGCCGACCCGGGCCTCCCGTCCGTCGACGCCATCCGGGCCGTCACGGACCAGCTGTCCCGGGCAGAGGACACCACCTACGGCGGTTTCGGCGGCGCGCCGAAGTTCCCGAGCACACCGCTGCTCGAGTTCCTCGCCGATGCGGCGGCCGACGGCGACGCCGAAGCCGACGGGCTGCTCGACCGGTCGTTGCACGCGATCCGCGCGTCCGAGCTGACCGACGCCGACGGCGGCGTCTTCCGGTACGCCACCAAACGCGACTGGAGCGTGCCGCACTACGAACGGATGCTCTACGACAACGCGGGGCTGCTCGCCGTCGCGGGGGCCGAGCAGGCCCGCGGCATCGCCGACTTCCTCCGGGACACCCTGCGCCGTGCCGACGGGGCGTTCGTCGCCGCGCAGGACAGCGAGTCGACCATCGACGGCCATCGGGTCGAGGGCGAGTGGTACCGCCGACCGGTCGCCGAGCGCGCCCAGCTCGACCCGCCACCACTGGACGACCAGGTCCTCACGGGCTGGAACGGCCTGGCGATCCGGGGGCTCGCGATCGCCGGCGCACGGCACGGTGACCCGGAACTCGTCGCGCTCGCGCGGGGAGCGGCCGACGCGGTCCTCGCCGCCCACGTGCAGGACGGCCACGTGACGGTGCGGTCCAGCACACCGCGCGGGGCGTCCTCTGCTCCGGCCACCGTCGAGGACGTCGGGCTGCTCGCCGAAGGGCTGCTCGAACTGGCCCTGGTGACGGGCGAGGTGTCCTACGCGACCGTCGCACGCTCGCTGGTCGACGACGGCCTGGCCGAACGCTTCGACGTCGACCCGGTGCTCGCCTCCGCAGGGACCGCCACGGGCGAACAGCCGCAGACCGCGATGCGGTCCGGCACCGTGGCGCTGGCGTCGGCCGCCGCGACGCTCGGCGCGCTGACGGGCGACGGGGCACTGCGGGTCGCCGCTGCACGACTCGTCGCCGACCGCGGCCGAACCGGGACGGAGCGACCCCTCGGTCACGCGGACGCCCTCGGTGTCGCCCTCGCCCTGCAACGGCCGTCGCGCGAGGTCGTCGTCGTCACGAGCGGCACCGACGACCCGATGCGGGCCGTGGCACACCGTGCTCGGCGCCCCGGCACAGTCGTCGCCACCACCACGCCGGAGCAGGCACGCGACTGGGCCGAGGCCGGGTTCTCGTTGTTCGAGGGTCGCGACGTGCTCGACCCTGCCGCGTACGTCTGCCACGACCGGGTGTGCGAACTGCCGTCCCGGTCGGCGGACGCCCTGGCCCAGCAGATCGCCTGACGCACCAGCCGCCCGGCGCGCCTGTATCCTGGAATGCTCATGTCTTCTCCGCTGCCCGTCATCACGTACCCGCCCGAACTGCCGGTCTCGCAGCGGCGGGACGACATCGCGGCTGCCATCCGTGACAACCAGGTGGTCATCGTCGCCGGGGCCACCGGCTCGGGCAAGACCACACAGCTGCCGAAGATCTGCCTCGAGCTCGGTCGTGAGCACATCGGGCACACCCAGCCCCGCCGGATCGCGGCGCGGACCATCGCCGAGCGCGTCGCGGAAGAACTGGGCGGCGGGGAGCTCGGCGGACTCGTCGGCTACCAGGTCCGGTTCACCGACAAGGTCAGCTCCGAGACCCGCGTGAAGCTGATGACCGACGGCATCCTGCTGAACGAGATCCACTTCGACCGCGACCTGAAGCGGTACGACACGATCATCATCGACGAGGCGCACGAGCGGTCCCTGACGATCGACTTCCTGCTGGGCTACCTGAAGCGGCTGCTCCCCCGACGCCCCGACCTGAAGCTCATCATCACGAGTGCGACGATCGACCCGGAGTCGTTCTCGAAGCACTTCGACGACGCCCCCATCATCGAGGTGTCCGGCCGCACCTACCCGGTCGAGATCCGGTACCGCCCCCTCGTCGCCGAAGACCAGGACGACGACGCCGACGACGAGTCGGACTCCCGCACCGGTGACAGCGGCAACGCAGCCGACGACCGCGACACCCTGCAGGGCATCACCGACGCCCTCGACGAGCTGGCGCAGGAGGACCCGGGCGACGTGCTCGTCTTCCTGTCCGGCGAGAACGAGATCCGCGACGCGCAGGACGCGATCGAGGGCAAGCGCTACCCGGGCACCGAGGTCCTGCCGCTGTACGGCCGCCTGTCCGCCGCCGACCAGCACCGGGTCTTCGAGCGCCGGCACACCCCGGGCATCCGCCGTCGTGTCGTCCTCGCCACGAACGTCGCCGAGACCTCACTGACCGTGCCCGGCATCAAGTACGTGATCGACACCGGGACGGCACGCATCTCGCGGTACTCCCCGCGGGCCAAGGTGCAGCGCCTGCCGATCGAGGCGATCTCGCAGGCCAGCGCCAGCCAGCGTTCCGGTCGAGCGGGCCGCACGAGTGCCGGCATCGCGATCCGGCTCTACTCCGAGGACGACTTCGGCCGACGCCCCGAGTACACCGACCCCGAGATCCTCCGCACGAACCTCGCCGCGGTGATCCTGCAGATGATCTCGCTCGGCTTCGGGGACATCGAGTCGTTCCCGTTCCTGCAGCCGCCGGACAGCCGGGGCGTGAAGGACGGCCTCGACCTGCTCCGCGAGCTCCGTGCCGTCGACAAGGACGGCCGCATCACGAAGTCCGGGCGACAGCTGACCCGGCTGCCGATCGATCCCCGGCTCGGTCGGATGGTGCTCGAGGCCGGACGGCAGGGCGTCGGACGCGAGGTCATCGCGATCGTCAGCGCCCTGAGCATCCAAGACCCCCGCGAGCGCCCCCTCGAGAAGCGCGCGCACGCCGACCAGCTGCACGCCCGCTTCGCCGACCCGACGAGCGACTTCCTGACCCTGCTGAACCTCTGGAACCACATCGAGCACCAGCAGGAGGAACTCTCGTCGAGCGCGTTCCGCCGGCTGTGCAAGGCCGAGTTCCTGAACTACCTGCGCATCCGCGAGTGGCAGGACCTGTACCGGCAGCTCTCCCGTGCCGCGAAGCAGGTCGACGTCCGAGTCGGGCAGTCCCGCTCCGACGACGGCGACGCCGTGCACCGCGCACTGCTCGCCGGACTCCTCAGCCAGATCGGGCTGCGGGACCGCGAGAAGCGCGACTACCTCGGCTCCCGGAACACCCGGTTCGTGGTGTTCCCGGGCAGCGTGCTCGCGAAGAAGCAGCCCGACGCCGTGATGGCCGCCGAGCTCGTCGAGACCAGCCGGCTGTTCGCCCGGACCGTCGGCCGGATCGACCCCGCCTGGGTGGAGCCGCTCGCCGGCGACCTGCTCAAGCGCACCTACGGCGAGCCGCACTGGGAGAAGAAGCAGGGCGCGGTCGTCGCCTACGAGCGGGTGACCCTGTTCGGGGTCCCCATCGTGCAGCGCCGACGCGTGCAGTACTCGCGGATCGACCCGGAACACTCCCGTGAACTCTTCATCCGGCACGCCCTGGTCGAGGGCGAGTGGGAATCGCAGCAGGCCTTCGACCGCGCCAACCGGAAGCTCCGCAAGGAACTCGAGCAGCTCGAGGAACGCACCCGCCGCCGGGACATCCTGCTCGACGACGAGAACGTCTACGAGTTCTACGACGCCCGGATCCCGGCCGACGTCGCCACGACCCGCGACTTCGAGGGGTGGTGGCGGACCACTCGCCGCGAGCAGCCGGACCTGCTCACGATGCGCCGGTCCGACCTGCTGGACGAATCAGCGGCCGAGGCCGCCGAGGACGACGTCGAGTACCCCACCCAGTGGCGGAGCGGCGACCAGCGTCTCGCCATCCAGTACCGCTTCGAGCCCGGCGCACAGGACGACGGGGTCAGCGTGCAGGTCCCCCTCGCGCTCCTGCCCCGGATGCGTGAAGAGGGCTTCGACTGGCAGGTGCGCGGCCTCCGCAAGGAACTCGTCACCGCGCTCATCAAGTCGCTGCCGAAGCAGATCCGCAAGAACGTCGTGCCCGCTGCCGACTGGGCCGAGAAGATCGTCGCCGAGCTGCCCGACGACGCCCCGACCGAGCCGACGGAGTCGTTCCGCGCCACCCTCGCCAAGGCGATCCAGCGCATGACCTACGTGCCGGTCTCCGAGTCCGACTTCGACCTGTCCCGTGTCCCCGCGCACCTGCTGCCGACGTGGGCCGTGGTCGACGAGCGTGGTCGCCGGGTCGAGACCGGCAAGGACCTGTCGGCCCTGCAGACCAAGCTCAAGGACCGGACCCAGCAGAGCGTCGCCTCCGCCACGGCGAAGGGCGCGGGACGGACCGGAGGCGCGGCTCGCGTCGCCTCCGCCGGCGCCGGTCGCCCGCTGGAACAGTCCGGACTCACCGCCTGGCCCGACCAGGACCTGCCGCAGACCCTCGACACCAAGCAGGCCGGCGGCGTCATCCGCGCGTACCCGTCCCTGGTCGAGGAAGGCACCGGTCCGAAGGCGACCGTCGGCGTGCAGCTGCTCGCCACCCCGTCCGACCGCGTCGTCCGGATGCCCGCCGGGGTCCGCCGTCTGGTGATGCACGCGGTGCCGTCGCCCGTGTCGTACATCCAGTCGCACCTGACCGCGCAGGAGAAGCTCGCGCTCGCCGCCAGCCCCTACCCGTCGACCGCCGCGCTGTTCGACGACGTGCTGGCCGCCGTGGTCGACGCCGGCATCCGTCGGGCCCACCCGGACGGCCTCGTCTTCACGAAGGCCGAGTTCGAGGCGGTCCGCGATGCCGTGTCGGCCTCCGTCGTCGACACGATGTTCACCGCGGTGTCCGAGGTCGCGGCCGTCCTGGCCGCACAGCGCTCCGCCGAACGAGCACTCAAGCAAGCGAACTCGATGTCGCTGCTCGCCGCCCTCAGCGACATGCGGCAGCAGATGGAGCGCCTGGTGTTCCCGGGGTTCGTCGCCGTCGCGGGGCTCGACCGGCTGCGCCGCATCCGCGTGTACCTGCAGGGCATCGAGGCGCGCGTGCAGAAGCTGCTCCAGAACCCCGGACGCGACGCGACCTGGATGCGCGAGGTGACCGTGGCGACCGACCGCTACACCGATGCCGGCGGCACCTTCCCGCCCGCGGTCGGGGCGCACCCGGAACTCGTGCACGCTCGGTGGATGCTCGAGGAGTTCCGGCTGAGCCTGTTCGCGCAGGAACTCGGGACCGCCGAGACCGTCTCGTTGCAGCGGATCACGAAGGCCCTGACCGCCGCACGCTGATGGGTCTACCGTGTCGGCCATGATCGGCACACTCGACGTCGTCGTCCTGGACTGCCCGGACACCCGCGCCCTCGCCCGCTTCTACGCCGAGCTGCTCGGCGGGGAGATCGTCGGCTTCGACGAGGACTGGGCGGAGCTCGCCCTCCCGTTCACCGACCACCGTCCGATCCTGGCGTTCCAGCAGGTCGACGACTACCGGGCGCCGGAGTGGCCCGGGCAGGCGGTGCCGCAGCAGAGCCACCTCGACGTGAAGGTCGACGACCTGGACGACGGCGAGGCCGCGGTGCTCGCGATCGGTGCGACGGCGACGGGGTCGGGCACGGAGACGTTCCGCGTCTACCTCGACCCCGCGGGGCACCCGTTCTGCCTCATCCGGCCGTCGGACTGACCGGTTCGGTCGCCAGACCCTCGACCACGGTCACGTTCGGCAGCGCGGTGAGTGCGGCGCCGGGCAGGAACAGCTTGGCGGCGCGACGACCGGCACCGATGACCACCTCGGGGGCGTCGAGGACGCGCGCGTCGATGTAGAGCGGCCACGACGACGGCAGCCCGATCGGGGTGATGCCGCCGTACTCCATGCCGGTCAGCTCGACCGCTTCGTCCATCGGGGCGAAGCTCGCCTTGCGGACGTCGAGCAGCTGCTTCACGACGCGGTTGACGTCGAGTTTGGTCGATGCGAGGACGACGCAGGCGGCGTAGCGGACCTCGTCGCCGCGCTTCCCCGCGACGACGATGCAGTTGGCGCCGCCGGCCAGCGGGTAGCCGTACGCCTCCGAGAACGCGGCGGTGTCGGCCAGGTCGGCGTCGATCGGGGCTCCCTCGATCTTCATGACGACCTCGGTCGGCAACGCGACCAGGGCTTCGGCGACGGGGATCGCGAGGAATCCGGTGGCGACCAGGGCGGGAACACGTTCGAGCGTCGGCATGGCTCCACCGTAGGGAAGCGATCCCGCACGAGGGTGGAGCCATGACCGAACTCCGGGCGATCGACGTCGACCAGTGGCCCCGCCGGGAGCACTTCGAGCACTACCGGCACCGCGTGCCGTGCGCGTACGAGGTGACCGTCGAACTCGACGTCACGGCCTTCGTCGAGCGCGTCCGAGCGACCGGCCGTCGGACCTACGCGTCGCAGCTCTGGGCGATCGCGACCGTGGTGAACCGGCATGACGAGTTCCGGATGCAGCTGCTCGACGACGGCTCCCCCGCCGTGTGGGACCGTGTCCACCCGATGTTCACCGTGTTCCACCCGGACACCGAGACGTTCTCCGCTCTCGTCGTGCCGTACGACGACGACTTCGGCACCTTCCACGACGCTGCGGTGTCGACGATGGCGCAGTACCGGGACGACACCCGGATGTTCCCGCAGGACGACCGGCCCGGCAACGTCTTCGACGTCTCGACGCTGCCGGGAGCATCGTTCACCGGCTTCTCGTTGCAGGTGCGCGACGGCTGGGACCACCTGCTGCCGATCATCACGCTCGGCGGGTACCGGACCACTGGTGACCGGACGCTGCTGCCGCTGGCGTTGCACGTCGACCACGCCGCTGCCGACGGCTTCCACACGACCCGACTGCTGCGTGAGCTCGAGGAGCTCTTCGCCGCCCCTGGCTGGCTCGGCTGACCGTGCCCCTCGTCCCACCGCATCTCCTACGCTGACCCCATGACGTCGCAGTCGGAGACCCCCGCCCGCAAACGCATCGGGCTCGTCGGCGCCGGCGGCATCTCCGTCGCCCACCTGCCCGGGCTGCTCCGCCTGGGCGACGTGGTGGTGCACGCTCGCGAGGGCGCCCACGAACTCGTCGCCGCGTTCACCGACACCGCCCGGGCCGAGGGCAGCACGATCACCGTCGCCGACAGCCTCGACGAACTCCTCGCCGCGGTCGACGTCGTCGACGTCGTGGTCCCGACGCACGCCCACGCCGAGGTCGTCCGTGCGGCGATCGCGGCCGGCAAGGACGTCGTCTCCGAGAAACCCCTGGCCCGGACCGACGCGGACGCGGCGGACCTGGCGGCGCGCGCTGCGGACGCAGGCGTGCAGCTCTACCCGGCCCAGGTGGTGCGCTGGTTCCCCGCGTACGCGCGCCTGCACGAAGCCGCGACCACGGGCCTCCTGGGCGACCTGGCGGTGTTGCGGTTCTCGCGGTCCGGTGCCTTCCCCACCCACGTCCCCTGGTTCGGCGACCGCGCGCTGTCGGGCGGGATCGTGATGGACCAGATGATCCACGACCTCGACATCGCGCGCTGGGTGGCGGGCGAGGTGACCCGGGTGTCGGCGGTGAGCGTCCGCGCGGGTTCCGAGGCGGAGCCGGTCGAGGCGGCGCACGTCCTGCTCACGCACGAGTCGGGCGCGATCAGCCACGTCGCCGGGCTGTGGGGGCCGCAGCACCTCGCCTTCACGACCGAGTACTCGGTGACGGGGACGCTCGGCAGCCTGTCGCACTCGTCCCGGGCAGAGGAGGACACCCGCAGCGACCTCGCGGCACCGGCTTCCGCGGACGGTTTCCTGCCGACGGTCGACCCGGCGGACGACCCGTACGCGCTGGAGCTCGCCGACTTCCTCGCCGCGTTCGACGGTGGTGCACCGCCCCGGGTGACCGTGGACGACGGCGTCGCTGCGGTGCGGATCGCGAACGCGGCGATCGCCTCGATCGAGTCCGGCCAGCCGGTGGAGGTGTCGCGGTGACGCTCCGGGTCGGGGTGCTCTCCTTCGCCCACACGCACGCCATCAGCTACCTCGGTGCCCTGGCGGCGATGCCGGACGTCGAGGTCCGCGGCACGGATCCGGACGGCACCTCGACGGGGACGGAACTCGGCGACCTGCGCGGAGCCGAACTGGCACGCGCGCTCGGCGTCGGGTACGCGGACTCCGTCGACGAGCTGCTCGCCTGGGGTCCGGACGCGGTGATCGTCACGAGCGAGAACGCCCGGCACCGCGAGCACGTCGAGCTCGCGGCGGCAGCGGGGGCACACGTGCTCTGCGAGAAGCCGCTCGCGACCTCGTGGCAGGACGGCCTCGCCATCCGCGATGCGGTGGACCGCGCCGGGGTGCTGCTCATGATGGCGTTCCCGGTGCGCTTCGCCTCGGCGTTCGACCGGCTGCGCGCGACGCGGGACTCGGGCGCACTCGGCACGGTGTTCTCGGTGCGCGGCGCGAACAACGGCATGCTGCCCCTCGCCCGGGACTGGTTCACCGACGTCCGGTCGAGCGGAGGCGGCGCCCTCGTCGACCACGTCGTGCACGTCGCCGACCTGATCGACGGGCTGACCGGCGCGGCGCCGGTGTCCGTCACCGCCGTCGCCAACCGGGTGCTGCACGCGGACCGAGCGAACGCCGAGACCGCGGGCCTCGTGACCGTCACGTACGACGACGGCACGATCGCGGCGATCGACTGCTCGTGGAGCCGACCGGACACGTCGCCGGTGTGGGGTGGACTGACGCTCGACGTCGCCGGGACCGGTGGCACGGTGTCGGTGGACTTCTTCGGGGCGGCTGCTCGCGGGCTCGACGCGGTCGGGGGCCGGCCGATCGAACTCCGGTACGGACCCGACCACGATCTGCCGATGCTCCGGACGTTCCTGGCGGCCGTGGCGTCGGGCGAGCAGCCGCAGCCGGACGTGGGAGTCGGGCTGCGGACGCTGTCGATCGTGCTCGCGGCGCAGGAGTCGGTGCGGACGGGCAGGACGGTGGCGGTCACCCCGGCGTGATGCGGGAGCGCCGCAGCGCGAGTGCGCTGTGGCCGTCCAGGTCGACGTCGCGCAGCCGCGGCCTCGTCCGCGTGCTCGTCCGCGTCTTCGTCTTCGTCTTCGTCGTCGTCTTCGTCTTCGGAGGCGAGGCGGATTCGCGTCGTGCCGTCCCCGGCGGTATGTTCGGGGCGCGCGGTAGGGACCGCGCATGGTGAGGCAAGGGGTAGCTCGTGACGGTCGCGCCGGCGCGCGCAGCGCGACACGCTCCTGTCGCGCGCCACCGTGCTCGTCACAACGCTCGCCGTCCGGGTGGTGCGGCCGACACCAGGAAGCTGCGACTCGAGATCCAGGCCGTCCGTGCCATCGCCATCGGGGCGGTGGTGCTCTACCACCTGTTCCCCGAGGTGCTGCCCGGTGGCTACGTCGGCGTCGACGTCTTCTTCGTGATCTCGGGCTTCCTCATCACCGCGCACATCGCGAAACCGCTGGCCACCGGCCGGTTCAGCTTCCGGGCCTTCTACGCTCGACGTGCCTGGCGACTCCTGCCGGCGTCGATGGCGACGCTCTTCGTGACCGTGATCCTGACCGCGGTGTTCGTCCCCCGGACGCTCTGGAAGGACTTCACCGAGCAGATCATCGCCAGCGCGCTCTACGTCGAGAACTGGGCGCTCGCGGGCAACGCCGTCGACTACTCCGCCCTGGCGTCCGACGCGAGCATCGTGCAGCACTTCTGGTCGCTGTCGACCGAGGAGCAGTTCTACGCCGTCTGGCCGCTCGTCCTCTGGTTCTGCGCCTTCGTGCGGTACCGGCGCCGACGCCGGAACGGTGTGTCCCTCGCTCCGGCGATCGCCGTCGCGCTGGGCATCGTGTTCGTGCTGTCGTTGGCGTACTCGATCTGGGCGACGGCGCACACCCCGGCGTCCTACTTCCTCACCACGACCAGGGCGTGGGAGTTCGCCGCGGGCGGCCTGCTCTGGCTCGGCCTGCAGCGCGTCCGGATCCCCGCGGCGCTGGCGGCAGCGATGAGCTGGACCGGCCTCGTCCTGGTCGCGACGACCGCGCTCCGGTTCGACGCGTCGACGCCGTTCCCGAGCTGGACGGCGCTCATCCCCATCATCGGGGTCTCGCTCGTCATCGCGGGTGGGATGCCCGAGCCCGCGTGGAGCCCGGCGTTCCTGTACCGGCTGCGACCCGTGCAGTGGCTCGGGGACGTGTCGTACTCGCTCTACCTCTGGCACTGGCCGCTGCTGATCGTGATGCCCTTCGTGATCGGGACCCCGACGGGCGAAGCGACCCCGCTCTGGGCGAAGGGCATCGTGCTCGTCGTCGCGCTCGTCCTCGCTCACTTCTCGCGCCGGTTGATCGAGCAGCCTGTGATCGCGTTCTCCAGCGAGCGCATGCGTGCGCGGCACCCGCGGCACCGCGGCGTCCTGGTGCTCGCGATCGCCGGCATGCTCGTCGTCGCCGTGCCCGCCGCCAGCATGTACTGGTCGGTGGTGCGGGAGGAGACCGCGGGCGCCGCCACCGGGGTCACCCTCACCGCGGACGGCACGTTGACCAGCCGAGCCTGTCACGGTGCCGCAGCGATGCAGCCCGGGGCGGACTGCCCGCAGGTGGACGCGGCCGACATCACGCCCAGCCCGGTGCAGGCGGGGTCCGACGCGTTCGCCGACCAGTCCGGCGCCGGGTGCCAGATCGCGGGCGACGACACCACTGTCCGGGGCTGCGAGGTCGGCGACCCAGACGGCACCGTGCGGCTGGCGATCGTCGGCGACTCCCACGCCGCCAACTACGTGCCGTCCCTCGAGCTCATCGCGAAGGCGAAGCACTGGAGCCTCACCACCTACCTGCACTCCGGCTGCCCGATGACCCGGGCACTAGTGACCCCGTCGTGCAACACCTGGAAGGCCGACACCCTCGAGCGGCTGCAGCAGGAGCGGTACGACGTCGTGTTCGTCGCCGCGATGTCCCGCACGCCGTGGCCGCACGGCATCATCCGGCACGCCGACGAGATGACGCCCCAGGTCCGCGACGACGCGGCAGGCCAGTACGCGAAGACCTGGGTGCGCCTGCAGCAGGCCGGGTCGAGCATCGTGGCCCTGCGCGACAACCCCGACCCGGGCATCGGCGGCGTGTCCGACGTGCCGAGCTGCGTCGAACAGCACGGCGACGGCGCCGCCTGCGACGTCTCCGAGGCCGACGCGCTGATCGACGACCCGGTTGCGCAGGCCGCGCGGACCACTCCGGGCGTCACGCTGATCGACTCCACGGCGATGTTCTGCGCCGACGGCACCTGCCCCTCGGTCATCGGCGGCGTCGTCGTCTACCGACAGGTGCAACACGTCACGCAGACCTACGCACGATCCATGGCGCCGTTCCTGGAGCCGAAGGTGACCGCTGCGGTCGAGGCCGCCGTCGCCGGCTGAGGTAGCCGCAACGGCCGCAACGGCCGCGACGGCCTCAGCGGCCAGCCGGGTACCGCCGGGTACCGCCGGGTACCGCCGGGTACCGCCGGGTACCGCCGGGTACCGCCCGGCAGCGCCCGCGCTACGCTCGTCCCGATGCGCGCAACCGTGCGGGACGTGGCCGCCCTCGCCGGGGTGTCCCCGAAGACCGTCTCCAACGTCGTCAACGGCGGCGTGGTCGTGCGCCCGGAAACCCGCGAACGCGTCGAGCGCGCGGTCGCCGAGCTCGACTACGTGCCGAACCTGTCCGCGCGTGGCCTGCGGAACGGCCGCTCCGGAGCGATCGCGCTGACACTGCCGGAGATGGGCAGCGCCTACTCCGCCGAACTCGCGCAGTCCTTCGTGGAACTCGCCCGCGAACGCGGCTGGGTCGTGCAGCTCGAGCAAACGGGCAACGACCCGGCCCGCGAACGCGAACTGGTCTCCCGTGCCCGCGCACATCTGGTGGACGGGCTGATCCTCAACCCGGTGTCGCTCAGCGCGAGCGTCCTGGCCTCGACCGAGGGACTGCCGCCGACCGTCGTCATCGGCGAGGTCGAGCCCGAGCACGTCGACCAGGTGCACGTCGACAGCCGTGCGGCGGCCGAGCAGGTCACCGAACACCTCATCGCCCACGGGCACCGGCGCATCGCGATCGTCGGGGCGTCACCCGAGGGTGCGGCGACGGCGACCAGCGAGCTCCGCGAACGCGGGTACGCCGCCGCGATCGCCGCCGCCGGCATCACGCCCGACCCGTCGCTCCGTGTCCCGCTGCCGGCGTGGACCACGAGTTCCGCGGCGACGACCTTCGCGGCCTGGCTCGACGAGCACCCCCTGCCCGACGCCGTCTTCGCGTTCACCGACTCGATCGCGTTCGGGGTGCTGCACGTGCTCGCCGCCCGCGGTGTCCGGGTGCCGGACCAGGTCAGCGTCATCGGGTTCGACGACGTCGACGGCGCCGCGTACGCGATCCCGTCGCTCAGCACGGTGTCGTTCGACCGTCGGGCGTTCGCAACGGCTGCGCTCGACCTGCTGACCCGTCGGATCGCGGACCGCGGGGCAGCGCCGGAGACCGTCGTCGTGCCGCACCGGATCGTCGAGCGCGCGAGCGTCGCCGACCGCCCGCGCTGACGCCGCCGCCGTTTCGCGCTGACCGACACCTCACGCAGTCGCGCGCCCGTGACGTGTCGCTCAGCGCGAAAGACCGCCGGAACCGGAGCCGGAGCCGCCGCCGCCCCCACCCGGGTCCGCCGCCGCCAGCACCGCCGACCGCGTCCGCGCATCGCCGAGGATCCGGAAGTGCCCACCCACCGGCAGCCGCACGTTCGTCGCCCCCTGGAGCTCGCTGCCCTCGGGGATGAGCGTGTCGAACACCCCGTACACCGAGGTGATCCGCGCGTTCGCGTCGAGTTCCCGTGCCAGCCCCGCCAGCACCGGGTCGGCCGCCCGGAACGCCCGCAGGTGCGGCACCGGCGCGAGCCGCGCGTAGACCGAGCCCGCGAAGGGCGTCGACACCGCGACCATCCGGTCGATCCGCTCGTGCTGGTCGAGCTGCGTCATCGCGTACTTGCCGATCAGTCCGCCCTTGCTGTGTGCGAGCACGAGCACGTTCCGCAGGTCCTGTTCCTCCAGGGTCGCGATCACCTCGCGCGCGGAGTCGGGCACGGGCCGCAGGTTGTGCCGCAGGACGGGCAGCACGTGCACCGGGTGCCCCCGGTCGTGGAGCGCGTCCATCAGCGGCCGCATGAAGTGCCACGTCTCGTAGACGCCGGGGACCACGACGACGGGCTGCCCGCCACCGGTCCGGTAGTCGTCCGCGGTGGTCGGGCCGAGGCTCCGGACCTGCCACCTGGCGGCGTACCCCCAGTCGAGTGCGGCCCACCACGCGCGTCGCACCAGCGGGACACGGCCTGGAGGCCCGGATCGCGCCGTCCGCGCCGCCTCCGTCCCCGACGTGGCCGGCCGGGTCATCGCAGCCCCTTCAGGCGCTCGGCGTAGCGGAACGTCTCGAGGAGGCGCGCGAAGGCGTCCGGCTGCCGTTCCTGCACGTGGTGCGGGCCGGCCAGTTCAACGAAGGTGCCGTTCGGCGCAGCGGCCGCGACCCGAGCCGACCAGTCGTGCCGCGCGATCGGGTCCTGGTCACCGCGGACGACGAGGACGGGCTGCGTCACCTCGGTGATCGTCTGCTCGGTCGGGTAGCGGAGCATCGGTCTGAGCTCTCGCGTGTACTGCCGCATGCTCCGCAGGTAGTCGGTGACCAGGACGCCGTTCATCCGGACCCCCTCGACGAACCCGTCGCGGCCCAGGTCGAGCGCCTGCAGCGGGAGCGATCGCCGCTCGGAGTCGATCACCGGACCGACGAGCACGACCGCCGTGACGTTCTCCGGGTGGCGCCGGGCGGCCTCGACCACGACCTGGGCACCCATCGACTGCCCGACGAGCACCAGGTCACCGTCGACCAGGTGGCGGACCGCCCGAACGACGACGTCGCCGAGCTCTTCGATCGACAGCCGCCGACCGGCCGCGGGCAGCCAGCCGAACCCCGGCAGGTCGACGCTGACCGTGCGGTGCTCGACGGCGACGGCGACGGCGCGCTGCGACCGAGCGAAGGACCGGTGCGACATCCCGATGCCGTGGACGAACACGACGGTGGGGTCGGTGTCGTCGCGGACCGGTTGCCGCGACGCCATCGCGTGCAGGCGCACGGGCAACCCGTCGATCCGGACGGTCTCCACAGCAGCGCGCACGAGCCGAGGCTACGCGGCGGTTCGCAGCACCGGGTCAGCCTCGTCATCGGCCGCACACAGCCGCGCCGTGTGCACTCCTGGCATGAGCGACACCACTCCCACCAACGGCCACGAACCGGACGGCTCCGACCCGGCGAACCGGGCGACGACACCGACCGGCTGGGGCGCCGCCCCGACCCCGACGTCGACCTCCACGCTCGACGCCCCCGCGTCGCAACAGCAGCAGCAGCAGCAGCAGCAGCAGCAGCCGTACCGCGCGGACGCCGGCGCCACGACCCCGGGCGGCTGGGACTCCACCGCCCCGAACGGCACCACCCCCTGGTACGGAGCCGCAGCCGGCGCCGCGAGCCCGACCAACCGCCGCAGCGCAGGCCCGAAGCCCCCGTGGTTCTGGCCGCTCCTCGCCGCGATCGTCGGGCTCGCCGCGCTGCTCGTCGGCGGAGGCGTCGGGTTCGCCATCGGCCACGCGATCGGCGCGGACCGGACGCAGTCGACGACGCAGGTGCCCGGCACGAACCGGGTCCCGGGCAACGGCACCGGCCAGGCCCCCGGGTACGGCACCGGGAGCTGAACGGCGGGTACGATCCGTCCCATGCGGAAGACCACTGCCGGTCTGTTCACGTCGGTCGACGGCGTCGTGCAGGACCCCTACGAGTTCCAGTACGACAGCTTCGACGACGAGCTCGGCGCCGGGATGGGTGCCTTCATGGCCCGCACCGACACCGTGCTGCTCGGCCGGAACAGCTACCTCGAGTGGTCCGAGTGGTGGCCGGCCCACCCGGAGGACCCCTTCGGGCAGTGGATCAACCCGATCGAGAAGCACGTGGCCTCCACCACGCTCGGCGACGACCTGACCTGGCAGAACAGCACGCGGATCCCCGGCGACGTCCCCGCGTTCGTGCGCGATCTGCAGCAGCGCGAGGGTGCGGACATCGCCGTGTGCGGCAGTGTCACGCTCGTCCGCAGCCTGCTGTTCGCCGGGGTCCTCGACGAACTGCAGCTCATGATCCACCCGGCGATCGCCGGCCGTGGCCGGCGACTGTTCGAACCGACCGATCCGCCCACGCGCCTGCGTCTAGTCGACAGCACCGTGACGAGCAAGGGGAACGTGCTGAACACCTACGGGCGGTTCGACGCCTGACGGACGCACCACGGGCCTCCCGGCCCCACCCGTCATGCGCCCCGGCAAACCGCGCGTACCCTCGATGGTGACCATCCGCACCCGAGGAACACCGGAGCAAGCATGACCCAGGACACCCGCCCGCACGTCGTCATCGTCGGCGGTGGATTCGCCGGTGTGGCCGCCATGCGCGAGCTCGCCGATGCGCCGGTCCGGGTGACCCTGGTCGACCGCCACGTCTACAACATGTTCCAGCCCCTGATGTACCAGGTGGCGACGGGCGGCCTGAACGCCGGCGACGTGACGTACTTCCTGCGCTCGCTCCGGGCCCGCCAGTCGAATGCCGAGTTCCGTCACGGCCTGCTCACCGGCATCCGCACCGACGAGCGCATCGCCGAGATGTCCGACGGCGAGCACCTGCACTACGACTACCTGATCCTCGCCAACGGCGTGAACACGAGCTACTTCGGCACCCCCGGTGCGTACGAGTACGCGTACTCGATGTACTCCCGCTCGCAGGCGCTCCGCATCCGCGACGAGCTGTTCACCCGGCTCGAAGAAGCGGCGGCCAACCAGGGCCCCGACGAGATCCGCATCGTGATCGTCGGTGGCGGTGCGACCGGCGTCGAGATGGCCGGCGCGCTCGCCGAGCTCCGCGACCAGGCGCTCGTCGGCGCGTACCCGGAGATCGAACGCGGCAACATCTCGATCACGCTCGTGCACCGCAGCGGCGAGCTGCTCAAGCCGTTCGCCCCGCGCCTGCGCCGCTACGCCGCCAAGGTGCTGCGCAAGCGCGGTGTCGTGCTGCGGCTGAACACCGGCGTCTCCGAGGTCAAGCGCGACGGCGTGATGACCGCGGACGGCGAGTTCATCCCCGCGTCGCAGGTGATCTGGGCGACCGGCGTCGCCGCCCACAAGGAGGTCTCCGGCTGGGGCCTGCCGCAGACCCACGGTGGCCGCATCCAGGTGAACGACGACCTGAGCGTGAAGGGCGCCGAGCGGATCTTCTCCGCCGGCGACATCGCGGCGCAGGACGACGCCCTCGCCCAGCTCGCCCAGCCCGCGCTGCAGGGCGGACGGCACTCGGCGCGGCAGATCGTGCGCCTGCTCGAGGGCAAGGCCACCGAGCGCTTCAAGTACTTCGACAAGGGCACCATGGCGACGATCGGCACGAACGCCGCGGTCGCCCAGCTGCGCGGCGGGATCACGATGGTCGGCCCGGTCGCCTGGCTGGCCTGGGTGTTCGTGCACATCACGAGCCTGCTCGGCGCCGGCAACCGGATGTCGACGCTGACGCACTTCTTCGTCCGCTACGTGTGGTTCATGCGGAAGCGCTCGATCCCGATCGTCGGCGACGTGCGCCCGGTGCGCCCGAACGGCGACCGCGAGCCGGACCCCTGGCAGCTGCAGAAGGCCGAGTAGCCGCGCGCGTTCCCACTTGGTGAGCAGGAACGGTCGGGTCCGCACGTCGGACCCGACCGTTCCTGCTCACGGTGTGCGTGCGGTGGACGCGGGGCGCGACGGCCTGGAGGCGCGGTGCGGGCCGGCCACGGGCCTCCAGGCTGGCGCGTGGTGCGCGGGGCTGGCGCCGACGCGTGGCCGGGACCGTGGGGCCGGCCGACGCGGAACGACGATGACGCTGTCGTGCGACAGCGACATGGTCGCTGCGCGCGCTTCGCAACATTGCGCGCGTGCAACGAACGACGATGTCGCTGTCGTGCGACGTCGACACTGTCGTTCGACATCGGCCCTGACGAGCCTCGTGCACCCCGCTCGTTGAGACTCCTCTTACCCGCGAGGAGGACCCTGGTCGGCGACACGCAACCGAGCAGCGCGGGGAGGGACCATGGCGACGACCACGCTGACGCACGCGACGACACAGGCGCAGACACAGCACCGTCCGGCCGCCCCGGCGCACTCCGGGGCGGGGACGCAGCAGGCTCCGCCACCCCCGCTGACGCACCGCGCACCCGCGCTCGACGGACTCCGGACCCTCGCCATCCTGGTCGTCGTCCTGTACCACCTGCACGTGCCGCAGTTCGAGGGCGGCTTCATCGGTGTGACGGTGTTCTTCGTGCTGTCCGGCTTCCTCATCACGACGCTGCTGCTCGGCGAACGGCGTCGCACCGGGCGGGTGCGCCTCGGCTCGTTCTGGGTGAAGCGGCTGCTCCGCCTGTACCCGGCACTGCTCGCGTTCGTCGTCGTCGGGCTCCTGCTCTGGAACTGGGTCGGTGACTACAAGGGCGCTTCGCTGTCGTCGGGTGAAGCGGCGTTCATCGCGCTGACCTACACGGGCAACCTGTTCCGTGCCTTCTGGGACACCTCGCAGGGCGTGTTCGCGCACACGTGGAGCCTGTCGATGGAGGAGCAGTTCTACCTGGTCTGGCCACCGGTGCTGGTCCTGCTCGCCGCACTCCGGGTCCGGCGTCGCTGGCTCCTGGCGGGGCTCGGCGTCCTGGTAGTCGGAGCCTCGGCGGTGTCGTGGGCGAGCTACCGCAGCCCGAGCGGCGGTGCCACACCCGACGTCTACTTCTCGCCCGTGCTCGGGGTCGTGCCGCTCGCGATCGGCTGCGGGCTGGCACTGGTTCTCGACGACGAACGGGTGCGCGTGTGGGCCGCCGGGGTCCTCGGGCACGTGGCGACCTGGCTCGGTCTCGTGCTGCTGGTCGGGGTGCTGCTCTGGATCGACGACGACTGGACGCAGCACGCGTCGACGTTCGGCATCGTGCTGCCGCTGACCGGGCTGATCGCGGCGGTGACGATCGGCGGGCTGGTCTCGGTCCGCTCCCCCGTGTCCGCCGCCCTGGCCTGGATGCCGGTGTCGTGGTTCGGCCGCCGCGTCTCGTACTCGGCGTACCTCTGGCACCCGCTGGTGATCGCGCTGCTCGGCACCTTCGCGATCGGCCCCTGGGGCACGGTCGGCCTGGTCGGCGCGGTGGTGATCGTGTCGATCGGCGCCGCCTACGCCGTCGAGGTCCCCGTCGAGCGCTTCCGCGCACGGGTCCGAGCGGGTCGCAGTGCGGCAGCCCACGCCGCGCCGGCGACCACGCCCGCGCCCGCGCAGCGCATCGAGTGAGCAGAAGACGTCGAGTACGGCCCGCTGACCCGACGCCTTCTGCTCACTGAACGCGGCGGCGAACGGTCACCGTAGGCTCAGCGGCGTGCCCATCGAACGCGTCGACGTCCTCGTCGTCGGCGGCGGCCCCGTCGGGCTGTTCCTGGCGGCACTCCTCGCGGCGCGGGGCGTCGACGTCCGGGTGTGGGAACGCCGGGCCGAGCCGCCGACCGGTTCGCGGGCCATCGGCATCCACCCACCGTCCCTCGACGCGTTCGCCGCGATCGGCCTCGACACCGCGGTGCTCGCCGAGGCGTCGCTGGTGCACGCCGGCGTCGCCAGGAGCCGCGGCCGGACCATCGGCACCCTGCGCTTCGACCGCGCGTCGCCGACCCACCCGTACGTGGCCACCCTCGACCAGCACCGCACCGAGTCCCTGCTCCGGGACCGGCTCCGGGCCAGCGCACCGAGCGCGCTGCGGACCGGCACCACCCTGACCGCACTGTCCCGGCACCCCGACCACGTCGACGCCACCGGGACCGGACCGGACGGCGACACCGTGACGGTCCGTGCGGCCTTCGTCGTCGGGGCCGACGGTGCCCGGAGCGCCGTCCGTGACCTGCTCGGCATCGGCACGACCGGCCGGGAGTACCCGGACCGCTACGTGATGGGTGACTTCGCCGATCCCGAGGCCCCGTCGGCTCGGTCCTCCGCGCTGGTCGACGTCGGCCCGGACGGCGTCGTCGAGTCCTTCCCGCTGCCGGGCGCGCGGCGCCGGTACGTCGCCCTGGTGCCGGACGACGAAGCGTTCGCCTCGGCCGAAGGCAGCTGGACGGGCACGCCGGACCCCGCGGTCGTCACACGCCTGGCCGCACTCGTCGCGGCGCGCACCGGCGTCGTGCCGGACCCCGCGACCTGCTCGATGACCAGCGGCTTCCGGGTGCGCCGCCGCGCCGCCGACCGGGTGGGCGTCGGCCGGGTCGTGCTCGTCGGCGATGCCGCCCACGAGATCAGTCCGATCGGCGGGCAGGGCATGAACCTCGGGTGGCTCGACGTCGCCGAACTGGCGCCCCTGCTGGTGGGTGCCGTCCGCACCGGCGTCCCCGGTCCGTGGCCGGGCTACGCCGCCCGCCGCCAGGCGGCCGCCCGACGCGCGGCACGGCAGGCCGAGGTGAACATGGCACTGGGCCGTCCGCTCGGCCCCGTCACGGCGACCGGCCGGGAGGCGCTGCTCCGGACCGCCCTTTCCCTGCCGACCGCGCACGGCCTGGCCCGGCTCTACGCGATGCGCTGGGCCTGACGGCTCGCGTCCGGCGCGCAGACGCGCAGACGCGTGTCTGCGCGGAGGCGCAGCGTGTTCCGCGTCGTCAGGCGACGAGTCGCGCTCCCGCGAAGCCGAGCTCGACGACGAGCACGAGGGACGACGCGATGACCAGCCGGAACAGGGTGCGTGATGCGCGCCCCGCGAGCACCAACCGGACGCCGACGACGGCGAGCACGGCCACCACGACGGCACCGAGGACCGCGAGCACGACGCCGAGACCCCGGACGGGGTCGTCGCCGAGCACCTGTCCGCCGAGCACCAGCGCGGCCGCGACGACGAGCGAGGCGAACGCGACGATCCCCGCGCCGCGGAGCCCGAGCCGGTGCGGGAAGCCCCGGACCCCGGTCGCGGCGTCGTCGACCAGGTCGGGCAGCACGTTGGTGCAGTGGATCGCGATGCCGAAGACGGCCCCCGTGGCGATCGCCCACCACACCGGCCACTGCCCCTCGGGCCCGGCCGCGACGGACACGACGGGCAGCAGCCCGAAGGCGACGACGAACGGCGCCACCGACCACACCGAACGCTTGAGGCCGGCGTCGTAGGCCCACCCCGCGGCGACCAGCACGAGGTGCGCGAGGGCGGCGACCGGCCCCAGGAACAGCGAGAGCACCACGGCGATCCCGGCGGTGGCGTACGCGGCGGCACGGACGGTGCCGACCGCGATGAGTCCGCGGGCCACGGGCTTGTCGCTCCGCCCGACGGCTCGGTCGCGGTCCGCGTCGATCCAGTCGTTCGCGAGCCCGATGGACAGCTGCCCGGCGACGACCGTCAGCGCCACCAGCACCACGAGCCACACGGGGTGTCCGACGGCTGCGGCGATCACCGCGGCGAGGACGGTCACGGTGACCGTGGGGCCGGGGTGCGACGACGCGAACAGCAGACGCGCGGTCGACGGGGTACGGCTGGCGGTCACCCGGTCAGCGTACGGATCGCGCCTGCGCGGTCGTGGCAGGGCTCACGGAACGGCCGTCACCTCGACGCCGAACCGGTCGACGAGCTCGCGCTTGAGCACCTTGCCGCTCGGGCCCAGCGGCAACGCGTCGAGGACGTGCACCACCCGCGGGTACTTGTACGCGGCGATCTCGGCGGCGACGAAGTCGACCAGGACCTGCGGCTCGACGGACGCGCCGGCGTGCAGGACCACCGCGGCCTCGACCTCCTGTCCGTGCACCGCGTGCGGCACGCCGAACACCGCGGCCATCGCGACGTCGGGGTGGGTGGCGAGCACTTCCTCGACCTGCCGCGGGTACACGTTGTAGCCGTTGCGGATGATCATGTCCTTGGTTCGGTCGACGATCGTCAGGTACCCGTCGTCGTCCTTCGTGCCCAGGTCGCCGGTGCGGAACCACCCGTCGACGATGGCCTCGGCGGTGTCCTCGGGCCGGTCGAGGTACCCGTTCATCAGGTTGTGGCCGCGGATCACGAGCTCCCCGATCTCGCCGTGCGGCAGCATGACGATCGCGTCGCGGACCTCGGGGTCGGCGATCTCGACGTCGATGCCCCACACCGCTGTGCCGATGGTGCCGGGGCGCGGCGGTTGCCCGACGTGGTTGAAGGTGGCGACCGGCGAGGTCTCGGTCAGCCCGTACCCCTCGTGGATCGGCGCGTCGAAGACCTGCTGGAACCGCTCGAGCACCGCGAGCGGCAGCGAGGCTCCGCCGGAGATCGCGTACCGGAGCGTCGGACGGGCCTCGGACCGGGTCGCGGCGTCGAGCAGCGCCATGTACATCGTCGGGACGCCCATGAAGATGCCGCAGCCGTGCTCGACCATCGCGGCGAGCGCCGTGTCACCGTCGAACTTCGGCAGCATGACGAGCGTCGCGCCGGTCCGGAACCCGGTGTTCATCGTGCAGGTCTGCCCGAACGTGTGGAACAGCGGCAGGGCGCCGAGCAGGACGTCCCCGCGGTGCATGTCGAACGTGGTCATCAGGTTGGTGTTGACCTGTTCGAGCAGCGCGAAGTGCGACCCTTCGGCTCCCTTGGGCTGGCCGGTGGTGCCGCTCGTGTACAGGATCGTGGCGGTGTCGAACGGGTGCCGCGGCACGTAGGTGTCGAGCGGTTCGCTCTGCGCTGCCAGGGCCTCGAGCCGGTCGGGGCCGGCCGCGGACCCGTCGTCGGTCGTCGCCGGCGCGAGCACGGTCACGACGTCGACCCCGGCGAGCTCGGCTCCGGCGGCGCCCTCACCGAGCAGCGGGGCAGCGCAGACGAGCAGGGTCGCGCCGCTGTCGCGCAGGACGTACTCGATCTCGCGACGCTTCAGCAGCGCGTGCACGGGCACGGCCACCGCGCCGAGGGCGAGGGTGGCGTAGTAGACGCGGGGGAAGTCCGCGACGTTCGGCACGAGCATCGCCACCTTCGACCCCTCGGTCACGCCCCGCGCGCGGAGCGCCCCGGCGTAGGCCAGGGTCTGCGTCCAGAGCTCGGCGTAGGTCGTGCGGACGTCGCCCACGATGACGGCGACGTCGTCCGGGTAGCGTGCCGCCGACTCGGCGAGGATGGCTGCGACCGAGGCGGTCGCGCGGGTGGTGTGGGTGTCGTGCATGCCGGTCTCCGTCTTCGCGACGACCTCGTCGTCGTCACCGCCGATCCTACGGCTCGACCCGACGGACCGGTCAGGCAGGCTCGACCCGGCGGACCGGTCAGGCAGGCTCGACCCGGCGGACCGGTCAGGCAGCGGACGCCGCAGGTTCCCGCCGACGGAGGAGCACCCCGGACGCCAGGGCGATGCCGAGCAGGACGACGAGTCCGCCGACGGGCTCGTTCCACCGCACCCGCTCCCCCAGCACGAGAACTCCGAGCGCCACCCCGACCACAGGCGTCAGGTACGTGACGGTGGAGGCGCGGCCGGCGCCCCACGCCTGCACGAGCCGGGTGTTCCAGGCGTAGGCCAGCCCCGTGCCGACGCAACCGAGCGCGATCATCGCGGCCACGATCCTCCCGTCCAGCTGCACCGGACCGGTCGCGATGACGGGCGCGACCAGCAGGAGCATCCCGGAGGCCAGCGTCAGCTGGACCGTCGCGAGCGTGACCGGGTCGTACGCGCTCGCCACGGCAACCCGGCGCAGGTAGGCGAGCCCGATGCCGTAGGACGCCGTCATGCCGAGCAGTGCGACCTGCCCCGGCACGCTCGCCAGGACCTCCGGGTCGGTCAGGACGTCCCACGGGCCGACCAGCACGAGCACCCCGACGATGCCGAGCACGATCCCGAGCACCTGCCGTCCGCGCAGCCGTTCGGACGGCACGAGCACCGCGAGCGCGGCCAGCGTCATGATCGGCGTCGTCGCGTTGTAGATGCTCGCGAGCCCGGAGGGCACCGTCTGCTCGGCCCACGCCATCAGTGACGACGGCACCGCGTTGAGGAACACCGCGACGACCGCCAGGTGCGCCCAGGTGCGTGGCTCCCGGGGCCACCGGCGACGGGTCGCCAGGAGCACCACGACGAGCGTCACCCCACCGAGCACGGTCCGCACGGTGGCGACCTGCTGCGGGGCGAGTCCGTCGAGGCCGATCTTCGCGAAGAGGAAGCTCGAGCCCCAGGTCAGTGCGACGAGGGCGTAGAGGAGGGCGTTCACGTGGCCTAGTGTCGGACCAGCGAGTGACATGCGGCAAACGCATGGGGCTCATGCCGACATGAGGAGGACGCATGACCGTCTCGGTCCAGCAACTGCGCGCGTTCGTCGCCACGCTCGACGCCGGGTCCTTCACCGCGGCGGCCGCCGCGCTGGGCGTCGGGCAGTCCGCGGTGTCCCACGCCGTCGCCGGGCTCGAACGCGAGGTCGGTGGACCCGTGGTGCGCCGCGGCACGGTCGCCGCCGCCACACCGCTGGGCGACCGCCTGCTGGCCCACGCCCGCAGCGTGCTCGCCTCGGTCGAAGCCCTGGAGGCGGTGGTCCGGCCCGCCACGGCGCGCGGCACCGTGCGCCTCGCCGCCGTCCCCACCGTCTGCCAGGGCCTGCTGCCGCGGCTCCGCGAGCTGTGGGCGGTGACCCTTCCGGACGTCGACGTGCAGGTCTACGAGGGCGACGACGACGAGATGCCGGAGTGGCTCGAGGCCGGCACCGTCGACGCCGCCGTGCTCGTCGACCCGTCGCCGGCACCAGCGGGTGGCGTGGTCGTGGCGCGGGACGAGATGGCCGCCGTGATCCGCCGTGACCACCCCCTCGCCGAGCTGCCCGCGCTCACCCTCGACGACCTGCACGAGGACGGCCTGGTGGCGGGCGGCGGCGGCTGCGAGTACCAGGTCCAGAAGCTGCACGAGCTCGACGGCCGCCCGTTCCGCTACGCCCACCGGGTACGGGAGATGAGCACGATGTTCGGGATGATCCAGCGGGGCGAGGGTGTGTCGATCGTGCCGACCCTGGGCCGCGGGATGCTGCCGCCCGACCTCGTGATGATCCCGATGGCCCGGCGGCTCGAACGGACCCTGGTGCTGAGCGGCCCGTCGTCCCGTGCGTGGCACCCGTTGGCGCGGGCACTGGTGGACGCGGTCTGAGACGGACGGTCCCCTGGTCAGGCAGCTCCGGCAGCTCCGGCAGCTCCGGCAGCTCCGACCTTCGGCGGATCCGCTCGTCCCGACGGCTCCCTAGGCTCGGGGCATGACCTCGACCGCGCTCCCCGCCGTGCCGCTCGGGCAGCGTGTGTGGTCCCAGACCTGGCGTGTCGCCGTCGCGGCCCTGACCGGGCTCCTCACCGCGGGGCTCGTGTGGCCGTCGATGGACACCCGCGGCTGGAGCGACCTGCACGTCGGCGCACTGATCCTCGGCGACGTGGGGGCCGGTCTGGTCGCCCTCGTCCTCCTGCCGTTCCGGCACCGGGCACCGCTGGTGATCACGGTCGTCATCGGCGCCCTCAGCTCGGTGTCGACGCTGGCCGTCGGCGCAGCCGGACTCTCCCTCGTGTCACTCGCCACCCGGCGTCGAGCCGTGGAACTCGCCGTCGCCGGCGCGGTGCTGCTCGGCGCCACACTGCTCTACGACGTCGTCCTGGCACCCCCCGTGGATGACATGCCGCTCTGGCAGATCATGCTCGTGGGCCTCGTCGGCATCGCCCTGCTCGTCGCGATCGGCATCGGGATCGGACAGCGCCGGGCCCTGCTGCTGTCCCTGCGCGAGCGCGCGGCCCTGCTCGAACGCGACCAGCAGCTGCGCGAGGACCGTGCCCGCGAGCAGGAGCGCGCCCACATCGCCCGCGAGATGCACGACGTCCTCGGCCACCGGCTGTCCCTGGTCGCGCTGCACGCCGGTGCGCTCGAGTACCGCGGTCCGGGGCTCACCCCCGACGAGACCGCCGCGGCGGCCGGGGTCGTGCGGGCCGAGGCGCACTCCGCGCTCACCGACCTGCGCGACGTCCTCGGGGTGTTGCGCGACCCCGCGGCGAACGGCGCCGACGAGGTGACCGGCACCGCGCCTCCGCAGCCGACGCTCGTCGACCTGCCCGGCCTGCTCGACCAGGCGCGTTCCGGCGGTGCGACCGTCCGGGCGCGCATCGACACCGACGGCACGGCGGTGCCGACGGCCGTGGGGCGACACGCCTACCGGATCGTGCAGGAGTCGCTGACGAACGCCCGCAGGCACGCCCCCGGAGAGCTCGTCGACGTCGTCGTCGAGACCGTCCCCGGCCCGGCGATCCGGGTGGTGGTCTCGAACACGCTGGCCGCCGGACCTGCGCCCGCGGGCGACTCCCGGCACACGGCCGGGCACGGCCTGCGCGGGCTCGCCGAACGCGCCCGTCTCGTCGGCGGGAGCTTCCGCGCCGGCAGCGACGACGGACGCGTGCACGTGGTCGAGGCGGTGCTGCCGTGGACCCCGTGACCGCTCCCGTCCGCGTCGTCCTGGTCGACGACGACCAGCTCGTGCGCGTCGGGCTCCGCATGCTGCTCAGCGGCGACGACGGCCTGGTGGTGGTGGGCGAAGCGGGCGACGGGCTCGAGGCCGAGGGCGTCATCGCGTCGACCGCGCCCGACGTCGTGCTCATGGACATCCGGATGCCCCGGTGCGACGGACTCGTCGCCACCGAACGCGAACTGCGCCGACGACCCGACCTGGCCGTCCTGGTGCTGACGACCTTCGAGGGGGACGACCTCGTGCTCGGAGCGCTGCAGGCCGGCGCCCGTGGGTTCCTGCTCAAGGACACCCCGCCGCACGAACTCGTGCAGGCCGTGCGGACCGTCGCGGCCGGGCGCTCGATCCTGTCCCCGTCCGTGCTCGACCGGGTCATCGCGTTCGCGGCCGGGCCCCGCTCGGACCAGACAGCCGGTCGTCCTGGCGGCGGACCGGCCGGGCCTCGGGCCGGCGCCGCTCCGGACGGAGCCGAGGAGCGCCGGCTCCTCGCCCTGCTGACCGAGCGGGAGCGGGAGGTCGCGCTCGCCGTGGCGAACGGGGCGTCCAACGCGCAGATCGCCGCCGACCTGTACGTGGGCCTGGCCACCGTGAAGACGCACGTCGGGCACGTGTACGAGAAGTTCGGCGTCGAGAACCGGGTGCAGCTGGCACTCGTCGTGCACGCGGCCCGGCGGGGAGAGCCGAGCGCGTGACCGGTCGCCGGGTGACCGGTGACCGGGTCGCCGGGTGACCGGGTGACCGTCGGCTGAACGGTCGACGGTGCCCCCTCGGCAGGATGGGCCGATGGCCGAGACGCACGTGAAGACGTTCACCACCGCGGACGAAGCGGCAGCCGAAGCCGCCGGGCTCGCCTGGCTCGCCGAGGCGGAGGACACCGGAGGCACCCGCATCGCCCGTGTGCTGGGGCGCCCGACCCCGACCGTGCTCGACCTCGAGCTGATCTCCGACGGTTCCCCCACCGCCGCCCAGGCGGAGCGGTTCGGCCGCTCCCTCGCGCACACGCACGCCGCCGGCGCCGATCACTGGGGTGCACCGCCCACCGGGTGGACCCGCGGTGCGGCGCTGCGGATGGGCCGCTCGCGCACGCCGTTCGTCGCGGCCGATCGGGCACCGACGACCTGGGGCGAGTTCTTCGCCGAGTACCGCATCCGTGACTTCGTCCGCCGCATCGTCGACGCCGGCGGGTTCGACCACGCCGAGGCCGCCGTGTTCGAACGGGTCGCCTCGCGCGTGCAGGACGGCACGCTCGGGTCGCCGCAGCCCGCGCTCGTCGGGGACGGACCCGCGCGCCTGCACGGCGACCTGTGGGCCGGCAACGTCCTCTGGCCGACGGACTCGTCCGAACCGACCAGCGCCGTGCTCATCGACCCGATCGCCCACGGCGGGCATGCGGAGACCGACCTGGCACTGCTCGGGCTGTTCGGGCTCCCCCGGCTCGAGACGGTGCTCGCCGCCTACGACCGGGAGTCACGGCTGGCCGACGGCTGGCAGGAGCGCGTCGAGCTCCACCAGCTCGCGCCGCTGCTGCTGCACGTGTTCCTGTTCGGCGGCTCGTACACCGGGGCCGCACTCCGAGCAGCGCAGCGGTACGCCTGACCCCTCGCACCGTGCGAGGGGCGCCGCATGAACGGTGCGAGGTTCCACACTCCGTGCGACCCCGCGTGCCTCGCACCGAGTGCGGAACCTCGCACCACGGCAGACCGCACCCTCGCACCGTGCGAGGGGGCAGCACGCGGTGCTGCGGAAGCTTCGTGAGCAGAAGACGTCGGGTGCCGCGACCGCACTCGACATCTCCTGCTCACCGAGTGCCGCCCGGGCCGCATACTGGTCGGAGAACGCCGGACGAGGAGGCCCCGTGACGAACGCGTACGACAAGCTCCCGGGCCGCCCGGACCCCGCCGACCTGGTGGTCGAGGTCCCGGCGTTCGAGGACGACCGCCCCCAGCCGGAACCCGCTCCGCCTGCAGCGGCGCCGGAGCTCGTGGCCGCGACCGAGTTCGCGCGGTCCTCGCACGCACCGCCCACGATCCGTCGGACGCAGATGCGGGCGGGCGCGTGGATCGCGGGCGTCCCGATCGCGGCGCTCGTGGTCGTCGCGATCGTGCAGATCCTGCTGCCCCGCTGACCGAGAGCGCGACCGAGCGGAGCGGGGCGCTCGGACGCCTTCTCACGTGCTCAGCGACACCTCACGCACAGCCGACGGCGTGAGGTGTCGCTGAGCACGAAATCCGGGCGTGGTCCGGATCGTCAGACGATCGACCAACGTCGAGCCCCATCCCGTGCATCCGCGTCGGAGCGCACGCAGGCTGGGTCCTGTCCGAGCAAGACGACCCGAACGGGTCACCACTGCAGAGATGGGAAACACGATCATGAACTCGTTCAAGCGCAAGTCCGTGAAGCTCCTCGCCGGCACCGCCCTCGGTGGCGCCGTCATCGCCGGGGCGTTCGTCGCAGCCCCCGCGCAGGCCGCCGAGCCCGCGCCGCCCAGCACCTCGTCGTCCGTCGGCGGCAACGTCAACGTCAACCTCGACCCGGTCGCGATCGTCAATGCGATCAAGGACGCCGTCAACGACCAGAGCGATCGTGGCGGTGCCGTGCAGGCGGCGCTCGACGTCGGCTACTGGAACGCCGGCAACCCCGACCGCCTCACCGTCGCGGTGGTCAACAAGAACCAGGACATCACCGTCGAGGGCGACGTCGCGGACGCCCAGTCGATCGACATCAAGGGTGGCAACTACGTCATCTACTGGTTCAAGGGCCCCGGCAAGGTCACCAACAACGGTGACGGCGGCTGGCTGAACTGGGGTGTGTTCGGCAACATCGAGCGCATCGACAACGTCATCCACGTCAACGGCGGCTGACTCCTCCGTTCGTCGGCGACGCCCCCTGGGACCTCGGTCCCAGGGGGCGTCGCCGGTGCTGTCAGCGTCCGGGAGCGTCGTCGTCCGCCCGCGCCGCTTCGATCGCCGACGGCCGGTTGCGTGCAGCCAGCCTGAAGTCCCTCCGAGACCGGATCCAACCCCGGACGAAGGCGACCGACACCAGCGCCGTCCGGTTCGGTGCGTTCCAGGACTTCATCAGCCGGCCGAGGTGCCAGGCGACGGCCTGTCGGCTGTAGGCGGTCTCCTTGGCGATGGCGTCGTTCGAGAGCCCGCGGGCGGCGAGCGCCAGCATCCGCTCCTCGGTCTCGTCCAGGCCGGGCGCCGACGCCACCAGGTCGATGTCGTCGGTGCCGAGTGCTGTCGTCGCGTCCGCCGACGCCCCTCCGCGGTGCTGCGCCCAGGCCTCCGCCCAGCACGAGCCGAGTTCGTGCGCCACGAGTGATGCCCGGCTCATCGCGAGCATCGTCCGGCCGGCATGGTCGATCGTCGTCGCGTGCTCGCGGGTGGCCGTGTGCATGACGAGGGCGAAGACACGGATCGCGGGCAGGGCGCCGCGGAGCACGACCGAGACGTCGACCTGCGGATCGTCGGCGCTGGCGGCTGCGACCTCGCGGAGCCGGACCAGGCACTCCGGATCGAGTGGTTCCCCACGCTCGACCGCGCGCAGTGCCGCGGGGAGCACGAGCGGGACGATCTGCTCGTACCGACGCCGGAGCCAGTCGTGCCCGTCGGGTCGGATCCCGTGCAACGGTGGCGCGAGCAGCAGCTCCGTGAACTCCGGGCACCGCTCGTCGAGCGCCAGCCCCAGCCGCTCCCCGGGGAGCAGCACGGCCGTCCGTCGTGCGTCGTCGCGCTCGGTCGTCATCGTGCGTCGACCGTATCCGGACAACAGGTGTCGTGTCCGCTGCGTTCACGTGGTGTTCGTTCTCACCCGGGCCACAGCGCTCCGCCTCGGTGTGGAGATCTCGGTGCTGGCGGCAGCCAACCCGGTGGCGACGGGCGTGCGGTTCGTGTCGTCTGAGGCGTGGGTGTTCCGCGGGCGCAGACGACCGGAGCCATCCGCCCCGGTACCACCACCTCGGCGGGCCTACCGGGTGCGAGCAGCACGGCACCTGCCCGCCGCGTCGCCCATCCGGTGCGAGGTCGTCCGCTCCGTGCGGCGCTGCGACCTCGCACCGAGTGATCGACCCCGCACCAGCCGGAGACCCCCGCGCCGCGCCCCGCACCACCCGTGTTGCACGGTCGGTATACCAAGCCGTAGCATCGCCCTACCGCACCACCACCCCACAGGGCCCGACTGCCACCATCGGTCTGCCCGCGGCGAGCGCTCCATCGATGCAGCCCGCGCCGTCCGCTGCCGGCAACGCCCCACTGGACCCGCACGTGAACCCCACCTCTTTCGGTCTCTACGACCCTGCCCGCGAATCGAGCGATTGCGGCGTCGGTTTCATCACCCGTCTCGACGGGACGCCGAGCCACGACGTCATCCGCAAGGGCGACGAAGCGCTGTGCTCCATCCCGCACCGCGGCGGCAAGTCCGCCGAGGGTGTCGGTGACGGCGCCGGCGTCAGCATCGACCTGTCGGTGGAGTTCTTCAGCGCCATCACCGGCGAGCAGCTGCGCGCCGGGCACTTCGGCGTCGCGAACTGCTTCGTGCCGAGCAGCGACGGAGCCGACGGCACCGACGAGCGCGCCCGCGCCGAGCAGACCGTCACGGACGCCATCACGGCCGAGGGCTTCGAACTGCTGCTGGTCCGTGACGTCCCGGTGGACCACTCCGTCGCGCGCCCCGAGGCCGAGCAGTACCAGCTGCCGATCGTGCAGTGGGTCTTCCGTGCTCCGTCCGACTGGGACCGCACCGAGGTCGACGCCGCCGCGAACCGCGCCCTGCTCGCCATCGAGGCGGTCTCCTACGCCCAGGCAGCCGCCGAGCGCGCCGAGCACGCCGCCCTGTACCCGCTGTCGCTCAGCGCCCGGACCCAGATCCTGAAGGGCCGGCTGAACTCCGGCGAGGTGATCGGGTACTTCACCGACCTGCGCGACCCCCGGCACTCGGTGCGGACGCTGTACTTCCACACCCGGTTCTCGACGAACACCGAGCCGCACCCGACGATGGCGCAGCCGTTCCGCCTGATGGCGCACAACGGCGAGCTGAACACCGACCGTAAGAACCGGCTGTCGGACGAGGCGCTCGCGCGGGCCCGCACCCGGAGCATCGTGCGTCCGCCCGGGCAGTCGGACTCGAGCCGACTCGACCAGACCCTGCAGAGCCGCGTGTTCGACGACGGGCTCGAGATCATCGAGGCCGTGGTCTCGCTCATGCCGCCGGCGTGGGAGAACGACCGCACCCTGACCCCGGACGTCCGGGACATGCTCGAGTACTTCTCGCTGTACGAGGAGAAGAACGACGGTCCCGCCGCCGTGATCTTCAGCGACGGCGACGTCGTCGGCGCCCGCCTGGACCGCCTGGGCCTGCGCCCGCTGCGCACCGTCGAGACGGCCGAGTACCTGATGGTGTCGTCCGAGGCCGGCCAGGTCGAGTTCGACGCCGACGAGGTCGTGCACCGCGGCCGCATCGAGGCCGGCGGCATGCTCGTCGTCGACCACCGCACCGGCACCCGCATGCGCACGGGCGAGGTGCTGCACATGCTCGCGGCCCGCCGTGACTACGGCACCCTGCTCGACGCCGCCCGCGTGAACCTGGACGACGTGCCCGCTCCGGACTACGAGCGCACGACGTCCACCCTGGGCTACGACGGCGACCTGTCGCTCGCGGGCCGGTACGTGGCGTACTCGCTGAACCAGGAGAGCTTCCGGTTCATGCTCGACCCGATGCTGCAGAACGGGTCGGAGCGCATCTCGGCGATGGGCTACGGCAACGCGATCAACGCCCTGAGCGACACCGAGGGCGGCATGGCGAAGTACTTCTCGCAGCGCTTCGCCCAGGTGACGAACCCGCCGCTCGACTCGATCCGCGAGGCCGACGGGATGTCGATGCGCGTGGCACTCGGCGCGAAGCCGGACGGCACGGGCACCACGGGGCGTCAGCTGGTCGTGCAGTCGCCGATCCTCGGGCACCTCGACATGGTGCGGCTGCGCGAGCAGGACATCGTGCCGCTCGAGCGCTTCGACATGCTCTACGTGCCGGTGCCCGCCGACGAGCAGGCCAACGCCGACGCGATGCGCGGCGCGCTGGACGCGCTGTGCGACGCGATCGAGGCGTTCGCGGCGCGCGGTGGCGGGATCGCGGTCGTGACCGACCGCGAGGTGTCGTCGACCCATGCGCCCCTCCCCGTGATCCTGGCCGTGGCCGCCGTCAACCAGCGGCTCATCGAGACCGGTCTGCGCCTGCGGGTGTCCGTCGTCGCGGAGAGCGGTCAGCTGCCATCGTCACACCACGTCGCGACCGCGCTGGGCTTCGGTGCCGCCGCTGTGTACAGCTTGAGCGCTCGGCTGCGCGCGGAGGAGAAGTACCCCGCCGCACCCGCACCCGCCGGCGAGCTGACCGCGACCGACCTGGCGCTCAAGCAGTTCCGCAAGGCCGCCGAGAAGGCCCTGGCGAAGACCATGGGCCGCGTCGGCCTGTGCACCGCCGAGAGCTACATCGGTGGCGAGTTCTTCGAGCCGAACTACCTCGACACCGGCGACGACGTGCTCGCGCGGATCTTCCCGCACATGCAGGCACCGGTCGGCGGCGTCGGCTTCGCGCGCATCGCCCAGGCGGCGACGGACTGGCACGAGCGTGCCCGCTCGGTGGCGTCCGAGGGCCAGGTCCCGCTGCTCGGCCTGTTCAAGGAACGCTCCGACGGCGCCGGTCACTCGTTCGGCGTCGCGAGCGTCCGCGGGTTCGGTGGCATGACCGAGGAGCGCCCGGCCTTCGAACGCTCCGGCGACTCGGACGCGCTGCGCCTGCTCACGCTCGGCCAGCTCGACGACTCGTTCGGCATCACCGACGCCGCGTACCGGAACACCGGGTACGACCGGCTGAGCGACGCCGAGATCGACGCGCACCGCATCACGCCGGGCTACGTCACCTTCCTGCAGACGACCCACGACGAGCGGTCCCGCCGCCCCGCAGCGCTCCGCGACGTGCTCGCGCTGCCCGCGGACGTCACCGGCATCGACACGGCCGAGGACTTCGCCCGCGAGCTCGGCCGCTTCTCGACGAGCGGCAACGCCAGCGTCACCGTGCGCGGGCTCTCCGGCTCGCGTCCGTCGGACGACCAGGACCTGCCGGGAGGCACGGAGCGGTTCCGCCTGGAGCTCACGTCGACGGGGACCACGGGTGCACTGCGCCACGCGGCCCTGGCGGACGGCCTCGCGCTGCTCCACCCCGGACAGATCGACGTCGACGCCGTCGACGACACCGGGGTGACGCTCCGCGCCACCGGTGCGGCCGTCGCCCTGCTCGCGCTGCTGCAGAGCGCCCCGGCGAGCGTCGGCCTCGACGAGGTGCAGCCGGCCCACGAGATCACCCGGACCCTGGCGTCCGGCGCGATGAGCCACGGCGCGCTCGTCGCCACCGCCCACGAGGCCGTCGCGCACGGTACGAACATGGTCGGTGGCATGTCGAACAGCGGTGAGGGCGGCGAGCACCACTCCCGCTACGGCACCATCCGCGGCTCGCGCATCAAGCAGTTCGCCTCGGGCCGGTTCGGCATCTGGGCCGGCTACCTCGCCGACCCCATGCTCGAGGAGCTCGAGATCAAGATCGGCCAGGGCGCGAAGCCCGGCGAGGGTGGCCAGCTGCCCGCGCCCAAGGTCACGGTGGACATCGCCGCGGCCCGTGGTGGCACGCCCGGCGTCGAGCTGATCTCGCCGCCGCCGCACCACGACACGTACTCGATCGAGGACCTCGCGCAGCTCATCCACGACTGCAAGGCCGCCCGCGTCCGGGTGATCGTGAAGCTCGTCTCGTCCGAGGGCATCGGCACCATCGCGGTCGGCGTCGCGAAGGCCGGCGCCGACGTGATCAACGTCGCGGGCAACACCGGCGGCACCGGCGCCGCGGCCGTCACCAGCCTGAAGTACGCCGGCCGCTCCGCGGAGATCGGCGTCGCCGAGGTGCACCAGGCCCTGGTCGCGAACGGCCTGCGCCAGAAGGTCACGCTCCGCTGCTCGGGTGCGCACCAGACCGGCAGCGACGTCGTCACGAGCGCCCTGCTCGGCGGCGACAGCTTCGAGTTCGGCACGACCGCGCTCATGATGCTCGGCTGCGTGATGGCGAAGAACTGCAACGTGAAGTGCCCGGCGGGCCTGACCACGAACGCCGAGGCGTTCGAGGGCGACCCCCGCGCGCTCGCGCAGTACCTGCTCAACATCGCCCACGACGTGCGGCAGATCCTGGCCCGTCTCGGCCTGCGCTCCCTGCGCGAGGCCCGCGGCCGGACCGACCTGCTGCAGCTTCTGGACCACCCGGCGAGCGTCGGCCGGCTCGACGCCCGTGCCCTGCTCGCCCAGGTGCCCGAGAAGATCGTCGCGGACCCGGAGTACCTGGAGAAGGACTTCCACACCGACGACGCCCTGCTCGAGCGCGTCCGCACCGCCCTCGTCGACCACGCGCAGGAGCACGTGCTCGTGCACGGCGTGCTGCTCGGCAACGCCGACAAGTCGGTCGGTGGCCAGCTCGGCATCGACCTCGAGCGTCTGCTCAACCACGAGCTCGGCGCAGAGGACGTGCAGGGCCTGCCCGCCGTGACGACGGACGACCGCGGACGCCGCCGGCTGGTGGACGGCGCGGTCACGATCCGCACGCAGGGATCGGCCGGGCAGTCCTACGGCGTCTTCAACAACGACGGCGTCGTGCTCGAGCACACCGGCACCGCGAACGACGGTGTCGGCAAGAGCCAGAGCGGCGGACGGATCATCGTCCGCGCCCCCGGTGGCGGCAGCGCCGCACAGGGCGGCAACGTGCTGGTCGGCAACTTCGCGCTGTTCGGGGCCACCGGCGGCCGCACCTTCGTCGAGGGCGAGGCCGGCGACCGGTTCGCCGTCCGCAACTCCGGCGCGACCGCCGTCGTCGAGGGCCTCGGCGACTTCGGCTGCGAGTACATGACCGGCGGCGCCGTGTTCAACCTCGGCGCGTTCGGCAAGGGCCTCGGCAACGGCATGTCCGGCGGGTTCCTGTACCAGTACGACCCCTCCGGCCAGGTCGCCGAGCGTGCCAGCACGGACTCGCTCCTGGTGTTCCCGGTCACCGACACCGAGCGCGGTGCGTTCCACGAGGCCGCCGCCCGCCTGCTGCTCGCGTGGCACCTCGAGGCGACGGGTTCGGCCCTGGCCGAGCGGCTGCTCGCCGAGTGGGACACCGCCCGCGCGCACGTGTACGTCGGCATGCCGCGTGCCCTGCTGCTCACGCAGGACGCCGGCGAGATCCTCGCGGCGGCGACCCGGCCCGAGCTCCTCGACGAGCTCGCGACCTCGATCGCCACCGACAAGCTCCGCGCGTTCAAGCTCGACTACCGCGACCAGCGCACGGTGCTCGACGGCCGCGCCCCGGCGCTCGGCGACCAGGGCGAGGACATGTTCTCGCTGCTGTCGTCGTACACGGTGCTCGGGGTCGCCCAGGACGTCGCCCTCGAGCGCGTCCCGGGTGCGCTCGGCGCCGCCGACCCGCGGGTCGCCGAGGCCGTCAAGAACCTCGTGCTCACCGAGGACTTCTCCGTCAAGCAGCGCGTCGTGAAGTACCTGCGCGGCACGCTCGACCGGTTCGCCGACGACCAGCTCGCCACGCTCATCGCGATCAAGCGGCTCGACGACTACAAGCGCGCGCTCACGCAGCGGAACAACCGCAGCATGGACGCGCCGGGCACCACGGGGTGGATCATGCACCAGAACGCCAAGAACGACGGCCGCGTCCGCGAGGCCCGCTTCGACGAGCTGCTCGCCACCGCAGCGCTCGAGGACATCGCCCGCCGTGCACCGCAGGCGCCGACCGAGGCGGTGACCGCGTGAGCCTGCTCCCCCCGACCGGGTCGCTGATCCCCGTCGACGCACCGTTCTCGGCCGCCCAGGAGTCCTGGCTCGCCGGGTTCATCGCGGGCATCGCCGCCGCCGGCAAGAAGGTCGCAGCCAGCGCGCCCACGACGACGATCGACGTGCTCTTCGGCACCCAGACCGGCAACGCCGAGTTCCTGGCCGACGAGCTCGTCGCCGGCGCGAAGGCCCGCGGACTCGGCGGTCGTGCCAGTGCGCTCGACGCCGTCACCCCCGAGCAGCTCGCCGAGATGTCGCACGTGCTCGTCGTCACCTCGACCTACGGCGAGGGCGAGATGCCCGACAACGCCGGGCTGTTCTGGGACGCGATCCAGGCGAGCACCGTGCCGCGGCTCGAGGGGCTGCAGTACGCCGTCCTGGGCCTCGGCGACACGAGCTACGACGAGTTCTGCCAGGCCGGCAAGCTCCTCGACACCCGCTTCGAGCAGCTCGGCGCGACCAGGATCCACGACCGCGTCGACTGCGACGTCGACTTCGAGGACCCGGCCGCGCTGTGGACCGCGGCGGTCCTCGACCGCCTCGCCGCCGAGGCCGGCGCGACTGCCGCACCCGGCGCGACCACGGGCGGTGGTGCCGGCGACGGTGCCGGCGCGACCGGCGGGGCGGGCGCGAGCCGTGCCTCCCGGCCGGGGTCGCAGTGGAACAAGCGCAACCCGTACCCGTCGCGCCTGGTCGAGAACCGGCTGCTCTCCTCGCCGCGCAGCGCGAAGGAGATCCGGCACTACGAGTTCGACCTCGGCGACTCGGGCATCGAGTACGCGGCCGGCGACGCCCTGGCGGTCGTGCCGGTCAACGACGAGGTCTTCGTGGCGGACCTGCTCGAGCAGGTCGGCGCGAACGGCGGCGAGGCGTTCGACGGCCGGCCGATCACCGAGGTCCTGCGGACCGACCGTGAGATCCGGACGCCCTCGAAGGACCTCATCGCCGACCTGGTGCAGCGCGCGCCGTCGAGCGAGCTCGCGGCCGTCGTGGCGCACGGCGACAAGCACGAGCTGGACCGCTGGCTCTGGGGACGCGACGTCCTCGACCTGCTCCGCGACGCCGGCCCGGCCGCCCCGGGACTCGACGAGCTGCTGCCGAACCTGCGGCCGCTGCAGGCGCGGCAGTACTCGATCTCCTCGAGCCCGCTGGCCCACCCGGACCGCATCCACCTGACCATCGCGTCGGTGCGCTACGGCGACCCGCACCGGATGTACGCCGGTGTGGCGTCGACGTTCCTGGCCGACCGGGTCGACCCGGACGGCACCGTCGACGTCTACCTGCAGCCGAACGCGTCGTTCGGGGTCCCGGCGGACGAGTCGGCCCCGATGATCATGATCGGCCCGGGCACCGGTGTCGCGCCGTTCCGCGGGTTCCTGCACGAGCGCGCGGTGTCCGGGGCGACCGGGCGCAACTGGCTGTTCTTCGGCGACCAGCACCGGGACACCGACTTCGTGTACCAGGACGAGCTCACCGAGCTGCAGGAACAGGGCGTGCTCGACCGCCTCGACCTGGCGTTCTCGCGCGACCAGGCCGAGAAGGTCTACGTGCAGACGCGGATGCTCGAGCGCTCGTCGGAGCTCTTCGACTGGCTCGAGGACGGCGGCCACGTGTACGTCTGCGGCGACGCCTCACGCATGGCGAAGGACGTCGAGGCCGCGCTGCTCCAGGTCATCCGGACCGGACGCGGGCGCGGCGAGGACGACGCGCAGGCGTACCTGGCCGACATGCGTCGCGCGAAGCGGTACGTGCGCGACGTCTACTGAGCCGCACACGGACCCCGGGTCCGCATCCAGACGTGATGAGTCCGCCCCGGCCACGGAACCCGAATCCGATGGCCGGGGCGGTCCCGGAGGAGCGCCGGTCGATGGGGGCGGACCGGCGGGCCCTGCAGCGTGACGCACGCGTCCTCGACGCACGTGCAGCGAGTCCCCTGATCCGGGACTCGCGTCCCTCGCGATTCTCGGCGACCGGTGGTTGGTCGGCACCGGACTCGCTGTGCGTCACGAGCTGTTCGGGTTCCCCTCCTGCCGCGGACACTGCCAGCACCGGCTGCCCGAGCAGGCCGGTACGGGGGGACGACAGTGAGCCGCGGTACGCAAACGGTACGATGGTGGACAGTCTGAACGAAACCCGTTGACCGGGATCAGCGCACTGTGCTATCGCCCCCCGGGATCAGCGCGCGGTGCTCCCGCTCGGCGTCCCCGAGGCGTCGTCCGCGTCGCCGGGTGCCACCGCCCGCGACCACGCGGAGTCGGCCGCCGTGCTGGTGTCCGCCGGTTCCGGCGTCAGCACGAGCCCCGACCCCGAGGTGGCCGAGGCGTAGAGGTCCTCGAGCCAGCTGCGGTTGATCGACGGCACCCGGCTGCCGGTGAACTTGAAGTGCAGGCTCACGTTGGGGTGCAGCCAGATCGTGCTGCGACCGTTGCCGTGGACGACGTCGTCCTTCCACGAGAACGCGAAGCGGTGGTCACGCCGGAGCATGTTGACGATGACGATCTGCAGGTGCGTGAGCGCGCGGTCGTCGATCCGCAGGTCGAGCGGTCTTCCGTCGTAGATGAGCTGCCCCATGGCTCCTTCTACTCCTGCGCTCCGGTGTGCGCGAGGCCGGACGCCCAGGTGGTGATGGCGCGGTCGAACCAGACGGCGTCGACGTTGCGCTCCCAGGCGTGCTCGGCCGGCTCGCTGACCGCCAGTGTCACCGTGCCGGGGTGGGCGTCGGCGAACTCCTGACTGGCCGAGAACGGCACCGTGGTGTCGCCGGTGGAGTGGATGAGCAGGGTCGGTGGCAGCTGTCGGGGTGCGTGCAACCAGGACAGCGCGTGCACGTCGACCGGCGAGCGCAACCCCACCAGCCGGCAGAGGACCGGTGTCGCCATCGCCCCGAGGGCAGCGCCCACCACAGGGCCGGGCAGCCCCGCGCGACGGGCCTGGGACCGGACGGTGACGGCCCAGTCCAGTGCCGGGGCGACGAGCACGATCCCGGCCAGGCGGTCACGGTGCGCCGAACGGGCGAGGAGTTCGTGCGTGATCGTCGCGCCCATCGACCACCCCACGAGGACGAGCCGTTCGGCGCCGTTCGCGACGGCGTGGTCGAGCGCCACTTCGACGTCAGCCCACTCGCGCGCGCCGAGGTGCGAGGCCCGGCCTTCCCACGGTGCTTCGCCGTCGCCGCGGAACGACGGGACGATCGAGGTCCAGCCGAGCTCGAGCGCCGCGGGGACGGTCCGGAGCGCGGTGACCCGGGTCGTCCGGATCCCGTGCACGTGGACGGCCCAGGTCAGGGCGGCCGCGGGGTCGGGGCCTACAGCACCGTCCGGCCCGGGCCGCACCACCCACGCGGGTGCCGGCCCCACCGGCGTCGGCAGCGACACCTCGGACCAGTCGACGTCCATCGCCGCCGGGTCCGGGTGCACGTGTCCGCTCCACCGCACCCGTGACGACACCGCGCCGGTCGTCCGCACCACGGCCCGGCGCACGAACCCGGCGGCTTCGTCGACCTCGAGCACCGGCCCGACGGTGGTGTGCCCCGGGCCGTCGTGCCACAACCCGTACTCCCCCGGCCGCACGGTGTCGTCGGTGATCGGCAGCCGGACGGAGTCCGCATCGGACTCGAGCACGGGCGTCCACCGATCGCCACCGGGCAGCACGATCCTGCCGACGACCTTCCGCAGGACGACCAGGACCGCCAGGGACACCGCCGCCAGCACCACGAGCGCTCCGAGCACCCACCACACGATCGTCACGCCGTCATCCTCCGAGGCTCCGGGTCAGGGTCCGTTCCGCCGACCGCACCTGCGCGAGTTCGGCGTCGTCGAGGGTCCGTCCCTGCACCTCGGCGTCGCGGATCGCGATGACCAGGTCGTAGGTCCGGGCCTGCGGGTCCCCCGGCCGCTCGACCGCCCGCACCGCGTGCCGCCGGGCGATGCGGCGCAGGCGTCGGTGGTGCCCGCGGTGGCGCAGGTCACGGCCCCACCGCCGGAACGTCAGCGAGGCCATCGCCACGACGATGAGCACGATGCCGAGGTAGAACGGCGGGTCGAAGGCCAGGCGCAGGCCGTCCCGCACCCCGGCCGGGAAGAGCCCGAAGTGGTCGGCGGTGAGCGAGGCGACCTCGTCGACGCTCGCCACGACGACCAGCGCGAGCCCGACGCGGAACACCACGAGCGCCACCGGGTTCTGCAGCACGCCGCGGCGCAGTGTCGTCGCGGCGATCAGTCCCACGCCCACCATGTAGACGGTCGCGTAGAGCCACATCGGGGTCTGCTCGATCTCGCGCACGATGAAGTGGAAGTCGGTCCCGCCGCGCTCCTCGACCAGCAGGAACGGCACCGTGAAGGCCACGACCACGACGAGCAGCGCGACCGGCCTGGCGAGTACCGGGCGCTCCGGCAGGTCGTCCGTGCTCGCGCGCAGCATCAGCCAGAACGCGACGGTCGCGCAGACGTTCTGCACCAGGTTGATGAGGTTCGAGCCGCCCAGGGCACCGTCGAGCACCGGCTGCGGCACGACGCTGCCGAGGGTCAGGAGCCCGAGCGCCCCGACGCCGGTGGCACCCCAGGCCGCCCGACCACGGGGGTTCCGCAGCACGTACGGCGTGCGGGCGAGGAAGATCAGCGCCGCGAACCAGAAGGCCGCGGCGTGCAGGACGGCCATCAGCCGTAGGCCCGCTCGTCCGCGCCCGTGGCCCCGGCGAGCAGGACCGTCGCGAGCTCGTAGGCGAACCGTTCGGCGAAGTGCTCGTCGTCGTCGGAGATGCTCACGAGCCCGGAGTCGGCGTCGAGCGCTCGACGGCAGACGTGGCCTCCGGCGGCGAACTCGGCCACGGACGACGGGGTGGGGGTGCCGACGTCGCCGTGCACCAGGTGCCCGAGCTCGTGCAGCACGCAGTGCATGCGGTAGAGCGGCGGTGCGTCGGCCGGCACGAGCACCAGGTTCTCGTGCTCGAACTGCGACACGAGCGCGGTGAGCGGACCCCAGCTCGGGCCGTCGACGTCGACGACGCGCGTGGGCTTGCCGACCATCCGACCGACGCCGGTCACCACGTCGGACAGCTGCGGCGCACGGGGCAGGGTGGCGACGAGGGCACGGACGGCACCGGACGCACCCAGCTGCTCCGCCATCGCCCCTCCGATCTCCGCGGCAAGACTACCGGCAGGTCCCCCTTGTGGACGAGACCGCCCGGACGTAACCTACAACCAAATGGTTGTACGAATCGAACTGTCCGACGCCGAGGTCGACCGGGTGTTCCACGCGCTGGCCGACGCGACCCGTCGTGACATCGTCCGGCGCACGCTCGTCGGGTCGTCGTCCGTGAGCGAGCTCGCGGACGCCTACTCGATGTCGTTCGCCGCCGTCCAGAAGCACGTCGCCGTCCTCGAAGGAGCCGGACTCGTGAGCAAGGAGGCCCGCGGCCGCACCCGCATCGTGCGCGCCGAGCCGGAGCAGCTCGACCGGGTCCGTGATCTCCTCGACGCCTACGGCCGCCTCTGGCACAGCCGGATGGACCGCCTGGGCGACCTGCTCGACGGCGACGCGTCCGGACACCCAGCACCAGACGACACCCGACGACACCAGGAGCGATGATGCCCACCACGTCCGTCCACACCGATCCCGACACCCTCTCGATGACCCTCGTCGCCGACTTCCCCGTCCCCGTCGAACGCCTCTGGGCCGCTTTCGCCGACCCACGCCAGCTCGAGCGGTTCTGGGGACCGCCCGGGTTCCCCGCGACGTTCACGACGTTCGACCTGCGCCCCGGCGGCCGTGCCGACTACCGGATGACGTCCCCGCAGGGCGAGCGGTTCCACGCCGTCTGGCAGGTCACCGAGGTCGAGGAGCCCCGTCGCATCGTCTTCCGCGACCTGTTCACCGACCCCCAGGGCACCGTCGACGAGTCACTGCCCGCGGGCGAGACCGTGTTGTCGTTCGGCCCCGTCGACGACGGCTCGCGGGTCACCGTGGTGTCCTCGTTCGCCTCGGCCGCCGACCTCGACGCGATGCTCCAGATGGGCATGCTCGAGGGCTACCAGCAGGCGTTCGGCCAGCTCGACCGGGTGCTCGCCGACCTGCGCGAGTGGGCCCTCGGTGCGGGCACCGAGACCGAGGTCCTCGACGACACCCACGTCCGGATCACCCGGGCGTTCGCGGCGCCGCGGCACCTGCTCTGGCGGGCGCACATCGAGCCCGACCTGTTGCGCCGGTGGCTGCTCGGCCCCGACGGGTGGGAGATGACGGTGTACGAGAACGACCTGACCCCGGGCGGCGCGTTCCGGCAGGCCTGGGCGCCGACGGGTGACACCGAGGGTGAGCCCTTCGGGTTCGAGGGCGAGAACCTCGTCGTCGAACCCGAACGTCGGATGGTGTCGACCGAGCGCATGACCGGGGCGCCCTTCCCGCCGAACACGAACGACCTGCAGTTCGACGAGGACGACGGCGTCACGCTCATGACGCTGCTCGTCACCTACCCGCACCGGGAACAGCGGGACATGATCCTCGCGACCGGCATGACGGAGGGCATGGAGGCCAGCTACCGGCGGCTGGAGCGCGAGGTCCTGTCCGCAGCGTGACCAGCAGACGGACGGGAGGCCCGTGGCGGCGCCGCCACGGGCCTCCCGTCCGTCCGGTGTCCGGTCTAGGACGCCTCGTAGTGCCGCGCGCCACCGCGCACGCCCGCGAAGCGGAACGGCGCGGTCGTGACGCGCGGACGCTCGACGTCCTCGCTGGTGGCGGCACCCGCGGCGTGCAGCGCGCGGTACGCGTCGACCGTCAGCGGGACCCGCGCCTCGAGCAGCGACCGCACACGACCCGCACGACGGTGCTCGCGGTAGTCGGGCCGAACGATGCCGGTGATGAGCTCACCGACGCTGCCCGAGCCGTAGCTGAACAGGCCGAGTCGCTCCCCCGCCAGGTCGTCGTCCAGGTCGAGCAGCGCTGCGAGCCCGATCCAGAGCGACGCCGTGTAGGTGTTGCCGGTCTGCCGGTTGTAGGTGAACCCGATCGCCAGGTCGGCCTCGTCGAACGGTGCGCCGACGTGCTGCGTGAGCTTGCGGTGCGCCTTGATCGCCATCTTGGTGAAGGGCTGGTGGTGCACGAACCGGGCGATGTCGTCGTACGCCGGGCCGCCCTGTTCCGCCAGGTCGTCCCAGGCGCCGACGAAGGCGTTGACGTACGCGCTCACCGAGAGCCGACCGTCGACCAGTGCGGTGGAGCGGTCGTTCGGCCGCCAGAAGTCGTCGACGTCCGCCGTGTAGACGCCCGCCGCCGGCTCGATCTCGATCAGGTCGGGGTCGGCGGACACCAGGATCGCGGCGGCACCGGCACCCTGGGTCGGCTCGGCCGGTGTGTCGACGTCGTACCGGGCGACGTCGGCGGCGATGACGAGCACCCGCTCGTGCGGGGCGCGGGCGACGATGCCGAGTGCGAGCTGCACCGCGGCCATCCCGCCGTAGCAGGCCTGCTTCAGCTCGACCACGCGGACGGCCTTCGGCAGCCCGAGCAGGCCGTGCACGTACACGCCGGCGGCCTTCGACTGGTCGACGCCGGACTCGGTGGCGAACAGCACCGTGCGGATGCCGTCGACGCCGTGCCGGTCGATGAGCTCCTTCGCCGCCGCGGCGCCCATCGTGACGATGTCCTCGTCGGGCGCGGGCACGCTGAAGGCGTCCTGCCCGATGCCGACGTGGTACTTCGCCGGGTCGACGCCGAGCCGCTCGGCGAGGTCGTCGAGTTCGAGCACGTGGTGCCCGGTCGCGATCGCGATGTCGTGGATGCCGACGCCGGTCATGCCGCACCCCCTGCGGGCTTCGCGCCGCGGCGTTCCATGGCGACGTGGGCGGCCATCAGCTCACCCGGGTTGGTCTGTGCGGCCAGGAGCGAGAGCTCCCCGCACAGGACGGTCGCGGCGCACAGGGCGGCGAGGCGGCGGGCGTTCCCGCCCGGCTCGCGGTCCTCGCGGCAGCCGAGGCGCACCAGGGCGTCCTCGACGACGGGCAGGTCCCCGCCCTTGCCGTTGCCGACCGTGCCGACGATCAGGTGCGGCAGCGAGGTCGCGAAGTACAGGTCGCCGTCGCGGTCCTCGGCGCTCGTGATGCCCTGCGAACCCTCGACGATGTTGGCGGCGTCCTGCCCGGTGGCCAGGTAGAAGCCGAGCAGCATGTTCGCGTAGTGCGCGTTCGCCGAGCGGATGGCCCCGGCGATCGTCGACCCGATCAGGTTCTTCGCGATGTTGAGCTCGACGATGCGCGCGGTGCTCGACCGCAGGCGCTTCTCGACGACCTCGCCCGGGATCACGATCTCGGCAATGGTGTTGCGGCCGCGGCCACGGATGCCGTTCACCGCGGTGGCCTTCTTGTCGGTGCAGAAGTTGCCCGACACCGAGACGTACCGCAGGCCCGGCTGCCAGTCCAGGATCGCCGGCAGCAGCTTGTCCGCCGCCTGCGTGACCATGTTGTGGCCGGAGGCGTCGCCGGTGGTGAACGCGAAGCGCAGGAACAGCAGGTCCCCGACGATCTCCGGGTGCACCTCGATGAGCTTGGCGAACCGGCTCTGTCCGGACACGATCGCGGCGAGCTCGTCCTGGCGCGCGAGGATCTGCCCCGCGGCGACGTGGGCTGCTGCGGCACTGTCGGCACGGACCACGACGGAGCGGGTCATGCGCTCGTCGACGACGGTCGCGACGATGCCGTCCTCGACCATGCGCGAGATGCGGGCGCCGCGGCCGACGGACGGCCAGAGCGGCGACTCGTAGGTGGCGAGGGGGACCTCGTGCTCCCCCTGCACGGCGTTGCCGCTGATGCGGATCGGGCCGACCCACTTGGTGGGGATCGGTGTGAGCAGGTCACTCATCGAGGGCTCCTTCTGGTGCTCGCACCGCGACGCTGAGGTGTCTGATGTCGTGCGCCTCCCAGGCGCGGTGGATGCCGGCGGGGTCGGTGTCCGCCGGGACGAGCGCGATGCCGCAGTCGCCGCCGCCGGCCCCGGACGGCTTCGCCGCCCCGCCCGCGGCCTCGACGACGTCGCACAGGGTCGCGAGACGCTCGGTCTCGATCTGCGACCCGACGGACGCACCGAGGCGCTGCAGCAGCCCGCGGGCGCGTCGGAGGGCACCGAGCGTGCGCTCGGCGTCGCCGGTCTGGAGGCCCGTGGTCAGGTCGTCGACGGCGCTGCGGCTCTCGTCGAGGAACGCCTGGTACCCGCCGTTGCGGTGCCGACGCACCACGTCGACGAGCTTCGTGGTGGACGCGGGCGAGCCGGTCCAGCCGACGAGCAGCTGCAGGTTCTCGGGAGCGGGCAGCCGCTGGACGTCGAAGCCGTCCCAGGCGTCGGCGTCCGTCAGGATCGCGGACACGGCGTGGTCGCCGAGCATCGCGGCGAGGCGCTCGCGGTCGGGGGCGCTGTAGCGCAGCCAGCCGCCGAACGTGCTCGCGGCGAGGTCGCCACCGGAGGCCCGGGGGTTCACCCGGATGGTGGCGAGCAGCGCGACCTGGAAGCGCTGACGCTGCGTCAGGCCGATGCCGTAGAAGCGGTCGAGGGCGCCGACCGTGGCGACGGTGACCGCGGCCGAGGACCCGAGCCCGAACTTCCGGCCGCTGGCGTCGTCCAGTTGGCTCTCGATGCGCAGGTCGTGGAACCGCGGGGCGATGCCGTGCTCGGCGCGGAGCTTCTCGACCAGGTCGATCGTGGCCATCACGTAGTCGTACGGGTGGTGCTCACGGTCGAGCGCCAGGCCGTCCTCGGCACGCGTCCACGTGAGCGGCAGGTGCCCGTACTCCTCGGAGTGCACGCTGCCCGCGCCGTGGCCCTCGCGCACCTTCGCCGTGATGGCGCGGTCGAGGGCGATCAGGACGGACGGCTGGCCCGGCTCGACGACGGCGTACTCGCCGGCGACGAACAGCTTGCCGTGTGCACGGAACTCGATCACTGCGCGGACTCCTTCTGGTCGGGATTGCTCCCGGTCTCTTCGGAGCGGAGCACCCGCGCGGCAGGTCCGGTGCCGGACTCGATGACGTCCCCCAGCGACGCGAGCGCGCCGGCGACCGCCGACCGGTCCTGCGGCTTCGTGAGCACGACGACGTTCGGGCCCGCGTCGGCCGTGGCGTAGGCCTCGGTGCCGCCGGCACGCAGCTCGGCGACGGCGTCGAACACGGCGACGCTGCGGGCGTTCAGGTAGCGGATCGGCGGGAACGCGCCCTCGATCGTCGCGTGCATGCGGAGCGCGTTGCTCTCGGTGATCTCGCCGATGCGGGTGAAGTCGCCGGCCGCGCAGGCCGTGAGCATGTCGCCGACGGTCTCGGTCGTCGAGGTGACCCAGGCCGGGTAGAACGGCGACGTCGCGATGGTGCGGCGCATGGCCTCGCGCGACCCGATCGGCTTCGGTCCGGCGTCGATCGTGACCACGACCATCGCCATCGGCGGGGCCGGGATCGGCTCGGCGAAGGAGCCCTGGTCGTCGCCCGCGTGCCAGACGGCGACACCGCCGGGGATCGACCGCGTGGCCGAGCCGGAACCGCGACGTGCCAGACGCGACAGGTCGCGCGGCGACAGGTCGAGGCCGTAGGCCGCGGCGGCCGCGGTCGCCAGGGCGGCGAAGCCGGACGCGCTCGAGGCCAGCCCGGCACCGGTCGGGACCGTGTTCTCGGACACCACCGACGCCCGCTCGGACGACCCCGCGAGCTCGCGCACCAGGTCGAGGAACTGCTGCACGCGCACCAGCGCACCGTCGTCGACGACGTGACCGTTCAGCGTGAACGCATCACGGGCCTCCCGTCCGCCGTCCACCGTGACGGTGGTCGTCGTCGGGAACACGTCGAGCCCCATCGAGACGCTGCCCGTGGCGGGCAGCGCGAGCTGCGCGTCCGCCTTCCCCCAGTACTTGACGAGGGCGATGTTGGGGTGCGCGACGGCGGTGGCTGTCAGCAAGCGCGGGCTCCGATCGTGGTGGTCCAGGTGGCTGCGGCCCCTGCGCCGCGGAGTGCGGCCGCGACGCGGTCCGCGTGGTCGTCGTCCGCGGCGAGCGCGAGGACGCACCCGCCCCGCCCGCCGCCGGTGAGCTTCGCGCCGAGGGCATCCGCACCGCGTGCGGCGTCGACGAGCCGGTCCAGGTCGTCACTCGACACGTCGAGTGTGCTGAGCAGGTCGTGCGCGGCGTCCATGGTGGCACCCAGAGCCTGGGCATCGCCGTCCTCGAGTGTCCCCCGTGCCCGCCGGGCGAGCGCGCCGATCCGGTCGATCACGGCGCCGACGCCGGACGGGTCCTGGTCGTGGCGGGCGCGGACGGCCGAGACGGCCTCGCGGGTGTGCCCGGGGACGCCGGTGTCCGCGACGACGAAGGTGAACCGGGCGCCGAGCGTGACGGGTTCGATCCGGCCGCCCTCGAACCAGACCGGCGCGGACGCGACGACGCCCCGGGCGTCGAGGCCGGACGGTCGGCCGTGGGCGACGCGCTCGCACTCCTGGATGAGCTCGTGGTGGGTCTCGACGTCGAGGGTCTCGCCCAGGGCATCGGCGACGGCGGCGGTCACGGCGGCGGCGACGGCGGCGCTCGAGCCCATGCCGCGGGCGGTCGGGACCTCGCTGTCGACCCGGACGTGGAAGTGGCGGTCGGTGACCCCGAAGTGGCGCAGGGTCGCGGTGACGGCGGTGACGGTCGGCATCACGGCCGCGGGTGCGAGGTCGAGGGGGCCGGTGTGCACGGTCGACTGCAGGCTGTGACCGGGCTGCTCGGCGTCGTCGGCGACCGGGGTGACCGTCGCCACGACCCGCGCGTCGAGCACCGGCAGGACGAGAGCGGGTGCGCCGTAGACCACGGCGTGCTCACCGATCAGGATCGTCTTGCCGTGGGACGACGCCGATCCGTTGCCGGGGGTCGTGGTGTTGTCGAGGTCGCTGCTGGTCATCGTGGGTCACGTCAGCCTAACCGTCCGGGCCGTCGGCGTGTTCGTCAGCTGGGCATCCGCTGCATCGAGTTGTGCACAACTGGGTTGCGTGACAGTGTGGACGCATGCCCGTGACCGACGAGATGGTGTGCTTCTCCCTCTACGCGGCGTCCCGCGCCACCACGCAGGCGTACCGCACGATGCTCGAACCCTGGGGCCTGACGTACCCGCAGTACCTGGTGCTCGTGACCCTGTGGGTCGAGGGCGACCAGACCGTCTCCGGCCTCGGCGAACACCTGCAGCTCGACTCCGGCACCCTCTCGCCACTGCTCCGCCGCATGGAGCAGAGCGACCTGGTCCGCCGCGAGCGCCGCAGCACCGACGAGCGCGTCGTCACGGTGACCGTCGGTGACCGGGGCCGCGAGCTGCGGTCCGAGCTGAGCGGCATCCCCGCGCGGATCGCCGCAGGCATGGGCCTGGCCGACGAACGTGCCGCCGCCGAGCTCATCGCGACGCTGCACCGGCTGACCGAGACGATGCACGCGGCGGCCGACCCCGCCGGTGCCGCTGGCGCTGGCGCCGTTTCGCACTGAGCGACACCGCACGCCCCCGTGCGCCCGTGAACTGTCGCGGAGCGCGAGAGCACGCCGCACACCCCCGAACTTCACGATCCGCCCCACAAGGAAGGAACCCCATGGAAACCCTCTACACCGCCGAGGCCCTGGCCACCGGCGAAGGCCGCAACGGCCACGTCGCCACGAGCGACGGCACGGTCGAGTTCGACCTCGCCATCCCCAAGGAGATGGGTGGCTCCGGCAACGGCGCCAACCCCGAGCAGCTCTTCGCCGCCGGCTACGCCGCCTGCTTCCACTCCGCACTGCAGGGCGTCGCCCGCAGCCAGAAGGTGAAGATCACCGACTCGTCCGTCGGCGGTCGCGTGTCGATCGGCCCGAACGGCAACGGTGGCTACCAGCTCGCCGTCATGCTCGAGGTCGTCATCCCCGGCCTGGAGCACGACCAGGCCCAGGCCCTCGCCGACGCGGCCCACCAGGTCTGCCCGTACTCGAACGCGACCCGCGGCAACATCGACGTCACCATCGTCGTCTCGGAGGACTGACCCATGAGCACCACCACCCCCACCACCATGCGCGCCGTCGTCCACGAGACGTTCGCCGAGCCCGCCGACGTCCTCGAGGTGCAGGAGCGCCCCGTCCCGACGCCCGGCGCCGGCGAGGTCCTCGTCCGCACGGTCCTCTCCCCCATCCACAACCACGACCTGTGGACCGTCCGCGGCACCTACGGCTTCAAGCCGGAGCTCCCCGCCGCCTCGGGCACCGAAGCACTCGGCGTCGTCGAGGCCCTCGGCGAGGGCGTCACGAACCTGCAGGTCGGCCAGCGCGTCGCCGGCGGTGCCTTCGGCGTCTGGGCCGAGTACTACACCGCCAACGCCGCCGGGCTCGTCCCGGTGCCGGACGCGATGACCGACGAGGCCGCCGCCCAGCTCGTCTCGATGCCGTTCAGCGCCATCAGCCTGCTGCACTCGCTCGACCTGCACGAGGGCGACTGGATCATCCAGAACGCCGCCAACGGTGCGGTCGGTCGCATGGTCGCCCAGCTCGGTGCCGCCCGCGGCATCAACGTGATCGGACTCGTCCGTCGCGCCGCCGGTGTCAACGAGCTCCGCGAGCAGGGCATCGAGCGCATCGTCGCCACCGACGCCGAGGACTGGCAGGACCAGGTCGCCGCGATCACCGGTGGCGCCCCGATCATCGCGGGCGTCGAGTCGGTCGGTGGCAAGGCCGCCGGCGACATCGCCTCCGTGCTGGGCGAGAACGCCACCCTCGTCGTCTTCGGCGCGATGGCGTCGCCGACGCTCGAGATCCCGTCGGGCAAGGTCATCTTCGGCCAGCTCACCGTGAAGGGCTTCTGGGGCTCCGTCGTCAGCAAGACGATGCCGGACGAGACGAAGGGGCAGCTCTTCGGTGAGCTCATCACCCGCGTGCTCGACGGCTCGCTGACGCTCCCCGTCGCCGAGACCTTCGCCTTCGAGCAGGTCCGTGACGCCGTGCGCGCCAGCGACACCGCCGGCCGCGTCGGCAAGGTGCTCCTGCGCCCGTAGCGCGCCCACAGGACGGACGGGAGGCCCGGTGCCAGCTGGCACCGGGCCTCCCGTCCGTCTGTCGTTGCGTCTAGCGGCGTGACGCCTTCTCCGGGACGGTGAAGATGTTGCCTGTGGTGACGCCCTCTTCGACCTCTTCGAGGGTGCGACCCCGGCTCTCCGGCACGAACTTCCAGATGAAGAGCAGCGCCAGCAGTCCGACGACCCCGAACCCGAAGAAGGTCCCGGTGATGCCGGTCGCTGCGACGATCGTCGGGAAGTACAGCCCGAGGAACGCGTTCGCGATCCAGAGGCAGAAGACCGAGATGCCCATGCCGAGCGCACGGATCTGGGTCGGGAAGATCTCGGACAGCACGACCCAGACCGCGATGTTGAGGAAGGTCTGCATCGAGCCGACGAACGCGACGACCAGGAACAGGATGACCCACGGGCGGGCCGGGTTGCCCTCGGGCAGCGCCACCGACGCGATGCCGATGAGGAAGTGGCAGATCGTCGTCAGCGTGAACCCGAGGATCAGCGTCGTGCGGCGGTTGATCTTCTCCATGTTGTACAGCGCGATGACGCCACCGATCACGGCGATCACGCCGGGGGCGATGTTCGCGATGAGGGCTGCCGACGCCTGGAACCCGGACTCGATGAGCACGGTCTGGCCGTAGTACATGATCGAGTTGATGCCGGTGAGCTGCTGCGCGACGCCGAGCCCGGCACCGATGAGCACGATGCGGATGAGCCACTTGTTCCCGCGCAGCGTGTGCCAACCGCTGACGCGCTCGACCTTCGCTTCGAGGTCGTTGCTCCGCTTGATGTCGTCGAGCTCGGCACGGGCCCGATCGGTGGTCCGGACCTGCTCGAGGACCGAGAGCGCCTCGTCGTAGCGGTCCTTCGACGCGAGCCACCGCGGCGACTCCGGCACCCGGAGCATCCCGACGAACAGCGCGATCGCGGGGAGCGCACAGACGGCCAGCATGACGCGCCACACGCCGTTGCCCTCACCCCACACGTTGCCGATGATCGCGTTGACCACGAACGCGGCGAGCTGACCGATCACGATCATGAGCTCGTTGCGGCCGGACAGCGACCCGCGGATCTCGTACGGCGCGAGTTCGGCGAGGAACACCGGCACCACCGTCGACGCGCCACCCACCGCGAGGCCGAGGAGCACACGACCGACGACGATGACCTCGAACGTCGGCGCGAACACGCAGATCAGCGTGCCGACGAAGAACGTGACGGCGAGCAGGATGATGGTCTTGCGACGACCCCAGCCGTCGGCGATGCGGCCGCCGAGCATGGCGCCGATCGCGGCGCCGAAGAGCAGCGAGCTGGTGACCACGCCCTCGGTGAAGTTCGTGAGGCCGAGCTCCGCCTTCATCGGGTTCAGGGCACCGTTGATGACACCGGTGTCGTACCCGAAGAGCAACCCGCCGAACGTGGCGACGAGGGCCAGCACGCCGAGTCGTCGGCGGTGCGGCCCGGTCCCCAACGGGGGCAGTGCGACAGTCGGGGCTGTCGGTTTGATGTCGACCATTCGGTGACTCCTTCGTCGGTGATCGCGCTTCATCGCGTGGACCGATCGTAACCCGATTCCATGTCCTGTCAATTGGACATTCTGTCGTCAGGTCGTTTGGATCGGTCCACAGAAGGCCTGATGAGGACGGGAGCGGTCCAATCTGCGGATCGGGCTCAGCGCTCGTCGTCGACGGGGCCCTCGCCCAGGACGTCCCCCAACGAGGCCATGTCGGCACCGTGGTCGGTGTAGCGGCGCACGGTCCGTCGGGCGGCAGCACTCGCTGCGCCGGACAGGGCAGGGTTGCGTCGGGCGGCGTCGGCGACGCGTCCGGCGTGCCCCGCGGTGGAGAGCAGCACGTTCGCGAGCGCGCGGGCGTCGCCGCGCTCGGGGACCCCGGTCACGGTCCAGGCCGTGCGGACCTGGGCGTCGGGGGTGACGCCACGACGGGTGCCCATCCGGTGCCAGTCCGACAGCACGCCCTCGGTGCGCGAGGCCGCGCGGTCCGCCTCGCCTGCGCGTCGGCGTGCGGCGTCGCGGGCGTCGGACTCGCCGTCCGCGCCCTCGACCGTGTCGTACCGGTCGGTGAGCCCGTCAGCCCGTCGTCGGACACTGTCGGCCCGTTCACGCGCTGCGACGTCGTCACCACCAGCCGCTGCGATGCGGGCGGCGTGCGCGGCGGCAGCCGCGGCGAGGATCTCCGAACGCTCCATGCCCTCGACCGTAGCCGCTCCGACCGACACCACCTCGCCGCTCGACGGCCGGGGTGCATCCCGGGACACACTCCGACGCTCACCGTCGATCGCACACCCGCCTCGCGTTACCCTCGAGGTGAGGGGGGATCATGAAACGGACCGGCGCGATCGCCATCGTGATGGCGGCAGGCGTGGTGCTGTCCGGCTGCTCGCTGCTGCGGGGACCGGACGACGTCCCGCCCGCTCCCTCCAGTCCGCCGGCGTCCAGCCCGACGGCGAGCGAGACCCCGGCGGCGACCCCGACCGGCGAGTCCGCATCGGACCTGATCGAGGCGTCGGCGAACCCGCGCACACCGACCCCGGTGCCGACGGAGGCCGCCGCACCCGCACCGACGCTGACACCAATCCCCGCCGGGACCGTCCTGGCCCAGGGCGACGTGGCCTCGCCGAAGGGCAGCGTGCACTTTCACTTCCGGGTGGTCGCGGACGGCGACGACACGTTCACCGCGCAGTACTCCGGGATCACCTCGACGCTGCCGGTGCCGATCGGCGTCGCGTTGTTCGACCTGCCCCGGGCGGTGGGTGACGGCCTGACCTACCCCGGGGTCGGTGACCGGACGCTCGGTGGTCCGACCAGCGGGGCAATAGCGACCGACGTTCCGTTGGACGGATCCGGCGTCGACCCGTCACACCTCGGCACCCTCGTGACCTACTCCGCCGCGGCCGCCGGGCAGGACGTCCCCGTCGAGATCTCCGCCGGCAAGGTCCTCGCGGTGTCCACCGTGCGGTGGTCAGTCCCCGCGCGGCAGACGAACGTGCACCCGAAGGACGCCGGACGACGGGCGAACGCGACCGGTACCGTCACCGCGACCACATCCGCCGGCACGCCGAGGTCCTACGGCGTCGCACCGGACGACCTGATCGGGGACGTCGCCACGCGGTTCGGCATCACCGTCCGCGACCTGGTCTGGCTCAACGAGGGCGTCCAGGTGTTCGGCGAGGACCAGCACCTGTACGAGGGCACGTCCCTCAACCTCGACCCGCTCGCCCGCTGAGCGCGACGCGGGGGCAGGCGGCAGGGGTCGTTTCGCGCTGAGCGACACCTCACGGGCCAGCGCGCGTGTGCGGTGTCGCTGACCGCGAAACCGGCCCGCGACCGCCCCGCGGCCAGCGCACGCACACGACGGACGGGAGGCCCGTGGCGGATCCGCCACGGGCCTCCCGTCCGTCAGGTGGGGGCGTGCGCTACTTCCGCAGCTCCAGGTACTTCGCGATGAGCGCCTTGGTCGACGGGTCCTGCGCGTCGAGCGCGGCCTGGTCGCCCTCGACGGCCGGCGTGACCTGCAGCGCCAGCTGCTTGCCGAGCTCAACACCCCACTGGTCGAACGAGTCGATGCCCCAGATCGTGCCCTCGGTGAACACGATGTGCTCGTACAGGGCGATGAGCTGGCCGAGGACGCTCGGGGTGAGCTCCGGCGCGATGATCGACGTGGTCGGCTTGTTGCCGGGGAACGTGCGCGCCGCGACGATGCCTTCGTCGGTGGTGCCCTCGGCGCGGACCTCGTCGGCGCTCTTGCCGAACGCGAGCGCCTTGGTCTGCGCGAAGAAGTTCGCCAGGAACAGTGTGTGCACGTCGGTGCCGGGCGCGACGCCCTTGCCGTCGCCGGTCTCGTCCTTCAGCGGACGGGCCGGGTTGGCGACCGTGATGAAGTCGGCCGGGATCAGGCGGGTGCCCTGGTGGATGAGCTGGTAGAACGCGTGCTGGCCGTTCGTGCCGGGCTCACCCCAGAAGACCTCGCCGGTCTCGGTGGTGACGGGCGAGCCGTCCCAGCGGACGCGCTTGCCGTTCGACTCCATCGTGAGCTGCTGCAGGTACGCGGCGAAGCGGTGCAGGTACTGCGTGTACGGCAGGACCGCGTGGCTCTGCGCTCCGAGGAAGTTCGTGTACCAGACGTTGAGCAGGCCCATCAGGACGGGGACGTTCTGCTCGAGCGGCGTGGTGCGGACGTGCTCGTCGATGGCGTGGAAGCCGGCGAGGAACTGCTCCCAGTTCTCCTTGCCGATGGCGATGACGACGCTCGTGCCGATGGCCGAGTCGACCGAGTAGCGGCCGCCCACCCAGTCCCAGAAGCCGAAGGCGTTCTCGGGGTCGATGCCGAACGCCTCGACCTTGTCGAGCGCGGTGGAGACGGCGACGAAGTGCTTGGCGACGGCGTTCTTCTTCTCGTCGTCGGCGGCGTCGGTCAGGCCGAGCTTCTCCCACAGCCACTGGCGGGCGAGGCGCGCGTTCGTCAGGGTCTCGAGCGTGCCGAAGGTCTTCGACGCGACGATGAAGAGCGTGGTCTCGGGGTCCAGGTCCGCGGTCTTCTCGTAGATGTCCGCCGGGTCGATGTTCGAGACGAAGCGTGCCTCGAGGCCGGGCTGAACGTAGGGCTTGAGTGCCTCGTAGACCATGACCGGGCCGAGGTCGGAGCCACCGATGCCGATGTTGACGACGGTCTCGATGCGCTTGCCGGTGACACCGGTCCAGGCGCCGCTGCGGACCTGCTCGGCGAAGCCGTAGACCTTGTCGAGCGTGGCGTGCACGTCGGCGTCGACGTCCTGGCCGTCGACGGTCAGGGGTGCCGCCGGCACGAGGCCCTCGGTCGCCTTCGGGCGGCGGAGCGCGGTGTGCAGCACGGCGCGGTCCTCGGTGACGTTGATGTGCTCACCGGCGAGCATCGCCTGGAAGCGTTCGGCGACGCCGGTGTCCTTCGCGACCTGCAGCAGCGCGGCGAGGATCTCGTCGGTCACCAGGCCCTTGGACAGGTCGACGGTCAGGTCGGCCGCCTGGAAGGTGTACTGCTCGGCACGACCGGGGTCGCTGTCGAACCACCCTCGCAGGTCCGGGGTGAAGTCGGCAGCGATGCTGTCGAGCTTCTTCCAGCCTTCGGTCGATGTGGGGTCGACGGGAGCGGATTCGGTCACTTCGGTCCTCCTGGGGATCACGTTCAAGACGTACAGCCCGCGGGTCACGCAGCGCTGCGTCGCGGACCGTCTTCGAGCGTAGTGCGCTCCGGCAGGTGGTGCGCACAGTCGGCCGGGAGGCGCGGCTCGCGTTCGCTGCGCGCGTCACGCCTCCGGCCGGTCGCGTTCACGGCTGCGGCCGGCTCGCCGGGTTCACGGCTTCGGTCGGCTCGCCGGGTTCACGGCTGCGCCGCGAAGCGACGCAGCCGCAGGCTGTTCGTCACGACGAAGACCGACGAGAACGCCATCGCCGCACCCGCGAGCACCGGGTTGAGCAGCCCCGCCATCGCGAGCGGGATCGCCGCGACGTTGTACGCGAACGCCCAGAACAGGTTGCCCTTGATGACGCCGAGCGTCGCGCGCGACAACCGGATGGCGTCCGCGACCACGGTGAGCCGGCCGCTCACCACCGTGATGTCGCTCGCCGCGATGGCCGCATCGGTGCCGGCCCCCATGGCGATGCCGAGGCCGGCCGCGGCCAGCGCCGCTGCGTCGTTCACGCCGTCGCCGACCATCGCGACGCTCCGCCCCTCGGACTGCAGTCGGCGGACGGTCTCGAGCTTCGACGCCGGGGTCGCGCGAGCGTGCACCTCGTCGATGCCGACCCGGGCGGCGACCGCACGTGCGGCACCGTCGTTGTCGCCGGTGAGCAGCACCGGGTGCAGGCCGAGCGCCCGGAAGCGGGCGATCGCGTCGGCAGCCTCGGGCTTCACCGTGTCGCCGACGACGACCACACCGAGGGCCGTGCCGTTCCGGGCGACGACGACCGCTGTTCCCCCGTCGACCTCGGCGCGGTCGACGGCGTCGGACAGCACCGGGGGCAGGGTGATCGACCACGAGTCGGCGAGCCAGCGGGTCGTGCCGACCAGGACGACGTCGCCGTCCACGACGGCCTGCACACCGGCGCCGGCGGTCGCGGTGAACTGCTCGGTCTCGGGCAGGTCGACGCCTCGGGCACGGGCCGCGGTGGTGACGGCACGGGCGACGGGGTGTTCCGAGCCGTCCTCGACCGCGGCGGCGAGCCGGAGCACGGTGTCCTCGGTCTCGTCGACGGCGGTGACCGACCGCAGGGTCATCGACCCCGTGGTGACGGTGCCGGTCTTGTCGAGCACGACGGTGTCGACGCCGCGGGTGCGCTCGAGCACCTGCGGACCGCCGATCAGGATTCCGAGCTGGGAGCCTCGGCCGGTCCCGACCAGCAGGGCGGTGGGCGTGGCGAGCCCGAGGGCGCACGGGCAGGCGATGATCAGGGTGGCGACGGCCGCGGTGAAGGCCGCGGTGACCGAGCCGCCGAACACGAGCCAGCCGACGAAGGCCAGCACGGCGAGCGCGATGACGATCGGCACGAAGACACCCGACACGCGGTCGGCCAGGCGCTGCACCTCGGCCTTGCCGGTCTGGGCGTCCTCGACCAGGCGACCCATCCGGGCGAGCTCGGTGTCGGCGCCGACGCGGGTGATCGCGACGACGAGCCGGCCGCCGACGTTGATCGTCGCGCCGGTGACCCGGTCGCCCGGGCCGACCTCGACCGGCACGGACTCACCGGTGAGCATGCTGAGGTCGACGGCCGAGGAGCCGTCCTGCACCAGGCCGTCGCTCGGGATCCGCTCGCCGGGTCGCACCACGACGACATCACCCACGACGAGGGACGAGGCCTGCACGCGGTGTTCGCCACCGTCGCGCAGGACGGTGGCGTCCTTGGCACCGAGTTCGAGCAGTGCCCGGAGCGCGGCGCCGGACTGCGTCTTCGCGCGGGCCTCCATGTACCGGCCGGCGAGGATGAACACCGTCACGGCCGTCGCGACCTCGAGGTACAGGTCGGCGGCCTCGGGGTCCGTGGCGAACCACGAGAACGTCATGTGCATGCCGGTCGCGCCGGCGTCGCCGAAGAACAGGGCGTACAGCGACCACCCGAAGGCAGCGAGGACGCCGACGCTCACCAGGGTGTCCATGGTGGCGGCACCGTGCCGGGCGTTGACCCACGCGGCACGGTGGAACGGGAGCGCGCCCCAGACCGCGACGGGCGCGGCGAGCGTCAGGGCGAGCCACTGCCAGTTCGGGAACTGCAGGGCCGGCACCATCGAGAGCACCACGACGGGCACCGCGAGCACGGCGGACACGACCAGGCGCCGGCGCAGCGGGCCGGTCGGGTCCTCGTCCACCGCGGGGTCGGCGTCAGCAGCGGCGGGCGGGGCCGGCACCGTGGCGCCGTACCCGGCCGACTCCACCGCGGCGATGAGCGCCTCGGGGTCGGCGGTACCGTCCGCGGCGACCTGCACCTGCGCCTTCTCGGTGGCGTAGTTGACCGTGGCGGTGACCCCGGGCAGCTTGCCGAGCTTCCGCTCGATGCGGTTCGCGCACGAGGCGCAGGTCATCCCGGTGATGTCGAGTTCGACGGTGCGGTCGGTCACGAGCGCACGACCTCGTACCCCGCCTCGGCGACGGCGGCGCGGAGGGCGTCCGCGTCGACGGGTGCCGCGGAGCTGACGGTGACCTCGGACGATCCGCCGGGGACGAGTCGGACGTCGACGCCCGACACCCCGTCGACCTCGGTGAGCTCCTCGGTGACGCTCATCACGCAGTGGTCGCAGGTCATGCCCTCGACGAGCAGCGTTTCGGTGGTCATGGTGTCTCCTTCTCGGTGGTGGGTCGTCAGGGTCAGGAGCGGACGAGCCGGGCGATCGCCTGGCTGGCCTCGCGCACCTTCTCGTCGGCGGCGTCCCCGCCCTCGGCGACGGCCTCGGCGACGCAGTGCGCCAGGTGGTCCTCGAGCAGCGACAGCGCGACGCGTTCGAGCGCCCGGTTCGCCGCCGAGATCTGGGTCAGGACGTCGATGCAGTACGTCTCGTCCTCGACCATCCGCGCGATGCCGCGCACCTGCCCCTCGGCGCGACGGAGTCGCTTGAGCAGGTCGTCCTTGTCGCCGATGTACCCGACGTGTTCGTGCATGTCCGCCTCCACCGTTCTCAATACGGTACCCCCCTAGGGTATTCCTTTCCCGCCCGAGCGCAACCGGTGGCATGATCGGCGCATGGACCCCTCGACGACGAACGGATTCCGCCGGCTGCGGTTCTCCGACGGCGAGGGTTCCGACTACTCCGAGATCTTCACGGCCGAGTACGGCGGCTCGGACTTCGCCTCCGAGACCTTCGCCACCGACGACACCCGGTACGAGTACACGGTCGTGGGCGACGACGACCTGTCGCTGCGCACCATGCGTGCCGAGGGTGGCCGACGCGGCGGGGTCATCGGCGTGCGGGACGACCACGTGGTGTTCTGGCTGACCAAGGGCCGGCTCGAGATGCACTTCGCCGACCGCACCCGCGTCGTCGAGCCGGGCAGCCCGTACATCGCGTCGGCGTCCGAGGCCTACCGGTTCGAGTCCGACGGCACCGTCTACAACGGCGTGCACGTGTCCGACCGGTTCCTGCGGAGCGTCGGCCGCGACCTCGGCTACCGCCTGCCCGACGGCCCGCTGCTGTTCGACCAGCAGGACGACGTCGTTGCCCGGCGCGAACCCCTGCGGCACCTGATCCGTGAACTCGGGCCAGCCCTGGTCGACGAGCGCGTGCTCGGGCCGATGCGGACCGCGCTGAACCGCCGGCTGGCCGTCGTCATCCTCGACACGTTCCCGATCCGGAACCGCGGCGACGACGTCCCCGTGGCGAACCGGCTCCGCGACGCGATCCGCTTCATCGAGCTGCACGCCGCCGAACGCCCCTCGGTCCCCACCATCGCCGCCGCCTGCGGACTGAGCCAGCGCGGGCTGCAGGACGTCTTCGCCCGGACGCTCGACACCACCCCGCACCGCTTCCTGCGCGACCACCGCCTGGACCGGGTGCGCGAGGAGCTGCTCCGCGCGGACCGGAGCGGCCCGGTCGCCCCGGCGGACTGTCCGCTCGTGTCCTCCGGCATCGCCGCGATCGCCCGCCGCTGGGGCTTCACCAACCCGGGCCGGTTCGCCGAGACCTACCGCAACCGGTTCGGTGAGGACCCGGCCACCACGAAGCGCGCAGCACTCGCGGCGCAGCCGGAGGCCGGCAAGGCGTCGTGGCGTGTCCGTCGCGCGGTGTCGTACATCGAGCAGCACCTCGACGACCCGCTCACGCTCGACGACATCGCGGCCGCCGCAGGGGTGCTCCCCCGACGGCTGCAACAGCTCTTCCGCGAGGAGCGCGGCGAGTCCCCGATGGCCTGTGTCCGTGCCATGCGGGCCGCTGCAGAGCGCAACGGCGCGGCCGGAAACGGCTGAACGGCCGGACGGAACACCCCGGGGGTACACGCACATCCCCGGATTTCCGGGGTTCCCTGGAAAGCAGCCGAATCCGAGAAGTCGTGTGTGACGAATCTCTTCCACAGCCCGTCTCATCCGTGAACAGCAACCGCTGGGAACGCCCGGCGGGTCAACGGAAGGAACGAACATGGCTGACACCACCACCCCCACCCCGGCCACCACGGCGACCCGTGCCACCTCGCACGCCGGCACCAGCGGCGTCACCGGCAAGACCGTCATCGACGACACCGTCGTGTCGAAGGTCGCCGGCATCGCCGCCCGCGAGGTCAACGGCGTGCACTCCCTCGGCAACGGCGCAGCCCGTGCCATCGGCGCGATCCGCGACGCCATCGGCCAGCGCGACTTCGGTCAGGGCGTCAAGGTCGAGGTCGGCGAGAAGCAGGTCGCCGCGGACATCGTGATCGTCGCCGAGTACCCGGTGTCGCTCCAGCAGGTCGCCGACGGCGTCCGTGCCGGCGTCGCCCGTGCCCTCGAGCAGATCGTCGGCATGGAGGTCGCCGAGGTCAACGTGACCGTCCAGGACGTCTACATCCCGGGTGACGACGACGACAACGAGGACGAGAAGAAGGAAGCCCGAGTCGCATGAGCAACACGCTGATCGGCGCCCTCATCGGCGCAGTCCTCGCCGTCGTGGCACTGCAGTTCGGGTTCTGGGGCTTCGTGCTCGTGATCGTGTTCGGTGCGATCGGGGCCCTCGTGGCCGCACTCGCCACCGGTCGCATCGACCGCGGTGCCCTGACCGATGTGCTGACCGGACGCCGGAGCTCCCGGTGAACGCCGGCCCGGACGTCCCGGGCCGCGTCGAGATCACCGCACGCGCGCTCACCTCGCTGGCGCGGGCCGTCGCAGCCGAAGGGCTCGGCGCCCCCGCCAAGCGGGTGCGCGTCGGACTCGGCGACGCGTCGGGAGCACTGTCGCTCGACATCACCGGGCCGATCGCCGCGAGCGACGACATCGTCTCCGGGTCGATCCGGATCGCGGACCAGGTCAAGGGTCGCGTGAGCGACCTGACCGGGCGCCGCGTCGGCAGTGCCCACATCGAACTCACCGGGATCGTGCGCGAGCACGAGTCCCGTGCCCGCTAGGAGGCCATCATGAGCAACGGTTCCGTCGAACGACGCATCCGTCGTCGGAGCGTGCACCGCTCCCGCTCCACAGCAGTGGCGGTGGCACTCGTGGTGCTCGCCCTGGTGGCCGCCTGGATCGGCACCGAGGCGGTGCTCAGCGCCATCGGACGCCCGCCGCTGGTCGCCGACCCCCAGACCGTGGTCGACACGGCGCTCCGTCCGGACGCCGTGTTCGTCACCATCGTCGAGGTCATCGCGGGTGTGCTCGTCGTCCTCGGCGTCGTGCTGGTCGTCCTGGCGCTCAAGCCCGGCCGCCAGCACCGATCGTTCGTCGAGCACGAGCGTGGTGCGGTCGTCATCGACGCCCGCATCCTCGCCTCCACCGCGGCGAACGCTGCAGGCATGGCGGCCGGTGTCCCCGAGGGGAACGCCTCCGCCACCGCCCGTGGCCGTTCCACCGAGGTCCGCATCGTCCCCGTCACCGGTGTGCCGGTCGACGAGGCGAGCGTCCGTGCCGCCGTCGTGGAGCGTCTGAGCGGCCTCGACGAGCGATTCGGCCGACGAGTCCGCGTCCGGGTCGAGGAGAAGGGAACCCTCGCATGACCAAGAGCAACCGGACCCTCAACCGGATCATCCTGTTCGTCCTCGGCCTCGTCGCCGTGGTCGTCGGGATCGCGATGGGCGCGGGTGTGCTGCCTGCCGTCCAGGACGCCGTCAAGCCGTACGTCGACCTCCCCCGCAGCCTCGACGTGCCCGCGTCCGCGCTGTGGATCGTCGCCGGGGCCGCGGTCCTCGTGATCGTCCTGTCGCTCGTGTGGGTGTTCACCCGCGGTGGTGGCGGCACGTCCGTCGCCGTGCGGGAGCACTCGGGCGACGACGCCGTCACGATCAACGTCGCACTCGTCCGGGACGTCCTCGAGCACGAACTCGCGGGTGTCCGCGACGTGGTCGGCTCCCGTGTCGACACCTACCTCGTCCGCCGGCAGCGCGCCGCACGGATCCGTGTCGCGGTCCGCCGCGGCGGGGACGCCGTCACCGTGCTCGACGCCGTCGACCGAGCCGTCGCGGTCCTCGACCGCACCCTCGGCCGTCCGGTCCCGGTGCTCGTGCACCTGACCGGCGGTACCCGCTCCGCGCTCGCGAAGTCGACCCGCGTCCACTGACACCCGTCAGCCGGACGCACCCCGGGCCTCCCGGCCCACCACCACACCACCGGGCGCACCGCCCACTCACGAAAGGACCCGTCATGGGACTCGACGACAAGATCAAGAACGCCGCCCAGGACCTCGCCGGCAAGGCGAAGGAAGCCGTCGGCAACCTGACCAACGACGACTCCAAGGTCGCCGAAGGCAAGAAGGAGCAGGCCGCCGCGAGCGCGAAGCAGACCGGCGAGGACGTCAAGGACGTCTTCAAGAAGTAGGTCGCACGAACCGTGTCGGGGCACTCGCGCAGTCGGGTGCCCCGATGCGTTCCGGCGGAACCCGAACGAGGAGAGAACCATGCAGCACGACCCGAACGCGCACAAGCAGGTCACCGAGGTGGCACTGCCCGCGGAGCTCACGGAGCCGTTGCCCGACGACGCGAGCACCGTCACGATCGTCGCCCGGACCGCAGCGGAGACCGCACTCGGCGTGCCCGGCGTGCACCACCTCGGTGGGATCGCCGCCCGTGCAGCCGACCAGCTCCGCAAGCAGCTCGGCCGGAGCGCCGGCGCCGCCGGCGTGCAGGTCGACGAGGACGACGGCGCACTCGGCGTGCAGGTCTCCATCGTCGTCAGCTACCCGGAGCCGGTGCTGCACGTCGCCGACGAGGTGCGGAAGCAGGTGACCGCCGCGACGCGGCAGCTGTCCGAGCTCCCGACGAGCGTGGACGTCCGCGTCCTCGACGTGCACGGTCCCTTCGACGACGAGCAGTCACCGCTGGGCCGCGCGACCGAGGTCGCGACCGACGCCGTCGAGCAGGCCGCCGAGACCACCGGCGACGCCGTCAAGCAGGCGGCCCAGACCACGGCGGACGCGACCAAGCGTGCTGCCGCAGCGACCGCCGACGTGACGAAGCGCGCAGCGGACGCCACCGCCGATGCCTCGAAGCGCGCTGCCGACGCCACCGCCGAGACCACGAAGCGCGTCGTCGAGAGCGCCACCGACACCACCGAGGACGTGCGTGACTCCGCCGCCGAGTCGCTCGCACGGGCGTCGGAGCAGGCCGCCGACGCCGCGTCCGACGCAGCCGACGCCGCTGAGGACGCCGCTGCCGCCGCTGCCGGCTCCGCCGATGCGGCCGCGGCCGACGCGGACGTCGCCCGGCACCGCCGGGCGCAGCCGTGACCACCGCCTGGTCCGGGAACCGCCGGGCGAAGCTCCGTCGTCCCCGGCCACGCGGCGTGTGGATCGCCTCGGGCATCGGCGTGGTCCTGGTCCTCGGCACCGCACTCGGGGCGTTCCTGCCCCTCGTCGGGTTCCTCGGCGGCGTCACGGCGACCACCTCGGGACTCGTGCCGTTCCCGTTCGTGCGGGTGGCACTGATCACGATCGCGGGGTCGTTGGTCGTCCTCGCGCTGCTCGTCCTCGCCTTCACCCGACGGCACACCGCGACCGCAGCCTCGGCCGTCGTGCTCGCCGTCCTCGTGGCCATCGCCGTCACGATCGTCCCGATCGTCCTCGTCGCGATCGGGTCCGCCGACCGCGCCGGTGACGTCTGGCCGATCGTCACCGAGCTCTGGAACCGCTTCACCGGCTGACGCGCCGACACCGCTGACGCCTCCGGCGCATCACACATGGATCACGACACGGACGACTCGCGTCGTGATCCGTGTCATGTTCGGCCTCTTCACGACATTGTCGTAGTGAAGGGAGCACCGTGGACAACACCGCAGAAGACGACGCCGGCCTCGCACGGCGCCTCGCCTCGGGGGACAGAGCAGCGCTCGCGACGGCGTTCGACCGGTTCGCGCCGACGCTCACCCGGTACGCCTGGGCGATCGCGGGGAGCAAGCAGGACGTCGAAGAGCTGGTCCAGGACACGTTCCTGACGCTCTGGCAGCGAGCCGAGGGCCTGCAGCTCCCGACCGGCACACTCCTGCCGTGGCTGCTGGTGGTGTGCCGCAACCACGCCAAGAACCTGGGACGGCGCAACCAGAAGCACGCCGGCGACGAGCTCCCCCTCGACCTCGCCGCCCCCGCTGACACCACCGAGGCATCCGAGCAGCTCCGCTGGGTCCGCGCCGAGATCGCCGCGCTGCCGGAGACCGACCGCAGGATCTGCGAACTCTGCCTGCTGCAGGGGTACTCCTACGCGGAAGCCGCACAACTGCTCGGACTCAGCGTCGGGGCGGTCACCCAGCGGGTCTCCCGGTCCCGCCGACGACTCAAGAAGGCGGTGACGCACGATGAACACTGAACCTCCCCAGGGAGACGACCTGCAGCGCATGCTCGTCTCGATGAAGCAGAACGTCCTCGAGCGGGCCACCCCTCGCCCGAAGCGACGAGGCCGCCGTGCAGGCATCGCGATCGGTGTCGTCGGGGTGCTGCTGCTCGGTGCTGCGGGCGGCGGGGTCGCGCTCGGCCTCATCCCGACGTCGATCACCACCGCGCCCGCCCCCACCGCGACGACGACACCCGAGCCGTCGCCGACCGAGACCTCGTCCGGGGCCCCGGTCGTGGGCGGCCCGACGCCCACGGCGAACCCGACCCCGACGCCGACGCCGACGTCGACCCGGGCGCCGTACTCGCTGTCCGATCCGGACACGTGGACGATCTCCGGCAGCGAGGTGGGGCCCATCGCGCTCGGCGGGGAGTACGCCGCCGAGACGGACGACCTGACCGGCGTATTGAGGGCGGACCAGGGGTGCCTCAACCCGAACGTCGTGTTCTGGTACTCCGACGATCCCGACAAGGCGGGACTGACCGTCGTGAAGGCGGACGACGGCACGATCGCGAGCGTCATGGTCGGGATGAACACCGACGAGGTGGCGGGGCCGACGACGGCTGCGGGGCTCGGGGTCGGCAGCACGCTCGCCGAGTTGCGGGCGGCGTACCCCGACCTCCACTACACGGAGCCGGGCAACGACGACGCCCAGCCGTCGGACTCGCCCTACGGCGGCTGGACCACGACGATCGACGGCGTGTTCGTCAGCTTCCGCTTCCCGCCGGTCGGCTCCGGTGACCGAGCGCAATCGGTCTGGGTGAGCAAGGTCGATCAGTCCCCGCCGACGGAGTTCTGCGGGTGACGTCGCCGGACCGGAGGCGCGGATCACGCGAGCCGATCGGCTCGCGTGGTCCGCGCCTCCGGTCCGCTACCCTCGCGACGTGAAGCGTCTCTCCCCCGGCCAGCGCTGGGTCATCGGTCTCGGCGCGTTCGCGCTCGTCTGCCTCGTCGTCGGCATCATCGCCATCGCCGTCGGGATCGGCAACGGCGCAGCCACCTGCGTCGACGCCGAGGACGACGGGTTGCAGTACGCGTGCCCCGGTGACACCAGCAGCATCCTGTGGGGCGGCGTCCTCGCCGTCATCGGGCTGCTCCACCTCGGACTCGCCGGGCTCGCGGGTGCACTCGTCTGGACCTCGACACCGACGATCGCTCCGAAGCCGGTCCGGCGACCCGCGCACCTGCCCGGCCAGACCCATCGGGTGTTCTCCTACGGCACGCTCCAGCAGCCCCTCGTGCAGGAGTCACTGTTCGGCGAGCATGTCCCGACCACCCCGGACTCCCTGCCCGGCTGGCGGCTCGACCGGGTGACGATCACCGACCCGGACGTCATCCGGACGAGCGGCTCGAACCAGCACCCGATCCTGCGCCGCGGTGCTCCTGACGACGTCGTCGACGGGGTGGCCCTGGCTCTCGGGTACGAGTGGCAGCTCCGCGCGGTAGACGGGTACGAGGTCGCCGACTACCAGCGCGTGCGGGTCACACTCGCCTCGGGTCGGACGGCCTGGGTCTACGTCGCCGCCGACGAAGCCTGAAGCGCGGCCGCTGCGGCCAGTCGCTCGAGCCCCTCGTCGATCGACACCGACGGGGTCCACCCGAGCTCCTGCCGGGTCCGCCGCTGGTCGAACCAGTGCGCGGTCGACAGCTGCTCGGCCAGGAACCGGGTCATCGGCGGCTCGTCCTCGCCCGGTCGGACGCGCCAGACAGTCTCGACCACGGACCCCGCTGCCCGGGCGACGGCAGCCGGCACGTGCCACTGCGGCGACCGGACGCCGGACGCCGTGCAGATGCCGGCGAGCAGGACGGCGACGGGTCGGGGCTCACCGTTCGTGACCACGTAGGCGTTGCCGTGCACGCCGTCGTCCGTGACTCGTTCGAGTGCCGCGACCATGGCCGTCGCGGCGTTGTCGACGTAGAGCGTGTCGATGAGCGCAGCGCCGGAGTCGAGCAGCGGGAGCCGTCCGGCTCGGGCACGCTCGACGATGCGTCCGACGAGCTGGGTGTCCCCCGGACCCCACACCAGGTGCGGCCGGATCGCCACGACGGCGAAGTCCGGGGCGTCGGCACCGAGTGCCAGCAGCTCCGCCGCGGCCTTGGTGCGGGCGTAGTCACCACGCGCACGGGACGGTTCGGCCGGACCGGCGTCGGCCCCGACGAGCGACGAACCGGTGTGCGCGACCGACGGCGACGACACGAAGACGAAGCGCGCGACGCCGGCGGCACGGGCGGCCGCCAGCAGTAAGCGGGTCCCCTCGACGTTGACCCGGGCGAAGTCGGCCGGGTCGCCGGCGAGCGACACCTTCGCGGCCAGGTGCACGACCGCCTCGACCCCGTCGACCGCGCGGGCGATCGCAGCGTCGTCCGTCATCGTCCCGGCGACGTCCTGCACGCCCGACACCCCGGAGGGACGGCGCTGGAAGGTCCGGACCTCGTGCCCGGCGTCCCGCACGGCTGCGGCGGTGGCCTGCCCGAGGAACCCGCTGGCCCCGGTGACCAGGACCTTCACGGGCACACCATCCTTCCGCCCGACAGCACCGAGCCGGCCCAGCGGGACAGCCGGGTGCGGTCGACCTTGGAGTTGTGCCGGATGTCGGTCGGCAGCACGGGCACGACGAGCACCGCGGCGAGTGGCACCCCGGCGGCGGCACGGACCGCTGCGGCGAGCGACGGCGACGCCAGCCCGGGCCGGCGCACGGCAGGGTCGGTCTCGACGACGGCCACCACCTGCTGGGTGCCGATCGGTCCGATGCCCGCGACCCCGGCACGTCCGACACCGTCGACGCCCTCGATCCGCTGCTCCGGCCCCACCGGCGTGACGACCCCGTCCGGGGTGGTTAGCACGTGCTGCAGCCGGCCCTCGACCCAGATCCGTCCCGCGCCGTCCAGGTGCCCGACGTCCCCGGTGCGGTGCCCACGCGGGTCGTCGACGCCGAGGCGCGAGACCCGGTCGGTGCGCCAGAGCCGGTCGTAGTGGTCGCGCACGTGTGGAGCCGCGACGACGATCTCGCCGGTGATCCCGGGCTCGTCCGTCAGGGCTCCGGTCGAGCGCCCGGAACCGTCGAGCGGTACGATGCGGACGCGGACGTTCGCTGCCGGCACCCCCACGCAGATCCCCTCGTCACCGGACCGGCCGGAGGCACGGACCCCGTCCAGGTCGACGTCCGTCATGAGCAGCCCCTCGGTCATGCCGTAGGGGGTGTGGGCGCTGGCGTTCGGCATCAGCTCGGTCGCCGCGGTGAGCAGCGCGGCCGAGACGGGAGCCCCGGCCGACAGGAACAGCCGCACGCCCCGCAGCGCCTGGCGGTCGGCGTCGGTGAGTTCCGACGCGGTCGCGACGACGTTCGCCAGGGCCGCCGGCGACAGGAACACCACGGTGGCGTCAGCCGCGGCGACCGAGGCCGCGACCGCCTTCGCCGTCAGGGTGCGCGGCGCGGTGACGTCCATGTCGGGCGCGACCGACCGCGCCCCGAGGGCCGGGCCGAGCAGCGCGAACGGTGCGAACCCGGCGACGAGGCCGGTGCCGACACCGACGTCGTACTGGGTGGCCAGGGCGTCCCGGACGGCACTGAGCTGCCCGTGCGTGTACACGACACCCTTCGCCGGCCCGGTCGATCCCGAGGTGAAGAGCACGGCCGCGGGCGCGTCCGGCGACGGGGCCGTCGGCAGCGCCGTGCCGTGCGCGAGACGGCGGGCGCCGCAGCGGGCGACGTCGACGAGCGTGTGCTCCACGCGCAGCGCCTTCCGGGCCGGCGCGGGCAACGTGACCGTCGCGATGCGTCGCCCCGGCCAGCCGAGGGCACGCGCGGCACCGAGCCCGGGCAGCGCGCCGATGATCCAGTCCGGTCGGGCTCCGCGGACGGCCCGGGTCAGGCCGCCGAGTCCGAGTCCGGCGTCCGCGACGACGACGACCGCCCCGATCCGCACGCAGGCGTACAGGACGGCGGTCAGGTCGGCGCCGGGGGTCACCAGCAGCGAGACACGGTCGCCGCTCCGGACGCCCAGGTCGTCGAGTCCTGCGGCGATCTCGTCGACCCGTCGGGCGAGCAGCCGCCACGTGATCGTGCGGGGGCCACCGGCGGCGGCCATCTCGACCAGCGCGGGTTCGTCGCTCTCGCGCAGTTCGTCGAGCCGCGCCCAGAGCGGCGGGGTCGCCTGTGCGGGCTGGCCCGGGTCCACGGCGTCGGACTGGAGGCCCGTGGGGGCCTGGGCAGGACGGCCACCGTCCGGCAGGCGGTCACCGAGCCAGTCGAACACCGCGCCCGCCACGTCGGCGTCATCAGGCAGCAGGTGCCCGGCGCCCTCGAACCGGTGGACGTCGGCGTGCGGCACGCGTTCGGTCAGGTCGTCCAGGTAGCGCTCGAGGAACACCGGGTCGCGCGGACCCCAGAGCAGGAGCACCGGCACGTCGAGCGCGGCGACCCCGGCGGCGATGCGGTCGAGTTCGGGTGCGCTCCGGTGACGGGCGTCGACGGGGATGTCCGCGACGAACCCGCCGATGCCACCGCGTCGGGCGGCACCGCGGTAGGGCGCCCGGTAGCCGTCGGCGACGGCCCGCTCGAGCTTCGGGTGCGCGATGGCCAGGGTGGTCTCGAGGAACGCCGGGGTCACGACCGTCGCGCGGCCGAGCATCCCCGGACCGAGGGCGAGTCGCAACGGTGCGGGGATCTGGGCGTCGTCGGGCTGGTGCACGGCCGTGTTGCACGTCATCGCGGCGGCCAGGACGTCCGGGTGGTCGACCGCCCAACCGAGCGACACCACGCCGCCCCAGTCGTGGCCGAGGGTGACGACCGGTTCGGTCAGCCCGAGTTCGTCGGTCAGCGCACCGAGGTCCGCGACGCGCTGCGCCAGTCCGCGCTCGACGCCGGTGCGCTCCGAGAAGCCCATGTCGAGCTGGTCGACCGCGACCACACGCCAGGCCGGGCCGCCGGCCTGGGCGACCTCGAGCGAGGTGCGGAGCACCGACCGCCACAGGTACGACCACGTCGGGTTGCCGTGCACGCAGAGGATCGTGCCGACCGGTTCCACGCCGAGCGCGGCCAGGGTCCCGGCCGTGTCGAGGAGGTGCCAGGTGCGCGCGGCGCGATCTGTGCCTCCCGTCCGATCTCCGGCCCACGCGGGGACCGTGACCAGACGCGACCAGGCCGGGTCGAGGCCGGGCAGGGAGGGCGGCTGCGTCGCCGGAGCCGTGCTCGCGGCGACGCGGGGCAGCCGGGACCTCACCAGTGGAGTTCCATCATCGCCGTGTTGATGCCGGAACCGACGCCCCCCAGGAACACACGGTCACCGCGACGGATGCCGCCGGAAGCGACCTCGTCTGCCAGGGTGATCGGGATCGACGCGGGGCCGACGTTGCCGAACCGCTGGTACGTGGTGGGGACCTTGTCGCGCGGGATGCCGATCGCCTCGACGAAGGCGTTGGTGTGCACGTCGGAGACCTGGTGCAGCACGTAGCGGTCCATGTCGGCCCAGTCGAAGTGGGCTCGGGCCTCGGTCCAGGCGGCGACGACGAGCTCCATGCCGCCCTTGAGCAGCATCTTCGCGTCCGTGAACATGCCGTCGACGCTGCCGACGCACAGGTCGTACCACTGGGTCGCCGCGCGGGTGACGCCGCCGACGATCCGGTGGCCTTCGGGGTGCAGGTCCGCCGGGCCGAGCACGGCCGCCGCGGCACCGGACCCGAGGGTCAGGCTGGCGAACTCGCTCATGAAGTCCTTGCGGTTCCGGCCGCCCTGGTTCAGACGGTCGATGGTGTTGAGCTGCACCTGGTCGGCGTCCTCGCCGTCGACGACGAGCGCGTACTTGATCTGCCCGGAGTCGATCATGCCCGCGGCGACGCTCATGGCGTTGACGAACCCCAGGCAGGCGTTCGCGATGTCGAAGTTGATGGCGGACGACGGCAGCCCGAGGCCGTGGTGCAGGCGGACGGCCACCGACGGTTCGAGGTGCGGGCGCGTCACCGAGGTGTTGATGAGCAGCCCGATCTCGTCCGGACGGACACCGGCTTCGGCCATGGCACGACGGCCGGCGTCGATCGCGGCGTCCTGGAAGGTCTGGCCCTCGCCCCAGTTGCGGCGCTCGATGACACCGGCGACGCGCTCGAGCAGTCCCATCGGCAGACGGAGCCGACGGAGGACCCCGCGGAGCTTGGCCTCGATGTCGGCCGAGGTCGTCACACGCTCCGCAGTGGTGGTCGCCACGGAGAGCAGTGAGACGTTCCGGTGCTTCGCCGTGGCGTTGCCGGGCTGCTCCGGTTCACTGCTCGATGCCTGGTCGACCGGCCGTTCCGTCATGATCGTCACCGACACATACTTCCGCATCTGGCCTGTGTGCGCGATCCGGATGCGCTGGACGGCCCTGGATCCAGGCAACGCATTGCATGTGAAATACATATTGCATACGATGGCTACCGACCACTTCGATCGGAGCCCCGAATGCCCCCGCTCAGCAAGTCCACCTCTGCCGCAGCCCTCCTGCTGGCCTTCGCGCCGTTGGCCGTGCCGGACATGGCCGCCGCGACGACCGTCACGACGGCACCCGCGCCGACCGAGGAGCGAGCCGACGCGTCCGTGGAGCCGGAGGCGCCGGGCGAGGCCGAGGCACCTGTCGACAGTGGTTCGCACGTCGAACCCGAGGCCCCCGCGGACACCGCGCCCCCGGTCGACGCCGACCCCGCCACGGAGCCGGAGCCGGAGCCGGCCCCGGCGCCGAGCACCGCGCCCGCCCCGACCCCCACGCCCGAGGCACAGCCCACGACCGACGAGGTCACGCCGAACGAGACGCCGATCAACGTCTACGTCCAGGGCGCGACGGACGCGATCGGCCAGCCGGGACAGCGGTTCGAGACGTCGATCTTCAACGTCAAGAACGCGAGTGGCTTCACGATCCCGAGCCGCTCGCTCGACTTCCACTGGACCATCACCGGCCCCGCGACCTTCACACGCGGACGACCGCCGTTCAGCGTGGCGAACTCCGGCACGGCGAACGTCGCGAACTGCACGTTCACGTCTCCCACGCAGACCGACTGCCTCGGAGCGAACCCCCAGCCGCTCAACACCGGAGGAGCGAACTACAACCACATCCGGGTGCCGGTCACCGTTGACGCTTCGGCGCTGCCGGGCGACGTCGTCACGGTGCACGGCTCGTTCGCCCCGAACGCCGCCACCGACTACGTCAACACGAACGAGCAGACGACATCGACGTGGAAGGTCACCATCCCGCTGACCTCCGCCGTCATCGACGAGCCGACCGCAGCCGTCGGACCGAAGCCGACCATCACCGGCCAGGGCGTCCCCGGCGGCACCGTCGACGTGACCGTCGGTGACCGGGCACCGGTGAACGTCCCCGTCGGCGACGACGGCACCTGGTCGCTCCCCGTCACCGAGGCGCTGTCAGACGGGTCGGTCACCGTCACCGCCGTGCAGCACCGCAACGGCTTCACCGCCGAACCCACCACGGCGACCCTCGACGTCGACGCCACCGCCCCCGACGTCCCGATCGTCGACGACCCCGGCACCCTCGCCGACCCGACCGGACCCATCACCGGCACCGCCGAGCCGGGCGCCATCGTCATCGTCCGCGACGAGGCCGGCAACGAACTCGGCCGCGACCGCGCGGACGAGGACGGTGACTTCTCCGTCCGTCTCGACGCACCGCTGCCCGAGGGTCCGACCGACCTCGTGGTCGTCGCCGCCGACGCGGTCGGCAACGAGTCCGGCCCGGCGACCGCGACCGCGGTCGTCCCGGACACCACCGCGCCCGATGCTCCGGTCGTCGAGCGCCAGGACCTCGCGACCCCGACCGGCCCGGTGGTCGGAACCGCCGAGCCCGGCTCCATCATCATCATCCGTGACCAGGACGGCAACGAGATCGGCCGGGGCGAAGCGAACGACGACGGCGACTTCTCGGTCGAGCTGGACGAGCCGCTGACGGAGGGCGACCACGGCCTGGAGGTCGTCGCACAGGACGACGCCGGCAACGAGTCGGCTCCCTCGCCCGTGACCGTCACCGCACCCGACGTCACCGCACCCGACGCACCGATCAGCACCACCCCCGAGTTCCTCGCCGACGGCACCGGCCCCTTCACCGGGTCAGCCGAACCCGGTTCGACGGTGATCGTGCGTGACGCCGACGGCAACGAACTCGGCCGTGCCGAGGCCCGCGACGACGGGCAGTTCACCATCGTGCTCGACGAGCCACTCGACGACGGCGCGCACGACCTCGAGCTCGTCGCGCAGGACGAGGCCGGCAACGTCTCGTCCCCGACGCCGGTCACGGTGGACGTGGACGACGACGCTCCGAACGCACCGATCGTCACCGGTCCGACCGACCTCGCTGACGGCAAGGGCCCCATCACCGGCACCGCCGAGCCCGGCTCGACGGTCATCATCCGTGACGAGGACGGCAACCAGATCGGCCGCGGTGAGGCCAACGACGACGGCGACTTCTCCATCGAGTTGGACGAGCCCCTCAACGACGGCGAGCACAACCTCGAACTGATCGCACAGGACGACGCCGGCAACATCTCGACCCCCACCCCGGTCACCATCGACGTCGACACCGAAGCACCCGACGCACCCGACGTCACCAGCCCGTCCGACCTGAGCGACGGCAAGGGACCGATCACGGGTACCGCGGAGCCGGGCTCGATCGTGATCATCCGTGACGAGGAGGGCAACGAGCTCGGCCGCGGTGAGGCCAACGACGACGGCGACTTCAGCATCAAGCTGGACGAACCGCTGACCGATGGCGAGCACAAGCTGGAACTCGTCGCCCAGGACGACGCCGGCAACACCTCCGAAGAGACGAAGACCACGGTCGCCGTCGACACGAAGGCACCGACCGCACCGTTGGTGACCAGCCCCAAGGACCTCGACAACGGCAAGGGCCCGATCAGCGGGACCGCCGAGCCGGGCTCGACCGTGATCATCCGCGACGAGGACGGCAACGAGCTCGGCCGCGGTGAGGCCAACGACGACGGCGACTTCTCCATCGAACTCGATGTGCCCCTCGACGACGGCGAGCACAAGCTCGAACTCGTCGCCCAGGACAAGGCCGGCAACACCTCCGAGGAAACGACGACCACGGTCGACGTCGACACCGAAGCACCGACAGCACCGGTCGTGACCAGCCCCAGCGATCTCGACAACGGCAAGGGCCCGATCAGCGGCACCGCCGAACCCGGCTCGACCGTGATCATCCGCGACGAGGAGGGCAACGAGATCGGCCGCGGGGAAGCCAACGACGACGGCGACTTCGCCATCGAGTTGGACGAGCCGCTCGACGACGGCGAGCACAAGCTCGAACTCGTCGCCGAAGACAAGGCCGGCAACGAATCTGGCCCGACCGACACCACGGTCGATGTCGACACCGAAGCCCCCATGGCCCCGGTCGTCACCAGCCCCTCTGACCTCGCTGACGGCAAGGGCCCCATCACCGGCACAGCGGAACCCGGCTCCACGGTCATCATCCGCGACGAGGACGGCAACGAGATCGGCCGCGGTGAGGCCAACGACGACGGCGACTTCTCCATCGAACTCGACGAGCCCCTCGACGACGGCGACCACAAGCTCGAACTCGTCGCCCAGGACAAGGCCGGTAACACCTCCGAAGAGACGAAGACCACGGTCGACGTCGACACCGAAGCACCGACAGCACCGGTCGTGACCAGCCCCAAGGACCTCGACAACGGCAAGGGCCCGATCAGCGGAACCGCCGAGCCCGGCTCGACCGTGATCATCCGCGACGAGGACGGCAACGAACTCGGCCGCGGCGAAGCCAACGACGACGGCGACTTCTCCATCGAGCTGGACGAACCGCTCGACGACGGCGAGCACAAGCTCGAACTCATCGCTGCAGACAAGGCCGGCAACACCTCCGAAGAGACGACGACCACCGTCGACATCGACACCAAAGCACCGGCAGCACCCGTCGTCACAAGCCCCAGCGATCTCGTTGACGGCAAGGGACCCATCACCGGCACCGCCGAGCCCGGCTCCACGGTCATCATCCGCGACGAGGACGGCAACGAGATCGGCCGCGGCGAAGCCAACGACGACGGCGACTTCTCGATCGAACTCGACGAGCCGCTGGACGACGGCGAGCACAAGCTCGAACTCATCGCCCAGGACGACGCCGGCAACGAGTCCAACCCGACCGACACCACGGTCGACGTCGACACCGAAGCTCCCACGGCACCAGTCGTCACCAGCCCGTCCGACCTCGCTGACGGCAAGGGCCCGATCAGCGGGACGGCGGAGCCGGGCTCGACCGTGATCATCCGCGACGAGGACGGTAACGAACTCGGCCGCGACACCGCGGACGAGAACGGCGACTTCGAGATCGTCCTCGACGAGCCGCTCACGGACGGGGCGCACGACCTCGAACTCATCGCCGAAGACAAGGCCGGCAACGAGTCCGACACGACGAAGACCACCGTCGACGTCGACACCGAGGCCCCGGCGGCACCCATCCTCGAGGCGTTCGACGAGATCGTCGACGGCACCGGCATCGTCCGGGGCTCCGCCGAGCCCGGCTCGACGGTCGTCATCCGCGACGCCGACGGCCGCGAGATCGGCCGTGGGACAGCGGACTCCGACGGGCGGTTCGCCTTCCGGACGACGGTTCCCCTGGAGCCGGGAGCCCACCTGCTGTCGGTCGTCGCCGTGGACCGCTTCGGTCACGTCTCACCGGGCTCGAGCATGCTCGTCACGCTCGTCCCCGAGAGCGAAGGCGATGACGATGGCGATGCCGAGAACGACCACGGGGCCGGAACGGGAATCGCGTTCCCGGTGATCGTGACCCCGGGCACGGGCACGCAGGTCGGCACGACCGACGACCGCTCCGCACCCGCTCCGGAAACCGACGGGACCCACACCACCGGCACCGCCACCACCAACCGTGAGCTCGCCTTCACCGGCGTCGAGTTCGGCGGCTGGCTCGCCGCCGCGCTGACCGCGCTCGGGCTCGGCGCCGTCCTGCGCCTGCTCGCGCGCCGACGCCAAGGCGACGTGCGCGGCGACTGAGCCCCGGACTGCGGACGGGAGGCCTGGATCACGTACCCGACGAGGGGACGCGATCCGGGCCTCCCGGCTGTCACGGCGCTGCAGCGCCCGAGCGCTCAGCCCTCGGTCTGCAACGGCTCCTTCGGCAGCTTCCGCACCTTCGCGCGCCGCTTGCGGCGCTCCGGGATCATCGACCGCATCTCCTCGAGCTTGCCGAAGCAGAGCAGACGGTCCCCCGGCTCGAGGGCGACGCCACTGCGCGGGTTCGGGATGACGTTCGAGCCGCGGTGCAGCGTGAGGACCGTGATGTCACGGTCCCAGAGCCCGGACTCCTTGATCGTCTTGCCGACCAGGTCGGCGTTGGTGTGCACGAGGAGCTCGGCGACGCCGTAGCCGGTCGAGACGGACAGCCGCTGGCGGACGTCGATCTCGGGGAACGCGACCTGGTTCGCGATGAAGTCGACGATCGCACCGGCGATGTCGAGGCCGGTGGCGCGCTCGACGCCCTCGAGCCCTGGCGAGGAGTTGACCTCCATCACGAGCGGCCCGTCGTTGCCCTCGAGCATGTCGACGCCGGCGACCTTGAGGCCCATGATCTGCGCCGAGCGCACGGCAACGGCCTCGTACTCGGGCGAGAGCGTGACCTTCTCGACGGTGCCGCCGCGGTGCACGTTCGAGCGGAACTCGTCACCTGACGCGGTCCGGCGCATCGCCGCCACGACCCGGTCACCGACGACCAGGGCCCGGATGTCACGACCGCGGCTCTCGGCGATGAACCGCTGGATCAGAACGTTCTGCTTGGTGGAGTGCAGGGTCTCGACGATCGACTCGGCCACCTTCGCCTCGGGTGCCAGGATCACACCGATGCCCTGCGTGCCCTCGAGGAGCTTGATGACGACGGGCGCGCCACCGACCCGTTCGATCGCCCCGCGCACGTCGTTGCGGCCGGCCACGAAGGTCGTCGCCGGCATGCCGATGTCGTGCCGCGACAGGATCTGGTTCGCCCGGAGCTTGTCGCGCGAGTTCGTGATGCCGTTCGCCGTGTTCGGCGTGTAGACGTCCATCTGCTCGAACTGGCGCACGACGGCGGTGCCGTAGTAGGTGATCGAGTTGCCGATGCGCGGCAGCACGGCGTCGTAGTCGCTCAGCAGCTTGCCGCGGTAGAGCAGGTCCGGATCATCGCCGGACAGGTCGATCGCGAAGCGCAGGGTGTTGAGCACCTTGACCTCGTGACCGCGGTCGAGTGCCGCTGCGCGGAGGCGCTGGGTCGAGTACGCCTGGGGCGCGCGCGACAGGATGGCGAGTTTCATCGAGGGGTTCTCCGCTGGGTCGGATCGACGGCGACGCTCCATCAAAGCATGCGGACGTGGCCACGGAGCATGCGACAGGATGGGCACATGGCCCGAGCTCCGAAGTCCTCCGACAGCGGGCTCGTCGTCGCCGGGTGGCGGGAGTGGGCGGGACTGCCGGACCTCGGCGTGCCGTGGATCAAGGTGAAGCTCGACACCGGCGCCCGGAGCTCCGCGTTGCACGCCTTCGACCTCGAGGAACTGCCCGGCGAGCGGGTCCGGTTCTCGCTGCACCCCTGGCAAGACACCGATGCCGACGCCTCCACCATCGAGTGCGACGTGCACGACCGCCGCATCGTCCGCAGCTCGACCGGGCACACCCAGGAGCGCATCGTCGTCCGCACGCGGATCGCGTTGGCCGGGCAGGTCGTCGAGTCCGAGGTCACCTTGAGCAACCGGGACCAGATGGGGTTCCGGATGCTCGTCGGTCGCGAAGCGCTCCGGCAGGGCTTCCTCGTCGATCCTGCACGGTCCTTCATGGCCGGGCGGGCCCCGAAGGAGATCCGGCGCCGCAACCGCGGTCGCGCCTGAGCGCGCCTGAGCGCTCCTCGTCACGCGGCACGCCGCCGTTGCGGTGACCGGGCGACGGCCTGGAGGCGCGGTGCGGGGCCGCCACGGGCCTCCCGTCCGCCTCGACGCGCGGCCAGGGCGCGGGCCCGGTCAGTGACCGAGGTTGCGGCCGAGGAAGGCGAGCTGCTGCGGCGCCAGGCGGCGCCAGTAGCCGTGCGTGTGGGCGCCGGGTGCGAAGCCGCCGGCCGGAGGCGTGTCGAAGCCGTCGACGTAGGTGTGCACCGCCGGCGCGAACCCGTCACCGTTGCCGCAGTCGACGCGGACGGCGACACCGTCCAGGGCGCGCTGCCGCCCGAGGACCGTGTTCGCGCGGAAGTCCGCGGCATCGTCGAAGGCGCCGCGGGCGGTGTCGGCGGCCGACTTCCAGAGCGCGGGGCTGATGGCCGAGACGGCCCGGACGCGCGAGGCGCCGAGGACTCCGCCGAGCCGGAGGGCGCCGAAGCCACCCATCGAGTAGCCGGTCAGGGCGAGGCGGTCCGTGTCGAAGCCGCGGCGGGTGATCAGGGGCAGGAACTCGTCGACGACCATCGCGGCGGGGTCGTCGCCGTCGGCACGCCGGTGCCAGTAGCGGTTGCCGCCGTCGATCGAGGCGATCGCGAACGGGGCTCCGCCGTCGGCGACGTGCGCTGCGAGGAACCGGTCGTAGCCCAGGCTCCGCCCGAAGAACGAGGTGTGGTCGTCGCCGTAGCCGTGCAGTGCGACCGCCACCGGCAAGGGGGTGTCGGACGCCGGAGCCGCGATCGTCCACCCGACGGTGCGGCCGTTCCGAGCGGTCGAGACGAAGGTGCCGGAGGCGGTGGGGACCGCCTCGACGTCGGGGACCGTGCCGTCGGCGCCGTCCAGACCGAGGACCCGGTACAGGGTCGAGCGTCCGGGCAGCAGGCCGAGGTTGATCCCCTCGGCCACGGCTCCCGCGGCGACGACGCCCGTGCCACCGATCAGCAGGGAGCGGCGGGTGATCGTGGCAGCACGCGATCGGGTCATGTGGTGGGCGCCGTTCCGTCTGGGGTGTGTTCCCGGATGAGGGACGCGGCGACGGACCGTGCCGTCGTCGTGTCGAGCGCGGGGTCGCGCAACCGCATCGCAAGGTAACCGGAGACGATGAGCAGCAGCTGGTCGGCGAGGACCTCGGCACCGGGACCGACCACCGGCACCGCCCGTGCCACGAGCCGCCGGCGCAGGGTGGTGGTCTCGAGGTCCAGGACCTGCCGGACCTCGGCGGGGGCGTCGGCGTACTCGGCGGCGGTGCCGAGGAAGGCGCACCAGCGGGAGCCCGTGGGCGTCGAGCGGTAGTCGTCGAGGGCGTCGAACACCGCCAGGAGTCGGCCCAGTTCGTCCCGTTCGGCGGCGACCGCACGGTCCCAGGTGGCGATCCAGTCCTCGTGACGACGGGTGAGGGCCGCGGCGACCAGGGACTCCTTGCTCGCGTAGCCGCGGTACAGGGTGGCCGTCGAGACCCCGGCCCGTTCGAGGACCGCGTCGATCGGGGTGGCGGCGATGCCCTGTGAGAAGAAGAGCTCCTCGGCGGCGTCGAGCAGCCGTTGCTCGGTCCCTGGGCGCATCACCATGAGAGCACCCTAGGCTCTGAAAAGTGAAACGATCGTTTTCGTTACGACATCGACTGCTCCTGGTGAGCGGACTCGGCCTGATCGCCGCCACCTACGGCCTGGTGCGCCTGGCGTACGGGCTGTTCCTGCCCGACGTGCAGCGGGACCTGGGGCTCCGGGCGGACGCCGCCGGGTGGGTCTCGTCGGGCGCCTCGGCGCTGTACTGCGTCGGTGCGGTGGCCGGTTTCCTGCTCGCCGCACGGATGCCCCGCGTGCTCGTCACGGTCGCGACCCTGGTGGCGGGAGCCGGTGCGATCGCCATGGCGACGGCCGGCGGGGCGCCGGCGTTCGGCATCAGCGCCGTGGTCGCGTCGGCGGGCGCCGGACTCGCGTCGCCCGCCCTCGTCCGGATCGTCGCGGCGCAGGTGCCCCAGGCGCTGCAGGGCCGCGCGCAGGCGATCGTGAACGCCGGCACCGGCCCCGGGCTGGTGGGCGCCGGCGTGCTCGCACTCGTGCTGCTGCCCGACTGGCGGACGGCCTGGGCGGTGTCCGGGGTGTTCGCCCTGGCCATCGGAGCGCTGGTGCTCGTGGTGTCCCGCGGCGGGACTGCCGCGTCCCGGTCACCGCTGCCCGGCGCTCCCTGGTTCGCGGCACACCGTGGGGTGCTCGTGCTGGCGCTGCTGTTCGGGGCGGGGTCCGCCGTCGTCTGGACCTACGGACGTTCGGCGCTGGTGGAGGCCGGCGCGTCGGTCGTCGTCTCGGTGTCGGCCTGGATCGCGCTCGGGATCGGCGGAGCGGCCGTCGTGGTCACCGCGCGTTGGACGAACGGACTGCGCGCCCGGACGCTCTGGGCGGTCACGGCGGGGTCGGTCGCCGTCGCCGTCGTGGTGCTGGGGGCAGCGCCGCAGTCGACGGTCGCGGCACTGCTGGCGTGTGCCGTGTTCGGCTGGGGCTACACGGCGGCGACCGGGGCGCTGATCGCGTGGACGACCGAGATCGATGCCGAGCGGTCGTCGGCGGGCACGTCGATGCTGTTCGTCGCACTCGTGCTCGGGCAGGCCGTCGGCGCTGCGGCTGCCGGAGCGCTCGTCGGCGCGATCGGGTTCGTCGCGACGTTCGTGGTCGGGGCTGGCGTGACCGCGGCGAGCGCCGTCCCCGCGGCGGCCCGTCGGCCGGGTGGGGTCCGCGCCGTCAGAGCAGCGGGCGGAGCTCGATCTTCCGGTTGCACGCCTGCGACGCCTGGTGCGCCACCCGGGCCGCCGTCTCGGCGTCCGGGAGGTCCATGACCCAGAACCCGGCGACGTACTCGTCGGGGTCGGGCCGGTTCGTCGTGTCGGCCGCGCCCCCGCGGGCGTCGACCACGGTGGCGTCTGCCGGTGCGGAGACCCCGGCGGCGAACACGATCGCGTCGGCCATCCGTTGGTTGAAGGCGTCGACCGCGGCGGCTTCGGCGTCGGTCGCGGAGTACGTGTTGCCGACGGCGGCGGCCTGGCCGTCGTCGATGACGTTGACGAGGAACTGCATGGCGTCTCCCCTGCTCGTTGGCGGGAGGCTACTCCTGCCGTGCACCGACGGACGCGTTCGGCGTGAAGCTGCTGTTCCCCTGGGACATCCGCAGAAGCGGTCCTGTGACGTTTACCATCTGTGAACATGAACACTCCCACTCGAGAAGCTGCAGTCGGGACTCGGCTCAGGCAAGGGCGCGGCTGGCAGACACCGGTGTTCCTCTGCAGTGCTGCCGTGGTCGCGTGCTTCGTGTTCGTGGCCGAGGGGCTGGACGGCCCGCGACTCCCTGTCCTCGCGATCGCCGCGGCCGTCGTCATCGTGCTCTGGCTCGTCGCGAGCACTCGGCGGGTCATCCCCCGCGGAGGCAACCGACTGATGACCGTCGCCTGGATCGCAACGGGTGTCCTCTACGTCCTCGCCGTCGCTCCGCTCGATGCCGCGCTGCTCCGAGGACTCGACGGGTCAGCGTCGCTGGTGGCGTGGGGAGCGACCGCGCTCGTCGTCGCAGCTCCGCTCGTCGTGGCGGCGGTGCAGGCTCGGCCGCGTCGTCGATGACGAGCGGCACCCACCCTCGGCACGAACTCGACGACCGGATCCACTCGCCGGTGAGGTTCTCCCTGCTCGCTCTGCTCCGGACGGTGGACGAAGCGGAGTTCGGCGTCGTCCGGGACGCACTCGAGGTCAGCGACTCAACGCTGTCCCAAGCGGCGGCGACTCTGCGAGAGGCGGGTTTCCTCCGCATCCGCAGACTTCGCGTGGGGAGGAGCACGAGGAGCTGGCTCGCCCTCACCGACGCAGGACGAGATGCGTTCGAGCGGCACTTCGCCGTCATCCTGGCGATCGCCGAGCCCGCCCGGTGACCGCCGCCCCGTGAAACGAGCGAACGCCGGCAGTCGAGCGTCGTGGCGATGACCGCGAGCGTCGGCCGATGATGACGACATCGCACCGGGATTCCGCTAGCGTTTCGGGGGTGGGGACGACGGCGGAGTGGTCGCGACTGCCGGTGGGGCGGCACGAGTACCGGCAGGACACGGTGCTCGCCGTGGTGCTGGCCGGCGGGCTCGCCGTCACGACGTTCCTGTACGGGTCGGCCGGTACGTACGGTGACGACCAGGCCGAGTGGTGGGTCTCCGCGCTGATGATCGTCGCGAACGCGGCGCCGATCGCGTTCCGCCGACGGTTCCCGATGTCGGTGGCCCTGGTGTCGGCCGTGGCCTTCGCCGCGACGCAGCTGCTCCAGGTGCCCGAGGTCTTCCTCGTCAACTTCACGCTCTTCATCGCGCTGTACACGGTGGGTGCGTGGTGTTCCGACCGGGTGCGGGCCGAAGCGGTGCGCTGGGTCGTCATCGGCGGCATGTTCGCGTGGTTGTTCGTCGCGATCTCGTTCGGGTGGGCGTCACCGAACGCTCTGCCGAACGACACGGACTCCCCCGTGGCGCCCTACGTCGCGATCTCGCTGCTCAACATCGTCATCAACGTCATCTACTTCGGCGCGGCCTGGTACGCCGGCAACCGGGCTTGGGTCTCCGCGGTCGCACGACACGAGCTCGCCGAACGCACCGCCGAACTCGCCGCCGAGCGGGAGCGGTCCGCGGCACAGGCCGTCACGATCGAGCGGGTACGGATCGCCCGCGAGCTGCACGACGTGGTCGCCCACCACGTCTCGCTGATGGGCGTGCAGGCGGGTGCTGCACGGCGCGTGATCGACCGCGACCCCGCGCAGGCCACCGCCTCGCTCGGGGTGGTCGAGGAGAGCGCCCGCACCGCGGTGGAGGAACTCCGGCGGATGCTCGGCACCCTGCGCTCCGACGACGACGCGGACGGCCTCGGGACCGCCGGTGGCGACGGCCCGAGCACCGAGGGCATCACGCGGATTGCCGAACTTGCCGAGTCCGCCCGGGTGGCCGGCCACCCCGCCGAGTACGTCGTCGTGGGTGACGAGCGCGCGGTGCCACCGACGGTGGCCGCGGTGGCGTACCGGATCGTGCAGGAAGCGGTGACGAACATCCTGAAGCACGCCGGCCCGACCGCCCGCGCCGACGTCCGGGTGCGGTACCTGGACGACGGCGTCGAGGTGGAGGTCACGGACGACGGGCTCGGTGCCCGTGCCGCCCGGAGCACCTCCGGCAGCGGACTCGGACACGTCGGGATGCGGGAACGCGTCGCCGCCGTGGACGGACGGATCGAGATCGGGCCACGAGCCCGAGGAGGCTACCTGGTGCGGGCATGGCTGCCGACGACGTGAACGGGACGACCGACCTGACGATCGTGCTGGCCGACGACCAGGAGCTCGTCCGCGCCGGGTTCCGCGTGATCCTGGAGTCCGAGCCCGGGTTCCGGGTCGTGGGCGAAGCCGCGGACGGCGCCGGGGCGGTCGAGGCCGTGCAGGAACTCCGTCCGGACGTCGTCTGCCTCGACGTGCAGATGCCGGGCGTCGACGGGCTCGAGGCCGCGCGACGGATCGCGGCGCTGCCGCACCCGCCGGCGGTGCTCATCCTCACCACGTTCGACAGCGACGACGCACTGTTCCAGGCGCTCGAGGCGGGGGCGAGCGGGTTCCTGTTGAAGAACGCCTCCCCCGAGCGGCTGATCGACGCTGTGCGGACCGTCGCAGCCGGGGACGCCCTACTCGCGCCGGACGTCACACGGCGGGTGATCAGCCGGGCGACGGCGTCGGCTGCGGCCCAGCCCTCGGCGACCACCACGACCGCGGCACCTTCGACGACGGGCGAGGACGCGCTCGCCGCCGCCGGGCTCACCGAGCGGGAGACCGAGGTGCTGCGACTCCTCGCCCGTGGCCTGAGCAACGCGGAGATCGCCGCCGAGCTCTACGTCGGCGACGCCACCGTGAAGACCCACGTGTCGAACGTGCTGCAGAAGCTCGCACTGCGCGACCGGATCCAGGCCGTCGTCTGGGCGTTCGAGCACGGCGTCGCCGGCTGACCGAGGTAGGCCGACGCGCGTTCCTCCCCCGCGCGGTGGAGCCGACCACCCGACCAAGTCCCGCCTGGCGGCGGAGGCGGGGCGTGCCTCCCGGCCAATAGCGTCGGACGCAGCGACGACCAGCGTCGCGACGAAGGGGAACGACATGCTCACCATCGAAGGGGTGACCAAGCACTTCGGCGACCGCCGGGTGCTCGACGACGTGGGGTTCACGGTCGGCAGCGGCCGTCTCACCGGCTTCGTCGGCGGCAACGGTGCCGGCAAGACCACCACCATGCGCATCATGCTCGGCGTGCTCCAGGCCGACGCCGGCACGGTCTCGATCGACGGCACCGCTGTCCGCCCCGCCGACCGCCGCCGCTTCGGCTACATGCCCGAGGAACGCGGCCTGTACCCGAAGATGCCGGTGGCCGAGCAGATCACCTACCTGGCCCGGTTGCACGGCGTCGACAAGCGGGCGGCGACGACCCGCACCGGCGAGCTGCTCGAACGCCTCGAACTCACCGCCCACGCCGGCGACCCCGTCGAGAAGCTCTCGCTCGGCAACCAGCAGCGCGTGCAGATCGCCGCGGCGCTGGCACACGACCCCGAGGTGCTCGTGCTCGACGAGCCGTTCTCGGGCCTCGACCCGATGGCCGTCGACACCGTGCTCGGCGTCCTGCGCGAGACCGCGGCCCGGGGCGTCCCGGTGCTGTTCTCGAGCCACCAGCTCGACGTCGTCGAGCGCCTCTGCGACGACGTCGTCGTCATCGCCGGTGGCACGATCCGCGCCGCCGGTCCCCAGGAGGAGCTCCGCAAGCAGGCCGGCCCCGCCGCGTGGGAGCTGCTGGTCGACGGGGACGTCGCCTGGCTCCGCGACGAGCCGGGTGTGACCGTACGGGAGTTCGACGGCGGGTACGCGGTCTTCGAGGCCGACGCCGCCACCGCCCAGCGTGTCCTGCAGCGTGCCGTGCAGCACGGCACCGTCGGGTCGTTCTCGCCGCGGGTGCCGCGGCTCAGCGAGGTCTTCCGGGAGGTCGTCCGATGAACAACTCCTTCGTGCAGGCCGTGCGGCTCGTCTCCGCACGTGAGATCCAGGCACGCATCCGCAGCAAGGCCTTCGTGGTCTCGGCGCTCATCCTGATCGGCATGGTCGTCGCGTCGATCGTCGTCGGCGGGATCGTGAGCAAGGCCACCGCGGACGACACCACCCCGGTCGCGGTCGTCGACGGCGTCTCGCTGCCGACCACCGGTGGGCTCGACGTCACGGAGTCGGCATCGGTCGCCGACGCCGAACGGCTCGTGACCAAGGGCGACGTCGACGCGGCGATCGTGCCGTCGGACGACCCGCTCGGCTACAAGGTCGTCGGACTCGACGAGGCCCCGTCCGAGGTCGTCTCGGCGCTGAGCGTCACTCCACGCATCGAGCTGCTCGACCCGGACGCGCTCCCGGGTGGCCTGGTCTACCTCATCGCCATCGCGTTCGGCGTCGTGTACTTCGCGTCGGCGGTGACGTTCGGCCAGTCGATCGCGCAGAGCGTCGTCGAGGAGAAGTCGACCCGGGTGGTCGAGATCCTGATGTCCGCGATCCCGGCCCGAGCACTGCTCGCGGGCAAGGTCCTCGGCAACAGCATCATGGCCTTCGCGCAGATCGTCGCGGTGGCCGTCGCCGCCATCGTCACGTTGGCGGTGACCGGCCAGGACAACATGTTCGCGATGCTCGGCCCGAGCATCCTGTGGTTCATCGGCTTCTTCGCGATCGGGTTCGTGCTCCTGGCGTCGCTGTTCGCCGCGGCGGCCGTGCTCGTCTCCCGCCAGGAGGACGTCGGCAGCGTCACCACCCCGGTGATGATGCTCGTGATGATCCCGTACTTCCTGATCATCGTCGCGTACGACAACCCGACGATCCTCGGCATCATGTCGTACGTGCCGTTCAGCGCCCCGATCGGCATGCCCATGCGGATCTTCCTGGGGACCGCCGAGTGGTGGGAGCCGATCCTGTCGCTCGTCATCGTCGCCGCTTCGGTCGTCGCGGTCGTGGTCATCGGCGCCCGCGTCTACGAGAACGCCCTGCTCCGCACCGGCAGTCGCGTGAAACTGTCGGAGGCGCTGCGCGGCTGACGCCGGCAGATCCGTCAGGTACGGCCAGGAGGCCCGCCCAGCGTGAGCAGATCAGCTCACGTCGGGCGGGCCTTCTTCAGAGCAGACCGAAGGCCGCCTGCATGCCCAGGCTCGTCCCCGCCACCAGGACCCACAGCGCGATGCCGAGCAGCATCGGCCGGAACCCGGCACGGCGGAGCGCCGCGAAGTCCGTCGAGCAACCGATCGCGGCGAGCGCCACCGTGATGAGGAACGAGGCGGCCGTCGCGAACCCCGGCGCCACGGACGCGGGCAGGACCCCGACCGTCCGGAGCAGCACCACCACGAGGAACCCGATCAGGAACCACGGCACCAACCGGAACACACGGAACCCGCGACCCGGCCCCGAGGCGGGGGCGAGCTGCTCCCGGGAGGCGCGGCGGGCCTCCAGTCCGGCCAGCCCGATGACGATCGGGATGATCATCAGGGTGCGCACCAGCTTCACGACGACCGCGGTGTCGGTCGCCTGGCGGCCGTAGACCGTCGCGGTGGCGACGACGGACGACGTGTCGTTCACGGCGGTGCCCGCGAAGACGCCGAAGGCGTGCTGGCTGAGCCCCAGGGCGTGTCCGAGCAGCGGGAAGGCGAAGACAGCGGCGATGTTGCAGAGGAAGATCGTCGACATCGCGTAGGCGACGTCCGCACTGACCGCGCCGATGACGGGTGTCACGGCGGCGATCGCCGAGGCACCGCAGATGCCGGTCCCGACGCCGATCAGGGTGCGGAGTGCGCCCGAGACCCGGAGCAGTCGGCCGATCCCCCACGCGGCCACCAGGCAGACGACGAGCGTCGCGAGCATCACCGGCAGGGTCTCACCGCCGATGCGCAGGACCTCACCGATGGACAGCTGCGCGCCGAGCAGGACCACCGCGAACTGCAGGACCCGGCTGGACGAGAACTTCACGCCGGGAGCCAGCGCGGCGAGTGTGCCACCGGTGCGACGCCGGACGATCCACCCCACGACGGCGCCGATCAGGACGGCGGGGACGGGACCGCCGACCACCGGGACGACCCGGCCGACGAGGGTGGCGACGATGCCGATCGCCACAGCGAGGGCGACACCGGGTACGACGGCACGGACGGACTGCATGGGAACAGCATGTCGCGCCCGTGGACGATCGGTGACCGCGACGGGCAGGATGGCACGGTGGAGTACTCCGGGGAACGGTGGGTGCAGCGGCTGCGCGACGGGGAGATGCCGAAGCGCGGGCCGCTGCTGCTCGCGGCGGTCGTCATCCTGGCGGTGGGGCTCGCCGCGCTCGTCGCCGAGTTCGCGTTCCCGGACTTCCTGCGCGGCATCGACAGTGCCCGGACGCAGGGGTCGTTCGTGCTGTGGCCGATCGTGGTCACGGGCTTCGGGCTGCTGCTGGCCGTGTCGACGCTGTCCGCCGGGCGAGGCGACCGCCGGACGCTCACGCGCATCGGAGCGGGCCGGGCACCTCGGTTCCACCTGCCCGTGCTGACGTCCGGCTTGCGCACCTCAGACGACTTCCCGAAGCCCCGCCCGGAGGTCTGGACCGTCGACGAGTTCGGCCTGCACGCGTGGGCACCGTCACGGGACGCGCCGGTGTTCGACCTGCCGTGGGCACGCATCCGGCGGTTCTCCGTCGCGACGAGGGACTCCCGCGGCCAGCGTGCCGACTTCGGCGTCTGGATCAGCACGACCGACGGTGACGACGTGGTCGTGCAGCCGCGGTCTGCCCTCGGACGCGGGTTCGAAGCCGGACCGGACAAGCTCGACACCCTCGTGCGGATCCTCCGCACGCTGCAGCGGGAACTCGGTGTGGCTTCCGCGCCGGCTGACCGTCACTGAGCGGGTAGGGTGTCGCCCGTCATCTCGACCCGGCCGGTCTCGTCGTCCCAGGTGAAGGTTGCGGTGGTGCGGCGTGCTGCGACACTGCTCCCATGCGGGGCAAGCACCAGGACACGATCGAGGTCGCCGATGAACGGATCGACGGACCACACGGGCCGGTCCCCATCAGGCGCTACCGGCCCCTGGACCGGAGCGGCGGCACGGGAACCCCGACCCTGGTCTGGGTGCACGGCGGCGGCTTCTTCCGGGGCGACCTCGATCTGCCCGAGTCCGACGCCGTCGCACGGGCACTCGCCGAGCGCGGCCTGCCGGTCGTGACCGTCGACTACCGCCTCGGACCGCTGCCCGGACTGCCCTGGCTCGGCCGGGGTGGACCACGTGGGCGACGACGGGCACCCCACGCGCGGGACGAGATCCTCGCCGTCCTCCACCACCTGCACGACGAGGCGCCGTCCGGCCTGCTGCTCGGCGGGGCGAGCGCCGGTGCGTGCCTGGCGGCGTCCGCGGTCGCGACCGCCCCGCCGCTGGCCGGCCTCGTGCTGACCTACGGGTTCTTCCACGCCCGGCTCCCCCGTGACCGGGCGATGCAGCGACTCGTCCGAGGGCACCGGCGGCTCACGCACGCGCCGCTGCTGCTCGACCTGAGCAACCGGGCGTACGCGGGTGGCCACCCCACGGCGGTCTACCCAGCGTCCGACGACCTCGGCAGGTTCCCCCGAACCCTGGTGATCGACGCCGAGCGGGACGTGATGCGCGCCTCGGGCGAACGCTTCGCGGACGAGCTCGAGGCCGCGGACATCGAGGTCGAACGACGCGTCCTGCCGGACAGCCGTCACGCGTTCCTCAACCGACCCGGCACCCGGGACTTCGACGACACGATCGAACGCATCGCGGAGTGGGCCACCGGGACCGCCATCCGCTGAACGCTCATCCGCCTGCGAACGGCGGACATCCGGGAACGGCACGCCCATCGCGGACGTACTCTGGAAACGGAAGCAACGGCGGTTCCGAATCCCCTTCGCCACGCTCCCTGCCGTGGCGCCTCACCACCGTGACGAAGAGTTCCATCGTGACCGAACACCTCATCGAGTACGTCGCCCGCGACCGCACGGGCATCACCGCCGTCGTGACACCGACCGGTGTCATCGACGTGGACACCGTGATCCAGCACATCCGCGCCGGCCACGCCGGGTACTACGTGGCTGCCGACTCGTGGAAGCGCACGCCGGTCCGGAGCATGTCCTTCATCGGCGGGACCTACCTGTTCGCCAACTGGGACGGATCGAAGCGGAACATGCTGCACGACCTGGCCTTCCGCTCCCCGACCCGCTCGATCGAGACGCCCCACGAGCCGGAGTCGCGGTTCTCGCGGTTCCTCGACGCGCTGTTCGGCAGGCGCACACCGCAGCTCTGAATCAGCCCCCTGCCCGTCACGGTGCCTGAACAGACGGGTACGGGGGGTGCAGGTGACCGCCCGGAGGCGCGCCGTGCGTTGCGGACGCAGGTCGCGCCTCCAGGCGGTCGCGTCGGTCAGCGGACCGACTTGATGGGCAGGATCACGAGGGCACCGAGGATGACGGCGACGCCGGCACCCCAGAGCATGAGCGTGTAGTTCTGGCCGCCTCCGATGCCGAGCAGGAACAGACCGACGGCGGGGGCGAGCGACTGCGGCAGGGCGTTCGCGATGTTGATGACACCGAGGTCCTTGCCGGGGCGCTCCGGGTCGGGCAGCACGTCGACGATCAGGGCGGTGTCGATGGCGGCGTAGATGCCGAAGGCGAAACCGAGGACGATCTCGGCGAAGTAGAACCCGCCGACGCTGTCGACGTGGGCCAGGATCACCAGGCCGACGGCGGTCATGGCCGTCGAACCCCAGACGAAGACCTTGCGACGCTGGATCCGGTCGGACACCCAGCCGGAGACGGCCGCACTGACGAGCAGGGCGATTGTGTACAGGAGCACCCCGAACGCCACGGCACCGACCGCTTCGGCCTGCGGGAGTCCGATGCGGTCCTGCATGTAGAGGAGTCGGTACGTCGTGAACATGAACGTGCCGAAGGTGATGAGGAAGCGGCCCCACCAGGCGAGCCCGAAGTCGCGGTGCTTGATCGGGTTCGTCCAGAACGAGCTGATCAGGTTGATCCAGCTGAAGGGCTTGACCGGCGTCGTCGGCAGGTCGTCACGGGCGACGAACGAGTAGACGAGGACCGCGATGATCGCCAGGACGCCCGGTGCGATGAACAGGACCGGCAGGTTGCCGACCAGGTACACGGCCAGGTAGAGCCCGGCGAGGATCGCGATGTTCTGCGCCAGAGCGATGACGCTCGACGCCTTGCCGCGCTGGAACTCCGGCACGTTGTCGGCGAAGCTCGCCGTGAGCGTGGACAGGACGGCGTTGGCGGAGACCTGCGCGAGCACCCAGGCCAGGGTGAGCTGGAGCACGTCGGGCGAGAACGCGAGCCAGGCGAGGGAACCGACGAAGACGACGACACCGCCGACCATCCAGGGGCGGCGACGACCCCACCGTGTGCGGGTGCGGTCGGAGAGCGCGCCGAACAGGGGGTTGGCGAACAGGGCGCCGAGCGCTCCGAACGGCAGGACCGAGCCGACGACGGTCTCGGGGCTCGTCGGGTTCAGCTCCGTCGCCTTGATCGACATGCTCACGAAGACGGGCGTGAGCAGGGCGACGAACAGGCCGAACTGGGCGAAGCTGAGGCCCCAGAGGTAGCCGCGTCCCACCCGGACGGTGCTGACGGACTGCGTGATGCCCTCGACCGAGAACGCTCGGGACGCCGCGGCGTCCGTGGCGGTGGCTCCGGCGGCTGCGGTGACCGCTGGGGACGCGGTCCCGGCGATGCCCCGCGTGGGTTCTTCCTTCGACGTCGGTGACGACATGACTCCTCCTTGAGTCACAGGGGCTTCGGCGCCCGCGAATCCCTAGTGCTGCTAGGTGATCGGGACTGTAGCACCGGAAACCTCGTGCCGGAAGGTTTTGTGACGCATGTTTCGTCGGGGCGGACGGACGTGGCGCCGACGCAGAACGACACCGCCGCTGTCGGAGGACAACGACGGTGTCGTTCTGCATCGACCCGCAGGCCGGAAAGGAGCCGCTAGTGCTCGCCGTCCTCTTCCGGGTTGAAGTGCGAGTCGTCACCCGTGTGGCCCGCGGCCAGGCCGTCGGGGTTGTTCGGGATGGTGTTGTCGTCGCCGAGGCCGCCCGGCTTCTCGGTGCCCTCGGAGTCGTTCTTCGGGGCGTCCTGCGTGTTGTCACTGTCGGTCATGAGCTGCTCCAGTGCAGAGATCGATCCGGCAGCACTGCCGCCGGTGGTACTGAGGACTCGGACAGTACGTGGCGCACCTCGGAAACCGCCGTCCACCCGGAGGCAACGGATGACAGGGACCGGGACGATCGGTAGATTGTTCAACAACCCGCGAGGACAGGGAGCGCCCGTGACCACGATCGACCTGAACAGCGACCTGGGCGAGGGCTTCGGCGCCTGGGCCATGGGCGACGACGCCGCGATGCTCGACGTCGTCTCGAGCGCCAACGTCGCGTGCGGGTTCCACGCCGGCGACCCGACGATCATGCTCACCACCGCCCGCGCCGCCGCCGAGCGTGGTGTGGCGGTCGGGGCACACGTTGCCTACCGCGACCTGATCGGGTTCGGCCGCCGACCCGTGCACGTCACCCCCGACGAGCTGTACGCCGACGTCGTCCACCAGCTCGGCGCGATGGCCGCCACGGCGCACGTCGCCGGCACGGCCGTCACCTACGTCAAGCCGCACGGCGCCCTGTACAACACCGCCTGCGCCGACCCGGTGCAGGCCGAGGCCGTCGTCCGCGCCGTGGCCGACGTCGACCCGTCCCTCGCGGTGCTCGCGCTGCCGGGGTCGGAGCTGCTGCTGGCGGCCGAGCGGCACGGGCTCCGGGCGGTGAGCGAGTCCTTCGCCGACCGCGCCTACGAACCCGACGGCTCGCTGGTGTCACGGAAGCAGCCGGGGTCGGTACTGCACGACCCGGACGAGGTCGCAGCCCGGGTGCTCCGCATGGTCACCGACGGCGTCGCGACCGCCGTCGACGGGTCCGAGATCGCCGTGCGTGCCGACTCGGTCTGCGTCCACGGTGACTCCCCCGACGCGGTGGCGATGGCCCGTGCCATCCGAACGCTGCTGACCGAGCACGGCGTGACGATCGCGCCCTTCGCACCGTGACTGGTCCGGAGGTCCGCTCCGCGGGCGGCACCGCACTCCTCGCCACGTTCGACTCCCTCGCCGACGTCGTCGCCTTCCGCGCCGGGCTCGCGCAGGCCGCCCTGCCGGGGCTGACCGAGGTCGTCTCCGGCGCCCGGACACTGCTGCTCCGGTTCGACCCGACCACGACGGACGCCGGGCGGCTCCGCACCGAGCTCACGCAGGTCAGCCCGGTCAGCCCGGTCAGCGCCACGCTCGAAGCGCACGACGCCGACCCGCTCGTCATCCCCGTCACCTACGACGGCGAGGACCTCGACACCGTCACCAAGCTGACCGGCATGCGGCGGGACGAACTCGTGGCGTGGCACACCGGGCAGCTCTGGACGAGCGCGTTCTGCGGCTTCGCACCCGGCTTCAGCTACCTCACCGGCAGCGATCGGCCGCTCGACCTGCCCCGCCGCAGCACCGCCCGCACGGCCGTCCCGAGCGGGGCCGTCGCGGTGGCCGGTGAGTTCAGCGCCGTCTACCCGAGGACCTCCCCCGGCGGCTGGCAGCTCATCGGCCGCACCGTCGTCCCGATGTGGTCGCTCGACCGCACGCCCCCGGCGCTCGCCCCCGCCGGCACGCTCGTCCGCTTCGTCCTGGCGGGTGCGGCATGACCGCGCTGACCGTCGTGCGGGTCGGCTACGGCGCGACCACGCAGGACCTCGGGCGCCCGGGCTTCAGTGACATGGGCCTCGGCGCGGCCGGACCAGCCGACCGCGGCTCCGCGGCGCTCGCCAACCGGCTGGTCGGCAACCGTCCCGAAGCGGCCGTCCTGGAGGCCCTGCTCGGCTCCGTCACGCTGCGCGCCGACGCGTACGTGGTCGCGGCCACCACCGGCGCGGCCTGCCCCGTCGAGGTCGAGCGGGCGGACGGGTCGGTCCGCGGGGCGGCGTCACACGAGGTGCTGCTGCTGGCTCCGGGCGACACACTGCGGATCGGCACCGCGACCGTCGGCCTGCGCGCCTACGTCGCGGTCCTCGGGGGCTTCGCGGTCGACCCGGTGCTCGACAGTCGCTCGTGGGACTCCCTCGCGCGCCTCGGTCCGCCGCCGCTGTCCGCCGGTGACGTCCTGCCCGTCGGTGACGCCCGGGTGTCGTGGCCGATCGTCGACGCGGTGCCGCAGCCCGAACCCCGGTGGCCCGACGAGCCGGTCGTGCTCGACGTGGTGCCCGGACCGCGCGACGACTGGTTCACCCCGGAGTGGCGTGCGACCCTGACCGGTCAGGACTTCTCCGCCAGTGCGGACAGCGACCGCGTGGGGGTCCGCACCACGGCCGAGACGCCGCTCGTCCGCTCCGTGGCACGCGAGCTGCCGAGCGAGGGCGTGGAGACCGGTTCACTGCAGGTGCCGCCCGAGGGCTTCCCCGTGCTGTTCCTCGCCGACCACCCGGTGACCGGCGGCTACCCGGTCGTCGCGGTCCTGACACCGTCGTCGATCGACCTCGCTGCGCAACTCCGTCCGGGCGATCCGCTCCGGTTCCGCATCGTCGACTGACCGACCCGGAACAAGCGCAGGGGGTCAGGGGTTGGCTTGGACACCGCTGACGAAAGGTTCCCCATGCCGATGACCGTCCTGCTCGAGGTCCAGTTCCAGAGCGATGCCCCCGACGACGCACTCCGGGGTGCGATCCGCGAGACGCTCGAACAGACCGCGTCGTTCCACGGCCTGGAGTCGCTCGAGGTCCTGGTCGACGACGAGGACCCGGCGCGCATGGTCGTCGTCGAGTCGTGGACGACCGCCGAGGACCACGACACCTACGTGGCCTGGCGTGCGACGCCGGAGGGCGCTCCGGCGATGGCACCGTTCCTCGCCGCCACTCCGGTCACCCGCACCTTCGCGCGGACCCTGCCGCTCGACTGAGCGGATACCGACACCGAAGCTGACGCCAACGCCGGTGCTGACGCCGCGGCACGACGGCGGCGCGATCGCTCAGATCGTGTCGTCGTCGGTGTCAAGCGGCACCGGGCGGTCGTCGTCCGGGAGCAGTTCGTCGTCCGCGTCGTCGACCACCGGCAGGTCGTCGGGGTCGAGCACGGTCGGCTCCGGTTCGTAGTCGGTCTCCTGCGCCTCGCGGAAGTCGTCGAGGGTCTCGTCGTCCTTCGGATCGCTCATGGCCCCGAAGGTACCTCCGGATCCTCGACGTGTCCGGAGACGACCAGCGCTCCCGACGAACGATCAGCGGGCGGCGTGCTCCCGGGCCTCCATGGCGTCCCAGGCGAAGCTCGCCAGCCAGTGGGTGGAGTAGTACTCCTCGCCCACGCTCGCCGCGAGCCCGGAGGTCAGCAGCCGATCGGCCGCGTCGTCGAGCAGGTCGGCGATCCCGGTGCCGGAGTCGTCCGAACCGTCGGCGCGGAGTGCGTCCGTGATGCGCCGGGCCGAACCCGCACGCGACAGGTCGAGCCCGAACAGGTGCACCTGCTGCGGGTCGTTCTCGTCACGGACCACCGTCGACCGCAGGATCGCGTCGCCCGGCTGCACCGCGGCGAAGAAGCCGCGCGCCCACGTGGTGAACTCCGGGGCGGGCAGCACCGCCCGCATCAGGTCGGCTTCGGCGAGGCCCGCGGACAGGAAGTCGTGCCCGCTCCGCTCCCAGGCGAACGGCCACCCGGCGTCCGCGCCGAACCAGTCCTTCGCAGCCCCCTCGACCGCCGCCGCCAGGGCCGGACGGTCGAGCGACCGGGCGGCCTCGAGCACGAGCAGCAACCCGAACGCCGAGTTCGAGTGCACGCCGTGCCGGACCGGGTGCGCGGCGCCGTCGATCCACCGGACGACCAGGTCTTCGAGGACGTCGACGACGGGCGCGAAGCCCGGCGCCAGTGCCCGGACGGCGGGCGCCTCGGACGCCGACACCTCGGCGGCGAGCCGCGCGAGCCAGGCCCAGCCGTAGGGGCGCTCGTAGTGCGGCGTCCCACGCAGGTAGGCCGCCTCGGTCGCCAGGTGATCCGTCGTGAGGTGCGCCTGCAGGATCGAGGTGAGCCGGGCCTCCAGGTCGGTGGGCAGGCCGTGCGCGACCAGGCGTGCCGCGAGCCAGTGCATGTGCACCGACGAGTGCCAGTCGTACGACGTGGCGAAGGCGGGGTGGAGCTCGACGGGCAGTGCCCGGTCGTCCGGCCCGGACGTCGCGTGGTGCGCGGCGTAGGGGTACTCGCGGGTCGTGTTGTCCGCGGCGACGGCCGCGAAGCGGTCGGCCCACGCGGCCCGGGTCAGGTCGATCGGGGCGGCATCAGAATGCGACAAGGTACATGACTCCCATGTTGACGACGAGCAGGATGGCGGCGGTGGGGATCTGCGCCTTGATCGGGCCGTACTTGTCCCGCATCTCGAGCAGGGCGGCCGGCACCAGGTTGAAGTTCGCGGCCATCGGGGTGACGAGCGTGCCGCAGAAGCCGGCGAGCATGCCGTTCGCGAAGATCGCGGCGGGGTTGCCGTCGAAGCCCTGCACCAGCACCGGCCAGCCGATCGCGGCCGTCATGATCGGGAAGGCGGCGAAGGCGTTGCCCATGATGATCGTGAACAGGGCCATGCCCAGGCAGTAGATGACCACGGCGGCGAGCAGCGAGCCGTCGGGCAGGACCGACTTGATGATCGTGCCGACGGCGTCACCGACACCCGCCTGGGTGAAGACGATTCCGAGCGTCGAGAGCATCTGCGGCAGCAGCGCCGCCCAGCCGATCGCCTGCAGCAGGCGACCGCCCTCGCGGATCGGGGTGGCGATCTTCGGCGGGCGCAGGACGAACACGGCCACGACCACGGCGAGCACCGAACCGATGCCCAGACCGGTCAGGGTCGCACTGCCCTCGGCGAGGAGCGGTTCGCCACCGAACGAGACGAGCGGGCCGAGCGTCGCGACCAGCACGGCGACCACCGGCACCACGAGGGCCGGGATGAAGAGCCGGTTGCCGTACTTCGTCGCGAAGGCGGCGCGCTCGTCCGGACTGGTGGTGGCGAGCACACTCGTGCTTCCGCTGCCGGCGTTCGTGATCTTCTGCGTCACGCCGGTGGGTTCGGCGGGGCCGGTCTCGGCACCCGTGCCCGCGCCGGGGATGCTCGCGACCCGGGTGCGGCTCGTCGTGCCGGTGAAGCCGAGTCCGGCGAGCGCGACCATCACGAGGACGGCGATCCCGAGCGTCCAGGCCGGCACGGTGCCGGCGGCGACGAAGGTGCCGTAGAAGAACGAGAGCCCGAGGATGCCCCAGAACGCCGCGTTGCCCAGGCGCTTCGCGTGCGCGGTGTCGGTGACGATCAGGACGGCGACGGCGATGAAGAACGCGCCGATGAGCCAGTAGAGCCATTCGCTGGTGATCACGCTGCTGCCCCCAGGGTCGGGGCGTCGGCACGGGCGTCCGCCGCCATCTTGTCGAGTCGGCGGTCGAACAGCAGCAGGCGTCCGCCGTGCACGATGAGCGCCGCGATGCCCGTCGGGATCGCCCACAGGGCCAGGTCGATCGGTTCGAGCGACAGCCCGTAGGTCGAGTCGACGAACGTCGTGATGAGCAGGATCGAGCCGACCGCGACGAAGACGTCCTCGCCGAAGAACACACCGACGGTGTCCGACGACGCCGAGTAGCCCTTGATCTTCTCGCGCATGCGGTCGTCGATCCGCCCGTACTTCTTGGTCGCCGCGCCCTCGGCCATCGGGTACACCAGCGGGCGCACCGTCTGCGCCGGCCCACCGATGCTCGTCAGGCCGACCGCAGCGGTGACCTGCCGGATCACCAGGTAGCCGGCGAGCAGGCGCCCGGTCGTGAGCTTGTCGAGCTTCGCGATCAGGCGCTTCGCCTGATCCTGCAGGCCGTAGCGCTCGATCAGACCGATGACGGGCAGGACGAGCGCGAAGGTCGTGACGGACCGGCTCGAGGCGAACCCGTTGCCGAAAGCGTCGAGGATGCCGACGGGACCGATCCCGCCGATGGCCGCGGTCACGATGCCCGCGACCGTGACGACGAGGAGCGCGTTGATGCGCAGCGCGAAGCCGACGATGACGACGGCGACGCCGATGAGGACGAACATGCGGGACAGTCTGGACCGCATTGTTCAACAATCGCAAGAGCCGGTTCCGCTCTGTAACACGCCCTTCACAAACGCCACCCGTGCCAGGATCGGTGCCATGACCCGAACCGTCGGCGGCGCTGACTCCACGGCCACGCGGTTGCGCACCATGATCGCGTCGGGTGGGTTCTCCCCCGGGGCGCAGCTGTCCGAGGAGCGGTTGAGCGACCAGCTCGGGGTCTCACGGAACACCCTGCGCGAGGCCTTCCGGCTGCTCGCCCGCGACCGTCTGGTCGAGCACGTGTTCAACCGCGGGGTCTTCGTCCGCCGGCTCTCCGCCGCCGACGTCACCGATCTCTACGCGGCTCGGCGGGTGCTCGAGGAGGCAGCCGTCCGCGCCTGCACCCCCGACGCACCGGCACTCGCCGAGGCCGCCGCAGCGGTCGCCGACGCCCGGGCAGCATCGTCCGCGGGCGACTGGGGTGCGGTCGGGACCGCCGACATCCGGTTCCACTCCGAGCTCGTGCGCGCGGTGCCGAGCGAGCGGATCCACGCCCTGATGGACGGCCTGCTCGCCGAGATGCGGCTCGCCTTCCTGACCACCGCGGACCCGGCCTCGTTCCACGCCGACTTCGTCGAACGCAACGAGGCGATCGTGTCCGCGTTGCGCGGTGGCGACCAGGACGCCGCCTCGGCGCTGCTCGCCGACTACCTCGACGACGCGGAGCGGACGCTGCGGGTCGCCGCCGGCGCAGCCGACTGAGGGGCGGCCAGGAGGCCCGGTGCGGCCCCGTCCCGCACGCTCGGTCCCAGCGCCCTCACGCTGGTGCTCGCGGACCCTTCGGTCAGGACTTCCCGCCGAGCAGGGCGGCGACCGCGTCCGCCACGACCTGGCGACGCCGCGGCGGCGTCACGGCCTGCACCAGCGGCTCGTACTCCGGAGCGGTCGCGCTCCAGAACGCCGCGGTGTGCAGCACGAGCCCGAGCAGCACCGCCGGACGGAACGCCCGCGGCAGGACCCCGGCACGCTGGGCGTGCTCGACCTCGGCCACCGCGTCGGCGTAGCTCGTCGCGACGGACTCGAGCGGGACGTCGGCGCGCTCGAGCCGGTGCCACGTCGCGAGCCGCTGGGCCCAGGGGCGACGGACGTACGAGTCGTGCACCCGGCCGGCCCAGGCGGCGAGGTCGGCGGTGTCGAGCGGGGCCTCGGCGAACGTCTCGGTCACGGTGTCGGCGACGAGGGCGTCGAACAGCCCCTCCTTGCTGCCGAAGTAGTGGAAGACCTGCGCCTTGTTGCTCGACGCTGCGGCACCGATCCGTTCGACCCTGCCAGCGGCCAGTCCGACCGCGGCGAACTCGTCCCGCGCGGCGAGCAGGAGCCGGGCGCGCATCGCGTCAGCGGCTGGGGGCGTGAATCGGGCCATGGCGACCACCGTACCGATCACACGGCAGCCGAGCCGTCGATGCGGACCAGCGCGCGCAGCAGCCCTGCCCCGAGGCCAGTCGACAGCACTCCCCGGTCCCTTCCGGAGATCCCAGCCACGCGGAGCGACGGTTCCGTGCGCGGCTCGCGTGGATGCCCGCGCGAGCGCCGTGACGACGCACGATTCCACCGGAGATGGGCAACTTTGCGTCCCCCGAACTTCCCTAGGCTCGAGACGATCCGGTAACGCGCACCACTCGTCCGCAGATCCGCGGCCGACCCCAATGACGGGAGGTTCGACATGTCCCAGTTCGTCCAGAAGATCTCGCAGGACGCCATCGTCGGAGAGCCCGAGGTCGTCGAGGACCACCTGTCGGTGCGCGCGATCGCCGCCCATCCCGCCTGGCTCCGGCTCAAGCGTGCAGTCGTCGCCCTGCAGGCCCTGCAGACGCGGGACGGCTCCGTCCCCGAATCGTTCGACCACGCCGCTGCCGCCGGTCACGTCGCGGTGATCGTGCCGGCCATCGCCGAGCTCGCACCGCACTTCCCGCACGACGCCGCGTTCCTGCAGGTGCTGCAGCACGACTTCGCTCGCTGGCAGGAGCAGGGCTTCGGTGTCCCCGACTTCCTCGACTCCCTCACCGCGTTCCAGCCGCAGCAGCACCGCGTTGACGGGCTCGGCCACCTGGTCGTGTTCCCGATGGTCACGCAGAACGGCAGCACCTCGCGGTTCGTCGAGGCGGTCCTGGTCGAGGTCATCTGGCCGGAGTTCATCGCCGAGCTCGAGGCCGGCGACCACGGCAACGCGTTGTTCGTCGCGCTGCGGTTCGTCGACTTCACCCCCGGGTACGACACGAACTCGGCGGTGCTGTTCCCCGAGACCGTCGCGATGCGCACGATCCCCGCCTTCACGTGGGGCGCGATCTTCCAGGACCGCGAGGCCGCCCGCTACCGCCGGGTCGTCCGTGCCGCCGCCGACGTCACCAAGCTCGAGCTGCCGGCCGAGGCCGCTGCGATGCTCGACGACCAGCAGCTGACCGAGCGGGTCTTCGTGATGTGGGACATCATCCACGACCGTTCGCACATGCGCGGGGACCTGCCCTTCGACCCGTTCATGATCAAGCAGCGGATGCCGTTCTTCCTCTACTCGCTCGAGGAGCTCCGCTGCGACCTGACCGCGTTCCGCGAGTCCGTGCGTCTGGAGCGCGAGTTGTCCGCCGGACCCGACACGGGCCTCCAGGACGCGCAGCGCGCCATCCGCGACCACGCGCGCCTGGTGCAGTACGCGGTCGTCTTCGACCGCATCTTCCGCTTCGCGATCACCGGCAGCCGCGTCCGCAACTACGACGGACTCGGCGGACAGCTGCTGTTCGCCTGGATGCACCAGCACGGCGTCCTGCACTGGACGGACACGCAGCTGACGATCGACTGGCCCGAGGTGCCGGACGTGATCATCGCCCTGAGTGACGAGATCAACGAGCTCTACCGGCGCTCGATCGACCGGCCGAAGTCGGCGCACTGGCTCGCCGCGTACGAGATGCTGACCCGCACGCTCACGCCGCACCCGGCGTCGAAGTGGGCGCGTGGCCTGCCCGACGAGACGCTCGCCGGACCGCCTCGCGGCTACACCGACGCGGTGCTCGACGACGAGTTCCCGCTGTCGATGTTCTACGAGGCCCTCGACAAGAAGATGGCGACCGTCATCGCGTCCACCGCCGGCATCACCGGCACCACGGACGCCGAGCTCGTCAGCGAGGCCGCCGCGTGACCGACGGCTCGGTGGCCGGTCGCCTGGTGCTGATCGCCGGTGCGACCAGTGCCAGCGGCGCGGCCGTCGCGCGCGCACTCACCGCAGCCGGTGCGGCCGTCGTCGCGGTCGGCACCAGACCCGACGCCCTGGAGGCCCTGCGTGCGTCCGTCCCGGGCGTCACGACCCGCACGTGCGACCTGTCGGACCTCGGTGCGGTCACCGCGTTGGCCGACGACGTCCACGCGGACGCCGGCCGCGTCGACGGACTGGTCCACCTGGTCGGCGGGTGGCGCGGCGGTGGCAGCATCGTCGGCCAGTCCGACGCGGACTGGGACTTCTTCGACCGCGCCTTCCGGACCCTGCGGAACACGACCCGGGTCTTCCACGACGACCTGGTGGCGTCCCCTGCCGGACGGCTCGCGTTCGTGTCGTCCACCGCGGTCGACTCCCCCACCGCCGGCGCCGCGAACTACGCGGCAGCGAAGGCCGCGTCCGACGCCTGGGTCCGGGCCGTCGCGCAGGGGTTCCGGAAGGAGGCGCCGGAGACCGCCGCGGCCGCCGTGTTCGTCGTCGGCGCGTTGTCCGGCCTCGAAGCGCAGCTCGGCGCCGAGGTCGTCCGACTCTGGGACACCCCACCGGCCGACGTCAACGGTGCCCGCATCCCGCTCACGGCGCCTGATCCCTCGAACCTAGGATGAACGAGTGACCCTCCGACTGCACGACCTGGACCTGCGGGGCTTCGCCTCGGACAACTACGCCGGCGTCCACCCCGAGATCCTCGCCGCCATCGCCGCGGCCAACGACGGCCACCAGATCGCCTACGGCGAGGACGTCTACACGGCACGTCTCAACGAGGTGATCCGCGAGCACTTCGGGTCGCAGGCCGAGGCGTTCCCGGTGTTCAACGGCACCGGCGCGAACGTCGTCGGCCTGCAGTCGATGCTGCCGCGGTGGGGAGCGGTCGTGTGCACCGCGACCGCGCACATCCACACCGACGAAGCCGGTGCGCCCGAGCGCGTCGCCGGCATCAAGCTCCTGCCGGTCGAGGCGCCCGACGGCAAGCTGACGCCCGAGCTCATCGACCGCGAGGCCTGGGGCTGGGGCGACGAGCACCGCGCCCAGCCGCTCGTCGTGTCGATCACACAGACCACCGAGCTCGGCACCGCCTACACGGTGGACGAGGTCCGGACGATCGCCGACCACGTCCACTCGCTCGGCATGAAGCTGCACATGGACGGCGCCCGCATCTCGAACGCCGCGGCGTCCCTCGGGGTGCCCCTGCGCGACTTCACCACCGACGCCGGTGTGGATGTGCTGAGCTTCGGCGGCACGAAGAACGGCATGCTCTACGGCGAGGCGATCGTCGTGCTGAACCCCTCGGCGTCCGAGGGATTGCACTACCTGCGCAAGATGAACATGCAGCTCTCGTCGAAGATGCGGTTCGTCTCCGCCCAGCTCATCGCCCTGCTCAGCGACGACCTGTACCTGCGCTCCGCCGGGCACGCCAACGCCATGGCCGCCCGACTGCGCGGTTCGCTGGAGGCCGGCATCGCCGACGGCAGCATCCGGGGTGTCGGCTTCAGCCAGCAGACCCAGGCGAACGGGGTCTTCGCGACCCTGCCCGCCGGGGTGGCCGACCGGCTGCGGAAGCACTTCCGGTTCTACGACTGGGACGCCAGCCGCAACGAGGTGCGGTGGATGTGCGCGTACGACACCTCGGAGCAGGACATCGACGACTTCGTCGGGGCCCTGACGCGGGAGCTCGACGCCGCCTGAGCCGGTCGCGCCCGGCCCGGTCGGGCGCGCCCCGAGTCGGCACCGACGGTCGTTCACCCGAACGGGATGACCCGCACGACGATCGCCACCACGAGCATCGCCATCGCGACCACGGCGGCCCGCCACAGCACCTTCCGGTGGTGGTCGCCGAGGTTCACGTTGGCCAGCGACACCAGCAGCAGGATCGCGGGGACGAGCGGGCTCTGCATGTGCACCGGCTGCCCGACGACCGAGGCCCGCGCCATCTCGGCCGGGGTGATCCCGTACGCCGCGGCGCTCTCGGACAGCACCGGCAGGATCCCGAAGTAGAACGCGTCGTTGCTCATGAAGAACGTCAGCGGCATGCTCAGCACACCGGTGATGCCCGCCAGGTACGGGCCCATCGAGTCGGGGATCACCGCGACGAGCCAGTCGGCCATCGCCGCGACCATCCCGGTGCCGTCGAGCACCCCGATCAGCACCCCGGCGGCGAACACCATCGACACAACACCGACGATGCTCGGGGCGTGCGCGACGATCTGCGCGGTCTGCTGCTTGAGCTGCGGGAAGTTCACGAGCAGGGCGATCGCCGTGCCGATCATGAACACGAAGTGCAGCGGCAGGAGCCCCAGCACGAGCGCCACCATCACGGCGACGGTCAGCGCCAGGTTGAACCAGATCCGCTTCGGCCGCAGGGTCGGACGGTTCGGGTCGAGCATCGTCTCGGCCATCGTGCCGGTCCCCGTGCTGTCGTCCCCCGACCCGGTGCCGTCCACGCCCTCGCCGTCCGCACGCCGGCCGTCGGCCTTCCCACCGCGCAGTCCGAGCGCGACCGTGGGGCTCGTGAACATCCCGCCGCCGGTCCCGCCGACCGCCGCGAGCACCCGTGACCCCGCCCGGGCGTTCGCCCGCTCCGGCACCCGCGCGCCCCGTGAGGCCTCGGTGAACTCGATGAGCCCGAGGCGCTTGCGCTCCCGCAGGCCCATCGTCCACGCGAACGTGAAGCACAGCAGCAGCCCCACCACGAGCGACGGCACGAGGGGCACGAAGATGTCCGTCGGGTCGATCTTCAGCGCGGCGGCGGCACGGGCGGTGGGACCGCCCCACGGCACGATGTTGAGCGTGCCGTTCGTCAGACCCGCCACACACGTCATCACGACCGGGCTCATGCCGAGCTTCAGGTAGATCGGCAGCATCGCCGCCGTGACCACGATGAACGTCGTCGAGCCGTCCCCGTCGAGCGAGACCGCACCGGCCAGCAGAGCCGTCCCGAGCACGATCTTCGCCGGGTCGTTGCCGGTCACCCGCAGGATGAACCGGACGAGCGGGTCGAACAGTCCGACGTCGATCATCAGCCCGAAGTACATGATCGCGAACATCAGGAGCGCGGCCGTCGGCGCCAGGGTGCCGATCGCCTCGGTCACCATGTCGCCGAGTCCCAGACCCGCCCCCGCGAACAGTCCGAACACGGTCGGCACGATGATCAGCGCGAGCATGGGCGACATGCGCCTGGTCATGATCAGGACCATGAAGGTCAGGACCATCGCGTACCCGAGGATGACGAGCATCAGGACTCCTTCGTCCGTGTCTGGCAGTCCGGGCACGCTACGACCCGGCCTGGAGGCGCGGCGCGCTTCTGCACATTGGCGCACCATCGCGCGTTGACCGCTTTCTGCGCATTGTGCGCAGGCAGGTCGGCTCGCCCTCCGTACGCTGGGGTCGTGACCGACGACCGTTCACGGCGCCCCAGGCTCCGCTTCGCCACCGAGGTGCTCGTGCTGCAGCTCGCCGTGGTGGTCGCCGTCGTCGCCCTGACCAGTGCCGTGTTCGTCCGGATCGAGGTCACCCGGCTCGAGCGCGCCGCCGAGGGGACCGCCCTCGCGATCGCACAGAGCGTCGCCGCGCAGTCCGACGTCCGGGCAGCGGTCGCCCGGCTCAGCGTCGACGGCACCGACCTCGACCCCGCGGTCCTCGCCGACGGGCCCGTCCAGCGTGCGGCACTCGCAGCCCAGCGTCGGACCGGGGCACTCTTCGTCGTGGTCACCGACGACCGGGGCATCCGCCTGGCCCACCCCGACACCGACCGGATCGGCGAGATGGTGAGCACCTCCCCCGACGCCGCACTCGCGGGCCGCGAGACCGTGTCCTGGGCGCGCGGCACGCTCGGTGAGTCGGCGCGGGCGAAGGTTCCCGTCTCCGCGCCCGCAGCCGGCGGGGCGGAGACGAGCCGGGCCTCCCGGCAGTCCGCCGTCGTCGGTGAGGTGAGCGTCGGGTTCAACCGGGCACGCGTCTACGACACCCTGGTCGAGGACAGCATGCCGGTGATCGGTGCCGGGCTGGCGGCGGTCCTGCTCGCGGTGATCGCCTCGGTACTGATCCGGCGACGACTGGTGCGGCTGACGCTCGGGCTGCAGCCGGAGGAGCTCGTGACGCTCGTGCAGAACCAGCAGGCCGTGCTGGGCGGCGTCGGTGAAGGCGTCATCGCGATCGGCCCGTCGGGGGTCGTCACCGTCTGCAACCCCGAAGCCGTGCGACTGCTCGGACTGACCGACCCGGTCGGCCGTCCGGTGGCCTCCCTCGACCTGCCCGCGCCGCTCGGGTCGATGCTCGCCGCGTCCACCGCGGCTCCGGCGAGCGCCACGATCGTCGCCGGGCACCGGGTGCTGCTCGTCGACGTCCGCACGGTGTTCCGCGACGGACGCGACCTGGGCCGGGTCGCCGTCCTGCGCGACCGCACCGACGTCGAGGCCCTGACCCGACGGCTCGACGCCGTCGGGGCGATGAGCACGGCGCTCCGCGCGCAACGCCACGAGTTCGCGAACCGGCTGCACGCGATCTCGGGGCTGCTCGACATCGGCGAGACGACGCGGGCACGTGCCTACCTGGCGGACGTGCAGGAGCGCGGGCCGCTGCGCTACCCGGTGCAGCACGCCGACCGGTTGACCGAGCCGTACCTGCAGGCGTTCCTCGGGGCGAAGGGCGTCGAGGCCGCCGAGCGCGGGGTGCTGCTGCGGATCGGGGCGGAGACGCTCGTTCAGGGGACGATCACCGAACCGGGCGACGTGACGACCGTGCTCGGCAACCTGGTCGACAACGCGGTGTCGGCGGCTCTCGGCGGCGACGAGCGAACGCGCGACGGCGGATCCCCGTGGGTGGAGGTCGAGGTGCTCGACGACGGCGCGACGCTGCACCTGTCGGTGGTGGACTCCGGGCCGGGGGTGCCGGTCGATGCCGCGGACTCGCTGTTCGTCCGCGGGCCGGCGGCGGCTCCTGCGTCGGAGGACATCTCGCAGGTGCACGGGCTCGGGATCGGGCTGCCGTTGTCGCGGGAGATCGCCCGACGGCACGGTGGCGACGTGTGGCTCGCCTCCCCCGGCGGTGACGACCACGGCGCGGTCTTCTGCGCCCGACTGGAAGGAGTGGTGTCGTGAGTTCCGTCTTCACCGTACTGGTGGTCGACGACGACTTCCACGTCGCCGACCTGCACCGGCGGCAGGTCGACGAGGTACCGGGGTTTCGGGCGCTCGAACCCGTCGGGACCCTCGCGGCCGCCCGCGCCGCGCTGTCGAGCGGGACCGTGGACCTGGTGCTCGTCGACGTGTACCTGCCCGACGGCAGCGGGCTCGACCTGCTGCGGTCGATCGACACCGACGCCGACGCCTTCGTGCTGAGTGCTGCGTCGGACTCGGGCACCGTTCGGCGGGCGATGCGCAGCGGGGCACTCGCCTACCTGATCAAGCCGTTCGCGGCCGGGGTGCTGGCCGAGCGGCTGCAGGCGTACGCACGGTCGCGGAACGTGCTCGACGAGCGGTCGACCCTCGATCAAGAGGCCGTCGAGCGGGCGTTCCGGATCCTGCACGCCGGCGACAGCGGTGGGGCGTCGCCGTCCCGGGCGGCCACGGCGGCGTTGGTGCTCGAGCAGCTCGTCGCCGGTGAGGAACGATCCGCCGCGGAGGTGGCTGCGGCGATCGGGGTGTCGCGGGCGACGGCGCAGCGGTACCTGGCGCAGCTCACGGCGGACGGGACGGTGGCGATGCAGTTGCGGTACGGGGCTGCGGGGCGGCCGGAGCACCGGTACGTGCGGCGGTGAGTCAGCGGTCCCGGAGGCCGCGCCGTGGCAGCATCGGTGGATGACCGACGCCGCGCGATCCGACACCAGGACTGATCCGTTCCCCTCCGGGACCCCCGTTGCGCTCCGGAGCATCAACCGCTTCGGCGAGCACGGCGCAGCAGTCGGCTTCGCGGTCGCCGCCCGGGTCCTGGTGGACGATGACGAACTCGCGGTGGTCGCCACGACCGTCGGCTCAGCCGTCCGTCGACGTGCGGGCGTCGGGAGCGGGCCCAACGGACGCCTCGTGCTGCCCGAGGACTGGGACGGCTCCTACGTCGATGACCGGTGGGTTGGATCCAGTGTCGTCCGCGTCCACCAGAAGGGGAGCCCCTGGTCCGTCTGGCGCTGGCACGACGGGTCCGATTGGCTTCCCCACTGGTACGTCAACCTCGAGCTGCCGTGGGTACGGACACTGATCGGGTTCGACAGTCAAGACTGGACACTCGACGTGGTGGCGACCACCGAGCCCGACGGTTCGTGGTCTGTCCGGTACAAGGACGAAGACGAGCTCGATTTCTACGCCGCCGGCGGGTACTGGCCGGCGGCGAAGCGGGCGGTCATCGAGCGTGCTGGCCGAGAAGCCACCGAGGTCGCAAGTGCGCGCCGGTTCCCCTTCGACACCGATTGGTCCGGATGGGTCCCCGACCCCGCGTGGGGCACGACCGCACTTCCCCAGGACTGGAGCGCCCTGCAGTGATCCGCGGATTCGGTGCAGCGTTGCGCGGCCTCGGACGCTCCCTGTCGTGAGCGAGTTCATCAGGTATCAAAGCGCCGTCCCCAACCGCGGCGGGCGGTTCCCGGGGGTATTCGCTCTCGCAAACGGACTGCAGCGGGACGGCCGACTGAGCGACGCCGAGACGAGGTGGCTCCGAGAAGCGGACGCCCGCGCGACCGCCATGTACACGGACCCGACCACCACGCAGCCGGACTGCTATGACGAGATCCGCAACCCCGGGGCACGGGCGTGGTTCAGCGCGGACGCCGTCGCACTGCTCGAGATGGTCGGCCCGTACCTGGAACTCCTCGACCACCACGGGATCCTGTGGATGCAACTCGTGACCAGCTCCCCGGGTCGGATCGTCTACCGGGATGCCGGTCAGGTCGTCGCGGTGCCGCACACGCATGCCGGCGACTGGCCGTTCCGGTCCCCTCGGTAGCATCACTCACCTCGACATCTTGCTTGCGTATTTCACCGGATACCGGCAGGTTTGGTCTGACACGCTCCCCGCAGCCTCACTGCGCGCACGAGCGCGATGACCGACCCAGAAGGAGACCACGTGATCGCGATCGAGACGGCGGCCGCTGTCCTGACCATCGTCCTCGTCGCACTGCCGGCGCGGGGCCTCATCGGCAGGAACGGACTCGTGGGCATCCGCACCCGGGCGACCATGCGCAGTGACGAGAACTGGATCCTCGGCCACCGAGCAGCGGTCGTCCCGACGAGCATCACCGGCGGCGCGACGGTGGTCGTGAGCCTGGTCTACATCGCACTCGGACGCGCCGACGACGTTCCCGCGTTCGTCGCGTGCGCCGCGATCCTCGTCGGTGGAGCCCTCTGGGGCGTGGAGGCCGCACGACGCGCGACCACCTGACGGACGGGAGGCGCGGGGCGGGGCCGCACCGGGCCTCCAGGCCGTCAGGTGGTCACGCGACGATCTGCACCTGCGCGGGCACGTCGGTGACGGCGATCGCCGTGGACGTGCCACGCACGTCGACGCGGTAGTCGCCACGGAAACCGCGGATCTGCACCTGACCGCGGTCGTCGGTGCGCAGCACCGTCGGGCCGAGCCACCACTCCTCCTTGACCAGCCGGCGGAGGGCCTCGTACGACGGCTTCGGGGTGCCGTCGGCGCGGACGAGTCCGATCGGGGCGCCGAGCCAGGCGCCGGCGTCGGTGATCCCCCAGTAGGTGATCGCCTCGACGGAGGGGTGCCCCACGAGGCTCCGGTAGTGCCGTTCGAGGTCGTCGGCCTGGCGCGCCTCGCCCTCGGGCGTCGACGGCCACGAGGCCACCTGGTGGTCGTTGAGGTCGACGATGTGCGCGGGCATGAGGTCACCGGAGACGAGCGAGGTCTCGGTCAGGTGCAGCGGCAGGCCGTAGCGGGCGAACCGGTCGACCATCGCGAGCATCGTGTCCTCGCCCCAGTAGCCCTGGTGCATGTGGGTCTGCAGTCCGATGACGTCGATCTGCACGCCGGCCTCGAGCACGCCCTCGATCAGGCACTCGTACGCGCTCGACAGGTCGAAGTCGTTGAGCAGCAGGGTGGCGTGCGGGTTGGCGGCGCGGGCCTCCTCGAAGGCCATCCGGATCGTCGGAATGCGGCCCTTGGCCCGGGCGAGCGGGGTGATCGCGTTGTCGCCGTTGTCGAGCACCGGCATGATGACGACCTCGTTGATGGCGTCCCAGGTGTCGATCGCGCCGGCGAAGGAGGAGACCTCGCGGCGGATGCGCTCCCGTTGGAGCCGCTCGACCTCGTCCAGCGGGAGCCCCAGCAGCCAGTCGGGCTGCACGGTGTGCCAGACGAGCGGGTGGCCCTTGAGGGCGATGCCGCGGTCGCGGAACCACTGCGCCGTCGTCAGGAGTCTGGCGGTGTCCGGGGCTCCGCGCTCGGGCTCGAAGCGGCCCCAGTAGAACGGGAGCGTCGCGGTGTTGAAGACGTCGGTGTAGAGGTCGGCGAGGTGCTCGGTGCCTGCTTCGTCCTGCGCTCCGGCGTTGACTTCGCCGGTCGCTTCGCCGTTGGCGAGTCGGATGAAGTCGAAGCCGATGTTGCCGAAGGCGAAGGCATGGCGGGTCTGCTCGACGGTGATGTCGGCATCGCGGATGGGATTGCCTTCGGCATCGACGATCGTCAGGGTCGTCTCGCCGAAGCGGTGCTCTGTTGCGTGCGTCATCGCGCGTCCTCCGACATCGTCGTCCGGGATTTGTTGTGCGCGCAAACATAGCAGCGTGGACTGACGCCGTCACCCCTGGGCGTTCGGCCGTGCGGAGTCGCCTGCGGGGTCAGGCGGACTGGCCACCGTGACCGGAGAGAGCCCGGTCGAGCAGATGAATGAGGTCCTTCCGCTCCTTCGTCGACAACGCCGTGAGCAGTTCGTCCTGCACGGCATCCGCGAGCACCTGGATCTCGGCGAGCCTGGTCCGACCAGCGGTCGTGATCGTGACGACGTTCCGCCGGCGGTCCGACGGGTCTGGCTCCCGAGTCACGGCTTCGTCTCCTTCGAGCCGGACGACGATGCCGTTGACGTTGTTGCGGTCCAGACCCAGCACGCGACCGATCTCGGCCTGACTCAGCGCACCGTTCTCGTCGAGCGCTGCCAGCACCGCGAAGTCGGACCGCGCTTCGAGGGGCATCCGGGCACTGGTCAAGCGCGCACCGATCGTGGCGAGTCGCCCGGCCTGCCAGCTCACGAGCGTCCGGAGCGCCTGGGGTGGAGTGGGGTCCTCGGACATGCCCGAAGACTATCAGTTGGTACGACCAACCATTTGTGCGTATCGTTGGTTGAACCAACATTGGTCTCACCAAGGAGTCGAACATGTCCGCACATCCCATCACCCCTGACCTCTCAGGCCGTCGCGTCCTCGTGCCGGGCGGCACGGGCGGCGTCGGGGAAGGCGTCGTCCGCGCCTACCTCGACGCCGGTGCCGACGTCGTCGTCCCGACGCGTTCCGATGCGCGCGGCACGGAACTCCGCGCCGCGCTCGGCACGATCGGCACGTCCCAGCTGCTGCACCTGCCGACGCACGACTACACGTCCTTCGCCGGCGCGGAAGCACTCGGTGCCGAGATGACCGAACGGCTCGGCGGCATCGACGACGTGGTCGTCCCCGTCGGCGGATGGTGGCAGGGCGGGCCCCTGACCACCATCGACGAGGACGACTGGGCGGGAGCGTTCACCGGGCTCGCCACGGCGCACATGGCACTGGCGCGGGCGATCGTCCCGCGGCTCAGCGGTGTCGGCGCGTACACGGTGATCGTCGGGCAGTCCGCCGAGTTCCCGGTTCCGGGCAGCGGGCTGGTGAGCATGGAGCAGGCCGCGGTGCTCATGATGCAGCGAGTCCTCGCGGCGGAGTCGCCGGACGCCCGCGTCCACGCGCTCGTGCTCGGGCCGGTGCGGACCCGGTTCGTCGGCGGCGAGCCGGAGTGGGTCTTGGCATCCGAGGTCGGTGCCGCCGCCGTCGCACTGTCCCTGGCGACGGGCATCGGCAGCCACTCCGTCTCGCTCGCCTCGTCGGCGGAGGCCCGAGCGGCGACGAAGGCGTTCCGGGCCGCGGCCTGACCGCTGTCCGGGTGCCACCGTTGCACAGAAGGAGCAGGCGGACCGTCCGACCCGACGGCCCGCCTGCTCCGGTCTCGCTACGCGACGACGACGACCCGGACGTCCCACGGCCCGAGCTCGAGCACGGCATCCGCGGCGAGTGCCGTGCCCTCGAACAGGTCCTCCGCGGCGACCGGCACCGCGTACGTGCTCGGTTCCCACGACCAGTTGTGGATGACGTGCACCGTCTCGCCGTGGCCGTTGGCCGAGCTCGCGACCGACTGCGTGTCGGCCTGCGGCTGCCAGCTCGGCGACCCGCTGCCCTGCGCGACGGCCCACTCCGTGATCGCTGCGGCGAGCGCCGGATCCGGGACGGTCCCGACGTAGGTGACCCGACCGGCTCCGTGCGACCGTGTGGTCACCGCTGCGAACCGACCGTGGTGCGGGTGGTCGTACCCGACGAGCACGTCGGCGTCGTCGACGAGCAGGCCGTCCGCCCACCGGGTGGCCGTCGCCCCGGCCGGCACGGTGAACCCGTGCTCAGCGGCAGCGGCCCCGGCGGACACCGGGATGCGTCGGCCGAGGTTGCTGAACTCGTCGTAGTGCACGCCGGCGGGCACGTCGAGGAACGCGGGCTTCCGTTCGAGCCGCGCACGGGCTTCTTCGTCCTCGTACCCGGTGCGGATGCCGACGACCAGGTGTCCGCCTGCCTCGGCGTAGGCGGCGAGCCACTGCAGCTGGGCGTCGGTCGCGATGGTGAACGCGGCAGCGACGAGCACCGGACGCTCCGCGGCGAAGGACACCGGATCCCGGTCGAAGACCTGCGACGGATGCACCGTGTTCGCCTGCAGTCCGGCATCGAAGACGCCTCGGGCGTAGGCGTCGTAGATCGTCTGCCACGAGCGCCGGTCGGGCTCCATGCCGTCGCCGAGCGCCGGGTGCTCGTTCAGCGCCCACTTCGACTCGTTCGAGAACAGCAGGGCGACGTCGGCGTGCGGGCGGAGGCCGGCGACCCGGTCCCCGGCGTGCGCGAACTCCGCTCCGATCCGGGCGATCTCCTCGTAGGTGCGACCGGGCTGCTGCGAATGCGGCAGGACGCCACCCCAGTACGTCTCGACGCCGTAGTGCAGCGTGTGCCAGTGCCAGTACTCGATCATCGACGCGCCTCGGGACACGAGTGCCCAGGCGGCCTGTCGCCACTGCCCTTCGTAGGCCGGTTCGTTCATCCACGAGAACCCGATGGCCTGCGCGTTGGTCTCGGTGACCAGGAACGGTGCCTGCTTCGACCCGTACATGCGGTCGCCCGAGGCGAAGATCGACCAGGCACCGGACGAGGTCCAGAACTGTGCGGGCTCCTCGGCGCTCGGCAGCTCGAGGGCGTCCTGCATCCGGTAGTACGGGTTGCCAGCGGTGACGTCGAGCGTCCGGGTGAGCACCTCGTCCTCGACGGTCGGCCGCTCGTAGGCGATGCACGTGGTCACGAACTGGTCCGGACGCGAGTACTCCCGCACGACCGATGCCTGCCAGGCGATGAAGTCCGTCGTGATCGAGGCCTGGAACCGGCGCCAGGCCAGGTCGTACTGCGGCTGCGCGTTGCCGTCCGGAGTCCACAGGTCTGCCCAGGTTGACAGCCGGTGGGACCAGTAGGTCAGGCCCCACTCCTCGTTCAGCCGCTCGACGCTGCCGTAGGTGTGACGCAGGTGGTCGACGAAGCGCTGGAACACCTCGGGGTTCGCGATGAGCTCGTTGCCCGGCTCGTTGTCGACCTGGTAGCCGATCACGGCGGGGTGCTCGGCGTACCGGGCGACGATCTTCCGGATGACCCGCTCGGCGTGGAACAGGAACGCCGGGTGGGCGTAGTCGATCTCCTGCCGGGCACCCCAGCCCATCGCCTCGCCGTCGGTACGGCGGCGGACGTTGATCTCCGGCACGATGCGGGGGAGCCACATCGGCACGGCGTACGTCGGTGTGCCGAGGATCACCCGGATGCCGTGTTCGTGGGCGGCGTCGAGCACCGGTGCGAGCCACTCCAAGTCGAAGCGGCCGTTCTCCGGCTCCCAGGTGCTCCAGACGGACTCACCGACGCGGATGACCGAGAAGCCGGCCTCCTCCATCAGGCGCATGTCCTCGTCGAGCCGAGGGGTGGGCTGGTACTCGTGGTAGTAGGCGGCGCCGAAGAGGACGCGGTCGTGCTGCATGGTGCTGGGTGCTCCGTTCGAGAAGGATCGGTGGTGGGTGCGGGTGTCGGTCATCCCTTGACCGCCCCCGCGGTCAGCCCGTCGAGCAGCTGCTTGCGGAGGAGCAGGAACACGAGGATCGTCGGCACGCTCGCCAGCACGGCGCCGGCGAGCACCAGGTCGTACGACCGGTTCTCCGACGCGAAGATCGCGTTGAGGCCGAGGGGCAGCGTGTACTGGCTCGAGTCGGACAGCAGGACCAACGGCCACTGGAACGAGTTGTAGCTCTGCAGGAAGCTCCACACCGCCAGGGCGCCGAGCGACGGCCGGAGCAGCGGGAGCACGACCCGGCGGAACGTTCCGAACTCGGAGTTGCCGTCGATGCGGGCCGCCTCGATGAGTTCGTCGGGGATCGCCTGCACGATGAACTGCTGCATCATGAAGATGCCGAACGCCGGCGCCACCCACGGGACGACGAGCGAGAACCACGGGTTCGTCAGCCCGGACTTCACCACCAGGATGAAGAGCGGTACGAGGATCACCGCGAACGGCACCGAGAGCGACGAGAACATCACCGCGAACAGGATCCGCTTGCCCCGGAACCGGAACTTCGCGAACCCGTACCCGGCCATCGCGCAGACGAACACGGACACGACGGTCGCGATCAGGGCGGTGCCGACACTGATGCCGAACCAGGCCCAGAACGGCTGGGTGGCGAGCAGGTTCGTGTAGTTCTCCCCCGTCGCCGGGCTCGGGATGAGCGTGGGCGGTGTCGCGAAGATGTCGCCACGCTGTTTGAACGAGCCGGACAGTGCCCAGAGCAGCGGGAACACGAAGACCAGCAGCAGCGCCACGAGTGTGGCGTAGAGCAGGCCGCGGCGAGCGATCCAGCCCCTGGTGCGGGGCGGGCCGGACCGGGGTGCCCTGCTTCCGGCGGTCGTGACGGCCCGGGTGTCCGGGCGGTCGGTGGTGGCGGTCATGCGTCCCTCCCGATGGCGAGTGCGCGGTTGAGGATCTGGCTGACGCCGAACACGACGACGAACAGCACGACACCGGCGGCTGCCGCGTACCCGAACTGCTGCCGTTCGAAGGCGGCGCGGTAGATGAACATGGCGACGGAGAGCGTGGCTTCGCCCGGACCGCCCTTGGTGAGCAGGTAGGGCTCGTCGAACAGCTGCGCGGCACTAATGAAGCTCGTCACCACGACGAACGCCGTGACCGGTCGGATCGCCGGGAGCGTCACGTTTGTGAACTTCCGGAAGGTTCCTGCCCCGTCGAGCGACGCGGCTTCGTACTGCTCGGGCGACACGTTCTGCAGTGCTGCCAGGAAGAAGATCGTCAGGTAGCCGACCGTGCGCCACAGGAGCACGAATCCGATGGCGACCTTCGCGAGCGTCGGGTCACCGAGCCAGTCGGTGTTCGGCAGCCCGAACAGCGCCTTGAGCGTGGCGTTGAGCAGTCCGTAGTTCGTGTCGAACACCAGGCTGTAGATGAGCGCGATGACGATCGGCGACAGCACCATCGGGATGAAGAACGTCACCCGGAACAGGTCTCGGGCGCGGAGTCCCTTGGCGTTGAGCGCCTGCGCGACCAGGAGCGAGCACGGCACGATGACGAACACGGCGATGAGTGTGTAGATCAGCGAGTTGACCAGGGCTGTGCCGAAGCTGGTGTCCCGGAACAGGTTCGCGTAGTTGGACAGGCCGATCCAGTTCGGTGTGCCGAGGCCGACCCACTCGGTGAGTGACAGGTACACGGCGGCGAGCACCGGCACGATCATGAACAGGCCGTACAGCACGTAGAACGGCGCGATGAAGAGGTACGGCGCGCTGCCACCGTTCGTGTTCAGGCGGCGACGGCGATCGGGTGGATCGGTGGTGGTCGTGGTGGCGGACACCGGGATGCCGGTGGCGGTTGATGTGGACAACGTCGTCCTCCTCAGGCGCGGGTCTGGCCGCGGAAGTCGGCCGCAGCGGCGTCGAGTGCCTGCTTCGGGGAAATCTGGCCCTTGTAGGCCTTGATGAGGTAACCGCTCAGGACGGTCTGCAGGATCGAGGCGTCGGCGCTCTGGTGCTGCGAGGGCACGTCATCGACGACCGACTTGTAGACGCCGAACAGCTGCTGCCCGCCGAAGTACGGGTCGCTCAGCGCCGCGAGCCGCGGGTCGTCGTAGACCGAGCGGAGCGTCGGCAGGTAACCGAGGTCCTGGTAGCGCTTCACCTGCTGGTCCGGGTCGAGGTACGCGGCGAGCACCAGGTCGATGCCGGCCTTCGTGAGCGGCTTGTCGCGGAGCACCGAGAACCCGGTGCCGCCGCCGACGCTCGTCGTGCTGCCACCACCCGCGAACCGGGGCAGGTTCCGCACCTTCCACTTGCCCTTCTGCTCGGGCACGTTCGGCTTGATGCCGTAGCTGGCGTACCAGGAGGGCATGTCGACGGCCAGGATCGTGCCGCCCTTCAGCCCGGACTGCAGGCTCGGTCCGTACATGTCGGCGACCGTGGCGATGGCCCCGGACTGCACACCGTCGACCAGGAACTGCAGGGTGCGTTCGGCCTCCGGCGTCTGGATGGCGATGCCGCCGTCCTCGTCGTACAGGTCGCCGCCCCGCTGGAGCAGCAGGATCTGGTAGCTCTGCAGCGTGCCGCCCGGATCGGTGACCGCCACGGCGTGCAGCGAGACACCCTTGCTCTTGTTGAGCCTCGCGCCGACGTCCATGTACTCCTCCCACGTCGTCAGGTCGTCGGGGATGCCGAGGGCCTCGAACTGGTCCGCGCGGTGGTAGTAGACGCACAACGGGTTGTCCGAGTCGAGCGCGTAGAGGGCCCCGTCCTTCGAGAACGGCGTGAGTCGCGCAGCGATGAGGTCGTCCTTGCGCGACGCCACCGACGGCGACAGGTCGCTCAGCAGCTCGGCAGCGATGTCACCGCGGAGCATCCGGCAGAACGCCCCGATCTCGAGCCCGGCGACGTCCGGCGTCCCCGTGCCGGCAACGGCCTGCGCGATGAGCTTGGTCGGGATGTCCGCCGCTGCGATCGTGGTGATGTCGAGCGCGAAGTCGAAGTCCGACTTCCGGTCGGCGACCGGCAACGCCTCGGTGAAGAACTTCTCGTAGCCGGGGTCGTGTGTCCAGAAGGACAGGTCGGCGCGTCCGGAACGGACGGCGGCCGTCGACTGCGGGGAGCAGCCGGCGAGCAGAGCGCCGAGGGCGATGCTGCCGCCAGCGGCGGCGCCCCACCTGAGCAGGTCGCGTCGGCTCGGCCCACGGCCTGGAGGCACGGGTGGCGCAGGTGGGGAAAGTCGCCTGAGTACTGGGGTCACGGAGGTCTCCTGACATCGTCGTCGAGGTGCGTGCGGAAGTGGCGGTGAGCGCGCGTGAGCGCTCACTCACGGGACGGACGCAAGCCGCGCCTCCCGTCCGGGGGTTCAGTCGGCGGGGCGGAGGTGTCGCCGCTCAGCGGACGGCGGCGCGCTGGTGGCGCGCGTGATCAGCTGGCCGGGCAGCATCCGGTGGCGCTCGGCGGGCGGGTGGCCGTCGAGGGTGCGGAAGAGGCGGTGCATCGCGAGGCGGGTGGCCTCGTCGAAGTCCTGACGGATGGTCGTGAGCGGCGTCGGCAGGTACGCCGAGATCGGCATGTCGTCGAAGCCGACGATGCTGACGTCACCCGGCACGGACAACCCGTGCTGCTGGATGGCGGACATCGCGCCGATCGCCATCTGGTCGTTCGCGACGAAGACCGCCGTCAGGTCCGGGCGGCCGAGCAACGAGCGCATGGCGTCGTAGCCGCTCTGCGGCGACCAGTCCCCCTCGACCGGTGCGTGCTCGGCGACGCCGGCGTCCTGCAGCGCAGCCCGCCACCCCGCCAGCCGGCGCGAACTCGAGGTCCAGTCCGCCGGACCCGCGATGTGCCACACGGTCTCGTGCCCGAGGGCCAGCAGGTGATCGGTGGCCGCGAACGCAGCGCCACTCTCGTCCAGACCGACCGCCAGGGTGTTCTCTCGGTCGGCGACGTCCGGCGGCCCGAGCGTCAGCACCGTCACGCCCTGGGGCAGGCGGAGCTGGTCCATCTGGTTCTCGACCGGCTCGGAGAAGACGATCGCCTCGACGTCCTGGCCGACGAGCGAGTCGACCGCCGGCTGGAGCTCGGATGCGGTCGCAGCGACGGTCCGGACGATGGCCAGGCTGTACCCGTTCGTGCGGCACGCCTGCTCGACGCCGGTGAGCATGGCGGTCGGGCCGTACAGGTTCGTGCCGATGGTGATGAGACCGATCCGGCGGGAGCGCTGCGACTTGAGGGAGCGGGCAGCGGCGTTCGGGCGGAAACCCAGTTCGTCGATCGCTTCGAGGACCCGGGCGCGGACCGCCGCGGTGACGTGCGGTTCGTCGTTCACCACGCGGGAGACGGTCTTCTGGGAGACGCCGGCCAGGCTCGCGACGTCGGTCATGGAGGCCGGGCGGAGGCGATGAACCGATGCGTTGCCGCTCATCGTCAGCTCCTTCGCTGCTCCGTGGGACCGGCCGGGACCGGGTGTGGGAGCAAGACAACCACGGGATTGTCTACGTAGTCAAGAGCGATTCCGCGGTGCCACCGCGGGTGCGAGGTTGTGGCAAGTGTTGATGTGCGGTGCGGATACGATCGTGTGCGCATCCTGATCCAGCGAGGGAAACGGGTGTTCGAGGGGGAGAACGTCGTGGTGCGTCAGCAGGGGAACGTGGGTCCCGGATCGTCTGCCAGACGCACGCTTGCGGTCGGTCTGGCGATCGCCCTGTCGGCCGCAGCTCTGGTCGGCATCCGTGCAACGGCAGGATCAGCGGACACCGCAGTCTCGGCGGTGACGGTCACGAAGGTCACCGCGTCCACCACCGGCACCGCCGTGCGCACCACCCTGAAGGTCAAGAACACCGCCTCGGTGCGGAAGGCGGCTTCCTCCGCGTGGCTGTACCTGTCGGCCGGCACCGAGAAGTACACGCTCGGCCGGGTGGCGGTGAAGGCACTCGCCGCCGGTTCGAGCACCTCGATCACCGCAGTGCGCGGGACCCCTTCCCGTGCCGCAGCCGGCAAGTACTCGGTCCTCGCCTGCGCCGGTGCGTACTCCGCGAAGCAGTGCCGCACGTCGACGGCGACCGTCACCACCAAGCCCACGAAGCGCGCGCGTCCGGAGACGGGCGTGATGCTCGACGTCGCTCGCGCCTACTACCCCGTGGCGTTGATCAAGCGGTACATCGACCTCCTCGCCGACGACGGCGGGCGCTTCCTGCACCTGCACCTCACCGATGACCAGAACGTCGGGATCGAGAGCACGGTCCTCGGCCAGACCCCCGCGAACGCGGATCTCGACCACGGCGTCTACACCAGCCGCGTGACCCATCGCCCGTTCCTGAGTGCCGCGCAGGCACGCACGATCTCCGAGTACGGGGCGGAGCGAGGCGTCGCGATCGTGCCGGAGATCGACACTCCCGGACACATGGCCGCCGCGTTCGCCCTGCTCGAGGCGCAGCACGGCACGAAGTGGGTCGACCGCATCCGTTCGGGCGAGAACGAGCTCGACACGTCGGCGCCCGAGAGTCTCGTGCTGGCGAAGGAGCTGTACGCAGAGGTGCAGCGGACCTTCCCTTCCAGCCGAACCGTGCACATCGGCGGCGACGAATGGGGCGACGACGTCACCGCCGCACATCGCGTCGCCTGGATGAACGAGATGGCGGCCACGCTCGGCAACCGCGAGGTCTGGGCCTGGAACGACGGGATCGATCGGGTTGCGGTCGGGCGACTCGATCCGCGCATCCACGTCACGTACTGGAGCTTCGACGGCGACACCGAGGACGCAGCGGAGCGGCGCGAACGCCGAGCGCGGCGGGCGAGTGCGGTCGACCTGCAGCAGGCCGGGATCGACCTGCTCAACTACAACTCGTACTACCTCTACGAGGTGCCGACCGACCTCGACCCGGCCGACAGCGATTACACGGTCGCCGATCTCCGCGAGAACTGGTCGCTCCGGGCGTGGGACGGCGACTCCGGTTCGCTTCTCGCGGCTCCGATGTCGGGCGCCGCCGTCGCGATCTGGGGTGAGGACCTCGAAGACCCGCCATCCGACGCGCTCCTGCGGTGGAGCGCACCGCACGTGACGGCGATGATCGAGACCGCAGCCTCCTGACGGAAGCATGTCGTGCCTCCAGGCCGATCGCTGGAACCGCCGGACCCGCCGCTTGCCTACCCGAGCGGCTCAACGCCGTAACTGCTGACCACCGCGCGCAACTCGTCCAGGTACGTCTGCGCCTGCACGGTGAGGGGAACCGAAGCGTGCGCGATCCAGCCGATCTCGATGCGCTCGTCGACGTCGAGGGGGATGGCGACGATCTCGGGGTCGAGGTCGTCGCTGATCAGCCCGGTCGAGATCGTGTACCCACCCAGGCCGATCATGAGGTTGAAGATCGTCGCCCGGTCCGACACCCGGATCTCCCGCTTGCTCGACATCGTCGACAGGATCTCCTCGGCCAGGTAGAAGGAGTTGTTCGCACCCTGGTCGAACGTGAGCCGAGGCAGGTCCGCGAGGTCCTCGAGGGTCGCACGCTCCCGTGACGCGAGCGGATTCCGCTTCGCCACGAAGATGTGCGGCTGTGCGACGAACAGCGGTGTGAACACGACGCCGGCGTCCCGCAGCAGCTTGCCGAGCACCTGCTTGTTGAAGTCGTTGCGGTAGAGGATGCCCACCTCGCTGCGCAGGGTGCGGACGTCCTCGATGATGTCCCAGGTGCGTGTCTCACGGAGTGAGAACTCGTACTCGTCCGCAGCCGCCGCCTCGACCATCCGGACGAAGGCCTCCACCGCGAACGAGTAGTGCTGGGCGGACACCCCGAGCAGCCGACGCGACCGCTGGCCGCCGACGTACCGCTGCTCGAGGAGGGAGACCTGCTCGACGACCTGCCGGGCGTACCCGAGGAACTCGACGCCGTCGACGGTGAGCACGACCCCCCTGGCCGAGCGGGTGAACAGCGGGCGCCCGATCCGCGTCTCCAGGTCCTTCATCGCCGCGGACATCGTCGGCTGGGACACGTAGAGCAGATCGGCCGCTGCGCTGATCGAGCCCTCCGTCGCCACCTCGATGAAGTACCGGAGCTGCTGCAGGGTGATGTCGTTCGAGACCCGGGCCATAGGCCGAGGCTATACCGGTGCATAGCATCTCGGTATTACCTGATGGCTCGCCATTCCCGCCATGATCGATTCATCCCTCCCACCGCGCCCACGGGCCGCTCGACGAACAGATTGCCGACCATGGCGAACGACCTCACCTTCAGCATCACCCGGACCCGGTTCGACGAGGACTACTCCCCCGCCGACAGCTCCCGGCTGACCACGAACTTCGCCAACCTGGCGCGCGGCGAGCACCGTCAGCAGAACCTCCGTGCTGCGCTGGCGATGATCGACGGGCGCGCGAACGAGCTGGCCGCGGCGCACGACCGCTACCAACTGCAGCTCGACATCGTCTCGGTGGCGCTGGAGTTCTCAGACAGCGGGTCGGACGCGGAGTTCCCGCTGCTCGAGATGCTCGACGTCACGATCCTCGACCAGCACACCGGCGAGCGCCACCAGGGGATCCTCGGCAACAACTTCTCGTCGTACCTGCGCGACTACGACTTCTCGGTGCTGCTGCCGTCATCGCCGGGCTTGCCGTCTGACTTCGGGGCGCTGCACGGGGCGCTCTTCCAGCGCTTCCTGGAGTCCTCCGCGTTCCGGCACCAGTTCACGACGGAGCCCGTCGTCTGCATCAGCGTCTCGACGAGCCAGACCTACCGCCGGAACGGGTACGTCCACCCGGTCCTCGGCGCCGAGTACGAGCACGAGCACTCCTCGCTCACCGACGACTACTTCGGCCGGATGGGCATGCGGGTCCGGTACTTCCAGCCCGCCGGAGCGGCTGCCCCGCTCGCGTTCTACACGCGCGGCGACCTGACCGGCGACTACACGGACCTCCAGCTCATCGGCACGATCGCCACCATGGAGACCTTCCAGAAGATCTACCGCCCGGAGGTCTACGCCGCGAACACCCCGGCCGGCAGCACCTACCGCCCCACCCTCGACCACACCGACTTCACGCCCACCCCGGTGACCTACGACCGCGAGGAGCGCAGCCGCCTCGGGATCACGCAGGGCCGGTGGACCGAGGAGCACCTGGTGCGGCCGCACCACGCACTCCTCGCCCGGTGGGCTGACCCCGCCCTCGCGCGCTGACCTCCTCTGCCCTTCGACTGACTGGACCGTCACTCCCATGCGTTCTCTCCTCCCCACCTCGATCGTCGGCAGCCTGCCGAAGCCGTCCTGGCTCGCCGAGCCCGAGCGGCTCTGGTCCCCCTGGGAGCTGCAAGGAGCAGCACTGACCGAGGGCAAGCAGGACGCCCTGCGCTCCGCCGTGCACGAGCAGGAGCGCCGCGGCATCGACATCGTCAGCGACGGCGAGCAGACCCGCCAGCACTTCGTCACGACGTTCATCGAGCACCTGGACGGCGTCGACCTCGACCGCAAGGAGACCGTCCGCATCCGCGACCGGTACGACGCGGCCGTCCCGACCGTCGTCGGTGCCGTGAGCCGTCGGAAGCCGGTCTTCGTCGAGGACGCCGCGTTCCTGCGGGCTCAGACCGACCGGCCGATCAAGTGGGCGCTCCCCGGCCCGATGACCATGATCGACACCCTCTCGGATCAGCACTACAAGAGCCGCGAGAAGCTGGCGTGGGAGTTCGCCACCATCCTCAACCAAGAGGCACGCGAACTGCAGGACGCCGGCGTCGACATCATCCAGTTCGACGAGCCCGCCTTCACGGTCTTCCACGACGAGGTGCAGGACTGGGGCGTGGCCGCACTCGAACGCGCGGCCGAGGGCCTGCACGCTGAGACCGCCGTGCACATCTGCTACGGCTACGGCATCGAGGCGAACAACAAGTGGAAGGAGACGCTCGGCGCGGAGTGGCGGCAGTACGAGCAGTCCTTCCCGCTCCTGCAGCACTCCTCGATCGACATCGTCTCGCTCGAGTGCATCCACTCCCACGTTCCCCTCGAGCTCGTCGAGCTGATCCGCGGCAAGAAGGTCATGCTCGGGGCGATCGACGTCGCGACCGAGACCGTGGAGACCCCGGAGGAGGTCGCGGAGGTGCTGCGTCGGGCGCTCGAGTTCGTCGATGCGGACAAGCTCATCCCCAGCTCCAACTGCGGGATGGCGCCCCTGGCGCGGGGTGCGGCGCTGGACAAGCTCGGCGCGCTGTCGGCTGGTGCGGACATCGTGCGGGCTGAGCTCGTCGGCACGGCGGTCCCGTCGGCCCACTGATCACCGCGAGACACCACGGCGGCTCTCTTCCGGAAGGAGGAGGGCCGCCGTTCGTGTTGCGTCCGCCGCGTGGGCGGCTCTCGATTCGATCGGGAGGCGCGGCTTCCGTCCGGCTGACAAGTTGCGTTGGTAACGCCCTCGCCCTCCCCCGCCCCTCGACCCCGGTCAATGCGTCAGCGATCCGCTTTCAGTCCCTCGCGGGGGAAGCAGCCAGTACGGAACAACGGCCCACGCGGGCGCCGCCGCGAGAAGCCACCAAGCAGTAGGACTCAACGCCGAAGACGCCACTCCCACGATGATCAGCCAGCTCATCGCGAGAGCCGCGACGAACCCTGCGGTGACCGCACACGAGATGCGACCTCTGCGCCGGTCTTGAGCAAAAGCGGAGCCGACCGCCGCCACGAGGAACAGCGCCTGTATCGCCGCGATCAGGATCGCGGTTCCCAACGGTGTTCCGTACCCGCTCGGGCTGCCGTCCGGGCCGAACGTCGTCGCGATCCGTTCGGGCAACCGATCCCACCAGGCGCTGGTGAGCGCGACCACGATGACGACGGGGAAGGCAGCAGCGGTGGCAGCGAAGACCCCCTCTCGCTTGCGTCGGCCACGGGCGCTGGACATCAGTGCGTTCATCAGCGGTTGCATGTCTCCCGCACTTCCCGCTCGATGAGCGCCGTGGCGATCGCGTCGGCCGCGCGTGGAGCCTTCGCGAGCGTGTGCACCACCGCGGTGAGCCCTGCCGCGTTGGCGATGACCGCTCCTGCCGCTCGCACCTCTCCGTTGATCCAGGTCGATGCCCCTTCCCGCTGCCAGCTCACGGTGCGAGAGTGCCCAGCTCCGGGTTCGAGCGCCCAGTCGGCGTAGCGACAGAGATCGTCGAACGTGGACCAGACGCCCCCTGCCGCCGCGAACGACGACGCCCCGAGCGCCCACGGCTTGATGGCACGACCGAAGAGCTTCGGCACCACCCGGTCTGCTGGAGCTGGCACGAGCGCCGCAGAGCTGATCCCCGCCGGCTCGAGGACGTGCTGGCGCACAGCGGCGAACCAGTCGCCGTGCACCTCGTCGAGTACTGCACCGAGGAGGGCGTACCCCAGGTTCGAGTACTCGAACTGCCCTCGGGGTGCGACCGGCACTGCGACTACTGGTTTCAGCGGAACCCCGACGGCCTCTCGGTACGGGTCGCCGAACAGGCGGTCGCGCATCGCGGCAGGAAGCCGTGGAAGACCCGAGGTGTGGTGGACGAGGTCAGCAACGGTCATCTCGGCGTCGGGAACACCGGGGAGGTAGTGCACGACCGGTCGCTCAACCTCGAGCGTGAGCCAAGCCGTCGTGCCCACGAGCCCCTTCGTGATGCTCCCCCACTCGAGCATCGAAGCGGCGGCGTACGGCCCACGGGGCTCGCGGACGGTTCGCCAGCCGCCGGCCCTGCGAAGACTCGCGCGCCAGTGTCCGGAGCTCTCAAGCGGATTCCGAGCCACGTGTCCCTCCTTGAAAACGGGCCGAAAGGCGGGCCACTGCGCCTTCCCACAACGACCGAGCTCGGCGGTGGAGCGTCACGACGTGCGCATTCACGAAGAGGAGGTCGTACGCGGCCATCACCAGGGCAAACGACGTCAGGCCCATGAGCAGGGCAATCGCCAGGTGGAATGTGAGCATCGCCGTGACAGCCACAGGCCTCCCCGCGCGGAAGAAGACGAGTACGGGGAAGAACACCGATGTCAGGACAGTGGCGTAGGCACCGATCACCATCAGCCAATCGGACTGCACGAGCAATGGGGTGATCCCCGGGAGGAAGAACTCTGGGACGTTGAGGATGTAGTGCAGCGCCGTGCCGTCTTGCCAGAGCTCACCCTGCACCTTGTACAACCCGGCCATGAGGTAGACGACAGTCACCTGAGTCACCAGGAGCAGGAGCCCCGTGTTGTTCAGGACCGACGCGCCCGGGCCCGCCTCGCGCTTTCGACGTCCTTTGACGATGGTGAACGCCGAGTAGCACCTGGTCAGCAGGAGGAAGAGCACTGCTGTCGCGGCCAAGGCATCACCACCGTCCATGAACGCCGGGTTCGCCATGTAGAGCGACCAGAGGAGCACGTAGTGGGCAGCGAGGACCAGACGGCCACCCACACCGAGCGTGACAAGCACCGCGACCACCAGGCCTATGTGGAAGACGACCTCGAAGTACACCGCCGAATCCGTCGCGGCGTAGAGGCTCCAGGTCCCGATACGTGCCGTGTAGTCGCGGATGCCCTCGAGCCCGTAGACACCGTCCGGGCCGAAGAACGTTGATCGCCCCGCGTACTGCCTGATGTAGAACGCCGTCGACACCACTCCGACGACTGCCCTGAGCAGGCTCAGTGCAGTCGTTGCACGAGGCGCGTCAACCATCCAGTCGACAATGACGCCGACTCGGGAACGGAGCGTCCGAATCACAACGGGATCCATTCGGAGTCCGTGATGCGGGGCTCTGCACGAGCTGACCTGTCGCCGCGCTTCGACCACGGCGTCAGCGGTTGGACGACGTATCGAAGCTGCACGGCGGACGGTTCTTCATCAAGATCACGCGCAGACGGGCATGGGACCCGTTGCGCCGCGTAGCGAGCCAGCACCCGCTCGGCACGTCGCTGTGCGCTGACGTCGGGAGGCACGAGGTCTTCCTTGTCTCTCGCCTCAAGCCGCTTGCTGATGTCATCCTGCGCAAAGCGCTCGACGAGTGCGTTGCTGACGATCCGGCTCTCGCGATCCGGGAAGAACCTCGACGACTGGGTCCGCGCGACGGCGGACGAAGAGATGTCGGTCCATCTTGTCGTCGTGCCTTGGCAGCGGATGCGAGCAACCACGCCGCGTTCGTCGCTGATCGGATCTGGCGCGAAGAGCTGCCAGTTCTGGGAGAGGTGCGGATTCAGCAGGGAAGCTACCGGACCAACGTCGAACTTCACCGGCGTGACCGGACCAGCCAGCACGAGCGCGCACGCGCCGAAGATTCCGGCGACTGCCACTCCAGCAGCTGCAATCAAGGTCTTTTGCATTGTTCCCCCGGAGGGAAGGGGCCCGCCGCAGCGACGAGCCCCCTCGTACTCGTCAACGATCGAAGTAGGCGGATTCGAGCTGCGCCGAAGGCTGCGGCGCCTCCGCGGCGAAACCGAGGATGCTCGCGAGACGAGCGACGTTCCCCGCCGCCTGCGGCGCAGTGGCCGCCTTGAACCCGGCTGCCAGAGCCTTCGCCACGCCCACCACTCCGCGCTGCTCTGGCTGAGAGTCCATCGACTGCGCACCCTGGTTCGCCACGACCTCTGCCATCGCGCTGGACTGCTCGTAGGACGTCTGCGCAGCCTGCGCTGGCGCCGCCAGCAGGAACGTGCTGCCGATCACAATCGCTGCGGCCGAACCGGCGAGCTTCGTATTGAGCTTCATCTTCGAACTCCAATCTGTTGTGTGGAGTACCTGTGTACCAGTTTCGAACCGACCGGTCTACCTCGCAGATGTGATGACATCGCGGGCTCGTTCGGCCGCTATTCCCGAAGCCGATGAGGACCGCCGGCATCGACATCATCCAGATGGCCGGCCCCGCACAGGACGGCTCGCCTCGACAACGGAGCGGGCCGTCCTTCGTGTCGCGTCCGGCAGGCGCCCGGGTCCCGGGCCGGACTGGAGGCGCGGCTCGGTTCGGGTGGTCAGCCCGCGGTCGTCACTCCTGACTGTCGAGGCTCATCTTCTCGAAGTCCCCCGCAACGCACTGCGAGCTGCCGTCGATCGTGTACCCGCGGGGATCCGCGCGGAAGTCGGAGGAGCTCACCGGACCGCCCCTGCCCCGGACGCCGAGGATCGGGTCCTCGCCGCCGGTCTGGTAGCGCTCGGTCGTGACCCCGAGCTCCTTCCAGTGCTGTTCCACTGCCTCGACGTCGGCCTTTGGATCAGCGCTGGCAGCGCGGACCTTCGCGTAGACGTACTGGACGCCGCCCGTCCCGAGGCCGAGCCCGCACTTCCCCAGCCGTGGACCGTCGTTCGGTTCCCAACCGTCACCGACAACGTACGTCGAACCCTCGACGAACGTGACGATGGACTGCTTCGCCCGCTCCGTGGTCTTCCCGAGCCCGGAGCTGCAACCGGTGAGGACGGCGACGGTGAGCAGTACGGCTCCTGCCGTCCGGAGGACGGAGACGGCTTTCCGCCGAGGTTGATTCACTTAGGAGCCCCACCCTGTTCGCTCTGCTTCTCCGATGTTCGCATGATCATCTCGTGAGTCGTTCGGCTGGCCGGTCGTGGCGTACGTGCACATGTCGGACGACACGAGCTCTCTCGGCCGCGATACGCAGTCGCTCCGTGATGTCGCTGACGCCCCCCACGGATCACGACAGGAACCTCACGAAGTGAACCCACAGCATCAGCAAGTCCCTCGAACTCGTCGATCACGAGCAGCGATTCGGCTCGGCGCGTGATCCAACCGACTCCCCAGCTGTTGGCGGTTCGACTGTCGGCCACGATCGCCGTGGTCGTCGCAGCGGACGAACTCCAGCGCAACGGGGAGTGAACCAGGAAGCGCGGGAGCTCGAAGCCGCCGGCGTCGACAACGTCCAGTTTGACGAGCCCGCCTCCCGCGGCTGCAGCAGTCGTCGATCGACGTCATCTCGCTGGAATCGATCCGCTCCGAGATGCCGCTCGAGTTCGTCGAACTGATCCGCGGCAAGCGGGCCTGGGGCACCCCTAGGGGCATTCATAGTTTGATATGTTGCCTCTCAGATGACTGCTTCGTAAGGGGTCCGCGGCGCTGAGGCTCCTCCGTCCCCGCAAGGGAGCGGGTCGCCATGATGCACGGCACACTCGAGCGAACCGGAGGGAGAACATGTTGAGGAGCCCGCGGGGTGTCCACTGGAGCACGGTCGGCATGTTCGTCCTGCTGGCGTACGGTGCTCCGTGGGTGCTGCTCTGGCCAGCCATCCAGGTGAGCGCGGACCTCTCGGACCCAGCTGGGAACCCCGGTGCGTACATCGCGACCGTAGCGATGATGTTCACACCGGGCGTGGCTGCGTTGCTGGTCGCGGTCACGCTCGAACGTCGCCGCGGGAAGGCGATCCTGGTTGCACTCGGGCTGACGGGGTTCTTCACGCGTCAAGGCTGGCGCTTCGCTCTCACAGGCATCGCCGGAGCTGCTCTGCTGATCTCCGGCAGCTGGGGCCTCGGGATGCTGTTCGGGTGGGTGCAGCTCGACCCCGAACACTCCGTCGCGAAAGAACTCATCGTTCGAGTCACGGGCGAGCAACCGCCGATGCCGATGGCACTCCTGGCGCTGCTGCAGCTGCTGAACCTCCCGATCGGGATTGCCATCACCGCGATCGCTGCGACCGGCGAAGAAGTCGGTTGGCGCGGCTGGCTCCTCCCGAAACTGCTGCCGCTCGGCACTGGATGGGCGCTGTGCGTGAGCGGCGCGATCTGGGGTCTCTGGCACGCTCCCGCGATCCTGCTCGGCCTGAACTACGAGGAACGCAATCCCCTCGGGATCATCTTGATGATGATCGGCTGTGTCGGCGCGGGCGTGCTGATCGGCTGGCTCCGGCTTGCGAGTGGATCTCTTCTGCCCTGCGTGCTCGCCCATGCGGCACTCAACAGCTTCGCCTCGTACCAGTCCGTCCTCTTCCCGCCTTTCGACGAACGCCTTGTCGGGCCGCTCGCCATCACCGGATGGGTCGTCATGGCGCTCTTGATCGCGGCGTGCGTGTTGCGGGCAACTCGACTTCGCCAGCGACACGGGTAGCAACTGGGCAGCCCCGAGGTCCGCAACACCGAGCTTTCCCAGTAGCCGGCCGAACGCCCAAGGGAACTGACCGGACCACCGCGGCCTCGGACCCCGAAGGACAGGTCCTCATCCCGGCCTGGAGGACGGCGTCTGCGAAGCGTCAGACTCGAGGGCGTTGACTTACGTTCATGATCACCAAGGGCGTCATCCACCAGGTCGAGAGTGCGACTGTCCGGGATCGCAACGGCGTGTCAGTCGGCAAGGTCGTGCAGGTGTTCCCCTCCGACGAGGACGGCAGTGCGGCCTACGTCTGTGTCGCGACGGGACTGCTCGGGCGACACCAGGCGCTCGTCCCCGCCGACGACGCCACGTTCGACGGCACGGACGTGCACGTCGGGTACACGAAGGACGCGATCAAGGACGCGCCGTCCCTCGGAGCCGGACGTACCCTGTCCCCCGCCGAGGCGAACGCCGTCCGCAAACACTTCGGGCTGTCCCGCACCGGCGCTGCAACCGGCGACATGGGCGACCCCCACGAGAACCTCGACCAGGCCGGGACAGGTCTTGCGGGCGCGGACGACACCGAGGGCGCAGGGACGACCCCGCCGGCTTGAACGCCACTGGGGTGAACGGCGCCGAGACCACGGCTATCGCCCACACCAAGCAAGGCAGCGGCCAGTCCTCTGGCGAGCGCGTGTTCCCTCGATGATGCGCGCTCCTCTGAGCGTGGCCGACACGGGTTTCCCGGAGGAGCATGCCTGTCTTCATCCGACGGGCTCCGCGGCCACCGCACACGCGCAGCACCGCGAAAGGGCTGCTGCGAACCCCCACCTCATCGCAGCGTGGTCACGTGTCATGGGAAGTCACCCTCCGACACACATCGACACAACCCTTCTCGGGGGCGTTCGTCGATGCCACAGTCTCGCCATTGCGCACATCTGGTCGGGCCGTCCGCCGACACCGGACGAAGCGACACCGCACGACGCCACACCACGCGACAGGTAGCAGCCCAGACCACGAAGGAGTCCTCGTGACCATCAGCAACCAGACCGCCGACCGCACGATCGACGAGGGCGCCGACGATGAACTCCTCGCCCGTTTCCGTCCGATCTTCGACCGCATCGCTGCCGGCGCCTCCGCGCGCGAACGCGACCACCGCCTCCCGTTCGAGGAGATCCGCGAACTCGCCGCCGCCGGATTCGGCGCCGTCCGCGTCCCCGTCGCCCACGGCGGAGCCGGGGCGACCCTGCCCCAGCTGTTCCGCCTGCTGACCGAACTCGCCGCCGCTGACAGCAACATCCCCCAGGCGCTCCGCGGCCACTTCGCACTGGTGGAGGACCGGCTGGTCGCCCGGTCCGGGGAACGTGAGGGGTGGCTGGACCGCTTCGGCCGCGGTGAGATCGCCGGCAACTCGTGGACCGAGGTCGGGTCAGTGCAGGTCGGCGACGTGATCACGAAGGTGACCCCGCAGCCGGACGGGACGTTCCGGATCACCGGGCAGAAGTACTACTCGACCGGCAGCATCTTCGCCGACTGGATCGACACCTACGCCGAACGCACGGACACCGGCGAGCGGGTCATCGCGATCGTCGACGCGCACCAGCCCGGGGTCACCCACACCGACGACTGGGACGGGTTCGGGCAGCGCACCACCGGGTCCGGCACCAGCACCTTCGACGACGCCGTCGTGCAGGCCGACGCGGTGATCCCCTTCGACGAGCGGTTCAAGTACCAGACGGCGTTCTACCAGGGCGTGCTGTTGAGCGTCCTCGCCGGGTCCGTCCTCGCAGCCGAACGGGAGATCGCGCGCGAGGTCCGCAACCGCACCCGCGTCTTCTCCCACGGCAACGCCGACACGTTCGCGGCAGACCCGCAGATCCTCCAGGTCGTCGGCGAGGTGTCGGCGGCCGGGTTCGCCGCCACCGCCATCGTCGACCGGGCCGCCGCAGCCCTGCAGGGCGCGTACGAGGGAGCCGGGCTCGACACAGCCGAAGACGAGCGCCGCAACGACCGCGCCGAACTCGCGACCGCGCAGGCCCAGGTGGCGCTGACCACCCTGGCGACGACGGCGACCTCGCACCTGTTCGACGCGCTCGCGGCGTCCGGGGTGAGCACGACGAAGAACCTCGACCGGCACTGGCGGAACGCTCGCACCGCCGGCAGCCACAACCCGTGGGTGTTCAAGGCTCGGATCATCGGTGACCACGCGGTGAACGGTGCCCAACCTCCCCGTGTCTGGGCGATCGGTGCGACCCGCACCTCGTGACGCCTGTCGAAGCCGAGACGGCTTCCTCGTGACCGCTGCTGCGATGTGCCTGCCCCACCGCCCGCCCGCCCGCGTACAGTCCCTGGCAACGCACGGCTGGCCGACGATCGGGGAACACGATGCGACTGATCACGGGGACGACGCTGGTCGTTGCGCTGGCAGCAGGCGCGCTGATCGGCCTCGTGCCACCAGCGACTGCGGCCGGATCCGGAACGATCACCGTGCAGCTCGCAACGCCGGACGGCACCGCGATCCGGCTGGCGGACGTCGAACTCGCAGCGATCGGCACCGACGTCGTCGTCGGGAACGCCACCACCGACGATAACGGCACCGCAACGTTCACCGGCATCCCCGCACCGGACACCGTCACGGTGACGACGCGGCAGCTCCCACCGCACGGAACGGAGACCTACGCCCCCGGACTCCGCTTGGGCATCGCCGTCCGTGGCGGTTCCACAGTCGCGGTCACCGTGCCGCTCGTGATCGGCGCCACCGTGCAGGGCGGCGTGGTCGGCCCCACTGGACCCGCCGCTGGGCGCCTGCTGTACGCCTGGAACGAGGACACCTCGCAGGTGTTCCGGACGGCCTCGGACAGCGCGGGCCAGTACCGGTTCGTCGGGTTGAGCACCGGGAAGTACCGCATCGAGGCCTACGCCAGCGGAACGGCGTCGCCCGCCGTCTGGAAGACCCGGGTGTACCAGCAGCGAGGAACGCTCCCGGCTTCCCGAGTCACCTTGTCACGGCACTACGCACACAGCGACTACGACCTGGTCGTCTACGCGGCCTCGGCGTCCCGCAGCCCGTCGGTGCAACTGAGCGGCGCGACCGTCACGGTGACGAACGCGACGACCGGTGCGTCGTTCTCGACCCGGTTCTCGACGCTGCTCGACAGCGAGCAGACGGCGCAGTTCCAGATCCCCTCCGGGCAGTACGTGGTGGAACTCCGGACCGTCGCGACGACCACAACGACCGCGCAGGTGCTGTGGCTCGGACGTCCGGGCGGCGCGTACCGGTACGTGACCGACCGAGCGCAGGCCGTGCCGGTGAAGGTCGTGTTCGGCGGTGGCAACTTCTGGGGCGGCGCCCTCGGGTGATCCGGCCCCAGCACCATCCCCAGCCCAGGGCTGGCCGGACGCGGTTGGCTGCGTGACTGCACGCGGTCACGTGAGCAGCAACGGACAGGAGGCGCGGTGTCAGCTGGCACCGCGCCTCCTGTCCGGCACACGGTCGCGGACACGCGACGGTGGCGTCGCCACCTTCTACATGTCGTCGATGAGACGGAGTTCGGTGAGGTCGTGGTCACGGCCGACGATGGAGAAGCGGTACTCCCCGTCGTCCTCGCGACGGCGCAGCTCCACGCTCATCTTCTCGGCGGTACCACCGGCCTGCAGGTACGAACCCCCGTACTGCTCCTCAGCCTTGTCGGGGTCGAACATCCAGTCAGCGTCGTCGGGACACCACCAGATCCTCTGACCGAGGTGATCTTGATGCGTTGTCAACCGCAAGTCGGCCACATCGGCAACGGTGCCCTTCAACTGCGAACGCCCCGCCAGCCGAAGCCAGCGGGGCGTCCCCACGAGTCAGACCAGGATCAGAAGTCCCAGTCCTCGTCCTCAGTGTTCACGGCCTTGCCGATGACGTACGACGACCCGGACCCCGAGAAGAAGTCGTGGTTCTCGTCCGCGTTCGGCGACAGGGCGGAGAGGATGGCCGGGTTCACGTCGGTGATGTTCTTCGGGAACATCGGCTCGTAGCCCAGGTTCATCAGCGCCTTGTTGGCGTTGTAGTGCAGGAACTTCTTGACGTCCTCGGTCAGACCGACCTCGTCGTAGAGGTCCTGCGTGTACTGCACCTCGTTCTCGTACATCTCGAACAGCAGCGAGAACGTGTAGTCCTTGAGCTCGTCGCGCTCGGCCTGCGTGAGGGTCTCGAGGCCCTTCTGGTACTTGTACCCGATGTAGTACCCGTGGACGGCTTCGTCACGGATGATCAGGCGGATCAGGTCGGCGGTGTTCGTGAGCTTGGCGCGCGACGACCAGTGCATCGGCAGGTAGAAGCCCGAGTAGAACAGGAACGACTCGAGCAGCGTCGAGGCGACCTTGCGCTTCAGCGGGTTGTCGCCCTGGTAGTAGTCCATCACGATGGACGCCTTCTTCTGCAGGTTCGGGTTCTCCTCGGACCAGCGGAAGGCCTCGTCGATCTCACGCGTCGACGCGAGGGTCGAGAAGATCGACGAGTAGGACTTGGCGTGCACCGACTCCATGAACGCGATGTTCGTGTAGACGGCTTCCTCGTGCGGGGTGATCGCGTCGGGGATGAGCGACACGGCGCCGACGGTGCCCTGGATGGTGTCGAGCAGGGTGAGACCGGTGAACACACGCATGGTCAGGGTCTGCTCGGCCGGCGTCAGCGTGTTCCACGACTGCACGTCGTTCGACAGCGGCACCTTCTCGGGCAGCCAGAAGTTGTTGACGAGACGGTTCCAGACCTCGACGTCCTTGTCGTCTTGGATCCGGTTCCAGTTGATGGCCTGGACCCGATCAATGAGCTTCAGCTTCTCGACCAACGTGTGTTCCTTACAGAGATGGTGACTAAGTGACGGACTGGAGGCGCGGTGCGGGTTGGCACCGCGCCTCCAGGGAGCAGAGCGGCAGCTCTACAGCATGCAGCTGACGCAGCCCTCGACCTCCGTGCCCTCCAGCGCGAGCTGGCGGAGACGGATGTAGTAGATCGTCTTGATGCCCTTGCGCCATGCGTAGATCTGCGCCTTGTTGATGTCACGCGTGGTGGCGGTGTCCTTGAAGAACAGCGTCAGGGACAGGCCCTGGTCCACGTGCTGCGTCGCCGCGGCGTACGTGTCGATGATCTTCTCGGCACCGATCTCGTACGCGTCCTGGTAGTAGTCCAGGTTGTCGTTCGTCATGAACGGCGCCGGGTAGTAGACGCGGCCGAGCTTGCCTTCCTTGCGGATCTCGATCTTCGACGCGATCGGGTGGATCGACGACGTCGAGTGGTTGATGTACGAGATCGAACCGGTGGGCGGGACGGCCTGCAGGTTCTGGTTGTAGATGCCGTGCTCCTGGACGGACGCCTTCAGCGCCTTCCAGTCGTCCTGCGTCGGGATCGTGATGTTCGCGTTGTCGAAGAGCGAGGCAACACGAGCGGTCGCGGGGGTCCACGTCTGGTCGGTGTACTTGTCGAAGAACTCACCCGACGCGTACTTCGAGTCGCGGAAGCCGTCGAAGGTCTCGCCGGTCTCGATCGCGATCTTGTTCGACGCACGAAGGGCGTGGAACAGCACCGTGTAGAAGTAGATGTTCGTGAAGTCGATGCCCTCTTCGGAGCCGTAGTAGACGCGCTCACGAGCGAGGTAGCCGTGCAGGTTCATCTGGCCGAGGCCGATGGCGTGCGACTTGTCGTTGCCGTCCTCGACGGAACGCACCGAGGTGATGTGCGACATCTGCGAGACCGAGGTCAGGCCGCGGATGGCCGTCTCGATGGTCTTGCCGAAGTCGGGCGAGTCCATCGTCAGCGCGATGTTCAGCGAGCCGAGGTTGCAGGAGATGTCCTTGCCGATCTCCTTGTAGGACAGGTCCTCGTTGAAGGTCGTCGGGGTGTTGACCTGCAGGATCTCCGAGCACAGGTTGGACATGTTGATCCGACCCTTGATCGGGTTGGCCTTGTTCACCGTGTCCTCGAACACGATGTACGGGTAGCCCGACTCGAACTGGATCTCGGCGATGGTCGTGAAGAAGTCACGCGCCTTGATCTTCGTCTTCTTGATGCGCGAGTCGTCGACCATCGCGCGGTAGTTCTCGGAGATCGGGACGTCGCCGAAGGGGACGCCGTAGACCTTCTCGACGTCGTACGGCGAGAACAGGTACATGTCCTCGTTGTTCTTCGCGAGCTCGAACGTGATGTCCGGCACGACGACGCCGAGGGACAGCGTCTTGATGCGGATCTTCTCGTCGGCGTTCTCGCGCTTGGTGTCGAGGAACTTCATGATGTCCGGGTGGTGGGCGCTGAGGTAGACCGCGCCGGCACCCTGACGCGCACCGAGCTGGTTCGCGTAGGAGAAGGAGTCTTCCAGCAGCTTCATCACGGGGATGATGCCCGAGGACTGGTTCTCGATCTGCTTGATCGGGGCGCCGGCCTCGCGGATGTTGGAGAGGAGCAGGGCCACGCCGCCGCCGCGCTTCGAGAGCTGCAACGAGGAGTTGATGCCGCGCGAGATCGACTCCATGTTGTCCTCGATGCGGAGCAGGAAGCAGGAGACGAGCTCGCCGCGCTGTGCCTTCGCCGTGTTGAGGAACGTGGGGGTCGCGGGCTGGAAGCGGCCGGCGACGATCTCTTCGACCAGGTCGATGGCGAGCTGCTCGTTGCCCTGGGCCAGGCCGAGGGCGGTCATGACGACGCGGTCCTCGAAGCGCTCCAGGTAACGCTTGCCGTCGAACGTCTTGAGCGTGTAGCTCGTGTAGTACTTGAACGCGCCGAGGAACGTCTGGAACCGGAACTTCTTCGAGTACGCCAGGTCGTTGAGTCGCTGGATGAAGTCCAGCGAGTACATGTCGATCGTGGCTTTTTCGTAGTACTCGTTCTCGACCAGGTAGTCGAGCCGCTCCTTCAGGTTGTGGAAGAAGACGGTGTTCTGGTTGACGTGCTGCAGGAAGAACTGCTTGGCGGCCTCACGATCCTTGTCGAACTGGATGTTCCCGTCCGCGTCGTAGAGGTTGAGCATCGCGTTGAGGGAGTGGTAGTCCATCCCCGTCTGCGGCGACGTCAGATCGACGTCTGCAACTGCTGCGTCCAAAATGCATCCAATCCTGAGTTGACCGCCGACACGTCGTCAGGGGTCCCGAAGAGTTCAAACCTGTACAGAAGGGGGACGTTGCACTTCTGCGCGATGACGTCCCCTGCGAGGCCGTACGCCTCGCCGAAGTTCGTGTTGCCACCCACCACCACGCCGCGGATGAGCGAGCGGTTGTGGGCGTCGTTGAGGAACTTGATGACCTGCTTGGGGACTGCACCCTCGCCGTTGCCGCCACCGTAGGTGGGCAGGACCAGGACGTAGGGCTCGTCGACGTGCAGGAACGGTTCGCTCGGGTAGAGCGGGATCCGGTCCGCGTCGCGGCCGAGCTTCTCGACGAAGCGCGCGGTGTACCCGGACACGCTCGAGAAGTAGACCAATCGGCTCATGGTGCGCTCCTCTGGAGAAGGTGCGGAACAGGCGGACCGGGGGTGTCCTGCGGGCGATCGCCGGGCCTCCTGAACGGGACCGGGGTGACCGTCCGCAGGACGGAAGGCGACTACGCCAGTTCGGCGCTGAGGGTCGCGATCTTGTCGGGGCGGAAGCCCGACCAGTGGTCGTCGTCCGTGACGACGACGGGGGCCTGCATGTAGCCCAGGCTCTTGACGTGCTCGAGCGCTGCTTCGTCCGTGGAGACGTCGTGCACTTCGTACTCGATGCCCTTGTTGTCGAGGGCCCGGTACGTCGCGGTGCACTGGACGCAGGACGGCTTGGTGTAGACGGTGACGGCCATGTTCTCCCCTGGTTCCTACTGGTTTCTGCTGTGCTGTGGAGGTGGTGCTGATGTCTGTCCGCAGTCGTGTCCGGGAGGGGCCGCTGCGATGCCTCCACACTACATCTAGTGGCTAGCCGCAGCACCGACCACAAGAGGAAGTGTTACAGCCATGTAGTTCTCCACAACGTCCTCCACAGTCTGTGGATTCCCGGGAGGCCCGAGTTTCCGCCAGTCTGCGGCCGACCACCGACACTTCCCCACACCCGTGGACAGTCCCGATCCACAAGTGTGGAATCAGCGCTTCGGCGTGTCGCGAACCGCCCCTCCCCAGGACGGGGGACACCCCCGTCCGGCCGGTCCGTACACTCGTCTCGTGAGTACGTACGGGCCCCTCCTGAAGACCCCTGGCGTGGGTCGTGTCATCGCCGCACAGCTCACCGCGCGGTTCCCGTTCGGCATGCTGTCGCTGGCCTACCTGCTGCACGTCGAGCACGTGTTCGGCTCCTACGGCGCGGCCGGTCTGGTGCTGGCGACGACGAGCATCGGGCAGGCGCTGGCCGGTCCCCTGACGAGCCGGTGGATGGGCAGCTGGGGCATGCGCCCCGTCCTCATCCTGACGAGCATCGTCGCGCTGATCAGCATGGTGGTCATCGCGTTCGTGGTCATGCCGCTCTGGGGCTACGTGGTGGTCGGGTTCCTCGGTGGCCTGGCGGTCCCGCCCGTGCAGCCGGCGGTGCGCACCATCTACCCGAAGATGGTGACGTCGGCGCAGCTCACACCCCTCTTCTCACTCGACGCCAGCGCGCAGGAGCTCATCTGGGTCGCCGGCCCGGTCATCACCACCTTCGTCGCCACCCAGGTCGGCACGGTCGAGGCGATCGTCGTCGCGATGGTCTTCCTGGTCGTCGGCGGCGCGTGGTTCATCGCCTCCCCCGAGCTCGGTCGAGTCCGCATCCCCCGCTCCAAGCGCGCCTTCGGTGTCGTGCTGAAGCGCCCCGCAGTCGTCGTCGCGACCCTGACCGGTCTGCTCCTGATCGGGGCGTGCGCAGCGGTCGAGGCGAGCGTCACGAGCGTCTTCGGCGAGGGCAGCCCGAACGCCGGCATCGTCCTCGCGGTGTTCGCGGTCGGTTCGCTCGTCGGCGGCCTGGCGTTCGGCCACCGCCCGATCTCCCGCAACACCCTGTGGACGCGCATGGCCGTCGTCTTCGTCGGCCTCACCCTGGCCCTCGGCGGCACCGGCTTCTGGTGGCTCTGCCTCGCCCTGGTCATCGCGGGTGTGGGCATCGCGCCGGCCCTCGCGGTGATGTTCGGTTCGGTCTCCGCCACCGTCAAGTTCTCCGACACGGCCGAGGCCTACGGCTGGATGGGCACCGGCCAGCTGATCGGTGCCGCCGGCGGTTCGGCGATCGCCGGCTTCCTGATCGACGGCAGCGGCCCCGTCGGCGGCTTCACCGTCGGCGCCGTGATGGCCGGCCTGGGCGTGCTGCTCCCCCTGGCGATGCGCAGCTGGCTGCCCGACCTGCGCGGCCGTGACGCCAGCCCCCTCCCCGACACCGAGCCGGTGCACCTGCCGACCTGAGCGGGCGGGGCGGGCGGTTTCGGGCGTACCTGGTCGAATCGGGCGTACCTGGTCGGGAGTTCTGACCAGGTACGCCCGATTCCACTTGCCATCGCGGCCGGTGTGGGAAGGAACGTGCGTCCGGCGCGCCGGTCGCGTTCTCCACAGATGGCCTGGAGGCCCGGCACGCGCCCGCCAGGCAGCGGCAGGATGGGTGCATGGTCACCTCAGTCCCCCTGCGCGACGGCCGCGCGATCCCCGCGATCGGCTTCGGCGTCTACAAGGTCGACGATGCCGAAGCGGAGACGGCGGTCGGTCTCGCGCTCGACGCCGGCTACCGGCACGTCGACACCGCCGAGATGTACGGCAACGAGACCGGCGTCGGCAAGGCGATCCGGGCCTCCTCGCTCGATCGTGACGACGTCTTCGTGACGACCAAGGTGTGGAACGACCACCAGGGGCGCGACGCGACCCTGCGGGCGTTCGACGGCAGTCTCGACCGGCTGGGGCTCGACGCCGTCGACCTCTACCTGATCCACTGGCCGGCCGCCGCGAACGACCGCTACGTCGAGACCTGGCGGGCGCTGGTGGAACTGCACGAGTCGGGGCGGGCGCGGAGCATCGGTGTCTCGAACTTCCAGGTGCCGCACCTGCAGCGACTCATCGACGAGACCGGCGAGGTGCCGGCACTGAACCAGGTCGAACGGCACCCGTGGCTGCCGCAGCGCGAACTCATCGCGTTCCACGAGCAGCACGACATCGTGACCGGGGCGTGGTCGCCGCTCGGTCGCGGGCGCCTGATCGACGAGCCGGTGCTGACGAGCATCGCGGACGCGCACAGCGTGAGCGTGGCGCAGGTGCTCGTGCGGTGGAACGTGCAGCAGGGCGTGGTGGTGCTGCCGAAGTCGGTCACGCCGTCACGGATCCGGTCGAACCTCGACGTCGACGGCTTCGAACTCACCGCCGACGAGCTCGCGGCGATCGGGACGCTCGAGTCCGGGCAGCGGACCGGCTCCCACCCGGACTCGGTGTCGTAGCCGAGCTAGCCCCGGCGGTCCTCCTCGGACTGCCACGGCAGGTGCAGGTCACCCGGTTCGGGCTCCACGTCGCCGGCGTCGTCCGCGCCGCCCGTCCCGGGGGCCGCGATGACCTTGGACGGGTCGATGCCGTCCGCGCGCAGGTCGGCGTCGTCGCGCTGCTTCGTCTGGGATGCGTCCATCTCACGCTCGCTCGAGGGGCTGTACGACGTGTCCGCCGCTCGCTGCTCGCGGCCACTGACCCCGTCGACGTCGTCGCTGTGCGCGGCGTCGCGGAGCGCGTCGTTCCGTGCTCGGTCGTCCGACGGCTCGGGGCCGGGGGCGTTCGGGATGCTGTCGCTCATGGTGTTTCCTCCTGCAGCGGACGGTAGTCCTCGGCCCCGTGTAACGAGTCTGGCTCGGTCCGCTCCCCGCCCTCGATGACGTCCCTCGCCCCCGCTACGCTGCCGACGAGGGGGAACGATGGGACGAACACGGACCGCGACGACCGCGGTGATCGGCTCCGCACTGCTGGGGCTGCTGCTCACGGGGTGCACGGCGTTCGGTGGCGACGACACCATCCCGACGCCGACGCGACAGGCGGCCGAACGCACGGCGGAACCCACTCCGGACCCGACGCCGGCGGCCGATGCGGTCGAGGTGGAGCAGGCCCTGCCGACCGACACCGTGGCGGCGGAGACCGACGTCGTCTCGCCGAGCGGTGACACGAGCATCCACGTCCGCGTCGTGGCGAACGACCGCGGCACCTTCGATGCCCAGCTCTCCGGGTACCGGACGACCAATCCGCAGCCGATGCGTCTGGAGTTCCGACACCGGCACGCGCAGCCGCTCGACGGTGCGGACGGCGCGGTACGCGAAACGGTCGAGTGGGCCGCCGCGGTTGCTCCTCCGACCTCGTTCACGATGGGTCAGGCGGGTCCACGCCCCGACTACCTGCGCAGTGTCGTCCTCGTGCCGGCGACGGTGGCGGACGAGGACTCGTCGGCGCGCCCGTGGGCCGGATCGGTGCTCGCCGCCGCTGACCTCACGTGGAGGATCCCGAACCCCTACCCCGACCTCCGGGTCACCGTCGGCAAGGACCGACCAGGCGCCTACGGCATCGTCACCGACGTCGACGGCCGACCGGCGAACTACCTGGTCGCGCACGGCGACGAGCTCTCGACCGTCGCGGAGCGGTTTGGCGTCACGCCGGCGCAGGTGCAGTGGATGAACCCCTACACGGAGCAACGCGACGACGACTGGCTGCTCGAGGGCAGCACGCTCAACATCGACCCCGCTCGGCGTTGAGCCGAGGGGCCGGGCCGGTCCGTTACGGTTGACCAGCACTCGGCACCACCAGGAGGTCCCATCGTGACGATCGTCGCCGCCGCAGACGGCTCAGCCCTCGGCAACCCCGGCCCCGCCGGATGGGCCTGGTACGTCGACGACGACCGGTGGGCGGCCGGCGGCTGGCCCCGTGCGACGAACAACATCGGCGAGCTCACCGCCGTGCTGCAGCTGCTCCGCGCCACGAAGGACACCGGCGAGCCGCTGCACATCCTGTGCGACAGCCAGTACGCCATCAAGGCCTGCACCGAGTGGCTCGCCGGCTGGAAGCGCAAGGGCTGGCGGAAGGCCGACGGCAAGCCGGTCCTCAACGTCGAGATCATCAAGGAACTCGACGCGGAACTGCAGGGTCGCAAGGTCACGTTCGAGTGGGTCCGCGGCCACGTCGGTCACGAGATGAACGAGGCCGCCGACGTTCGTGCCCGCGGTGCCGCCACCGCGTTCCAGAACGGCACCGACGTGCCGCACGGTCCCGGCTGGCCCGGCGCCGAGGTCCCCGAGCCGTCCGCGCTGCCCGACGCGACCCCGCCCGCGACCCTGTTCTGACCCTTCCTGCGGGTCAGTAGGTCCCGTCGCGCCGGTCCTGGCGGGTGATCTGCTCCCCCGACGCCGGGTCGACGCCCGAGCGCGTGGTGGTCGTGGTGCGGCGACCACCGAAGGCCACGGCGAGGCTGATGATGAGCAGCACGACACCGGCTGCCATCAGGATGTAGCCGATCAGGCGGAGGTCGATACCGGCGAGCTGGATGTTCAGCGCGAAGGCGACGATCGCGCCGATGACGATCAGGGCGATGCTGGATCCGATGCGCATTGCGCAGTCCTCTCGGGTGGGGGTGGTGCCGGAGACGGTACACGTCCGACAACCCCAGCGCCGATCAGTCGACGTCCACCTCGGCCCACCCGTCGAACCGTCCGATCTCGGTGACCCGCACGACGGCCTCGCCGACCTCGTCCGAGGCGTCCAGGTCGATCGTCGCCGAGAAGCCGAAGTCCTTGTCGCCCTCGGGGTCGGCGAAGATCTGCCGCGCCTTCCAGACCCGGGGTGATGCGGTGGCACCGCTCTCGTCGAGCACCAGGTACTGCATCGAGCGCGCGTCGGCATCGGTGCCGATGCTGTCGTGCTCCTCGTAGTACTCCTCGAGCACGTTGTCCCACGCCGACCGGTCGAAGCCGACGGTCGCGTCGAGTTCCCCGAGCCCGTCGATGTCGTCGGCCGCGGCGAGCAGCACCCGCTGGAACAGGGCGTTGCGCACGAGCACCCGGAACGCCCGCGGGTTGCCGGTGAGTCGCGCGGGCTGCGGCGGCGCGATCTCCTCGTGCTCCTCGGAGGCCAGCAGGACGTCGCCGTTGAGCAGCGCCTCCCACTCGTCGACGAGCGAGGAGTCGGTCTGCCGGACGACCTCGCCCAGCCACTCGATCAGGTCGTCGAGCTCCTGGGTCCGCTGTTCCTCGGCGATGGTCTGCCGCATGGTCCGGTACGCGTCGGACAGGTAGCGGAGCACGAGCCCCTCGGAGCGGGTGAGCTGGTAGAAGCGCACGAAGTCGCCGAAGGTCATCGCGCGTTCGTACATGTCACGGACGACGGCCTTCGGGGACAGCTGGAAGTCGAGCACCCAGGGCTGTTCGGCGGCGTACGCCTCGTAGGCGGCGGTCAGCAGCTCGTCGAGCGGCTTCGGCCAGGTGATCTCCTCGAGCAGTTCCATCCGCTCCTCGTACTCGATCCCCTCCTGCTTCATCCGGGCGACGGCCTCGCCACGCTCCTTGAACTGCTGCTGCGACAGGATCGCCCGCGGGTCGTCGAGCGTGGCCTCGACGACCGAGACCATGTCCAACGCATAGGTGGGAGAAGAAGGGTCGAGCAACTCGAACGCGGCGAGCGCGAACGGTGACAGCGGCTGGTTGAGCGCGAAGTTCGGCGCGATGTCGACGGTCAGGCGGTAGGCGCCGTCGACCTTCTCGATCACCCGCGCGTTGATGAGGGTCCGGGCGATGACGAGTGCCCGCCGGGCCATCGCGAGCTGCCGCGAGCGCGGTTCGTGGTTGTCGTAGACCAGCGACCGGACGTCCGCGAAGGCGTCCCCGCCACGGGCGACGACGGACAGCACCATCGCGTGCGTGATCCGCATGCGCGAGACCATCGGCTCCGGCTCGGCCGCGATCAGCCGCTCGAACGACGCCTGACCCCAGGACACGAAGCCCTCGGGCGCCTTCTTCCGCTTGATCTTGTTCTTCTTCTTCGGGTCGTCGCCGGCCTTGGCGACGGCGCGGGCGTTCTCGATGTCGTGCTCGGGTGCCTCGGCGACGACGTCACCCTCGGTGTCGTAGCCGGCACGTCCGGCGCGGCCGGCGATCTGGTGGAACTCCCGCGCGGACAGCTGGCGCATCTTCGTGCCGTCGAACTTCGTCAGCCCGGTGAACAGCACGGACCGGATCGGCACGTTGATCCCGACGCCCAGGGTGTCGGTGCCGCAGATGACGGGCAGCAGGCCGCGCTGGGCGAGCTGCTCGACGAGTCGTCGGTACTTCGGCAGCATGCCGGCGTGGTGCACGCCGATGCCGGCCCGGATCAGGCGAGACAGGGTCTGTCCGAACCCGGCGCTGAAGCGGAAGCCGGCGATGGCGTCGGCGATCTGGTCGCGGCGTTCGCGCGAGGCGACCTTCGCCGACATCAGCGACTGCGCCCGTTCGAGTGCGGCGGCCTGGGCGAAGTGCACGATGTAGATCGGCGCCTTGCCCTCCTCGAGGAGCCGTTCCACCGTCTCCTGCACGGGCGTCATCACGTACTGGTACTCGAGCGGCACGGGTCGCGAGACACCGGTCACGCGGGCGGTGGGCCGACCGGTCCGGCGGGACAGGTCGTCGGCGATGGTGGTGACGTCGCCGAGGGTCGCGGACATGAGCAGGAACTGCGCCCGCTCGAGCACGAGCAGCGGCACCTGCCACGCCCAGCCTCGGTCGGGGTCGCCGTAGAAGTGGAACTCGTCCATCACGACGACGTCCACGTCGGCGTCCGGCCCCTGCCGCAGGGCCAGGTTCGCCAGGATCTCGGCGGTGCAGCAGACGATCGGGGCGTCGGCGTTGACGCTCGAGTCACCGGTGACCATGCCGACGTTCTGCGCACCGAACAGCTCGACGAGCTGGAAGAACTTCTCGGACACCAGCGCCTTGATCGGCGCCGTGTAGTAGCTCCGCTTGCCCTCGGCGAGCGCGGCGAAGTGCGCGCCGGCCGCGACGAGCGACTTCCCGGTGCCGGTCGGCGTGCTCAGCACGACGTTCGCGCCGGACACGAGCTCGATGACCGCTTCGTCCTGCGCCGGGTACAGCGGCCGGCCGCCCTCGGCGGCCCAGGCCGCGAAGGCCTCGTAGACCTCGTCGGGGTCGACGACGCCGTCCACCGCCGCCGGGATCGCGGCGACGAGCGGGGGCACGGTGGTGACGTCGGTCATGTACACATCCTCCCAGGTGCGCATGTGCCGGAAGGGAGGCCCGTGGCGGCGCCGCCACGGGCCTCCCGTCCGCCCCGTCGCCGACCCAGGCGCATTTCGATACGTGCGCATAGACTCGCGACATGCGCGAACTCGGCTTCCTCTCCTTCGTCCCGAACCACGGCGGCACCGACGGCGCCGCCGGCGCCCTGGAGGACGGCCTGCGCCTGTTCGAGACCGCCGAGTCGCTCGGCTACGGGACGGGCTGGGTGCGCGGACGGCACTTCGAGCCGTACCTGACGAGCCCGATGACCTTCTTCGCGGCCGCCGCCCAACGCACCAGCACCATCGCGTTCGGCACCGCCGTGCTCGGCATGCGCTACGAGGACCCGGTACGCCTGGCCGAGGACGCCAGCACGGTCGACCTCCTCAGCGGTGGCCGGGTGCAACTCGGCATCAGCACGGGCATCGCCGGGTACGGCCCGATCCTCGACCCGGTGTTCGGCACGGTCGACCGCAGCTTCCGCGACGAGGCCGAAACCCGCGCCGCACGGCTGCTCGAGGTGCTGCAGGGTGAGCCCCTGGGCAGTGCTGGCAAGGGCTACGAGAGCATCCCCGCCGGGGCCGACCTGACCCTGCAGCCGCTCAGCCCGGGCCTGCGCGACCGAGTGTGGTGGGGCGGCGGCAGCATGGGCACGGCGGTCCGCACGGCCGAGAAGGGCCTCCTGCTGCACTGCTCGACCCTGAACACCGAGGACACCGGCGCCCCGTTCGCCCAGGCGCAGGCCGACCAGATCGTCGCCTACCGCGAGCGGTTCGCCGAGCTACACCCGCAGCGCGAGTCCAAGGTCGCCGTGGGCCGGATCGTGGTGCCGCTCCTCGACGACCACGACCGCGCCGTGCACGAGGAGTTCCTGACCGGGTACGCCTCCGGGATGGACGACGAGGGCCGGCCGCTCTCGAGTACCCCGCCGTTCCGGTTCAGCAAGGTCGTGTCCGGCGAACCGGCGGCCATCGTCGACGCCCTGCTCGCCGACCCGGCGGTCACCGCCACCGACGAACTGGTCATCACCCTGCCGGCGAACGGCGACCGTGCGGCACACGAGCGGATCCTGCGCATCGTGGCCGAGGAGATCGCCCCGGCGCTGCGGGCCTGAGGGCCGGCGCTGCGGGCCTGAGAGCCGGTGCCGCGGGCCTGAGAGCCGGCGCCGCGGGCTCGACCACCTGCGGTCCCGCCGCCGCAGCACCACCGAGAGTCAAGGGCATCCGGCGGGGCTCTGATCGAGTTGGTGAGGCCCGAGAGCCCGGCCGGATGACCATCTCGTCCCTGATCCGCACGAGATGGTGCACCCATCGTTCCACCTACCGAGCGGTTTGTCACACCGTTCCGCGCACCTGGGACGTAAGAAGTTGACCAAGTGTCACTCGTTTTTCCGAACCGGGACGAAGTGCGGCAACCGGTTCACCGGTGCGCATCGGGGCCGGAACGACGAATGCGTCCCCGCGCGGACGCGGGGACGCATTCTGGGACGCACCGGGGAGGCCAGGGCAACAACGGCCGGATCAGGAGACCGAGTCACTCACCCAGCGACCCCGTAGTCGGTGCGTGCGCGGACGGTAACCAGCCGACTCGCGCACATAGATGTTACTGAATGGAGTTGGGAGCTGCGCGGAAACCGGACGACTTCGTCACTCCAGTTCGAGGGACGCGGTTCCGGCGTCGTCGGAGACCGAGGCGCCGACGTGCAACGTGAAGGTCCCCGACTCGTACTGCCACGAGCCGTCCCAGTGGGCGAAGGCTCGCGCCGGGACCTCGATCGAGACCTCCGTCGAGGCGCCCGCAGCGAGCCGGACCGGGGCGAACCCGACCAGCCAGCGCACCGGGCGGTCGACCGCCGACTCCGCACGGGACGCGTAGACCTGCACGACGTGCTTGCCGGCGCGGGCGCCCGTGTTCGCGACGGTCGCCGTGACGATGACGGCGTCGCCCTCGCGCACGGTCGGGGTCGCGGAGACGCCCTCGATCGACCACGTGGTGTAGCCGAGGCCGTGGCCGAACGGGTACGCCGGCTCCGTGCCGGCGCGGAGCCAGGCCCGGTAACCGACGTGGACACCCTCGTCGTAGGCGACCTTCCCGTCGACCGGGGTGACGTCGAGCACCGGGACGTCGGCCATCGCGACGGGCCACGTGGTGGGCAGGCGGCCGCCGGGCTCCTGCGCCCCCGTCAGCACGTCGGCCAGGGCGTTGCCGTACTCCTGCCCGCCGAACCAGGTCAGCAGCACCGCGGCGACGTCGTTCCGCCAGGGCATCTCGACCGGCGATCCGGCGTTCACGACGACGACCGTGTTCGGGTTCGCCGCGGCGACCGCGCGCACCAGGTCGTCCTGGCGGCCGGGCAGTGCCAGCGAGGAGCGGTCGTAGCCCTCGGACTCGACCTTGGAGTTCGTGCCGACCACGACGACGGCGACGTCCGCACCACGGGCGGCGTCCACTGCGGCCTCGATGAGCACGGCGGGGTCGTCGTCCGACGGCTCGGTGCCGAACTGGTACGCCAGCACCCCGCCGAGCGTCTCGTCCTGCACGATGTCGTACTCGATGCGGATCGCGACCTGCTGGCCGGTGGTCACCGACACCGGCACCGACCGCGCCGGCGGGTTGAGGAACGCGGCACCGAGCTGGTCGCCCTCGAACGGCACGTCCTCGTCGAGCAGCAGTTCGCCGTCGATCCACATGCGTGACCGGCCAGCCGCGCCGATGCCGAACCGCACGGTCCCGGTCGACTCGGCCGTGTAGGTGGTGGTGATGTCGAGCCGGTCGGCTTCGCGGGTCGGGGCGTCGCCGCCGAACCAGAACAGTGCCGTCGCGCGGCGGTCCTCGACGAACAGCTCCTCGCCGTCCTTGACGAAGGCGACCCGGGCTCCGGGCTCCCCGGTGCCGGGGTTCGTGATGGTGGACAGCGGGAACTCCGCGATGCCCTCCTGCACGACGGCGCCGATCGCGTAGTCCACGCTCGCGCCGGGGAAGGCCGAACGGATGCCGTCCAGCGGTGACACGACCTGCGACGGCACGACCGTGGCCGAGCCACCGCCCTGTGTGCGGGCCTGGTCGGCGTTGTGGCCGATCACCGCGATGCGCGACACGGCGGGGGCGTCGAGCGGCAGGACACCGGTGTTGCGGACCAGGACCGTGCCCTCGGCCTCGGCCTCGCGCACGAACGCGATGCCGTCCTCGACGTGCACGGGCGACGCGGCGACGGGCTCGAAGCCCTCGAGCGCGCCGACGCGGGCAGCCAGCGTCAGGATCCGGCGGACCTTGCGGTCGATCGCCGCCATCGGCACCTCGCCGGACTGCACGGCGGCGAGCAGCGGGCCCTCGCTCCACCACGGGTTCGGCCCGGGCATCGCGACGTCCTGCGACGCCTTCGCCGAGTCCACCGAACGCACCCCGGTCCAGTCGGACACGACGATGCCGTCGAAGCCCCACTCCGAGTTGAGCGGGGTCTCGAGCAGGTCGTTCTCCGACGCCGTCACGCCGTTGATCGCGTTGTACGACGACATGATCGCCCAGGCGTGCGCCTCGGTCACGGCCTTCTCGAACGCCAGCAGGTACAGCTCGCGCAGGGCACGGTCCGACACCTCGGTCGACGCGGTGAAGCGGTCGGTCTCGTAGTCGTTCGCGATGTAGTGCTTCGGGGTCGCGGCGACACCGTTCTCCTGCACGCCGTCGACGTACGACGCGGCCAGGTCACCGGTGAGCACCGGGTCCTCGCTGAACGCCTCGAAGTGCCGGCCACCGAGCGGCGACCGGTGCAGGTTGATGGTCGGGCCGAGCACGACGTCGACGCCCTTGCGGCGGGCCTCCACCGCGGCGGCGGCGCCGTAGCGCTTCGCGATCGCACGGTCCCATGAGGCGCTCAGCGCGGTCGCCGACGGCAGGTTCAGGGACGGGTCGCGTTCGTCCCACACCTCGCCGCGCACGCCCGACGGGCCGTCCGACATCAGGATCCGGCGCAGCCCGATCTTCTCGATGGGCCAGGTGGTCCAGAAGTCACGTCCGGTGAGCAGCTGCACCTTCTCGTCGGTGCTCAGCTGGCCGAGGAGCGCATCGATGCGCTCGGTCAGCGGCGTCGACGGACTGGAGGCGGTGCTCGCGTCGTTCACGGTGGTCACGGTGGTCGGTCCTCTCGTTCAGGGCCGCGGGGCGCCGCCTGGACGGCCGGGGCCTCGTCGCCCACACCCACCATCCACCGGGTTCGCCGCCCGCGCTGGCAGCTCCTGCACCGTACCACCGAAAACCAACCGTTGCTTGGTTTCTCCGGGTCTCCTGCGGGCGGTACAGTCTGGCCATGGCACGACGGGGTTCGTACGCAAAGGGCATCGCGAAGCGCGAGGAGATCCTCACGGTCGCGCTGGACCTCGTGGCGTCGCAGGGCTTCCGGCGGACGAGCATCAAGGACATCGCCGACGCCGTGGAGCTGACCCAGGCCGGCCTGCTGCACTACTTCGACTCGAAGGACGAGCTCTGGGTCGAGATCCTCCGCCGTCGCGACGAGCTCGACCTCGCGCACGACTGGCAGGCCGCGGACCCGGCAGCACTGCTCGCCGCGATCGTGCGGCACAACGCCGAGGTCCCGGGCCTGGTGCAGATGTTCGTCAACCTGTCCGCCGCGGCCGCCACCGACGCCGAGCACCCGGCGCACGAGTACTTCCGCGAGCGCTACGACCGCAGCCGCCGCGACCTGTCCGCCGACTTCCGGGCCATGCAGCAGGACGGCAGGCTGCGCACCGACATCGACCCCGACGAACTCACCAGCGTCCTGCTCGCGGTGTCCGACGGCATGCAGATCCAGTGGCTCTTCGACCCCACCCGAGACATGGCCGAGCACGTCGAACTCGTCGCCCGCCTCGCGATCGCCCAGGTCACCCCCACCGCCTGACCACCACCCCCGACGCTCCGGGGTACGGACAGGGCCTGGTCGCGTCAGGTGCGGCGGGGCAGGATGGTCGGTGCCCGCCAGGGTGTGTTCCGACGACGATGTGGAGTGACGCGATGACGCGTGTAGTGGTGACCGGTGGCAGCGGCAAGCTCGGACGAGCGGTGGTGCGCGACCTCGATGCGCACGGGTACGACGTGGTCCTGCTCGACCGTGTCCCCTCCCCCGACAAGCCCGAGCGTGTGCCGTTCGTGCGGATCGACCTGACCGACCACGGCCAGGTCCTGAACGCCCTGCTCGGCATCGACGACCGGTACGACCACGTCGACGCCGTCGTGCACCTCGCCGCGGTGCCAGCCCCGGGGCAGGTCCCCGACGTGGCCCTCATCACGAACAACGTGACCTCGTCGATCAACGTCTTCCATGCCGCACGTGCCGCGAAGATCAAGAACGTCGTGTGGGCGTCGAGCGAGACCCTGCTCGGCATCCCGATGGGCGAGCACCACCCGCCCTACCTGCCGGTCGACGAGGAGTTCGCGGTCCGCCCGCAGTCGTCGTACTCCCTCGGCAAGGCGGTCGAGGAGGAGATGGCCCGCCACTTCACCCGCTGGGACCCGGAACTGAAGATGATCGGCCTGCGCTTCTCGAACGTGATGGACGAGACCGACTACCCGGCGTTCCCGTGGGACGCCAGCCCCGAGGCGAAGACCTTCAACCTGTGGTCGTACATCGACTCCCGCGACGGGGCCCAGGCCGTCCGCCGGGCACTCGAGGCCGACCTCACCGGGTTCGAGGCGTTCGTCATCGCGAGCCCCGACACGGTGATGGACACCCCGACGATCGAGCTCGTCGAACGCTTCGTGCCGGACATCGAGCGCCGCGCGGACATCGACGGCGTCAGCTCGCTGCTGTCGTCGGAGAAGGCCCGCGAACTCCTCGGCTACACGCCCGAGCACAGCTGGCGCGACCACCGCGCCTGATCGTCAGGCGGCGGGGACGAGCAGCCCGTCGAGCACCAGGTCGCGCGCCGCCGGCAGCAGGTCGGCGGCGAGCGCCTGCTCGTCCACGCCGGTGATCTGCGCGAGCGCGCCGATGATCGCGGCGACGGACAGGTCGCCGTCGCACGCACCCACGAACGCCGCGAGTGCGGTGTCCGCGTCCACCCGGCGCCCGAGCCCCCCACCCTGCACCAGGGTCATCACGGTGGGGTCGTCGTTGCCCGGCCAGTAGTACCGCTCCTCGGTGACGTCACCGGCCACCGACAGGTGGGCGGCGGCGAGCGCGGCGTCGTCGTGGGCGGCGAGCCAGGCGGCCGCGTCGAGGACGCGGGCGACCGTCGCGCCGAGACCCGCGGGGTTGGAGCCGAGCGTCTCGGGGACGCGCTCGAACCGGCGGAGGCCGGACGGGCCTCCCGGCAGGGGTCGACGCACCACGACGTAGCCGAAGCCGACGCCGGTGACGCGACGGTCCGCGAAGTCGTCGAGCCAGGCGCTCATCAGGGTGTCGAACTCGGCCGTACCGGGCTTCGTCCCGCCGTCGCGGATCCAGGTCTCGGCGTAGGACGTCGGGTCCTGCCGCTCGCGCTCGATCACCCACACGTCGAGGTCGGTGTCGGCGAACCACGCACGCACGCGGTCCAGGCCGTCGACGCCCCAGTGGTACTCCCAGTTGCCGAGGAGCTGAGCGGTGCCACCGGGCTCCAGGTGGGCCTCGAGGCCGCGCAGCACCGTCTCGACCAGGGCGTCGCCGACCATGCCGCCGTCGCGGTACTCGTACGACGGGACGCCCTCGCGACGGGGTGTGATGACGAAGGGCGGGTTCGAGACGATCCGGTCGAAGCGCTCCCCCGCGACCGGCTCGAACAGCGAGCCGAACCGGAAGTCGATGCCGTCGATGCCGTTGAGCCGGGCGTTGAACCGGGCGATGTCGAGGGCACGGCGCGAGATGTCGGTGGCGACCACCTGGTCGGCGAAGCGCCGCGCGTGCATGGCCTGGATGCCGCACCCGGTGCCGAGGTCGAGCACACGCTCGACCGGGACGGGCACCTGCAGGCCGCTCAGCGTCGTGGTGGCGCCGCCGATGCCGAGGACGTGCTCCTCGCTGATGGCGTGCCCGAGGGCGAGCTCGCCGAGGTCGGAGACGATCCACCAGCTGCCGGCGCCGAGGTCGTCGACGAAGGCGTAGGGGCGCAGGTCGACGGTGGGGTGCACGAGCACGTCGGCACTGTCGCCTTCACTGCGCAGCAGGCCCGCGGCGATGACGGCGTCGAGCCCGGCGGTCGGGAACGCCGCGGCGGCCTCGGCCCGCGCCACCGGCAGGCCGAGCACGAACAGCGTCGCCAGGGTGCCGAGCGGCGTGGTCTCGCGGGCGGCGAGCGCGCGGAGCGCGGCGACCCGCGAACCGCGGTGCAGCGATGCGGCGGCCTCGGCGCCCCACAGCGAGTCGAGCCGGTCGACGGTGAACCCGGCCGCCGTCAGGTCCGCTGCGAGCGCCGCGGTGACGGCAGGGTCCGCGACGATCGACGGCAGCGTGTGCACAGCGTCCACGCCGGCGGACGCACCGGCGGACGCACCGGCGCTCACGAGGCGATCCCCTCGCGCAGCAGCGCAGCGGGGACCTGCCAGTCGAGCACCAGGTCGAGGAGCCCGGGGAACCGCTGCTGCACGTCCTCGACGCGGACGCGGCTGACGCGGGTCAGGCCCTCCAGGTGCTGCTCGAGCAGACCGGCCTCGCGCAGGACCCGGAAGTGGTGGGTCAGCGTGGACTTCGGCCGGTCGATGCCGACCCAGCCGCAGCTGCGCTCACCCCCGGCCGCGTCGACCAGGTAGCGGTGCAGGATCGCGAGCCGGATCGGATCACTCAGGGCGTCCATCACGACCGGGAGGTCCATCTCGGCCACGGACGGCTGCGGCAGCCGTTCAGGAGCATCGACGTGCGCGGGCATGGACGGGACGCTACCACCGTTCGGCTTGCTGTACGACTTGCGTCGTACTGTTCGAGTGCGGTACGAATGCAGTCGTACTGCACGGAGATGGAAAGGGGTGCGCATGCACCAGTCAGCTCGTTCGGTCGCCGGGTTCTGGATCCTGGCGGCGATGCTCCTGGTCTCGGTCGCGTCGTCGGCCGTACCGTCGCCCATCTACCCGGTCTACGCAGCCGAGTGGCACCTCACCCCGCTCATGCTCACCGGCGTCTTCGCCATCTACGTCGCCGGCCTGCTGGCGAGCCTGCTCGTCGCGGGCCGCCTGTCCGACCACGTCGGCCGCAAGCCCGTGCTGGTCGTCGGCGGCCTGGGCGTCGCGCTGTCGCTCGGCCTGTTCGCGATGGCGGACGGGGTCGTCGCGCTCATCGTCGACCGGATCGTGCAGGGTGTCTCGGTCGGACTGCTCATCGGGCCCTCGGCGCCGCGCTCATCGACAACTCCCTCGAACGCCACCCCACCATGGCGGGCGTGCTGAACGGCGTCATCCCGCCGATCGCCCTGGCCACCGGCGCGATGTCGAGCGGCGCCCTGGTGCAGTGGGGTCCGGCGCCGGAGCAGCTCGTCTACCTGCTGTTCGGCGCGCTCCTCGTGCTGCTGGTGCTCGCACTGTTCGTCGTCCCCGAGCAGGTGCAGCGTCGCCCCGGCGCACTCCGCTCCCTGCGCCCGACGATCAGCGTGCCGCGGTCCTCACGCCGGCTGTTCCGCGGCGTCGCCGGTTCGCTCGTCGCCAGCTGGGCACTCGGTGGCATGTTCCTGTCGCTCGTCCCCTCGGCGCTCGGCGCGGTGTTCGGCATCACGAACCACTTCGCCGCCGGTGCGCTCATCGCCGTGGTCACCGGCGTCGGCGCCCTGACCGGCCTGGCGATCCAGCGGATGGACACCCGTCGCGCGGTCCTGCTCGGGCTCGTCGCGCTCGTGCTCGGCCCGATCGTCACCGTGTCGTTCGTGTTCGCGCACTCCCTGCCGGGCATGGTCGTCGGCAGCGCCATCGCCGGTGTCGGCTTCGGCGCCGGGTTCCAGGCGCCGCTCCGGATGCTGCTCGCCACCGCCGCCCCGACCCACCGCGCCGGACTGCTCTCCACGATCTACGTCGTCAGCTACCTGGCGTTCGGGGTGCCCTCGGTCATCGGAGGCCTGCTCGAGCCGTCGGTCGGTCTCGTCCCGGTCATCGCCGGGTACGGCGGGTTGATCGTGCTCGCCGCGGTCGTCGCCCTCGTGCTGCAACTGTCGTCGACGGACGCCGCTGAGGTCGAGGAGCACGCCGCCGAGGTCATCGAGCGCACCGCGACCGGCTCGATCCGGGTCGCCTCCGCCGACTAGTGCCGCCGCGCTAGTGGCCCGGTCGCGCCGAGTTCGCACCGCGAGCGCGCGCACGCACCCCGACCGTCCGCGCCGCACCGGTGTGCGCAGCATCGACGTCGGCCTTGCCCCGGTCTGCAGCATCCCGCAGGCGCTTCGGCCCGTGCCGCTTGGCCCAGTCCCAGAAGCGGTGCAGCTGCGCCCGGAGCCAGGTGATGATCCGGTGGAAGAAGTGGAACTCGCTCGCCAGGACCGTCAGGCCGATGAACACCACGAGCCACCCCGGTCCGGGCAGCGGCACCAGGATCAGCCCGACGATGACGATCAGCCCGCCCACCAGACCGACCAGCACCTTGTAGAGCAGGTGCACGTGCGGCCGAGCGTGGATCCAGGCGCGCAGGCGGTGGAACCACTGGAAGCGCTGGCGCGGCGTGCCGTCGGCCCGGGCGTCGCCGGGTCGGTCGTTCGGGTCGCCGTCCATGCCGAAAACGTAGGGCGCGCGGCTGGGAATCAGCGGCGCACGGGGTGGACGCGGGGTGCGCATGCCGGGAGGCGCGTGGCGGGGACAGCCCGCGCCTCCAGGCCGTCAGGCGGCACCGGCCGCGTGCCCCTCACGCGTGCGCGACGCACGTCGCCGCCCACGGGACGGCGGCCAGACGTGCCTCGGGGATCGGCTCGCCGCCGACCGTGCACCGACCGTAGGTGCCGTCGTCGAGTCGTGCGAGCGCTGCGTCCACCTGGCGGATCCGCAGCTGCGCGCCGTCGCGGACCGCACCGAGCGAGCCGCGTTCCCAGGCCAGGGTCGCGCCCTCCGGGTCGTGTTCGTCGTCGGAGTTCGCGTCCTGCCGGGCGTCGCTGACGTCGCGCATGCTCCGCTCGACCTCGGCGAGCAGCCGGACGTTGCGGACGCGTTCGGCCTCGAGGGCGGGGCGGGGGTCCTCCATCCCGGACACGGTAGTCGCGGCGGAATGGCCCCGCCTCCGGATGCGTTCGCATGGACATGACAAAGATCGGGTTCCTGTCGTTCGGACACTGGCGTGACGTGCCGGGGTCGAAGGTGCGCAGCGGGCGGGAGGCCCTCGTGCAGGCGATCGACCTCGCGGTCGCAGCCGAGGAAGCCGGCGTCGACGGCGCCTACTTCCGCGTCCACCACTTCGCACCGCAGCAGGCCGCACCGTTCCCGCTGCTCTCCGCCATCGCCGCGAAGACCAGCCGGATCGAGATCGGCACCGGCGTCATCGACATGCGCTACGAGAACCCGCTCTACATGGCGGAAGAAGCCGCGGCCACCGACCTGATCGCCGGCGGCCGACTGCAGCTCGGCGTCTCGCGGGGATCACCCGAGACCGCCCTCGCCGGCTACCAGCAGTTCGGCTACGTGCCCGACGCTGCTGACGAGAACGGCGGCGACATGGCCCGTGCGCACACGAGCGTGTTCCGCCGCGCGATCGCCGGCGAGCCGATGGCCAACGCCAACCCGCAGATGACCGGCTCGGTAGGGTCCCTGCCGATCTCCCCGCTGTCCGACTCGCTCGGCGACCGCATCTGGTGGGGCGCCGGCACCCGCGCCACCGCCGAGTGGACCGCCGAGCAGGGCATGAACCTGATGTCCTCGACCCTGCTGACCGAGGACACCGGTGTGCCGTTCGACCAGCTGCAGGCCGAGCAGATCGAGCGCTTCCGCCGGGTGTGGTCCGAGTCGGGCTGGGACCGCGAACCTCGTGTCTCGGTCTCGCGCAGCATCATCCCGATCATCGACGACGAGTCGCGCCACTACTTCGGCGTCCGCGCGCAGGTCGAGGGGCAGGACCAGGTCGGGCACCTCGACGGCGGGCTGGCCCGGTTCGGCCGGTCCTACATCGGTGAGCCCGAACAGCTCGTCGCGGAACTCGCGGCCGACCAGGCCGTCCGGGCTGCCGACACCGTGCTCGTCACCGTGCCGAACCAGCTCGGCGTGGACTTCAACGCCCGGCTGCTCGCCGCCGTGAAGGACGTGTTCACCGAGGTCGACGCGGAGCCCGTCCCCGCCTGACCCGGATCGATCTCGGTCTCGGGATCGGGTTCGGGTTCGGGTTCGGTCTCAGCCGTTCGGCCAGAGCAGCCGGAACCGCTCGCACACGACCGGCATGTCCGGCGCGAACCCGCGCGGGTTCTCCGAGTGTCCGCGCCAGAACGCCTCGTGCACCCTCCGCCAGTGCTCGAGCGTCCGGTCCCCTTCGCCCTCGGCCCAGGCGTGGTCCGCGCCGACCTGGTCGAACGGCACCACCCGGACCGCCGTCGTCTCGATGACGGCACGGGGCGCACCCGAGCCGTCGGTCACGATGCTCAACTCGTCGGCTGCCGGCAGCGGGTCACCGGTCGCCTCGTAGTCCCAGAGCGACGACGCCGTGCCGACCTTGACCCCGTCGAACACGAGCTGCAGGAGCGCGTCCGCCTGCTCCGGGGTCGCGCCGAACGACCACGCCTCCGGCACCGCTGTCGGGAGACTCGGACGCTCGCGGCGTCGCTCGGTCCAGAAGTCGTCGAGCGTCGAGGGCACGCCCCGACCGTAGTGCACGAGCCCGGTCCCCCCTTGTGCTGACACCCGGCTGGGGACTGGGGCGGGGCCGACCGCGCTCCTAGGCTCGGGAGCGTCGATCCACCCCGCACCTCGAGGAGCAACCGTGACGCTGCCGGCCGCAGGCTGGTTCCCGGACCCGCAGGACGCCCGTCGTCTGCGCTGGTGGGACGGTCGCACCTGGGGCGCAGCCACACGGGTCCCCGCGGCCGCTGCTGACCCGGTCACGCCGATCGTCGTCGCGCCGGTGGGGCCGTCGTTCTCGGTGCAGACCGCCGCGATCCGGACGGACGCGTGGGCATCGGGCACCGCCGGCGACCGTCGACTCTGCGTGTTCACGGTGCTCGCGGCGCTGCTCGCCGTGGTCTCGGTCATCGCGAACCCCTGGGGCCTGGCGGGGCTGCTCGGTGTGGCGTGCGGCATCATCGGCATCGTCCGTCCCGGGGCCGTCGGCGCCTGGGCGGTCCTGGCGCGGAGCGCTTCGGCGAGCGCCCTCGTCGTCGCCGTGACGACGACCGTCATCGCCGCGTCGGCCCAGTTCCACCTGTTCTGAGCAGCGGGAGCCGCGCGCCGCGGTCCACGGCGCTTCGTGAGCAGAAATGGTCGGGTGCGACGGCGCGACCCGACCATTTCTGCTCACGAAACGCGCCCGTCGCGCACCCGCACCCGCACCCGCACGACGGGCGCGGGCCCGCCTACCGCCGCGCCCGCGGGTGTGCCGTCTGGTAGACGTCACGCAGCATGTCCGCCGTGACCATCGTGTAGATCTGCGTCGTGGCGACACTCGCGTGCCCGAGCAACTCCTGCACCACGCGCACATCGGCACCACCCTCGAGCAGGTGCGTGGCGAACGAGTGCCGGAACGTGTGCGGTGACACGTGCGCCTCCAGGTCGGCGGCAGCAGCGGCGGCCTGGATCACGAGCCAGGCGCTCTGCCGCGACAACCGCGCTCCACGGGCACCGAGGAACAGCGCCGGTGTCGACGGACCTCGTGCGGCGAACACCGGCCGTGCGCGCACCAGGTAGGCGTCGATCGCGGCCCGGGCAAAGCTGCCGAGCGGCACGATCCGCTGCTTGTTGCCCTTGCCGGTGACCTTCACGACCGAGAGCTCGCCGTCGGCATCCGACAGCGTCGTCACGTCGTCGACCGACAGCCCCACCGCCTCGGAGATCCGCGCACCGGTGGCGTAGAGCAGCTCGAGCAGGGCCTTGTCCCGCAGCTGGACGGGGTCGTCGGCGTCGACGGACACCGCCCCGAGCAGCCGTTCCATGTCCTCGACGGGGATCGCCTTCGGCAGCCGCATCGGGGCCTTCGGCGGCCGGACGGCGGTGCCGGGGTCGAGCGGCAGCCAGCCCTCCCCCGCGGCGAAGGCGGTGAACGAGCGCACCGAACTGAGCATCCGCGCGATCGACCGCGGTGCGAGCGGACCTTCCGGTCGGGTGGCCAGGTGTGTCACGAACCCCGAGACGTCCGCCCGTGCCAACCGTGCCACGTCCAGCAGCGCCGAGGACCCCCCGGCCCGGTCCGCACCGTCCGACTCGACGACCGGAGCGGCCGCCAACCACGACGTGAACACGGCGAGGTCCCGCCGGTACGCGGACAACGTGTGCTGCGAGAGTCCCCGCTCGATCGCGACGTGCCGCAGGTACGTCTCCGCGGCACGGTCGAGGGGCATCACCTCAGCAGGCTAACCGGCGCGGGGCCACCCGCCGTCAGTGCAACGCCTCGTCCGGCGTGCCCACGCGGAACCCGGTGAACGTCACGGTCAGCCCGGCCCGCGTCGGCCCGGCGCACAGCAGCCCCGCGGACACGACGGCGTCCGGGTCGAGGTACGCGACCCGCACCAAGCGGGACTCGTCACCCTCGGCCCACGCCCGGATCGTCACGGCGTCGCCATCGCGGCTCGCGCGGACGGTCACCACCCGGCCCGCCCACTCCGGCACGGGCGACACCGACCAGTCCGAGAACCCACGCGTCACCACGGCGCCGAGCTGCGGGGTTCCGTCCGAGAACTCCACGCCGGCCTTGATCCAGGTCTGTTCGTCGACGCGCAGGAACACCCCGGCCTGGTCGAACTGCTCGGTGTAGTCGAGCACGAACGACGCCTCGACCGAGAACGGCCCGTCGGTCGGCTGCAGCAGCGCGTGCTCGGAGTCGTGCACGAACCCGTACGAGGTGGTCCGCCAGGCGTCACTGCCCTCGACCGCGGTGACGCGGAACACGTCGCCGTCCAACTGGGCGGCCTCCGGCTCGTGCGTCCACGTCCCCGTGGCGACCAGCTCGCGCAGACCGTCGCCCGCGGACCCGCTCACTTGCCGCGCTGTTCGATGGCCTCGACGGCGAGCGTCGCGACGACGAGGGCCGAGTTGTTGAGCCGACCGCTCAGGATCCCCTCGAGCAGCTCCGCCCGCGGGACCCAGCGCGTCACGATGTCGGCTTCTTCGGCCTCGCGCTCGAAGGCGGACTCGGTCGACCGGACACCGCGCGCCCGGTAGATCTGGATGAACTCGTCGCTGCCACCCGACGACGTGTTGTAGCGGACCAGGGGCTCCCACGTGTCGGCCTCGAGGTCGGCCTCCTCGCCCAGCTCGCGCTTCGCGGCCGTCAGGTGGTCCTCGCCCTCCATGTCGAGCAGACCGGCGGGCAGCTCCCAGTCGCGCAGCCGCACCGGGTGTCGGTACTGCTGGATGACCAGGACGCGGCCATCGTCGTCCTCGGCGTACACGGCGACGGCGCCCGCGTGGTCGATGTACTCGCGGACCATCGAGTCGCCGTTGTACGCGACGGTGTCGCGGCGCACGTCCCAGACGGCGCCCTCGTACACGACGGTGGATTCGGTGACCTCGAAGGAGGCGGACTCGTCAGCGATCGGTTCGTCTGTCACGTCTCCATCCAAGCACGCGCCCCTGACGCGGCGACAGACGGACGGGAGGCGCGGTGCCAGCTGGCACCGCGCCTCCCGTCCGATCGTGGAGACCGACGCTTACGCGACCTGCTCCTCGGTCTGCGGGTCGAACAGGCTGGACGCCTCGTGGCGCTCGATCGCGGCCGCGACGAGCCCCGCGAACAGCGGGTGCGCATCGGTCGGACGCGAGCGGAGCTCCGGGTGCGCCTGCGTGGCGATGTAGAACGGGTGCACGTCGCGCGGGAGCTCGACGTACTCCACCAGCGTGCCGTCGGGCGACGTGCCCGAGAAGACGAGGCCGGCGTCCGCGATCTGCTCGCGGTACTTGTTGTTCACCTCGTAGCGGTGACGGTGCCGCTCGGAGGCCTCCGGCGCTCCGTACAGCTCCGCCGCCAGCGAGCCTTCGGTGAACGACGCCGGGTACAGGCCCAGGCGCATCGTGCCGCCCAGGTCGCCGCCGGCGATGATCTCGACCTGCTCCGCCATCGTCGCGATGACCGGGGTCGAGGTCTCCGGGTCGAACTCGGTGCTCGACGCGTCGGTCAGGCCGACCTCGTGGCGGGCGTACTCGATGACCATGCACTGCAGGCCGAGGCACAGGCCGAGCGTCGGGATGCCCTGCTCACGCGCGAACTTCAGCGCGCCGAGCTTGCCCTCGATGCCGCGCACGCCGAACCCACCGGGGATGCAGATGCCGTCGACGTCGCCGAGCTGCTTCGCCGCCCCCTCGGGGGTGGTGCAGTCGTCGGACACGACCCACTTCAGCGTCACCTTGGCGTCGTGCGCGAAGCCGCCGGCACGGAGCGCCTCGGTGACGGACAGGTAGGCGTCCGGCAGGTCGATGTACTTGCCGACCAGGGCGATCGTGACGGCCTTCTTCGGCTCGTGCACGGCCTTCAGCACCGGGGTCCACGCGGTCCAGTCGACCGGACCGGCGTCGAGCCTGAGCGCATCGACGATGACCTGGTCGAGGCCCTGGTTGTTCAGCAGCGTCGGCAGGTCGTAGATCGAGGGGACGTCCACGGCGTTCACCACGGCGTCCTCGTCGACGTCGCACATGAGCGCGATCTTGCGCTTGTTCGACTCCGACACCGGACGGTCGCTTCGCAGCACGAGCGCGTCGGGCTGGATGCCGATCGAGCGGAGCGCGGCGACGGAGTGCTGCGTCGGCTTGGTCTTCTGCTCACCCGAGGCGTTCATGAACGGCACCAGCGAGACGTGCACGAAGAACACGTTGTTGCGGCCGAGCTCGTGCCGCACCTGTCGGGCGGACTCGATGAACGGCTGCGACTCGATGTCGCCGACGGTGCCGCCGACCTCGGTGATGATGACGTCGGGCTGGGGGTCGTTCTGCGCCTGCTCGCGCATCCGGCGCTTGATCTCGTCGGTGATGTGCGGGATGACCTGCACCGTGTCGCCGAGGTACTCGCCGCGACGCTCCTTGGCGATCACCGTCGAGTACACCTGACCGGTCGTGACGTTCGCGGCCTGCGACAGGTTGATGTCGAGGAAACGCTCGTAGTGCCCGATGTCGAGGTCCGTCTCCGCACCGTCGTCGGTCACGAAGACCTCGCCGTGCTGGAACGGGTTCATGGTGCCCGGGTCCACGTTGAGGTACGGGTCGAGCTTCTGCATGACGACCTTGAGGCCGCGAGCCGTGAGCAGGTTGCCGAGGCTGGCCGCCGTCAGGCCCTTGCCGAGAGACGAGACGACCCCGCCGGTCACGAAGATCTGCTTCGTGACCTTCGGGGTCGAGATCGAAGAATTGGTACCGCCGCTGAGAGTGTCCGCCACGGGATTCCATCGTACGTCAGAACTGCCGGGAGGCGCGACCTCGGTTCGCCGTGGGCGTTGCGCGGGTGGGTGGCCGGGTCCTCGGGCCGTGGCCGGGTCCTCGGGCCGTGGCCGGGTCCGGGTCCGGGTCCGGGTCCGGGTCCGGGTCCGGGTCCGGGTCCGGGTCCGGGTCCGGGTCCGGGTCCGGGGACAGTACCCGCCTGCTTGGTCGTCAGGCCCGCTGGCCGGCCACGTCGAGCAGCTCGCGTGCGTGCTCGATGCCACTGGCGCTGTCACCGAGTCCGGAGAGCAGCCGTGCCATCTCCTGCAACCGGTCCTCGCCCTCGAGCCGGCGCACGCTCGACGACGTGACGGCACCGCTGGCGTCCTTCACGACGTTGAGGTGGTTGTTCGCGAACGCCGCGACCTGGGCCAGGTGCGTGACGACGATGACCTGCGTGCGCTCGGCGAGCTTCGCCAGCCGTCGGCCGATCTCGATCGCCGCCGCCCCTCCGACACCCGCGTCGACCTCGTCGAACACGAACGTCGGCACCGTGGTGCTGCCGGCCATGACGACCTCGATCGCGAGCATCACGCGGGACAGCTCACCGCCGGACGCCCCCTTGCCGATCGGCCGGGGGTCGGTACCGGAGTGCGGCTGGAGCAGGATCGTGACCTGGTCACGGCCGTGGCGGCGGTAATCGCCGGCGTCGGTGACCTCGACCACCAGGGTCGCACCACCCATCGCCAGGGTCTTCAGCTCAGCGGTCACACGCTTCGCCAGGTCGGTCGCGGCCTTGGTGCGCGCCGTGGTGAGCGCGGCGGCGGCGGTCTCGAGCGCCTGCTCGTCCTGCTCGACCGACTGCTGCAACGCTGCGATCCGGTCGTCGTCGCCGTCGAGCTCGAGCAGCCGGTCGCTCGCGCGCTGTCCGTAGGCGATGACGTCGTCCACCGTCTCGCCGTACTTGCGGGTGAGGCCGGCAAGCAGGGCACGGCGTTCGTTGATGAGTTCGAGGTCGTGCCCGGCCTCGGGTTCCAGGGAACCGAGGTAGCTCGAGATGCTCGCCGAGGCCTCGGCCGCCTGGATCCCGAGTTCCGTGAGCTGCTCGAGCACCGGCTGCAGGGCGCTGTCCGACGACACGACGCGCTCCACGGCACGGCGTGCGGACTCGACCAGGCCGACGACGTCGGAGACGCCGTCGAGGGACTCGCTGGACAGCGCCTCGTGCGCCAGGGCCGCGGACAACCGGAGCTCCTCGAGGTTGCCCAACCGTTCGGCGCGCTCGGCCAGCTCGACGTCCTCGCCGGGCTGCGGGTCGGCGGCCTCGATCTCGTCGGAGGCCGCGCGGATCCGCTCGGCCTCGGCCACCCGGTCGTCCCGGTCGCGGACCAGGACCTCGAGTTCACCGGCGTGCTGCTGCCAGGCGTCGTACGCGGCGACGTACCGGGCGAGGGCCTTCTCGAGCGAGGCTCCCCCGAACCCGTCGAGGGCCGCGCGCTGCGCCGTGGCCGAGGTCAGGCGGATCTGGTCCGACTGCCCGTGCACGGTGACGAGCTGGTCGGCGAGCTCGCCGAGCACCGCCACGGGCGCACTGCGACCGCCCACCGTGGCACGGCTGCGCCCCTCGGCGGAGACCGTGCGCGTGAGGATGAGTTCGCCGTCCTCGACGGTGCCGCCGGCGTCCTCGACGCGTTCGGCGACGGCGTCCTGCTCGGGGACGTGCCAGCGACCTTCGACGACGGCGCTCGACGCACCGCGGCGCACCGAACCGGCATCGGCCCGCGCACCGAGCAGCAGCCCGAGCGCCGTGACGATCATGGTCTTGCCCGCACCGGTCTCCCCGGTGACGACGGTGAAGCCCGGCCCGAGTTCGAGCGTGGTCTCACCGATGACACCGAGGTCGCGGATCGCGATCTCCTCGATCATCGGTCGTCCTCCGTCGTTCCTTGCGCCGCGGCGGACCCGGCGGAAGCGATGCTGCGCCCTTCCACGGCGATCATCGGTCGTCCTCCGTCGTTCCTTGCGCCACGGCGGACCCGGCGGAAGCGATGCTGCGCCCTTCCACGGCGATCATCGGTCGTCCTCGTCGCTCTGGGGGCCGCGCCACCCGGCGACGGGCAGCTGGAACTTCGCGACCAGGCGGTCGGTGAACGGAGCGTCCTTGAGGCGGGCGACACGCACCGGGTCGGGCGAACGCCGCACCTCGACACGGGCGCCCGGAGGCAGGTCGTGGGTCCGTCGGCCGTCGCACCAGAGGACACCGACGCCGCTCGTGCGCCGCAGGACCTCGATCGCGAGCGTGCAGTCCGGCCCGACGACGATCGGACGGGCGAACAGGGCGTGGGCGCTCAGCGGCACCATGAGCAGCGCGTCGACATCCGGCCACACGATGGGGCCACCACCGGAGAACGAGTACGCCGTGGAGCCGGTCGGGGTCGACACGACCACGCCGTCGCAGCCGAAGGACGACAGCGGGCGGCCGTCGACCTCGGTCACGACCTCGAGCATCCGCTCCCGCGAGGCCTTCTCGATCGTGGCCTCGTTCAGCGCCCAGCTCGAGTAGACGATCTGGTTGCCCACGACCACGTCGACCTGCAGGGTGACGCGTTCCTCGACGTTGTACTCGCCGGACAGCGCGCGCTCGACCGTCTCGGACAGGCCGTCACGCTCGCTCTCGGCCAGGAACCCGACGTGCCCGAGGTTCACCCCGATGAGCGGAGCGCCGGTGTTCCGCACGAGTTCCGCCGCGCGGAGGATCGTGCCGTCGCCACCGAGCACGATGACGATCTCGAGCTGGTTCGGCTGGACGTCGACGCCGAGGATGTCGACCTTGCCGACCGACGCTTCGGCACGACGGATGTCCGCGTACTCGTCGAAGGGCATGACGGGCGTGAGACCGGCCGCGTGCAGGAGGTCGCAGACCTCGACCGCAGCGTCGATCGAGTCACGGCGACCCGTGTGGGACACGAGCAGGATGTGCCGTTCGTCACTCATGAAGACCCTTCCGTGAGTTCGGTCGCCCGGACTCTCCATTCTGTCGGATTGCCCCCGACACCGCGCTGGAAGCGGGCCAGGTACTCGTGGTTGCCGTGCGTCCCGACGATCGGGGACGCAGCGAGCCCACTGGTGCCGAGGCCCAGGTCCCACGCCGCCCACAGCACGTTCATGAGCGCGTCGTTCCGGAGTCCGGCGTCGTGCACGATGCCCTCGCGCACACCGCCACGACCCACTTCGAACTGGGGCTTCACCAGGAGCACGAACTCGTCCGCGGGGACGGCTTCGGCCAGCGCCGGCAGCACGAGTCGGAGCGAGATGAAGGACAGGTCCCCCACCACCAGGCTCGTCTCGACGGCGGCGCCGTCGAGCGCCAGGTAGTCGGCGCGCGTGAGGTTCCGCGCGTTCGTCCCCTCGACCACGGCGACGCGTTCGTCGACTGCGATGGTGGGGTGCAGCTGCCCGTGGCCCACGTCCAGCGCGATGACCCGGCGCGCGCCGCGCGCGAGCAGCACCTGGGTGAACCCACCGGTGCTCGCACCCACGTCGAGCACGACCCGGTCGGCGGGGTCGACGTCGAACGCGTCGAGTGCGCCGACGAGCTTCCGGGCAGCACGCGAGACCCATTCGTCCGCGGCGTCGACCTCGATGTCCGCGTCGGACGCGATCGGCGTCGACGGTTTCAGGACGGCACGGCCGCCCACGAGCACCCGGCCGTCCTGGATCAGCTTGCTGGCGACGGTGCGCGACCGTGCGAGCCCGCGTGCGGCGAGGAGGGCGTCGAGGCGGACCGGGGTCGCGTCGTGCACGGCTCCGTCCGGCTCAGGCACTCGCGGAGCCGCCGCTCTCGAGCCGCGTCCGCAGCTCGTCGTGCAGGGCGGAGAAGGCGTCGGCACGGTCAGCGAGCGGCAGGGCCTCGGCCTCGGCTGTGCGCGCGGCGAAGGCGTCCTGCTGCTCGGGATCGGCGGACGGCTGCTCGGGGTTCGGCACGTCCGACACGCTACTCGCCGCCGTACAGCTGCGGGTCCACGTCGAGGCCGTAGATGGCCAACCCGGACTCCCAGATGAGCGTCGAGCCGGCACGGAGCCGATCGATGTCCGTCCCGGCATCGAGCACCCGGACGACGTGCCCGCGCATCGCCACCGTCGAGGTACCGACGGTCACGTACCGGGTGCCGTCCTCGTCCTCGCGCCGCGCCGTCTCCGGGTAGGGCTGGGACAGCCCCCGGAGGTCTTCGAGCACGTAGGTGGGACGCGAGCGCTGGTCGGCCGCGAGCACCTGCTTCGCCTTGTCGATGCCGGTGAGCACGAGCACGCTCGGGATACCGGCGTCGTTCGCGCCCTTGATGTCGGTGTCCAACCGGTCCCCGATGAACAGGGTCCGACCGCCGCCGAAGCGCTCGACGGCCGTGTCGAAGATCGGCCGCTCGGGCTTGCCTGCGACCACGGGCATCCGGCCGACCGCCTGGTGCACGGCGGACACGAGTGTGCCGTTGCCGGGTGCGATGCCCCGCTCGACCGGGATCGACCAGTCCATGTTCGTGGCCACCCACGGCACGTCCGGGTCGGCCAGTGCGAACGAGGCCTCGGCCAGTTCCTTCCAACCGAGGTCCGGCGAGAAGCCCTGGATGACCGCGGCCGGGGAGTCCTCGGCACTCGAGGTGACCGTGAACCCGGCTGCCTCGACGATGCTCGACAGGCCGAGCCCGCCGGTGACCAGGACGGTCGACCCAGCCGGCACCAGGGTCGCGAGCAGCTGGACGCCGGCCTGCGACGAGGTCACGACGTCACCCTCGGACACCTCGAGCCCGTACCGCTGGAGGTGCTCGGCGACGTCGATCGGGCGGCGCGACGCGTTGTTCGTGATGTAGCCGACCCGCGCCGTGAGCGATGCCCGGGTCAGGGCCTCGACCGCGTGCGGGATGGCGTTGCGGCCCCGGTAGACGACGCCGTCGAGGTCGGTGAGGACCACGTCGACGCCGTCGGTCAAGGCCGCAGACTGCTCAGTCGGCTGCGGAGCCGTCGACGTCGCGGGGGTTGTCGTCGTCGATCTCGCCGGGCTCGTCGGCTGCGGAGGTGTCGTCGTCGAGGTCGTCGAGGGCGGGTTCGTCATCGAGGTCGTCGTCGAGGTCGTCGGCGGATTCGTCGTCGCCGTCGAGTTCGTCGGTCGCGACGTCGTCGGCTCCGAGGTCATCGGCGTCGTCGTCTCCGGCGTCTCCGTGTTCTTCGACTTCGAGCGTTTCCTCGACCACATCAACTGTCTCCCAAGCGTTGTCGTCCGCGATTTCGGCGAGGGCCGCTGCCGCGCGGTCCACTCGGGCCCACCACTCGTCGGCCTCGTCCTGTCGACCGAGCTCCTCGAGCGTGGCCGCGTAAGCACTGTAGAGCGCCGGGGACCACGTGTAGGCGGTGGACGGGTCGAGCTGTGGAATCTCCAGCTCACCGAGGGCGGCTGTGGGGTTCCCGAGGTCGAGACGAGCGCCGGACATGGCGATCGCGAGCTCGACCTGCACCGGGGTGTCGAGGGCCGAGCGCTCGACCGAGCGACCGAGCTCCAGCGCCCGCTCCGGACGGCCCAGGCCACGCTCACAGTCCACCATCATCGGGAGCTGGTCGTTGCGACCGGAGATCCGACGGTAGGTGCGGAGCTCCCGGAGCGCGGTAGCGAAGTCGCCGAGGCGGTACGCGGTGATCGCGGCCGTCTCGCGGACGACACCGACACGACCGGCACGACGAGCAGCGCTCAGGGCGTGCTGGTTGGCCGTCTCGGGGTCGTCGTCGACGAAGAGCGCAGCTGCCACGAGGTGACGCGCAACCCAGTCGGCGTTGTCCTTGCTGAGGGTCTTCAGCTCCATCCGGGCCGCAGGGTCGAGGTCGCGCGCCTGTATCTCCTCGGGGATCTCGGGGTCGTCGTGGCGCGGACGGATCGACTTCGTGCCGTAGGGGTCGCGGTCTTCCCAGTCGTCGCGCGCGGCCTCACCGAAACGGGCGCCGGCGTGACGGCTGCCGTCACCGAAACGACGACGGTCCTCACCGCCGTCGCGGGCCGGGCGGTCCGACGAACCACCGCGGAACGGACGGTCGGACGAACCACCACGGGCCGGACGGTCGGAGGATCCACCGCGGTACGGGCGGTCCCCGTCACGAGCGGGACGGTCCGAGCCACCGCGGTACGGGCGGTCGCCATCTCGGGCGGCACGGTCCGAACCACCACGGTACGGACGGTCGCCATCTCGGGCGGGACGGTCCGAGGAGCCGCCACGGTACGGACGGTCACCGTCCCGAGCCGGGCGGTCAGAGCCACCACGGAATGAACGGTCGCCATCAGGCCGCGGACGGTCCGACGATCCGCCACGGTACGGGCGGTCGCCATCACGAGCGGGACGGTCCGACGATCCGCCACGGTACGGACGGTCGCCATCACGAGCGGGACGGTCCGAACCACCGCGGTACGGGCGGTCGCCATCACGGCGCGGACGGTCCGAGCCGCCCTGGAACGGGCGGTCGCCGTCACGACGCGGACGGTCGGAGCTCCTGCTACGGAACGGACGGTCACCGTCACGAGCCGGGCGGTCGGAGCCACCACGGAACGGACGATCGCCATCGCGCCGCGGACGATCGGCACCGCGCGGACCATCGCCGCGCGGCGGCCGGCCGGAGTCACCACGGTCGCCCTGCCACGACGGACGGTCGTTCCGGTCGCCGGAACGGAACGGACGGTCGCCGTCGCGACGCGGAGCGCTGTCCCGTCGAGGCGCGCCGTCACGGAACGGACGGTCTCCACCCTGCGGACGATCACGACGGTCGCCTTCGCGGCGCTCGAACTCGCGAGGACCGGACGACCAACGACCATCACTCTGGCCGTCCCGACGCGGAGCGCCATCGCGACGCGGGAACCGGTCGCCGTCCCGCCGGGGTCGATCTCCGCGGTCCCCGTCGTTCCGCCGCTGATCGTCGTCGTTCGCCACCGTTGCTCCTCATCGCGTGCCCGGTGCAGTGCCTCGGGCGTTCGTCCGCTGTGTCGTTGTGTTGGGTGCCGCGTCGGTCACCCGACGTCGGCCTCCAGTCCATCACGAACCAGAGCCGGCGTCGAGCGAACGGCGGCGAAAACAGAAATGGCCACCGGCCCCGACCGAGAACGAGGGTTTCCCCTGCGAATTCTCGATGGAGGGCCGATGGCCACATCTTTCATACGTTAAGTCCGGCGGCGTCCTACTCTCCCACAAGGTCCCCCTTGCAGTACCATCGGCGCTGAGAGGCTTAGCTTC
>NZ_JABMLI010000004.1:0-574126 GCF_013205045.1 Curtobacterium sp. VKM Ac-2852
GCCGGCCTGCTGAACAAGACCTTCGGCACCGACGCCGTCAAGCGCGGCCTGCTCGTCGGCACCGCCACCATCACCGCACAGATCAAGTAACACCCCGCACCACCCCAGTCGGCCCGGACCACGCAGCAGCGCGGTCCGGGCCGACTTGCGTTGCGCGCCGAGCGTCGTGCGCCTGGTGGAACCGGGCGTACCTGGCAGAACCGGGCGTACCTGGCAGAACCGGGCGTACCTGGTGAGTTCTTTCGACCAGGTACGCCCGTTCTTGCGAACCAACGCGCTTGCGATGGGAAAGAACGGGCGCACAAACGGACGGGAGGCCCGGTGCCAGCTGGCACCGGGCCTCCCGTCCGTCTCGTCGCGCGCCGGGCCGGCGGCCGCCGTCGTCACGGGCTGGGCGACACCCCACGCGCTCACGTTCGCGAGAACTGTCGCTCACCGCGAAACACAGCCCAGCCCGCAGGCGGGGGCACGGGCCGCTGCCGAGACTCGGTCCCGCGGACACGTTGCGGGTACAGGGAGCCGCCGTCTGTCCGGCAGGGCGAGACTCGGTCGGCCGCGGCCACTCGCGCAACGAGCAACGCCCCGACCGGACCGGTCGGGGCGTTGCTCGTGGTGTGGTGCCGATCAGCGGATGATCGAGATGTTGTCCGCCTGCGGGCCCTTCTTGCCGGGTCCGATCTCGTACTGCACGTGGTCGTCCTGGGCGAGCGGCGGGGAGCCGGTCGCCGCGACGATGCTGGAGAAGTGCGCGAACAGGTCCTGGGACCCGTCGTCGGGGTGGATGAAGCCGAACCCCTTGCTGTGGTCGAACCACTTGACGGTGCCCGTCGGCATGGCGGTCAGCACGGCGTCAGTGGATGCGCAGCTGCGCGACCATGGGGCACGCGAAGGGGTCGCGGGCGGCGAGGCCGACGCGGTTGAGGTACCGGACGACGATGCCGTACGAACGCAGCAGCGTCGTCTCGGTGTACGGCACGTCGAGGGTGTCGCAGTGGTCCCGCACCAGCAGGCGGGCCTGCTTCAGCGCCGGACGCGGCATCGACGGGAACAGGTGGTGCTCGACCTGGTAGTTCAGCCCGCCCATCAGGAACGACACCCACCAGCCGCCACGGATGTTGCGCGAGGTGCGCACCTGGCGGGAGAAGAAGTCGACCTTCGCGTCGTGCGCGATGGTCGGCATGCCCTTGTGGTTCGGGGCGAACGAGGCGCCCATCATCACGCCGAACACGGCCAGCTGCACCCCGAGGAACGCACACGCCATCCCGAACGGCAGGAACCAGAACACGACCGTCAGGTAGATCGCGAACCGCGCCACGAGCAGGGCGCCCTCGATGAGGCGGTGCTTCTTGTCGGCCTTGGTGCCGTTGCCGGTGACGATCGACATCACGGCGTAGCGGTGCAGGTTCAGGCCCTCGAGTGTGAGGAGGGGGAAGAAGAGCCACCCCTGGAAGCGCATGAAGGTCTTCATCGCGCCGCCCTTGACGGCGGCGGCGTCCTCGGGCAGGAACCGGATGCCGTCGGGGGCGATGTCCGGGTCCTTGCCGACGGTGTTGGGGTTGCCGTGGTGACGGGTGTGCTTGTTCATCCACCACGAGTAGCTGAGGCCCACGAGGAACGTGCCGAGCCAGCGGCCCGCGCGGTCGTTCCACTTCTGGGACTCGAACACCTGACGGTGCGCAGCCTCGTGCGACAGGAACGCGAACTGTGTGAACAGCACACCCAGCGCACCGGCCACGATGAGCTGGAACCACGAGTCGCCGAGGAACGCGAACGCGACCCAGGTGAGGGCGAGGCTGCCGACGAGTGCGCCGAACAGTGCCCAGTAGAAACCGGTACGACGGCGCAGGAGGCCGTTCTCCTTCACCTGCGCCAGGAGCGCGGAGTAGGTCGAGGTGCCCTTGCGGGCACCCGTAGCGGGACGAGTGCGGGTGTAACCCGGAGCGAGCGGAGTGGTGGTCATGTGGACCGCCTTCCGGTACGGATCGGTCCTTCAACCGGTTCGAGGGAGTTCACGCGATTGCGCTTGCGGCGACCCTAGGGGCCGAACTTGCGTGTTCACCGTGGTGTCCGGAACACGTTGCGCAGTGCACGAACTCAGCCCGCGTGACGCTCCGGACCGTCTGCGCACCGGCCGGACGATGCACGCAACGTCTGCCCCGGGTACTCCCCGAACCGGCGGAAGTACGTGCCCGAGAACCGCCCCAGGTGCCGGAAGCCCCAGGCCATCGCGGCTTCGCTCACGCTCGTCTCGTGACGGCCGCTGGATTCGAGGGCCGCGTGCACCCGGTCGAGCCGCATCTGCAGCAGGAACGTCATCGGCGAGACACCGTGCTCCCGCATGAACGCCGTCTGCAGGGTCCGCGGACTCACACCCACGGCGTCGCAGATGTCGGCCAGGCACAACGTCCGCTCGCAGTGTCCTTCGAGGTAGGCCTCGGCGAGCTCGACCGTCGACGGCGTCACCGCACGGCGGAGGACCGCGGGCGTCCGCACCCCGAAGGCTCCGAGCACGGCTTCGACCAGCGCGACCTGCGCGGCGTTCCGGGTGCCCGAGGTGAACCCGTCGCGCGTCGCCGTGACCGCCACCTGCTCGACGCACCGGCGCAGGTGTTCGAGGGCCGCGACGGCGGGCTCGGCACCCCGCGTCGGCAGTTCGGACGCTGCTCCCAGCGACGAGCGCACCTGGTCGAGGAGCGACCGGTCGATGCTCACGAGCTGCAGCGTGCCCTTCGGGGCGCGCACCGAGAACTCCCCGGACGTCGGCATCAGGACGGGCGTGCCCGGGCGGGTCTCGAGGACGACGCCGCCCTCGACGGCGATGCGGACACCGCCGGTGCTCGACCACCCGACGACGATGCGGTCGATGGGCTCGAAGACCCCGGAGAAGCCGGAGGTCGCCGATGCCGTGACGAGGCTCACGCAACCGTCGCGGCGGGTCCGGTAGCGGAACCGGAACGGCAGCCGGAAGGCGTCGTCCTCGACGTCGAAGCGCACGTCACGACCGTGCCCGGCCTGGGCGAGCACGCGTGCGGCGAAGGCACGGTCGGTACCGGATCGTTCGGTGCGGCGTCGCTGCGCGTCGATCCTCGCGGTGACGGTCCGGGCGCCGTCGGTCCCGTGGACCGCGGTCAGCACGGTGCCTCGTCGACGTGCTGTCCGCAGCGGCGCTCGAACCAGGCGCGGGCGTCCTGCAGGCTCGCACGCCGGTCGTGCTCGTGCAGCGCCGCCATGAGCGTGCAGTCGAAACCCTCCACCGTGCGCTCGATGAAGCCGAGGAGCATGTCCGGGTCCCCCCAGGCGGCCGCGGCGTCGACGACCCGCCAGCAGCCGGAGTCGACCGGCTGGACGCGGATGTCCGTCGGGTCCGTCGCGGCGAGCGCACGGATCCGGTCTGTGTGGACGACCTGCTGCCAGACGGCCGAGTCGGTCACCGTGGTCGAGGTTCCCTGTGCGTGTCCCATCGCGCCTCCCTGTCGGTTCGATGTGGCGCATCGCTTCGACCGCGATGCACGAGACACTTTCAGTATCGACAGGACGATTCCGGTCATGTCAGGGGTTGACTTCGTACCGCGCAAGGTGGATCATCCGCGGCCTCGATCGGAGCCCTGGGAGCGCGCCATCGGCGGGTCCCGTACGGTCGGCACATGAGCGACGGGAGCAGCGCGACCCAGGACGGCCCGCCCCGACTCTCGCGTGCGGTCCGGGATGCGATGCGGTTCGTCCACGAGCAGGCGGCGACCCACATCACCGTCGCCGACGTCGCCGCGGCCGTGCAGCTGTCGCCGCGGAGCCTGCAGAAGCGGTTCCAGGCCGAGATCGGGCAGTCCCCGGGAACCTTCCTGCGCGCCGTGCGCCTCGAGGGGGTCCGTCGCGACCTGCAGGCAGCGTCCGGTGCGCCGGACCGCCGGACCATCGCGGAGATCGCCGAGCGCTGGCAGTTCAGCAACGCGGGCCGGATGGCTGCGGCGTTCCGCGCGGCGTACGGCATCGCACCGTCGTCGGCGCTGCGCTCCTTCGTGCCCGAGGACGACGAGGACGGCGCACCGAGCCTGTCGGACCGGAGCCAGCGACGCTTCCGCCTGGTGCTCGACTGCGAGGTCGACGTCGACGACGCGAAGGCGGTGCTCGCCGGTGCCCTGCAACGCGCAGGGGCCGGTCCGTGGCGTGACTACCGACCGGACGGGGGCAGCGAGGACCTGATGGCGTTCCTGCTCGGCAACGCGGTGCGGACGGTGGTGCGTGAGACCCCGGGTGTGAGCCTCGTCGCCCTCGATGCGATGCTCCGGGTGCAGGACGAGCAGGGGTCGTACCCGCCCGCAGAGCTGCCGGCCTGGCGCGCCGGCCCACCGCCGAATGTGCCTGCGCCGTCCGGATCGTCCGACACCGACCAGCGCGTAAGATCGAGAGACGGCAGGGAAGGCGCCCATGGATGACGCATTCGAGCGTGCACTCCGTGCGCTCCGGTCGGCGGAGATCGCCGACGACGAACTCAGTCGGCCGTTCGCGCTCGCGCTGCCGATGGGCGGTGTCTCGATCTCGACGTTCGGTGAACTGTGCCCGAGCGAGACCGTGTCCGCGACCGACGAGGTCGCCACGCGGATCGACGAGATCCAGCTCGACCTGTCCGAGGGACCGTGCTGGACCGCGCTCGCGACCGATGCCCCGGTGCTGGAGACGGATCTCGTGCAGCGCCCGAACGCCGCGTGGCCCGCCTTCAACGATGCCGTTCGGAGCGAACCCGTCGGCGCGGTCTTCGCGTTCCCGGTCGCCTTCGGGCCGTTCCCGCTCGGCGCGATCGACGTGTACGTGCCGGAGCCCGCGACGATCGAGGACGACACCGTACGGCAGGCCATGACCCTCGCCTCGGCCGTCAGCCGCCGGGTCCTGCGCCGGGCGCTCCGCTCCATCGCGGACGAGGACGACGCCCTGCTCGATCGGAGCCCGTCGTCGCGGCGCGTGGTGCACCAGGCCACCGGCGTCGTGCTCGCGCAGCTCGACATCAGCCCCGAGGACGCCTACCTGCTGCTGCAGGGCCATGCCTTCGCCCGTCGGACGACGATGCGGCGGGTGGCGGAGGAGATCCTCGACGGCACGGTCCGGTTCGAGAAGCGCGGCGACCTGATCGAGGAGGTCCAGTGACGACGGCAGGCCGAGAAGCCCGGATCCTCGAGACGTTCACGTCGCTCACCGACACCCTGGTGGACGCCTACGACGTCGTGGAACTGCTGCAGACCCTGGTCGAGACCTGCGCCGACGTGCTCGGCATCGACGCCGCGGGCATCCTGCTGGCGAACGATGACCAGGAGCTCGAGGTCGTGGCCTCCACCTCCGAGGCGACCCGTCTCGTCGAGGTACTGCAACTCGATGCCGAGGCCGGCCCCTGCATGACCTCGTTCGCGACCGGACGGGTCGTGACGTGCCCGGACATCGAGATGGCTCCGGCGGAGTGGGCGATGTTCCGCACGGGAGCACTCGAACTCGGGTTCCGGTCGGTGCACGCCGTCCCGCTCCGGCTGGGGAGCAACGTCATCGGCACGCTCAACCTGTTCGGTGCAAGCGTCGGTGTGCTCGCGGAGTCGGACCTGCGCGTCGCCCGGGCCCTGGCGGACGTGGCGACGATCGGTATCCTGCACGAACGCTCCCTGCGCGAGCACGAGATCGTCCGCGCGCAGCTGCAGCGGACCATCGGGTCGCGCGAGGTGATCGAGCAGGCCAAGGGCGTCGTGTCGTACCTGCGCGGCGTCTCGATCGACGACGCCTTCGCGGTGATCCGCGGGTACGCGCTCGAGCACCACGAGCCGCTCTCCGAGGTCGCCCGCGCGATCGTGCAGCGCCGACTCGTCCCCTGACGACCACGAGCGAGCACGGCCCGGCCGGTCCGACGCGTCCGGCGAGTCCCGCCCGCTACGGTGAGCGGATGGGCAAGGTCACACTGCAGGACGTCGCCGCACACGCCGGCGTCTCGATGAAGACCGTGTCCAACGTCGTCCGCGGCTACCAGCACGTCAGCGACCCGATGCGCAGCCGGGTGCAGGCCGCGATCGACGAGTTGGGCTACCGCCCCAACGTCTCGGGCCGGTCCCTGGCGACCGGACGCTCGAACATGCTCGCCTTCGCGTTCCCCGACCTGCGGCGTCCGTACTTCGCCGAACTCGCCCACGTGTTCTCGCGGGTGTGCGCCGACCGCGGCTACCAGCTCCTGCTCGAGGAGACCGGCGGCGACCCCGACGGTGAACGCTCAGCGGTGCTGGGACGCGAGGCCGGTGTGGTCGACGGGGTCGTGATCCACCCGCAGGTACTCACGCCCGAGGCCATCGACCGGATCCGCGGGGACACCGCCGTGGTGTTCCTCGGCGAGGACGTCCGGCCCCCGCACGCCGACCAGGTCGTGATCGACAACGCCGGGGCCGCCACCGAGGCCGTCGCGCACCTCGTTGCGCTCGGCTGCCGCCGCATCGGGTTCTTCGGGCACGAGACCGGCCCGTCGTCGCGCACGTCCGGACTGCGTCTGGACGGCTACCGCGCCGGACTCGTCGCCGCGGGCCTGCCGCTCGACGACGCGTTGCTGGTCCCCCGCGAGGTCGGTGACGCCGCCGGTGCCGAGGTCGCCTTCGGCGCCGCGCTCGACGCCGGACTCCGCGTGGACGGTCTGCTCTGCCGCGACGACCTGGCCGCGCTCGGGGCGCTCCGGGCGATGCACCTGCGCGGCCTGGACGCCCCCGGCGACGTCGCCGTCGTCGGGTGGGACGCGGTCGGACTCGGGTCGAGCCTGGTGCCGAGCCTGACCTCTGTCGCACCCGACACGGTCGCCCTCGCCGACACCGCGCTCGACCTGCTGGTCGAGCGGATGGACGGCTCCGACGTGCCCGGCCGGCTGGTCACGGTCGGCCACCGCCTGCTCGTCGGCGAGAGCGCGCCGTACGCGGACGGCACGTCCGACCGGGCGGCGCACCAGCGCGCGTGAACGGCGGACGGGAGGCCCGTGGCGGCGCCGCCACGGGCCTCCCGTCCGCCTTTTCCCCCGTCGATTGCCGTCAGCGGCCTGCGGGAGCCGACTCCCCCGGGTGCACGCTGCCGAGCAGCTCGACGACGACGTCCCGCAGGGCGTCGGGCAGGCCGACGGTGCCGAGCTCGACGATGCGGTCCGCACGCGGCAGGTCCTTCGCCACGACCTCCCACGCCTCGAGCTTCTCCGGGTTGCCGGCCTGCGCGCCCTCGAGGACCCGCCGCACGGCCTCCCGCGCGTCGACACCGACGACCGGAGCGCCGACCAGCGTGACCGACCCGCCCGACGCCGAGTCGACGGACAGGTCGACCGAGAACCGGTCGGCCGAGCGTGCCGACGTCGGTTGCCCGTCGGCCGGCGCGGCGAGGAACGTGACCCGCCAGTCGCGGTGGGCGGGGACGACGTCCAGGGCCCCGGTGGCGGCGTGCACCCGGAACTCGGCGTGTGCTGGGTCCCAGGTCAGGCGGGTCCGGGCGGTGCGGCTGCCCTCGCCCTCGTGGTCCTCGACCATGGTGAAGTCACCCGGTGCGCCTGGGGCGACGAGCACCTCGAAGGCCGTCGGGTTGACGGTGGCGTCGAGCTGGTCGGCCGCCGCGAGCGGCAGGATCCCACCGGCGCGCAGCAGGACCGGCACCGTGTCGAGCGTGCGGTGCAGGTCGACGAACCGGTCGCCCGCGTACACCGTGCCGGTGAAGACGTCGGTCCAGGTGCCCGGCGGCAGCCAGGCCCGGGCGACCCCGTGTCGGCTGACCGGGTCGCGCGGCGCCACGATCGGGGCGACGAGCAGCTCCGAGCCGAACGCGTAGGTGTTCGGCACCCGGTACGCCTCGTCGCGGCGCGGCTCCAGGTGGTAGAGCGGCCGGACCAGTGCGGTGCCCTCGGCGGTGCCGTGGTTCATCGTGTGCAGGTACGGCACCAGGCGGTGGCGGAAGCGCAGTGCCTCGCCCATCGCGGCGCGGGCCTCGGCGGGGAACACCCACGGCTCCTTGCGGATGAACGGGTTGTTCGCGGAGTGCAGGCGCATGATCGGTGAGAACACCCCGAACTGCACCCAGCGGGTGGCGAGCTCGTCGTCGCGGACGCCGCGGGTGTGGCCGCCGATGTCGTGGCTCCACCAGGGGTAGCCGATGTTCGCGGCGGTGGCGGTGAACTCGGGCTGGAACGCCAGGGATGCCCACGACACGACGGCATCACCGGAGAACCCGACGGCGTACCGGTGGCTGCCGGGGCCGGCGTAGCGCGAGAAGGTCATGCCGTCGACGGGGACTGCTGTTGCGTCGTCGTCGGTGGCCGTGTCCGCGCCGCTGTCAGGCCTTGCGTCGGCGTCACCCGATGCCGCGTGCCGCGCCGAGTCGAGCAGGTGGAAGTGGTTGAGCAGCCACAGCGGGTCGACCCCGGGCAGTCCGGTCTCACGACCCTGCTGCCAGTCGATCCACCAGAAGTCGACCCCCTGCTCCTCGAGCGGGCGGTGCAGCTGTTCGAAGTAGGCCTGCAGGAACCGCCGGTCCGTCGGGTCGAACGCGATCGGCCGCTCGGTCTCCGGGTCGACGCCCATCGCCCGGGCCACCGCGGGGTAGGCGTCCTCGAACGCCCGGACGCCGTCGGCCGGGTGCAGGTTCAGCGTCGTGCGCATCCCCCGGCGGTGGAGCTCTGCGAGGAAGGCCCGCGGGTCCGGGAACAACGACGGCTCCCACGAGTACCCCGTCCAGCCGTTGCCGAAGCGCGGCGGGACGGAGTCCACCCGGTGCCAGTCCATGTCGATGACGGCGACCGAGAACGGCAGGTGTTCGTCGGCGAAGCGGTCCAGCAGCTCGAGGTACGAGGTGTCGCTGTACGGGTGGTACCGGCTCCACCAGTTGCCGAGTGCCCACCGCGGCATCCGCGACGGCGGCCCGGAGACGGCATGGTAGGTGCGGAGCGCAGCGTCGTAGTCGCGGCCGTACGCGAAGACCGTGACGTCACGGCGCCCGGGGACCCGCGTGCCGATCCAGCCGTCGTCGGCGAACAGGAACGACTCGCTGTCGTCGAGCGCGGTGATGCCGTCGCGGGCCAGGATCCCCGGTTCGAGCGGCATCCGGCCGTCGACGTCGTCGAGGGTGCGGCCGGTGCCGCCGAGGTCCCGCGGCTCCTGCCCCCAGCGCCAGCGGTTGGCGTCCGGGCCGGTGGTCTCGACGACCAGGCCGCTCGGGCTGAAGGGGCGGCCGTCGTAGCGCAGGCGGGCGCGATCGGTGGTGACGACGACGCCGGCGGCGGTGCCGGTGCCGGTGCCGTCGGCCGCGGCCGTCCGCTCCACGGTGAACGTCGGCACGGGCAGGCGGCGGCGCATCGCGAAGGTCGATGCCCGGTCCTCGAACCCGCCGTCGTCGCTCCACTCGATGCGGAACGCCCCGGCGTCCAGCACCGTGATGCGCCAGTGGTCGCCGGTGACGACGGCTGCGGGGTCGGCGACCGGGTCCGAACCCGGGAACGGACGGATGGTGGGGAGGACGGTGCCGGTGGTGCCGGTCGTGCTGGTGCCGGTGGTGCTGCTGCTCACGTGGTGCCTCTCAGCTCTTGACCGCGCCCTGCGTCACGCCGCTGATGACCCAGCGCTGCGCGAACAGGTAGACGATGATCGTGGGCGCCATCGCCATCAGGTACGAGGCGAAGGCGACGTTGTAGTTGGTGCCGAACTGACTCTGGAAGATGTTCTGCACCACGGGCAGGGTCTGCAACCCCGGATCCGCCGTGATGAGCGACGGCATCATGAAGTCGTTCCACGATGCCAGGAACGCGAAGATGCCGACCGTCGCGTTCATCGGACCGAGGAGCGGCAGGATGATCCGCCAGAAGATCTGCCACGTGGACGCCCCGTCGATGCGGGCGCTCTCCTCGAGTTCGACCGGGATCGACCGCAGGTACGCCGAGTAGAGCAGCACGCTGAACGACAGTTGGAACATGGCGTGCAGGATCCCGACGCCGATCGGGTTGTCGAGGCCGATCTCGGCGGTCAGCTTGATCTGCGGCAGCGCCACCACCGGGAACGGCAGGAACATCGCCGCGAGCAGGTAGACGAACGAGTACCGGAAGAACCGCTTGTGCCAGTTCCGGACGATCGCGTACGAGGCGAACGAGCTGAGCAGCAGCGTCGCGACGACGGTGAGCGCCGCGACGCCCAGGGACACCGAGAAGGACACCGGGAACCGGGTCAGCTGCCAGGCCTCGGCGAAGGAGCCCGGGTTGAACGGGAACGGCAGCGAGAGCGCGTTACCGTCGACGGACTGCTCGGTCGTCTTGAACGCCATCGAGAGCGTCACGTACAGCGGGATGAGCACGGTCAGCGACGCGAGGCCGAGGACCACGGTCAGCGTCCAGTTCGTGCCGCCCAGTCGTCGGCGGTGGCCGCGGCCGGAACGTCCGCCGCCGGCGGTGGTCACGGCGCGGGTGTCGGTCGGGGGTCGTGTGTCGATGGCGGTCATGCGAGTCGCAGGTTCCTTCCGCGGGTCGCCGCGAGCTGCAGCACGGAGATGAGGACGGTGATGATGAAGAACACGGTCGCGTTCGCCATCTGGTAGGCGTAGTCGCCGCCGGTGAAGCCGCCGAAGATGGTCATCGCGACACTGCTCGTCGCGCTGCCGGGGCCACCGTTGGTCAGACCGACGATCACGTCGTAGGCGCCGAGGTAGCCCTTCACGCCGAGGACGGTGTTGATGACGATGAAGCCGCCGAGCAGCGGGAGCGTGATCGAGCGGAGCTGCTTCCAGCCGGTCGCGCCGTCGAGCGCACTGGCCTCGTACAGCTCCTCGGGGATCGACGTCAGGCCCGCCGTGTAGATGAGGAGCGCGCCGGGCACGGTCTGCCAGGCGGACACGATCACGATCGCGAGCCAGGCGAGGTTGGGGTCGCCGAGGATGCTCTGCTCGAGCGGGCCGAAACCGACGCTCGTGGCCAGGGCTGGCACGGTGTTCGAGAACAGGAAGTTGAACACGTAGGCGACGATGATCCCCGAGATCACCATCGGGATGACGAACACCGACCGCAACCCGGCGGCGAACCGGATCTTCTTCGCCAGCGCGATCGCCAGGGACAGCGCGACGACCTGCGTGACGACGACGGTGACGGCCGCGAAGCCGAGCGTGAACCCGTACGACGCCAGGATCGCCGGGTCGGAGACGAGCGCCCTGTAGTTCTCGACGCCGATGAAGTCCCACTGCCCGAACCCCAGGTAGTCGGTGAAGCTGTAGAAGACGCCGACGCAGGCGGGGGCGACGACGAACGCCGTGAAGAGCACGAGGGCCGGCACGAGGAACAGGTAGTACATGCCCTCCGTCCGGTGGAGGGAACCCACACGACGGTGCGTACGGGACGCCGCGGTCGCCGGTCCGGACGTTGCCGGGTCGGTGTCGCGGGAGAGCGGGGTCTGCATGGTCATGGTGGCTCCTGTGTCCTGATCCGGCTCAGACCGTCGCGGAACGGCCGGCGAGCCGCCGCCAGTCCGAGTCGAGCCGCTGCAGCATCGAGGTGAAGTCGCCGCTCCGGATCGCCGACTGCAGGTAGTTGCCGAGCGGGATCGACGTGGGGATGAAGGTGCCGGCGCCCTGGTAGAACGCGGCATCGTCGACGTACTGCTGCAGGCCGGCGAGGCGCTCGTCCTGCTGCGGCGGTGCGTCGATGCGGGGCGAGTACGCCAGGTTGTCGCGGTTGTAGGCGTCGATGACCTCGGGCTGCATGAGGAACTCGACGAGCTCCTTCGCCTGCTCCGGGTGCTCGGACGCCGTGGGGATCCAGAGCCCGAGGTCGATGTTGACCCGGGCCTTGCGGTCGGCCGGGTCGTTCGACACCGGCAGGGCGAAGGTGCCGACGGGCAGCTCCTCGTCGATCAGCGCGATCTGCCCGAGCGCCCACGGGCCCTGCAGGTACATCGCGGCCTCGCCCTTGCCGAACGCCAGGTTGCCGTCGGCGTAGGCCCGGGTGGCGTGGTCGCGGTTGAAGAACGACGAGATGGTCTTCGCGCGCTCCATCGGCACCGCGAAGTCCTTCTCGAACGACACCTCGGAGTCGGGGCCGACGTCGGCGCCGAGAGCCTTCATCTTGCGGAAGAACGAGCCGGTGTCGACGAGGCTGCCCACGGAGTAGTCGAACAGGCCCTGCCAGAGCGTCCAGGTGTCCCGGTCGGTGGCGTAGATCGGCGTGATGCCGGCCTTCTGCAGCGTCCGGCAGACCTCGACGAACTCGTCCCACGTCGTCGGGACCGGCAGGTCGTGCTCGGCGAAGATCCGCTTGTTGTAGATCACCCCGGCCGCCGCGAGCGAGTACGGCAGCACGCTCGTGCGGTCCTCGAACTTCGCGTACTGGTTCGTCAGGGTGTCGATGTCCGGTCGGACCCGCGCTGCCGACGGCAGGTCGCTGAGGTCGCTGAGCACGCCGCGCGAGATGTACCGGGCGAGCTCGAGGTTGTCGTTGAAGCACCCGACGTCCGCCGGTTCACCGCGCACGAACTGCGGGGCGATGGCCGCCGTGCTGTCGTGCACGACCGACATGCCGGCGTGCTCCCCCTCGAACCTCCGCAGCAGCTTGTCGAAGTACGCGATGACCTCCTGCTTCTGCTCGTAGAAGCGGAGCGTCGTGGCACCGCCGGCGGCACGCTCCGGGGTCGCGCACCCGGCGAGCGCCATCGTGCCGAGTGCGATGCCACCGGCCGCGCCCGCGAGGAACCCGCGCCGGCTCACCGCCGCCTGGAGTGTTGCGGTCCTGCTTCCCACCATCGGGTCTCTCCCTCGTTGCGCATCGTCGCGCAGGCTCCTGTTTACAGCGCTGTAAAGCGTACGTCAACGTTGTAATCGCATGTGGCAGTGGGCGGTGCGCCCCACGGACGGGAGGCACGGTGCCAGCCCGCCCCGCGCCTCCCGGCCGCCGCGCCGCGCGACCACGGCCGCGAGCCGCCGCCTGGTGCGAGGTTGCGCACTCCGTGCGGCGCCCGGAGCGCCGCACGGAATGTGGAACCTCGCACGGAGCGCGCCGTGCCCTCGGGACGAGCACGACCGCTGGGACGGACACGCCACGGAGCTGGCAGGATCGTCTGATGGCTGAGGACGAACGGGACATCGCACTCCGGGTGGGGCACGAGGAGCTCCGCATCCGCGGGGTCTACGAGACGATCAGCATCATCAACGACGTGATGGTCGCGCTCTGGTTCATCGTCGGCAGCGTCCTCTTCTTCTCCGAGAGCACCACGACGGCCGGCACGTGGCTGTTCCTGATCGGGAGCATCCAGCTGCTCATCCGTCCCGTCATCCGGCTGTCGCGGAGACTCCACCTCGGACGGGTCGGCCGGGGGAACCCCACGGAGTCTGCGCGCGATTTCTGAACCACGACACGCCTGGGCGAACACACAGGATCGCGAGCAGGCACCATGGACTGCATGGCAAGCACCACTCCTCCCCTGCCCGGACCCGTGACCACGACGCCGCAGTTGCGGCGGTGGGTGTTCTGGCCCGCCGCCGTCATCGTGCTGGGGTTCGTGGCCTTCACCCTGATCTCCCCCTCCACCGCCGAGGCGCTGTTCCTCGGTCTGCAGGACGGCATCGTCAAGAACTTCAGCTGGTACTACGTGCTGATCGCCGCGTTCTTCGTCGGCTTCTCACTGTTCGTCGGCTTCAGCCGCTTCGGTGACATCAAGCTCGGCAAGGACCAGGACGAGCCCGAGTTCTCGACCGGTTCGTGGTTCGCACTGCTCTTCGCCGCCGGCATGGGCATCGGCCTCGTCTTCTACGGCGTCTCCGAGCCCCTCAGCCACTTCGCCTCCCCGCGCCCCGGCGTCACCGGCACCGAGAAGGAGCTCGCGCAGCAGGCACTGACCCAGACGTTCCTGCACTGGGGCCTGCACGCGTGGGCGATCTACGTCGTCCTCGGCCTGGCCCTGGCGTACGCGATCCACCGCCGGGGTCGCCCGGTGTCGATCCGCTGGGCCCTCGAACCGCTGCTCGGCAACCGCGTGCGCGGCGGCTGGGGCAACCTGATCGACGTGATCGCCCTGGTCGGCACGCTGTTCGGCGTCGCGACCTCGCTCGGCCTCGGGGTCATCCAGATCGGCGCGGGGCTCGAGAGCGCCGGCATCGCCGACAGCAGCATCGTCAGCCAGATCGCGATCATCGCGGTGATCACCGCCGTCACGATCGTCTCGCTCGTCACCGGCGTGACCAAGGGCATGAAGATCCTGTCGAACTTCAACCTGCTGCTCGCCGCCGCACTGCTGCTGTTCGTGCTCATCGTCGGCCCGACGCAGTTCCTGCTCCGTGACTTCGTGCAGTCGATCGGCTCCTACCTGCAGAACATCGTCGGCCTGTCGTTCAACGTCACCGCCCAGCAGGGTGCCGAGGGCGAGGCCTGGCAGGGTGCCTGGACCACCTTCTACTGGGGCTGGTGGATGTCGTGGGCGCCGTTCGTCGGTGTCTTCATCGCCCGCATCTCCAAGGGCCGCACCGTCCGCCAGTTCGTGTTCGGTGTCCTGCTCGTGCCGACCGCGCTCACCTTCCTGTGGTTCGCCGTCCTGGGCGGCACCGCGATCCACCGCCAGACCGACGGTTCGGGCGGCCTGATCGGCTCGGACGGCTCGGTCGACATCGAGGGGTCGCTGTTCGCGGTCCTCGGCGACCTGCCCGCCGGCATGGTCCTGACGTACGGCGCGATCCTGCTCATCGGCGTGTTCTTCGTGACCTCGTCGGACTCCGGGTCGCTCGTGATGGCGATGATCGCGTCGGGCGGTGACATCGAGCCGAAGAACTGGCTGCGAGTCTTCTTCGCCGGTGTCGCTGCGCTGCTCGCCGTCGCCCTGCTGCTCAGCGGTGGACTGAACGCGCTGAAGACGGCGGCGATCACGACCGCGTTGCCGTTCAGCATCGTCCTGTTGCTCACCTGTTGGTCGACGATCATCGCCTTCACCCGCGAGCGCCGTGCCTACGACAAGGCTGAGCGCGAGGTCCTGCTCGAGCACGTCGGCGCCTACTACGGCCTCGAGGTCGAGGCACCGACCGAGCGTCCGGCACGGTCCGGCCTCGGCCGTCCGTGGGCCGCGGTGAAGAACCGCGTGCGCGGCGGCCGCGGAACCACGTCCCCGACGGTGGAGGCCGGTGCGCTCGACGACTTCCCGGTGCGGCCGTCGTCGATCTCGGCCGACCCGGCGGTCGACCCGAGCCTCGACGCACGTCCGGCGTCGGACGACGGGCCCGCGACGGAGCAGCCCGAGCGCTGACACGGCGCGCGGCGCGGCGCCACGCGCCGCGCGCGCCGTGTGGTGCGAGGTTCCGTTCTCGGTGCGACGAACGTGCCCTCGCACCGGAGACGGAACCGCGCACGGGCCGTCGACGCGACCACCTGACGGACGGGAGGCGCGGTGCCAGCTGGCACCGTGCCTCCTGTCCGTCAGTCCGTCAGGTGTCGGTCCGTGCGGACGCGACCTCGAGGGTCACGACGACCGCCACCACGGCGAGCGCCGTGACCGGCAGCGACACCGCCGGCACCGCGATCGACGCGAGGACCACGAGCACCAGGGCCACCACGACGGCGTTGGCCCGTGCCGACAGCGACGGCCGGATCGCGAGCGCCCAGATCGACAGCACGAACACGGCGACCGGCACCGCGACGGTCGCGGCGACCGAGGCGGACGACAGCTCGACGTGGCCGGCGTCGGCGCTGACCGCGACCTCGATGCCGGCCGGCAGGGCACCGGCGGCGGCGAAGACGAAGTAGTGGCCGTAGCCGAACACGAGCGCGGTGGGCAGCGAGCGGATGTGCGCGTGCTGCTCGCGGGAGAAGTAGATCCACCACATGCCGACGGTGATCACGAGCCCGCAACCCGCGAGCGCCAGCAGGGCTCCGAGGTGCTCGGTGTGCGCGACGGCGTCGATCACCGCGCCGGCCGAGGCCACCAGCCCCTCGCCGAGGACGATGAGGGTGAACAGGGAGAACCGCTCGGCCAGGTGCCGGGTGTGCCACGGGGCTGTCCCCGTCGAGGTCTGCGCCCAGATCGGCACGGACAGTTCGGCGAGCACGAGGAACGGCGCCGCGTAGGACCAGACGTCGTCGGGCAGGGCCAGGGAGACCACCCAGAGCACCTGCACGACCGTGATGCCGACGGCGTGCAGGGTGGCGGTGCGGCGGTAGCGGGTGGAGGACGCGGCGGCGCGGATCCACTGCCCGACCAGGGCCAGCCGCATGACGACGTAGCCGATGATGCCGATCGTGAAGTCGTTCTCGACCATGGCCGCGTGCACCCCGGCGGCGAGGACGAGCACCCCGGCCATCTGCACGAAGGTCATCACGCGGTAGAGCCAGTCGTCGGTGTCGAACGACGTGGCGAACCACGTGAAGTTCATCCAGGCCCACCAGATCGAGAAGAACACCAGCCCGTAGGCCAGGACGGCGGAGGTGACGTGTCCCTCGAGCTCGATCTCGTGCAGGTTCGTGGCGGCGAAGCCCACCGCGACGACGAACACCAGGTCGAACAGGAGCTCCAGGGGGCTCGCCGCCCGGTGTCGCTGGTCGGGGTCGCGCGGCACCATCCGGCGGAGTCCGATGGTCGTCATGGGGCCAACGGTAGGGCCCGGCCCGACGCCGTGCCAACGCGCGTGTCGCGGGTCGGTCGAATCCCGTCGGGTCGGGCCGGGTCTGGCCGACGATCCGTCGCAGCGAACCCGTGTTTGCCGCACACTTGACCGAACAGCCGACAACCGACGGAGCCACGATGTCGCAACCGCTCGAATCGCTCATGCACGCCAACCTGTTCGAGGTGTTCGGGGAACGGGACCCGGAGCGCCGCCGCGCCGCGATCGAGCGGACCTACGCCCCGGACGTCGTCTTCCTGGACCCTGACGAGGTCGTCACCGGCCACGAGGCCCTGCACGCCAAGGCGCAGCGCCTGCTCGACGAGGCCCCCGGGTTCGTGTTCTCGCCTGCCGGCCGGGTCTACGAGAACCACGGGATGGGGTACCTCGCCTGGCACTTCGGCCCCGAGGGAGCACCGCCCGTCGTGTCCGGCATGGACATCTGCTTCATCGAGGGCGATGTCATCGCGAAGGTCTACACGCTGCTGACCGACTGACCGCCACCTCCCGCAGGTCACTGACGGACTGGAGGCCCGGTGCCAGCTGGCACCGGGCCTCCAGTCCGGCGTGCGGCATGGTCGAGCCACTGGCGCCGTCGTGCCCGCGGTCTGCGTGTGGCGGATCGTCCAGGCGGTCCGGTTTGGCCGCGTGCCGAGGGACTGATGCCGCTCCGGGAATGTGCGGTGGAACGGCCGTGCGAGGATTCGTCAACCGCAATCCCGAGGGGAACGACCACCATGGCCACAGCTCGCACGCTCCACTGGATCAGCACCGTGCTCCTCGCCGTGGGGTTCCTCGGCGTCGGCGCCCTGATGTACGACGCGTTCTACGGCCCGGAGGGCGGCGGCGCGAACATCGGCCTCGGCCTCGTCCTCATCCCGTGTCTCGGATCAGGCGTCGTCGGGCTCGCGTTGGGGGCAGCGGCCTTGGTCGCGACGTGGTGGGGCGCCCGGGCCGAGCGCTCGCGTGCCGCGGTCCGGTGACACAGGTGTCCGCCCCGTCCGCTCCGCGGCCGTGGACGCTGATCGCCGTCGTGGTGCTGGTGGGCTGGACGATCGTGACGGCGCTGCTGTTCCCGGTCGCCGGGGCCGACGAGCACGAGGGGCCCGGCAACCAGGTCTGGCGGACCTCGTCGAGCACGCTCGGCGTGCCGCTCTCACCCGAGTGGGACGTCCTCGTCTGGCTCGCCGCGCTCGCGCTGGTGCCGGCCGTCGTCGTCGGTCTCGCGTTCCTGTTCCGCCGCCGACGACCGCACACCGCGCCCGTCAGTCCGTCGCCGGGTGGCCCTGCCCACTGAGGTGTGCGCGGAGCACATCACGGACACTCGTCCACGAGTGCACGCCGTAGCGGTCGTTGTCGACGTGGTGCAGCTGGGCCTGCCCGCTGAACATGCTCACGAAGTACTGCATCCCCTGCCATGCCGGGAACGTCTCGTCGGGGTCCTTCGACAGGCGCCGGCCGACGGCGCTCATCGCGGACAGGGTGCCGGTGGTGCCGGCCCACTGCAGCCGGAAGCGCTCCCCCGTCAGCTCGCTCATGGTGCGTGCGACGTCGCGGGCGGTGACCTGGTCGCCCGCCATCTCGATCACCCGCGGAGCATCGTCGTCCAGGGCGGCGAGGGCCGTGACCCGGGCGACGTCGTCCTTCGTGGTGAAGTCGAGCACCTGGTCCGCCGACGACCAGAACAGCACGAGCCGACGGCCGGACAGGATCATCGGGGCCTCGCCGGTCAGCAGGTCGGTGAACATGCCGGTCAGGATCGAGGTCGCCTGCACCGGGGCCGCGTCGAGGTCGGCGGCGAACTCGCGCCGCAGCTCGAAGTTGCGGTTGGTGCCGGGTGCGATCCGCCGGTAGTCGGCCGAGTAGTCGGACGGGATGAACCGCCGGACGCCCGCCGCCACGGTCGCGGCGAGCAGCGCGCGCTGGGCGTCGACGATCACCGGACGTGTCCCGCTCACGGCGGAGACCACGACGTCGGCCCCGCTGACGGCCCGGGTCAGGGCGTCGTGGTCGCCGTACTCGGCGGCGACGACGTCGACACAAGCGTCGTCGCCGAAGCGTTCTGCGGCGGTCCTGCTGCCGGGCCGGGTGAGGACCCGGACCCGCACGTCGTGCTGGGTGAGCTCGCGGACGATGCGGTGCCCGAGGTCGCCGGTGGCGCCGGCGACGAGGATGGTGGTGGTCATGGGCGGGGCCTCACTGCAGTGGTGGTCGACGTGGTCGTCGCGGTGCGCCGTCGGGATCGCTCCGGGACGGCGAGGGGGTGTTGGAACGTGGGGTCTGCCTGGTCCGGTCCGGCGGTGCCGAGCCCGGCGGTGAGCGCGACGCGGGCCAGCAGCCGGCGCAGGGTCGTCTGTTCGTCGTCGTCGAGGTGCCGCATGAGCACGCCCTCGGCGCCGCGCAGGGCGGACCGTGTCCGGGCGAGCAGGGCACGGCCGGCGTCGGTGGGGTGGACCTGCCGCACCCGCCGGTCCGTCGGGGCGGGGCGACGCTCGACGAACCCGCCCGCCTCGAGCGCGTCGACGATGTAGGTCATCTGGGTCTTGTCGATCCCGAGGCGCTGCGCGAGTCCGAGTTGCGACGACGGTTCCTCGGTGGTGGTCGCGACGAGCACCTGGTAGCCACGAGGACCACCCGGCACGTCAGCGACCGCCTCACTACCCAGCCGCGTGAAGCCCTGGAGCGCCAGCGGCAGCGCCCACCCGAGTTCGGATTCGATGCCCTCGGCACCCCAGTCGATCTCGGGGAGTGCATCGGTCGGCGTCGGACTGTCCATACTGGAGACCGTACCGGAACAAGATCGTCTTGTGCAAAGATCATCTGCGATCAAGACGGACAGCCGCCGAGACGCCGAGCACCGAGGACCCCATGTCGGACACCGCAGCCATCACCCCGTTCACCCTCGACGTCCCCCAGGCGGAGCTCGACGACCTACGCCGCCGTCTGCTGGCGACCCGCTGGCCCGATGCCGAAACCGTCGAGGACACCTCGCAGGGACCCCGACTCGAGAAGGTCCGCGCCCTCGTCGAGCACTGGAGGACGGAGTACGACTGGCGCCGGACCGAGGCGCTGCTGAACGGCTGGGGTCAGCACACGACCCGGATCGACGGGCTCGAGGTCCACTTCCTGCACGTCCGGTCCGCCGTCCCCGGTGCCCGCCCGCTCCTGCTCACCCACGGCTGGCCCGGTTCCGTCCTGGAGTTCCGCCACGCGATCGGCCCGCTCACCGACCCGGTGGCGCACGGCGGCGACGCGGCGGACGCGTTCCACGTCGTGATCCCGAGCCTGCCCGGGTTCGGCTTCTCCGGGAAGCCGACGACCACCGGGTGGAACACCGCCCGGACCGCGAGGGCCTGGTCGGTGCTGATGTCCCGGCTCGGGTACACGGACTGGTTCGCCCAGGGCGGTGACCTCGGCGCCACCGTCACCGCGGAGCTCGCAGCCCTGCAGGCCGCCCGGGACATCGGACTCGCCGGGATCCACCTCAACATGGCGCTGTTCATGCCGACGGACGACGAGGCCCGGAACGCGTCCCCCGACGAACAGGTCATGCTGCAGGAGAGCGGCCACTACTGGCAGGAGCTGTCGGCCTACTCGCAGCAGATGTCGACCCGCCCGCAGACCATCGGGTACTCGTTGGCGGACTCCCCCGTCGGGCTGGCGTCGTGGATCTACGCGATGTTCCAGGACGTCGGCGGCTCGCACGACGAACACGGCGATGCCGAGCGGCTCTTCCCGCTCGACGAGATCCTCGACGACGTCATGCTGTACTGGCTGCCGAACACCGCCGCGTCCGCGGCGCGCATCTACTGGGAGGCGACCCGCACCGGCTGGGCCACCCCGGGCACCGTCGAGGATCCACTGACCCTGCCCGTCGGCCTGAGCATCATGCCGGGCGAGTACGTCCGCCGGTCGCGCCGCTGGGCAGCGCGCCGGTACACCGACCTGGTGTTCTTCAACGAGGTCGCGCGCGGCGGGCACTTCGCGATGCTCGAACAGCCGGAGCTGCTCGTCGACGACGTCCGTGCGACGTTCCGGAACCTGCACTGATGCCTTGTGGACCGAGAGTAGATACCACTAGTCTCCGATAGTGCGAATATCTGAACTTGCCCGAGCGGCGTCCACGCCGGTCACCGCCGTCAAGTACTACCAACGCGAAGGCCTCCTGCCCCCCGGCGAGAAGTCTGCGCCGAACCAGACCGCCTACGACGACCGGCACGTCGAACGGGTCCGGCTCGTCCGGGCACTCCTGGAGACCGGCGGGCTCTCGGTCGCCGTGACGAAGCAGGTCCTGGCCGTGCTCGACGCCGAGACCGCACCGCTGGCCGAGGTCTTCGCCGTCGCCCAGTACGCCATGACCACCCCGCGCTCCCCCGAGTCCGAGGCAACCCCGGAGGCCCGCGCCCGGATCGAGGAACGGGTGTCGGCCGCCGGCTGGTGCGCGACGTCGGACAACCCGGGACTCGAGACCGCGGCCCGGGCGCTCGACGGGCTGCGCACCATCGGGTTCGACGCTCCGGACGACTACCTCGACGCCTACGTGTCGGCAGCGGCGAGCGCGGCACGGGCCGACGTCGCAGCACTGCAGCACCGCGACGGCCGGACCGCGATGGCGGAGCTGATGGTGATCGGCACCGTCCTCGGCGATCCGCTCTTCGCGGGACTCCGGCGCCTGGCGCAGCAGGACGCCACCCACGACCTGTTCCCCGTTGCCGACACGGACGAGGCCGGCGCATGACCGCTCCGCTGCACGTCGTCCTGGGCGGCAACGGTGTCGTCGGGCGCGAGACACTCCGCGCACTGCGTGAGCACGACGTCGCCGCCGTGTCCGTCGGCCGGCGCCCGTCGACAACAGCAACGGCAGGCAACAACGAGAGCGAGAGCGGCAACGCCCGCACCGACCACGTCATCGCCGACCTGCTCGACCCCACCGCCGTCCGCCGCGCACTGCACGGTGCCGACGTCGCGTACCTCGTCGTCGGCCTGCCGTACTCGTCGGGGGTCTGGGCGGACCAGTGGCCGCGGATCGTCGACAACACCGTCGGAGCAGCCCTGGCCGAGGGCACCCACCTGGTGTACCTCGACAACGTCTACGCCTACGGTCGCGTGTCCGGGCCGATGACCGAGGCGACCCCGATCAACCCCGCCGGCCGGAAGGGTGCGGTGCGCGCGGCCGCCCTCGAGCAGCTGCGGACCGCGGCTGACCGAGGACTGGCCGTCACCGTCGGGCGGAGCGCCGACTTCACCGGCCCCGGCGCGACGACGAGCGTGTTCAACGGTTTCGTCGTCGACCGGATCGCCGCCGGCAAGCGCCCGACCTGGCTGCTCGACGCCGACCAGCCGCACTCCCTCACCGCCACGACCGACATCGGCGACGCGCTCGTGACCCTCGGTACCGACGACCGTGCGACGGGCCGGACCTGGCACCTGCCGACCGCTCCAGCGCTGACCGGTCGGCAGTACGTCGAGCTCGCCGGGGTCCCCGCCGCCGACACCGCGGTGATGTCGTCGGCCACGCTGCGCGTCGGTGCGCTCTTCACCACGTCCGCCCGGGAGACGCTCGAGCTGCGCTACCAGTACACCGACCCCTACGTCTTCGACTCGTCGGCGTTCGAGCAGACGTTCGGCGTGCAACCGACCCCCACCGCCGCCGTCGTGGCCGCCGCCCTGCTGCACGCCCGGAGCGTGGCCCGGTGATCGCCGCCGTCCGTCGAGCGGTCGCGTGGCACCCGGCACTCATGGCCGTCGCCGGCCTGATGGTCGTCTCCACCGCGGTCTGCCTCGTCGGACTCGTCGTGGATCCCCGGACCATCCTCGGGGCACCGGCGTGGATGAAGCCCCTGAAGTTCTCGCTGTCGATCCTGCTCTACGCCGTCACCTGGGCGTGGCTCATCGCCCACCTGCCGAAGTGGCGGACGCTCGCTCGCCGACTCGGCACAGTGGTGGCCGTGGCCCTGGTGGTCGAACAGGTGCTCATCGTGTGGGCCGCCGCGACCGGCACGACGAGTCACTTCAACGTGTCGAACAGCGTGCACGTGGTGGTGTGGGCGGTGATGGCGGTCGCGATCACGACGCTCTACCTCTGCACCTTCGTCACCTCGATCGCACTGTTCTTCCTGCGCCTGCCCACCCCGGCACTGACGGTCGCCGTCCGCGCCGGTGCCGTCATCGCGCTCCTCGGCATCGGGGTCGCGTTCCTGATGACCGGCCCGACCCCCACCCAGCTCACCGCCCCGGACGGCATCGTCGGCGCCCACACGGTGGGGATCGCGGACGGCGGACCCGGAGTGCCGCTGCTCGGGTGGAGCACCGTCGGCGGTGACTACCGGGTCGCCCACTTCGTCGGCATGCACGCCCTGCAGGTACTCCCGCTCGTGGCGCTCCTCGTCGCCGCCGCGGGTCGGCACCTGCCGTGGCTGGCACACCCGACCACGCAGGTCCGGATCGTGGTCGTCGTCGCGGTCACGTGGGCGGCGGGCACCGTGCTCCTCACCGTGCAGGCCGCGGTCGGACAGTCGGTCGCCCACCCCGCCGGCACGGTGGCCGCGGTGGCGTGGTCACTCGTCGTACTGGCTGCGGCCGCGAGTGTGGCCGTCCTGCTCCGCGCCCACACTGCTCCGGTGGTGCGACCGCGCTGACGGATCAGCGGGTCCGGAGCCCTCGGGAGACCAGGTCGGCGGCAGCACGGGCTTCCACCGCCCACCCTGGGCGATCGATCCCGGCCCCGATGCCGTGCAGCAGCATGAGCACCGTCCCGGGGGCGACGTCGGACCGGATCGTCCCGTCACCTGCCGCGCGCGCCATCAGCTCGGCGAGTGTCCGCTCCAGGTCGCCCCCACCCTCGGCCTGCGTGGTGGCGTCGACCACGGCGGCGAGGGTGCGGGCGAGCGCCGCGTGGTCGACCACGTACTCCACGAACCCGCGCAGGAAGTCGTCGAGGCTCTCAGCCGCTGGCCGCGTCGAGTCACGAGCACGCTGGCAGAGGACATCGACCTCGCCCCGGTAGACCGCCGCCGCCAGCGCTTCACGCGTCGGGAAGTGTCGGTAGAGCGTGCCGACACCGACGCCGGCGCGTCCGGCGAAGTCGTCGAAGCGCAGCTGCTCGTCACGCTCGAACGCCGTCCGGGCAGCGGCCACGATCGCGTCGCGGTTCCGACGGGCGTCGGCGCGCATCGGCTTCGCGGCAGGCAGGGGTTCCTCGACCGGCACGGAGCCTCCTTGACAAGTGGAAACAATCTCCATATCTTCCAAGTGGAGATCGTCTCCAGACTAGCGGACAGGAGCCTGATGCGGATCCTCATGCTCGGACGGGGCGTCATCGCCACGATCTACGGCCAGGCCTTCCAGCACTCCGGGCACCAGGTCGACCACCTGGTGCGGCCCGGGCGCGCTGCCGAGTACGGCGACAGCGTGCAGACCGACGTCATCGACGGCCGCCGCGGACCCCTGGGTCGGCGGATCCGATCGACGTCGCCGACGCGACTGGTCGAGTCGATCGACACGGACGAAGCGTACGACCTCGTCGTCCTCAGCGTCGGCCACCACCGACTGCAGGAGGCCGTGGCCACCCTGGCACCCCACATCGGCAACGCCACGGTGCTGGTCCTCGGCAACGTGTGGGACGAACCCCTCGCCGCGGTCGCACCGCTCGCCGCGGACCGGGTGCTGTTCGGGTTCCCGGGCGCCGGCGGCGGGTTCGACGCCGACGGGGTCCTGCACGGTGCCGTCCTCCGTTCGGTCCGGCTCGGGACGACGGGTGCGGCTCCGGATCGGCGGGAGCTGGTGCGGTCGGTGTTCCAGCGGGCGGGGTTCACCGTGCAGGACGAGGACGACATCCGGGGGTGGCTGTGGCTGCACTTCGTGCTCGACGCCGGCATGTTCGCGCGGGGCCTGCAGAGCGGTGGCCTGGCGACGATGGTCGGGGATCGGCAGGCGCTCCGCGAGGCGTTCCTGATCGGTCGGGAACTCCTGCCGGTCCTGGAGGCACGGGGCGTCGACCTCGCTCGGCACCGCTCCACGACGCTGCCCGTCCGACGCCCGGGGGTGACGGCCGCCGTGGTGGCCGCGGCCACGGCGCTCGTCCCGATCGCGCGTGCGAGCCTCGCCGCACACGACGACCCGGCCGCCGCCGAACCCCTGGCGGTCCTCGCGGACGTCCGGCGCACCGCCGAGACCCTGGGCATCCCGACCCCGCGCCTCGACCGCGCGGCGCGACGCGCCTGACGGCGGCAGCGGCCCCCGGACGCGACCACCCACGGCCTGGAGGCGCGGCGCCAGCTGGCACCGCGCCTCCAGGCCGTCACGGCGAGCGTTCCGGACCCGCCCGTTACGCTGTCCCCGTGTCAGAGCCGCGCCGCAGTCCGGGGAACCAAGCTTCACTGCGTGAAGCCAACCGGGGCCGGGTCGTCAGCGCGGTGAAGCGGCACGGCGGGCTGACGCAGGTCGAGCTCGCCGGGGTGACCGGACTCTCCCCCGCGACCGTCTCGAACATCGTCAAGGAACTCGTCGCGACCGGAGCCCTGCACGCGACGCCGAGCACCTCGAGCGGCCGTCGGGCGCTCCGCGTGACCCTGCCGCACGGCCTCGGGCTGGTCGCCGGGGTGCACGTCTCGCCGCGGCACCTGCGGCTGGCGCTGTCGGACCTGAACGGCGCCGTCCTGGCCGAGCGGCACATGCCCCTGGCCCGTGACCACCGCGCCGACGCCGAGCTCGACAAGACCGCGCTGCTCGTGCTGGACATGGTGGAGTCCATCGAGTCGTCGATGGACGAGGTGCTCGCCGTCGGCCTCGCCGTGGCCGCCCCGATCGACGCCCGCACCGGGATGACGGCGCGCGGCGGGATCCTGCGGGGTTGGGACGGCATCGCGCTCGGCCAGTCGCTCGCCCGGCGGATGGACAAGCCCGTGCAGGTCGACAACTCGGCCAACCTCGCCGCCCTGGCGGAACACCGGAGCGGGGCGGCCCGCGGCCGCGACACCGTGGTGACGCTCGACGTCGGCAACGGCATCGGCGCCGGACTCGTGCTGGGCGGGCACCTGTTCCGTGGGCACCACGGCATCGCCGGCGAGTTCGGGCACACCCCCGTCCTGCCGAACGGACCCCTGTGCCGGTGCGGCAACCGCGGGTGCCTCGAGGCGATCGCCGGCGCACCCGCCGTGCTCGAGGGCGTCCGCGACGAGGCCGGCACCCTCAAGCTGGCGGACCTGATCCTGCGCGCGATGGGCGGCGACCAGGTCTGCATGCGCGCCGTGGCCGACGCCGGGCGGGCGATCGGTTCGGCGGCGGTGGGGCTCTGCAACGTCCTCGACCCGGAGCGGGTGGTGGTCACGGGCGAGTTCGCACGGGCCGGGGAACTCCTGCTCGGCCCGATGCGGCACGCCCTCGAGTCGTCGTTGATCGTCGACGTGGACGGCACGCCGGACGTGGTGCAGGGGCAGCTCGGCGAGAAGGCCTCGGTGACCGGCGCGCTGGCCCTGGCGATCGAAGCCGTGGACGTGACGCGCGCACGATAGGCGCGGGCGAGCCGGCGCCCCGCGCCCTCCGGATAACGTTTTCGTCACGGCGCGCGGTCCTTGCGTTCAACTCTTGCAGCCAAGAACGCTCGCTGTCACACTCAGGGCACCGCCGATGGGGGCGGTCCACTGTTGGAGGACGTTTCAATGAAGAAATCCACCACACGAGCGATGCTGGGCGTCAGCGCCCTGCTGCTCGCGATCACCACCCTGGCGGGCTGTTCCAACGGCGCGGACGCCGGGACCGGTTCCGGCGGAGGCGGCGGGGACGCGTCGAAGGCCAAGATCGGCCTGCTCCTGCCCGACTCCGTCACCGCCCGCTACGCCAGCGCCGACCGGCCGCTCTTCACCGCCGAGGTGAAGAAGCAGTGCAGCGGCTGCTCGGTCATCTACGCGAACGCCGACGGCGACGCGTCGAAGCAGCTGCAGCAGGCCCAGTCGATGCTCACGCAGGGCGTCAAGGTCCTGGTCCTCGACCCGTTCGACGGCGAGGCCGCAGCGTCCATCGTCCAGCAGGCGAAGGCCAAGAAGGTGCCGGTGATCTCCTACGACCGGCTCATCAACAGCCCCGACCTGAGCTACTACATCTCGTTCGACAACGAGAAGGTCGGTGAGCTGCAGGGCCAGGCCCTGGTCGACGCCCTCAAGGCGAAGAAGGTCCCGGAGGGCTCGGGCATCATCATGGTGAACGGCTCCCCCACCGACAACAACGCCTCGCAGTTCAAGAAGGGCGCGCACTCGGTCATCGACGACAGCGGCTACAAGGTGCTCGCCGAGTACGACACCCCCGGATGGGACCCGGCCAAGGCGCAGGACTGGGCAGCCGGTCAGATCAGCAAGCTCGGCAAGGACAAGATCACCGGCGTCTACGCGGCGAACGACGACACCGGCGGCGGCGTCATCGCGGCCCTGAAGTCGGCCGGTGTCACCGAGCTCCCGCCCGTCACCGGGCAGGACGCGTCGCTCGCGGGCATCCAGCGGATCCTCGCCGGTGAGCAGTACATGACCGTCTACAAGGCCTTCAAGCCCGAGGCGTCGAAGGCCGCCGACCTGGCGATCCAGTTCGCGAAGGGTGAGACCCCGAAGGGCGACACCACCGTCGACACCGCCGGGGGCGCCAGCGTCCAGTCGACGCTGCTCGACCCGGTCGCCGTCACCACGGACAACGTCCAGTCGACGGTCGTCAAGGACGGCCTGTACGAGGTGTCGAAGATCTGCACCGCGCAGTACAAGGCAGCCTGCGACAGCGCCGGCATCAAGTAGGTCCGACCCCCTCTGCCCGCCCGGTCCGACTGCGGACCGGGCGGGCCTCACCGATCGAGGACGACACCCGTGAGCACGACACCCGTGAGCAACGCGTCACCAGCAGCACACCCCTCCGCCGACCCGGTGATGTCCCTGCGCGGGATCACCAAGCGGTTCGGCGCCGTCCAGGCCCTCAGCGACATCGACTTCGACGTCTACCCGGGCGAGGTGGTCGCCATCGTCGGCGACAACGGCGCCGGCAAGTCGACGTTCGTGAAGATCCTCGCCGGGGTCTACACGCCCGACGGCGGCACGATCACCTTCGGCGGCGACGAGGTCACCGTCCCGAACCCCGCGGCGGCCCAGACCCTCGGCATCGCCACGGTGTTCCAGGACCTCGCCCTCGCCGACAACCTCGACGTGGTCTCGAACCTGTTCCTCGGGCGCGAGATCGCCCACCCGTTCCTGGACGAAGAGGAGATGGAGCGCCGCTCGTGGGAGCTCCTCCAGCAGCTCGCCGCCCGGATCCCGTCGGTGCGGATCCCGATCGCGTCGCTGTCCGGTGGGCAGCGGCAGACCGTGGCGATCGCCCGCTCGCTGATCGGGGACCCGCAGGTGGTCGTCCTCGACGAGCCCACCGCCGCACTCGGTGTCGCACAGACCGCCGAGGTCCTGAACCTCGTCGAACGCCTGCGCGAGCGCGGACTCGGCGTCGTCCTCATCAGCCACAACCTCGCGGACGTGCAGGCGGTCGCCGACCGGGTCGCGGTCCTGCGACTCGGCCGCAACAACGGCACGTTCCGAATCGACGACGTCTCCTACGAGGAGATCATCGCGGCCATCACCGGTGCCACCGACAACGCCGTCACCCGTCGCGCCGCCGCCCGCACCGAGCAGGAGACCTCCGCATGAGCAAGACCGACGAGACCCTCACCGCAGCGACCCCGACTCCTTCGGCCGCGGACCTGCAGGACGAGCGGCTCCTGCGTGACGCCGGGCTCGGCGGCGCGGCGAAGGCGTTCGTCCGACGGGTCCGCGGCGGTGACATCGGCTCGCTGCCGGTGGTCGTCGGGCTCATCGTCATCTGGGCGGTGTTCCAGGCGCTCTCCCCCGACTTCCTGTCCCCGGGCAACCTGGTCAACCTCGCCCTGCAGTGCGCCGCGGTCGGCACCATCGCGATCGGCATCGTCCTCGTGCTGCTGCTCGGCGAGATCGACCTGTCCGTCGGCAGCGTCAGCGGGCTCTCCGCCGCGATCCTCGGCCAGGGCCTCACGACGCTCGGTTGGCCGCTGTGGCTCGTGCTCACCGTCGCCCTGGCCGTCGGTGCCGCGGCCGGCCTGCTCTACGGCCTGCTGTTCACCCGCTTCGGGGTGCCGAGCTTCGTCATCACGCTCGCCGGTCTGCTCGGGTTCCTCGGGCTGCAGCTGCTCATCCTCGGGCCGAACGGCTCGATCAACCTGCCGTACGACTCACCGATCGTGCAGTTCGCCTCGGCCTCGTACCTGCCGCCGTGGCTCGCGTACCTGCTGGCCGTCCTGGCCGCCGGAGGACTCTTCTTCACCGAGGTCCGTCGTGCTGCCCGCCGCCGCCGTGCCGGGCTGTCGACCGGAGCGATGTCGCTGACCATCGTGAAGGCAGTCGCCCTGTTCCTCGGCCTCGCGCTGATGGTCTGGTACCTGTCGCGCGACTTCGGCACCGGCACCTCGTTCGTGTTCTTCGTCGTGCTGGTCGTGCTGATGAACTTCGTACTCAAGCGCACCCGCTGGGGCCGCTCGGTCTTCGCGGTCGGCGGCAACGTCGAGGCCGCACGGCGCTCCGGCATCCGGGTGAACCGCATCTACATCTCGGTGTTCATGCTGACCTCGCTCTTCGCCACCGTCGGCGGCATCCTCGCCGCGGCCCGCCTCAACTCGGCGAGCCTGTCGTCCGGCGCCGGAGACACGAACCTCAACGCGATCGCCGCAGCCGTCATCGGCGGGACCAGCCTGTTCGGTGGCCGTGGCAGCGCCTGGTCGGCGCTGCTCGGCATCATCGTGATCCAGTCGATCTCGAACGGGCTCACCCTGCTGAGCCTCGACTCGTCGATCCGCTACATGATCACCGGCGCGGTCCTGCTTCTGGCCGTCATCATCGACTCGCTCTCGCGGCGCAGCCGCGCCAGTCACGGCGCGGCCTGAGCGGGGCCCTGGACGCCGCCACACCGACGGACGGGAGGCCCGTTGCCAGCTGGCACCGTGCCTCCCGTCCGTCGCGGTGCGCGTCCCGGATCCGGAAGACGCCGTCGTGTTCTCCCGACGCCGCCCCGTGCGCGAGACGCCTCCGAAAACGGAGGCGTCTCGGCGACTGGGCGGCGTCTCGGTGCGCGCTACTTGCTCTTCGAACCCGAGGTGCCCGGCAGGCTGAGGATGTTGTCGGTGCCCTGCGGCACGACGATGAGCGAGCCGTTGTCGCCGGCGCTCTTGAGCGCCTCGATCTCGCGCTGCTTGAGGGCGGCGTCGGAGAGCGGGTGCTCGTTGAGGACCTCGTTGGCGTCGGCCTGACCCTGTGCCTCGGCGACCTGCTGCTGCGCCTGCACCTTCTTGGCGTCCAGGAGCGCGCGCTCCTTCGTGACCTGGATCTGCGCCTGCTGCGCGGTGGCGTAGGCGTCGATGACCGACTTCGGCGGCGTGATCTCCTGCAGGGCGAAGTTGTCGACGTGCACGCCCGAGCCCTTCCACCGCTTCTCGAGCGCCTGGATCATCGCCTTCTCGACGGTGCCGCGCTTGGTGATCAGCTCGATGGTGGTGAAGTCGTTCGGCACCTGGCGCACGACACTGCGCACCGAGTTGCCGATGAACTGCGTCTTGAAGTTCTCCTCGGTCTTGTACGACCGGTAGATGTCGGTGACCGACTTCGCGTCGATGCTGTACTGCAGGTTGAGGCTGACGTTCGACGAGACGCCGTCCTGGTCCTGCACCGTGACGTACGGGCCGGAGCGGACGTTGCCGTTGTTGTCCGAGTCGGAGCCGTTGACCGCGTTGATGTAGGTGACGGTCTGGTTGCGGATGTTGAACGTGTGCAGCGTGGCCCACGGCGCCTTGAAGTGGAACCCGGAGTCCGTGCTCTGCCCGACGATGTTGCCGGAGATGTCCACCTGCACCTTCGACTCACCCGTGTCCTGCGCGTACAGGGTGCTGCCGAGCGTGAGCCCGACGAACAGGACGCCGGCGGCGGCCGCGGTCCACGTCGCGATGAGGTTCGGGCGGCGGGTCGGGACGGCGGGGCGTGCTTCGCGACCGGGCGTGGCCGGGCGTGCGGGGGTGGAGTAGGTGCGTGTTCGGAAGAAGAGCGCGACGAGCGCGATGACGAGGAAGACGATGGCGGCGACGAACATGACGATCACTCCTGGATGCTTGTCCGTGCAGTCTGCCGTACCCGGAGGGGTGCGGGTGACGCGGGTGCGCGGGGTCCGTGTCGTCTGGTGCGCGTGTCGTCTGGCGTCCGTGTCGTCTGGTGTCCGTGTCGTCTGGTGCGAGGTTGCGCACCTGGTGCGACCCTCGATGGCTCGCACCAGGAGTGCAACCTCGCACCGAGCGGCAGCGGGCGGCCCCCGGGTCAGCTTGAGGGACTGATGCAGTCGTGGGCCAAGGCGGCCCGGATCGCCTCGAGTGCCATCGCCCCGAGCGCAGCGTCGGCGGCCGCGGTACCGCCGCGCACCATCGGGGTCCCTCCGGCCACGACCGTCTCGGTCGGCAGGACCGCCCGGTGCCCTGCGTCCCGATCGATGACCACGGTCGTGGTGTGCCCGGCCGCGGCCCGCCGAGCTGCGACGCGGCGAGCGCTCTGGGCGCTCGGCCAGACCTGGTCGTCCTCACCGGCGATCAGGACGAGCTGCTGTATCCGCTCGACGGGTACCGCCGCTGCCCGAACCCGGTCCGGGGCGGCCTCGTACGAACGCTCGTAGAGCGATCGGAAGCGCGGTGGTTCTCCCCGCCGCCAGGTGTCCCACGCCAACGGCACGTGCGGCAGTGGCGATCCGTCGAGGGTCCAGTGCGATCGTTCCACGCCCCCGCCGTCCGGCCAGGGCCACACCACGTCGGTGGGTGCGAACGCGATGACGCCCGCGACCGAGGGGCGGTGCGCGCCGAGGACCAGCGCGGCCTCGGCGCCGAGGGAGGTCCCGACGAGCCAGACACGGTCGCAGCTCCGCTCGAGTTCGTCGATGCGGGCGAGGAAGAGCTCGAGCGGGACGGCCCACGGTCCCGGTTGCTGGCCGGCTCCTCCGAACCACCGGATCGACTCAGCGATGTGCCCGAGTCCGGCGAAGACCCGCGCGCGGTCCTCGTCGACCCGCCCGCTCGACCCGGCGAGCACCAGGACGCCGGTCCCAGATCCGACGGGCGGGACGAACCGAACGCCTTCAGGGTCCTTCAGACCGATTCGCTGCACGAGACCAGCATGACCCCTCCGATCACCCGTCGCGAGGAACGCTGTTCGCAGCGCGTGACGCCGACACCGCACCGGCGACGAGCGCGGCCAGCGTGCTCACCAGTGACAGGCCGAGCAGCACAACGTAGAGGACCGGGGTGAGCGGCGCCGGGACGGAGACGATCGCCACGATCGCGGACGTGATCAGCAACGGCCGCATGACCCGGTGCGCGGCGAGGTGCCCAGCGCGCCAGGCCACGTCGCTCCGCATGAGTGACGGCAGCCGGATGCCCGCTGCGCGGTTCCGCCCCAGGCCGTCTGCAGCGATCGACACGATGCCCCAGATCGCCGCGTCGACGATGAGCACGAGCACGGCGCACCCGATCGCCGCCCACCAACCCGGACTGTCCATCTCGGCCTCCCCTCACCACGCTAACGCGGTGGAGGCAGCGCGCACGAGGTCAGGAGACGGGCGCCCCGACCCGATCTAGCACGGCCAGGACTCGGCGGCTTCGACGCACGCCGATCACCGTCGCGACAGTGACGAACACCGCGACGACGGCGATGAACACCAGGAACGCCCAACCCCAACCGAGCGTCGTGGCCGAGGCGCCGCCGAGTCCCAACAGGCTCAGCCCGGTGCCGATCAGGGTCGGGGCCGAGATTCGGGTGGAGCGTCGCTGCCACGCGAGCATCGCCCGCACGAGCGGCACGGCCTCGGGCGCCACCGGTGCCCGCCCGCTGACCTGTCGGGTCACGGACTTGCGCTCCGCCGGGGTGAGCGCGCCGAGCGGCTGTTCCGGCGTCTCGACGAGGTAGGGCAGCAGCCTGCGGTGGCGTCGAGCACGGACCCATGCGGTCACCGCAACGACCGTTCCGGCGACGGCGAGGAGGAACCAGATCAGCGTTGTGAGCCGGAAGGCGGCGGGGGCAGTGGCGGCCACCCAGAGAACCGACATTGCGGCGAGTCCCGCCTGCTGCGACATGACGCCCACGGTCGGCCCGTGCTCGACGAGGTACTCCGCACGACGCGTCGCCTCGGCGAGGTCGCTCGGGTTCACCACCCCGGCACCTCGACCCGGACCGAACTGATCCGGCCGGCACGCGTCTGCGCCGTCACGGCCGGGTCGTAGCTGTCGGCGGTCGCCAGGTAGAGGGTGCGACCGTCCTCGCCACCGAGCGCACAGTCGATCGCGCAGTCCCCGGGTGCGTCGATGCGGTCCGTCACCTCGCCGCCCTCGACGACCCGCAGGAACTCCCCCGTGTCGACCGAGCAGACCCAGATCGCGCCGTCACGGTCGACGGTGCTGCCGTCCGGGGTCACGCCGCCGGGCAGGGCTGCCCACTCGCGACGTCCGGTCAGCGAGCCGTCGTCCTCGATGTCGAAGGCGGTGAGGCGGCCACCCCACGTCTCGCTGACCACCAGTGTCCGGGTGCCGGGCAGGATGTTGGCGCTGTTCGGGAACACCAGGCCCTCGGCGGCGAGGCGGACCGAGCCGTCAGGGTCGATCACGTAGAGCGAGCCGGGGCGCAGTTCCTCGCCCGCGTACAGGTCGTAGCCGAAGGCACCGATGTAGGTCCGGCCGGTCTGGGCGTCGACGACCAGGTCGTTCACGAGCGACGACTCGATCGTGGACAGGTCGGCGAACACCGAGGTGCTGCCGTCCGGGTCGACGGCGACGACCGTGCGGGACTCCATCGAGCTGACGATCAACCGCCCGTCGGCGAGCCACCCGAGCCCCGACGACTGCCCGTCGACGGTGGCCTCGAGCCGGGGGCCGTCGGTCGAGGACGGGTCGACCGAGAACACCTCGCCGGTGTGCATGTCCGAGTACCAGAGCCGCCCGTCGTGCCAGCGGTTCCCCTCCGGGAACCGGATGCCGGAGATGACGATGTCGGTCGCGGAGCCCAGGGTGATGTGCACCGGTCCAGCCTGCCAGCGGGACCGGGAAGCTGCCCGGACGGATGCCGTGACGGCGGCCTAGGGTCGTCCCATGCCGGGTCGTCACCTCATCCACCACCTGGGCGTCTTCGCCAGCGACTTCGCCGCGAGCGACGCGTTCTACACCGCCGCCCTCGCGCCCCTCGGCATCGGAGCGGGCTACCGCACGGACGCCGTCGCCGAGTTCTGGCAGCACGGGGACGACACCCCGAGCGTCTCGCTCGAGACCGCCCGATCCCCCGAGGCGACGACGCGCGGACTCCACCTGGCGTTCGAGGCCGGGTCACGGAGCGAGGTGGACGCCTTCCACCGCGAAGCCGTCGCCGCCGGCGGCGTGTCACGGCACGAGCCGCGCTACTGGCCGGAGTACCACGCGTACACCGCGTTCGTGTCCGACCCGGACGGCAACAACGTCGAGGCCCTGGTCAAGGAGACCGGTGACTGAGCCGGCGGCTGCACAACGGTCATCAACGGACGAACGGCACGACGCATCTGGCACGATCGACCCATGCCCCTCGACGGAACTCCCCTGCACCGGCTCGGCTTCCTGACGATCGGGTCGTTCGACCCCGCACGACCGTCCGAGGGCCACGAGGACACCCTGCGCGTGATCGAGCGCGCCGAGGCCCTGGGCTTCGACAGCGCCTGGCTGCGCCACCGGCACCTGCAGCACGGCATCTCCTCCCCTGTCGCGCTGCTGGCCGCCGCCTCGCAGCGCACCTCGCGCATCGACCTCGGCACCGCCGTCACCCCGATCGGCGCGGAGAACCCGTTCCGCCTGGCGGAGGACCTCAGCACGGTCGACGTCCTGCTCGGCGGACGCCTGAACCCGGGGTTCTCGGTCGGCATGCCGATGAACTTCGACCTGTACCGCGAAGCGATCTACCCCGACACCCTGGAGCACGAGGACCTCGGCAACGACCGGCTCCTGCGCTTCCGTGCCCTGGTGCGCGGTGACCCGGTGACGGCCACCGAGACCGTCGAACGCCGCGGCATCGAGGAGTTCGCGAGCACCGTCCAGCCGCACAGCGACGGCCTGGCCGAACGGATCTGGTACGGCACCGGCAGCACGAAGTCGGCCGTGTGGGCGGGTGAGAACGGCTTCCACCTGCTCACCTCGAGCGTCACCCGCAGCGAGAACGGCACCGACTTCGCCACGAACCAGCGCGCTCAGATCGACGCCTACCTCGACGTCCACCCCGACCCCGCTGCAGCCCGCGTCTCGCAGGGCCTGGTCGTCATCCCGACCGACACCGCGACCGCCGAGCAAGAGGCCCGCTACCGCGCCTACGTCGACAGCCGCTCGGGTCGCGTCGGCGTGCCGATGGGCCCCGCCGGGATGCTCTTCGCCGCCGACCTGGTGGCCACCTCGGCCGAGATCGCGGACCGGCTGCGTGCCGACGTCGGCTACCAGGCGGTCACCGAGGTCGCCTTCGCGCTCCCGTTCTCGTTCGAGCCGGACGACTACGCGCAGATCATCACGGACATCGCCGAGCGGCTGGGTCCGGAACTCGGCTGGGCGCCGAGATCCGACGGGTGGGACCCGCAGCACGGATGACGAGTCGGCAGATTGCACCGGTGGTGGTCACGACACTCGATGTCGGGCAAGATCAACGCGAGGGTCATCAGCACCCGTCGACTCTGGGGGGTCACATGCACGACCAGCGTCCCGAAGAACCGGTCCGACAGCACTCGACCGACTTCCTCCCCGGGGTCAGCGGCAACCCGGTCGCCCCGTTCCAGCGAAGCCATCGACCGGGTAGCGCGCCGATCCGGAACGACTGGATCTTCTTCGTCCCCATCGGCGGTGTGGTCGTCCTCGGGGTCGTCGCGTACGTCATCTGGGGCTCGTGATGCGGCTCCGGGTGGGGTTCGCAGAGTCAGAGCCCGGCAGCACGCCGACGATCGAACACGATGAACGGCTCCTCCGGACCTTCCGGCACACCGCGAGCCGACTGTTGTTCTGGGGGTGCGTGCTGTGTGCGCTCGGCGGCGTCTCGATCGGCTGGTCAGTAGTCGGCCCGATCCGCCTGACGGGGCTGGCTCTGGCGGGCTTCTTCGTCCTCGTGGGCTCGGGCTTCCTCGTCCTGCGGGGCCGAGTGATCCGACGGGCTCGGCCTGCCGTGGCGGCCGCGCAGGGTCGCATCGACCGTTTCCGATCATGGCAACGCTCGCAGCCAGGGTGGGTCCCCCTCGACGCCCTGCGCCGGTCCGGTCGTTGACGGCATCCTCGATGCCGCCACCGGGTCGAGTGACCCCGTCAGTCCTGCTGGTCCGCCTCCACCGCGTCCCGCAGCCGGTCGAGCACGTCCGGCACCGCTGAGCGCACCCGGCTCCAGCTCGGGATGAACGGCTTGTCGTTCGGCCGCGCCGTGAAGGCGCCGCCGGCGTCGAGGATCGCCTTGGTGAAGAGCTCCACCGCGGCTTCCTCGGCGTGCTGGTCGAACGCGAGCCCGCTCATCTCGGCTTCGTGCCGGTACACCTCGACGATGTCGAGCGCGTTCCGGTAGTACGTCGCCTTGAGCACGCGGAACGAGTCGGACGTGAGCGGGACGCCCATGGTCGCGAGCTTCCGGAGCAGCGACTGCACGATGTCGTTGCCCATCCGGGCGAGGCCGCCGGTGCCGTCGGCCTCGGCGAGGGGCTGGTGCTTGTGGTCGTACGCGTCGGCGATCTCCACCTGGCACACCTGCCGGGTCGCGTAGTCGCGGTACACCTCGGACAGCATGCCGATCTCGAGTCCCCAGTCGCCGGGGATCTTCAGGCCGTTCAGCACGTGGGCACGCATCGCGAACTCGCCGGACAGCGGGTACCGGAAGCTGCTCAGGTACTCCAGGTACTCGGACTCCCCGTAGACCTGGCGGAGCGAGCGGAGCAGCGGCCCGACGAGCAGCCGCGCGGCGCGGCCGTTGATCCGACCGTCGGCGACGCGGGCGTAGTAGCCCTTCGAGAACTCGTAGTCGAACGCGGGGTTCGCGACCGGGTAGAACAGCCGGGCGAGCATGCCCCGCTCGTAGGTGGTGATGTCGCAGTCGTGCAGGGCGATGCAGTCCGCCCGCTCCGACGCCAGGGCGTACCCGGTGCAGTACCAGACGTTGCGGCCCTTGCCCGGCTCCCCCGGTGCCAGCCCCGCGCGCTCCAGTTCGGCGTCGAGCTCGCGCAGCCGCGGCCCGTCGTTCCACAGGATCCGGTGCCGCTGCGGCAGCCGCGAGAAGAACTCGCGGGCGTGCTCGAACTGGGAGCGGTCAGCCCGGTCGAGCCCGATCACGATCTCGCTGAGCCAGTCGGCCTCGGCCAGCTCGTCGACGATCCGCGACAGGGCCGGACGCTCGAGCTCGGAGTACAGCGCCGGCAGGATCAGGCTCATCGGGCGTTTCTCGGCGAAGCCCCGCAGGTCCTCCTCGAGGCTCGCGGTGCTGCGGCGACCGAGGTCGTGGAACGTCGTGATGACGCCGTTCTGGTGGAAGTCGCTCATCGATGGCTCCTGACGGACGGGGTGGTGAACCGGGTGAGGCCCTCGGTCCAGCCCTGCGGGCCGGGGGCGATCGTGCGGTGGACGCGCTCGGGGCGGTCGTCCGCGAGTGGTCCGGGTGCCGGGCCGTGCCCGCGGACCACGACGGCGAAGTCGACCGCGTCGAGCAACGCGGTGTCGTTCGGGCCGTCACCGAGTCCGATCGTGCGCGGGATGGTCCCCGTCCGACGCTCGCGGTCGGCGATCAGCGTCCGGACCGCCGCGCCCTTGTCGCGGCCCGCCGGCAGCACGTGCCAGAACCGGCCTCCCCGCACCAGGTCGAGGCCGACCGCGGCGAGCGCCGCGCGGAACGCGTCCGCCCGGTCGTCGTCCTCGGCGTGCCAGAGCAGCACCTCGGACGCCTCGCGCTGCTGCGCGCGTCCGGCCGCTTCGAGGTCGAGGCCGGTCCACGCGGCGACGACCGCGTCGGTCACGCCACCGAAGGTCTCGAACCGCAGATGCAGTGCCCGGCGGACGCGGGCGAGTTCGGCGTGCAGCCGCTCGAGGTCGCCGTCGACCGGTCCGACCAGCACGTCGCCCGCCGGTCCGACCACGACCGCGCCGTTCTCCGCCACGAACGCGCGCCCGTCGAGCCCGGTGCGCGCCTGCAGCGCCGTGACCTCGGCACGCGTCTTGCTGCTGCAGAACACCACGGGGACGTCGTCCGCCCGCAGCTGTTCCAACATCGGCAGGGCCGCGTCGAACGAGTAGTCGTGGTGGTCGAGGAACGTCCCGTCGAGGTCCGTGACGATCATCAGGTCGGGTGTTGGCATCGTGCTCCGCTGGCGGCTGGCTGGGCTGCGGGCGACGATGCCCCGGACCACCCTGCCACGCGCATGCGTCGGTTGGGTGAACAAGCCGGCGCCGGTCGCGCGACGCGACCAGCGGACGGACTGGAGGCACGGTGCCAGCTGGCACCGCGCCTCCAGTCCGTCATCACGCACGCTCAGAGCCAGTGCCGCCGCTTGAACACCGCCCACAGCACGACCGCCAGCAGGACCATCGCGACGATCGCCGCCGGGTACCCCCACGCCCACCGCAGCTCGGGCATGTGCTCGAAGTTCATGCCGTAGATCGACGCCACCAACGTGGGAGCGAACAGGATGGCTGCCCACGACGAGATCTTCTTCACCTCTTCGCCCTGCTCCATCGACGCCCGAGCCAGCCGCCGGCTCTCCTCCCCCTGCGCCAGGCTCGCGCTGGTCATCCGGCGCATCGCGTCGTTCTGCTCCTGCGTCACCAGGGTCGAGTGCAGCGTGAGGGCGTTCTCGAGCAGCGTCCGGAACGTGTCCACCCGCTCGGTGACGCGGATCGCGTGGTCGAGGACGTTCCGGAGCTGGTTCTGCACCTCGGTGTCCGTGCCGTACTTCTCGGCACCGCGCAGCAACGCGTTGAGCATCCCGGGCAGCGGCCCGATCGCGCGCTGGAACCCGATGACCTCACTGAGCAGCTGGTAGATCCGCCGCGAGGACGCCGGGTCGACGTCACCGTCGAACAGGTCGTCCTCGATGTCGTCGATGTCGTCCTGCAGCCCGGCGACGACCGGGGCGTAGCTGTCGATGACCTCGTCGAGGACCGCGCAGAGCACCGCCTCGGACCCGCGCCCCAGGGCGTCCGGGTCGGCTTCGAGTCGCTTCCGCACGTCGGCGAGGTTCGGCCGTTCCGCCTGCCGGACGGTGACGACGAAGTCGCGCCCGGTGAACAGGTGCACCTCACCGAACTCGACCGTCTCCTCGTCCTCGTCGTACCAGGCGGGTCGCAGCACCACGAACAGGGTGTCGCCGTACCGCTCGAGCTTCGCCCGCTGGTGCCCCTTGTGCGCGTCCTCGACGGCGAGCGGGTGCAACCCGAACTCGTCCGCGACGGAGGCCAGTTCGTTGGCGGTCGGTCGGAACAGCCCGATCCAGGCCATCGCGCCCCACCCGGCGGCGGCGAGCGCTTCGTACGTGCGCCCGAGGTCCGCGGGCGAGTCCGTCCTCGTTCCGTTGACGTAGATGCCGTTGTCGATGAGGGCCACCGGTGTCCTCCTGGTTCTGTGGTGCATGCGGGCAACCTGCCGAGCATGCCGGACCGCCGACGGCGCGAGCGCTTCCCTGACGGACCCCTCACGCTGCGCGCCGGATTCCTGTCGGAGTCCTGACACGCCCTGGGCGCGACCCCGGGACGGACTGGAGGCACGGTGCCAGCTGGCACCGTGCCTCCAGTCCGTCAGCCGTTGCGTTCAGAACCGCCGGCAGCCGGATCCGCTCGTTGCGTTCAGGGGACGTCCTCGCCGAAGGCGAGCAGCGTCCACGGCTCCAGGTCGTGCATCCCGACGCTGGTCTCCCGCTCGGTACGATCCGGCCGGAACTCTCGCTTGACGTAGTCGACGAGATCATCGCCGTAGATGACCACGTCCGTCTGGTACACCGAGAAGACCGGCGCCCCGCTGCCGACCGGCGCGGCAGGCAGGTAGCGGTGCGAGTACAACGGCACCAGCTGCGGCCACCGCAGCAGGTGCCGCTCGGCCACCTCGAGACGCTGCGACTCATCGCTGGGTCGCTCGCCCCACGACCCGGGCCAGAAGGCGTCGTGACGGACGTCGAACAGGACGCCCTCGACCGGCCACCGGATCGCCCGTCGCAGCCGTTCGTCGTTCCGAGCGCGCCAATCGAACCAGCCGTCCCCGCTCGGCACTGCGAGGGAGAGCAGGGCACGATGGTCCGCGCCGAACCGGACGCCGTACCGACGCTCGGCCCGGGCCAGTTCCCGTTCGGACAACCCGCGTTCGAGCGCAACGCCGAACGTCCGGAGGAGTTCGACGGTCAGGGCTGCAGACACCCCCGCAGCCTAGGCGGACGGATGCGAACCCCACGAGCACGTGGCAGACGAGACGGCGTGGATCTGACGGAACATCGGCACGACAGCGAAGATGGCCAGGTGAATCGCACCGATCGGCTCTACGGCCTCGTGGAGGAGTTGCGCGCCGTCTCCCCGCAACCGCGGAGCGCGCGTCGTCTCGCGGAGCGGTTCGAGGTGTCGGTCCGGACCATCGAACGGGACATCTCCGCGTTGCAGCAATCGGGTGTGCCCATCTGGGCGGAGCCCGGCCGGACGGGTGGGTACGTCATCGACGCGTCCGCGACGCTCGGTCCGGCGGGCTTCACGCCGGATGAAGCCCTCGCGGTGCTGATCGGGCTCGGCTCGCTGGGGCGGAGTCCATTCCGGCACGCGGCACACACCGCGGCCAGGAAGACGCTCGCGGTGATGCCCGCCGGGGATGCAGCACGAGCCAGCGCGCTGGCCTCCCGGGTGCACTTCCTGGAGGACGACGAGGACACGGTCGTCCCGGCCGAGTTCGCGGCGGCCCTGCGTGCCGATCGAGTCGTGCGACTCCGGTACCGGGACGCCGACGGAGCGGAGTCCGTCCGGGACGTCGAACCGCTGGGGTCGATCGGGAAGGACGGTCAGTGGTACCTGATCGCCTGGTGCCGGATGCGCGACGGGGTGCGGGCGTTCCGGGGCGACCGGATGCTGTCGGTCGAGGTCACCGACGAGCGGCCCGCGCAGCGCGTCCTGCGATCCGAGGACCTCGCGATCCAGTACGGACGACTCCGGCCGGTCCTCGACGAGTAGCTGCGCCGTCGGTTTCCGGAAACACCGACAGGACGGTGTCGCGACGGCCGGTGAAGCTGGTGCCTCCGAGTCAGCAGCACCACCGTGAGGAACCCCATGTCGTTCGCATCCGTCCGCATCATCACCGACGACCTCGAAGGCATGGTCGCCTTCTACGAGCGGATCACCCGCCAGCCGGCCGAGCGCCCCGCACCGGTCTTCGCGCAGTTCAGCGGCCCGGGTGGGACCCTCGCGATCGCCAGCACCGCCACGGTCGCCATGCTCGGCGGCGCGCTGACGCCGGCCACGAACCGTTCCGTGCTCATCGAGTTCGAGGTCGCCGACGTCGACGGCGAGTTCGCCGGACTGCAGCTCGGCAGCGACGACGTCGTCCTGGAGCCGACCACGATGCCGTGGGGCAACCGCTCCGCACTGGTCCGCGACCCGGACGGCAACGTCGTCAACCTGTTCAGCAGGCCCGCCGCCAGCTAGTCGGGGGTGCTCAGGCGGCGGCGGCGTTCGCCGACGAGCGGCACTCCTCCGGCGGCCGCCCCGCGATGGACTCCGCCGCGATGTCGCGGAGCCGCGCGAGGCGGTCGTGGGTGGCACCGAGGGCCTCGATCTGGCGTCGGATGCGATCGCTCTCCTCGTCGAAGTGGTCGAGCATCGTCCGCGTCGCGACCCCGGTGTCGAGGAAGGGCAGGATCTCGACGATCCGACGACTCGGCATGCCCGCCGCGTAGAGCATCTGCATGAAGCGCACCCGCGCGACATCGGGCTCGCGGTACTCCCGGTGTCCGCCCGTGGTCCGCTCGGACTCGAGGAGGCCCTGTTCCTCGTAGTACCGCAGCGACCGGACGCTGACGCCGGCCCGTTCTGCGAGTTCACCGATCCGCATCGTTCTGTCCCTCGGGCTTGATTCTCACGTTGACGTCAGGTTCTACCGTAGCGGCATGAACCTCTCTGGAGCCACTGCCCTCGTCACCGGCACGAACCGCGGTATCGGACGCCACCTCGCCGCACAGCTGATCGCACGCGGGGCGAAGGTCTACGCCACGGCCCGACGCCCCGAACTGATCGACCTCGAGGGAGTCGAGCGCCTCGCCCTCGACATCACCTCCCCCGCGTCGGTCGCAGCGGCCGCCGCGGTCGCCACCGACGTCGATCTCCTGGTCAACAACGCCGGGATCGCGACCACGGCGACCCTGCTGGGCGATCTGGACGCAGCGCACGCCGACATGGACACGAACGTCTGGGGCACCCTGTCCGTGATCCGCGCGTTCGCGCCGGTCCTGGCGGCGAACGGCGGTGGGGGCATCGTGAACATCGCCTCGGGTGCCTCCTGGCTCGCCATGCCCGGAGCCTCCGCCTACGCGGTGTCGAAGGCCGCCCTGTGGAACATGGGCAACGCGTTGCGTCACGAGCTGGCCGGCCAAGGAACCACGGTGATGTCCGTGCACCTCGGAGTGGCCGACACCGACATGACCGCGGGGATCTCGATGGCCAAGACCGACCCGGCGGACGTGGCGCGCGCGACCCTGGACGGGGTCGAGCGCGGCGACTACGAGGTCGTCGTCGACGAGCAGACCGCGTTGATCAAGCAGATGCTCGCCGGCCGCCCCGAGGAGCTGTACGCCGTGGTGACGCAGATGCTCGCGTCGTAGGAGCCGGGCTTCACGCAGCCTTCGGCACGGCCGCCAGCGTGCGGCCGTGTCGTGCTGCCTGCTCTTCAGCACCGACCCGCAGCTCGTCGGCCAGCTCCGTGAACTGGTCGAGGGCGGGGTTCACCCCGACGAGCGTGAACTCACGCGTCACCACGTCGAGGTCGGGCTGCGACTACTGAGACGGCCCGGTCGTGAGTTCGGCCACCTCGACGACCGCATCGTCCGGCATCTCGGGGTAGTAGTTCTCACGAAGCTGCTGACCGAAGAGCCGCATGTCCGTCTCCGGCGGCTGATGCGCCTGTTCTGCCGTGAGGGTGTCGAGCCGGTACCGGTGCACGGCGGTGATCGTGCCGGCCACCGGTTCGGCGGTCGGGTGATCGTCGAACACGAACGTCGCCGCGCCGACCTGCACGGACTCGTTCCACCGCACGGTGGTGACCTTCTCGCCGCGGATGATCGCTTCGTGGTGCTTCTGGTGGAAGTGGACGGTCCCTGGGGCTGTGTCGACCATGCTCCCAGCTTGCCGCACGTCACGCGCAGTGAGCGCGCCCGATCCCGCGCTGAGGACTCAGCGATCGAGGAGGACCGGCAACTCGCGATCGGTCTCGGCGACCTGGGTGAGCTTCATGGCGACAGGTCGGAGCGGCCGTGACATCAGCACCTTGTTCAGGAGCCCGCGGAGCGCGAGCGCGAGTCGGGACTGCGGGTACGCCAGGGCCTTGAGTCCGCGAGGGAGGTCCTGCACATCATCGACCAGCGGGCGCATCCATGTCTCGTACGCGGTCAGCGCTGCCTCCTGGTCCTTCGTCGCGTCTGCGAGCTCTGCGGCCAGGACGTACCCGGCGGTGAGCGCGAGTGAGGCACCGCCGCCACCCATCGGCGTGACGCACCATCCGGCGTCACCGGCCATCACGACGTGGCCGCGGTGCCAGGTCCGCATCCGGATCTGCTGGAGCTGGTCGATGTAGACGTCCGGGGACGTGTCGAGCGCGTCCAGGACCCGCGGCGCCTCCCACCCGACTCCGTCGTACCTGCGCCGCACCGCCGCCAGTGTCTGCTCACGAGTCAGACCGATGACGTCGTCCCCGGGAGAGTAGGCGAGGATCGCGCGCGTGGTGCCGTACGGGTCGGGTCGCAGGTGGACCTGGCGTCCGCGGACGGCGTTGTGCCACCGCCACCGGTCGTCATCGCCGTCGGTCCGCGGGATGGTCCCGAAGACCATGGTGACGTCGAGGTCGCGCTGGTCGACGTCGTCCTCGTCGAAGACCATCGCACGGGTCCGGGACCGCACACCCTCGGCGATGACGAACAGGTCCGCGCGGAGGCGCTGTCCCTTCGCGGTCGTCACGGTGACTCCCGCAGCGTCGTCGTCGACGTCCGACACGGTGTCCCCGTAGACGAAGGAGACGCCGGGCGGCAGGTTGTCGAGGATCGTCCGAGCCAGGTCGCCGCGCAGGATCTCGAGTTCCGCCGTCGCACCGCCGGCTCCGTCAGAGGGCAGTTCGGCGGTGACGGCCCCTCGCCCGTCGACGAGGACGGTGCCCGTCTCGGTGGTGTTCCGTGCCTTCACGGCGTCGAACAAGCCCATCTTGCGAAGCACGTCGCGCGCGACGCCTCGAACATCAACGTTCTGTCCGCCGTCACGGAACGCAGCGGCGCGTTCGATGACGGTCACGTCCCATCCGGTCCGGCGGAGCCAGTAGGCGGTCGACAGGCCAGCGATACTGGCTCCTGAGATGACAGCGGTGCGGTTTGCCATGGTGTTCCTCCGTTGCGAGCTTTACAGTAAAGATACTACACAGTAAAGGAATCTGATGGACGACGTGTTCGAGATGGAGTGGGACGCACCCCAGGTCGAGGTGATGGAAGCGCTCCAGACGTGGGCCGTGGCGTTCGCCGAGCTCAACCAGCTGATGTCCTCGTGGCTCGACCTGCCGACCACGGACGCGAACGCCCTCGGACAGGTGCTCTGGGCCGACTCATCCGGGGACCCGCTGTCACCCGCACGGCTCGGGCAGCGGATCGGTATGACCTCCGGCTCCGTGACGGTGCTGCTGAACCGCTTGGAGGCGGCCGGTCTGCTCGCACGCAGCCGCGAGCACACCGACCGGCGCCGGGTGACGCTCCGTCCGACACCGGCTGCGCGGGAACGTGCGCGGGCGTTCACGGAGCGATCGACCGCCGAGATCGCTGCCGCCCTGCAAGAGGTGCCTGCAGCAGAGCTCGAGCACCACGCCGCGTTCATCCGCCGCATGGTCGGTGCCGCGTCGGACGCCGCGGACCGGCTCCGCGGGTAGACGCCGTCGAGGTTGCCCGGTCGACCACCGCACGGCATGGATGCGGCGGCCGGCAGCACCGTCCGGTCACCCCCAGGTCAAGGGCTGTTCACCCGCTGCCGCTACCTCTGCTTGTCGGACCGCCGCCCGAGGGTCCCGATACCGGAGGCCCCATGAACACCCGCACCGCGCTGTCCTGCATCGCCGTCGCTGCCCTCGCCTCGCTGATGCTCGGAGCACCGGCACACGCCGGCGAGGCCAGCTTCTACAGCAGCAAGCAGCCCTACATCGCCCCCACCCAGTCGGACATCGACGCCTACTCGCCGGCACCGACGGGCTACGCACCCGTCGCCACGGAGTCGGTCGCCCGCCACGGATCCCGGGGGCTCTCCGCGTACAAGTACGACGCGCTGCTGCACCGTCTCGCCGCGACCGCGCAGGCCGAGAACGGGTTCCTGACGCCGGAGATCGGGAAGGAGTTCTCCGCGAACCTCGATGCCATCACCGCGGCGAACGTCGCGAACGGCTACGGCATGCTCACCGGTCAGGGCGCCGCCCAGCACCAGGGCATCGGAGCACGAGCCGCGCAGCGCAACAAGCAGCTGTTCGCAGCTGCGGCGAAGACGGGCGGGCGAGTGGTCGCCGAGACCTCGGGTGAGTCTCGCGCCACGGAGTCGGGCGAGAACTTCTTGCGGGGCTTCGGGGCCGCGGGCGTGAAGCTCGAACCGCGGCCTGATCTGCTCTACTTCCACGACGTCGAGAACCCGGACGGCACCGACAAGGCCGAGGGGTCGCCCGAGCGCGAGCGCGCCCAGGCGTACGAGGACTACGTCGCCGCGCAGACCGGTGACGGCGGCACGATCGCGGCGGCCTTGCAGTACATCGAGGCGAAGCCGCGATCCGTCGAAGCGGCGAACGATCTGCTCTCCGGCATCTTCACGCCCGGGTTCATCGCTGCGATCGGCACGGACAAGGCACACACCTGGTACAACACTGCCGACGGCTCGAAGGGCGGCGCGGTGGCGTGCGCGCCCGGCGCCGACACCAAGGCCGATCCCGATGCCTGCGGCGATCCGAAGAAGTCGATCAAGAGCACCGTCGACGCGGCGATGTCGCTGTACAACCTGTACATCATCGCGGCCGACATGCAACAGGAGAACATCGCTCCGCACGCGTTCGACTTCGCCCAGTACTTCGCTGGCCGGCCGGCGGATGCCGAGTGGTTCGCGTACCTGCTCGACGCCGAGGACTTCTACGAGAAAGGCCCGAGTCTCGCCGGGCACGATGAGACCTACTCGATCGCCGAGCCCCTGCTCGACGACTTCTTCGCCACGATCGACGCCCGCGTCGCTGGTGGTGACGTGGTCGCGACCTTCCGCTTCGCGCACGCCGAGACGATCATCCCGTTCGCAGCGCTGCTGCGTCTGCCGGGTTCCACCGTTGCCGCGCCCGACAACGCTGCTCCGACCTCGGACGCCGACGTCTACGACGACGCCACCAACCCGTGGCGAGGCTCCCAGGTGACGCCGATGGCGGCGAACGTGCAGTGGGACGTCGTGGCACGAGCAGGCATCGACCCGGCTACGGGAGCGGCCTACACGCCGCTCGTGCGCATGCTCTACAACGAGCGGGAGATCGCGTTCGCCTCCGGTTGCCGTGCAGTCGCCGCAGGTTCGCACTGGGTGAAGGAGACCGAGCTCAAGCACTGCCTGACCGGCACGGCGATGACCGAGAGCCCGCTGATCGCTGCAGCCACGCCAGGACCGACCGCGACGCCCACCGCGGAGCCCGCGCCGACCCCGACCGTGACACCGGCGACCCAGGGTGCCGGCACACCGACGACCCCGGCGACGGCGACGGGCACGCTGGCCGCGACCGGAGCGGAGTCACCTGTCGGACCGGCGTTGCTCGCGACGCTGCTCCTGCTGGCCGGTGCCGGGACCCTGGCGCTGCGTCGCCGGCGCCGTCACACCGAGTGACACGGACGCGGATCCGCGGCTTCTCGACATGACCAGCCGGTACCGGCGCCCCGCGCCAGCGGGGTGACTGCCGGACTGGAGGCACGGCGCCACCTGGCACCGCGCCTCCAGTCCGTCAGCGTCTCGAGTCCACGGCCGCGGACGACGCGACCACGCCGCTCACCAAGGCGGCGCAAGCCGCGAAACGAGCCGACCCCCGGCTGCCCCTTCCTCGGAAGCCGTCCTGGTCGTATGGTTTACAGCGTTGTAAACGGGCCGCCGCAGGGACGGCCCGCTGGTCACGGCCGTTGCACGGCCCGATGGACGACGACGTCCACGAGGAGCACCCACTTGCGCCCCATCTCCTTCCGATCCCGAAGGCTGCGCCGTGCGCTGTCGTCGGGCATCGTCGCTGCGACCGCCCTCGGCACGCTCGGGATCGCCGCGATCCCTGCCGCCGCGGACCCCGCAGCCGACCGCACCGTCGTCTCGGGCCAGGCCCGGTTCGAGGTGCTCTCCCCCACCCTGATCCGCACCGAGTACGCGGGTGACTCGCAGTTCACCGACGGCAGCACCTTCAACGTCATCGGCCGCGACGACTTCGCACCCACGACGTTCACGAAGACCGAGCGGGACGGCTGGCTGACCCTCGACACGGGCGCGATGACCGTCCGGTACATGGAGGGCTCGGGGGCCTTCACGCAGGACACCCTGCGGACCACCGTGACCACGGCGTCCGGGCAGCGGGTCACCGGCACGCCGTGGGTGTCGACGCCGACCCCCTCGTGCACGATCGGGTCGCTCTGCGAGGCCGAGGCGCTCGGACTCACCGGCCTGTCCCTCGCGACGGACCACGCGGGCTTCACCGGAGCCGGGTTCGCCGCGGGCTTCGAGTCCGTCGGCAACGCGATGACCTTCACGACCACGGCGGCACGTGCCGGCTCGTACGACCTGGCCCTGCGCTACGCGAACTCGCAGGGCGGCGACGGCCAGGTCGCCACCCGCACCCTCAGCGTGAGGGTCGACGGCGGTGCCGCGAAGACGATCCGGCTCGCACCCGGCGCGAACTGGGACGACTGGAAGACCACCGCTGCCACGACGCTCGACCTGACGGCGGGCGAACACAGCGTGCGCATCGAACGCACCGCGGACGACTCCGGCCGGGTGAACGTCGACAGTCTGGCCCTGGTCAGCACCGGCGCCGCCTACCCGGCACCGTCGACCACGGTCACCGGCGAGGACTGCGCGTTCGAGACCGTGTGCCAGGCCGAGGACTCGGCACGCACCGCTCCGGCGACGACCGCCACGAACCACAACGGCTTCGCCGGGGACGGCTTCGTCGCCGGGTTCGAGCGTGCCGGGGCGCAGCTGACGACCCACGTCACCGGGGTGCCGGCCGCGGGCGACTACGCCCTGCAGGTCCGCTACGCCAACGGCTCCGCCGCGACGCCGACGCTCACCGCGGCCCCGACCGGTCAGCAGGCCACCACTGCACCGCTCCCGAAGACGAGCGGCTGGGACTACTGGAACACCGCCACCGTGCCGGTGCACCTGGCCGCCGGCACGAACGACGTCGTGATCGGGTGCCCGACCGTGGCGAACAACTGCAACGTGAACTTCGACACCGTCGCCGTGGTCGACACCGCGTCGCCGGTCCTCGCCGCACATGCACCGCTCGGCGGGTACCGACGCGACCTCGACACCGCCAACGGATCGGTGAAGACGAACCCGGGTCTGCTCTACCAGGACGGCTGGTCGCTCCTCGACGACAGCGCCTCGGCGCTGTACGACCAGGCGACCGACACCGTCACCCCCGCCGACGACCACGGCGGCGAGCGCTACCAGGACGGCTACGTCTTCGGGTACGGCAGCGACTACCGCCACGCCCTGCAGGAGCTCGCCGTCCTGACCGGTCCGACGAAGATGCTCCCCCGCTGGGCGTACGGCGTCTGGTACTCCGAGTACTACGACCGATCACAGGCCGACTACCTGGCGATCGCGAAGCAGTTCGACGACGAGGACGTCCCCGTCGACGTCATGGCGATCGACACCGACTACAAGATCGGCAGCCCCACCAACCAGGGCGACAGCAAGTGGAACGGCTGGTCGGTCGACCCGTCCCGGATCCCGGACATGACCGGCCTGCTGGCCGACTGGCATGCCGAGGGCATCCACAACACCCTCAACATCCACCCGTCGATCTCGAGCCAGGACCCGCGGTTCGCGAAGGCCCAGGCCACCGCGAAGGGCAAGCTCACCAAGGGCGACGGTGACCGGTACCTGTTCGACTGGTCCGACCCCGACCAGCTCAAGGCCTACTTCGACCTGCACACCTCGCTGCAGCCGAAGGGCGTCGACATGTGGTGGCTCGACTGGTGCTGCAGCGAGAACTCGAAGTACTCCGCGAACGGCGTCACCCCCGACGCGTTCATCAACCAGCAGTACGCGGAGTACACGGACCAGGCGCTCGGCGGCCGCGGGCTCGCGTTCTCGCGGGCGTACGGCTCGCTGACGGCCGGTGGCTACGGCAACCCGCAGGCGGTCCCGACCGGCCCCTGGGCGGACAAGCGCACGACCGTGCACTTCACCGGCGACACCACGTCGTCGTGGGACATGCTGCTCGCCGAGGTCGGCTACACCCCCGGTGAGTCCGCCGCGACCGGTCTGGCCTCGGTCAGCCACGACATCGGTGGCCACAACGGTGCGCAGTACGGCATCGAGGGCGCCGAGGAGGGCACGACCCAGCTGCCCGAGGACCTCTACGCCCGCTGGGTGCAACTCGGCACCTTCCAGCCGATCGACCGCCTGCACAGCAACCACAGCGACCGACTGCCGTGGCAGTACCCGGCCGCTGCCGAGGCGTCGGCGAAGCGGTTCCTGAACCTCCGCGAGGCCCTGGTCCCCCTGACCTACACGCTCGCCGCCCAGGCCACCGAGACGGGCACCCCGATCCTGCAGCCGCTCTACCTGCAGTACCCCGAGGCGCAGGAGTCCTACGCCCAGGCCGGCTCGGAGTACCTGTACGGCCCGGACGTGCTCGTCGCCCCGGTCACCACCGCGAACGACGACTCCGGCAAGGCGACCCGCTCGGTCTGGTTCCCGGCCGGCAGCTCGTGGACCGACTGGTTCACCGGTGAGACGTACGCCGGAGGCACCACCGCCGACGTGACGACCGACCTGAACAGCATGCCGGTGTTCGTGAAGAGCGGCGGCATCGTCCCCACCCGCTCGGAGCAGGTCGGGAACGACGCCGCACCGCTCGACGCCGTCACCCTGACGGTGGCGACCGGAGCGAACGGTTCGTTCGACCTGCACGAAGACGCCGGTGAGGACAGCGCCGAGGACAGCGCCGCTGACGGCGCCGCGAAGTCGAGCGCGATGACCACGGCCGCCGCGTCCGCGAAGGCCACGGCGGGCAGCGCCTCCACCGCCGTCCGCTACACGCAGCAGGCGACCGGCGGCTCGCTCGCCATCGCCCCCGCCGACGGCTCCTTCGCCGGCCAGGTGCAGGGCCGCTCGTGGACGGCGACGTTCACGAACGCGGACCGCCCCCGCACCGTCACCATCGACGGACGCGTGATCGCGGACACCGCCTGGACCTACGACGCCGACACACGCACCATCAGCGTGCCGGTCGACGAACGGTCCGTGACGAAGCGCACGGTCGTCGCCTTCAGCAGCAAGGCGGCGGCGACCCCGGTCCTGCGGGTCGAGTCGCCTCGGGTGGACGCGGGCGACACGCAGACCGTGACCGGCACCGGGTTCCCGGCCGACACCGACGTGGCGCTGGCGACCGCGCCACGCATCGGTGGTGCCACCGCGCACACCGACGCGAGTGGTGCGTTCTCGGCCGACCTGCGGGTGCCGGGCACGGCGTCCGGTCGGGTGACGGTCACCGCGTCGGTCGACGGTGTGGCCCTGGCTCGGGCCGCCTTCACCGTGGTGGCTGCGGCTGCTCCGGCGCCGACCACCTCGCCGGGTGCTGGCACGCCGGGCAGCGGCGCTCCGGCGCCGGGTGACAACGGATCCGGTGCACCGGGCGCGGCAGCGCCGGGCAACGGCGGCGCGGACGCCGGCAGCGACCCGGGCGGCGCACTGGCCTGGACGGGCGCGAACCTGCTCCCCCTCGGGCTGCTGGCGGCGGCACTGCTCGCGGCCGGTGGACTCGTGTGGACGCTGCGGAGCCGGCGACGCCGCGCGCGTGCCTGAGCCCGCTTGAGCGGTCACCCGTCACGGACGGATGACGGACGGGAGGTGGGCCCCACCAGCCGGTACCGGCGCACCGCGCCAGCGGGGTGACGGCCGTGCCTGGAGGGACGTGGCCAGCTGGCATCGGGCCTCCCGTCCGTCCGTGGTCGCGCTGCAGATCCCCGATCGCCGGACCGCGATGCGGCGGCTGCGGCTGCGGGCATCGCCCGCTCGTTCGCGTGCGCCGCGTCCGCTCTGCCGCTGATCGACGTCAGGATGGCGACGGAGGAGCCACCTGCGTCTGTGCCTGGAGGAACGCGACCGCTGCAACACTCTCGGGCGAGGAGGGGAACAGTGGCGTGATCGTCAGTCCGTCCGTCCCCGGGACGACGAGGAGCTCCCACTCGAAGTCGAGCCGCCCGAACGGCGGCACGTCCTGGACGAACGTGCCGTTGGTCAGGATCGCCACGTCGTGCCGTTCCCAGAGGTCCGCGAACTCGGCAGAGCGCGTCATCAGCCCCCTGAGCACCTCGCGCATCCGGTCGTCGCCGGGGTCGGCGCTGAGCCGGAAGACAGCGACGATCTGCGCGGCCCGTGCACGCCATTCCTCGACCGGGTACTTCGCGCGGCAGGCCTCGGAGAACACGTACTCGATCCGGTTCTGCCCACGGCTGAGGACGCCGCCGCCGATCGCTTCGCACAGTGCGTTCGACGCGACGATGTCGAGGTTCCGATCGGCGACGAAGACCGGGGTGCCGTCCCAACGGCGCACGAGCCGTCGGAGTTCGTCGCCGCTCAGCTGCCGGCCGCGCACCGTGGCAGCGGGTGCCGGAGCAGGTTCCGCCACGCTCCTGAGGTACGCCGCGCCGTCGGCGTCCAGTCGCAGGGCGCGCGCCAGGGCCGCGATCACCTGGGCCGAGGGCACGTGCTCCCGGCCCTGCTCCAGCCGCACGTAGTACTCCGTGCTGATGCCAGCGAGCTGCGCGACCTCGGTCCGCCGGAGGCCCTGGACGCGGCGTCGGTCGTCCGCGGGAAGGCCGACGTCGGACGGGCTGGGCACGGGCAATCGCGCTCCGGTCCGAGCGCTAGGGCAACGCTCCAGGACCGGAGCATCGATGCTCACCAACGAGCCTTGGTCGAAAGACCAATCGGGTGTGTAAACACCCCACCCCATCGCCGCAGCAACAATCGTGACGTACAGCCTGAGGCCATGTTCCTAACTGTTGGGGGTGATGGCGATCTTGCCGTGAACGTGGCGGGTTCGTTGATGGGCGACGGCGTCGCGGAACTGCTCGAGGCTGTACACGGCTGCGATGGGGATTCGCAGCTCACGCTTGCCGATCAAGGCCAGGAGACGGTCGAGTGCGTCCACGCGAGCGTCGGAGCCATTGACCGGAACGACGCCGGCGGGTGGATCCTCGGCTTCGATGGTGACGACGCGGCCGGATGGCACGCCCAATCGGATCGCTGTCTCGGCGGTGTCGGTTGCGTGCAGATCGGCGGCAGCCGCGACGCACACATCTGACGCAGCGATTGCGGCAGCGAGACCAGTGCCGTAGGTCGCGGGTGCTGCGCCGAGGGAACGTATGAAGTCGTGGGACGCCGCCGAGCCGGTCCCGATCACATGGGCACCATCGCGGACGAGCAGTTGCGTCAGGATCGAACCGACGCCGCCGCCGGCACCGCCGACGAGGACCGTCTCGCCGGGCTGCGCGGCCAGGACGTCGGAAACAGCCGACGCGGTTCGTCCGGCGATGTCGAGAACTCCGGCCTCGAGGTCGGAGACGCCGTGCGGTGTGGGGTGCAAGCTCGGATGGTTCTGATCGAGGGTGATCGAGGTTGCGACGGCAAGGCCACGCGCTCCGCCGAAGACTCGGTCTCCAACACGCCATCGCGTCACGGCCGGGCCGATCTCGGATATCGTGCCCGCGAAGTCGTTACCGAACCCCATAGGCACGTCCAACCCGCGCTCGGCGGCGAGCGTTCTCGATTCAACGATCTGCCAGTCCACTGGGTTCAGACCGGCCACGGTGACGCTGATGCGAACCGCGGATGCTGCAAGCGGGCGAACCCTTGCGGGCCGGAGTGCAAGGTCGGCGACGTCACCAAATCGGTCGAGTACAACAGCTGAGTCCATGCCAGCTCAAGCAGCCCGGGGTCCGAGCACTATTCCCGTGTGTCGCTGTGTGTCAGGGCCTCATCGGCTCCAGGCCGTAGGTCACGAGGCGCCAGTCCTCGACTCGACGAGGCGTGCGTCGGTCGACCCGCGGACAATGAGCTGCACAGGGTTCCTGACTCGTCCACGTCGCACTTTGCCATCGATCGTGTCCACGAGAGCCTCCGCTGCGAGCCGGCCGAGTTCTTGCAGGTTCATGTCAATGCTGGTCAGCTGTGGTCGCGCCCCCTCGACGAGGACGTCCCAGTTGTCGAACCCGATCACGGCGACGTCATCAGGAATTCGGCGTCCGGACTCGCGGACGGCGTCCATGACTCCGCGCCCGATGTGGTCGCTTCCAGCTATGACAGCATCGATGTCAGGGTGTCGTTCAAGCAGACGGCGTGATGCCTGTCGTCCCCATGCCTCGTTCCACGCCCCGAACACCATGCCAGGGCTCCCGACGAGTTCGAGGCCGTGTTCTTCCATCGCCGCGGCGACGCCCCGCAGCCGGTCTCGTGCAGCCGAGTAGGTGTCTTCGCCGTTCACGATGCCGATCCGGGTACGACCTGTAGCGACGAGGTGCTCCACGGCCAGGCGGCCAGCGAGCTCATTGTTCGGTTCGAACGACAAGTCTTCCTCGTCGGATGACGGTGCGTAGACGTAGACGACCGGAACGTTCGGCTTGGACTGCATCGGTGAGCGCGGGTTCGTGGTGCGGCCGACGACGAGGACGCCGTCGACGCGCCTGGTCAGGAGTGACTGCAGCTGCAGCTGCTCGCGGAGCAGGCTGTCGCGCGCGTCAGCGAGCAGCACGGAGAGCGAGCCGGCACCGAAGGCGTCCTCCGCGCCGAGCAGGATCGGCAGGACGAATCGATTGTCGAGGTCGCTGGTCAACATGCCGATGGTGTTCGTCGAAGCCCTGTTCAGTGCACGGGCAAACGGGTTCGGGCGGAACGAGAGCTCGGACGCTGCGGCCAGCACCGCCTCCCGTGCTCGTGCACTGACGTGCGCCCTCCCGTTGAGGGCCTTCGATGCCGTCGCAACGGACACTCCCGCAGCGCGCGCCACGTCCGCCAGCGTGGCTGGGTCGTTGTCCATGCTCCACCCTTCTTCGAAACCAGTTTACGAGATGTGTTGACAGTCGCGCAGAATCCGTCCTACATTGCTCCCGAAACCGGTTTCGGTTCTGCTCGATGGCGAGAACGTGTTCCTCTGTCGACGGCGCGGACCGGTCACCCGACCACTGCGATCACGTCGCATTCAGAGAGGAACCCGTGATCATGCGCACCAAGACCTTCTTGCGGATCACCGCCATCGCCGCAGCCGCGGCGTGCACCGTTGCCGGCTTGAGCGGTTGCTCCGCCTCGTCGACCGGCTCGAGCTCGAACGCCGCGAAGGGCACGTACACGTTCTGGGACCCGTACCCCCAGTACGACGCGTCGTCCGCCTGGGGCAAGCTCGTTGCCAAGTGCGGTACCGACGCTGGCGTCACCGTCAAGCGGACGGGCTACGACACGTCCGACCTCACGAACAAGGCACTGCTCGCCGGCCAGCAGGGCAAGTCGCCCGACGTCCTCCTGGTCGACAACCCGGTCGTGTCCACCCTCGCGAAGTCCGGCATCCTGACCGACACCGGCACGAACGGCTTGTCCACCGGATCGATCGCGAAGAACATCCTCGGCGCGGGTGTCATCGACGGCAAGACCTACGGCGTCCCGATCGGCGCGAACACACTGGCGCTCTACTACAACCCCAAGGTGCTGCAGAAGGCCGGCGTCGACGTCTCCTCCGTGAAGGACTGGGCGTCGCTGACGGCCGCGCTCGCCAAGGTGAAGGCATCCGGCGGCAAGGGCATCACGTTCTCCGGCATCAACACCGAAGAAGGCTCGTTCCAGTTCCTGCCCTGGTTCTGGGGCTCCGGCGCTGACCTGACGAAGCTCGACTCGTCGAAGGCCGAGGCTGCACTGGCCCTCTGGAAGGGATGGATCGACAAGGGGTACGCCCCGAACTCCGTGATCCAGAACACCCAGACCACCTCGTGGCAGGAGTTCCAGTCCGGCGACTTCGCGTTCGGCGAGAACGGGACCTGGCAGAAGGACTCGGCGAAGCAGATGAACGCCGGGGTGATCACGATCCCGGCCGAGGACGGCGGCGCCGCTCCGGTGCCGACGGGCGGTGAGTTCTTCACCATCCCGGTGCAGAAGGTCACCGCTCGCTACGCGGTCACGAAGAAGATCGTGTCCTGCCTGTCCTCGGGCGACAACGTCGTCACGACCGACAACACACTGAACTACATCACCGCGTCCACGAGCCTGCAGGACAAGCAGCTCGCCGCGGACCCGTCGCTGAAGACCTGGGTCGAAGCGGTGCAGGCAGCCAGGGCGCGCACGGGTGACAACCTCGGCGTGCGGTACCCGGTCATCTCGGAGCAGCTGTGGACCGCGGTCCAGAAGGCGGAAAGCGGCTCAGCCTCTCCGAGCGCAGCGCTCCAGGCAGCACAGCAGACCGTCGCCTCGAAGACCTCGAACTGACCCGCACGACAACGATCACGGAAGCCGACTGAACCATGACGACCGACACGACGTCACTGCGACCGTCGGCTGCGCGCGCCGGCGCCGGGGCGGAGACCACCTCCGCCCCGGCCCGCGCTCGACGCCCCCGCGCGCAGCGACGTGCACAACTCACGGCATGGGCGTTCCTCGCCCCCGTCGCCATCTACCTGGTGCTCTTCTACGCGTACCCCCTCTACAAGAACGTCGAACTGAGCCTCCGCCAGTACACAGTGACGTCGTTCATCAGCGGCGACGCCCCGTTCGTCGGGCTCGAGAACTTCCAGGCTGTGTTCACCAACCCGACGTTCCCGCCCGCGATCTGGCACACGGCGGTGTTCGTCCTCGTGTCGATCGCTGTCCAGTTCGCCCTGGGCCTCGCGCTCGCGGTCTTCTTCCACAACCGATTCCCGTTGTCGGGGCTCCTCCGAGCGCTGTTCCTGGTGCCGTGGCTGCTGCCGCTGCTCGTGTCCGCGTCGACCTGGTCGTGGATGATGAACAGCGATTCCGGCATCGTGAACGCCTTCCTCGAGTCCGCCGGGATCGGACAGATCAACTGGCTCACCTCGCCGACCTGGTCCCTCATCGCGGTCCTCGTCGCGAACATCTGGATCGGCATCCCGTTCAACCTGGTGATCATGTACTCGGGCCTGCAGGGGATCCCGGAAGAGCTCTACGAGGCGGCGTCGCTCGACGGTGCGAACGGCTGGCAGCGGTTCTGGCGCATCACCTTCCCGCTGCTGCGTCCGGTCACCGCGATCACCCTGCTGCTCGGCTTCGTCTACACCCTCAAGGTGTTCGACATCATCTGGATCATGACCAAGGGCGGCCCGGCTGGGTCGAGCACGACCCTGGCGATCTGGGCCTACCAGCTGGGCTTCGGCAATCTGCTCCCCGACTTCAGTTCCGCCGCGACCGTGGGCAACGTCCTCATCCTCGTCGCCCTGGTCGTCGGTCTCGTCTACGCGCGCATGCAGCGCCGTCTGGAGGTGTGACGTGCTCCGTCGTCCCTGGTGGCAGACCACCCTCGGCATCGTCCTCACCGCGGTGATGCTGTTCCCCGTGTACTGGATGATCAACGTGTCACTGACGCGCGACCAGGACATGCGGAAGAGCCCGCCGAACCTGTTCCCGATCGACCCGACCCTGCACGGGTACACGACGGTACTCGGGCAGCAACTGCCGTTCCTCGGCACCAGCCTCGTGGTCGGCCTCGGCACGGTCGCCCTCACGCTGGTGCTCTCCGCTCCGGCCGCGTACTCGCTCGCGAAGCTCAATCCCCGGGGCGGCGGCGCGATGAGCTTCGTCCTGCTGATCGCCCAGATGATCCCGGCGATCATCATGGCGATGGGCTTCTACACGATCTACGTGAAGCTCGGGATCCTCGACACCGTCTGGGGGCTGATCCTCGCCGACTCGACGATCGCGGTGCCGTTCGGTGTCCTCATCTTCTCGGCGTTCATGCGCGGGATCCCGGACGAGCTGCTCAACGCGGCGCGGATCGACGGCGCGAACTCGTGGCGCACGTTCACCTCGATTGTGATGCCGGTCAGTCGGAACTCGCTCGTCACGGTCTCGCTGTTCTCGTTCCTCTGGGCGTGGTCGGACTTCCTGTTCGCCAACACACTCGACGGCGGTGGCGACGCCAAGCCGATCACCCTCGGCATCTACGCCTACATCGGCAACAACAACCAAGAGTGGAACTCGATCATGGCGACGGCCGTCGTCGCGTCGATCCCCGCGGCCGTCCTGCTCGTCCTCGCTCAGCGCTACGTCGCGGCCGGGGTCACAGCCGGCGCCGTCAAGGACTGACCGGTTCCCCATTCCCGCCCACTCCAGTCGCACCTCGAAGGAACCCCCATGTCACTGACGCACACCACCGCACCGGCGTCCGGACCGGTCTCACCCTCGTCCTCAACGCTCCGACCGCTGCCCCTCGGCGCGGTCCGGCTCGTCGGCGGGTACTGGGCTGAGTGGCAGCAGCGGAACGCCGACACCGTGCTCGCGCACTGCGAGACCTGGATGGAGCGGATCGGCTGGGTCGGCAACTTCGACCGCGCTGCGAGCGGGGAACCGTTCGAGCACGCGGGCATCGAGTTCGTCGACTCGGAGGTGTACAAGCTCCTCGAGGCGATGGCGTGGGAACTCGGCCGGACGGGCGACCAGGCTCTGGCGGACCGCTACGACCGGCTCGTCGACCGTGTCGCCGCGGCGCAGGAACCCGACGGCTACTTGCACACGAGCTTCGGCAGAACCGGCCAGCCCGAGCGGTGGTCGAACCTCGAGTGGGGGCATGAGCTCTACAGCATGGGGCACCTGATCCAAGCGGCCGTCGCCCGGCTCCGCACAGCCGGCGGCGGGCGGCTGGTCGACGTGGCCGTCCGGCTCGCTGACCACCTCGTCGAGGTGTTCGGGGACGGCGGACTGAACGCCGTGTGCGGTCACCCAGAGATCGAGCCGGCACTCGTCGAGCTCGGGCGGGCGACCGGCGACCACCGGTACGTCATGCTCGCGCGGACCTTCGTCGAGCGCCGCGGGCGGGGGCTGCTCCGGCCGATCGCGTTCGGGCCGGAGTACTTCCAGGACGATGTGCCGGTGCGCCGTGCCACGGTGCTCCGCGGACACGCTGTCCGAGCGCTCTACCTCGCCGCGGGGGCTGTCGACGTGGCAGTGGAGACCGGCGACGTCGATCTCCTGCGCGCAGTGGAACGGCAGTGGGAGAACACCGTCGCCCGACGCACCTACCTCACCGGAGCGATGGGCGCGCACCACCAGGACGAGGCGTTCGGCGCCGACTTCGAGCTGCCACCGGATCGCGAGTACGGCGAGACCTGCGCGGCCATCGCATCGAACATGCTGTCGTGGCGCCTGCTGCTCGAGAGCGGGGACTCGAAGTACGCGGACCTCATCGAACGGACGCTGTACAACGCCGTGATGGTCGCGCCGCGCGAGGACGGTCGCGCGTTCTTCTACGCGAACACCATGCACCAGCGCGTCGAAGGGACGGCCCCGCCGGAGGGTGAGATCAGCGCCCGAGCGCTGTCGAGCCTGCGCGCACCGTGGTTCGAAGTGTCGTGCTGCCCGACGAACCTGGCCCGCACTCTCGCGAGTGTCGAGTCGGTCTTCGCGACGATGACGGACACCGGATTGCAGCTGCACCAGTACGGCGACTTCGACGTGGACGTCACGCTGCCCGGAGGGACGCCGATCGGCTTCGAGGTGCGCTCCGGCTGGCCGTACGACGGCGACGTGGTGCTCACCGCGACGACCTCGACGGACGCCCCGGTCGTGGTCGAGCTGCGGGTGCCGGCGTGGGCCGAGGGCGCCGAGCTCGAGACACCGGAGGGCCGGCGCTCCGTGCCTGCCGGCCGGCGGGTCACCATCGAGCGGGCTTTCTCGGCGGGGGACCGCCTGACCCTCACCGTGCCCGTCCGCGCACGCATCACCGTGCCGGACCCGCGGATCGACGCCGTGCGCGGCACCGTCGCCGTCGAGCGCGGTCCCCTCGTCTATGCGCTCGAGTCGACCGACCTCGGGCACGACGTCCGCGACGTCCGCGACGTCCGCGACGTCGTCATGATGCCGGAGGTCCCGGTCACTGACCATGGTGCGGACGACGTGCGCGTCGCGGTCGCGACCCGATCCGTCGAAGCCGGGTCGGGCCTCCCCTACGGCGATCCGGAGACCGAGACCACCTTCGTCGACACAGTCCGGCTCGTGCCGTACGCCACCTGGGGCAACCGCGGACCGTCCACGATGCGGGTCTTCATCCCCACCATCTGACCTGCCGCGCCGCCGGGTGCCTGATCTCCCCGGCGGTGCGGGTCGGGGCGGCCTGCGCCCCATCCGACAGCGGCCGACCGTCGGCCGCCGACCGGACCCGAGACGGTCATCCAGATGCAAAGGAGCATCATGCACTCGCTCATCCGCCGATCACGCCGATCAGTCCCGTTCCTCGCCGGGGCCACGGTCCTCGCCACCGTCCTCGCCGGTGCCGCCCCGGCACACGCGGACACCAACACGCTCGTCGTGAACGCGGCCGGGTCGCTCGGCCCGGTCACGCACGTGGCATCTGGTGGGCTGTACGCCCTCGCGACGAACACCACGCCTGACCCGTCGCAGCTCCCACCGCTGCACCTGAGCCAGCTCACGCAGCCCGCTCCTGGCGTCCAGCAACTCGGCAACGGTGCCACGACGCCAACCGGGGACGCGCTCAAGGTCGCCGGCAGCGCCACCGACGTCGGCGCGCAGGTCACCATCCGGATGCCTGACGTCTACAACGGATTCCCGTACCAAGGCGTGACGGTGCCGGACTACCTGCAGAAGGTCGACACGATGGTCAAGGCGCGGCTCGCCGCGACCTCCACCACGAACCTCAACGGGTGGGAGCTCTGGAACGAACCGGACGGCACCTGGGACACGAACACGAACGGGCCGTTCAACGACGCCTGGACGCAGATCTACCGTGAGGTCAAGAAGTACGACACCGTCACGCCGATCGTCGGTCCGAGCATCAGCCAGTACAACCACGCGACGATGCTCGCGTTCATGCAGAACGCCGTGGCGACCGGCACCGTTCCGGACGTGACGAGTTGGCACGAGCTCGACAGCGGTGCGAACGGGTGGAACCGCATCACCGGAGACGTCACCGACTACCGCGCGATCGAGAAGACACTCGGCATCAGCCCCCGGCCGATCTCGATCAACGAGTACGCCGCACCCGACCAGGTCGACGTCGCGAGTGCCTCGCTGCACTACATCGCACAGTTCGAGCGTGCGGGCGTGCGCGACGCCGAACGTGCCTACTGGTTCGAGTCCGGCACGATGAACGGGCTGCTGTACAACGACAAGCCCACCGCGAGCTACTGGATGTACAAGTGGTACGGGGACATGGCTGGCCGGATGTTGCCGGTGCAGTCGTCGAACTACCTCGACGGCATCGCATCTCTCGACAGCACCCGAAAGGTGGCGAACGTGGTCTTCGGCGGACAAGCCGGCGACACCGCAATCCGGATCGACGGGCTGAGTGGGTTCGGCACGAGCGTCCAGGTGACGCTCAACCACACGCCCGGCAGCGGTCGTACGACGAACGTCGCAGCACCGGAGACGCTGTCCACGCAGACCTTGCCGGTGACGAACGGGTCCGTGACCATTCCTGTCTCGCCCAACTCGGACTACCAGGGTGCCTACCAGGCGGTCGTCACCCCGACGGCCGGCCCGGTGTCGACCTGGCAGCAGACCTACGAGGCCGAGAACGCCACCGTCGTCAACGCCCAGCGGTTGACGAGCGCCACAGCGTCGAACGGCGGGTACGTCGGACGCATCGACGGAACGGGTGACCCCCGGACGGACAGCTTCGTCGACTTCCTGGTGAACGTCCCGACCGCCCGCAGCTACACCATGTCGATCCGGTACGCGAACGGCGGGAGTGCCCCGTCCACCCAGGGGCTGGCCTACAACAGCAGCGCGTTCCAGACGGTGTCGTACCCCACGACGGGAGCTTGGGGGAACCCGTCGGGAACGGTGCAGACGACCGTACAGCTGCGCGCCGGGTCAAACGTGATCCGGCTGGCGAAGGGGTCGCCGAACTTCGCGGGCGGCACCGGGTACGCCGAGCTGGACTCGATCACCCTGCGGTGAAAGACCGGTCGCCGGTCGTCCGTTCGGGTCGGACGGCCGGCGGCCCCACATTTGCAGAGATCACGGTGCCGGACTCTGATGCGCTGGCGAGTGCTCGGACGCGCTGCCGTTGAGCTCTTCATGCGAGCCGCGACGAAGTGGCACGGCATCGCCGAGCACGAGGTCGGCGTACATCGATTCTTCGTTCAGAACCCCGACGGATACCTTGGATACCGGACACCCTCGGGAAACCGAGCCGATGACATTCGGCAAACCCCAGCTCGGCCTTGGAAGGTGGTGGGACGCAGTGGAATCCGCTCGCGCCGGAACCGAACGTGTCCGACTTCGACCGCAGCTAGCAGCAACTCCCTTCCAGCGTGACCATCAGCCCGGCCAAGGCCCAATACACCGGGATCGGTTATATCTGGTTCCAATCGTCGCGGTTGTCTTGTTCGGCTCGATGGGCTTCGCCCTCTGGGGACGCTGACTCGCAGGACATTGGGCGTGCGGGAAGTGGTCGGTCCCAGCCCCAAGGAGCGCCAACCCACCCTCCCCCGTCGACCTGAGCCGAACCCGTCTGCCGATTGGCGTTCGCAGAATGCGGCCCTGCGCGGCGCCCGCAACGGGCGGAGATCTTGCGTCCTCGAAAGACCCGCATCAGCGGACGTCACTGAGCCCAGCGGGAATCGAGCAAGGAACACCTCCGCGCAACCGTGCTGGTTCGTGCGCCGGGTCCTCCTCGAGGAGGAGCCTCGCCCACCTCACATCTCGTGATCGAAGAGGACGCGGCGACGTGGTCGCGCTCCCTACCGTTGTCTCGTCGGGATGCGCCCGACGTGGTGGAGGGTGATGATGACGATGACGAACACGCCGGCAACTGTGGATCGCCGTGGGGTGGTGTGGTTCACGTTGGCAGGAGCGCTGACGATCGCAGTGGTCGTCTGGCCGGCCGCGATCGCCGGTTGGGCCTCGGGGACAGACCTGTCCGTCGCGGCGCTTCCCGGAGCCGTGGCCTCGGGGTTCGCGCAGTGGGTGGGGTCCGGGCGGACGTCGAGTTCGCCGTTGGCCGCCGCGGTGTCGTACTGGACCGTGTTCCACATCGTGAAGGCGATCGTCGCGGTCGCCCTGCTGGTCGTCTTGGTCCCGGTCGGGCAACGTGTCTGGACCGCGTTCGCACGGGCACGATCGCGGAGGCGTCGCTTCGGGCTGTTCCTGGTCGGTGTCCTGGGCGCTCCGATCGCCCCGGTCGTGCTGCTGGTCGTGATGGCGAACGTGCAGGGTGCAGTGGCGCCGCTGTCATCTGTGCTGACCTTCCTCCCGATGGACGGCGCCTCGGTGCTCCAGGTCCGCAGTGAGCTCGCGTCCGGGACGATGACCCCGCCGTTGGCCGCGCTCATCGAGGACTTCCGCCGCTACCACGCGGCGCTCGTCGTGACCGCGGTTGCCGCGATCGTCGTGGTCGTCGCCGGGACAGCGGCGATCTGGGTGCAGCGGGCCCGGACCCCGAAGGCCGATCGGCGTCTCCGCCGGGTGCTCGCCGGCGGTGGGATCCTGCTCCCCGGGATGCTGTTGTTCCTCGGGATCGTGCTCCTGGCGAACCTGTCAACCGTCGCGGACACGGCACCCGCCCTGGCCGCGTTCTTCGACGGCAGCGGAATGTGATGGTCCTCGGTCACGACCGCACGGTGCGGCAGTGGTGGCGGGCGCACCCGATCGTCGCGGACACCGTCATCGCCGGCGCTCTCGCCGTCGCGGTGACACCGCAGCTGGTCTTCCACGCCCGGGCCGGTGACCCGCTGCTCGTGGCGTACGTCACGCTGTCGCTGGCGATGATCGCGCCGCTGAGTGTGCGTCGACGATGGCCGATGGCTGTCTTCCTCGGCATCAGCGTCGTCGCTGCCGTGCAGTGGTCGATCGGGGTGCAGCTCGCTGCGGACGCTAGCGTGCTGGTGGCGCTGGCGACGGTCGCCGCCCACCGCCCGGTGCGGGACACCGCGGTCGCGGTCGGGATCGCCGAGGGGGGTGCGGTGGCCGCGTCCGTCACGTGGCCGCACGGGCTCCACGTCACCGAGATGCTGACCGTCCTCACCGTGTTCGTCCTCGCGGCGACCGCGTGCGGTGCCTCGGTCCGCAACCACCGCCGCGTGGTCGCGGTTCTGCAGGAGCAGAGCGCTCGGGCACAGCGTGAACGTGAACAGCAGACGCTGCTCGCGGTCGCCGACGAGCGCAACCGCATCGCTCGGGACATGCACGACGTCATCGCCCACGGCCTCGCCGTGATCGTCACCCTCGCGGCAGCCAGCACCGGCAGGGCGACTCGGCAACCGGAGCGCGTGGACGAGGCCGTCGAGTTGATCGAACGCACCGCCCGCACGGCCCTTGCCGACACCCGTCACGCGGTCGGGACGATCCGAGCGAACGATGGACTGCTACCCACGCCAAGCATCGACGGGGTACCGGCGCTGCTCGAACTCGTCACCGCAGCCGGGCTGCGCGCCACACTGCAGACCCACGGCGCCGTCGACCGAGTTCCGGCAGCGATCGGGGTCGCCGTCTACCGGGTGACCCAGGAGGCCATCACGAACACCCTCAAGCACGCGAGTGCGACCACGTTCACCGTGACCATCACGGCCTCGCGAGACGAGCTCGTCCTCAGCATCGAGGACGACGGCACCGGAGGCACGCTCGAGACCCGAGCCGGAGGCTTCGGGCTGGTCGGGATGGAAGAACGCGTCACCCAGCTCGGCGGCATCCTCGATGCGGGACCCGATGGCACCCGCGGATGGCGGATCGCTGCTTCGATCCCCCTCGCCGTCCAGCCGGGAAGAGCACGAGCATGACCATTCGCGTGCTCCTGGTCGACGACCAGGCCCTCATCCGGATGGGGTTCCGGCTCATCCTCGACGACACAGAGGACATCACGGTCGTCGGCGAGGCCCCGGACGGGCGGAGCGCCATCCGTCGGGCGAACGCACTTCGCCCGGACGTGATCCTCCTCGACATCAGGATGCCCGGCATGGACGGCCTCGAAGCCACCGGACGACTCCTCGTCGATGACCCCGACGCGAAGATCCTGATCCTCACCACCTTCGACCTCGACGAGTACGCCTACCGGGCGCTCCGTGCCGGTGCCAGCGGATTCCTGTTGAAGGACGCGCCGGTCGCCGAGCTCCTCGCGGGCGTCCGCGCCGTCGCTGCCGGCCATGCCGTGACCGCGCCCCGCATCACGCGGCTCCTTCTCGACCGCTTCGCACCGCAACTCCCCACCGGGCCGCTGCAGGCACCGGACGGGCGCGCACTCCCGAACCTCACCCAGCGGGAGAACGAGGTGCTCCTCCTCGTCGCGAAGGGCCAGTCGAACGCCGAGATCGCCGCAGGGCTCGGCATCGGTGAAGTCACTGTCAAGACCCACGTCGCCGGAGTCCTCACCAAGCTCGGCCTCCGCAACCGCATCGCGGCAGCGATCTACGCCCACGAACACGACCTCACCCGGACCTGACCGATGGCGAGTTCCGCTTGGATCGAATCGAGGACTGCACCAAAAACCCGTCCTGGTGAGTACGGCTAGGCCGAAGGAGCGTGATGGCTGTTCACCGCGCGAGTGCCCCGGTTTCACCTGCTGTTGAGTTCATGATGGCGGTCAACGAGGCGGTGAGGACTGACCGGTCCTTACCTGCGACCCACGCCGTACGCGGCCCGTGGCGGTATTCGACGAGGGTGATGGCCTCGCTGTTGTTGCCGGCGCTGGTGCTGGTCTGGTGGAGGCTCAGGATCTCGACAGGGACCCCGTTGAGTGCGAGTGCCGCGGTGAGTGCTTCGACGGGGCCGATGCCGTCGTGGCTGGTGGTGTTCTCGATGCCGCAAGCGCGGAGGGTGATGGTGGTGTTCTGGCCGTTCGTGCCGAAGGCGACGAGTTCGATCGACGCCTCGACCGGGGTGGCGAGGTAGGTGGTGTGGAAGATGTTCCAGAGCTGTTCGGCGGTGACTTCGCTGCCGGTCTCGTCTGTGTGCTGTTGGACGTGTCGGGTGAAATCGATTTGGAGGCGGCGCGGGAGTTCGATGCCGTACTCGGTCTCCAGCAGGTAGGCGATGCCGCCCTTGCCCGATTGTGAGTTGACTCGGATGACCGCGTCGTAGTTGCGTCCGATGTCGGCGGGGTCGATGGGCAGGTACGGCACCCGCCACGCGATCTCTGACTCGGGTCGGTCTTCTGCCGAGGCGCGGGTGCGGTGTTCGGCGAAGCCTTTCTTGATCGCGTCCTGGTGGGTGCCGGAGAACGCAGTGTGAACGAGATCTCCGACGTAGGGGTGACGGGGATGGATCTCGATGCGGTTGCTGTCCTCGACGGTGCGGCGGATCTCGTCGATGTCAGAGAAGTCGATCATCGGGTCGATGCCCTGCGCGTGGAGGTTCAGGGCGAGGGTGGCGAGGTCGACGTTCCCGGTGCGTTCGCCGTTGCCGAAGATGCAGCCTTCGACGCGTTGCGCGCCGGCGAGGACGGCGAGCTCGGCGCAGGCGACACCGGTGCCACGGTCGTTGTGCGGGTGCACGGAGAGGATCACCGCGTCTCGACGGGCGAGGTTCTTGTGCATGTACTCGATCTGGTCGGCGTACACGTTCGGCGTGGCGATCTCGACGGTGGCGGGCAGGTTGAGGATGACGGGGCGGTCCGGTGTTGCATCCCACAGTCCTGTCATGGCGTCGCAGATCTCGAGGGCGAAGTCGGGTTCGGTGAGGTTGAACACCTCGGGCGAGAACTCGAACCTGACGTTCGGCAGCTGCCCGGCGAACTGCAGCACGTCTCGGCCGCCGGCGAGGATCAGCTCCTTCAACCCGTCGCGGTCCTGGCCGAGGACGAGGTCGCGCCAAGTGGGAGCGGTGGCGGTGTACATGTGGATCACGACGGGGTTCCGGATCCCACGGATGGACTCCACAGTGCGCTCGATGAGCTCCCGACGTGCCGGCGTGAACACCACGATGGTGACGTCATCAGGCGCAACGTCCGTCTCGGCGATGAGGCGGACGAAGTCGTAGTCCGTCTGCGAGGCTGAGGGGTAGCCCACCTCGATCTCCTTGTAGCCCATCGCGACCATGAGCTCGAAGAAGCGCCGTTTGCGGGCCGGGTCCATCGGCTCAGCCAAGGCCTGGTTGCCGTCGCGAAGGTCCACTGGCACCCACAGCGGTGTCGCTGTCAGCCGGTTCCGCGGCCAGTCACGTTCAACAAGTGGCACATCGACACGGGAGTACACGTCCCGGTATCGGTGCGAGGGCATCTGCGAATGCCGCTGCCGGTTCCACGCCGGCGTGTCGGCCGGGATCGGACCTACGGGGGTGGAAATGGTCGGGAAGGTGCTGCTGGCCACGGTTCGGTTCCTGTCCGGGTCGTTCGGATGTGATCGACCGGCGCGCGTTGCGGCTCCACGTCGGGGAGCCGGTCTGGCTACGCCCCGCCGTGGCAGCGAAGGAGAAGGAACCAGGAGGTGGACACAGGTCGAACCTAGCACAACTCCACAGACAAGTAGAGAACTTGGTGTTGATGGGAGGATGGCCGCATGACAATGGTGCGCCGCGAATCCCTTGCCGAGCAGGCCGCCGAGCTGCTCCGTGCCCGTATCCGGGACGGGGAATGGGAGATCGGCGGGAAGCTGCCGGGCGAGACGACCCTCGCCCCGCAGCTCGGCGTCGGCCGATCCACCACACGGGAGGCGATCCGCATCCTCGCCGGCCGCGGCATCCTCACCACTCGCCAAGGATCCGGGGTATTCGTCACTGCTACCGATATCCCTGAAAGCTGGGATGCCGTCCTTCAACGTGCCGACGTCGTTGCGGTCATCGAAGCGCGCACCGCGATCGAAGTTGAAGCCTCCGCACTGGCCGCCGAACGCCACTCGGCGGCCGAGCTGACGGCGCTGCGCGAAGCGTTGCGCGAACGGGAGCAGTACCGCGCCGACATCGGAGCGCATGTCGAGACCGACATGGCGTTCCATCGCGGCATCATCGTCGCGGCGCAGAGTCCGGTCCTGCTGGAGCTCTTCGACAGCTTCGCGCCCCGCAGCCGCCGGGCCATGTCCGACATGCTCCGCCTCCGCGGTCACCACGGCGATGACGGCGACCAGGGCGTCCACGAACGCATCTACGAAGCAATCGCATCACGCGACGTCGAAGCCGCCGCCGGGCTGACTCGCACCCATCTCCGCGTGCTCATAGGGCTGCTCGGCTGACTCCACCAACTACCTCGCAGCCAACAGCAGCTGGCGCTCGCTCTCGTGTGCCATCTGCTGCTTGCTTCCGGTTACGAACAGAAGCTCTGTGTGTTACCGCGTCTCAGGATTGGCTACCGGCGCATGCGATCCGTCGAGTACGCAGCGGTGGCGTACCTCCCACCCTGCGGCACATCCAGGTCGAGGACTTCGCGAGTCGGGCCCAAGTCGGACGCTCCTTCGACGTCATGGCTGACGTCCAGTTGGGGTAGTCCAACCAGACACGGCACTCAGCTGATGCCACTTCGTAACCCTGAGGGGGCTGTATCCCGAACTTCCCTGCTGTTAGACAAGGAGCGCGTCTTGGGGTCGGTTGCGAGGGGTAGCCGCGGCGCTGCATGAAAGGCCAACTATGCCTGTCCAAGCGAAGACCACTCTGGCGGCTGCTGCAGCCGCCTGCGCACTCGTCGCGACATCGCTGTTCGCGGTGGCACCCGCCTCCGCTGCAACTGTCCCGGCATCCGTGTACAGCTCAGCCCTGTCCGAGGGAGCCCCGGCGGACGCTCCCGCATACGACCCATCAGTTCCCGCTCCTGGTCCGGATGACCTCACCTGGTCTGAGGTTCCGTCCGCCGGAAACGAGACTGCGAGCTTCTCTGCGCCGCCGACATCGGGATCCGTAAGCACCCAGGCAACATCACCGATCGCAGCAGGAGGCCAGCGCTGCACCATCGATACGGGCAACGTGTACAAGCGAGCGTCCGGTGGCAAGTTCCCCTACGGGGCAGTCGGTGGACATCCCGCAACGCAGTGCACCGTCATCATGGTGCGGATCTCACAGACCACAGACATCTACAAGACTGTGTGGTGGGGGCTCCAGAAGGTAGCTGGCCCATTCAACTCGGTCAACGTCGGTCAGGGGCGCCTCCAGCAGACCTCACCCATCCGCAAGTGTGATGACCTCCGCAAGACCACCTTCCGGATGATCGTTCGCAGCACCGGTACGTTCCCCACCGGCACCACCGGAACCGCTTCGGCGTACGAGGAAGCCAAGCTCTCCTGCGGCACCAATCCGTGAAACGGAACTGGGAGGGGGCCACCGCCTCCTCCCAGTTCTCGGGCTAGTCACCCTCGGGCGTGAACTCGACGTGGCCGGGCCCATGGTCGTATCGGTAGCCAACAGCGAAGCGCGAGTAGATGACTCCCTGCGGGAATCGTGCTTCTACCTCGTCGCTGAACTTCGACGCTTCGGACTCAGTCGCGAAGACACCGAGCACCGTGTTGTGTGGTGACTCGTCATGCAGCACGATCCACACCCCTGCGGGCGACGGGGTTTCGCTCCTGCGCCGGCTGCTTCGCGACTTCCACACCAATCAAGCATCGCGCTCCCCCACCCGCCCTGCAAGCCAGTGACGACATAAAGCGGACACAGAGCATCGTGCTCCCGCGACAAGCGATCCCTGACCGGTCGAGCTACGGGACCAGGTGCTGCATGATCGAGCCGTCCGCCCCGTCGAGTCGAACTTCCGCCAGGGCGCCGTTCACGAGTGGCATCTGCGGCGGCTGGTGCCCGGTGTCGAAATCGAGGAGTACCGGCACGTCGAGGTCGCCCAGCACCCGACGCACTGCTTCGTCCTGGGTCAGTTCGGGCACGGCCGCGCCGTCGGTGCGTCCGATCAGAACACCGTTCGCGTCGTCGAACCAGCCCGCGAGGCGCAGCGAGGTGAGCATTCGAAGGACGGCGATCGCGTTGGACTCGGCCGCTTCGAGGTAGACGATCGTGCCCTCCGGGGCGTACTTCCGCGCGAATCCAGGTACGTCGCCGTAGGGCGTTCCGGCGAGCAGCGAAACGGTTTCAAGGCAGCCACCGATCAGGCGGCCGCGCATCGTTACGTCATTCGTTCCGTCGAGGGACCGCCACCTCGTGGGTGCTTCGTACGCGTGTTCGCGATCCAACGGCTCATCAGCCCACGCTCCCCACGGGCGGCTGCGCCGGCGAGGTGCGCTGTACTGCTCGAAGGTGCTCCCTGGCGGAAGCGCCACGACGTCGGTCCATCGCTCGAACTCGGTAGGCAGCTCGTACGGCTCGTCCATGAGGTTGGCGCCGTGAATTGTCGCGAGCCCGGTCCGCGTTGTCAGCGGCAACAGCAACGTCGAGATGTCCGACCACCCCACGAACCAGGGGCGAGCTTCAACAAGGGCGTCCCAGTTGATCTTCTCGACCAATTCGATAGCAAGCTCCCCGCCCCACGGTGGAAGTACCGCGTCGGCCGCCGCGAACGCAGCGTGCAGATCCTCGGCGCGGGCAGCGGCAGACGCCGGCGTGAGACCAGCCGTGGACGTGTGCGGGCGCACATGAGTCTCGAACCCGAGTGCCGTGAGCGCTTCGACCGAAGTCTGCAATCGCTCGAGGAGATGCACGGGAACCCCCATCGACGGTGCAGGAACCTCGATCCGCCCGCCTGGTTGGAGCGGCGTTGGGTAGGTGATGCTCGCCATGATTCGACCGTAGCGGCATCCGAAGCATGTCCCGCAAGCCGGTCCTCCCACGGACCACGGTGTCCAACTCGGACTCGGATTCGAACCGGACGATCCGCGAGAAGACTTGTGTCGCAGATAGGTGGTCCGCTCATCGTCGCAATGACGGAGCCCTATGCGGACGACCCAACGACACCCGCCGGAACGACAGAAGCCCACCGAGATCCTCGGTGGGCTTCTGTCGTCGTGTCAAACACGTTTCGGTCGGGCTGACAGGATTTGAACCTGCGACCCCTTGACCCCCAGTCAAGTGCGCTACCAAGCTGCGCCACAGCCCGCGAGTTCCGGAGAACTCAGGATCCCGGAGGATCCTCGCCCGCGTCCGACCGGAGCGCGAGCGACCGGTCCAGCATAGCGGACGTCAGACCCCCTCCGTGCCACGGCGAGTCGGAGCAGCGCGACCCGAACGACACGCTCAGCCCGGCCGCACCACCTCGCGCCGCGCCGCCAACCACGGCAACCCGAGCCCGACGAGCAACCCGCCGGACCCGTCCGCCGCCAGGTCCCCGATCGTGTCGTCGTACCCGACGAAGATCTTGGAGTCGACGAAGTTGTGCCCGAGCCACTCCCCCATCTCCCATACCGCCCCGACCGCGAGTCCCGCACACAGCGCGAGCACCGCGACGACCACCCGGCGCTCGGCGTGCGGGGCCGGTAACGCCCGCAGGTCGGCACCGATGACGTAGAGCACCGCCGCGAGCAGCCCCGTCAGCACGACGTGCATGAACTTGTCCCACAGGAAGACGGTCGTGTACCACTCGAGCACGCTCGACCACCCGGCGAGGAGCACGAGCACGCACACCGCCACGTCGAAGGCCGGCCGCAGCCCGAGCATCCGCGGCCCCACGACGCCGAGCAGCGCCAGCGCCATGACCGGGAACGCCGTTCCGTCCCAGCCGACGCTCGCCACGACGACGCTTACGAGCGTCAGCGCCCGCACCACGTCGGCCACCAGGAACCGCGGCCGCAGGAACGTCGGTCCGAGCGTGGCGATCACGACGCCCACCGCACGACGGCGTGCACGGCGGCGTGGTCGGACGGCCACACGCCGCCCGGCCGCCGCACGTCGACCGCGACGCGGTCCACCTCCGCCTCAGCGGTCACGAGCACGCCGTCGATCCGCCGGCCACCGACGCGAGGACTCCCGTAGTGCGGGTACGTCCCGTAGGGCTCACCCACCTGCCTGGAGGCCCGCCCCCAGCTGTCCTCGACCCCCGCCTCCGCCAGGGCTCGCCATGGTGCGGAACCGGCGGGGCTGTTCCAGTCGGCCATGACCACGGCGGGCAGGCCGCGCTGCCGGACGATCCGGCCGAGCAGTTCGGCGGACCGCAGTCGGGCCCACGGCGAGGCGACGTCGAGGTGGGTGGCGATCGCCAGGAACCGGACGCCGGTCGCGCGGTCGTCGACGACGGCTCCGACGGCGTGCCGGGGGAAGGACGTGGCCCACGACCGCGAGCCGGGGCGGTGGGGTGTGCGGGAGAGTGCCCAGGTGCGGCGCTCGACGACGTCGAGGCGGGAGCGGTCGAGGAACAGGCCGACCTGTTCGCCACCGCCACGCGCTCCTCGCCCGGCCAGGACGGGCTCCCAACCCGACCCGAGGCCGGACGTCAGGTCATCTGCCTGCGTGGGCAGGGCCTCCTGGACGGCGAGGACGGTGGGCGCTTCGGACGTGACGAGCGCGAGCACGGCGTCGCGGCGTCGCTCCCAGGCGTCCGGGTGCGTCGGCTGTCGCGGCACGCGGCGACGCACGTTGAGCGTCATGCAGTGCACCTCGGGCGACCGGACCGGTCCGATGAGCGGGCGGTCGTCGGGGTGGTGGGGCATGCCTCCCTTCTACGAGACGACACCCGTCGGATTCCCAGGGACCTCTCCGCCTGGCTCGTAGGGTGGCTCGATGCGTTCTCGTTCCACCCCTCGTTTCCTGTTCGCGATCGCGGTCTCCGGGCTGCTGCTCGGAGCCGCCGGGTGCACGTCGAGCGGACCGGACACGAGCCGCCCGACCCTGGCGAAGGCCTCGGCCGACACCGTCACGGTGGCCGACGCTGGGGACGCCGCCGCCCGGTCCGTCCGCGTCAGCAAGGCCCTGTTCGCGAGCGCTCCCGGAGCGGTCGTCGCCCGGGCCGGCGACACCGACGGGATCCGTGGTGCGGCGAAGGCAGCGGCGAGCGCCCACGTCCCGGTGCTGCTGACGACCAAGGACACGAGCACTGCCGTCGCCCGCGAGCTCGACCGGCTCGGTGCCGACTGGTACCAGGCCGAGGGCGACGTGTCGGTCGACACGGACGTCGAACAGCGGCAGGCGCCGGACGGCGATGACGCGCCGGAGTCGACCCGGGCCTCCCGGCAGGCGACCGTGGTGGTGGCGGACGCGAGTGCGGACGCTGCTGCCGTGGCGACCGCGAAGGCCGCCGGTGCCCGCGTCGTGACCATGCCGGAGGGCGTGACCGACCCGGCTGCCGCACCCGACGTGGTGACGGCGCTGCACGAGCGGGCGAAGCACCCGACCGTCCTGGTCGGCGCGGCGTTCGACGCCCTGCCGGACCCGGAGTGGACGGTGCGGGCTGCCGAGGGCGGGTTCCAGCTGCGGAACGGCGGCCAGCGGCCGTTCGACGGGCACCGGTACGTCGCGCTGTACGGGGCTCCCGGAGCGCCGGCGCTGGGCGTGCTCGGCGAGCAGGGGCCGAAGGAGACCGTGCACCGTGCCGAGCAGGTCGCGAAGCCGTACCGGGCGGAGTCCGACGAGCTCGTGACGCCCGCGATGGAGGTCATCGCGACCGTCGCCGCCGGGGACGCCGGCGCCGACGGCGACTACTCGACGGAACTGCCGGTGTCGACGCTCGAGCCCTACGTCGATGCCGCGCACGAGGCGGACATGCCGGTCATCATCGACCTGCAGCCCGGGCGGTCGGACTTCCTGTCGCAGGCCAAGAAGTACGAGTCGCTGCTGAAGAAGCCGGGTGTGTGGCTGGCGCTCGACCCGGAGTGGCGGCTGACGAAGGACCAGGTGCCCCTGCAGCAGATCGGCAGCGTGTCGGCGTCCGAGGTGAACGAGGTGTCCTCGTGGCTCGCTGCCCTCGTGAAGAAGGAGGGGCTGCCGCCGAAGGCCCTGGTGCTGCACCAGTTCCGGCTGTCGATGATCCAGGACCGCTCCGCACTGCAGACCCACCCGGAGCTCGACATGCTCGTGCACGTCGACGGGCAGGGGTCACAGCCGGACAAGCAGGCGACGTGGAAGGCACTGCACCAGGGCGCGCCGGAGTGGCTGCACTGGGGCTGGAAGAACTTCTATGACGAGGACACGCCCATGCTGACGCCCGCGCAGACCATGCAGGACGTGCAGCCGACGCCGTCGTTGGTCACGTACCAGTAAGCGCGCCCCGTCGCGTTGTCCACAGATAGGAGGCTCGGGTCGGGTTTCGTCGGTCGGTGCTGACAGCATGGGGGCATGTCTGGTCTTGGTGTCGGGTCCACCGCGTCGTCTTCCGTGTCCCCCTCTGCGGACATCGCCGCCGAGGCGCAGCAGGCGCTCGCTGCGCTCACCGGGCGCCCCGACGCGGTGTTCCACCCCGGCCAGCTCGAGGCGATCTCGGCGCTGGTCGAGCACCGGCAGCGCGCCCTGGTCGTGCAGCGCACCGGGTGGGGCAAGTCCGCGGTGTACTTCCTCGCGACGCTGCTGCTGCGCCGACGCGGAGGCGGCCCGACCGTCCTGGTGTCGCCGCTGCTCGCCCTGATGCGCGACCAGGTCGCCGCCGCCGCGCGGGCCGGTGTCCGCGCGGTGTCGATCAACTCCGCGAACGCCCACGAGTGGGGCGAGACCCAGGCCGCCCTCGCCCGTGACGAGGTCGACGTGCTCCTGGTCTCACCCGAGCGGCTGAACAACCCGAAGTTCCGCGACGAGCAGATGCCGACCCTGATCGCCCGGATGGGCATGCTCGTGGTCGACGAAGCGCACTGCATCTCGGACTGGGGCCACGACTTCCGGCCGGACTACCGTCGACTGGCCGAGCTCATCCGGTCGCTCCCCCACGGCGTCCCCGTCCTCGCGACCACCGCGACGGCCAACGAGCGCGTGGTCGAGGACGTCGCCGAACAGCTCACCGCCGGTCCGGCCGACCCGGTGTTCACCATCCGCGGGTCCCTGGCTCGCAAGTCCCTGCGCCTCGGCGTGCTGACGCTGCCCGATGCCCGGCAGCGGCTCGGCTGGCTCCTCGCGCACCTCGGCGACCTGCCCGGCAGCGGCATCATCTACACGCTGACCGTCTCGGCGGCCGAGGACATCGCACGGCTGCTGCGCGACAACGGGTACGCCGTCCGTGCCTACACGGGGCGCACCGACACCGACGAGCGCGAACAGCTCGAGCAGCAGCTCAAGGGCAACGAGCTGAAGGCCCTGGTCGCCACGAGCGCGCTCGGCATGGGGTTCGACAAGCCCGACCTCGGGTTCGTCGTGCACGTCGGGGCTCCCTCGTCGCCCGTCGCCTACTACCAGCAGATCGGTCGTGCGGGTCGCGCGACCGACAACGCCGACGTCCTGCTCCTGCCCGGGCGCGAGGACCGCGAGATCTGGCAGTACTTCGCCAGCGCCTCGATGCCGACCGAGGCCCGCGCCGCCGCCGTGCTCGGCGCCCTGTCCACCGACACCGCGATGTCGACCGTGGCGCTCGAGGGCCTGGTCGACATCAAGCGCTCCACCCTCGAACTCCTGCTCAAGGTGCTCGACGTCGACGGCGCCGTCCGACGTGTCACCGGGGGCTGGGTGTCGACCGGGCAGCCGTGGGAGTACGACGCGCCCCGGTACGAGCGGGTCGCAGCGGCCCGTGCTGCCGAGGCCGCGTCGATGCTCGACTACGAGTCCACCTCGGCCTGCCGCATGCAGCTGCTGCAGCAGGACCTCGACGACCCCTCGGCCGAGCCCTGCGGCCGGTGCGACAACTGCGCCGGGGCGTGGTTCCCGACCGCCGTGTCCGACACCGACTCGTCCGGGGCGGCGGCCGCGCTCGACAAGGTCGGCGTCGAGATCGCCCCGCGTGCCCAGTGGCCCTCGGGGATGTCGTCGCTCGGGGTCTCGGTGCGGGGCAAGATCGGCGCGGACGAGCTCGTGCAGCCCGGCCGTGCGGTGGCCCGTCTGACCGACCTCGGCTGGGGCGGTCCCCTGCGCGCACTCTTCTCGACGTCCACCCCCGATGCCCCGATCTCGCGCGAGCTCGTCGACGGCTGTGTCCGGGCGCTCAAGGACTGGCCGTGGGAGACCCGGCCGACCGGCGTCGTGGCGATGTCGTCACGGTCGCGGCCCGAGCTCGTCGGGTCCCTCGCCCAGGCGCTGTCCACGATCGGTCGGCTGCAGTTCCTCGGCACGCTCGGCCGCGCCGGCGGGACCCCCCGCGGCGACGGTGCGACGAACAGCGCCTACCGACTGTCCGGCGTGTGGGACACCTTCGTGGTCGATCCGTCGCTCGCCACCGCCCTGCAGGCGCACGAGGGCCCGGTGCTGCTCGTCGACGACCTGGTCGACAGCCGGTGGACGATGACCGTGGCCGGCCGGGAGCTCCGGCGCGCCGGGGCCTCCGCCGTGCTGCCGTTCGCCCTGGCCACGGTCGCGTAGCCCGGTCGCGCCGCCCCTGCACCTGTTTTGCGACAGTCCACGTGTCGATCGACGCGTGTGCTGTCGTGGTGCCGGTCCGCCCGCGCGAGCGTCGACGCCGAACGACACCACCGACGTCGTACGACACCGACATCGTCGCTCCCGAGCGTGCGCAACAACCCGCGCCCGCAAGAAGCGGCACCACCGACGTCGTACGACACCGACATCGTCGCTCGGCGTCGGTACCCGCCCGCCGGAGCCTCAGCGCCGCGCGGGCTTCGGGAACGTCGCCCGCATGTGGTCGCTCGTCAGCACGTCGCCGATGCCGACCATGAGCACCGAGAACAGGATCTGCTCGATGACCATCCAGAACGGGTAGAGCCCGGGGATCGCCGCGACGATGAGGGTCACGATCGGGAAGATCCGGCTGAACAACCGCAACCGCTGGTACGCCCAGTAGTACCCGAGCTGCGCCCGCCAGGCGAACACGTAGAGCGTCAGGGTGATGAGCAGCACCACGGTGGACCGGAACCACACCGCCCACGACAGGGACTCCCCCGCGCGGGTCAGCAGCACGGCGACCACGATGGCGGTGAGTCCCACGACGGTCTCGGCGACGAGCAGCCACCGGATCCACCGGAACGAGCGGACGGTGTCGGGGTGTCCGAGCATGTCCTCGCGGATCACGTACCCGGACTGCCGGCCTCCGGCCAACCGGTCGAGCCGCAGACGGCACCACACGCGGTCGGCGAGCACACCGAGTCCGTCGTTCTGCTGCGTCACCAGTACATCGTGCCCCATCCCGGCGGCGGCAGCGGACGCGGCACAGCCACGGGCACCGATGCGGAACGACACTGTCGACGTCGGACGACCACGACAGTGTCGTTCGGCGTCGGTTCAGCACGGCCCCAGCGCGCCCCGCTCAGTCCGACGGGACGAGTGCCGCGCCGCCCAGCACGGTGCCGGTGTCGGCGTCGAGCAGGACCAGGGAACGGACCTCGTCGGGCAGTGACCACGGATCGCTGAGCACGACGGTCAGTCCCTGTTCGACCCCGGCGGCCTGGAACAGGTCGTAGGACTCCCCGGCCGGCGTCCACACCGGCTTCGAACCACCGCGCACCGTCCCCGCGGACAGCACGACGTCGACGGGGCCGTCCCCGCCGGTCTCCAGGTGGTCGATCTCCACCGCGAGGGTCTCGTCACTCGTGTTCGCGGCGATCCGGACGTGCCCGGAGGCCGCAGCCCCGATGCCGACGATGTCACCGGACACCGGCGGGACGCGGCGCCACCACGGGTCGATGGGCGAGCCGTCGACCGGACGGACGGGTTCGGGCTCGATCGGTTCCTCGAGGCCGTTGGACGGCGGCAGTCGGACGTCGGGCGACTGCGCTGGCTCGGAGGGCACGGGGTCGGCACGGGTGACCGTGTCGCCGTCGTCGGACGTGTGCGAGATCGTCCAGAGGGACACCGAACCCACGACGACCACACCGACGAGGACGCCCACCAGGGCGAGCCGACGTCGGTCCGCTGCCCACGGCCCGGTACGCACGCCTCCATGATGCCGCACCGGTGTGCCGGACCGGCTGCGGGCCTCCAGGCCGAACACGGGTAGCCAGCCCACCGGAGCCCGGACGCAGAACGCGCCCCGACGGATCGAGGCGCGTTCTGCGTGACGGGTGGGACGGCTCAGCGCTTCCGGCGCTCGCGCACCCGCATGTTGACGTTGATCGGCGTGCCGGAGAAGCCCCAGACCTCGCGGAGGCGACGCGTGATGAAGCGTCGGTACTGCGGGTCGAGGAACGCCGACGTGAAGAGCACGAAGGTCGGCGGCTGGCTCGACGCCTGGGTCCCGAACAGGATGCGGGGCTGCTTGCCGCCTCGCACGGGGTGGGGGTGTTCCTGCACGAGCTCGGCGATGAAGGCGTTGACCTTGCCGGTCGGGATGCGGGTGTCCCACGACTCGAGGGCGGTCTCGAGTGCCGGCACGAGCTTCTCGAGGTGGCGGCCGGTACGGGCCGAGATGTTCACGCGCGGAGCCCAGGCGACGTGCGCCAGGTCCTGCTCGATCTCACGCTCCAGGTAACGGCGGCGCTCGTCGTCGAGCAGGTCCCACTTGTTGTAGGCCAGCACGAGGGCACGGCCGGACTCGAGGACGAGGTCGATGATGCGGAGGTCCTGCACGGAGACCGGCTCGGTGACGTCGAGGACGACCACCGCGACCTCGGCCTTCTCGAGCGCGGCGGTGGTGCGGAGCGAGGCGTAGAAGTCGGCGCCCTGCTGCATGTGCACGCGCTTGCGGATGCCGGCGGTGTCGACGAAGCGCCACACCTTGCCGCCGAGCTCGATCTGCTCGTCCACCGGGTCGCGGGTGGTTCCGGCGATGTCGTTCACGACGACCCGCTCTTCACCGGCGGCCTTGTTGAGCAGCGAGCTCTTGCCGACGTTCGGGCGGCCGAGGATGGCCACGCGGCGGGGGCCGCCGACCTCCTGCTTGGCGACGGCCGAGGTGTCGGGCAGCGTCTTGATGATCAGGTCGAGCAGGTCCGCGACGCCGCGGCCGTGCAGGGCCGACACCGGGTGCGGCTCGCCGAGCCCCAGGTTCCAGAGTTCGTAGGCGTCGAGTTCACGGCGCTCGTCGTCGGCCTTGTTCGCGACGACGATGACGGGGCGGTCGGTGCCGCGGAGCATCTTGACGACGTGCTCGTCGGTGGCGGTGATCCCGACCGTGACGTCCACGACGAACAGCACGGCGTCGGCGAGGTCGATCGCGACCTCGGCCTGCGCGGCGACCGAGGCGTTGATGCCCTCGGCGCCGGGCTCCCAGCCGCCGGTGTCGACGAGCGTGAAGCGCTTGTCGTTCCAGTCGGCCTTGTAGCTGACACGGTCGCGGGTGACGCCGGGGACGTCCTGCACGACGGCCTCACGACGACCGAGGATGCGGTTCACGAGCGCGGACTTGCCGACGTTCGGGCGGCCGACGATCGCGAGCACCGGGTAGGCGGGCAGGTAGTGGACGCCGTCCTCGCCGACCTGACCGGCCTCGAGCAGGGCGAGGTCTTCGTCTTCGAGGTCGTACTCCTCGAGCCCGGCGCGGAGCGCGGTCGCGCGCTGCTCGGCCTCGGCCTCGTCGAGTCCGGCGAGCCGCTCGCCGAGGGCGTCGTCGTACTGGGGGAAGTCGTCGTTGTCCGGGTTGTCCAGCTGAGCCATCTTGGGTTCCTCGCGAGCGGCCGGGGCCGCGGTGTCGGTGGCCGTTGCCGGCCGGGGCCGGGGGTCCGGCCGTGGTGGACCGTCCCGCCGAAGCGGTCCGGTCTGCGTCAGTGCGTGATCGGCCCGCCGAGGCGGTCCGGTCTGCGTCAGTGCGTGGCCGCGCGGGCCAGGTCGACGACCGCCTGCACGGTCTGGTCGAAGTCGAGGTCGGTGGAGTCGAGCGTCGTGACGCCGTCGGCGGCGTTCATGAAGTCGACGACCTTCGCGTCCGCCGCGTCGCGACGAGCGAGTGCTGCGGAGGTCTCGGCGGCCGACTGGGTCGTGACCTCTGCCGAGCGTCGGGCCATTCTAACGGACTCGTCGGCCGTCAGCAGGATCCGGACCTCGGCATCGGGTGCGACGACCGTGGTGATGTCCCGGCCCTCGGTGATGATGCCCGGGGCGTCGGTCTTCCGCATCACGTTCCGGAACAGCTGGACCAGGCGCTTCCGGACGTCCGGGAGCTTCGCGATGTGGGCGACCGCGCCGGTGACGTCGGGGGTGCGGATGGCCTCGGTCACGTCGGTCTCCCCCACCTTGACGTAGTAGTCGTCGGGGTCGGTGCCGATGGCGTAGTCGAAGGTGTCCCAGCTCGCCAGGATCGCCGCGGCGTCGTCGAGGTCGACCCGCTGCTGCAGGGCGTGCCACGCGAGTGCACGGTAGGCGGCGCCGGTGTCCTGGTAGCCGTAGCCCAGGGCGCGGGCCGCCGCACGGGAGACGCTCGACTTGCCGCTGCCGGCGGGGCCGTCGACCGCGATGACGATCTTCGCCACGTAGGCGCCGTCGGCCAGGCCGGACGGCATCGGGGCGCTGGTCGAACCGGGCTCCCCGCCGGGTTCGCCGAGGCCGCCGGCCGGACCACCGAGGGGGCCACCCTCAGCACCGCCGCGTGCCCCGTCGCCAGGAGTCGGGGTCGGCGTCGGCAAGCCGGAGTCGGGCCCGTCGGTCCCACCGGCCGGAGCGCGTCCACTGATCACGCCGGAGTCGTTCGTGTCGTCGTTCAGGCCCATGCTGCTGCGATCCTCCATCCGCGCCCCTCGAGTTCCTCGACGAGTCGCTGTTCCTGCTCGGGCAGCACCGACACCTCGACGATGCCGATCTGTGCGCCCGGTGAGTGCTCGAGGCGCATGTCCTCGAGGTTGATGCCGATCTCCCCGATGAACGTCAGGAGTGCGGCGATCTGCCCGGGGGTGTCGTCGACCAGGACGACCACCTGGGCGAAGCGCTTGGTGGTGCCGTGCTTGCCGGGGAGCCGTTCGACCCCGCGGTTGCCGTCGGCGATGGTCTCGGCGATGGTGCGCGGCGATCCGGCACCGTCCGGGTCGCCGAGCGCGTCGATCACACGGGACAGGTCGTCGCGCAGGTCGGTGAGCACCGGCCGGATGTGCCCGGCGTTCGCCCCGATGATCTGCACCCAGAGCCCCGGGTCGCTCGCGGCGATCCGGGTGACGTCGCGCACGCCGCCACCGGCCAGGCCGAGCGACCCGTCGGGGGCGTCCCGCAGGCGCGAGGCCATCAGCGTCGACACGAGCTGCGGCGCGTGCGAGACGTACGCGACGGCGAGGTCGTGCGACTCCGGGTCCATCGGCACGACGGTGGCGCCGACGTCGAGCGCGAGGTCCTCGACCACCGCGGCACGCTGGTACGTGATGCCGTCGTGCCCCGCGATCACCCACGGGCGACCGACGAACAGGTCGGCGCGGGCGGCGGTCGGACCACTGCGCTCGCGTCCGGCCATCGGGTGCGACCCGATGTAGCGGGAGACGTCGGCCCCGGCCGCCACCAGGGCGGCGAGCGGCCCGGACTTCACGCTGGCGACGTCGGTCACCACGGCGTCGGGGTGGGCGGCGAGCTCGCGCTCCACCACGGTCGCGACGACGTCCGGCGGTACCGCGACGACGACGAGCTCCGGATGGTCGCCGGCAGCCGGTCGACGCCCGGCGCCGTAGTCCACGGCGAGCGCCAGCGCGGCGGGCGAGACGTCGTCGAGGACGACGTCCACACCCTTCTCGCGCAGGGCGAGACCGATCGAGGCGCCGAGCAACCCGGCACCGACGACCCGGACCGGGCCGCGCAGACGGCGGTCGATGTCGGTCGGGGTCACGTCGGTCACCGGGCAAGCCTACCGATCGAGGCTCGGGCATCGGTCGATGCCCGAGCGTCGGGTTCGGTCAGTCCGCCGACTCGTCCTCGTACTCGTCGTCGTCCTGGTCGAGGGCGACGTCGCGGTCGTCACGAGCGGACGGCTTCGCGTCACGGACGGTGCTGAGCAGCTTGCCCACCTCGACCGTGCCGAGCTCGCGCATCTTGCCCGGCGGCAGGCTGCCAAGGTGCAGCGGTCCGAACGACCGGCGGACGAGTTCGAGGACCGGGTGGTCGACGGCCTCGAGCATGCGACGGACGATGCGGTTGCGGCCGGAGTGCAGCGTGATCTCGACGAGCGACTCACCCCGCGAGGACTCGAGCAACCGCACCTTGTCGGCCTTGATCGGACCGTCCTCGAGCTCGACGCCCTCGGTCAGGCGCTGCACCACGGCGGGGTTCACGTTGCCGTGGACCTTCGCGATGTACGTCTTCTGCACGCCGAACGACGGGTGCGCCAGCACGTGTGCCAGGTCGCCGTCGTTCGTCAGGACGAGCAACCCGGACGTCTCGGTGTCGAGTCGGCCGACGTTGAACAGGCGCTCCTCGTAGCGGTCCACGAACTCGGTCAGGTCGCGGCGACCGCGCTCGTCCTGCAGGCTCGAGACGACGCCGGTCGGCTTGTTCAGCACGATGTAGCGCCGCGAGGAGTCGATCTGCACGGGCACGCCGTCGACGCTGATCGCGTCCTTCTCGGGGTCGACGCGACGCCCGAGGGCGTCCACGACCTCGCCGTTGACCGTCACGCGGCCCTCGACGATCAGGTTCTCCGCGACCCGGCGGGATGCCACGCCGGCAGCGGCGATCACCTTCTGCAGGCGCTCACCCTCTGCCTGGAGGCCCGGCCCGGCCCCGGCAGGAGCCGTTCCGTCCGCCGCGTCCCAGTCCTCGATGATCGGCCGTTCGGGCGTGCCCTCGGCCGGGTTGCCCCGGTCGTCGCGCTGCCCGCTCGGCTTCGGGGTGGTGCGGTCGCTGTTGCGGACACTCGTGGTGCCGCCGACGTAGCGGCGGCCGTTGTGCCAGACGCGGCTCTGCTGGCCGTCCGGGGTGCGGCGGTCATCACGCGGCGCGGAGCTGCCACGGTCGTCGCGGCCGCGGTACCCACCACGGTCATCGCGCGGGGCCGAAGCACCGCGGTCGTCACGGCCGCGGTACCCACCACGGTCATCCCGCGGGGCGGAGCTGCGGTCATCCCGGCCGCGGTACCCACCACGGTCATCCCGCGGGGCGGAGCTGCGGTCGTCACGGCCGCGGTACCCACCACGGTCATCGCGCGGAGCGGAGGTCCCGCGGTAGCCACCACGGTCACCGCCACCGGATCGGTCGTCGCGACCCCGGTAGCCGCCACGGTCGTCGCGCGGAGCCGAAGCACCACGGTCGTCACGGCCGCGGTACCCACCACGGTCGTCGCGCGGTGCGGAGCTCCCGCGGTCGTCGCGACCCCGGTACCCACCACGGTCGTCACGCGGAGCCGAGCCCCGGTAGCCACCACGGTCGTCACGCGGAGTCGAGCCCCTGTAGCCACCACGGTCGTCACGCGGAGCCGAAGCCCCACGGTCGTCACGGCCGCGGTACCCACCGCGGTCGTCACGCGGAGCGGAGGTCCCGCGGTAGCCACCACGGTCGCCACCACCGGATCGGTCGTCGCGACCGCGGTACCCACCACGGTCGTCACGCGGAGCCGAGTTGCCGCGGTAGCCACCACGGTCGCCACCGCGGTCGTCGCGCGGCGCGGAAGCCCCACGGTCGTCACGGCCCCGGTAGCCACCACGGTCGTCACGCGGAGCGGAGTTGCCGCGGTAGCCACCACGGTCTCCACCACCGGAACGGTCGTCGCGACCCCGGTAGCCACCACGGTCGTCACGCGGAGCCGAGGCCCCGCGGTACCCGCCGCGGTCGCCGCCACGGTCATCACGCGACGGGTACCCGCCACGGCGGTCGTCGTCACGCGGCGGGCGTGCGCCCCCGCGGTCGTCGCGGCCGTACCCGCCGGAGCGGCCACCGGCACTGGAACCGGCCCCGCCGCGTCCGCCGGCCGGGCGGCCGGAGCGATCCGGGCCTCCTGAGCGTCCGTTGCGGTCGTCTCGGTCTCGGGGCGCGCCGCGCCCCCGGTCGTCAAACCCTGCCATCGGGGATCCCTTCGTTCTGCTCGAAGCCGTCCGCACCGTCGTCCAGGAGGGGCGAGATGAGCGGCAGCTCGTCGAGCGAGTTGATGCCGAGCTGCTGCAGGAGCAGGTCGGACGTGACGTAGTTGATGGCGCCGGTCTCGGCGTCGGTGAACGACTCCTCGATGAGGCCGCGTGCCACCAGGGTTCGGACGACGCCGTCGACGTTGACGGCACGGATCGCAGCGATCTGCGAGCGGGTGATCGGCTGCTTGTATGCGACGACCGCGAGGGTCTCGAGCGCGGCCTGCGACAGCCGCGAGGGACGCTCGGCCTCGACGAACTGCTCGACCACGGGGTCCAGGTCGGCGCGGACGTAGAAGCGCCAGCCGCCACCGACCTCGCGCAGTTCGAACCCACGGCGGATCGTGCCGTCGACGCCGTCGAAGTCTGCGACCAGGCGGTCGATCGCCTGGCGGACGGCGGGGACAGGCGACCCGACGGCAGCGCCGAGGGCGACGAGCGACTGCGGCTGGTCGGCGATCATCAGGATGGCCTCGAGCTGGCGGTCGATGGGGATGGTCGGGTGGGCCTGCGATGCGGCGCGCTCGTGGATCTCGTGCTCGATCGCACGGGCGTCGGCCATCTCGTCGGCGCCGCCGGGTTCGGCGCTGGACGTGTCGTGCACGTCATCCGTCATAGTCGGCTCCCAGGTTCGCGAGGCTCTCGTCGGACCAGTCCTCGGCGGTCCACCGCAGTGTCAGCTCCCCGAGCGGCTCGAGCTGCTCGAACGAGATCGACGCGTTCCGGTACAGCTCGAGGATCGCGAGGAAGCGAGCCACCACGATACCCGTCTGGTCGACGCCCGCGACCAGTTCACGGAACGAGACGCCCTCACCATCGCGGGTGCGGAGGATCGAGACGACGATCGCGGCCTGTTCGCGGATGCTGATGAGCGGGGCGTGCAGGTGGTCGAGGCCGACGGTCGGGATCTCCCGCGGAGCGAAGGCCAGCGCGGCCAGTGCTGCGAAGTCCTGCACCGACAGGGTCCAGACGAGCTCCGGCGTCCGCGCACGGAACCGCTCCTCGAGCCGGACGCTGCGGACGTGCCGGCGCGACTCGACACCCCAGCGCTCCCCGAACCAGTCGGCGGCCTGCTTGAACGCCCGGTACTGCAGCAGTCGGGCGAACAGCAGGTCGCGGGCCTCGAGCAGGGCGACGTCCTCGGCGTCCACGAGCTCACCCTGGGGCAGCAGCCCGACGATCTTCAGGTCGAGCAGGGTCGCCGCGACGACCAGGAACTCGCTGGCCTCGTCGAGCTCGTCGGCGGACTCGGCCTGCCGGACGTACTGGATGAACTCCCCCGTCACGGCACCGAGCGACACCTCGGTGATGTCGAGCTCGTGCTTAGTGATGAGCGACAGCAGGAGGTCGAACGGCCCGTCGAAGTTGGCGAGCCGGACCCGGAACCCCGCGTCAGGCGACGGCGCCACGCTGGACGAGCTCTCGTGCGAGCTGCCGGTAGGCGTGGGCGGCAGGGTGGTCCGGCGCGGTCTGCGTGATCGGGCGTGCGGACACCGTGGCGTCCGGGAACTTCACGGTGCGGCCGATGACGGTGTCGAGCACGCGGTCGTCGAAGGTGTCGACGACCCGCTCCATGACCTCGCGGGAGTGCAGCGTGCGCGAGTCGTACATGGTCGCCAGGATGCCGTCGAGCTTGAGCGCCGGGTTGAGGCGGTCGCGCACCTTGTCGATCGTCTCGATGAGCAGGGCGACACCGCGGAGCGCGAAGAACTCGCACTCGAGCGGGATGAGCACGCCGTGCGCCGCGGTCAGGGCGTTCACGGTGAGCAGGCCGAGCGACGGCTGGCAGTCGACCAGGATCACGTCGTAGTCGTTCGCGACCTTGCGCAGCACGCTCGCCAGGATCTGCTCGCGGGCGACCTCGTTGACCAGGTGCACCTCGGCCGCGGACAGGTCGATGTTCGCCGGGATGACGTCGAGGCCGGGGGTGTTCGTCGGCTGGATGACCTGGTTCGGGTCCTTCACGGCGCCCATGAGCAGGTCGTACACGGTGTGGATGTCGTGCGTCCGGACCCCGAGGCCGGCGGACAGCGCGCCCTGCGGGTCGAAGTCGACGGCCAGGACCTTGCGGCCGTACTCGGCGAGCGCGGCGCCCAGGTTGATGGCCGTCGTGGTCTTGCCCACGCCGCCCTTCTGGTTGCAGAGCGCGATGATGCGGGCGGGTCCGGTGCTGTCGAGCTCCTCGGGCACGGGGAAGTCCCGGACGGGACGCCCCGTCGGACCGTGGGTGGTCGCGCCGGTGGGGTTGGTCGTCGGGTTCGGGCTCACCCCGTCATCGTACCGGCGACCTCGGGCTGGGCCGGGTCGCACCGCCGCGCGAGCGCTGCGCTGCTGGCTGGCAGCCCGGCCACGGGCGCTGCTGCTGCGCTGTTGCTGCTGCTCGTCAGGCAGCGCGCAGGGCGACGCGCATGCTGTCGACCCGCTCGGCGATCACGGGGTCCGTCGACCACCGCTGCTGCAGCCGACCGACGAGCTCGCCGACCTGCTCTCGGTCGAGCCCCGGGTGCAGTGCCAGGCCCACCGTCAGCTCCGGCCCGGCGAACCGGCCGACCGGGTCGCCCGGCGCGAGTTCGACACGGGCGACGCTCGACTCACCCTCGACCGAGGCGGCGAAGGCGCGGGCCACCTCGGGGTCCTCGAAGCACGGGGCCCACGGCAGGTCCTGCCCGAGCGCCCACACCGCCGGACGACGCAGCACGAACTCGGTCGGCGACTTCGGGTCGAGCACGACGAGCTGGGTGTCCTCGCTCGCCGCGGCCATCGCCACGCGGCGAGACTCCACCGGCACCGGGCGCGCGTCCGGGTCCCACGCGTGCATGGCGTCGACCGAGGTGAACGCCGGCATGACGCTGCGACCGTCCGGACCGGCGACCGTGACGATCGAGAGTTCCTGGGTCTTGTCGACGAGCTTGCCCTCGTCGGTCTCCCCCACGTCGCCGGCCTCGGCGATGAGTGGGATGAGCAGGCGGGCGGTGCGGAGCGCCTCGACGACCGCTGCCTGGGAGGCACCGCCGGCGAGCGCGCCGATCGCGGCGACCACCGCGGGGTCGGCGAGTCCGTCGTCCTCGGCGAACGCGGTGTCGTGGTGGTCGAACGTGCGGCCTTCCCACGAGAAGCCCGCCGAGTCCGCCGCCCCGCCGGGGGTGTGCGCGTCGTCGGCGTCGGGCCCCGTGCCACGGCCGTTCGAGATGCCCGCCACGGCGTTACTCGGAGGCGATGTCGAGTGCGGCCGGCAGCGTGAACGCCCCGGAGTACAGCGCCTTGCCGATGATCGCGCCCTCGAGCCCGTACGGCACGAGTTCGCGGAGCGCACGGAGGTCGTCGAGCGTGGAGATCCCGCCCGAGGCCACCACGGGCTGGTCGGTCCGGTCGCACACCTGGCGGAGCAGTTCGACGTTCGGCCCCTGCAGCGTGCCGTCCTTGGTGACGTCGGTCACCACGTAGCGGGCGCACCCGGCGGCTTCCAGCCGGTCGAGCACCTCCCACAGGTCACCGGCGTCCTCGGTCCACCCACGGCTCGACAGCGTGGTGCCGCGGACGTCCAGCCCGACGGCGATCTGCTCGCCGTACTCACCGATCACACGGGCGGCCCAGTCCGGGTTCTCGAGCGCCGCGGTGCCGAGGTTCACGCGCGCCGCACCGGTCGCCAGTGCCGCTTCGAGCGAGGCGTCGTCGCGGATGCCACCGGACAGCTCGACGGAGACGCCCTCGACCTCGCGGACGGCGTGCGCGATCACCCGGCGGTTGTCGCCACGGCCGAACGCGGCGTCGAGGTCGACGAGGTGGATCCACTCGGCGCCCTGGTCACGCCAGGTGCGGGCAGCGGCGACGGGGTCGCCGTAGCCCGTCTCGCTCCCCGCCTCGCCCTGGGTGAGTCGCACGGCCTGCCCGTCGACGACGTCGACAGCCGGCAGCAGGACGAGGGGCGGGGTGTCGGTGAGGTCGGTCATGGTCCTGTCGGTTTCGTTGCGGGTGGAGAAGGGGCTGCGGACGGCCGGGAGGCCCGGTGCGCGTCCGGCACGGCCGTCGCGCCCGGCGCCGGCCGGGTTCAGAGCGAACGCACCCAGTTGGAGAGCAGGCGGATGCCCGGCTCGCCGGACTTCTCGGGGTGGAACTGCGTGGCGGTGAGCGGCCCGTTCTCGACCGCGGCGATGAACGGCTGCCCGTGCTCCGCCCAGGTCAGACGGGGCGCACGGAACGGCCCGTAGGCCTCGAGGGGGAAGTCGGTCACGCCGTAGGAGTGCACGAAGTAGAAACGCTCGTCGTGCAGCCCGTCGAACAGCACGGAGTCCTCGGGGGCCTGCACGGTGTTCCAGCCCATGTGCGGCAGCACCTCGGCCTGGATCTCCTGCACGGTGCCGGGCCACTGGCCGAGCCCTTCGACGTCGGCACCACGCTCGATGCCCCGCGAGAACAGGACCTGCATGCCGACGCAGATGCCGAGCACGGGTCGCCCGCCGGCCAGACGGTGGTCGACGATCTCACCACCCTGCACGCCCTCGAGCTGGTCGATCACGGCGGCGAACGCCCCGACACCGGGGACGAGCAGGCCGTCTGCCTTGAGCGCAGCCTGCTTGTCGGAGGTCAGGGTGACCTCGGCCCCGGCGCGCTCGAGCGCCTTGGCGGCGGAGTGGACGTTGCCCGACCCGTAGTCGAGGACGACGACGTTCGGCTTGGCGGCGGTCACAGGGCGCCCTTCGTCGAGGGGATGCCGTCGACGCGCGGGTCCAGTTCGACCGCCTTGCGCATGGCTCGGGCGAACGCCTTGAACTCGGCTTCGGCGATGTGGTGGGGGTCGCGGCCCTCGAGCACGCGGACGTGGACGGTGATGCCGGCGTTGAACGTGATGGCCTCGAACACGTGGCGGACCATCGAGCCGGTGAAGTGGCCACCGATGCGGTGGAACTCGAAGCCCGCGGGTTCGCCGGAGTGCACCAGGAACGGGCGCCCGGAGACGTCGACGACGGCCTGGGCCAGCGCTTCGTCGAGCGGCACGAGGGCGTCGCCGTACCGGCCGATGCCGGAGCGGTCGCCGAGGGCCTGCTTGATGGCCTGTCCGAGCACGATGCCGGTGTCCTCGACCGTGTGGTGCACGTCGATGTCGGTGTCTCCCGTGGAGCGCACGCGCAGGTCGATCAGGGAGTGCTTGCTGAACGCGGTCAGCATGTGGTCGAAGAACGGGACGGAGGTCGAGATCGACGAGGTCCCGGTGCCGTCCAGGTCGAGCTCGAGTTCGACACTCGATTCGCTCGTCGAACGGCTGATCGAGGCGGTGCGGGCGGTCATGCCTCAACCCTAACCGGCGGCTGCTCGGCGGCGACCTGCCGCATGGCGTCGAGGAACGCGGTCGTCTCGGCCTCGGTCCCCGCACTCACCCGCAGGTGGTTCGGGATCCCGAGGTCACGCACGATGACGTCACGCTCGAGCAGCGCCTCGAACGCGGCGTTCGGGTCGGCGACACCACCGAACAGGACGAAGTTCGACCAGGTCTCGTAGGTGCGGTACCCCATGGCCTGGAGCTCGGTGACCATGCGGTCGCGCTGCCCCTTGATGTCGTCGACCATCGCCAGCATCTCGGGAGCGTGCCGGAGTGCCGCGACCGCCGCCGCCTGGGTCAGCGCGGACAGGTGGTACGGCAGCCGGACCAGCCGGACGGCGTCGACGACGGCGGGGTGCGCGGCCATGTACCCGACCCGGGCACCGGCGAACGCGAACGCCTTGCTCATCGTGCGGGAGACCACGAGGCGCTCACGACCGGGCAGCAGCGTGAGGGCGCTCGGAGCGTCGGACGGCATGAACTCGGCGTACGCCTCGTCCACCATCACGATGCCGTCGGTCGCGTCGTAGGCGGCCGCGATCGTCTCGATCTCGAGCGGGGTGCCCGTCGGGTTGTTCGGCCCGCACAGGAACACGATGTCCGGCTGGTGCGCACGGATGGCCGCCACGACGGTCTCGGGCGAGATGCGGAACTCGTCGTCCCGCTGGGCCGGGATCCACGTGGTGCCGGTGCCCGACGCGAGGATCGAGTGCATCGAGTAGGTGGGCGGGAACCCGAGCACCGAGCGACCGGGCCCACCGAACGCCTGGAGGAGCTGCTGCAACACCTCGTTGGACCCGTTCGCCGCCCAGAGCTGCTCGGCGGTCAGGTCGTGCCCGAGGTAGTCGGCAAGTGACTGCCGGAGCTCGGTGAACTCGCGGTCCGGGTACCGGTTGACCGTCAGCAGCGCCTGCCGGATCGACTCGACGATGTCGGCAGCGACGTCATCCGGAACGGGATGCGTGTTCTCGTTGACGTTGAGCTGCACGCGGACGTGCTTCTGCGGGGCGCCGTAGGGGCTCTGCCCGCGCAGGTCGTCTCGGATCGGGAGGTCTTCGAGCGTGAATGCCACCGATCCATCGTAGGCCGCTGTCACCGTGCGACGACCAGCCGTCTGGACGGCGCTGCCCGAGTGGCTACTCGCCGTCGGTGTACTTGGTGGGGATGGAGATCTCTTCGCCGGCCTGCAGCGCGGAGCCGTCGAGCGCGTTGAGGCTCACGACGTCCTGCACGAAGTCACGCGGGTCCGAGTCGGGAGCCGTCTGCTCGGCCAGCTGCCAGAGCGTCTCGCCCGGCTGGATCGTCACGGTCTCGAACTGAGTGCGGGCGCCGCCGGCGGTGGCGTCACCTGCGGAGGCCTGTCCACCGTTCAGTACGCCGAGCGCGACGACGATGAGGAGCGGGAGCGCGGCGAGCGTCGTGAAGACGATGCGGCCGCGACGCGTCAGACGCAGGCGGGTACGCACGGCGGGCGCCGCGGCGCGCTGGATGTCAGCGATGGCGATGGTGCTCATGTCGTTCTTGCCTTCCCGTTCGGTGGAACCGAAGTCGTGTACCGAACATAGTTTCGAATCAGACGACGCACAAGTCCTGGGAGGGGATTTCTGCGGGGTTTTCTTGCGACACGCTCGAACAGGTGTTTGTCCGGCCCTGGCTGGTCGGATACTGTTTCGATCGACTGGGACAAGCCTGACGGGGACCACCGACATTCCCGCCGCGGCAGGACCGGCACCGACGAAAGCGAGACGACGTGGTGGACGAACTGCGGGGCCAGAAGCCGCTGACGCCGAAGCAGCAGGCGATCTTCGACGCGATCCGTGCGTCGATCGCCTCACGGGGCTACCCGCCGAGCATGCGCGAGATCGGCGACGCCGCCGGGCTCTCCTCGCTCTCCAGCGTCTCCCACCAGCTCGGCCAGCTCGAGCTCGGTGGCTGGATCCGCCGCGACCCGAACCGCCCGCGCGCGCTCGAGGTCCTGGTCGACGAGCCGTCGTCCGACGTCGGCGGCCCGGACATCGACGCCACCACGCTCGTGCCACTCGTCGGCCGGATCGCCGCCGGTGTCCCGATCACCGCCGAGCAGCACGTCGACGAGATCATCCCGCTCCCCCGACAGCTCGTCGGCACCGGCGAGCTCTTCATGCTCAAGGTCGTCGGTGAGTCGATGATCGACGCCGCGATCTGCGACGGCGACTGGGTCGTCGTCCGGTCGCAGCAGACCGCCGAGAACGGTGACATCGTCGCGGCCATGCTGGACGAAGAGGCGACGGTCAAGGTCTTCCGCCAGCGCGACGGTCACACGTGGCTGCTGCCGCGCAACTCCGCCTTCGAGCCGATCCTCGGCGACGCCGCCTCCGTGCTCGGCAAGGTCGTCGCGGTCCTCCGCTCCCTCTGACCGCGGCCCGCGACCCGCGCTGCACCGGCGCGAGACGCCGTCGTCAGTGCACGAAACCCCTCGTACGACGCCCCCAGCACGACGAAACGCCGCCGGATCCGGCGGCGTTTCGTGTGTTCGGGGCGTCTCGGTGACGCGACGGCGTCCGGCGGACCCGTGACGGGCCTCCAGGCCGCGCGGCAGCGCTCTCCAGCGCCCGCCGGGGCCGAGCGTCAGACCGTCGGGACCGGCGTGACCACGTAGGGCTCGAGCTCGGCGACCTGCCGCTGGAAGACGCGCACCCGCAGGCGCGTGCCGTCCTCGACGTAGTCGACGGACTCGACCGAGCCGGTGTCGTGCAGCGACGACACCAGGTCGCCGCGGTCGTACGGCACCACGATCGTCAGGTCGACGTCGGGCTCGGGCAGGCGGTCCTCGATGACGCGGAGGAGCTCCGGGATGCCCTCACCGGTGCGCGCCGACACGAACACCGCGTCCGGCACGAGTCCGATGAGCACCAGACGCTGCGCGTCGTCGATCAGGTCGGCCTTGTTGAAGACGACGATCTCCGGGATGTCACCCGCACCGACGTCGCCGATGACCTCGCGCACGGTGGACAGCTGCGCCCCGGGGTCGGGGTGCGAGCCGTCGACCACGTGCACGATGACGTCGGCGTCGCCGACCTCTTCGAGGGTGGAGCGGAAGGCCTCGACGAGCTGGTGCGGCAGGTTGCGTACGAAGCCGACCGTGTCGACGAACGTGAACTCCCGGCCCTTGGCGCTCTCGGTCCGACGGACGGTGGCGTCCAGAGTCGCGAACAGCTGGTTCTGCACGAGCACACCCGCGCTCGTGAGCCGGTTCAACAGCGACGACTTGCCGGCGTTGGTGTAGCCCGCGATCGCGACGCTCGGCACCTCGTTGCGGTTGCGCTCGGCACGCTTGGCCTCACGGGCCGGGGTGAACCCGGCGATCTGCCGGCGGAGCTTCGCCATCCGCGTGTGGATCTTGCGGCGGTCGAGCTCCATCTTCGTCTCGCCGGGGCCACGAGAGCCCATGCCAGCACCTCCGGAGACCTGGCCACCGGCCTGCCGGGACATCGAGTCACCCCAACCGCGCAGTCGCGGCAGCAGGTACTGCAGCTGGGCGAGTTCGACCTGCGCCTTGCCCTCGCGGGTCTTCGCGTGCTGGCTGAAGATGTCGAGGATCACGGCCGTGCGGTCGATGACCTTCACCTTCACGACGTCCTCGAGCGCACGACGCTGCGAGGGTGCGAGTTCGGTGTCGGCGATCACCGTGTCGGCGCCGGTGGCCTTGACGACCATCGCGAGCTCCTGGGCTTTGCCCTTGCCCAGGTAGGTTGCCGGGTCCGGGTTCGGCCGACGCTGGAGGAGCCCGTCGAGCACCACGGCACCCGCGGTCTCGGCGAGTGCCGCGAGCTCGCGGAGGGAGTTCTCGGCGTCCGAGGCGTCGCCCTGGGGGTACACGCCGATGAGGACGACCTGCTCGAGCCGCAGCTGGCGGTACTCGACCTCGGTGACGTCCTCGAGTTCGGTGGAGAGGCCGGCGACACGGCGCAGCGCCGCACGGTCCTCACGGTCGTACTGGTCGCCGTCGCCGGTCCAGCTGCGGTCGTCGACCGACTGCGTCTGGATGGCCTGAGCGGGTGCGAAGATGGACGATGCTGCGCGGTGGTCTGCGTTGCGCAACACCCTCTCGACGACACCGTCTGCGCTGTCGTCGTTGGTCTGGTGGTTCTGCTGATGGGTATCCGTCATCCTGTGCACAGGCTACCTCCGGACGCCCTCCGACACACTCGGTTGCCGGTACGGTTCATCCATGGCGAACGACCACTACTTCTCGGCCACCCCCGAGAGCGAACTCCGGCCGCGCCAGGTGCACGTCACGCTCGCCGGTCAGCCCCTCACCCTGTCGACCGCGGCGGGGGTCTTCAGCCCCGACGGCGTCGACCGCGGCACGAAGGTCCTGCTCGGTTCGGTGCCGGCACCGGCTGCCGAAGGTGCCCTGCTCGACATCGGCTGCGGCTGGGGCCCGATCGCGATCACCATGGCCCTGCAGTCCCCCGACGCCCACGTGTGGGGCGTCGACGTCAACGAGCGAGTGCTCGGACTCGCGCGCGCCAACGCGGCTGCTGCCGGTGCGTCGAACGTCACGATCGCGCTGCCCGACGACGTGCCGGCCGACCTGCGCTTCCGCACGATCTGGTCAAACCCGCCGATCCGTGTCGGCAAGGACGAGCTGCACCAGATCCTGCTGACGTGGCTGCCCCGGCTCGAGGTCGGGGGCGACGCCTGGCTCGTCGTGTCGAAGGACCTCGGGGGCGACTCGCTGCAGAAGTGGCTCGTCGGTGCGCTCGGTGAGGGGTTCGCGGTCACCCGCGAGTCGACGGCCAAGGGCTTCCGCGTCATCCGGGTGCGCCGCAGCGCGTAGCGCGCGAGCGCGAGCGTAGAGCGCGAGCGCTCACATCGTGAGCACAAATGGTCGGGTCCCCGCTGGGCACCCGACCATTTCTGCTCACGAAGCGCAGCGGGGCGAAGCGCGCCCACGCACCGCGCCCGCGCACCGCGCACCGGGGCGAAGCCCCGGCGTCAGACCGTCAGGTCGCCCGAGAACACGAGTTCGGCGGGACCGGACAGCGACACGTGCTCGCCGTCCTCGGTCGCCGTCATCCGCACCGTCAGCAGCCCGCCCGGCACTCGCACGCGCCAGGTGTCCGGCGCCCCCGCACCGGCCCAGTAACGGGTGGCGAGGGCTGCCGCGACGGCCCCGGTGCCGCACGAGAGCGTCTCACCGCTCCCCCGCTCGTGCACCCGCATCGTGATCTCGCCGACGCCGTCCTTGATGAGGGGGTCGCCGGGCAGCACGAACTCGACGTTCGCGCCGTGCTCCGGTGCCGGGTCGAGCACCGGCAGGAAGGTCAGGTCGAGGTCGGCCAGTTCGTCCTCGGTCTCGACGGCGACGACCACGTGCGGGTTGCCCACGTCGATGCCGATGCCGGGCCGCGCCCCGTCGAGGTTCTTGGCCCGGACGAGCACGTCGTCGGAGCCACCGCCCTCGATCCCCAGGCCCCAGCGGCCGAGGTCGGCGGCGAACCCGTTCGTGGTGCGCTGGATGTCGACCAGCCCCTTGCGGCTGCCCACGGTGAGCGTCTCGCCGGGAGCGAGCTCGACCAGGCCGGACTCGGTCAGGTACCGGGCGAACACGCGGATGCCGTTGCCACACATCTCCGCGACCGTGCCGTCGGCGTTGTGGTAGTCCATGAACCACGTGGCCTCGGGCTCGACGGCCACGAGCGCACGCCCCTCGGGGATCGCCTCGGACCGAACCGCCCGGATCACGCCGTCGCCGCCCACGCCGAAGCGTCGGTCCGCGATGGCGCGGATCCGCTCGGGGGTCAGGTCGACGGTGGCGTCGGGGTCGGCGAACAGGACGAAGTCGTTGCCGGTCCCCTGGCCCTTGGTGAAGTGCAGCTCGGTCACGGCACGATCCTACGGGCCAGTTCCGACAGGTCGCCGCGGTCCGCCCCCGTGACGTCGAGCGTCTCGGCCTCGGCGTACCGGCGGAACCACGACACCTGCCGCCGGGCGTACTTCCGGGTCGCGATGCCGGTCGCCTCGACCGCCTGCTCGCGGGTCGACGTGCCGGCGAGCACCTCGAGCGCTTGCGAGTACCCGATGGCGCCGCGCGCGGTCCTGCCCTGCTCGAGTCCTTGCTCGCGGAGCGCCGCGACCTCGTCGACGAGTCCGGCCTCGAACATCCGCGCGGCCCGCCCGTGCAGCGCCGACACGAGATGCTCGCGGTCACGCCGCAGGTGCAGGATCCGGGACGGTCGCCAGGCGCGGGGCGCGGCCGGGAGGCTCGGGGTCACGACCTCGGATCGGCTCGCGATCTCGAGTGCACGGATCAACCGCCGTGGGTTGCGTGCGTCGATCGTCGCGGCGGCCGCCGGGTCGAGGGCGCGGAGTCGCTCGAGCAGGATGCCCGGGCCGAGCTCCTCGTGCTCGCGCTCGAGTTGCGCACGGAGCGCGGGGTCGGTGCCCGGGAACGCCAGGTCGAAGAGCACCGCGGAGACGTAGAGGCCGCTGCCGCCGACGAGGACGGCCACGCCACCGTCGGCCTGGATCCGGTCGACGTCGGCCCGGGCGGCGACCTGGTACGCGGCGACGCTCGCCTCGTCGGTGACGTCGAGCACGTCGAGCTCGTGGTGCGGGATGCCGCGCCGTTCGGGCAACGGGAGCTTCGCGGTACCGATGTCCATGCCCCGGTACAGCTGCATGGCATCCGCGTTGATGATCTCCGCGGGGCGTCCGGCAGCGCGCAGCCGCTCCGCGATCGCGATGCCGAGGTCGGACTTCCCGGTGCCCGTCGCCCCGACCACCGCGATCAGGTCGGCAGTGGCAGCCGCAGTGGCACCGGCACCGGCGGGCGGCAGGTCAGCGCCCGACACGGAGCGTGGGCAGCCCGAGCGAGACCGGACGGGGCCCGTCACCGGCGGCAGCGGGCGTGGGCACGCCGCAGCTCTCGGCCTGCGCGCGGTCCCAGGCGTCACCGGCCCGGGTGCGTCGGATGCGCAGCGGAGCGTCGTCGTCGGCGAGCAGGAAGTGCGGTGCAGCGCGGGTGATGTCCACAGTGACCACGTCGCCAGGGCGCGGGACCTCGGACCCGGAGGGCACGGTGAAGTGCACGAGCCGGGAGTCCTCCGCGCGACCGGAGAGCCGGCGGGTGGCGTCGTCCTTGCGGCCCTCACCGGAGGCGACGAGCACCTCGACACTCCGGCCGACCTGCAGCGCGTTCTCTTCCGCGGTGATGCGTTCCTGCAGGGCGACGAGTCGCTCGTAGCGCTCCTGCACGATGTGCTTCGGCAGCTGGTCGTCCATCGTCGCCGCCGGCGTGCCCGGGCGGATCGAGTACTGGAACGTGAACGCCGAGGCGAACCGCGCCTGCTCGACGACGCGCAGGGTGTCCTCGAAGTCGGCGTCGGTCTCACCGGGGAACCCGACGATGATGTCGGTGGAGATCGCCGCGTTCGGGATCTTCGCGCGGACGCGGTCGAGGATGCCGAGGAACCGCTCGCTGCGGTAGCTCCGGCGCATCGCCTTGAGCACCCGGTCGGAACCCGACTGCAGCGGCATGTGCAGCTGGGGCATCACGTTCGGGGTCTCGGCCATCGCGTCGATGACGTCGTCGGTGAAGGCCGCCGGGTGCGGGCTCGTGAAGCGGACGCGCTCGAGCCCCTCGATGGTGCCGGTGGCCCGCAGCAGCTTGCCGAACGCCTGTCGGTCGCCGAACTCGACCCCGTAGGAGTTCACGTTCTGCCCGAGCAGCGTGACCTCGATCGCGCCGTCGTCGACGAGCGCCTGGATCTCGGCCAGGACGTCACCGGGTCGGCGGTCCTTCTCCTTGCCGCGGAGCGAGGGGACGATGCAGAACGTGCAGGTGTTGTTGCAGCCGACCGAGATCGAGACCCACCCGCTGTACGTCGAGTCGCGCTTGGTGGGCAGCGTCGACGGGAAGACGTCGAGTGCCTCGAGGATCTCGATCTGCGCCTCGTCGTTGTGCCGTGCGCGTTCGAGCAGGGTCGGCAGGGACCCCATGTTGTGCGTGCCGAAGACGACGTCGACCCACGGCGCCTTCTCGAGGATGACGTTCTTGTCCTTCTGGGCCAGACACCCACCGACGGCGATCTGCATGCCGGGGTGCTCGCGCTTGATCCCCGCGAGCTGCCCGAGGTTGCCGTAGAGACGGTTGTCCGCGTTCTCGCGCACCGCGCAGGTGTTGATGACGACGACGTCGGCCTGCGCACCGTCCGCCGCGGTGTAGCCCGCGGCCTGCAACGACCCGCTCAACCGCTCGGAGTCGTGCACGTTCATCTGGCACCCGTAGGTGCGGACTTCGTAGGTGCGGGGGCGCGCTTCGACGGTGGCCATGGTCGTTCCAGTGTAGGTCGGAGCGACTACTCGAATCGTACGGTCCCGCGGCCGGGCTGCGGCCGTTTCCCGCCACCGTCGAGGGCACGTGCCACAGCGATCCGGACGACGCCGGAGCTGTAGCCCTTGCGCATCAGGAAGCCGGACAGCCGGCGTTCTGCCGTGGCCCGGTCGAGCCCGCGCATCTGCGGCGCCCGCTTGTCGGCGAGCTCTTGCGCACGGAGGAACTCGTCGTCCTCGTCGTCGGCGGCTTCGTCGAGTGCGGTGTCGATCGCCACCTGGTCGATGCCCCGGCGACGAAGCTCCGTCACGACACCCTGTCGACCGAGGCCCTTGCGGGCGTGCAGTCGATCCACCAGGTCGGTGGCGAGGGCGACGTCGTCGAGGAGCCCGACACGGGTCAACCGTTCGATCTCGTGCTCGACCACGTCGGGGTCGAGGTCCTGCTGCAGCAGCAGGGTCCGCATCTCGGACTCACTCACGCCCTTGCGGCCGAGCGCTCGCAGGCTGATCCGTTCGGCATCCGCGCGCTGTTCGTCGAGCGGACGCGGTGCGTCGGCCGGGTCGATCTCCTCGCCGCCGGCGATGGAGAACACCGACGCGGTGGTGGCGTCAGCGGTCTCGGCGTCGTAGCCGTCCTGCTCCGCACGGCTCGAGCGCCCGCTGCCGTCGCCGATCACGGGCGACACCCACGCTGCCGGCCCCCGGGCACCGTGCAGGGGCACCGGCGAATCGGCGTCGAACGATGCGGGGAACTCGTCCGCCCGGCCTTCGTCGGACTCGAGCAGGGCCCAGCCGTCGGAGTCGCGCGGTTCGTCCGGTGACACCGGAGGCTCGGGGATGGCGGGCATCACCGGCGTGACAGGAGCGCGACGACGCGACCTCGCACCGAACAGGTCGGTGACCGGTGCGAGGCCGTCGTCGTCGTGGTCGGTGCTCACGCGCCCTTGCGCTCCGCGAGCTTCGGCGCGATCGACTCGACCGGGGCATCTTCGGCCTTGGCGCCGCCGACGCCGAGCTTGGCGAGGATCTTGCCTTCGATGTCGGCAGCGATCTCGGGGTTCTGGATGAGGAAGGAACGCGAGTTCTCCTTGCCCTGCCCGAGCTGGTCGCCGTCGTAGGTGTACCAGGCACCCGACTTCTTGACGATGCCGTGGTCGACACCGAAGTCGAGCAGCGAGCCTTCGCGCGAGATGCCGACGCCGTACAGGATGTCGAACTCAGCCTGTTTGAAGGGCGGCGCCATCTTGTTCTTGACGACCTTGACGCGTGTGCGGTTGCCCACCGCGTCGGTGCCGCTCTTGAGCGTCTCGATGCGACGGATGTCGAGGCGGACGGACGCGTAGAACTTCAGAGCCTTACCACCCGAGGTGGTCTCGGGCGAACCGAAGAACACCCCGATCTTCTCGCGCAGCTGGTTGATGAAGATCATCGTGGTCTGCGTCTGGTTCAGGCCACCGGCGAGCTTTCGCAGGGCCTGGGACATGAGGCGGGCCTGCAGACCGACGTGCGAGTCGCCCATCTCGCCCTCGATCTCGGCACGGGGCACGAGGGCCGCGACGGAGTCGATGACGATGAGGTCGATGGAGCCGGAGCGGACCAGCATGTCCGCGATCTCGAGCGCCTGCTCGGCGGTGTCGGGCTGCGACACGAGCAGGGCGTCGATGTCGACACCGAGCTTCTTGGCGTACTCGGGGTCGAGCGCGTGCTCGGCGTCGATGAAGGCCGCGATGCCACCGGCGCGCTGGGCGTTGGCGATGGCGTGGATGGTGAGGGTCGTCTTACCCGACGACTCGGGGCCGTAGATCTCGACGATGCGGCCACGGGGCAGGCCACCGATGCCGAGCGCGACGTCCAGCGCCACCGACCCGGTCTGGATGACGTTGACGGGGGCGCGTTCGTCCGAACCGAGGCGCATGATCGCACCCTTGCCGAACTGCCTGTCGATCTGTGCGAGTGCGGTCTCGAGGGCCTTCTCGCGGTCTGCCGGTGATGGCATGGGGTGCTCCTTCGTGCTCGTGTTCGGCCGCCTGTAGGCTGTCGCGTCCACGCCGGCCGATGGTGCAAGGCCGATGGTTCTGCGACAAGGCTTCGGGCTGTTCCCGATGTCCATCAACCTATGGCGAGCCACCGACATCACTGCCGACGGTCACGCGATCTGTGGATGGAACACCCGGGCGACGCCGCTGTGGAGGAAGCTACCACCGATCGAACACGCGTTCGAGCAACACGCCGAACACAGTTTCGGGTACTCGGCCCCGCGGAACCGGCTCAGTCCTGGGGTTCGGCCAGGCCCTTGCCGTGCCGACGGTCCATCGGGACGTCCTGCGAGTCACACAGCGCGTCCCACACCCGGCGGGCGTCGACACCGGCGGCGAGGGCGTCCACGGCGGAGCGACCGCCGAGCCCTTCGAGCACGACGTCACGGGTGACCACGGAACCGTAGGCCTCACCGAACACCTGGTCGACGGCTCGCCAGAACTCACTCACGCGCATCCGACCAGCCTAGGCGCGTGGTCGCGGGCCGGAACGCAGAACGCCCCCGCCGGGAAGGACCGGCGAGGGCGTTCGGTGCGATGCGCTCAGCGCACCGCGAGGTCGTTGTCGAACTCGGCGACGAGGTCGTCCGGGAGCGTGTCGGGGACGGGGGTCAGCCCCTCGACGATCGCGAGGCGGTCGCCCACTTCGCGCATGATGGTCGAGATGGGCGTGTCCAGAGCATCCGCGACGGACGCGAGGATCTCCGAGCTGGCTTCCTTCTGCCCGCGCTCGACCTCACTGAGGTACCCGAGCGCGACACTGGCCTTGGACGCGACCTGACGGAGGGTCCGGCCCTTCTGCAAGCGGAAGTCCCGGAGCACATCGCCGATTTCCTGACGAACGAGAACCATGAGAACTCCTCCTCTCTGTCGTCTCCGCGCCCGCTCGGTCCGGTGGATCGAGTTCGGGTTCAGCAACAATAGCGTTGCCGGTTGCAGCATGTTAGCCAGGCTGGCTGCCGTACTGCTGGAGATTTCGTGAGATGTAACCCAGTGGAAACGGGACCTATTCCCGGCCCCGGACCTCGGACGACATCCGTGCAAGGAGTTCGGAGACGGTGGCGTGCCGGATTGCTCCTCGGTCACCGTCGAGGTGCAGCTCGAAGGCCTCTGCCCCCGCGGCGGAGGCGATCCCCAGGTACACGGTGCCGACTGGCTTGCCGTCCTGCGGATCCGGGCCGGCGACGCCCGTCGTGCTGATCCCCCACGTCGCGGGTTCCCCGTCGACGGACAGCGCGATCCGGACACCGGCGGCCATCTGCCGGGCGACCTCGGGGTGCACGGCACCCTCGGCCTCGAGCAGTTCCGCCGAGACCCCGAGCACCGAGTGCTTCACGGGCGTCGCGTAGGCCACGACGCCACCGCGGACGACGGCGCTCGCGCCCGGCACGTCGACGAGGGTCGCGACCACGAGGCCGCCGGTCAGCGACTCCGCCACGGCGAGGGTCTCGCCCCGCGCCGTCAGTTCGGCGATGAGTCCCGGTGCGACCGGGACTGGAGGCGCGGCCTGCGTCGAGCGCTCGGGTCCGGTCATGCGGTGGTGCGGTTGTGCTTCCATGCCTGCCAGAGGTAGTCGATCCCGCTCAGGATCGTTGCCAGGAACGCGGCCGTCATCAGGATGCCGTTGACCCAGTGCGCCCAGTCTCCGACCAGGTTCCACCACGGGAACAGCGCCGCCGTCAGGGCGACCGCCTGCAGCACGGTCTTGATCTTGCCGCCGCGGCTGGCCGGGATCACCCGGTCGGAGAGCACCGCGAACCGGAAGACCGTGATGCCGATCTCGCGCACCATGATCAGCACGGTCACGTACCAGGGCAGCTCGGCCAGGATCGACAGCGCGACGAGCGCACCACCGATGAGCACCTTGTCGGCGATCGGGTCGACGAGCTTGCCGAAGTCGGTGACCAGGTTCTGCCGACGGGCGATGATGCCGTCGGCGCTGTCCGTGACGATCGCCACGACGAAGACGACCGCGGCCCAGATGCGCAGGGGTCCGTCGTTGCCGGCGTCGGCGAGCAGCAGGACGAAGAACAGCGGCGCCATGAGGATGCGCACCACCGTGATGATGTTCGCGACGTTCGCGGTCGACGCCGGGCCGGGGCCCTTGCGCAGCAGCCGCCCGCGCCACGGGAACCGTGCGCCGTGCGTGGTGTTCGTGCTGTCCGAGGCGGTCATCGCCGTCACTCCCTGCCCGTCAGTCCCCACGCGTCCTCATCGGGCTCGTCGTGGACTTCATCGTACCCGCGGGTCATGTCCCCGACGGGGTCTGCTCCGTAGCGGTCACCGTCGCCGGACGGCGTCGGGGCCGGCGCTGCCGGAGCGGCCGCGGCGGGCGGCTCCTCGCCGCGGAGCTTCGCGAGCACCGCGGGCAGCTGGTCGGCGGTCACCAGGACGTCGCGGGCCTTCGAACCCTCGGACGGCCCGACGATGTCGCGCGACTCCATCAGGTCCATCAGGCGACCGGCCTTGGCGAAGCCGACGCGGAGCTTCCGCTGCAGCATCGACGTCGAACCGAACTGGGTCGACACGACCTGCTCGACGGCCGCGAGCAGCAGTTCGAGGTCGTCGCCGATGTCGGCGTCGATCTCCTTGCGCTCGACCACGGCCTGGACGTCCTGGCGGTACTCGGGCTGCGCCTGCCGCGTGACGTGCTGGACGACCTCGGCGACCTCGCCCTCCTGCACCCAGGCACCCTGCGCGCGGAGCGACTTGGACGAGCCCATCGGCAGGAAGAGCGCGTCGCCCTGACCGATGAGCTTGTCGGCGCCGGGCTGGTCGAGGATGACGCGGGAGTCCGTGACGCTCGTCACCGCGAACGCGATGCGCGACGGCACGTTCGCCTTGATCAGGCCGGTGATGACGTCGACCGAGGGGCGCTGCGTCGCGAGCACCAGGTGGATGCCGGCGGCACGGGCGAGCTGGGTGATCCGGACGATCGACTCCTCGACGTCACGCGGTGCCACGAGCATGAGGTCGGCGAGCTCGTCGACGACGACGAGCAGGTACGGGTACGGCTTGAGCTTCCGCTCGCTGCCCGCCGGCAGGACGATCTCGTTGTTCTCGATCGCCTTGTTGAAGTCGTCGACGTGGCGGAACCCGAACGACGCCAGGTCGTCGTACCGCATGTCCATCTCCTTCACGACCCACTGCAGCGCTTCGGCCGCCTTCTTCGGGTTCGTGATGATGGGCGTGATGAGGTGCGGGACACCGGCGTAGATCGACAGTTCGACGCGCTTCGGGTCGACCAGGACCATGCGGACCTCGGACGGCTTCGCGCGCATCAGCAGCGACGTGATCATCGAGTTGATGAACACCGACTTGCCGGAACCGGTGGAGCCGGCGACGAGCAGGTGCGGCATCTTCGCCAGGTTCGCGACGACGAAGCCGCCCTCGACGTCCTTGCCGACGCCGATCGTCATCGGGTGCTTCGACTTGCGGGCGGCGTTCGAGCGCAGCACGTCACCGAGCGAGACGATCTCGCGGTCGGTGTTCGGGATCTCGACACCGATGGCGCTCTTGCCCGGGATCGGCGACAGGATGCGGACCTCGTTCGAGGCGACCGCGTACGACAGGTTCTTCGACAGGGCCGTCACGCGCTCGACCTTGACGCCGGGGCCGAGCTCGATCTCGTACCGGGTCACCGTCGGCCCGCGGGAGAACCCGGTGACCTTCGCGTCGACCTTGAACTCGGTGAGCACCCCGGTGATGGCGGCGACGATGTCGTCGTTCGCCTGGCTCCGCGCCACCGAGGGCGTCCCGGAGCTCAGCGTCGTGGCGGCGGGCAGTCGGTAGGGCTTCGACGGATCGTCGTCGGAACCGGCGGCGGCCGCGCTCAGCTCGGCGGCGGCGTCGATGTCCTCCGGCTCGTCGACGATCTCGGGCTCGGACAGCACCTCGGGCACCGCGGGACGGATGTCGGCCGTCGGCTCCGGCCGCGCGGGGACGTCGGTGCCGAACGCGCGGAGCGCCTGCTCGGCATCCTGCAGGTCCTGCTCGACGGAGTCGTTGAGGTTGACCGACGCGGGCTCGGCCGGCGTGAGGTCGACGAGCCCGGCGGCGGCACCGGCGTTCGGGCTCACTGCGGGGGCAGCGGGCACGACGGGCGCAGCTGGTGCGACGGCAGCGGCAGCCGGGGCGACCCCGGTGGCCGGCGGCAGCACCGGGCTGTCGTACGCCGGGTCCTCTTCGCGCCCGGACTTGTTCCGGCGCCACCACGGCACGTTGTCGCCACCGGCTTCGGCGTCGGCAGCGGCCTGCTCGTCACCGAACCCGAGGTCGTCGAACAGCTGGAAGTCGGCGTCGCCCTTCTTGCCGCGCTTCGACGTGCGGGCACGGGCGGCGGGCTCCGCCGCAGCGGCGGCGTCGGCCTCGGGTTCGGCTGCGGGGGCCGGGGCGCCGAACAGGTAGGCGTAGAGCTCGTGCAGGCGTCGCCCGAGCTTGTTCGGCGGCGTCTTGGTGATGATGAAGAGCGAGAGCACGAGCAGCACGATCGCCACGGGGACGGCCACCCAGGCGGTCGCGATCGTGACGAGCCAGCCGATGACCACCCAGCCCAGCACCCCACCGGCGGCGGCCAGCGCGGGCATGCCGTCGGCCGCGCTCGGTCGGCCACCGAAGACGTGGCAGAGCGAGGCGATCGACACGATCATGATGCCCAGGCCGATGCCGATCCGGGTGTTGTCGTGCACCGAGGCCGGGTGCCGGAACAGCCACCCGGCGAACACGATCATGATGACGGGCAGGGCGAACGCCAGGCGGCCGAACAGCCCACCGAACGTGTACGCGTCGAGTGCGACGGAGACGCTGTTCGTCGGGTTGAGCCACTCCACGACCCCGCCGGCGATGGCCAGCAGGAACAGCAGGAACGGGAACCCGTCGCGCCGCTGGTCCTTCTCGAGGGTCTCCTTGCCGAGCAGCCGGAACATCGCGCCGACGCCGTGCGCCATCGCGAGCCAGAAGGTCACGAGCGGGTTCTGCTCGCGGAACACCGGTGTGGGTGCAGCCTGCGGCAGCTTCTTCGTCGTGGCCTGGGTGCGCGACGAACCGCGCGTCCCGTTGCCACGGGACGACGTGGACGCGCGCGAGCGCGTGGTCGACTTGGTGCCTCCGGCCATGGGCAGAACCCTAACGCCCGCTCAGGACAAACGCAGGAAGGCCCGCCGCAGCGTCCGTGACGGACGCTGGACGGGCCTCCAGAGCGGGGGCGGACGCTACGCCTCGATGACCACCGGGACGATCATCGGACGACGACGGTGCTTCGTGTTCACCCAGCGACCGACCGTGCGACGGACGACCTGCGCGAAGGCGTGCGAGTCGCGCGTGCCGTTCGCGGCAGCCTCGGAGATCGCCTTGGCGATCTGCGGGCGGACGTCGTCGAACACGGAGTCGTCCTCGGCGAAGCCACGCGACTGGATCTCCGGGCCGATCACGCACTGCCCGGTGGTGAAGTCCACCGCGCAGAAGATCGAGATGAAGCCCTCTTCCGCCAGGACGCGGCGGTCCTTCAGGTCGGCGTCGGTGATCTCGCCGACGGTGGAGCCGTCGACGTAGACGTAGCCGATGTCGAGCTGACCGGCGACCGTCGCGACGCCGTCCTTCAGGTCGACGACGATGCCGTCCTGCCCGAGGATCACGTTGCGCGGCGGGACACCCGTCTGGATCGCCAGGTCGGCGTTCGCGTACAGGTGGCGGTGCTCGCCGTGGACGGGGAGCACGTTGCGCGGCCGCAGGATGTTGTAGCAGTAGAGCAGCTCGCCGGCGGAGGCGTGTCCGGAGACGTGCACCTTCGCGTTGCCCTTGTGCACGACCTTCGCACCGAGCTTGGTCAGCCCGTCGATGACGCGGTACACGGCGTTCTCGTTGCCCGGGATGAGCGACGACGCGAGGATGACGGTGTCGCCCTCGCCGATCTCGATCTGGTGCTCGAGGTTCGCCATGCGGGCCAGGACGGCCATCGGCTCACCCTGCGACCCGGTCGACATGTAGACGATCTGGTCGTCGGGGACGTTCTTCGCCTTCTTCGTGTCGATGAGCACGTTCTCCGGCACCCGCAGGTACCCGAGGTCGGCGGCGATCGTCATGTTGCGGATCATCGAGCGCCCCATGAACGCGACCTTGCGGTTCGCGGCCGCGGCGGCGTCGAGGACCTGCTGCACGCGGTGCACGTGCGACGAGAAGCTCGCCACGACGACCTTCTTGCGGGCGCGCATGATGATGTTCTCGAGCACCGGGCCGATGTCGCGCTCCGGAGCGGTGAAGCCCGGCACGTCGGCGTTCGTGGAGTCCGGCAGGAACAGGTCCACGCCGGCCTCACCCAGACGGGCGAACGCACGGAGGTCGGTGATGCGGTCGTCCAGCGGGAGCTGGTCCATCTTGAAGTCACCCGTGTGCAGCACACGACCGGCGGGGGTCGTGATCGCGACGGCGAGCGCGTCCGGGATGGAGTGGTTCACGGCGACGAACTCGAGGTGGAACGGACCGATCTGCTCGGTCTGGTCCTCGGCCACGACGAGCGTGTACGGCTTGATCCGGTGTTCCTTGAGCTTCGCCTCGACCAGCGCGAGGGTCAGCGTGGAGCCGATCAGCGGGATGTCGTCGCGGAGCTTGAGCAGGTACGGGACGGCGCCGATGTGGTCTTCGTGGCCGTGCGTGAGCACGACACCGAGGACGTCGTCGAGGCGGTCACGGATCGGCGAGAAGTCCGGCAGGATCAGGTCGACACCGGGCTGGTGCTCCTCGGGGAACAGCACGCCGGCGTCGACGATGAGCAGCTTGCCCTCGTACTCGTAGACGGTCATGTTGCGACCGATCTCGCCGAGGCCCCCGATGGGGACGACGCGGAGGGTGCCGGCTTCGAGCGGCTGCGGTTCGGAGATCTGTGTGGGCATTCGGTCCTACGGATTCGGGCGACGCGCGTGCTGCGCGCCGCGGTGTTCGCTAGCGGGTGGTGCCTGGCACCTTCGGTAGTGCACCGCCGGCCGCCGCGTTGCGGTCGGGGCGGAAGTTCGAGAAGTCGGCGCCGGGCACGTCGCGCACGGCTTCGAGGGAGGTCTCGATGGCGTACGCCTCGGAGTCCTCGGGGCCGACGAGCGGCAGTCGGACGCGCGGGCTGCCGATGCGGCCGAGCCCGTGCAGGATGTACTTCGCGGCCACGGTACCCGGAACGTGCGTCATCACGGCGCGGACGAGCGGCTCGAGTCGCTTGTGCTCGGCCGTCGCGGTGGCCAGGTCGCCCCGGTTCACGGCGTCGACGATGGTGCGGTACGGCGCGCTCGTGATGTTCGCGGTCACGCCGATCAGGCCGGTGGCGCCGATCGACAGGTGCGGGAGCACGTTCGTGTCGTCGCCGGAGAAGTACATGAGGTCGGTGTTGTTCAGCACCCGCGAGACCTCGGCGAAGTCGCCCTTGGCGTCCTTCACGGCGAGGATGTTCGGGTGCTTCGACGCACGCAGGATCGTGTCGTACGTGATCGGGATGCCGGTGCGGCCCGGGATGTCGTACAGGATGACCGGCAGGTCGGTGGCGTCCGCGATCATCCGGAAGTGGGTGAGGACACCCGATTGCGTCGGCTTGTTGTAGTACGGCGTGACGATCATCACGCCGTCCGCGCCGGCCTTCTCGCTCTGCTTGTACAGGTGGATCGCGTGCGCGGTCTCGTTCGAGCCACCGCCCGTGATGATCTTCGCGCGGCCGGCGGCGACGGACTTGCCGACCTCGACCAGACGGAGCTTCTCCGGGTCGGTCAGCGTCGACGTCTCGCCGGTCGTGCCGGTGACGACGATGCCGTCGGCGCCGGCGGTGATGCAGTCGTCGATGTGCTGCTCGACGCCGGGCCAGTCGACCTCGCCGTCGGCCGTGAACGGGGTCACGAGGGCGACGAGGACCTGACCGAAGGGATTCTCACGCGGGGACACGGGCACCAGCGTACCGGGGATGCGCGCGAGGACCGCCGTCCGTGTGGACGGTGGACCGCCTGCGGCGCGGCCGGGAGGCCCGGATCACGTCCGTCCCGCCGGTCACGCCCGGCGACACCGGGCACTCAGGCGCGGCGCTGCCACTCCAGGAACCGGTAGCGGGTGCCCGTGCGGGACTCCTGCCAGGGGCCCTCGTCGGCGAGCGTCCAGCCGGCAGCCTCGCCGAGCGTGGGTGCGACGGTGTCGCCGACGACGTCGACGTCGATCAGGGTCTCGGAGACGTGGTCGGCCGCGTCGAGTGCGGCGTCGTACACCTGGCCGCCGCCGATGACCCAGATCGTCTCGTCGGCACCTTCGGCCCCCTCGAGCACGGCCTGCAGGTCGTGCACGACCTCGGCGCCGTCTGCCGTCCACGTCGTGTCCCGGGTGAGCACGACGTTGCGCCGACCGGGCAGCGGCCGGAAGCGCTCGGGCAGGGACTCCCAGGTGCGTCGGCCCATCAGCACGGTCGCGTCGCCGGTGACCTGCTTGAAGTGCGCCAGGTCCTCGGGCACGTGCCAGGGCATGCCGCCGTCGGCACCGATGACACCGGTGGTCGAGCGGGCCCAGACCATGCCGATCATCAGACGGCGACCGCGGCCTTGATCGCCGGGTGGTGCTCGTAGCCGACGACGGTGAAGTCCTCGTACTCGTAGTCGTCGATCGAGTCGCGCGGTGCGAGTTCGAGCGTCGGCATCGGGTACGCCGTGCGGGACAGCTGCTCCTCGACCTGTTCGACGTGGTTGTCGTAGATGTGGCAGTCGCCGCCGGTCCAGACGAAGTCACCGACCTCGAGCCCGGTCTGCGCCGCGATCATGTGGGTCAGCAGCGCGTACGAGGCGATGTTGAACGGAACGCCGAGGAACATGTCGGCGCTCCGCTGGTAGAGCTGGCACGAGAGCTTGCCGTCGTTCACGTAGAACTGGAAGAACGCGTGGCACGGGGCGAGCGCCATGTCCGGCACGTCGGCGACGTTCCACGCCGAGACGATGAGCCGGCGGCTGTCCGGGTTGGTCGTGATCTGCTCGATGACCTGGGCGATCTGGTCGACGTGCTCACCCGACGGGGTGGGCCACGAGCGCCACTGCACGCCGTACACCGGGCCGAGGTCGCCGTCGGCGTCCGCCCACTCGTTCCAGATCCGGACACCGTGCTCCTGCAGCCAGGTCGCGTTGCCCTCGCCGCGCAGGAACCAGAGGAGCTCGTACGCGACCGACTTGAAGTGCACGCGCTTCGTGCTGACGAGGGGGAACCCCTTCGACAGGTCGTAGCGGAGCTGCGCGCCGAACAGGCTGCGGGTGCCGGTGCCGGTCCGGTCGCCCTTCGGCGAACCCTCGGTCAGGACCCGGCGGAGCAGGTCTTCGTAGGGGGTCGGGACGGAGGCGTCAGGCTGTACGGTCTCGCTGTCGGTCACACACAGAAGCCTACGTCGGTGTGAGTAGCGTTGCGGGCATGCCCGACACGACGGAACAACCGCTCTCGATCCTGGTGGCCGGCTCGTCCGGGTTCATCGGAACGCCCCTCGTCCGCACCCTGCGCGAGGCGGGGCACCACGTCACCACGCTCGTCCGCCGCGAAGCGCGCACCGCGACGGAGTTCCGCTGGGCGCCGGGGCGGCGTCCGCTCGACCCGGCGATCCTCGACGGCGCCGACGTGGTGATCAACCTGGCCGGCGCGAACATCGGCAAGCTGCCCTGGACGGACGCCTACCGCAAGGAGATCCGCAGCTCGCGCATCGACGCCACCGACACCCTGGTCGAGGCGATGCGGCACGCCGCCACTCCCCCGGCGCTGTTCCTGTCGGGCTCGGCCTCGGGCGTGTACGGCGACCGCCCGGCCGACGTGCTGCAGGACGACGCCGCCCCGGGCACGGGCTTCCTCGCCGACGTCTGCACCGCGTGGGAAGCCGCCGCGAACGCCGCTCCCGCCGGGGTCCGCGTCGTCACGCTCCGTACCGGCATCGTCATCGGCAAGGGCGGCGGTGCACTCGCGCCGCTCGTCCCGCTGACGAAGCTCGGCGTCGGCAGCCGACTGGGCACCGGTGGCCAGCACTGGCCGTGGATCGCGCTCGAGGACGAGGTGGGCGCGATCGTGCACCTGGCGACCGCGGCACCGGACGTCTCCGGCCCGGTGAACCTGGCGGGCCCCGAGCCCGTCGTCGCCGACCGCATCACGAAACACGTCGCCGAGGTCCTGCACCGCCCCTACCTGTTCCGGATCCCCGAGTTCGCCCTGCGCCTGGCGCTGCGGGACGCCGCCGACGACATGCTCCTGTCGAGCCAGCGGATGGTCCCCACGAAGCTGCTCGAGTCCGGCTACACGTTCCGGTACACGCAGGCGGCGGACGCGATCGACGCCGTCTTCTGATCCGACGCCGACCCGGGGTCAGCGGTCGGCGGCGCGCGCCAAGGCGGTGCGCATCGCTGATCGCGCACGCTTGCGGTCACCGGCGGCGTCGTAGACCACACCGAGCCGGTACCAGGCACGCCAGTCGGCCGGGTCCTGCTCGACCGCGTCGCGGTACCGCGGGAACAGCTCGTCGGCGGCGTCGCGGATCGGTCGACCGGAGGGCCGCACCGGGACGACGTCGTCCGGGGTGCCGCCCTCGGCCTCGAGCCGTGCACCGAGCCGGGTGATGCGGATGCCGAAGCGGAACTCGAGCACGAGCAGCAGCGTCCCGATCGCGGCGACGACGAACAGCGCGACGCCGATGCCGATGCCGATGGGGATCCCGGTCGCGATGAAGGCCACGGCGCGCTGCCCGACGAGCACGATGTACAGGGCGAGCAGCACCGCCATCAGCGCCGCACCCCAGAACGGCGAGCGGATCGTGCGTCCGGCCCGCTCCATCCGACCCACGGCGGTCAGCCGATGCCGAGGACGCTGCCGAGGCCCACGGTGAGACCCCGCGCCGACACCACGTTCGCCAGCGCCGCTCGGATGCCCGCGACGTAGGCGACGTCGTCGTTGGTGTCGTGCCGGATCGTCAGCGTCTCGCCGGGGCCGCTCAGCACGACGTCCTGCACGGCCTTCACCCCGGGGAGCCGGAGCGAGTGGATGGGCACGCTGGCGACCTGCTGGCCGCGGGCGCGCTGGTCGACGTGCGGGGCGTCCACGGGACCGACCTCGCGCCGCGCGTCGGCCATCAGCTCGGCGGTGCGCACCGCGGTGCCCGAGGGCGAGTCGATCTTGCCGGCATGGTGGGTCTCGACGATCTCGGCGGCGGGGAACCACGGGGCCGCGATCGTCGCCAGGTGGGTGCCGAGCACGGAGCCGATCGAGAAGTTCGGGACCACGAGCACCCCCTGGTCCGGGCGTTCCTGCAGCCCGGTGCGGAGCTTGGCGAGCCGGTCGAGCGACCAGCCGGAGGTGCCGACGAGCACGTTCGCGCCGCTCGAGAGCGCGTTCTCCACGATCGCCGGGCTGAGCGACGGCACCGTCACGTCGACCACCAGGGCCGCGCCGCCGAAGACCGACGGCGGCGCCTCGTGCGCGCCGTCCTTCGACGACAGGCGGGCGACGAGTTCGAACTCCGGGAGTTCCTCGACGACGGACGCCACGAGGCCCCCGAGACGACCGGTGGCGCCGACGACGGCGACGGGAGTGACCATGCGGTCCATCCTAGGATCGACGCATGTCAGTCGAGGTCAGGACCGTGCCGGCCGATCTGCCCGAGGTCGACGCGCTGCTCGATGCGTACCTGGACGAGCGTGAGGCGACGTTCCCGAGCGCGCAGGGCACGTACTCGCGGAAGCGCACCCCCGCGGCCGAGTTCACGCCGCCGAACGGGGTGTTCGCGGTGGCGTACGACGACGGCGTCGCGGTCGGCTGCGGCGGCCTCCGTCGGATCGCGGACGGGGTCGACGCGACCCGTGCCGTCGACGTCCGGTTCGAGGTCAAGCACGTCTTCGTGGCGCCGGCCGGGCGCGGCACGGGTGTGGCGACGGCCGTGATGGACCTGCTCGAGCAGGCAGGGGCCGACCTCGGTGCGACGAGCATCGTCCTCGACACGAACGACTCGCTCGTGGCGGCGGGCGCGATGTACCGCGGCCGCGGGTACCAGCGGGTCGAGCCGTTCAACGACAACCCGAACGCCACCGCCTGGTACCGCAGGGCGGTGGAGCGCACCGAGACGGGCCGCGAGCCGATCGCCTGAGCCGCCACGGGCCTCCCGGCCGCGCCGCCGCGGACCGAACGGGCAGCCGCTAGACGGGCTGGTCGACCGGCAGACCGGTACGCAGCTCCACCGGCAGGTGGGCCAGGTCGTTCAGCGTGACGACCTCGGCGGGCTTCGCCGAGCGGATCCGGATGATCGTGAGCGCGGTGTGGGCGACGTTCGTGCCCATCCAGCGCCACTCGGGGGCCTGGAACGCCTCGCGCACGAACCAGCCGATCACGGCGTTGTGGGTGATCAGCAGGTCGTGCCGGTCCTCGCGCGCCGGGGTGAACCACTCCGACACGGCGTCGCCCATCTGGGCCTGCCCGGCGACGATCTCCTCTTCGGTGATGCCGCCGTACCAGCCCTGGTAGGCGTGCGGCATGTCCGGGGTCGGGCCAGAGGGGATGCAGTCGAACAGCAGTGTCGAGGGCTCGGGCTGGATCGACGGCAGGCGCTGCGACAGGAACGCGGCGGTCTCGCTCGGGGCCTCGAGCGGCGAGTGGTACACGCCGTCGAAGGGCACGCCGCCGAGACGGTCCGCGATCAGGGTCGCCTGACGCTTGCCGCGTTCGGAGAGCTTGCCGTCCCGCAGGCCGTGTTCGGCGTCCTGGTGTTCGCCGTGCCGGACGAGGTACAGGTAGTGCGACATGTCCGTGCTCAGCTGCCGATCCCGATGGCCGCGGCGAGTTCGTCCTGCTGCACGGCACCGACGACCGAGGTGATCGTCGGGCGGGTGAGCAGGTCGCGCGCGAGTTCGAGCACGCCGTCGGTCGTGACACCGTCGACACGCTCGAGCGCCGTCGACAGGTCGGTGTACTCGCCGGTGCCGAGCTCGGAACGGCCGAGCCGGGTCATGCGGGCGTCGGAGTCCTCGAGTGAGAGCGTCAGCGCGCCCTCGATCTGGCCCTTGGCACGTCGGAGCTCGTCGTCGGTGATGCCGTGGTCGACCATCCGGCGGAACTCGGCGTCGACGATGTCGATGACTCCGGCGACGTTGTCCGGCGCGCACCCGGCGTAGACACCGAAGGCGCCGTTGTCCAGGTACGCGGGGGCGAACGACGACACCGCGTAGGCCAGACCGCGGCGCTCGCGCACTTCCTGGAACAGGCGCGAGCTCATGCCACCACCGAGCACGGCGTTCAGGACGCTGAGCGAGGGACGGCGGTCGTCGCGCAGGTCGAGGCCCTGCGAGCCGCGGAGCATGCTGACCTGCTCGGTCGGGCGGTGCACCACGGACAGCTTCGCCTCGACCGGGTCGGCCACGGTCTCGGGCGTGCGGCGCGGCAGCGGCTCGGCGTCGGGGGCGTCGTGGAAGACGCCGGCGACGAGTTCGCAGAACCGGTCGTGGTCGACGGCACCGGCGGCGGTCACGACGATGCCGTTCGGTGCGTAGTGCTCGCGGTAGTGGGCCAGCACCTCGTCGCGCTGGACCGCACGGATGCTGTCCGGGGTCCCGCCGATGGGACGGCCGAGGGGGTGTCCACCGAAGGCCGCGGCGAAGAACGCCTCGCCCGCGACGTCGGCCGGGTCGTCGGCGGCCATCGCGAGTTCCTCGAGGATGACCCCGCGCTCGACGGCGAAGGCGTCTGGTTCGAGCACCGAGCCGGTGACCATGTCACCGATGACGTTCACGGCCATCGGGACGTCGGTGTCCCGGACCCGTGCGTAGTAGCAGGTGTACTCCTTGGCGGTCGCAGCGTTGTGCTCACCGCCGACCGAGTCGAACGCGATGGCGATGTCGAGCGCCGATCGGGTCTCGGTGCCCTTGAAGAGCAGGTGTTCGAGGAAGTGGGTCGACCCGAACTGCCCGTCGCGCTCGTCACGCGAACCGACGCCGACCCAGAACCCGATGCTCGTCGACGCGGCACCCGGCACCGCCTCGGTCAGCACACGGACACCCGAGGGCAGCACGGTGCGACGGACGAAGGCCCCGCCGGACGTCAGGAACGACGTGTCCGGGGCCCCGAGCGGCAGTGGCACTGGCTGGTTCATCGCAGACGAGCCTACTGATCCGTCGATGCCTCCTGCCCAGTTTCCCGGTCTCGGTCGCGTGCCACTCGAAGTGGGGTACAGAAAATGTGGACAGACCGACTCGTCTGTCTGTCCTCCTTGTGCTACTGTTGGCCACGCCGGATCGAAAGCCCCCCTAAGTTCCGATCCGGCGGCTCGGGACATCAGTCCTGCGCGACCACCGAGTCCCCCCACTCCGGTCGCGGAGCCGATGAGTCCGAGGAGTACACGCTGTGACGGTCGATTCCCCCCAACCGGCCGTCCAGCGTCTCCCCGGCCCGAGCACGAACCTCGCGTCGCCGGACGGGTCGAGCGTCCCCCCGACTCCCCGCTCCGGCGGCGCGAAGGTCCGTGTCCTCGAGACCGCCACGCGGCTCTTCTACGAAGAGGGCATCCACGGCGTCGGCGTCGACCGCCTCATCTCCGAGGCGAGCGTCACGAAGGCGACGTTCTACAAGCACTACGGGTCGAAGGACAACCTGATCCTCGCCTACATCCGCACCCAGCACGAGCGCGTGCAGGAGCGGATGGAGCAGCTGATCGCTGACGCCGGCTCCCCCGACCGGGCCGTCCGTGCGTGGGTCGCCGCGCTGGCCGACGACGTCAACGACCCGGCGTTCCGCGGCTGTGCGTTCCTGCACGCCGCCGCCGAGTACCACGACCCGCGCGACCCGGTCCGCCAGGTCGTCGCCGTGCACCGCGACTGGTACACCGAACGACTCGCGACCCTGCTGCAGGAGGCCGGACATCCCCTTCCCGGGGACGGTGCCGACGAGCTCATGCTCGCGCGCGACGGTGCGATGGCCGGCGCGTACGCCGGTGACGCGATCGCCGCCACCGCTGCGCTCAACCGCGTGGTCGACCGGGTGCTCGCGGGCTGACGCCCGGCTGTCGCCGGATCTGTCGCTCCGGCGGGGCGGTCGAGGCGACCGCCGTCGGCCGGGAGGCCCGTGGCGGGCCCGCGCCGTGCCTCCAGGCCGTCGCGTGCGAACTCCCACAGCCCCGCGCGCGCACCGAGCGCAGCCCGAGCCAGCGGGTGTTGGCTTGGGGCATGGCCAACGACCCCAACTGGAATCTGCCCGACGTCCCGTCCTTCACCCTGACGAGCCCCGACTTCACCGACGGAGGCGAGCTGCCCACCTCGGCACGCGGCTCCGACGTCGGCGGTGAGGACCGCTCCCCCGCACTCGAGTGGTCGGACGCACCCGAGGGCACGAAGAGCTTCGTCCTGACCGTCTACGACCCCGATGCCCCGACCGGCTCCGGGTTCTGGCACTGGAGCCTGACCGACATCCCGGGCTCGGCGACCTCGCTCCCCGCCGGCGCCGGTACGGATGACGCCCTGCTGCCCGCCGAGGCGCTCCGTCGCCGCAACGAGTTCGGCACGGACACGTTCCTCGGGGCTGCTCCGCCCGCGGGGCACGGTGTGCACCGCTACTTCTTCACGCTGAGCGCCCTCGACGTCCCCGTGCTCGAGGTCCCCGCCGACGCGACCCCCGCGGTCGTGGGCTTCATGCTCCGTGGGCACCTGCTCGGGCGCGCGCAGCTCATGGGCACGCAGGAGACCCCCGCGGCCTGACCGGCACGTGGCACGGCCCGGCGATCTCTCGCGCGCAGCGACAGTTCACGCGGCGCCGTGCCCGTGAGGTGTCGCTGACCGCGAAAGCACGCGCGGCCAACACGCACACACGCCCCGCAACGGCGAACGGCCGCCGCCCCGGAAGGGACGGCGGCCGTTCGTGCGTCAGGACGCGGAAGAGGATCAGCCCTCGGCCGGGTCCTCGGCGTGGGCGCGGACCGTCTCGGCCGAGGTGGAGTCACCCTCGGTCTCGTCGGCCACGACCGGCGCGAGCGACAGCTTGCCGCGGTCGTCCACCTTGGTGACCTCGACCAGGACCTTCTGGCCGACGCCCAGGACGTCCTCGACGTTCTCCACACGCTTGCCACCGGCGAGCTTGCGCACCTCGGAGACGTGGAGCAGACCGTCACGGCCCGGGAGCAGCGACACGAAGGCGCCGAAGGTGGCGATCTTCACGACGGTGCCGAGGAACTGGTCCCCGATCTCCGGGTTGGTCGGGTTGGCGATCGCGTTGACCTGGGCACGCGCGGCCTCGGCCGACGGACCGTCGACGGCGCCGATGTAGACGGTGCCGTTGTCCTCGATCGAGATGTCGGCACCGGTGGTGTCCTGGATGCCGTTGATCGTCTTGCCCTTCGGGCCGATCAGCTCGCCGATCTTGTCGACGGGGATCTGCACCGAGATGACGCGAGGAGCGGTGTCCGCCATCTCGTCGGGGGCGTCGATGGCCTCGTTCAGCACACCGAGGATGGCCGAGCGGGCCTCCTTGGCCTGCTTGAGCGCCGCGTCGAGCACCGTCGACGGGATGCCGTCGAGCTTGGTGTCGAGCTGGATCGCGGTGACGAACTCCGAGGTACCGGCGACCTTGAAGTCCATGTCGCCGAGGGCGTCTTCCGCGCCGAGGATGTCGGTCAGGGCCGCGTAGCGGGTCTGACCGTCGACGGTGTCGGAGACCAGGCCCATCGCGATGCCGGCGACCGGGGCCTTGAGGGGCACACCGGCGTTGAGCAGCGAGAGGGTCGAGGCGCAGACGGAACCCATCGAGGTCGAGCCGTTGGAGCTGAGCGCCTCGGAGACCTGACGGATGGCGTACGGGAACTCGTCGCGCGACGGCAGCACCGGCACGAGGGCGCGCTCGGCGAGGAAGCCGTGCCCGATCTCGCGACGCTTCGGCGAACCGACACGGCCGGTCTCACCGGTCGAGTAGGGCGGGAAGTTGTAGTGGTGCAGGTAGCGCTTCTTCGTGACGGGCGACAGCGAGTCGATCTGCTGCTCCATCTTGAGCATGTTCAGCGTGGTGACGCCGAGGATCTGCGTCTCGCCGCGCTGGAAGATCGCCGAACCGTGGACGCGCGGGATCACGGCGACCTCGGCGTCGAGCGGACGGATGTCGGCGAGGCCGCGGCCGTCCATGCGGATCTGCTCGGTCAGGATGCGGCCGCGGACGACCTTCTTCGTGACCGACTTGTACGCGGCGCTGACCTGCGAGTTGGCGACCTCGGGCAGCGAGCCCGCGGTGACCTGCTCGGCGATGGCAGCCTTGACGCGCGACTTGAGCGCCTCGTCGGCGTCCTGACGCTCGGTCTTGGCGGCGATCTTGTAGACGTCACCGAGCTCGGAGAGCGCGAGTGCCTCGACAGCCGAGTAGACCTCGGGCGCGTAGGGCGGGAAGACCGGGAAGTCCTGGATCTCCTTGGCCGACTGCGCGGCGAGCTTGGCCTGCGCGTCGACGAGCGACTTGAGGAACGGCTTCGCCGCCTCGAGACCCTGGGCGACGATGGTCTCGTCGGGCTTGGTGGCCCCGCCCTGGATGAGGTCCCAGGCGTGCTCGGTGGCTTCGGCCTCGACCATCATGATCGCGACGTCCTCGTTGCCGGCCTCGTCCGTGACGACACGACCGGCGACGGTCAGGTCGAACACGGCGTCGGCGAGCTGCGAGGCCTTCGGGAACGCGACCCACTGGTCACCGATGAGCGCGAGGCGCACACCGGCGATCGGGCCGGAGAACGGCAGACCGGAGATCTGCGTCGACGCGGACGCGGCGTTGATCGCCAGCGCGTCGTAGAACTCGTCCGGAGCGATGCTCAGGACGGTGATGACGATCTGCACCTCGTTGCGGAGGCCGTCGACGAACGACGGACGCAGCGGCCGGTCGATGAGACGGCAGACGAGGATGGCCTCGGTCGACGGGCGGCCTTCACGACGGAAGAACGAACCGGGGATCTTGCCGGCGGCGTAGGAGCGTTCCTCGACGTCGACGGTCAGCGGGAAGAAGTCGAAGCCCTCACGCGGGTGCTTGCCGGCGCTGGTGGCCGAGAGGAGCATCGTTTCCTCGTCCAGGTACGCGGCGACCGCGCCCTGGGCCTGCTGTGCGAGCCGACCGGTCTCGAACCGGACGGTGCGCTTGCCGTACTTGCCGTTGTCGATGACGGCTTCGGCGAACTTGATCTCGGGACCCTCCAAAAGGGCGCCTCCTTGATGTGTTTCCGGCAGGCCATGGCGACGGCACTCGATGGTGCGTGCGCGCCGATCGTTCCGGACGCATGTCTGGCCAGCAGTAGAAGCACTCGGGAAACCGTTCCGGCCCGCGAGCCACCACCGATGACCAGCTCCGTGCCCGGCCTGCGCAGTGTTGTGTGTGACGTCCGGGGAATGAGTCCTCGGACACGATGGACTTTACCAGTCCTCAGGCTGTCGGCGGCGCGGCTCGCTGGACTCCTGGTGAACATCGGTAGCCTGCCCACATGCGCTTCACCCCCTCGCGGGGCGTGCTCGTCGCGGCCGCCGTGGTCGTCGGCGCGCTCGTCGCCCCGGCCCTGACCGCTGCCCCCGCGAACGCCACCGAGTACCCCACGTGGCAGGACGTCCAGCGCGCCAAGGGCAACGAGACCGCGAAGCGCGCCGAGGTGCAGAAGGTGCAGGCCGCGCTGCAGTCGGCGCAGGACGAAGCAGCCGCGAAGTCACAGGCCGCCCTGGTGGCCTCGTCGAAGGCGGACGCGGCCGAGTCGGAGTTGGCGTCGGCCACCCAGGCCGCCACGAGCCTCCAGGCCCAGGCGCAGCACGCGAGCGAGACGGCGGACCGGGCCCAGCAGCGGGCCGGCCAGTTGGCCGCGAACCTGTACCGCGACGGCAGCACGAACCAGATGACCACGCGCATCGCGACCGCGAAGAACCCGGACCAGCTGCTCTACCAGCTCGGCGCGCTCGACCAGCTGTCGGAGACCTGGTCCGGCGTGATGGACGAGGCGTCCGTCGCGGCCGGCACGGCGTCCTCGCTGCACGAGCAGGCCGAGCGGGCCGAGACGGAACGCGCGACGCGCGCGCAGGCGGCCGAGGAGCGCTCGGCCGCGGCGAAGTCGGCGGAACAGGCCGCGGACGCCGCCGTCGAGTCGACGGAGCAGCACAGCGACGAGCTGTACGCGCAGCTCGCGTCGCTCAAGGACAGCACCGCGAAGCAGGAGGCCGGGTACGAGCTCGGCCAGCGGGTCGCCGCGCAGAAGGCGGAACAGCAGCGCAAGCGGGCCGCAGCGGCGGCGGCCGAGGCGGCCGCGAACGCGAACGCCGCGAACGCCAGCAGCAGCGCTTCCAGCGGCGGCGCGACCAGCGGCGGCACCGGCTCGTCCTACCCGAGCACCGGGGGCGTCGCCGTGGACCCCGCGGCCGCACAGGCCTACGCACGGAGCGCGCTCGGGTCGTACGGGTGGGGCTCCGACCAGTTCTCGTGCCTGGTGTCGCTCTGGACGCAGGAGTCCGGGTGGCGGGCGAACGCCCTCAACTCCTCGAGCGGCGCCTACGGCATCCCGCAGTCGCTGCCGGCCGAGAAGATGGCGGTCGCCGGAGCCGACTGGCGCACCAACGCGCACACGCAGATCGACTGGGGGCTCGCGTACATCAAGAGCGCCTACGGCTCACCCTGCGGGGCGTGGGGTCACGAGATGAGCGTCAACCCGCACTGGTACTGAGCCAGGGGCCGACCCCGGTCAGTGGCCGAGGCCGCCGAGCAGGCTCGCGAAGTCCGGGGTCGCAGGGAGCGCGTCGGCTTCCTGCGGAGCCCGCCTGGAGGCCCGGATCACCCACGCCAGGTCGGCTCCGGCCCGGCGGATGCGACCGTCCAGGGCGGCCGCGTCACCGTCGGTTCCCCAGTCGTCGGTCGCGGCGAAGACCCCGGTGGGCACGATCGCCGCACGCAGGTACGCGAAGACGGGCCGCAGGGCGTGGTCGATCGCGAGGGAGTGCCGCGAGGTCCCGCCGGTGGCCCCGAGCAGGACGGGCATGTCGGCCATCGAGTCCTTGTCGAGCACGTCCAGGAACGACTTCGCCAGTCCACTGACGCCCGCGGTGAAGATCGGCGTGACGAACACGACGGCGTCGGCCTCGACCACGGCAGCCATCGCTGCGGAGAGCGCCGGGGCGGCGAAGCCGGTGAGCATCGCGTCGGTGATCTCGTGCGCGAGCGGCCGGAGTTCGACGTGCACGACGTGTGCCGGAGTGCCCTCGGCGACGAGCGACGCCACGGCGGCCTCGCCCAGACGGTCGGCGAGCAGGCGGGTGGAGCTGGGCTCGGAGAGTCCGGCAGAGACGACGGCGATGGTGGTCATGATGCTTCCCGACTTTCGATGCGTTTGCATGAACATAGCATCCAACCGGGTACCCGTCGCAACCATTCCCGCCGTCGAGCAGCGTGCCGATCGGTCACGACTTCCCGCGCGCCGACTGCGGAGCGGTCACGAAGTGTCGACTGGGACCGCGCTGGCCGACGAGTCGTGACCGCGGGACGAGCGCGGGCGACGTGTCGTGACCAGCCTCGTGACCGACCTCGTCACCGACCGAGGACGGAGCGCGGACTGAACGGGGCCCGACCGAGCGTCGAACGCCCCGGGAACGAAGAACGCCCCGGTCCTCACGAAGAGGTCCGGGGCGTTCGGTCAAGCGTGTGTCGGTCGACTAGCGACGCAGGCCGAGACGCTCGATGAGCGTGCGGTAGCGGGCGATGTCGACGTCGGAGAGGTAGCCGAGGAGACGGCGACGCTGACCGACCATGAGGAGCAGGCCACGACGCGAGTGGTGGTCGTGCTTGTGCTCCTTGAGGTGCTCGTTCAGGTCGTTGATACGACGCGTCAGAACGGCGACCTGGACCTCGGGGGATCCGGTGTCGCCCGGGTGGGTCGCGTACTCTTCGATGATCTCCTGCTTGACCTGTGCGTCAAGTGCCATGGTGATCCCCTTCCTGTCCGTTGCGCGGTGCCCGTGCCTGATGCACGAGCGCTCTTTGTCCGCGGCCGTTCGACGGCAACCGCACAAGACTACCAGAGTCCTAGGCGGTCCTGGTGTGCAGACGGCGTCGGCGGCGACGCTCCGGCAGCAGACCGCGGACGAGTCCGACCAGCGTCGCGCCGAGCAGCCCGCCGAGGCCGTTCGACAGCACGTCGCGCGGGTCCGCGACGCGGTACGGCAGGTAGGTGGCCTGCGCGAACTCGATGCCCGTGGACAGCGCGACCGCGACGAGCGCGCCGAGGATCCACCAGCGCCGGGGCAGCCACAGCGCCGCGAGCACCCCCACCGGCACGAACATGGCGATGTTGGCGAGGAACTCGGTGCGCTCGTACGTGAACCACGCACCGTGCGGCAGCTGCTGCACCCAGGCGATCGCGTGCAGCACGAGCGAGTTCTGGGCCGAGGTGAAGACCTGCGGGGTCAGCGTCATCCGCCAGATCACCCAGGCGTAGCCCGCGGTCAGGGCGAGGAGGAGGAGTCGACGGAACATCCGGACAGTGTGCGGCACGGTCCTGGCCGGTCGCTGGAGCGCTCCTGTCAGGCGGCGGTACGACTCCTGGGGGATCGGGCTCGGCGCTGGTCAGGACTCCCCCGCACCTGCCAGCATGGGTCGGGGCGCGATCGGTGCCCACACCACCGACACCGCACGGGCAGATCAGGAGCACCGCAGCATGCCGGAGCACGAGGCACCCAGCACCCCACGCCGCAGCCGCACCGGCGGCCCGCGGCAGTGGGGGTGGATCGCCGTCGCCGCCGTCGTCGTCGCCGCGGTCGTCACGACGCTCGTGGTCGTCGGCCCGTGGAACGGCGGCCAGCCGGACGGCGACGGCACCCCGAGCGGGCGCACCGTCGCCGAGCGGAAGTCCGCCGCCGAGGCGTTCCCGGGCGGGCTCGCGCGCCAGCCGACCGCCGTGAACCAGGCCAGCATCCGCGAGCGACAGGCACGGGCCGCCGGCGACGCGGCGACCGCCGAGCAGATCGCCGTGATCGCCGACCAGCCGATCGCGACCTGGCTGACGAACACTTCGCAGGCCGAGACCCGCTCGACGATCCGGTCGGTGGTCAGCACGGCGAAGCAACGTGGCGGCACCCCCGTGTTCGTCCTCTACAGCATCCCGGACCGCGACTGCGGCAGCTACTCGAAGGGCGGCACCGCGGACGACGCCTACCTGCCGTGGGTCCGGTCGGCCGTCCGTGCGATGGCCGGTTCACACGCCGTCGTGCTCGTCGAACCCGACTCGATCGCGCAGATCCAGAACTGCGAGCGGCTGCGCGACGAGCGCCTGCCCCTGCTGCGGAAGGCCGTCGACGCGCTGACCGGCCACGGGCTCACCGTGTACCTGGACGGCGGCAACGAGAACCGCGTGCCGACCGCCACCATGGCGGACTGGCTGCGGCAGGCCGGCGTCGACGAGGTGCAGGGGTTCTTCACGAACGTGTCGAACTTCTACCGTGTCGACCAGGAGCGCGCGTACGCCGACGAGCTCGCCGACGCGATCGGCGGCGACCCGCACTTCGTCATCGACGTCTCCCGGAACGGGCAGGGGTGGCGGGGAACCTGGTGCAACCCCGAGGGCGCCGGCCTCGGCCAGGAGCCGCACGTCACCGGCGGCAGCACCCGGCTCGACGCCCTGCTCTGGGTGAAGACGCCGGGACTCAGCGACGGCACCTGCAACGGCGGCCCCGCGGCCGGCCAGTGGTGGGAGTCGTACGCGCTGGCCCTCGTCGAGCGCCGCAAGCGCGACTGACCACGCCACGAGACAGCCCGCGCAGGGCCGTGTCGGTGCCCGGTGGTTGCATGTGCGCATGACCGCGACCGACCGCCTCCGCTCCGTCGTCCCGCCCTACCTGCTCCGCGCCGTCGCCGATGCCGATGCGTTCCCGCGGGCAGCCTCGGCGGCACGCACCGCACTGGACTCGCTCGACGCCGTGCAGGCGCCGAAGCACGAGCACCTGGTCGCGCCGCGCGGCGTCAGCGGCGCCGTCGACCGCTCCCCGCAGCGGACGATCACCGACGCGCACGGCACCACGACGCTGCCCGGCACCATCGTCCGGCGCGAGGGCGACGCCGACTCCGGTGACGCCGCGGTCGACGAGGCGTACGCGGGCCTCGGCGCCACGCACGCCTTCTGGCTCGAGGTGTTCGACCGGGTGTCGATCGACGGCGCGGGGCTCCCCCTCGACGCGACCGTGCACTACGGCCAGGACTACGACAACGCCTACTGGGACGGCAACCGGATGGTGTTCGGCGACGGCGACGACGAGGTGTTCCGCCGCTTCACCGTCGCGCTCGACGTCATCGGCCACGAGCTCGCGCACGGCGTCACGCAGTACACCGCCGACCTGACCTACCAGGGCCAGTCGGGCGCCCTCAACGAGTCGATCAGCGACGTCTTCGGCTCCCTGGTCGCCCAGTACGCTGCGGGGCAGACGGCGGACCAGGCGAGCTGGCTCATCGGCGAGGGGCTGTTCACCGACGCCGTGCAGGGCGACGCGCTCCGGTCGATGCGAGCCCCCGGCACCGCGTACGACGACCCGGTGCTCGGGAAGGACCCGCAACCGGCGACCATGGCCGGGTTCGTCGACACCACGGACGACGCCGGCGGGGTCCACACGAACTCCGGCATCCCGAACCACGCGTTCTTCCTGGCGGCCACGGCGATCGGCGGCCCCGCGTGGCTGGGCGCCGGTGCCGTCTGGTGGGACGCCCTGACGTCGCCCGAGGTGACCGCCTCGATCGACTTCACGGGCTTCGCCACCGTCACCGTCGACGTCGCCGGGCGGCGGTTCGGGGACGGCTCCGCCGAGCAGACCGCGGTGCGCCAGGCCTGGCAGCGCGTGGGCGTGCTCGACTGACCGCGCCACCCGGGCGTAGCGTCGAGGGCATGCGCATCGAGGTCCGCCGCACCGGGGGCTTCGCCGGCACCACACGGCGCTGGCGGGTCGACACCGACACGAGCAGCGACCCCACGGCGTGGTCCGAGGTCGTCGATGCGCTGCAGCGCACCCCGGCGCCGACGGCAGCGCCCGTCCCCGACGACTTCAGCTGGACGATCACCGTCGAGCGCACCACCGTGACGATCCCGGGTCGCCGCCTCGACGGTCCGTGGGCCGACCTGGTCGCGCGTGTGCGCTCCGAGGGCGACCCGACCTGAGCCGGGAGGCCCGTGGCGGGCCCGCACCGGGCCTCCCGTCCGCCCCGCGGTGACGCGACCGTCAGTCGACGTCGATGACCGTCAGGCGACGGGTCGGACGCGTCATCGCGACGTACACCGCGGCGGCGGCACGGGCGGCGTCGGCGCCCACGCCGTCCGGGTCGACGAGCAGCACACCGTCGAACTCCAGGCCCTTGGCGTCCGCACCCGTCAGCACCGTGAGCGAGCCGGCGTTCGGCGAGGCGAGCCCCCGGACGTCCGCCTCGGTGCGGGCGAGCCGCTGCCGGATCGTGTCGACCTGGGACTCGGGGACGATGACGCCGATGGTGCCGGAGCCGATCCGGGCACGCTCGGCGTCGGCGACCGCGACGACGGTGTCGAGCAGGTCGGCCCGGGCGACGCGGACACGCTCGACCGGGTCGCCGTCGCGCACGGCCTCGTTGCGCGTGACGGTGAGGTCTGCGCTGTCCGCGAAGGCCCCGGCGGCCTCGACGATGGAGCGCGGGGTGCGGTAGTTCACCGTGAGCTGCTCGATGCGGTGGTCGAGCGGCACCTGCGGCGCACGGCCGCGTCGGCGACGCGCGAGCGCTCCGATGACGTCGTCCCAGGTGCGTGCGGCACCCGGCGAGGAACCCTGCGCCATGTCGCCGACTATCGTGAACGAGCGCAGCGGGTTGCGGCGGGCGAGCACGCGCCACTGCATCGGCGAGAGCTCCTGCGCCTCGTCGACGACGATGTGCCCGTAGGTCCACTCGCGGTCGTCGGCGGCGCGCTCGGCGGTGGAGCGGGGGTCGCCGCCCTCGGCGAACGAGCCGGCGACCTGCTCGGCGCTGACGATGCCCTCGACGCCCATGTTCTCGATGGCCTGGCGGGCGTTCTCGATGTCGCGATTCCGGCTGGCCTTCGCCGCGCGCTTGGCGGCGCCGCCGGTCGGGTCGAACGGGCCGAGCAGTTCGGCGGCCTCGTCGAGCAGGGGGACGTCCTCGACGGTCCAGGCTGCGCCTCGGGCGCGCTGCAGCAGGGCTCGGCGCTCCGGGGTCCAGTCCGGGGTGAGCGAGGCGAGCCAGTTCGGCCGGGCGTAGAGGTCCTCGAGGAACTTCTCCGGCGGCAGCGGCAGCCACGCGGTGTTGAGCAGCACGCGGGCGTCGTACGAACTCCGGATGTCCTCGCGCAGCACCTTCTCGTCGGCCTCGTCCACCGTGGTGCCGCGTTCCCGCAGCTGCTCGGCGAGCAGGCGGGTCATGGCGTCGAGGGCGGTCTTGTTGAACGTGACGCGGGCGGCGTTGTGCGGCTTGCCGCGGTCCTGCGCACGCTTCATGGCGTCGGCGACGAGCTGCGGCGGCACGACGAGCCGCTCGCCCTCGACGTCGAGCGTGACCGACTCGGTCGGCACGACCTGGCGCGAGCGCACGGCCCGCCGAAGGAGTGACGCCATCTGCGCTGCGCCCTTCACGGCGGCGACGTCGCGGGAGTCGTGCGTCGTCGCGTGCACGCCCGGGTAGAGCGACCCGAGCGACGCCATCACGACACCGGTCTCGCCGAGCGACGGGAGCACCTGCTCGATGTACGTCAGGAACGCCGGGGACGGACCGACCATGAGCACGCCGGAGCCCCGCAGCCGCTCGCGGTACGAGTAGAGCAGGTAGGCGGCCCGGTGCAGCGCCACGGCGGTCTTGCCGGTGCCGGGGCCGCCCTGCACGATGAGCACGCCCTCGAGCGGGGAGCGGATGATGCGGTCCTGCTCGCCCTGGATCGTCGCGACGATGTCGGTCATCCGGCCGGTGCGCTCGGCGGTCACCGCGGCGAGCAGCGCCCCCTCGCCCTGCAGGTGGGTGCGCTCGTCGTCGTAGAGCGAGGCGTCGAACACCTCGTCCTCGACGCCGACCACGCGACGACCCTGCAGGGACAGGTGCCGGCGGGACCGCATGCCCATCGGGTGCGCTGCGGTGGCCTGGTAGAAGGCGCTCGCACCGGGGACGCGCCAGTCGAGCAGCAGCGGCCGGTGCTCGGCGTCGCGCAGCCCCACCCGGCCGATGTACCGGAAGGTGTCGTCGGGGTTGTCGGGCTCGGCGACCTCGAGCCGGCCGAAGACCAGCCGGTCCCCCACCCGCTCGAGCGTCGCGACGGTGTCCTCGTAGAGCCGGGCGTACGCATCGCGCTCGCTGCGGCTCTGGTGGTTCCCGCCGACCGCCTGTCGGCGGGTCTCGGCGAGGCGCTGCTCGGCCTCGGCGGTCAGCTCGTCGAGACGACGGAAGAGGCCGTCGACGTAGCCGCGTTCACGGTCGATCTCGGTCGGTTCGGACACACGCAACCCTTCGGGAAGAGGGGGAACCAGTGTACTGCCCACCGGGAGCCCCGCTGTCCCCGAAGGGTCGCGTCGGAGTCACATCTCTTCGTGCGTGTCCGGGTCGCCGTCCCACAGACGACCGCGCTCGAGCGCGGAGATCGCCTGCACCTCGTCGTCGGTCAGCTCGAAGCCGAAGACGTCGAGGTTCTCCTTCTGGCGGGCGGTATCGCCCGACTTCGGCACCGGCACGGCACCGAGCTGGACGTGCCAGCGCAACACGACCTGGCCGGGGGCCACACCGTGCGCCGCGGCGGCGTCGACGATCGGCTGCTCGGTGAGCAGTTCCGACCGCTTCGCGAGCGGGCTCCAGCTCTCGGTCACGATGCCGAGCTCCTGGTGCACCTTCCGCAGTTCCGCCTGGGGGAAGTACGGGTGCAGCTCCACCTGGTTGACAGCCGGGGCGACCCCGGTGGCGTCGACGATGCGGCGGAGGTGCTCGGGCGTGAAGTTCGAGACGCCGATCGAGCGGACCTTGCCGCTGTCGCGGAGGTCGACGAACGCCTTCCAGGTGTCGACGAACTTGTCCACCGACGGGTTCGGCCAGTGGATCAGGTACAGGTCGACGTGGTCGAGCCCCAGGTTGCCGAGGGTCTCGTCGATCGAGCGGTGCGCCTCGTCGTAGCCGTGGTGCCGACCGGGCAGCTTCGACGTGACCACGAGGTCCTCGCGCGCCACCTCGGACTCGCGGACGGCCTTGCCGACGGCGTCCTCGTTGCCGTAGTTCAGCGCCGTGTCGAGCAGCCGGTAGCCGCTCGCGATCGCGGTGCCGACCGCCGCAGCGCCCTCGTCGCCGTTCAGGCCGTAGGTGCCGAGGCCGAGCTCCGGGAACCGGTGGCCGTCGTTCAGCTCGATCGTCGGGGCACCGACCTGCATCAGCGGACCCCGAGCAGGTCGATCACGAAGATGAGGGTCTTGCCGGACAGGAAGTGCCCACCACCGGCGGGACCGTAGGCGAGCTCCGGCGGGACGACGAGCTTGCGGCGACCGCCGACCTTCATGCCGGGGATGCCCTCCTGCCAGCCGCGCACCAGGGCCGCGAGCGGGAAGTCGATGGGCTCGCCGCGGTTCCAGGAGCTGTCGAACTCCTCGCCGGTCTCGTACTCGACCCCGGCGTAGTGGACCTTGACGGTGGAGCCGGCGGACGCTTCCTCGCCGGAGCCCTCGACGATGTCGGTGATGACGAGCTCGGTGGGGGCGGGGCCCTCGGGGGCGTCGAACTCGGGCTTGCTGTTCAGGTCAGTCATGCCGATCAGTCAACCAGAGCGCGCACCGGGCACGCGCAACGAGCGTCCAGCCCGCAGAATGGTTCCACCGTGACACCATCGACTCCCGCACCGCCGCGCCGCCGCCTGCTCGCCGACCTCACCCCGCTCCGTCGCTCCCCCGCCTTCGCCCGGCTCTGGGCCGGCACCGCGATCGCCGGCATCGGCACCCAGATGACCACCGTCGCCGTCGGGCTCGAGGTCTACGAGATCACCCGCTCGACGTTCGCCGTGGCCCTGGTGGGTGTCATCGCGCTCGTGCCGATGATCGTCGCCGGCCTGTACGGCGGCATGCTCGCGGACGCCTTCGACCGACGCCTCGTCGCGCTCGTGTCGTCGATCATCGCCTGGGTCGCCGTCGCCCTGATCGCCACGCACGCCTGGCTCGACCTGCACAGCGTCGCACTGCTCTACGTGCTCGCGACGGTCAACGCCGTGGCCGCCACCGTCAGCAACGCCTCCCGCTCGGCCATCGTCCCGCGGCTCGTCGGTACCGACCTGCTGCCGGCGGCGAGCGCCCTGGGCGGGATCGCGTCCGGGTTCCAGGTCACCGTGGGTCCGGCGATCGCCGGCGTGCTCATCGCGAGCGTCGGGTTCGCGCCGACCTACACGATCGACGTCGTGCTGTTCACGTTCGCGTTCCTCGGGGTGTTCACGCTGCCCCGGATGGCCGCCGACCACGACGCACTGCGGCCCGGGCTCGGCTCGCTCATCGAGGGCGCGAAGTTCCTGCGGCGGTCGCGCAACATCACGATGACGTTCGTGCTCGACATCATCGCGATGACCTTCGGGCAGCCGCGTGTGCTGTTCCCCGCGATCGGCGCGCTCGTCATCGGCGGTGGGTCGATCACCGTCGGTACCCTGACCGCCGCGTACGCGATCGGGGCGCTGCTGTCGAGCGTGTTCTCCGGGCCGCTCGGGCACGTCCGACGCCAGGGTGAGGCCGTCGGCTGGGCCATCACGGCGTACGGCGGGGCGATCGCGGCGTTCGGTGTGGTCATCGCGCTGGCGCACGTGCTCGGCGGCCGCTCGGGCGAGGCGTTCGGCGTCGAGATCCTGCCCGCCCTCGGGCTCGCGGCGCTCTTCCTGGCGATGGCCGGCGGCGCGGACAACGTCAGCTCGGTGTTCCGGAACACGATCCTGCAGGCGGCGTCGCCGGACGGCATGCGCGGTCGGCTGCAGGGCATCTTCATCGTCGTCGTCACAGGGGGCCCGCGGCTCGGCGACCTGTACGCCGGTCTGGTCGTCGCGGCCGGCATCGCGTACCCGCCGGTCATCGGCGGCGTGCTCATCATCGGCCTCGTCGCGCTGCTCCTCCGGATGGTCCCGTCGTTCCGCCGATACGACGCCCTGCACCCCCACGCCAACTGACCGCGGGCGGCGGTCGGGTCGGGGCCGCAAAACACCGGTGTTCGCGTGTGGAACACACGCGTTCCGCGGTGCGGAGCGTGAACACCGGTGTCTTGCCGGCGCACCAGCGCGACCAACAGGCAGTCTGGAGGCCCGTGGCGGCGCCGCCACGGGCCTCCAGGACCGCGCGTGTCGGGTACCGTACGAGACATGCCGGACAGCGCATCGCGCGACCTCCAGCGGACCGGAGTCCGCGCCGTCGTCCGGCGCACCTACCACTCGGTCATCCGGCACCGCGTCGTCGACGCGGCCGCGTCGCTGACGTTCTTCGCGCTGCTGACGGTGTTCCCGACCGCGCTGGCGGTCGTGTCGGCGCTGTCCATCGTCGACCGCAAGGGCGACAGCCTGACCGACATCGTCGAGGTCCTCGGGTTCATCGTCCGGCCGGAGACCGCCGAGCACCTCGAGGGGCCGCTCCGGCAGCTGCTGACCCTGGACAACCCGTGGCTCGGATTCACGATCGGCGTCGTGCTGACGCTCTGGTCGCTGTCCGGCTACGCGACGGCGTTCGGGCGGGCGATGAACACCGCCTACGAGGTCGAGGAGGGCCGGCGGATCTGGAAGTTCCGCAGCATGATGCTCCTCGTCACGCTGCTCGTCATGGTCGGCGGTGCCGTCGCCATCGTCATCCTGCTCGGCACACCGACGATCTCCGAGGCCGTCATCCGACAGCTCGGGTGGGCGCCCTGGATCGACGACGTGTGGAACGTGGTGAAGTGGCCGGTGCTCGCGGCCGACCTCGTCGTGATGGTTGCGGTGCTCTACTACGCGACGCCGAACGTGAAGACCCCGCAGCTGCGGTGGGTGTCGGCCGGTGCCGCGTTCGCGATCGTGACCTGGGCCATCGCCACGGTGGGGTTCGCGCTGTACGTGGAGACCCTCGGCGGCGGGAACCGCGCGTACGGGTGGCTCGGTGGCGCGATCCTGCTGCTCGTGTACCTGTACATCTCGAACTTCGTGCTCGTGGTCGGCGGGGAGCTCGACTCCGAGGTGATCCGGATGCGGCAGCTACTCGCCGGCATCGAGGCGGACGAGTCGATCCGGCTGCCGTTGCGGGACGTCACGCGGAACTTCACGCTCGCGCGCTGGCGGGACCAGGACATCGCGGCCGCGCAGCACGTGCGGGCCGAGGCCGCGCGGGTGGCCGAGGAAGAGGACGCCGAGCTGACCCCGGGCGAGGAGCACCTGCGGGCGATGGCGCAGCAGGTGCGGGTGGGCGAGCGGCCGCTGCCCTGACGGGTGCGTGCGGGCGCGCGCGTGGGCGCGTGCTTGTCGGCGCGGACGCCCCACGTCAGCGCTTGCGCGCCTCGGCGTCCAGCATCTCCTCGGTGATGATCGGGATCGCACCCGTCGCCAGCTCGATGCCCGACAGCCGTGCCGGGCTGAGCACCCGCATGACCTGGTCCTCCTCCATCAGCCCCGCGGCCACCACGAGCGTCGAGATCGGCGTCGAGGTGGTCAGCGCCGTGTGCGCGATCGACGCAGCCGCCGCGTACCCGATGTACGGCGTGAGCGCGGTGACGACGCCGACGTTCGTGTCGACCTGGGCCGCGAGCTTCGCCTCGTTCGCCTCGATGCCGACGACGCAGTGCTCGCGCAGGGTCGCGCAGCCGCGGGACATCCACTGCAGCGACTGCAGGATCGAGTGGGCGATGATCGGCTCGAAGGCGTTGAGCTGCAGCTGCCCGCTCTCCGCCGCCATCGTCACGGTGGTGTCGGCCCCGGCGACCGCGTAGGCGATCTGGTTCACGACCTCGGGGATCACCGGGTTGACCTTGCCCGGCATGATCGACGAGCCGGCCTGGCGAGCGGGCAGGGTGATCTCACCGAGACCCGCCTGCGGACCGGACGACAGCAGCCGCAGGTCGTTGCAGATCTTCGAGAGCTTCGCGGCGCTGCGCTTCACCGTGCCGGACAGGGTCATGAACGCACCGGCGTCGCTCGTCGCCTCGATGAGGTCGGGGGCGGTGACGACGTCGATGCCGCTCGCCTCCTGCAGCTGCCGACGGACCTCGTCGCGGTAGAGCGGGTCCGCGGTGATCCCGGTGCCGATCGCCGTGGCGCCGAGGTTCATCTCGGCGAGCAGCGGCATCACCTTGCGGAGCAGGTCCGCGTCCTCCTGGATCGTGTGCGAGAACCCGGTGAACTCCTGCCCGAGGGTCATCGGCACGGCGTCCTGCAGCTGCGTCCGGCCCACCTTCAGCACGTCGGCGAAGGCGCGGCCCCGCTCGGCGAACGCCGCCGACAGTTCTTCGAGCTGCACGATCAGACGACGGACCCCGAAGATCATCGCGATCTTGATGCTCGTCGGGTACGTGTCGTTCGTCGACTGGCTGCGGTTCACGTGGTCGATCGGGTGCAGGTACGCGTAGTCGCCCCGCTCCCGCCCGAGGAGTTCGAGGGCCCGGTTCGCGAGCACCTCGTTCGTGTTCATGTTCGTGCTCGTCCCGGCGCCGCCCTGCACGACGTCGACGACGAACTGCTCGCGGAGCGCCCCGTCGCGGACCTCCTGGGCCGCGCGGTCGATCGCATCGGCGCGCTCCTCGTCGAGGACACCGATCGCCCGGTTCGCCCGCGCCGCCGCCTGCTTCACGGTGACGAGCGCCTCGATGAGGTCCGGGTACACGGCGATCGGGACGGAGGTGATCGGGAAGTTCTCGAGCGCCCGCAACGTGTTGACGCCCCAGTACGCGTCGTTCGGGACCTCTCGTGATCCCAGCGAGTCGCTCTCGGTCCGCGTCGTCGTCGTCACAGGTGCCTCCTCGTTGCCGGTCACACGTCGAGGCTAGTCCCGTCCGTCCGGCCGGTCCGGGAACGCGCCGGGGCTGGTGGGACCGGCACGTTCCTGCGCGAGCGGGCGAAATGCCGCGGTCGCCTCGGCAACGCACGCCGGTCTTTCGCCCGCTCACCCGGGGCCGGCTTGGAGGCCCGGTGCCCGGCCGCCACGGGCCTCCCGTCGCTTCGTGAGCAGAAGGTGTCGGGACCCAGACGGCGACCCGACATCTTCTGCTCACCAAGAACGCGCCGCCCGCGCGAGCGGGCGAAATGGCGTGGTCGCCTCGGCAACGCACGCCGGTATTCCGCCCGCTCGCCCGCGACGGCCTGGAGGCGCGGTGCTAGGCCGCCACGGGCCTCCCGTCCGACCCGCGGGCACGCCCGGACGCCCGCGCTCGCCCTTCGTGAGCAGAAGACGTCGGGTCCAGACGGCGACCCGACATCTTCTGCTCACCAAGAACGCGCCGCCCGCGCGAGCGGGCGAAATGGCGTGGTCGCCTCGGCAACGCACGCCGGTATTCCGCCCGCTCGCCCGCGACGGCCTGGAGGCGCGGTGCCAGGCCGCCACGGGCCTCCCGTCCGACCCGCAGGCACGCCCGGGACGCGAGCGGGCGAGATGGCGGGGTTGCTGGGCGCGAAGACGCGGGCATTTCGCCCGCTCGCGCAGCGCACGCAGCGCACCGCACGCAGCGCACGCAGCGCACGCGCGACGAGTGAGCAGAAGACGCCGGGTCGCGAAGGGCGACCCGGCGTCTTCGGCTCACTTGGTGAGCGGGCCCGTCAGTGGAACTGCGGGACGATGAGGTAGATGCCGTAGAGCACGACGGCGCCGCACACGACGAAGCACGCGATGGCCGCGGCACGGAGCGCACGTGCCGCTGCCGAGGCTCCGGCCGGGTTCGGGAAGCCGGCGGTGGCCGGGCCGATCGTGCCGTCGTCCTTCACGGTGAACTTGCCTTCGCGGGTGTCGGCGGCGCTCCAGAGACGGAGGCCGACCGAGTACACAGCGACGACGAAGCACGACGAGACCACGGCGACGAGCGCCACGGTGAGGAAGGCAAACCAGTCGATGCCCATCAGCGGTCTCCCCCTTCGAGGAATGCAAAACTGCGTCCGTCAAGCGCGATGCCCATCAGCGACGGCCTCCCTTGCGGGCCGCCATGCGACGGAGCGTGCGCTCGCGGCTCAGTTCGGCGCGACGCTGAGCGACCGCGTCGGCACGCTTCTTGCGCTGCATGTCACGCAGCTCCTTGCGGGTCAGGACCGCGTTCGCGGCGACGTCGACCTCGATCGCGGAGGCCTGCTCGTGCGGCTTGCGGAGCGACCACAGGTACAGGCCGAGGATGACGACGGCACCGATCACGGCGTCGAGTACCAGCCCGATGACGCCGAGGCGGGCGATGCCCGAGGCGACCGCACCGACCGCGGCGGCCGCGGGCAGGGTGATGAACCAGGCGATGACGATCTTGCCGGCGGTCGACCACTGGATCTTCGAGCCGCGGCGGCCGAGACCGGCACCGATGATGGAGCCCGAGGACACCTGCGTGGTCGACAGCGCGAAGCCGAGGTGGCTGGAGGCGAGGATCGTCGCGGCGGTCGAGGCCTCGGCGGCGAAGCCCTGCGTCGCACGGATCTCGGTGATGCCCGAGCCGAGGGTGCGGATGATGCGCCAACCGCCGGTGTAGGTACCGAGGGCGATCGCGAGGGCACAGGCGACGACGACCCAGAACTGCACGCCCTGGTTCGACGACTGCGCGCCCGAGGCGATGAGGGTGAGCGTGATGACACCCATCGTCTTCTGCGCGTCGTTGGTGCCGTGTGCCAGGGACACCATCGAGCTGGTGAAGACCTGCCCGATGCGGAACCCGCCGCGCTCGTTCGGGAACACCGGACGCTTCGTGATCCGGTACGCGATGCGCGTCGACAGGAACGACACGAGCGCGGCGATCACGGGCGAGGCGAACGCCGGGATGATCACCACCGTCAGCAGCGCGACGTAGTTGACCGACTGGAACCCGGCACCGACGATCGCGGCACCGATGAGCCCGCCGAACAGTGCGTGCGACGACGATGACGGCAGCCCGCGGAGCCACGTGATCATGTTCCAGACGACTGCCCCGATCAGGCCCGCGAAGATCATCTCCGGGCTGATGGCGACGCCACCGGGCCCCTCGTTGATCAACCCGTGCGAGATCGATGTCGCCACGGCGGTGCTGAGGAACGCACCGACCAGGTTGAGCACCGCAGCGACGGTGACCGCCACCTTGGGCTTCATGGCGCCGGTCGCGATCGGGGTCGCCATCGCGTTGGCGGTGTCGTGAAAACCGTTTGTGAAGTCGAAGAAGAGGGCCAACGCGATGACCAGGACGACTATGAGTGTGATGTCCACCGCGGGCAAGTGTCGCAGGCGTCGGCCCTTCGAGCAAACCTGATCGGCAACCTGTTGTTCACCGCAGCTTCACACTCGTTCAGCTTCCGAACCATGCCGATGGGAGAATGCGTCCATGGACACCGCTGAGCTCCTCATCCTGCTGATCGGATCGCTCGCGGTGACGGGGTTCGCCCGGGCCAAGGGACTCCCCGCTCCGCTGCTCGTCACGGCGGTCGCCCTGGCCGCCTCGTTCCTGCCCGGGCTGCCGCCGATGGAGATCGACTCCGAGGTCATCCTCACGGTGATCCTGCCGCCGCTGCTCTACTCGGCGGCGCTCGACGTGTCGTGGCAGAGCTTCCGCGGCTCGATCAAGCAGATCCGACGGCTCGGCATCTTCCTGGTGATCGTCACCGCCCTGGTCGTCGGCGGGGTGGCGTACCTGCTCATCCCGGACATGACGCTGCCGGCGGCGATCCTGCTCGGCGCGATCGTCGCCCCACCGGACGCGGTGTCCGCCGCCGCGATCGGCCGGAAGCTCGGACTCCCCCGCCGCGTCATGACCGTGCTGTCCGGCGAGAGCCTGATCAACGACGCGGCCTCGCTGACCCTGGTGCGGGTGTTCACGCTCATCATCGCGGGCACGTCACTGACCGTCTGGCAGGACCTCGGCATCTTCGGCCTGGCGATCGGCGTCGGTCTGGTCGTCGGCATCGTCCTCGGCGTCGTCGTGCACTGGATCCGGATGCGCATCAACGACCCCGTGGTCGAGACGATCATGAGCATCCTGCTGCCCTTCGTCGCCTACATCCTCGCCGAGGACCTGTCCGGCTCCGGCGTCATCGCGGTCGTCACGGCGGGCCTGTACATCGGCTACAACTCGCCGAAGGAGGGCTACGCCACCCGTCTGCAGGAGCGCCCGCTCTGGACGAGCATCGACGTCATCCTCGAGGGCTTCGTGTTCGCGCTCATCGGCCTGCAGCTCAACACCGTCGTGCAGGACCTGGTCGAGAGCGAGCGGAGTCTCGGGCAGACCCTCACCGCCGCGGCCGTCGTGCTCGTCGTCGTGATCCTGGTGCGGCCGCTGTTCGTGTTCGAGTCCTACGCGCGCAACCGCTTCAACGGGAAGTGGCTCCGGCCACTGCGGATCAAGCTGTCCCGCGGGCACCCCTCGCTTCGGTGGATGCGCGGTTCCGCCGAGCCGAAGCTCAACTGGCGGGAGCTCACCGTCATCTCGTGGACGGGCATGCGCGGTGTGGTGACCCTGGCGGCTGCGGTGTCCGTCGTGGCGAGCCCGACCCAGATCCCGGCGCAGGACACGATCTTCATCATCGCCTTCTTCGTGACCGTCGGCACCCTGCTGCTGCAGGGGCTCACCCTGCCGTTCGTCATCCGCGCGCTCAAGGTGCAGGACCCGGCCGAGGGCGAGGAGGACGTACGCAGCGAGATGCGGCTCAACCAGCGCACCACCGAGGCCGCGATCGAGCTGCTCGAGAAGCGGCGTCCAGCGTGGGCGAAGCAGTACGGTTCGGAGGCCGTCGACTCGGTGGTGAACCGGCTGAAGGCGCGACTCGAGCGTCAGGCCGAGACGTTCCGTCAGGACGCCGAAGAAGAAGAGGACGAGGGGCGGAACGTCGCACTGCGCCTGCGTGGCTCGCAGATCCAGGACATCCGGCGCGAGCTCCTCGACCGCCGCCGCGAGATCGTGCTCGAGGAGCGGGAGAAGGGGAACCTCGACGAGGAGGTCATGCGCCGCGTGCTCGTGACCCTCGACGCCGAGGAGCTCGCGATGGACTCGGCGCAGGCGTCGCGCAGTCGCTCCTGAGCACCCCGGGCGTATCCTGGCGCTCCGATCGAGAGCAGGAGCAGAGCGCCGAGTGAGCACGCCGCGGAACGACGTCCCCAGGAACGACGACGGACCGGAGCGCCCCGGCGGTTCCCGTCCCACACCGCCGAAGCCGCGCGGGGCCCGGCCCTCCGCACGTGGGACCAAGCCGCGTCGTGGTGGCAAGGTCGCCGGGCACGCGCGTTCGGGACCCCGGCGACAGGCGCCGGTACCCGCGCCCCAGCAGCACGGCGCCTACCGCCGGTGGTACTCGACCCTGCACCCGTCGCTCCAGCTGATCGGCCTGCAGCTCTGGATGCCGCTGTTCTTCATCGTCGGGTTCTGCCTGTGCTACGTCTTCGCGTTCCACGCCCCGCACCCGCACGACGTCCCGATCGCCCTGATCGGCAGCGACCCGGCGTTCGTGCAGGCGGTGCAGCAGGCGTTGCCCGGCGAGTTCGTGTTCCACACGTACGACTCGCTCGCGCAGGCGAAGCGCGACGTGGTGGGTGGCTCGATGGCGGTCGCGTACGACCCCGCTGCGAACGAGTTCTTCAAGGCGAGCGCGCACCAGTTCCAGGTCGCGAGCCTCGTACCGGCCACCCTCACCGCGGTGCTGACCGGCCTGGGCGTGGCGACCCCGAAGGTCACCGAGCTCGCACCGCTGCCGGCGTGGGACGAGTACGGCACCGTCGCGATGTACGTCATGCTCGCGTGGTGCATCGGCGGCTACATGGTCGCGATGTTCATCGGCATCATGGGCGGCCCGCTCCGGCACCGCACCCGGATGACGGTCATCGTCGTCGGCGGCCTCGTCATCTCGCTCATCACGAACACGCTCGCCGGGCCCGTGCTCGGCGCCATCCACGGGCACTGGGTCCAGCTCGTGCTCATCGCCTGGGGCTGGATCGTGGCGATCGGCCTGGCGGTGAACGGCCTGAGCTACTTCGTCGGCCGGTTCATCGCCGCACCCGCGATGATCTGCTTCGTCTTCCTGTCCATGCCGTCGTCCGGCGGCGCCTACCCGAAGTGGTTCATGCCCGAGCCCTTCGCCTGGCTGAACAACGTCGTCGTCGGCTCGAGCATGGTCGACATGATCAAGCACCAGGTCTACGGCGTCGGCCCCGGCCCGGCTCGCGGCCTGATCACGATGGCCTGCTACGCCACGGCCGGCCTGGTGCTGATGTACTTCGGCAAGAAGTGGTGGGAGCGCCGACGGATCCGGGCGATCGTCACTGGCCGGACCACGATGTTCCAGGACGCCAACACCGCCAACCGTGAGTTCCTCGGCACCCAGCGCGACGCCGAGCTCGAGCGCCACGGCCTGACCTCCACCGAGACCGGCACCCTGAGCGTGCTGCGGGACGACGACTGGGAGGACGACCGCACCGGCGGTGACGTCTTCACCGGCGGTCGCGACGGCCTGGAGCCCGGCGGGACGCCGACCGGTCGCATCACCGTGCAGCGCCCCGGGGACCGCACGGGGCCGGTGCAGCGGCCTGGGCCCACGCGGGCCGGAACCGGCGCGTCGCGGAGCCTGCGGAGCGACGTGACGGCCGAGCACGTGGGGGGAGGCGCGGGGACCAAGCCGCGCACGCGTCCCGTCCCACGTACCGAGGGCTCCAGGGCGCCGGCTCGGTCCGACACGTCGGACGAGCCGCCGCACGGCCGGCACGCGGACCGGTGAGGGGGCGCTGACGCGTATCCTGATCGGATGAACCCGCGCATCACCTGGCACCGCGTCCTCATCACCGTCGTCGTCGTGTTCCTCGTGCTGACGGTCGGCTTCTACGCCGCGAGCGTCCTGCTCGCGCCCGCCGACGGCCGCGGTACCGCCGGGCTGTTCGTCGGGTGGGCGATGTTCTCGATGATCGGCGCGATCGTCGTCGGCATCATCGACTTCTTCGTGCGGCCCCTGGGCGGCCGGAGCGGCGACGCCGACGTCATGGCCGCCGCCGAGGAAGCGCGCACCGGCAGCACCCGCACCCAGCAGCCGCGCTAGCCGCTGGCAGCGAGGCGCTAGTCGCCCACGCCCACGCCGACGCCCGTCCCGGTGAACCCGGCGACCGTCGCGTCGTCCTCGGCGAACGTGAACCGCGCGCGGACGCTCCCCCCGGCGAGCACCCCCGGCAGCCAGTAGCGGGCGTCGTCCCACATCGCGTCGTAGGGCACGGTGTCGACGGGGATCCACCGCGGCTCCAGTTCATCCGAGCCCGACGGGTCTCCCTGCCAGCGGCGGCAGACGAAGACGTCCGAGACCTGGGACCAGGACGGTCGGTACGGGAACCGGTAGTCCAACGTGCCACGGGCCTCCAGGTCGACCGCGTCGAGCCGCAGGCCGACCTCTTCACGCACCTCGCGCACGGCGGTCTCGACCGCCGACTCACCGGGCTCGCGCTTGCCGCCGGGGCCGACCAGACGGCCCGTGCCGAGGCCACGGCGCTTCTCCCCCAGCAGCACCTCGGGGCCTGCCTCGCCGTCGCGCAGCAGGTACACGACCACCACCCGGGGATGCTGGGACTTGCTCTCGTCGCGAAGGGTCACGCGTCCAGTGTGACCGATGGAGTGTCGTACGCTTTTCCCATGGCAGGCGTGCTGCGGGGGCACCATGGCTGAGCCCCGCAGGACCGGGCGCAGCCTCGAAGTGCTGCGCGCCGAGGCCGCCGAGGAGATCTCGATGCTCGTCGAGCACCGGAGCCGTCAGGGCGAGGACCCGTGGGAGTTCATGCCGACGCTCCCCACCGTCGACGAGCAGGTCGTGCTGATCCTGCGTGCGGACGCCGTCGACCTGGACGAGGCGATCGGCAAGCGCCATGCGCAGTGGTCGAGCCACCCGGCGTCCGGGCAGGGCACCAGGCTGGGCGAGGAGTACCACCGGCTGCGACGGATCGCGCTGCAGCACCCCGAGCTGACGCCCGCCGTCTGGAAGCTGCTGGGCGCGCTGCCCGAAGCGGGCTGAGCTGCGGTTGGATGGACGCATGACCGAAACCGTGCTCGCCGTCCTCAACCAGCCCTCCCGCGACGCCGCGCCGCACGACCCCGCGGCCGACGCCTTCACCTGGGCGAAGCCGCTCGAGGAGCACGTCCAGGTGCAGGACCTCGGCGTGACGCGCGGCGACGGCGTTTTCGAGACGATCACGGTGATCGACGGTCGGCCCCAGGCCCTCGAGGCGCACCTCGCCCGCTTCGGCCGCTCCGCCGCGATGCTCGACCTGCCCGCCCCGGACCCGGAGGCCTGGCGCCAGGCCATCGAGGCCGTCTGCGCCCGCCTCGACCCGGTGCGCGAGGCCTTCGCCAAGACCGTCCTGACCCGCGGCGTCGAGGGCACCGACCGCCCGACCGGGTGGGTCTACGCCGCGCCGTCGGGCGACTCCACGGCCGCACGCACCGAGGGCATCTCCGTCGTCGTCCTGGACCGGGGGTACCGGCACGACGTCGAGCGCACCTCGCCGTGGCTGCTGCAGGGCGCGAAGACGCTGTCGTACGGCGTCAACATGGCCGCCCTACGCGAGGCCGTACGCCGCGGCGCCGACGACGCCCTCTTCGTCTCGAGCGACGGCTACGTGCTCGAGGGCACGCGCGCCAACCTGATCATGAAGGTCGGCGACCGGCTCGTCACGCCGCGCACCGACATCGGGATCCTGGCCGGCACGACGCAGGCCGACGTGTTCCGCTTCGCTGAGCAGGAGGGCATCGAGACCGCCTACGAGCTCGTCACGCTCGCCGACCTGGCGGCGGCGGACGCGCTCTGGCTCGTGTCGAGCGTGCGGCAGGCTGCCCCGATCCGTTCGGTGAACGGCGACGCGCGGCCGATCGACGCCGAGCTCACGACCCGCATCAACGACTTCCTGCTGGCGCGCGAGGTCTGAGCACGCGCGCCCCCGGCGCGTGTGCCGCGCGCGTTTCGCGCTGAGCGACACGTCACGGGGCGGCGCGCGCGCGAGGTGTCGCGCACCGCGAAATGGGCGTGGGCCCACGACGGACTGGTGGCGCGGTGCCCGCTGGCACCGCGCCTCCAGTTGCGTGTCGTGGCCGCTACCAGCGCGGCGTGGTGACGCCGGCTCCGTCGGCCCACGTGAAGACGGACTTGCCGTCGATCCAGACGCGCGTCGCGCGGCTGGTCGCGTCGAGCGGGTCGCCGTCCCAGAGCACGAGGTCGGCGTCGTAGCCCTCGGCCAGTCGACCGACACGGTCCCCGAACCCGAGGAACTCGGCCGGGTTGATCGTGAGTGCCTCGAGTGCGGTCTGGGCGGGCAGGCCCTCCTTGACGGCGGCGGTCGCCTGGTCGACGAGCATGTTGATCGGCACGACCGGCGCGTCCGTCGTGATGGCGACCCGCACCCCGGCCGCCGCGATCGTGGCGAGGTTCGGGATGCCGCGATCGCGGAGCTCGACCTTCGAGCGGCTGGTGAACAGCGGGCCGTAGATGACCGGGATGTCCTTGGCGGCCAGCACGTCGGCGATCTTGTGCGCCTCGGTGCCGTGGTTCACGACGAGCCGGTAGCCGAACTCCTCGGACAGGCGGATCGCGGTGGCGATGTCGTCGTGGCGGTGGGTGTGCTGGTCCCAGACGAGCTCGCCGTCGAGCACCCGGACGAGCGTCTCCTTCGTCAGGTCGCGGGCGAACGGCTCGTCCTTCGCGGCGGCGGCGTCACGGGCGGCCCGGTAGTTCTGCGCCTCGACGAAGGCGTCGCGGATGATCTTCGCGACGCCGAGCCGGGTCGAGGGTGTCTGGCCCTTGCCGCCGTAGACGCGCTTCGGGTTCTCGCCGAGGGCGCTCTTCACGCTCACCGAGTCGGAGATGAGCTGCTCGTCGATCGTGCGGCCGCCCCAGGTCTTGATGGCGACGCTCTGACCGCCGATCGGGTTGCCGGAGCCGGGCTTGACGACGATGCTCGTGATGCCGCCGGCGAGCGCATCCCGGAAGCCCTCGTCGTCGATGTCGATCGCGTCGATCGCCCGGACGCCGGCCATGTTCGGCGCGGTCATCTCGTTCGTGTCGTTGCCGGCCTCGCCGTTGGCCTCCTCGTGGATGCCGACGTGGCCGTGTGCCTCGACGAACCCGGGGACGAGCCACGAACCCGCGGCGTCGATGACCGTCATGCCGTCGGGCGGGGTGACGTCCGGACCGATCGCGGTGATCCGGCCGTCCTCGACGACGACCGCGCCGCCGTCGAAGGCGGGGGCGGAGACGGGGACGACGTGGGCACCGGTGATCGCGAAGGAGTTGCTCATGGCACCAACGGTACGCGTGGGCGGGCGGCGGCGAGCGGGCGAAATACCGATTCCTGGCGTCGAGCGTCCGGGTGGTTCTACCGTCGCGGGATGGCACACCGGAGCGATACCTGGCCCACGCACGACCGCACCGAGCGACCGTGGCGGAGCACCGTCCGCGGGCGCCGTGACGACCGGTTGGTGACCGCCGTGCAGGTGTCGCTGCCCCCTTCCATCGCGAGGGCTCGGTGGACGCCCGACGACGACACCGTCGCGCTGCTCGACCGGAGCACCACGGCCCTGCGCGCCCTCGACGTCCACCACGGCTCGCGGCTCGCACCGCTCGGGTCGGTGCTCGGCCGGACCGACGCCCTGGCGTCGTCGCGCATCGAGGACGAGTCCGCGTCGATCGACGACCTGGCGCGGGCACTCGTCGGCATCCGTGCGAACGCGGGTGCCACCGCGGTCGTCCGGGCCGGCGGAGCCGTCGAGCACCTGGTGTCCGGAGCGGATTCGGGCACCGTCACCGAGGCCTCCCTGCTCGAGGCACACCGCCTGCTGATGCGCGACGACCCGGTGGACGAACGGTACGCCGGCCGGTACCGCGACGTGCAGAACTGGATCGGCGGCGGCGCCACGCCCCGCGACGCCGTCCACGTGCCACCGCCGCCCGAGCTCGTGGCACCGCTGATGGCCGACCTGTTCGCGTTCGTGCACCGCGTGGACCTGCACCCGATCGCCCAGGCCGCGATCGCCCACGCGCAGTTCGAGTCGATCCACCCGTTCACCGACGGCAACGGTCGGATCGGGCGGGCGCTGATCGGGGCCGTGCTCCGGCGACGCGGGGTGACGACCACGGTCACGGCACCGGTGGCCACCGCGCTCGCGGCGGACCGGCGGCGGTACTTCCGGCACCTGGAGCAGTACCGCGACGGCCGGGTCACCGGGTTCGTGGTCGACCTGGCCCTGGCGATCGGGACGGTGTGCGACGAGGCGACGCTGAGCGCTCTGCTGCTCGCCGAGCACGACGCTGACCGGTCCGCAGGCCCCTGCGCCTCGGGCCCGCACGCCGTGGTCGGCCGTGCACTCGCCGACGACCCCGTCCTGACCGAAGCGCACCTGGACACCCTGCTCACCGCCGACGAGGTCGAGCGTGTCACGCACGACCTGGTGCTGGCGGGAGTGCTCCGTCCGGTCACCGCACGTCGCCGTGACCGCGCGTGGGTCGCACCCGCCGTGGTCGACGAGCTCGAGGCGTTCGAGCAGCGGGTGCAGGCGGCGGTGGGCGGGCGCGAGCGCACGGCGGCCTGACCGGGGGTACGGGCGAATAGGGTGGGACGGTGAGCAACGAGCACACCGCATCCACCCCGCCCAGCGCCGCCAAGCGGCCCGTGACACGGACCCACCACGGCATCGACTTCGTCGACGACTACGAGTGGCTGCGGGACAAGGAATCCCCCGACACCCTGGCGTACCTCGAAGCCGAGAACGCCCACACCGACGCCGCCACCGCGCACCTCGCGCCGCTGCGGGACCGCATCTTCGCCGAGGTGAAGAGCCGCGTGCAGGAGACCGATCTCTCGGTACCGGTCCGCATGGGCGACTGGTGGTACTTCACCCGCACCGCCGAGGGCAGCCAGTACGGCGTGCACTGCCGCGTGCCCATCGCCGGCCCCGACGACTGGACGCCGCCCGCCGTTGTCGAGGGCGAGTCGACGCTCCCCGGCGAGCAGGTGGTCCTCGACGGCAACGCCCTGGCCGACGGCCACGAGTTCTTCTCCCTCGGCACCTACGACATCAGCGACGACGGCACCCGCCTGGTCTACGGCATCGACGTCGAGGGTGACGAGCGGTACACCCTGCACGTGCGCGACCTGGCCTCGGGAACCGACCTCGGCGACGCCATCCCCAACACCGGGGCCGGCGCCACGTTCGACCCGGCCGGGCGCTACGTGTTCTACCCCACGGTCGACGAGTCCTGGCGTCCGGACAAGATCTGGCGCCACACGGTCGGCACCGCGGCGTCCGAGGACGTCCTGGTGCTCGAGGAGCCCGACGACCGTTACTGGGTCGGTGTCGGTGTCACCCGCTCCTCGCAGTACATCGTCATCGAGCTCGGCTCGAAGATCACGTCCGAGGCGCACGTCCTCGACGCCGCGGACCCGACCGGTGAGTTCCAGGTCGTCTGGCCCCGCCGCGAGGGCGTCGAGTACGAGATCGAGCACGCCATCGTCGGCGGCAGCGACCGGTTCCTGGTGCTGCACAACGACGGCGCCGAGAACTTCGAGCTCGTCGACGTCCCCGCCGACGACCCGACCTCCGAGCGGGACCGCCGCGTCGTCGTGGCGCACCACACCGAGCGACGCATCGAGTCGGTCGACGCCTTCGCCGGACACCTCGCCCTGGAGTACCGGTCCGAGGCGCTCCCCCGCGTCGCGATCATCCCGATCGAGGGCGACGGCTACGGCGACGCGCACGAGGTCCCCTTCGACGAAGCACTGTTCTCGGCGGGGCTCGGCGGCAACCCGGAGTGGGAGCAGCCGACGCTCCGCATCGGGTACACGTCGTTCGTGACCCCCTCCGAGGTCAGCGACCTCGACCTGGCCACCGGCGAGGTCACCGTCCTGAAGCGTCAGCCCGTGCTCGGCGGCTACGACCCGGCCGACTACGTGCAGGAGCGCGACTGGGCGACCGCGTCGGACGGCACCCGCGTGCCGATCTCGCTCGTCTGGCGTCGGGACGCCGTCGAGGACGGTACCCCGGCACCGCTGCACCTCTACGGCTACGGCTCGTACGAGCACTCGATCGACCCCGGCTTCAGCGTCATGCGCCTGTCGATGCTCGACCGCGGTGTCGTCTTCGCCGTCGCGCACGTCCGTGGTGGCGGTGAGCTCGGCCGGCACTGGTACGAGAACGGCAAGACCCTGACGAAGAAGAACACGTTCACCGACTTCGTCGCGGTCGCCGAGCACCTGATCGAGTCCGGCCGGACGAGCGCCGACCGGCTCGTGGCCGAGGGCGGCAGCGCCGGCGGACTCTTGATGGGTGCGGTCGCCAACCTCGCACCCGAGCGGTTCGCCGGCATCCTGGCCGCCGTGCCGTTCGTCGACGCGCTGACGAGCATCCTCGACCCGGACCTGCCCCTCACCGTCATCGAGTGGGACGAGTGGGGCGACCCGCTGCACGACGCCGAGGTCTACCGCTACATGAGCGAGTACACCCCGTACGAGAACGTCCGCGACGACGTGCAGTACCCGCAGATCCTCGCCGTGACCTCGATCAACGACACCCGCGTGCTCTACGTCGAGCCCGCGAAGTGGACCGCGAAGCTCCGCGAGGTCGGCGCTCCGGTGCTGCTGAAGACCGAGATGTCCGCCGGCCACGGTGGTGTCAGCGGTCGCTACGCGTCGTGGAAGGAGCGGGCGTTCGAACTCGCCTGGCTGCTCGACGTGCTCGGGCTCGCCGACGAGACGCCCGCCGCCGCGACCGCCAACCCGATCGCCGCCGGCTGAGCCGCACCGCGCACTTCGTGAGCAGAAGAGGTCGGGTCCGAACGCGGGACCCGACCTCTTCTGCTCACCAAGCGAACAGCGGCGCACCCGACGCACCCGGCGCACGCGGCGCACGCACCCCGCTCACACGCGGTTGAGCGCGTGCACCGCCTCGTCGTAGGACTCCTCGGCCAGGCGTACCCGGTCCCCCGCGAGCACGCCGTACCCGAACGTGGCCTCACCCCCGCGCTCCGCGATCGCCGCGTTTGCCCGCAGGATGTCGAGGGCGTGCAGGGACCGCACCCGTTCGGTCAGCACGTCGGCCGCGGTGCCGATCCGCTTCCACAGCGCGTGCGGGAACGCGTCGTCGCCGAGCACGTCCATCGCCATCCGGGCGCGCATCGTCTCCTGCCACGCGGCCTCGGTGGTGGTCCGGTCGGCGGCTTCGCGCTCGGCGGCGGTGTCCGAGGTGTCGTCGGCCACGGCGGCCCGGACGAGTTCGCGCACACGCGGCTTCACGTCGGCGCCGACGTCCTGCGCGACCTGCTTCGGTGCGCGGAGCGACCACACCGTCGGCGCCGGGCGCTCGGCAGCGTCGTCGAGGGCGTCGAGCAGCTCGAGGAACGGCTCGCCGTGCAGGAACGCGACGACGTCCCGCACCGCCTGGTCGCGACGTTCCCGGGTCGAGGCGAGGATGCGCTCACGGGTCATCGCGTCGACCAGGTCGTCCTGCGCCGGCGACGACGCCCGCGGCAGCCGGTCGATCAGGTACTCGGCCAGCGCCGCACGCGCGGTGACGCCCGCCAGGCCGTCCGCCGCCTCGGCGGCGCGGTCGACGGCCTCGCCGTCGGGGAACGCCGGGCGGTAGGCGCCCAGGATCGCGGCGATCTCGAGGGTGGTGTCGGCCGCCTGCCGGAGGTCGGCCGTGTCGCCGGAGCGGAGCCGGGCCTCCTGGCCGAGCAGCGCGACGCGCAGCTTGCGCACCCGCTTCGCCAGGATGCGTGCGGTCGTGCCCTTGGCCGGCTTCTCCTCGGTCTGGAGGCGCGGTGCCGGTGCTCCTGCCAGCCCGCGTGCCAGCTTGGACGCGACGGCGGCGGGGCCGGCGCCGACGGCCGCGAAGCGCCCGTCGAGGGCCGCGAACAGCTCGTGGGCGATCTGCGGGTCGACGCCGTCGACGGCCTCGACCTCGACCTCGCGCCAGGTGCGCGGGGTCTCCGGAGCGTCGTCGTCGAGGCGCTGGGCGGTGACCTGGTCGTCGGCGAGCTCGGCGATCTGGTCGCCGTCCTCGTCGAGCAGTCGGGTGACGGTGCGGGTGGTGGTGATCCGGACGACGGGACGCAGCCCGCGACCGCGACGCTCCGTGAAGAGCGCGGCGAGGACCTCGTCGGGCACCGTGTCGGCGTCGTCGGTCAGGGGGAACTGCTGCTCGTGGCGGACCGTGTCCGACTCCGAGCGCTTGATGTGCCAGCCGGCGTCGGGGCCGCCCGTGCGGCGACGCACGGTCACCCGCGCGGCCACCAGGTCGTACCGCTCGGTGTCCCAGTAGGTCGCGTCCAGTTCGAACGGCTCCTGGTGCTCGGTGCGGAGGATGCCGCCCGCGCCGACGAGGTCGGGGAGGGCACCGCCCTCGGGCAGGTCGTAGGTGCGCTCGATCTCGAGGTTCGTGTGGCTCACACGCTCTTGTCTACCAGGGCTTCGGCCTGCGGTTCGACCACGAGGCGTGGCTCTGTGGAGAACCGGCTCGCGACGTACCCGGCGATGACAGCACTCAGCGGAGGCAGCGTGACCGCGAAGGGGTTCCAGCGCAACGGGACCATCGAGAAGAGCACCCCGTTCCACTCGAGCACGAAGACCACGGCAGGGAGCAACAGGAGGAGCCAGGCGCCGCGTCGGACGCGGACGGCGACGAACCAGCCTGCAAGCGCGAGGATCAGCGGGAGCCCGCCCACGGGAAGGTCTGTCGGTGGCGTGAGCAGCGGCTGCAGGACTCCACCGACGGCCGCGGCGAGGACGATGCTCGCGCCGAGACGTCGGCGACCCGACGGAGCGCGCAGGACGAGGGCCGCGAGCGCGATCGCCGCACCGGGCACGAAGAACACCAGGGTCCAGGTACCGGCCGTGGCGAGCACGACGTCGGTCCGGCTGCTGTACCCGCCGTTCGGTTGCACGATGAGCCACGCACCGGACGCGATCAGGGAGACGACCGCGACGGCGACCAGGACCGGGACGGTCCGGACGGTGTGCGGCACGCGATCGAGCTGGGTGGGCGGTGTGGTCACGGTGTTCCCCCACGAGGTGCGGTGCGGCGCTCGTCGGTGGAACAGCGCGGTGGTCAGGGCACCGAGCGCGAGCGCGGTCGACGACAGGTCGAGCTGCTCGGCGTCGCGCACGTCGGCGAGCCACTGCTCGCGTCGGGCATCACGGTGGGCGGCTGGTGAGACCGCGACCGCGATGCCGACGAGCGCCTGGTCGAGCGCACTCACGAGGTCACCGGCTGGTTCGTCGGGCGGCTCGGGCGGCTCGGACGGACCGGTGCTTCGGCCGGGCGCGCAGCGAGCAGGTCTCGGGCGGCGCGGACTCCGTCCGCGGTGAACTCGTAGAGCCGCCGGCGTGGCCCTGACCGCTCCGCGTCGTCGTCCCACGAGGAGGTGATCCACCCCTGCCGCTCGAGCCGTTCGAGGATGGGGTAGACGGTGCCCGCGGGGCGACCGGTGGCCTTGATGACGAGCAGCCCCCAGGTCGGCCCGTCGCTGGCGAGCAGTGCGTCGAGCACGTCGAGCGTGGAGGCGGTCACGCGCCGGATGGGTTCCATGCGCTCAAACTACCTATGTAGAACAAACCGCACAAGCCCCCTCAGGAGAACGGGTTAGCCTGCAGGGATGAGCGACACGATCACCCGCGAGCAGTTCACGCCCGAAGCCGGCGGCGTCACGATGTTCACCACCACGTGGTGCGGCTACTGCGCCCGGCTGAAGAACCAGATGTCGAAGGCAGGGGTGCCCTTCACCGAGGTCGACATCGAGCAGACCCCGGGCACCGCCGAGCTCGTCGCCGAGGTCAACGGCGGCAACCAGACCGTGCCGACGCTGGTGTTCCCCGACGGCACTACGGCGACGAACCCGTCCCTGGCCGAGGTGCAGTCCCGAATCTGAGCGGCGGCCCTCGGCGCGAAGCCTCGGCGAACAACCAAAGTCCGTCCGAACCACGTGGACGCGTGGTTCGGACGGACTTTGGTTGTGCGGGACGCGACAGCGACGCGCGCCGGACGCGCGCCCGCGCTAGCCGCCGAGCGCCTCGGTCAGCAGCGCAGCCATCGCGTCGAGCTGGATGTCACCGGAGTCGACGACCTCTTCGTCCGAACCGTCGAGCGCGCGGGCGGCCAGGGACGCCTTCGAGTCGATGAGCTCGGCGATCTTGGTGTCGATCGTCTGCGCGGCGATGATGCGCCAGGCGGTGACGGGCTCTTCCTGCCCGATGCGGTGCACACGGTCGATCGCCTGGGTCTGCTCGGCGCTCGTCCACGACAGCTCGGCGAGCACGACGTTCGACGACACCTGCAGGTTCAGACCGACACCGGCCGCGGTCAGCGAGCAGACGATGACGGCGACGTCGGGGTCGTTCACGAACGAGTCGATCTCGGCCGTGCGCTGCGTCGGGGTCTGGTCGCCGCGGATCGTGGCGGTGCGCAGCCCGCGACGGGCGAACACCTCTTCGGCCTGGTCCATCACGTCGAGGTGCTTCGCGAAGAACACGACCTTGCCGACGTTCGAGGCGAGCTGTGCCGCGTAGTCGGCCGCGAGCTGGGCCTTGGCCCGGCCGATGCGGCGGACCATCGAGAACACGTTCTCGCCGGTCGACGAGGCGTCCTGGTCCTCGAGCTCCCAGCGCGCGACCTGGCGGACCAGCTTGTGGTCGATGCCGACGACCGGGTCCTGCCCGGTGCGGGCGTCGAGCGCCTGGTGGTAGCGACGGACGAGCTTCGCGGTGAGCTCGCGCTCGGCGTCGCGGATGGAGCGACCCTCGTCACCGTCGAGCTCGACGGGGATGTCGGCGATCCGGCGGGCGGGGATGTCCGCGGCGACGTCGACCTTGCGGCGTCGGACGATGCCCTGGTCGATGACGGCACGGCGGGCCTCGACGAAGAACCCGGGGTCGGCCGGCGTCAGGCCGATCTCCTCGAGTTCGTTCATGAGCTTCGCGCGCGGCTTCTTGTCGTCGATCCAGCCGAGGTACTCCCAGATGGTGCGGAAGTCCTCGACCGAGTTGATCAGCGGGGTACCGGTCAGCGCCATGAGCAGCGGCGCGGCGGTGCGCTGCCGGATCCGCTCGGCGATCTGCAGCACGAACCGGGCGCGCTGCGAGTCCTTGTTCTTGATGAAGTGCGCCTCGTCGACGACCATCCCCTTGAACCCGAAGTTGCCGAGCCACCCGGCGTGCCGGTCGAGGATCTCGTAGTTCACGATGACGATGTCGGCGAACCCGTCGAGGTCGTTGCCGTCCCCGTGGATCACCGTGGCGCGGTGGTTCGGCACCCAGCGCTCGGCTTCACGCGCCCAGTTCGTCTTGACGACGTTCGGCACGACGACCAGCAGCGGGAACGCGTTCGCGGCATCGGCGGCGAGCAGCGACTGTGCGGTCTTGCCGAGGCCGGGCTCGTCGGCGAGCAGGAACGTGCGGTGCCCCTGCGCCGCTGCGGCGACGAGTTCCGCCTGGTGCTTCATGAGCGTGGTGCCCGAGCGCGAGTGCAGCGTCGTGGGCTCCGGCAGCGGCATCGACGCCGCTCCCCCGCCCGCGCCGTACTCGAACGACTTGAACAGCGGTCCGAACAGTTCCCAGTTCGCCAGGCGACGCGGGTGTGCGACGGGCTGGTCGGCGAGGGCGAAGTCCGGCGGCATGAACGGGTTCGCGAGCTGACGCTGCACGACCGCCTGCGGCACGACGGCCCGCACCGGGGTCTCGACCACCGCGGCGGGCTCGGACGCGATGACGAGGTCCTCCGGCTGCAGTTCCATGCCGCCGGCGATCATCATGTCGCGCTTGACTGCACGCGTCGCCTCGGACACCTGGACCTCTTCGGCGAGGAGCTGGATGACGCTGGTGTCGCGCGCCGCCGTCTTCGCCAGGATCGTGGCCACGCCGTCGAGCCGCTTGAGCTGCTCGGCGCGCTGCGCGTCGGTGAGCTCCGTGTCGGCCTTCACCCGCGCGCGCTCTTCGCGCATGAGCAGGGCGACCGCCTGGAACTTCGTCCGATTCGTTGCCTTGAGCGGTCCGCGCTGCGCCGCGGCCTCGACCTCGCGCACAGCGCGGGCGAGGACGGGGATGACGCCGTCGTTGTCCAGCGGCCTGGTGCGACGTGACGCGGTCCGCGTCCCGCCGGCAGCACGCCGGGTGCCTGATCGAGCCAACGCTCCTCCTGTTCCGCCCACACGTCGGGGCGATCCGCCCATGGGGCGGGAAGTCCTGCACCGGGGCCTGGCGCGGCTCCGGTTCGGCTGCGGGCCACCGTGGCCCACCGCATCGCCGGTCCCCGCATCGGGACGTCCGGTGGACTCCCGCGAGCCGTTCCACACGAGCACCTGCCGGGAGCAGGTTCGGACGGTCCGCGCCGGGATCCGGCGTCGTCACACGCACGTGATGCCCCCTCGGGGCGGTCACGGCCCGGTCCCCGCGTCGATCAAGTGATCGACGGCTGCGTCCGGAATCGACGCGGCACGCGGGAACGCGGTGCGTGCGCGCTCAGTTTACTCCCGGACCACCGACAGAGGCGACCGGCGCGTTGCCCGCGCGCGTCGCGACGGCGGACGGGAGGCCCGTGGCGGGCCCGACCCGCGCCTCCCGTCCGTTCCTCGGTCGCGTCTCAGACCTGCGGTGCGGACCGCGGGCGGGTCGAACCACCGGTCGGGAGGCTCGGGGCCGCGTCCGCCAGGGCGGCCTGCGTCGCGGCGAGGAGCTGCTGGGCGGTCTGGATCCCGTTGGCGGAGCCGGTGGTCGCCTGGCCGCCGGCGTGGGCGAGCAGCTGGGCGCCGATGGCGGGTCCGATGCGGTCCGCCTCGCGCGGGTTGCGCGCGACCCAGTCGCGGGCGATCGCGTCGGCGAGGCGCTCGGCGGCGGCGCCGCGCTCGGCGTCCCCGCGGGACCGGTGCCAGAGCCCGGTGACCACGAGGTGGGCGACGACGGCGCCGACGTCACGGACGGGGAAGCCCCAGCCCGCGGTGTCGATGTCGAGCAGCCCGGAGATGCGCCACGGCTCGTCCTCGTCGACGAACACCTGCTCCAGGTGCAGGTCGCCGTGCACGACCTGCTTGGTCGAGCTCGACCAGCCGATGGAGCGGCGGCCGATGGCGTCGTACAGGCGGTCGATCTCCTCGGCGTCGCGCGGCAGGGCGGCGATGAGCGTGCGTCGGTGCCAGTCGGCGTGGTCCATCGCGTCGGCGCGCGCCTGCTGGGTCATCGGGACGGTGGCGACCCGGCCGCTCAGCGCGGCGAGCGACGCCACGAAGCGGGGGTCGTCGGCGATGTCGAGGATGCGGCTGCCGGCGGGCACGCCGCGGATGCGCTCGAGCACGAGCAGGCCGTCGCCACGGCTGGACAGCACACGCGGCACGGGCAGACCGGCCGCGACGAACTGCTCGTGCGACTGCACGATCGGTGCGACCCGGTGCGGACGGACGATCTTCAGGAACAGGGTGCGCTCGGGGGCGTCGACGCGCACGACCGCGCGCTTGCCGGGCCGGTACGCCGCCACGGTGAGCACCGGGTCGGTGACGGGCATGCCGAGCGTGGTCAGCAGCTCGGCGACGGCGTCGCGGTAGGTGACCTGCGGCAGCACCGGCAGGCCGGGGTCGTTCGGGTACGCCCACACCGACACCGGGTCGCCCGTCGCCGGATCGGTGACGATCGCGCTGTTCTGGTCGTGGGTGCCGCCGGTGTCGACGTAGGTCAGGACCGTGGCGCGCTGGCCGTTGCGGTCCACCGTGTCGACCTCGTAGCCGTACAGGTAGCCGTTGCCCGAGGGCTCGACGGAATGCGCCCGCGCGGCCACCACGGAGGTCCCGGAGCCGGCGAAGGCCTGCGGGATGACGCGCTCATGGTTGGGCCACACGGCATCAGTCAACCGTGTCGCGCGGGTTTCGTCGCGTTCGTGCGCGGCTCGGCGCGCGGCCGGTGGCTACCGTGGTCCGTGTGAACCCGGTCGCGCGCCTCCGCAGCTCCAGTCGCACGCCGTTCCTGCAGGTCGTGAAGACCGCCGTCGCGGTGGTCGCCGCCGTGCTCCTCTGCCGCCTGGTCATCCAGGGGCCGTTCCCCACCTTCGCGGCGATCGCTGCCCTGCTCGTGGTGCAGCCGAGCATCAACCAGTCGTTCGTGAAGGGGCTCGAGCGGAGCGCGGGCGTCGTGATCGGCGTCGTGCTGGCCACCGGGTTCCACCTGCTGCTCGGCGACGGCGTGTTCGTCGTGCTGCTCGTCATCGTGCTCGCGATCCTCATCGCCTGGGCGCTCCGGCTCACCCCGACGTCGGCCACCCAGGTCGGGATCAGCGGGATGCTCGTGCTCACCGCCGGGGTCGTGACGCCGAACTACTCCGCCGACCGGATCCTCGAGACCGTGATCGGTGCGATCGTCGCCCTTGTCGTGAACGCGCTCATCGTGCCGCCCGTCCTGCTCGAACCGGCACACCTCGCCGTCGCCCGGCTCGCCCGTGACACCGCGGTGGCGTTCGAGCGGATCGCGATCGGCCTGACCGAAGGGTGGGACCGCGAGCGCTGGGACGAGGCGCTCGTCGCCGCCCGGGCACTGCGGCAGCAGCACGCCAAGGCCGAGGCATCCCTGGGGTCGGCGCGCGAGTCCCTGACGATGAACCCGCGCGGCGGCCGGCACCGGACGATCCTCGACCGCGACGTGGTGACCACCGACCACCTGCGCGTCCTGGTGACCCGGGTCACCGGGATGACCCGGGCGATCCGCGACAACACCGCACCGGACCTGCGCGACGACCCGGTGGTGCACGGCATCGCGACCGAGGTGGCACGGATCGGTGCGGACGTCCGGTCGCTCAGTGCGCGGGTCGAATCGACACGACTCGACCCGGTCGACGGGGCCGGCCGGACGGACGCCGCCGCCTTCGGACCGGACGTCGAGCCGTGGGCGGAGGCCTCGGAGCCGGCGCTCACCGCGCCGCTCGAGGTGGTGCGGCCGAACTCCCGGCACTGGGTGCTCATCGGGGCACTGCTCGAGGACATCCGACGGGTGCGTGGCGAGCTGCTCGGCGAGGACGACTAGTCGGTCCGCTTCAGTGCGCTGCGCAGGCCGCTCGGTCCGCTTCAGCGCGCTGCGCAGGCCGCTTCCGACGCCGTCCGGACGACGTCCGACCAGATCACCGCGGTCGGGACGACGTCGGTCGCGGTCGCACCCGGGATGCCGGCGTCGGCGTACCGGCTGATCTCCGCGACGACGGCCTCGGTGCCGACCTCGCGTGCAGCACGGCTCGCCACGTCCGGCACGGCCGTCCGCAGCTCCGCGACCACGCGGTCGCGCGGAGCGTCCTCCAGCTGCGCGAGCGCGCCGATGCCCTTCCACGCGGCGTCCAGTTCGGCGCGCAGGCGCACGATGGCCGGGTGGTCGATCGAGTCGTTCATGATCCCCCAGTGCAGGCGGCGCATCGGGTCGCGCTGTCCGCTGCCGGAGCCTAGCAACGAAGCAAGCGGCGCTCACGTCCCTAGAACGTGGGACAGACCGTTCTGCTCTGTCCTGTGACGAGATTCAGCGAGTCGGACCCGGAGAACGGCCCTCCGCGCCGGTTCGATGCCACGATGGGTCCGAGGAGGTCCACTATGCGGCTGTTGGTGGTCGAGGACGACGACGAGATGCGTGCCCTGATGGAACGCGGACTCGCGGCCGAGGGGTACCGGGTCACGGCCGTCGAGAACGGTGTCGAGGCGCTCATCGCCCTCGGCGAGCAGGCGTTCGACCTGGCGGTCGTGGACGTGATGATGCCCGGCATGTCCGGCTTCGAGCTCGCGCGGCGGATCCGTGAGCGCGAGGACCCCGTGCGGATCCTGCTCGTGACCGCGCGCGACGCCGTCGACGATCGTGTGTTCGGGCTCGACGCCGGCGCGGACGACTACCTCACCAAGCCCTTCGCCTTCGCCGAGCTCACCGCCCGGCTGCGTGCGCTCGGCCGTCGCGAGTCCGCCGGGGCTCCCCGCACGATCGAGGTCGGGGACGTGTCGATCGACTCCGAGGCGCGCCGCATCTCGATCAAGGGGCAGCGCGTCGCCGTGAGCCCCACCGAGTTCGCCCTGCTCCGACTGCTCGCCCGCTCCGCCGGCAGTGTCGTCGACCGCCCGAAGATCCTCGAAGAGGTCTGGGACGGTTCGCAGCACGTCGACCCGAACGTGGTCGAGCAGTACATCTCGTACCTCCGCAAGAAGCTCACAGCGCACGAGGCCACCGTCGCCATCGCCACGGTCCGCGGTCGCGGGTACCGCCTGGATCTGCTCGGGGCGTGAACGGGGCCGACGACGCCCCACGATCGGACCGCCGACGCGGCGGTCCGATCCGGCCGCTGCGTCTGCTGTCCCTGCGTGCCCGGATCACGATCGGCTCGACGGCGATCGCCGCGATCGTCATCCTGCTGCTCGTCCTCGTGATGCGGTTCCAGGTGGTGAGCGTCGTCGCGAGTGCGACGCGCACGCTGCTCGACGCCGACGCCGACCCCTACGTCGCCACGCTCGAGGTCGACAGCGACCCCGACCTGTCGCCGCCGGGCAACGCGCAGCTCGTCGCCGTCGTGTCCCCGTCCGGCGAGATCGTGCTGTCGACGATGCCCGACCGTGTCGAGCAGGCGCTCGGCAGTCTGCGGTCCACCCCTGCCGGTACCTCGATCATCACCGTCTCCGGCTCGGAGTACCGCGTCGTGGTGGTGCACCCCGTCAACGAGGCCGGCCGCTGGACGGTCGTGGCCGCCCGCAACTCGCAGGCCGAGGCCATCGTCGTCGACGACCTCACGACGACCCTGTCGTTGACCGGCCTGGCGATCCTGCTCGCCTTCGGCGTGGCGTCCTGGGTGCTCGCGACCACCGCACTGAGGCCGGTGAACCGGATGCGCCGCGAAGCCGAACGGCTCTCCGTCGCCCCGGAGCGTGCCGAACTGCCGGTGGGCCCCGCACAGGACGAGCTGGCGTCCCTGGCGACCACGCTCAACGCCTTCCTCGCCCGGACCCGGCAGGCGACCGAGCGCGAACGCCAGATGGTGTCGGACGCCAGCCACGAGCTCCGGACACCTCTGGCGATCCTGACGACCCAGCTCGACCTCGCCTCGCTCGACGGGAACGACGCTGCCGCCCTCGCCGCCCACATCGAACGCGCCAAGCACAGCGTCGCGCGGTTGTCGCGGCTGGCGAACGACCTGCTCGCGCTGTCGCGGATCGAGGAGTCCGAGCGGCGTGAACAGGACGGCGACCGGCGACCCGAGACCGCGTGGTCGGACCTCGGCGACGAGGTGATGGCCGCGGTCGACCGTGTCCGGCTCATCGCCTCGGCGAAGGACGTCACCGTCGACTTCGACCTCGAGCCGCCCGTCGCCGTCGGCGGTTCCGGCCCGGGCATCGGCGGCGGCACCGTCGAACCGCGGTACCGGATCGACACCGGCGGGATGGCGCAGCTCGTCACGAACATCGCGGGCAACGCCGTGGCCGCACTCCCCCGTGGCGGCGGCATCTTCGTGTCCTGGCGGAGCACCGGCGGCGAAGGCGTCCTGCAGATCACCGACGACGGCCCCGGCGTACCCGAGTCTTTCATCCCCGTGGCGTTCGACCGTTTCACGCGTCCGGACGAGGCCCGGACGTCCCGCCCGAACCCGGACCCGTCGACCGGGGTCGGCGCTCTGCCCGGCGGCTCCGGGCTGGGACTCGCGATCGTGCGTGCGGTGGCGGAACGGGCGGGAGGCACGGCGTCGCTCCGCAACGTGCCCGCCGGTGGACTCGAGGTCACGATCCGCCTGCCCGAGGTGCGCTGAGCACGACCGCTCACTGGAAGTCCCGCGAGCGAGTGCGGACGGACAGCGACAGGTGCTCGATGCGGTCCGCCACCAGGTTGACGACCCCGTCGGGTGAGCGCTCGAGGATGCCCCGGACGATCACCGCCGGGGACTCCCGCGCCACCCGGCGGAAGCGCCCCCAGACCCCGACACTGCAGATGACGTTGACCAGCCCGGTCTCGTCCTCGACGTTCAGGAAGGTGATGCCGGAGGCCGTCGCCGGACGCTGCCGGTGCGTCACGATCCCGCCGACCTCGACCCGTCGTCCGGTCTCGGCGGTCGCGGTGTCCTGCACGCTGAGCACACGGCGGGCGGCGAGGCGGTTGCGCACGTGCCGGACGGGGTGGTCGTCGGTCGTCATGCCCGTCGACCACATGTCGGCGATGAGCACGTCCCCGCTCGTCATCTGCCCGAACAGCGGCGGCTGCACGAACACCTGCGTGTCCGGCAACTGGTCCGGGCGCTCGGCGGCCGCCTGGGCAGCCGACCACATCGCACCGCGGCGGTCGATGTCGAAGGGGGCGAAGGCGTCGGCAGCGGCGAGTGCCTCGAGCTGCGGCGTGGTGAGCCCGACCCGTCGGGCCAGGTCCGACATGTCGCGGAATGGGCCGTTCGCGTCCCGCTCCGCGACGATCTTCTCGGCGCTCTTCCGGCTGAGCGACGCGACCTCGGCGAGCCCGAGCCGCACGGCGAAGGCACCGTCGCGTCGGTGGCTCGCGGTGTCGTCGGGGAGTGCCTTGTCGAAGGGCAGCACCGGGGGCTGCTCGGTGGCCAGGCACGCGTCGTCACCGGCAGGGGCTTCCCCGTCCGGCAGCGGTTCGAGCGTGGCGTCGACCCCGGACCGCAGGATGTCCGGTCGCAGCACTCGGACGCCGTGCCGTCGGGCGTCGGCGACCAGGGTCTGCGGTGAGTAGAACCCCATCGGCTGCGCCCGGAGCAGGGCCGCCAGGAACGCCCCCGGGTAGTGCAGTCGCATCCACGCGCTCGCGTAGACGATGAGGGCGAAGCTGATCGAGTGGCTCTCCGCGAAGCCGAAGTTCGCGAAGGCCTGGATCTTCGCGTAGATGGCGTCGGCGTCCGCACCGTGGATGCCGTTGTCCGCCATCCCCGTGTAGAGCTTGTCGCGCAGCCGGTCGATCTTCTCGTGCCCGCGCTTCGACCCCATCGCCCGTCGCAGCAGGTCGGCGTCGTCACCGGAGCAGTTGCCGACCGCGATCGCCATCTGCATGAGCTGCTCCTGGAACAGCGGGACCCCGAGGGTGCGTTCGAGCACGGGTTCGAGCGCCGGGTGCATGTACGTGATCGGTTCCTCGCCCGTGCGCCGGCGGATGTAGGGGTGCACCGCGCCGCCCTGGATCGGCCCGGGTCGGACGAGTGCGACCTCGATCACCAGGTCGTAGAACCGCCGCGGGAGCAGTCGGGGCAGGGTGCCCATCTGCGCGCGGGACTCCACCTGGAACACCCCGATCGTGTCCGCGCGGCACAGCTGGTCGTAGACCCCCTGTTCTTCCTTCGGGATGGAGTGCATCTCCCAGCGCTCCCCGCAGTGCTCTGCCGCCAGGTCGAACGAGTACTGCAAGGCCGCGAGCATGCCGAGCCCGAGCATGTCGAACTTCACGAGCCCCATGTAGGCGCAGTCGTCCTTGTCCCACTGCAGCACGGTGCGGCCGTCCATCCGGGCGTGCTCGATCGGCACGACCTCGCCCACCGGGCGGTCGGTCAGCACCATGCCGCCGGAGTGGATGCCGAGGTGCCGCGGGAACCCGAGGACGTCGCTCGCGAGCCCGACGACCGCCGGCGGGATGTCGTGGTCCTGGCTCTCGGTCACCGAACCCCACCGCTCGACCTGCTTCGACCAGGCGTCCTGCTGCCCGGGGCTGTGGCCGAGCGCCTTCGCCATGTCACGCACCGCACCCTTGGGCCGGTAGGTGATGACGTTCGCGACCTGGGCGGCGTTGTGCCGGCCGTACTTGGCGTACACGTACTGGATCACCTCTTCGCGGCGGTCCGAGTCGAAGTCGACGTCGATGTCGGGTTCCTCGTCGCGCATCGCCGACAGGAACCGCTCGAACGGCAACCCGTACCGGATCGAGTCCACCGCGGTGATCTCGAGCAGGTAGCAGACCGCCGAGTTCGCCGCCGACCCACGCCCCTGGCAGAGGATGCCCCGACCGCGGGCGTACTGCACCATGTCGCGCACGATCAGGAAGTACCCCGGGAAGTTCTTCTCCTCGATCACGGACAGCTCACGCTCGATGCGCTCCCGCTTGCGGGGGTCGACGCCGTCGGCGCTGCCGGGGTAGAACCGCCGGGCCCCCGTCCACGTGAGCTCGCGGAGCCACGACATCGCAGTGTGTCCGTCCGGGACGTCGAGGTCGGGCAACCCGGGCTGCACGGTCTTCAGCCGGAACCCGAGCTCGTCGGCGAGTTCCACGGTCCGCTCGATCGCACCGGGGTAGCGCCCGAACCGTCTGGCCATCTCGGCGCCGGAGCGCAGGTGGGCGGTGTCGGCGGCCGGCAGCCAGCCGTCGATCTCGTCGAGGCTGCGGCGGGCACGCACCGCCGCGAGCGCGGTCGCCACCGGGAACCGTTCGGGAGTGGCGTAGTGCACGTTGCCGGTGGCGACCAGGGGCAGCGCGTGCTTCGCGGCGAGGGCGGCCAGGGCGTCGTTGCGGGCGCTGTCGAGCGGGTCGCCGTGGTCGAGCAGCTCCACGACGACGTTGCGACTGCCGAACCGGTCGAGCAGCACCCGGAGCGCGGTCTCTGCGGCGGACTCGCCACCCTGCTCGAGGGCCTGCCGCACGGAGCCCTTCCGGCACCCGGTGAGGACCCGCCAGTGCCCGTCCGCCCGCGCGGCGAGGTCGTCGAGGTCGTACTGCGGGCTGCCCTTCTCGGACCCGGCTGCCAGGTGTGCGCTCGTCACCGCGCCGGCGAGCCGGTGGTAGCCGTCCTGGCCGTCGGCGAGCAGGAGCAGGTGCGAGCCCTCGGGGTCGGGCACACCGTTCTGCGGTTCGGTCAGCCCCAGGGACAGCTCGGTGCCGAACACGGTGCCGACCTGCGGGTACGACTCGGCGACCTCGGCCATCCGGGCGGCCCCGTAGAAGCCGTCGTGGTCGGTGAGCGCGAGGGCGTGCAGTCGGAGCCGAGCAGCTTCTTCGAACAGGTGCTCGGGCTGGCTGGCGCCGTCGAGGAAGCTGAAGGCCGAGTGCGCGTGCAGTTCGGCGTACGGCACCACGGGCCCGCCGTCGGTGTCGAGCGGTGACGGGACGTACGGCTCGCGCTTCCGCGACCACGCGGGGCTATCGCCGCCGTCGCCGTCGTGCGCCGTGCCCGGGCTCCGCTTGTCGGACAGCGCGCGCTCGAACTGCGACCACGGGATGGGTGGGTTGCTGTAGCCCATCAGGTCACGCTCCTGTCGGTGGTGGTGGTGGTCGGGGTCACGTCGCGATCGCCTCGGCCCACCAGCGGTGGTCCGCCAGCACCAGGTACCAGGCACGCCCCTCGGCGTCGACGAGCTGCAGCCGGTGCAGGCGTCGGCCGCCGGACTCCCACCACCGGACGACGAGCGGCCACGGACCCGCCCAGGCCGTCACGGCCGAGAAGCCGCCGCCCCGGTCGCCCTCGGCACGGAACCGTTCGGGTGCGCCGGACAGCACGCCACGCTCGTCGACGTCGACGCTCGCACCACCGACGGCGACGACGTCGACCGGTCGGGGGCGCTCGAGCACGGTGGCAGGGGGCGGGCCGGGCAGCTTGCCGGGCCATGGACGGTCGCGCACGGTCGCCAGGGCTCGCTCACCGCCGGCGGGCGCGTCGCCCCACGGCACGAGCACCACGCGCTCGGACAGGGTGCGGCCTCCACCGATGCGCGGGCTCACCACACCGTCGTGGCCGACCATGCCCTGGATCCGGGCGAGGCCGTGGTGCACGCGCTCGTCCGGGCCGGAGCCCCACAGCCCGCGCTCGTGGTTCGCCATGTCGTCGACGGCGACCGGCTCGAGCACGACCGAGGTGACCGGCGCCTCGAGCCCGCTGGGGTCCACCCCGCCGGCGAGCTGCCACCGCACCCGGTCGACCACGTCGGCAGCGTCGAACCAGCGCGGGTGCGCCCAGGTCCGTTCGAGCAGGATGTCGCGCTCGTCGACGATCCCCACACGGATGGTCGTCGCCACGAGTCCCGCGGCCCGGAGTCGGTCGGCGAAGTCGTCGGCGGAACGCCGGAACGCGAACGCGATCTGGTCGGCACGGTCCAGCGGGGGTTCGAACGACGCCTCGACCCGGAGTTCCGGCGGGATCTCCCGCGCCGCGATCTCGCGGGGGTCGCGGCCCCCGGCCAACCGGTGCAGGAACGCCCCGGCCACGCCGAAGCGGTCCCGCACCTGTTCGTCGCCGAGTGCCGCGAAGTCGCCGAGCGTGGTGATGCCGAGCCGGTCGAGCACCGTCGTGAGGTCGGGGTCGCCGAGCACACCGAGCGGCAGGTGCGCGAGGAAGTCCGCCGATCCCCCGACGGGCACGAGCCGCACCCGTTCACCGGGACGCACCGGACGGGCCCGGGCGGCCTGGTCCGCCGCGAACGGGGTGTCGGCCACCCCGGCCCGCACCGCGGGGGCGCCGTGGTCGGCCGCGATGCCGGCAAGGGTCGCCGCCGCCGCGCGCTCACCGCCGTAGTACCGGGCCGGGCCGCGGGCGCGGAGCGCGAGGGTGCCCGGCCGCAGCACCTCGACCCCGGGGACCGCCGCCTCGACCGCACGGATGACGGGCTCGAAGGCGCGGTGGTCGAGGGCGTCGTCGTAGGGCTGCACGAGGAGCTCGGGGCACCGTGCCTGGGCCTCACGCACGCGGAGCCCCCGCACGACACCCTGCTCACGCGCAGACGCGGAGCTCGCGAACACGAGCCCCTTGGCGGTCAGGGCGAGGGGCTGCTCCGGCGGGGTGCCACCGGCCCGAGCCGCCGCGATGACCGGCCAGTCCGGGCACCAGAGCACGATCGTCCGGGTCGGGGGTGGTTCGGGCAGTGCCGCCCCACGCGTGATCGCGTCGGTCCGGACGCGCCCGGAGGCGATCACGACGCCACCGCCACGGGCCGCAGCACGCGGGTGTCCCCGGAGCCCACCGTCGGCACCGGTGTGGCGGCCCGGACCGCACCGTCGGCCGCGGGCAGGAGCAGCTCGGCGGTCGCCGGACGCACCGCGCCGGCACGCCCGGTCGCGGTCACGGTGGCCCGGCGCTCCGTCAGGTGGCCGTGGCCCTGACCGATGCCGCTCCACGTCGAGGACGTGACCCGCAGCGTGACGTCCGCCCCGGGCCAGGAGCCGAGCGCGACGAGTGCGCCACCGCGCTGTCGCAGCCGAGCCGACAGCCGTGCCACGTCGCCCGGCACGACCCGGCCGAGCGGTCGGGTGAGGACGATCTGGGCGACGTCGGCCATCGCCGCCGTCACGGCGAGCCACTGGTCACCGGGATCGGGGACGAGCACGAGCCGTTCGAGGTCGATCCCCGCGGCGGCGGCGGCTTCGATCCCGAAGGACGGCACCCCGACGACCGCACACCACGCCCCGGCAGCCGAGGCCGCCTGCAGCATCGTGATCGCGAGCAGCACCGACTCGGGGACGGCGTAGGTGCCACCGACCCGGATCGCGCCGCCGGGCAGCAGGGGTTCGAGCGCCGGGGCCGTGGGGAGCCCGGCGGTGTCGACCCGCGTGGACTCCATGTCGGCCACCCGGGACCGCAGGGAGGTGATGCGGTCGAGCGCAGCCCGGGCATCGCTCAGGTGGTCCGGCCCACGGCGCGCACCGCCACCGCCCGCACCGCTGCCGCCGCGTGCAGCACCGCTCCGCCCGCCCCGGTCCGGGGTGGGCGACCGGAGTGCCGCCGCCGTCTGCATGCCCTCATATTCGAACATGTGTTCGATGATGTCAATCGCGTCCGACATCCGTGGACAGTCCTTATCGAACACGTGTTCGGATCAGGGCGTCAGCTCACCAGCTGGCGACCGACCCGACTCCGCCGAGCACCGACCGTGTCTTGGTCTCGACCTCGTCCGCCTCGTCCGCGGGCACCGACGACCAGGTCACCGCTCCCCCGGCTCCGAGGGTCCGGGAACGCACTGCACCCGACTCGTCGAGCACGGTCACGAGGCTACGGATCGCCACCGACAGGTCGGCCGCCCCGCTCGCCGAGAAGTACCCGATCGCGCCCGAGTACACCCCGCGCGGCGCCCCCTCGAGCCGGTCCGCGATCGCCGTGGCACTGCTCTTCGGCGCCCCGGTCATCGACCCCGGCGGGAACGCCGCGTGCACCACGTCGGCCCGCGACGTCCCCGGCGGCAGCACCGCCCCGATCGTCGAGACCAGCTGGTGCACGCTGGCGTACGTCTCGACGGCGCACAGTCGCTCGACGTGCACCGACCCCGGCACCGCGGTCCGCAGCAGGTCGTTCCGCAGCAGGTCGACGATCATCACGTTCTCGGCGCGGTCCTTCGGGCTCGCCGCCAGGTCGTCCCGCACGGCCGCGTCCGCCACCGCGTCGGCGAGCCGCCGCCGCGTGCCCTTGATCGGCTCCGCGAGCACCGCTCCGGCCGCGTCGATCCGCAGGAACCGCTCCGGTGACCGGCTCGCCACGCGCAGCGGGCCGAGCCGCAGGAACGCACCGAACGGGACGGGGTCGGACGCCCGCATCCGCAGGTACTCGCCCAGGTGCGGGTCCGTACCGGGGCCGCCACGGGCCTCCTGACCGACCGCGAAGGCGGTGGTGAGGCAGACCTGGAACGCGTTCCCCTCGCGGATCTCCGCGCGGCACACGTCGACCGCCCGCTCGTAGGCGGCACGCGTCACGCGTCCGGTCGCCGTGGACACCCCGGCCGGGAGGCCCGTGGCCGCGTCCACGACGCCGACCGACGTCGCGGGGGCGGGCACCTCCTCGAGCCACGAGCGGTTCCGCGCGCTGGCCGCCGGTTCCGCGTCGGCGACGAGCGCGAGCGCCCAGGCGCCACCGGTGTGGTCGACGACGACGGCTCGGTCGACGAACCGCAGGTCGGCGTCGGCGTGCCCGTCGGCGGTGCGGTCGGGGCCGCCGGACTCGCGGCCGAGCTCGTAGCCGAGGAACCCGACCCAGCCCAGCGCGAACCCGCACCCGACGACCGGCTCGGGCAGGCGGGGCGTGCATCGGAGCAGGTCCGCCAGCACCGCGAAGGCCGGACGCTCCTCGGATCGGGCGGGCCCGAACCACTCCTGGGCGGGCGCGGTGACGCTCAGGTGCGCACGACGGTCCTGGTGCCGGAACCGGGCGGCGAACGGCCCGTCCGTCCACGCCAGCACGGACCACCGCGCCCGGGGTCGAGCCGTGGCGGGAGCACCGTCGGGCAGGCCGGAGTCGAGCCACACCAGGTCCCCGGCGACCTGCGTCGCCAGGGCCGCGAGGTCGGGGACCGGGTCGAGTCGGCGGACCTCGACGCGGACGCCGGGGTCGGGGGTGCTCAGATCGCGGCGATCGTCCATGCGGCGGCGTGCGAGGCACCGGGCGCGAGCACCACGAGGCCGCGGTCCTCGCCGTCGTTGAAGGCGTCCGGGGCGCACGTCATCGGCTCGACGGCGAGACCTGCGCGGTGGTACTCGGGGACCACGTGGTCGGCGGTGTGCACCTGGGCCCAGCCGCACTCCGGCCCGAAGGTCGCACGGACCCCGTGACCGTCCGCCGCCGTGACCGCGATGGTGGCGATGCCGGCGGCGTCGCGGTCGAAGCCGGTGAAGGCGTGGTCGATGAACCGGTCGCCGATCAGCGTGGGCGTGCGCAGGTCGAACTCGTCGTGCACGGGGACCAGGTCGGTCGGGACGAGCCGGTCCGGCGTCACCTCGAGCACCTGGGCGGCGGGGAGCGTCAGGGTCCAGTCGTCGACGGTGCCGGCACCCGCGACGAGGTAGGGGTGCGGGCCGGTCCCCCACGGCGCGTCCTCGGCGCCGGTGTTCGTCCCGGTGATCGTGGTGTGCAGCCCCTCGGCGTCGAGCCGGTACTCCACGGTGACCTCGACGCGGTACGGGTAGCCCTGCTGCGCCTGCACGGTCGTGGCGAGCACCACGCGGTCGTCCGCCTGCTCCTGCACGCGGAAGTCCGTCCACGCGACGAGTCCGTGCAGGGCGTGGTGCCGTGCGGGCTCGGTGAGGGCGAGCTCGTGGTCGACGCCGCCGAAGGAGTACTCGCCGTCGACGATCCGGTTCGGCCACGGGGCCAGGACGGCACCGCGGAAGACCGGGCGGACCTCGTCGGCGTCGAACGGGACGACCAGGTCTCGGCCCTCGTGCCGCAGGGTCCGCAGTGTCGCTCCGACGGTGGCGATGTCGGCCGTGTACCCGGCGGAGGCGATCGTCAGCGGGGACCCGGACAGCGGCGCGTCGTTGCTCATGCGCTCAGCGTATCGGGCCGCCGAGGCCTGACGGGCGCACGAAAAACCCCGCCGTTCCGAGGAACGGCGGGGTTGAGGGTGGATCTGAGGGGACTCGAACCCCTGACCCCCTGCATGCCATGCAGGTGCGCTACCAGCTGCGCCACAGACCCAGATCGTGTTGCTTTCGTACCAACCGGTTCCCCGGAGGCACCATAGAAGCGTACACCATGCGAACGCCGGGCGACGAAATCGAAGCCGTCACCCGGGCGCGTCGCAGATCAGGCGGTGTGGTCCACCGGGAGCTCGAGCGGGATCGTCGGGCAGTCGGCCCAGAGACGCTCGAGCGAGTAGTACTGGCGGTCTTCGTCGTGGAAGACGTGCACGATGATCTCGCCGAAGTCGATGAGGACCCAGCGGCCCTCGGTACGGCCTTCGCGGCGGAGCGTCTTGGCACCGAGCTCGAGGAGGCGTTCTTCGACGGCATCGGCGATGGACTGCACGTTGCGCTCGTTCCGACCGGTTGCGAGCAGGAACACGTCCGTGAGCTGCAACGGCCCGGTCACGTCGAGAGCGACGAGGTCCTCGGCCTGCTTGGCGTCGGCCGCGAGTGCTGCGGCCTGCACGAGTTCCAGTGCGCGAGTGGAGGCGGTCACGGATTCCTTCCGGTCGTCGAACCGACGGACAGCCGGTTCGCTTGATGGGTCACGATCATAAGCCACCCCGCCGACAGCGGCCAGGCCAGGGTCGGCGGGGTGGTGGAGAACGGACGTCGGGGACGGCAGCGGTCAGCCGCCGAACGCGTGGGTGGTGAGCAGTGCGGTGATGATGACACCGGCCGCAGCCAGTCCGACCGCGCCGACCGTGACACCGAGGATCAGCGGCGTGCGCGACTCCTTCGGCTTGGCGGCGGCGAGCACGACCTGGCGGGTCGAGGTGTGGCTGGACACCGCGCGGCTGGCCCGGACCGGGCTGGCGTCGGTGTCGGGCTGCTCGTCCTGCTGCTCGAGCAGGCGGTCGACCTCGGCGCCGTCGATCGGCCGGTGCGACCCCGTCGACGACAGCGATGCCGGCAGGTCGATCGACCCCGTCAGGATCACCTCGCCCGTCGCGTTCAGGGCGCCGGTGGGGTCGGCCAGGGCCGAGTTCGGCAGGATGATCGCGTTCGTGTTCGTCACCGCGACGCGACGGGTGCCGGTCTCGGCGTCGTGCACCTCGGAGTCGTTCGAGTCGTGCGCCTGCTGGGACCAGTGGCCGGCGGGCGGCGCGAAGGCGGTGGTGACCGGCTTCGGCTCGGTCGGACGCTGGAACGCGGCGGGGACCTTCGGAGCTTCGGTGGCGGGCTCGGGCAGCGGCACCTCGTTGGTGTCGTCGTCCTCGGCGTCGAGCGAGAGCGGGAACACCGCGGGGGTCGCTGCGGCGGTGTTCGTCGGGATCGGCACCGGCGCGACGGCGGGCTGCGACCCGGCAGCGGGAGCGGGTGCCTCCTCGGACGGCTCGTCCGCCGGGGCGACGTCGGTCGTCTCGTCCGCAGGGGCGTCGTTCACCGGCGCATCCGACTCGGGGACGTCGGTCGCCGGCGTGTCGGAATCGGTGACGTCGGCGGGCGGCGACCACGTCGACCGGTGGCGGCGGGGCTCCTCGGCGTGCGCGGCGGCTTCGTCGAGGGGCTCGAGCGCGTCCGGGGAACCGTCGGCCTCGGTGGCCTGGGCGACCGCGGCCTGGTCGAGGACCGTCGAGGCAGCGGGCTGCTCGTCGTGCGTGGCCTCGGCGTCCGGAGCACTCTGCGGCCCGGCGGTGGGGTCGATCGTGTCCACCGACCCGAGGACGTCCTCGACGGTGCGGTCGGACGACTGGGGCGTGGGGTCCTGCAGCGGGACCGGCTGCACCGTCTGGCGCTCGGCGGCGCGGAGCTGCCGGATCTGCCGACGGGTGAGCCCACCGCTGCCGGGGACGATCTCGGTCGCGGAAGCAGGCGGGAACGGCGGCACACCGGCCGCGGGCGCCGACGCCGGGACGGACGGGGCAGACGCCGGAGCGGTCTGCGCCGACGCCGGCGCGGACGACTGGGCGGGGCCACCGGGGGCCGGGGCGACGTGCGACCCGGGACGGCGGGACTCGGGGGTCTCGGCGGCGGGTGCGGCGACGGTCGGGGGCGGCGTCGCGGGCTGCGAACCGGCCGCGGCGGCACGCTCCCGCTCGCGCGCCTGGCGCCGCGACAGGGGCGGCTGCGCGTCGGACGAACTCATGCAACGCTCCGATACAGATGGTGCTTGGAGATGTACTGGACGACACCGTCGGGAACCAAGTACCAGACGGGGAACCCCCGTCGAACCCGGTCACGGCAATCCGTCGAGGATATGGCCAGTGCAGGGACTTCGAGCAAGCTTACGTCCCGCTCGGGCAATCCGGTGAGGCTCAAGGCGTGTCCCGGACGCGTCACGGCCACGAAGTGCGCGAGGTCCCAGAGACCATCATGGTCTTTCCAGTCGACGATCTGCTGAACGGCGTCTGCGCCCGAGATGAAGACGAGCTGGGCATCCGGTCGCTGTTCGTGCAGATCCCGCAGGGTGTCGACGGTGTACGTCGGCCCCGGGCGGTCGATGTCCACGCGGCTGACGGTGAACATCGGGTTCGACGCGGTGGCGATCACGGTCATCAGGTACCGGTGCTCGGCGTCGGTGACGTCGGACTTCATGTAGGGCTGTCCGGTGGGGACGAAGACGACCTCGTCGAGGTCGAAGGCCCGCGCCACCTCGGACGCCGCGACCAGGTGCCCGTGGTGGATGGGGTCGAACGTGCCACCCATCACGCCGATGCGTGGCCGTCCGGTGGTCTCGAGCATCGAGTGGTCGGTCAGATCTTGGTGTGGCCGAACTCGTCGACACCCGTCTCGTGGTGGCGGGTGGCCTCGAACTTCTGGGAGTGGCGGTAGGCCACGTCGCGGAAGCTCCAGGTCACGAAGCCGAGGAAGATGAAGAAGAGGGCGCCGACCATGGGGAACACGAACGCGGGCGCCCCGGAGGCGTGCTCAGCAGCTTCTGCGAGGAGGGTCATCGTTCGTGCTCCGTTCGGTCGGGGAAAGACGCCGTTCAGTCTAGCCGCGGATCTGCCCGGAGCCGCGCACGATCCACTTCGTGCTCGTCAGCTCCGGCAGGCCCATCGGACCGCGCGCGTGCAGCTTCTGCGTCGAGATGCCGACCTCGGCCCCGAAACCGAACTCGCCGCCGTCGGTGAACCGGGTCGACGCGTTCACCATCACGACCGCCGAGTCGACGGTCGCCAGGAACCGTTCGGCGGTGTCGACGTCGTTCGTGACGATCGACTCCGTGTGGTGCGTCGACCACCGTGCGATGTGCGCCATCGCCGCGTCGACGTCGGGCACGACGCGGATCGACAGGTCGAGGGCCATCGACTCGGTCGCCCAGTCGTCGTCGGTGGCACGGAGCACCCCGGGCACGATCGCCCGCGTGGCGTCGTCGCCGCGCAGCGTCACACCGGACGCCCGCAACCGGTCGGCCAGCACCGGCAGGAGTCGTTCGGCGGCGGCCTCGTGCACCAGGAGGGTCTCGAGGGCGTTGCACACGCTCGGCCGCTGCACCTTGCTGTTCAGGACGATGTCGACCGCACGCTGCTCCGGCGCGGAGGCGTCGAGGAACACGTGCACGACGCCCGCACCGGTCTCGATGACGGGCACCTGCGACTCGGTGACGACGGCCTGGATGAGTGCGGCGCTCCCCCGCGGGATCAGCACGTCGACCAGGCCACGTGCGCGCATGAGCTCGGTGGCACCGGCGCGGCCGAACTCGTCGATGGTCTGCACCAGGTCGCGGGGCAGCCCGACCGACTCGACCGCGTCCTGGATCCGGGCGACGAGCACGGCGTTCGTGTGCTGGGCCGCCGATCCGCCACGGAGCACGACGGCGTTGCCCGACTTGAGCGCGAGCGAGGCGATGTCGACGGTGACGTTCGGGCGTGCCTCGTAGATGGCCCCGACGACACCGAACGGCACGCGCACCTGGGTGAGCTGGAGTCCGTTCGGCAGCTTCGACCCGCGCACGTGCTCCCCCACGGGGTCGGTCAGCCCGACGACGTGCTCGACCGCGGCGGCGAGGGCCTCGATCCGGACCGGGTCGAGTCGCAGCCGGTCGAGCAGCCCGGACGAGAGTCCGCCGTCCTCGCCGGCGACGAGGTCGTCGTGGTTCGCAGCGACGATCTCGTCGGTCGCGGCACGCACCGCCGCGGCGATCGCGCCGAGGGCCGCGTCCTTGACGGCGGTCGTCGCGGTCGCGAGCGCCGACGAGGCGGCCCGAGCGGCCACGAGCTTGTCGGTCAGGGTCGGGGCGGGCGCGATCGACGACATGGATCGATTGTAGGTCCGCGGCGAGCCCGTGTGACGGACGCGCCCACAGACCCTGCTGACGGGTCAGGACACGTCGTACCAGGACCGCCGAGCGGTCGCAGATCGTCGCTCCGCGACGCCCGCGCCGACGGTTCCCGACCACACGACCGCGTCCCGACGGGGAGTCGTGACCGCCTGGAGGCCCGCCACCGATCCTCGGGACCCGCACCGGGCCTCCAGGCAGTCGCGTCCACCCCGTCGGTCGGTCACGACACGTCGTCCCGCACCACGCGAGCGGTCGCAGGCCGTCGCTCCGCGACGCCCGCACCGACGGTTCCCGACCACACGACCGCGCCCCGACGGGGAGTCGTGACCGCCTGGAGGCCCACCACCGGTCCCGGGGACCCACACCGGGCCTCCAGGCGGTCGCGTCCACCCCGTCGGTCGGTCACGACACGTCGTCCCGCACCACGCGAGCGGTCGCAAACCGTCGCTCCGCGACGCCCGCGCCGACGGTCCCTGACCAGTCGGCACCGGGCCGGCGGTGAGTGGTGACCGCTCCGGGCGCAACCCGCCTCAGGGACGCGGCGCGGCGTGGAACCAGGTGCCGAGGTGTTCGCCCGCCAACGCACGGTCGACCAGCGCCGTGTCGGTCACGAGCACCGCGGTGCCCGCCTCGGCCGCGAGCCGTGCGGCGGCGACCTTGGTCCCCGCTCCCCCGGTGCCGACGCCGGCGGTGCCGATCGAGCCGAAGGTGACCCCGGCCAGCTCGTCGCCGAACGGCACCTCGTCGATGCGGGTCGCGCCGGGCTGCTCCGGGGGTGCCGTGTAGAGCGCCTCGACGTCGGAGAGCAGCACGAGGGCGTCGGCCCCGAGCAGCCGGGCCACCAGGGCCGCGAGCCGGTCGTTGTCGCCGAAGCGGATCTCGTGCGTGGCGACGGTGTCGTTCTCGTTCACGATCGGGAGCACGCGCAGGGCGAGCAAGCGGTCGATGGCGCGCTGGGCGTTCACCCGGTGTGTGGGGTTCTGCAGGTCACCGGCGGTGAGCAGGATCTGCGCCGCGACGACGCCGTGCCGATCGAGTTCCTTCTGGTACCGGAACATCAGGACGTTCTGCCCGGTGGCGGCCGCAGCCTGCTGGGTGGCGAGGTCGTCCGGTCGGCCCTCGAGTCCGAGGAACGGGAACCCGGTCGCGATCGCACCGGACGACACGAGCACGACCTCGGTTCCCCGTCCGTAGGCGGCGGCCAGGGCGTCCACCAGGGGGCCGATCTGGCCGGCGGCGTCACCGCTGACCGAGGACGAGCCGACCTTGACCACGATCCGCCGCGCACGCGGGATGTCCTCGCGCCGGGTGACGGGTCCGAGGTCGGTGCGGGCGGTCGAGTCGGTCATGCCGCGGTCAGTCCTTCTGGTCGCTGGTCTCGACCTGCTCGCTGGTGCCGAGCTGGTCGCTGGTCACCACGTCGTCGTTCACCCAGAGCCCGGAGACGCGCTCCTGCTCGAGCTCGGCACGGGCGGCCGCCTTGGCGTCCATCCGCTCGAAGTACTCCTCGCGCCGCTCGTTGCGGGTCGGACGCGAGGTCGCACCGATGCGGGCGTCGGTGCCACGGGCGCTCGTGATGAGCTCCGCGGTCGACGTGAGCGTGGGCTCCCAGTCGAACACCATGCCGCCGTCGCCACCGATGACGACGGTCGAGCCGGCGACGGCTCCGGCCTTGAACAGGCCGTCCTCGACGCCGAGCTTCGCGAGCCGGTCGGCCAGGTAGCCGATCGCCTCTTCGTTGGTGAAGTCGGTCTGCTGCACCCAGCGCTCCGGCTTGGCGCCGCGGACGCGGTAGAAGCGGTGTTCCTCGCCGCCCTCGGCGCGCACGGTGAACGGCTTCTCGTTGACCGAGCGGGGGCGGAGCACGATGCGCTCCGGCACGGGCTCGGCCGCACGGGCGGCGCGGGCCTGCTCGACGATGTCGGCCAGGGCGAAGGTCAGCTCACGGAGCCCCTTGCGGGACGCCGTGGAGATCGGGAAGACGCGGTAGCCGCGGCCCTCGAGCTCGGCGGTGACGAACTCGGCGAGTTCCTGCGCCTCGGGTACGTCGATCTTGTTCAGGGCGATGAGCTGCGGGCGCTCGAGCAGCGGCACCTGGCCCTCGGGGACCGGGTAGCGCTCGAGCTCACCGAGGATGACGTCGAGGTCGCTGATCGGGTCGCGGCCCGGGTCGAGCGTGGCGCAGTCGATGACGTGGAGGAGCGCCTCGCACCGCTCGACGTGGCGCAGGAACTCGAGGCCCAGGCCCTTGCCCTCGGACGCGCCCTCGATCAGGCCGGGGACGTCGGCGACGGTGAACCGGGTGTCACCGGACTCGACGACACCGAGGTTCGGGGTGAGGGTCGTGAACGGGTAGTCCGCGATCTTCGGCTTGGCGGCGGAGACGGCGGCGATGAGCGAGGACTTTCCGGCGCTCGGGAACCCGACGAGGGCGACGTCGGCGATGGTCTTCAGCTCGAGGCTGATGTCCCCCGCCCAGCCCTCGGTGCCGAGGAGCGCAAAGCCGGGGGCCTTGCGCTTCGTGGTGGAGAGCGCCGCGTTGCCGAGGCCGCCCTGTCCACCGGGGGCCACGACGACGCGCATGCCGGGCTCGGTGAGGTCGGCGATGACCTCGCCGGACTCGTCGTACACCACGGTGCCGACGGGCATCGGGAGTTCGAGGACCTCGCCGCTGACACCGCTGCGGTGGTCGCCCATGCCGGGCTGCCCGTTCTTCGACGAGCGGTGCGGGGAACGGTGGTAGCCGAGCAGCGTCGTCACCTGCGGGTCTGCGACGAGCACGATGTCGCCGCCGTCACCGCCGTTGCCGCCGTCGGGCCCGGCGAGGGGCTTGAACTTCTCACGGCGGACCGACACGCAGCCGTTGCCGCCGTGCCCCGCGCTGAGGTGCAGGGTCACGCGGTCGACGAAGGTCGCCATGGGTCCACTCCTGGTGTTTCGTTGTGCCGACGGGATCGTCGGCGGGAAAAGCGAAGGAGGGGCGGGCACTCGGCCCGCCCCTCCAGCTGCAGTCGTTCGAACGACTACGCGTTGACGATGTTGATGACCTTGCGGCCACCCTTGGTGCCGAACTCGACCGAACCGGACGAGAGGGCGAACAGCGTGTCGTCGCCACCGCGGCCGACGTTGGCGCCCGGGTGGAAGTGGGTCCCGCGCTGGCGGACGATGATCTCGCCGGCGTTGACGACCTCGCCACCGAAGCGCTTCACGCCGAGGCGCTGTGCGTTCGAGTCACGACCGTTGCGAGTGGAACTCGCACCCTTCTTGTGTGCCATGAGTTGACTCCCTTACGCGATCTTGGTGATCTTGACGCGGGTCAGCTCAGCGCGGAAACCCTGGCGCTTCTTGTACCCGGTCTTGTTCTTGAACTTCTGGATGATGACCTTGGGACCACGGAGGTCGTCGAGCACCTCGGCGGTGACGGTCACGTTCGCGAGCTCGGAAGCCGCCGACGTGATCTTGTCACCGTCCACGAGGAGCACGGGGGCGAGGTCGATGTTGCCCTTGTCGTCCGCCTTGGCACGGTCGATGGTCAGGATGGTGCCGACCTCGACCTTCTCCTGACGGCCGCCGGCGCGCACTACTGCGTAAACCACGTGGAAATCCTTACGTAACTCTGCTTGAGGGAAGTCTCGGGTGCCCACTTCTGCACGAGCGGCTCCCGGTAGGCCGGGCCCGATCGGCGACGCAGGCAGAACGGCCCGCTGACACCAGGGACCGAGAATACTCGATCACCCTGGGTCCGGTCAAACGGCGACACCCGTACGATTGCACGGTGACCGTGTTGATCGACCCACCGACGTGGCCCGCCCACGACACACTGTGGTCGCACCTCGTCAGTGATGAATCCTACGCGGAACTCCACGCGTTCGCTGCGCGGGCCGGTGTGCCGCGCCGTGCGTTCGACCACGATCACTACGACGTCCCGCTCGCGCGGTACGACGAACTGGTGGCCGCGGGCGCCTCGGCGGTGACCGGTCGCGAGCTCGTGCTGCGGTTGATCCGCAGTGGGCTGCGCGTGGCGCAGCGGGACAAGCGCGGCCTCTGACAGCGCGTCAGGGCAGCCGGGAGGCCCGGTGCCGGTCCGCCCCGCGCGGCACCTCGCACGGCGCGTCGCCGGCTCGCAGGGCCGCGGGCACGGTGCGAGGTTCCGTACCTCGTGCGACGCGGAGGCGGGCGCACCGAGTACGGAACCTCGCACGGGTCGGCGGGGGCCTCGCTACGTGCGAGGGGCCGCGGGCGGACTCAGCGGGGCGCTGGACCGCCCCAGGGGTTCGCCGGGGGCTGCTGCTGGGGCTGCTGCGGGATCGTCGACGGCGGCACCGCGTCGGCGGGTCGGACCGTGCCCGGCATGCCCGGGGTCGTCGACGGGCCTCGTCCGCGGCGCGGTCGACCGAGCCAGAGCCAGGCCGCCGTGGCGGTCGCCAGGAGCATCACCGTGAACGGCAGACCGTTCTGCAGCGGCCGCGTGACCACGTCGATGACGAGCTGGGAGGCGCCGGCGGTGGTCGCTCCGAGCGACCCGGTGAAGACCCCGACGAGCATCAGGGCCACCGTGCCAGCGGCGCCGGCGAGGACCACGCGGAGCAGGAGCCTCGGCAGCGGACTGCGACGGTCGATCGGCGTCAGGAACGCCAGGGCCAGGAAAGCCCCGACGTAGTACGGGAACGGCGCCACGAAGACCCCGGTCGTGAAGCTGCCGAGCAGGCTCGTGCCGGCGCCGTAGTGCCGGAACGGACTGACCACGAGCGAGGTGCCGAGCAGCCCGAAGAGCCCGGACACGAACTCGACGAGCACCAGCGCCACCACGGCGATGAGCGCACCGGCCGTGTTCGTCACCGAGGCCCCGGGCGCGAAGGCCCGACGCGGGTCTGCCGGGGCACGGGGCGGCCTCGGCGGGGCGTACGGCGCACCGGCACCGGGCTGACGCCCGTACTGCGGCACACCGCCCTGCTGCGGCGGCACGGGGCCACCGGGCTGCTGGGCACCCGGGCCGGGCGGTGCGGGCTGGGACCAGCCCGCACCGTAGTACCCACGCTGCTGCTGCGGGTCGCCCGGGTTCGTCACGTCAGTTCCCCAGGATCACTGCGCCGTCGGAGCCGTCGGCGTCGTCGGTCGGCTCCTCCGTCGGCGTGGCCGGAGCACTGATGCTCGGCGACGAGACCCGGCGGGAACGCGAGCGCCCCTGTCCGGGCTGCTTCGGCTCCGGGAGCGCCTGGAGCACCGAGTCGAGCAGGGACTCGGCGTCCGGGGCGACCGCGCGGGGCTCACGCTTGGGCGCCGCGGCGATCGGGATGTCCAGGATCGCGACGGTGTTGTCGGTCGGGGTCACGGTGGCGCTCGAGCTCACGCGACGGCGGGCCGGGGCCTTCGCCTTCGGTGCGGCAGCGGGCTCCGTGACGGCCGGAGCGTCGGCCTTCGGCGCGCGCGGATCGGCCTCGACGACCACGGCGGGCTCGGCGGTGGCCGAGGACTCCGGTGCGTCCGACTGCTCGGCAGCCTCGGTGGCCCCAGCCGGCACGGCAGCCTGCTGGTCACCGTTCTGCTGGTCGCCGTTCTGCTGGTCTCCCCCGCGGCTTCCACGGCCACGACGACGACGCTTCGAACCGGTCGGCTGTTCACCACCCGTGCTGTCCGTGCTGGTCGACGCGTCGGCCGACGACGGTGCCGTGGCCTCCGTCGCGGTCGCGGCAGCCGCTGCTGCCTCTTGCTCGTCGTGCGACAGGGTCGAGGCGGCGATCCGCGACAGCGCGTTCTTCACGTCGTCGGTGATCTGGTGCGCCTGGCTGGACGCGCCGTTCGACGACCCCGACGAACCGGAGTTCCCGTTGCCGTTGCCGCCGTTCCCGCCGTTGCCGGACCGGCCGTTCTCGTTGCCGTTCCCGCCACGGCCCTTGCGGCGACCCTTGCTCGGGCCCGGGTCGGCGTTGTTGTCGTTGATCTTGGCGTTGACCTCGTCGAGGGACTCGCGCAGGCCGACACCGATCTTCTTGCGGGTCATCTGCACGAGGCCGAGCGAGGTGATCTCGGCGACCTGGTGCTTCGTGCGGTCACGGCTCAGGCACTCCACCAGGCGGCGGAGCACGAGGTCGCGGTTCTCCTCGAGCACCATGTCGATGAAGTCGACGACGATGATGCCGCCGATGTCCCGCAGGCGGAGCTGCCGGACGATCTCCTCGGCGGCCTCGAGGTTGTTCTTCGTGACCGTCTCCTCGAGGTTGCCGCCGGAGCCGACGAACTTGCCCGTGTTGACGTCGACGACCGTCATGGCCTCAGTGCGGTCGATGACGAGCGAACCACCGGAGGGCAGCCACACCTTGCGGTCGAGCGCCTTGTCGATCTGCTCGTTGAGGCGGAACTCCTCGAAGGAGTCGGGGCCCTCGTACCGGACGACGCGGTCCTTGAGGTCCGGGGCGACGGCCGACAGGTACTCGTCGATGGTGCCGCCGGCGGCCTCGCCGTCGATGATCAGCTTCGTGAAGTCCTCGTTGAAGACGTCGCGGACGATCTTGATGAGCAGGTCGGGCTCGGAGTGCAGCATCACCGGGGCGTGGCCACCGGCGACCTTCTTCTGGATGGCCTCCCACTGGCTGGTCAGGCGCTGCACGTCGCGGGTGAGCTGCTCCTCGGTCGCACCCTCGGCAGCGGTGCGCACGATGACGCCCGCGTGCTCCGGCAGGACCTCCTTCAGGATCTTCTTCAGTCGGGCACGCTCGGTGTCCGGCAGCTTGCGCGAGATCCCGTTCATCGAGCCGTTCGGCACGTAGACCAGGTAGCGACCCGGCAGCGAGATCTGGCTGGTGAGGCGGGCACCCTTGTGGCCGACCGGGTCCTTCGTGACCTGCACGAGGACCTTGTCGCCCGGCTTGAGCGCTGCTTCGATGCGGCGACCGTGGTTGCCGGTCTCGACGGAGTTCCAGTCGACCTCACCGGCGTAGAGCACGGCGTTCCGGCCACGACCGATGTCGACGAACGCCGCCTCCATCGAGGGCAGGACGTTCTGCACCTTGCCGAGGTAGACGTTGCCGATGAGCGACACGTTCTCGGACTTGGTGATGTAGTGCTCGGCGAGGATGCCGTCCTCGAGCACGCCGATCTCGATCGTCGACGAGCTGGAGCGGACGATCATCTGGCGGTCGACGCTCTCGCGGCGGGCGAGGAACTCGTCCTCGCTGACCACCTGACGGCGGCGTCCGGCATCGCGGCCGTCACGACGGCGCTGCTTCTTCGCCTCGAGCCGGGTCGAGCCCTTGATGCGCTGCGGCTCGGTGATGAGCTCCGGCTCGCGGCGGCGCGGTTCCTGGTGGTCGCGCGGCTCGCGGGCCTCGCGGTCGGCGCTCGAACCACGGCGACGCGAGCGACGGCGCGAGCCGCCCTGGTCGTCGCGGTCGTCACGGTCGCGATCGCGGTCGAACCGGTCCTCGCGGTCGTAGCGGTCGTCCTCGTCACGGTCGCGGTCGCGGTCGCGGTCGCGGTCGCGGTCGCGGTCACGGTCACGGTCACGGTCGCGCTCGAACCGGGGCGCGCGCTGCGGCAGCTCCGGCAGCACCGGCGCGTGGAAGATCAGGCTGAGCGTGCTCGTGGCCTTCGGCACGAACGGCTCGTCAGCGGGTGCTGCGTCGTCGCTCGCCTCGGCCGTCGGTGCGGCATCGGCCGGACGGGAGGCGCGGTCCGCGTCCGCCCCGTCGGTCGCGGGCGCCGACTGGTCGCCCGTCACGACCGGCAGGTCACCGGTCAGCGTGCTCACGTCGTGCGGCTCGGCACCGCTGTCGGCGACGGCCTCGACCGCGACGGAGACCGCCCCGGTGTCGGTCGGCTCGACGGGCGACGCCGGCGAGGCCGGGGAGTCGGGCGAGTCCGGCGAATCGGGAGAGTCCGGCGAACCGGCCGACGCGACGCTGGCCGCGGGACGGGCGTCAGCGCCGCCCGTCAGCGCGAGGGTCTCGTCGGCGTGGGGTGCCTGCTCGGCGCTCCCACGGGCCTCCTGGCCGGACGACCGGGCGCGGCGACCGCCGAACAGGCGGCTCCGGCGCTTCGGCGCGTTCTCGTCGTTGGTCGTGTTGTCGTTGTTCTGCTCCACCATGGACTGGTGCACTCCTCGGCCCCACTCGCACCCTTTCAGGTGGCGGGAATTCTGTGTCGTGGCGGGCGGCGTCGACGCCCCCGCGCTCGCTGTCTCGTGATCGGTCCGCGTCAACTTCTCGTTGCGTCCGCGCCCGTTCCGGTCCGGGCACCCGGCCCGGTCCGGCTCGGCGTCGGAGTGACGCTGCCCGACCACAGTGCGCTCTCACCGCACCTGATCGTCCGGGTTCGGCCCGGTGGGGCGTCACTCGGAAAGCTCTCTTCGGTGTGCGGTTGGCCGCACGACCTCCAGGCATTATCGCATGCCGCACCCGGAAAGCACCGGAACCCGCATGCGATGATGACCGCGTGACCGCGTCTGCCCCTGCCCCCCGTCGTCCGATCGCGATGGCGGTCTTCCTGCTCGTCACCGGGATCGTCGGCCTGTTCGGCTCGTTCCGGCTCGTCCTCGACGAGTTCACGAAGTACCAGAACCCCAAGGCCGTCCTGAGCTGTGACGTGAACCCGTTCATCAACTGCTCCGACGTGATGGCCAGCTGGCAGGGGCACCTGTTCGGGTTCCCGAACCCGCTGCTCGGCGTCATGGGGTTCGTCGCCCCGATCGCCGTCGCGGTGCTGCTGCTCGCCGGGTTCCGGAACGGTTCGCGCTGGTTCTGGATCGTCTTCAACGCCGGTGTCTTCCTGGCATGGGTCTTCGTGACCTGGCTGTTCACGCAGACCGTCTTCGTCATCGGTGCCCTGTGCCCGTGGTGCATGCTCGTCTGGTCGATGACCATCCCGATGTTCTGGGTGTTCACGATCTGGAACACGGCGCAGGGCCGCTTCGGCGCCGGGGCGCAGCGCGTCGGGCGGTCGCTCCTGCCCTTCAGCTGGGCGTTCGCGCTGGCGAACTACCTGGTCATCATCGTCACGATCATCATCAAGTTCCCCGCGGTGCTCACCAGCTTCTGAGCCATCCCCGCTGCCCCTACGCTCGGGATCGATGAGCGAGAACGAGAGCAGCAGGGCGCGCCGGGACGCCGCACGTGACCGCGCGCGAGCGGCACGGGCGGCGGAGCAGTCGCGCCGACGCCGCCGCCGCACACTCGGCATCAGCGGGATCGTCGTCGGGAGCCTCGCGGTGGTCGCGGTCGTCGCCCTGGTGATCGCGAACTCCGTGCAGCCCGCCGGGCCGGGTCCGCGGAACGCGGCGAGCGACGGCGTCCTGCTCACCGGGGTGCACGGCAGGATCGTGCCCGTCGAGACCCGGGCGGTGCCCGATGGTGGGACCCCGACGCCGACCGAGCAGGACGGCTCCAAGGCCGCGATCACGATCTACGCGGACTACATGTGCCCGTACTGCAACCAGTTCGAGACGGCCCAGATGCCCCGGATCCGAAAGTGGGTCGAGGACGGCACCGCGACCCTCGAGCTGCATCCGCTCGGGCTGCTCGACCGCGTGTCGCTCGGATCGCGGTACTCCACCCGGTCGGCTGCGGCTGCCGCTTGTGTGGCGGACCACGACCCGGACGCGTTCCTGGCGTTCAACAGCTCGCTCTACGAACACCAGCCCTCGGAGAGCACGCGGGGACTCACGAACGACGAGCTGGCGTCCCTCGCGCGCCAGGCCGGGGCGACGGATCCGGCCGTGGCGCCGTGCATCACCCGGCAGGACTTCGCCGGGTGGGTCGCCGACGCCACGAACCGGGCGATGAACGACCCGGTGCCGAACTCGTCGCTCGACGGGATCACGAGCACGCCGACGATCATCGTCGACGGCGAGCAGTACAACGCGGACGGCGCGGCGTCCCTCGCCGACGTCGACGCGTTCGCGGCCTTCGTCCGGAAGCACAGCAGGGAGTCCTAGCCTTCCCCGCTCACGACGAACGGCCCCCGCTCCCGGATGGGAGCGAGGGCCGTCGGTCGTTCGGGAGTGCTACTTCGCCGCGGCGTCGATCGCGGTGATGACGGTGCTCAGGTCGTCCAGGCGCTTGCCGTCGACGACGATCGTCGGCGTGCCGAAGCCCTGCGTGCCCGCGAGCGCCTCGTTCGTGGTGACGGCCTGCGTGGACTTCGTCACCCAGCCCTTGAACTGCTCGGACGACAGGCACTCGGACAGGTCCGAACCGGTCGCGCCGCCCGCCTTGACGAGCTTCGCGATCTCGGAGTTCGTCAGGCCCTTGGTGCCCTCGGCCGGCTGGTTCTCGAAGAACTGCGTCTGCACGTCGAGGAACTTGTCCGGCGCGTAGTTCGCCACGCACATGGCGGCGTTCGCGGCACGGCTGGCGTAGCGGGAGCCCGCGTAGCTGCGGTCGAGGATCGACACCGGCTGGATCGCCAGGGTCGCGTCGCCCGACTTCACCTTGTCGAGGATCTGGTCGGAGTAGGCCGCCTCGAACTGCTTGCAGACCGGGCAGGCCCAGTCGACGTACTCGGTGACCGTCACGGCGCCGTCGCTGTTCGCCGTCGGGACCGGCGAGGCCGAACCCGTCGCGGAGACGGCCGGCGTGGTCACCGGGGTGACCTTGCCGTCCTGGCCGGTGAACTGGATCGCGCCGGTGGCCATGTTCTTCGGCCCCGCTGCGGACACCACGGGGGCGTTGTTCACGTTCACCACGACGATCGCGATGATCGCTGCGATCGCCACGATGCCCAGGCCGATGCCGCCCTGCAGGAACCACTTGTTGCGGCGCTTGCGGCGCTTCTCGGCGTCGGCGCGCTGGCGTGCGACCTCGCGGGCGTGCTGACGCCGCTCGTTCTTGCTGGGTCGGTCGTTGTTCGTCACGTCGTCCCCGTCGCTCAGGCGAACCAGAGCGCGAGCTCGCGCGCGGCCGACTCGGGGCTGTCCGAACCGTGGACCAGGTTCTGCTGCACCTTGAGGCCCCAGTCGCGGCCGAGGTCACCACGGATGGTGCCGGGCGCGGCGGAGGTCGGGTCGGTGGTGCCGGCGAGCGAGCGGAAGCCCGCGATCGCACCGTTGCCGGCGACGCGCACGGCGACGACGGGACCGGACTGCATGAACTCGACGAGCGGCTCGAAGAACGGCTTGCCCTGGTGCTCCTCGTAGTGCGCGTCGAGCAGGTCGCGCGGTGCGGTGAGCATCTTCAGGTCGACGAGCTCGTAGCCCTTCGCCTCGATCCGGCGGAGGATCTCACCGGTCAGCTGGCGGGCGACGCCGTCGGGCTTGACGAGGACGAGGGTCTCTTCGAAGTCGGACACGCAGTACTCCCTGTGTTCGGGGTCGAATGTGGTGGTCAGTCCTCGCCCATGGCCGCTCGGCGCGCGGCGTTCTGACGGTCCAGTTGACCGCCCTTGACGAAGCAGAAGACCCACAGCGCCAGGAACACCACGGCGACCGCGAACATGAACGGTTCGATGAACCCGGTGGCGAGGATGGCCGCCTGCAGCAGCCACCCGAACCATACACCGGCCCGGTTGCCCGTCAGACGTGAGGCAGCTGCGAGGACGATGATCGCGCCGATGCCGCCACCGAAGGCCGCGGCGGGCGGCAGCGTGCCCTTGCCGAAGACGACGAGCATGGGGAAGAAGAACATGATCGCCTCGAGCACCAGCGTGATCGAGAGCAGGCTCTCCTGCGCCCCGCGTTCGCGGCGCGGCTTCCGGGTGCGCGGTGCGCGGTCCGGCCGGGAGGCCCGTGGTGCGTCCGTCACTTCGCCTCGCCTTCGCGGTGCACGAGGTCCATGACCGCGCCCACCATCACGATGGAGCCAGCGACGAGCACGAGGGCGTCCTCGGCGTCCGCCTCGTCGGCCAGGCTGCGCGCTTCCTGCAGTGCGGAGGCCAGGGACGGCTCGACGACGACGCGGTCCTCGCCGACCTCGTCGACGACGACACGGGCGAACTCGTCCGCGTCGAGCGCTCGCTCCCCCGGCGGCTGCGTCACGACGAACGTCGCGACGGTGTCCTTGAGCGCGCGGACGAACCCGCGGGCGTCCTTGTCGCCGAGGATCCCGACGACGCCGACGACGTGCTCGGACGGGAACGCCACCGGCAGCGCCTCGGCCAGGGCCTTCGCACCGTGCGGGTTGTGCGCGGCGTCGACGACGACGGTCGGGTCGGTCGCGATGGGCTGCAGGCGACCGGGGCTGGTCGTGCCGGCGATGCCCTCGGACAGGACGTCCTCGTCGAGGGCCTGGGCCCCGCGGCCGAGGAACGACTCGACCGCCGCGATCGCCACGGCGGCGTTCTCGGCCTGGTGCCGGCCGAACAGCGGCAGGAACAGGTCGTCGTAGCGGCCGGCGATGCCCTGCACGGTGATGAGCTGTCCGCCCACGGCCGGGGTGACGTCGACGACACTGAAGCCGGTGCCCTCGACGGCCAGGGTGGACTCGGTGAGCTCGGCGGCGCGCTCGAGTTCGGCGAGGGCCTCGGGGACCTGTCGGCTCGACACCACGGCGGACGACGGCTTGACGATGCCCGACTTGGTGCGGGCGATCTCGGCCACGGTGGCACCGAGCTGCTTCGCGTGGTCGATCGCGATCGGCGTGAACACCGACACCTGGCTCTGCACGACGTTGGTGGAGTCCCACTCGCCGCCCATCCCGACCTCGATCACGGCGACGTCCACCGGCGCCTCGGCGAAGCACGCCAGGGCGAGCACGGTGAGCGCCTCGAAGAAGGTCAGCGGGAGTTCGCCCTTGTCGGCGAGCTCGCGGTCGGTGATCTCGAGCACCGGGGCGATGTCGTCCCAGTTCTCGACGAAGCGGTCCGCCGCGATCGGCTGGCCGTCGACCACGATGCGTTCCCGGATCGACACCAGGTGCGGGCTCGTCATCAGACCGGTGCGCAGACCGTGTGCCCGGACGATGCTCTCGATGGTGCGCGCGGTCGAGGTCTTGCCGTTCGTGCCCGTCACGTGGATCACCGGGTACGCCAGGTGCGGGTCGCCGAGCAGCTCGACGGCGCGGCGGGTGGCGGTCAGCCGGCGCTCGGGGGCCTGTTCGCCGATGCGGGCGTACAGGGCGGCCTCGACGCGGCGGACCTCGTCGTCGTCTCCGCCGTAGGGCACGGCGTCGGCTGGAGCGTCTCCGGAGGGGCCGACCGGGATCCGGATGCCGTCCTCGTCGCGACCGTCGAACTCGTCGTGTCCGACGAACTCCTCGTTCGCCTCGTGGTCGTCGTACTGGTCGTCGTCACTCATGCGCGTGCTACCTCCACGGATACCTTCGCACCGTCACCGACGTCGGTGGTGGTGTCGTCCGCCCCGAGGGGCTCGATCTCGACGCTCGTCGCCAGGGTCTCCCCCGCGATGAGCTCCTGGTGCGTGCGGACCGCGCCGTCGGCCGTGTCGTCCACCCGGAGGGTCAGGGCGATGCGGTCGCTGACGTCGAGGTCGGCGTCGCGGCGGGCCTGCTGGACGGCGCGGACGACGTCACGGGCGAGCCCCTCGGCCTCGAGCTCGGGCGTGGTCACGGTGTCGAGCACGACGAAGCCGCCCTCGTCGAGGAACGCCACGGCCACCGAGGCGTCGGCCACGGTGAGGTCGAGCGAGTACTCGCCCTCGATCAGGTCGACGCCGCCGACGGTCACGCCGGAGTCGGTCGCGGTCCAGTCGCCCTTCTTGGCGGCCGGGATCACCTGCTGCACCTGCTTGCCGATGCGGGGGCCGGCGACGCGGGCGTTCACGGTGAGCTTCCGCTCGATCCCGTACTGCGCCAGCGACTCCTCGGCCTGGGCTTCGAGCACCACGCGCTTGACGTTGAGCTCGTCGCGCAGGATGTCGGCGAACGGTTCGACCGCGGCCTGGTCCGGCACCACCAGGGTCAGGGTGGCCAGGGGCAGGCGGACGCGCTTGCCGGTGGCCTTGCGGAGCGCCAGGCCCTTCGAGGCGACGTCACGCACGCGGTCCATCGCGTCGACGAGGGCGTCGTCGGCGGGGAACTCCTCGGGGTCCGGGAAGTCCGTCAGGTGGACGCTGCGCCCGCCGGTCAGGCCCTTCCAGATCTCCTCGGTGACGAGCGGCGCGAGCGGGGCGGCGACCCGGGTCAGGGTCTCGAGCACGGTGTACAGCGTGTCGAACGCCGCACGGGTCTCGGCGCCGGCATCCGCGTCGGCCCCGGTCCAGAACTTGTCGCGCGAGCGGCGGACGTACCAGTTCGTCAGCACGTCGGCGAAGTCGCGGACGGCCTGGGCCGCGAGCGGGGTGTCGAGCGCGTCGAGGTGCGTCCGGACGTCGGTGACGAGGACCCGGGTCTTCGCGAGCAGGTACCGGTCGAGCACGTCGGTCGAGTCGGTCCGGCGCTGGGCCCGGTAGCCGTCGGGACCCGAGGCGTTCGCGTAGAGGGTGAAGAAGTAGTACGTCGACCACAGCGGCAGCATGAACTCGCGGACCCCCTGGCGGATGCCCTCTTCGGTGACGACGAGGTTGCCGCCGCGGATCACCGACGAGGACATCAGGAACCAGCGCATGGCGTCGGCGCCGTCGCGGTCGAAGACCTCGGAGACGTCCGGGTAGTTCCGGAGCGACTTCGACATCTTCTGGCCGTCCGAGCCGAGGACGATGCCGTGGCTGATGACGTTCTGGAACGCCGGCCGGTCGAACAGCGCGGTGGAGAGCACGTGCATGACGTAGAACCAGCCGCGCGTCTGCCCGATGTACTCGACGATGAAGTCGGCCGGGCTGTGCGACTCGAACCATTCGCGGTTCTCGAACGGGTAGTGCACCTGGGCGTACGGCATCGACCCGGAGTCGAACCACACGTCGAACACGTCGGTGATCCGGCGCATCGTCGAGTTGCCGGTGGGGTCGTCGGGGTTCGGCCGCGTCAGGTCGTCGATGAACGGCCGGTGCAGGTCCACTTCACCCTCGGCGTTCACCGGCAGGCGACCGAAGTCGCGCTCGATGTCGGCGAGCGAGCCGTACACGTCGGTGCGCGGGTACTCGGGGTCGTCGGACTGCCACACCGGGATCGGCGTGCCGAAGTAGCGGTTGCGCGAGACCGACCAGTCGATGGCGTTGCCCACCCACTTGCCGAACTGGCCGTCCTTGACGTTGTCCGGCACCCAGTTGATGTCCTGGTTGAGCTGACCCATGCGGTCGCGGAGCTCGGTGACGCGGACGAACCACGACGAGACGGCCTTGTAGATGAGGGGCTTCCGGCAGCGCCAGCAGTGCGGGTAGCTGTGCTCGTAGGACGCCTGGCGGAGCAGTCGCCCGGCGTCGCGGACGGCCTTCGTCAGCGGCTTGTTCGCGTCCGACCAGAGCATGCCGGCGACCTCGCCGAACTGCGACGTGAAGACGCCGCCCTCGTCGAGGGACAGCACCACGGGGATGCCGGCGGCGGCGCAGACCTCTTGGTCGTCGGCACCGTAGGCCGGGGCCTGGTGCACGATGCCGGTGCCCTCACCGGTCTCGACGTACTCGGCAACCAGGATGCGCCAGGCGTGCTCGTAGCCCTCGGCGTCGGTCAGGAAGTCGAACAGACGCTCGTACTCGACGCCGTCGAGCTCGGCGCCCGTCAGGGTGCGCGCGACGGCGGCGAGCGCCTCGTCACCCGAGGCGTAGCCGAGCTCCTTCGCGTGCGCGGCCACGGTGTCCGAAGCCAGCAGGTAGGAGACGGAACCGGCGTCGGCACCGTCAGCCGCGCCTCCAGGCCCTGCCGGGACGACCGCGTACGCGATGTCCGGGCCGACCGCGAGGGCGGCGTTCGTCGGGAGGGTCCAGGGGGTCGTCGTCCAGGCGAGCGCACGCACACCGGTCAGGTCGAGCGCGTCCGCGCGCGGGCCGTGCAGCGGGAACGAGACGGTGACGGACTGGTCCTGGCGCATCTTGTAGACGTCGTCGTCCATGCGCAGCTCGTGGTTGGACAGCGGCGTCTGGTCGTTCCAGCAGTACGGCAGGACCCGGAAGCCCTCGTACGCCAGGCCCTTGTCCCAGAGCTGCTTCCACGCCCAGAGCACGCTCTCCATGAAGGTGACGTCGAGGGTCTTGTAGTCGTCCTCGAAGTCGACCCAGCGCGCCTGGCGGGTGACGTACTCCTGCCACTCGTCGGTGTACTGCAGCACGGACTTCTTGGCGGCGGCGTTGAAGACGTCGATGCCCATGGCGTCGATCTCGTGCTTCTCGGTGATGCCGAGCTGCCGCATCGCCTCGAGCTCGGCGGGCAGGCCGTGGGTGTCCCAGCCGAAGCGGCGATGAACCTGCTTGCCGCGCATGGTCTGGTAGCGCGGGAAGACGTCCTTGGCGTACCCGGTCAGCAGGTGCCCGTAGTGCGGCAGGCCGTTGGCGAACGGCGGGCCGTCGTAGAAGGTCCACTCCGGGCAGCCCTGTCGCGCGTCGATGGACGCCTGGAACGTGTCGTCGCGCTTCCAGAAGGCGAGGATGCCCCGCTCGACGGCGGGGAAGCTCGGCGAGGGGACGACACCATCGGCATCGGCGTTCAACGGGTACGGCACCGGGACTCCTTGTGGGTTCGCTCGATCTCCACGAGGACGGAAAACAGGTTCCGCGGTACCACCTCGTTTGCCGCCCAACGTGCGCTGTGCGACCACTCTGTGTCGGGGGTGGTGACGGTCCCGAACCCGCCCGGTTCTACTGACGGAGGCGCTGGTGCGCTCCGCGTTCTTCCGGAAGCTCCCCGGTGATGGCCGGATCGACGCTCTTGGAACACGACTTTACCGGACGGGAGCATGCTTGAGTGATGCCCGCAGAAGAACGCCCCGAGTCACTCGTCACCGTCCTGATCGCGTTCGGGGCGAACCTGCTCGTCGCGATCGCGAAGACGATCGCCTCGCTCGTCTCGGGATCGGCCTCGATGGTGGCCGAGGCAGCGCACTCCTGGGCGGACACCGGCAACGAGGTGTTCCTGCTCGTCGCGGAACGACGGGGCGGCAAGAAGCGGGACACCGCGCACCCACTCGGGTACGGACGTGAGACGTACATCTGGTCGATGTTCGCCGCGTTCGGCCTGTTCACGGCCGGCGCGATCGTGTCGATCTACCACGGCATCTCGGAGTTCGGGGACACCGGGCCGGCCGAGGACGTCGTGCTCAACTACGTCGTGCTCGGGGTCGCGTTCCTGCTCGAGGGCACGAGCTTCCTGCAGGCCTACCGGCAGGCGCACGGTGCCGCGACCAAGCGCAAGGTTCCGGTGCTGCGGCACGTGCTGCAGTCGTCGAACCCGACGCTCCGTGCGGTGTTCGCCGAGGACGCGGCGGCGCTGATCGGCCTGGTCGTGGCGTTCCTCGGGGTGTTCCTGCACCAGGTCACCGGGCTGGCGGTCTTCGACGCGCTCGGCTCCATCGCGATCGGTGTGCTGCTCGGGGTCGTCGCGATCGTCCTGATCGACCGCAACCGCCGGTTCCTGCTCGGTCAGAGCACGTCCCCCGAACTCGAGAACGCGGTGCTCGTCGAGCTGTTGGGCCGGTCGCAGGTCGAGCGGGTCACCTACCTGCACCTGGAGTTCGTGGGGCCGTCGCGGGTGTACCTCGTCGCGGCCGTCGACCTGACGGGCAACGAGACCGAGGAGCACGTGGCGGTGCGGTTGCGCGACGTGGAGAAGTCGCTCGAGGACAGCCAGTACATCGAGGAGGCCGTCCTCACCCTGAGCTACCCGGGCGACGAGTCGCTGGTGCCGACCGACGGCGACGTGCCCGAGGTGGTCCGGGACGGCACGGCTTCGGACGTCGCGTCCGGTGGGGCGGGGACCCTGCGCACGGAGTGAGCGTCAGCGGGCGGGTGTCGGGCTGGTGTCGCAGGACGCCGGCGTGTCCGCCCGACGCCGCCACGTGCTCGAGACGCCGCCGAATCCGGCGGCGTCTCGCCGTCGAGGCGGCGTCCCGCGAAGACGACGGCGTGTTCTGTGAGCGACCGACCGGCGGACGGGAGGCGCGGTGCCAGACCGCCACGAGCCTCCAGACCGACGGTCGGTCACGACCACCGCCCCGGGCACGACCGCAGGACGATGGCGTCAGCGGGCGTCGAGGCCCGCGACCACCGGGGTGAGCGCCGCCGCGACGTACTCGATGAGCGCACGGCGACCGACCCCGTCGGTGACCCACACCCCGAACGCCGCGGCGGCGGCACCGAGCATCGCGCCGGACACCGTCTGCGGCCAGAGCGAGCGCGGCTGCTCCCCCGTGCGGCCCGCGACGAAGGCGGCGACGGCCTCGTGCTGCGCCGTCACCCGGACCGCGACGCCCGCCACCAGTTCGGGCCCGATGCCCATCACCTCGGCCTGCGCGACGGCCCACGGCACCCGCTCGGGGTCGTGGGCACGGGCTGCGGCGAGGAGCGCCTGCTCGACGGCCCGGACGACGCTCGGCTCGGTCGACGCGGCGAGGTACCCGGGCAGCCCGGCGACGGCGGCGTCGAGTTCGAGCCACATCACGTCGGCCTTCGCCGGGAAGTAGTTGAAGAACGTCGCGCGGCTGACCCCGGCGCGGGCGGCGATCTGGTCGACCGTGGTGCGTCCGTACCCCTGCTCGAGGAAGAGCTCGGCGGCGGCGTCCGCGAGCACCTCGGCGCTCGAGCGTCGGGGGCGGCCACCGCGGCGGATCGGTTCGTCCATGGGCCCCAGTAAACCGCTAGACTCGGTCAGCCATGATCTTGGACTCAGTACAGAAAACCCTCACCGCCGTCGCGGGCGCCTCGGCGGTCCTGCTCGTCCTGGCTGCCTGCAGCGGACCGGGCACGAGCACCGGGAGCAGCACCCCGGTCGCGGGCGGCACGCTCACCTACGCCTCCGGCGACGCCGAACCGACCTGCCTCGACCCGCACGTCGGCGGCAACTACCCGCAGGCGCTCCTGGCGACGCAGTACATCGAGGAGCTCGTCGGGCTCGAGGACGGCAAGCCCACGCCGGAACTCGCGACGAAGTGGACCACGAGCGACGACGGGAAGACCCTGGCGTTCACCCTGCGCGACGACGTCTCCTTCACCGACGGCACCCCGTTCGACGCCGCCGCGGTCGTGGCGAACATCGAGCACGTGCAGGACCCGGCCACCGCCTCGAGCACCGGCTACCTGGCGCTGCAGTCCATCACGAAGGCGACCGCCACGGACGAGCACACCGTCACGCTGACGCTGAGCCGCCCGGACAGCGCGCTGCTCGAGTCCTTCTCGCAGCCCTGGGTGGGCATGGAGTCCCCGAAGGCACTCGAGCGCGAGCAGGCGACGAACTGCGAGTCCCCCGTCGGCACCGGCCCGTTCCGGGTCACCGGCTGGAAGCACGGCGACCGCGTCACCCTGACGAAGAACACCGACTACTGGGGCGCGACGAAGCCGCGCCTGTCCGGCATCACGTGGCGGTTCCTGCCGGACTCGACCTCGCGCTACGCCGCGCTGCAGTCCGGCCAGGTCGACGTGATCGACAACGCCCAGCCCGACCAGCTCAAGGCCGCGTCGGCGAAGGGCGCGATCCGCGATCTCGACGCCCCACGCCCTGGTGCCTCGAACCGGCTCGAGCTGAACTCCGGTCACGGGGTGTTCCGCGACGAGGCGGTGCGCCAGGCCTTCATCGCGGGCGCCGAGATCGACCCCGGCCTGCAGTCGCTGTTCCTCGGCACCGCGAAGCGCTCGTACTCGGTGCTCTCGAGCGCCGAGCCGCTCGCGTACTCGGAGAAGAGCCGGTTCGACTACTCCCCCACCAAGGCGAAGCAGCTCCTCGACGACGCCGGGTGGAAGGTCGGGTCGGACGGCATCCGCGAGAAGGACGGCCAGCAGCTCACCGTGACGTTCCCCGTCTCGACGAACCAGTCGGTGCCGGCCGAGCGCAGCCTGTTCCAGCAGATCCAGGCGTCCGAGAAGGCCGTCGGGTTCAAGGTCGTCCTCGACGAACTCGACCTGTCCAGCTGGTACGCCGCCCTCGCCGCGAACGAGTACGACGTCGTCAGCGCCCCGTACACGAAGGTCGGCCCCGACGTCCTGCGCATCCTGTACGACAGCGCGAGCATCGAACCGGCACCGTCCGGCTACTTCGCGAACCTCGCCCAGCTCGACGACCCCGCGCTCGACCGGCTGCTCGAGCGGGCCGCCCGCACCTCGGACGCCGACGAGCGCGCCGACCTGTACGAGCAGGCCCAGAAGGCGATCCTGGCGAGCGACACCGTGCTCCCCCTGTACGACCAGCAGAACCACTTCCTGGTGCGCTCGGCCGTGCACGGCATCCGGACCACCCCGGTCTCGACGCCCTGGTTCGGCACCGCCTGGATCGACCGCTGACCCGGATGCGATGGGTCTGGTGGGCCGTCCGGCGGCTCGCCGGGGGCATCGGCGTGCTCTGGGCCGTCGCGACGATCGTCTTCGTCGCGATCCGGCTCATCCCCGGTGACCCGGCGCTCGCGATCCTCGGCGGACCGGGCTCGCAGGCCTCGGCCGAGGCCGTCGCCCAGGTCCGCCACGAGTACGGCCTCGACCAGCCGGTCCTGGTGCAGTACGCGGTGTTCCTCGGACGCCTGGCGACCGGGCAGCTCGGCGACTCGTACGCCTTCCGCACCCCGGTCGCGACGCTCCTCGCCCAGCAGCTGCCCGTCACGCTGACGCTCGCGGTCGCCGGTCTCGTCGTCGCCTGGGTGCTGGCGATCATCGCCGCCTGGGCCTCGACGCAGCGCGGCCGGATCGCCGCCGGGCTCACCAGCGCCCTGAGCGTCACCGCGAGCGTGATGCCGCACTTCTGGCTCGGCAGCGTGCTCATCGTGGTGTTCGCCACCTCCCTGGGATGGGTGCCGGCGGTCAGTGACGGCACCGCGCGCGGGTGGGTGCTCCCGGTGCTGACCGTGGCCGTGCCGGTCGCCGGGTACCTGGCCGAGACCGTGCGGGACGGCGTGGTCGACGCGCAGCGATCCGCCTTCGCACTCGCCGCCCGGGGCCGGGGTGAGACCCGCCTCGGACTGTTCGGGCGGCACCTGCTCCGGCACGCGGCCCTGCCCGGGATCGCGCTGTCCGCGTGGGCCTTCGGGTCGCTCGTCTCCGGAGCCGTGGTCGTCGAGTCCGTGTTCGCCCTGCCCGGCATCGGCCGTGCCCTGGTCACCGCCGTCACCCAGCGGGACATGCCGCTCGTCGCCGGCATCGCGATGGTGTCGGCCGCCGCGTACGTCGTCGTGCTGGCCGTGGCCGACCTGGTCGAACGTGCCGTCGACCCGCGCAGCACCGCACGGAACGCGGCCCTGCGCCCCAGTGGTGCGCGACGCCGTGGAGCCGGCCGTCCGGCGGGCGCGCGGTGAGCGGGATCGCCGACCCGGGCCTCCAGACCGGAGCACCCGGCCACCAGACCGCCGCCGGCACCGAGCGCGTCCGTGGGGGGACGCTCGGCGCCGGCGGCATCGCCGCGGGGGTGGTCGTCCTGGTCGCCGTCGTGGCGGCGGCGTGGCCCGCCCTGCTCGGCGGCGGGGACCCACTCGCGGTGCACCCCGCAGATGCCCTGACTGCGCCGAGCGGCGCGCACCCGTTCGGCACCGACGAGTCCGGCCGCGACGTCCTGGCACGGGTGGTCGCGGGGACCCGGGCATCGCTCGTCGTCGGCGTCGCCGCGACCCTGATCGGCGGCGGCGTGGGCGTCCTGCTCGGCGTCGTGGCCGGACTCGGTGCCGGGGCCGGACGACCCGGACGTCTGCTCGACGCCGTCATCGGCCGCGTCACCGAGGTCGCGTTCGCCCTGCCGCTGCTGCTCGTCGCCCTGGTCGTCATCGCCGTGACCGGTCCGGGTCCGGTGCCGGCGGTGCTCGCGGTCGGGTTCGCGACCGCTCCCGGCTACGCCCGGATCGTGCGTGGCCTGGTCCGGGCCGCCCGGAGTTCGCAGGTGGTCGAGACGGCGGTGCTGCTCGGCCGCTCCCCCGCCCGCACCGTGGTCCGGCACGTGCTGCCGACGGCGCTCTGGCCCGTCGTCGCCGTCGCCACGCTCGGGGTCGGGCAGGCGGTCGTGTGGGCCTCGGCGCTGAGCTACCTCGGCGTCGGTACGCCCCCGCCCGCGCCGGAGTGGGGCGCGATGCTCGCCGACGGTCGCACCTACCTGCAGACCGCGCCGTGGATGAGCACCTTCCCCGGACTCGCGATCGTGGTGCTCGCGACCGCCGTCACCGTGCTCGGCCGCGCGATCCGACGGACCGGGGCCGCGCGGTGAGCGCCGTCCTCGACGTCCGCGGGCTCACCGTCGCCATCGGCGGCACCCCGATCGTGCACGGTGTCGACCTGCGCGTCAACGCCGGCGAGTGCGTCGCCCTGGTCGGGGCGTCCGGTTCCGGCAAGACCGTCACCGCCCGAGCCGTGCTCGGCCTGTCCGCGCCCGGCGCCGCCGTGCACGCCGACGTGTTCGCGGTCGACGGCGTCGACGTCGGCGGGTACACGGACCGGCGGTGGCGCCGGCTGCGGGGATCGCGGGTCGGCTACGTCGGCCAGGAGGCCCTGGGCGCGTTGGACCCGCTGCGCCCCGTCGGGCGCGAGGTCGCCGACAGCCTCCGCCTGCACACCGAGATGCGTGCGGCCGAGCGCGTGGACGCCGTGCGCGACGCCCTGGCCGCGGTGGGCCTCGACCCGGACACCGCGACCGACGGCCGGCTCGCCGGAACACTGTCGGGTGGGATGCGACAGCGGGCCCTCATCGCCGCGGCGACCGTCGGGTCCCCCGCGCTGCTGGTCGCCGACGAACCGACGACGGCGCTCGACGCCGGGGTCGCCGTCACCGTGATGGAACAGCTGCGGGCGGCGCAGACCCGGGGTGCCGGACTGCTCGTCATCACGCACGACCTGGGGCTCGTCGCGGGGTGGGCCGACCGGGTCGCCGTCGTGCACGAGGGCCGCATCGTCGAGCAGGGCGCGGTCGCCGAGGTCTTCGCGGCCCCGACGCACCCCGCGACCCGGGCGCTGGTGCGCGCGGCCGGTGCTGCCGCGTCGCCGGGTGCCGCGTCGCCCGCTGCCGCGTCGCCCGCTGCCGTTCGGTGCGAGGTTCCGGATGCCGTGCGAGGCGTCGAGGCTCGCACGGGAGCCGGATCCTCGCACGGTTCGAAGCCGACCTCGCACGGTGCGAGGGGGGTGCTCGCGGCGCAGGGGCTCTCGCGGGAGTACGACGGGATGCTCGCGGTGGACGACGTGTCGTTCGGGCTCGTGCGCGGCCGGGTGCTCGGGGTGATCGGCGCCTCGGGCTCGGGCAAGACGACGCTGGCGCGGATGCTCCTCGGGCTCGAGACGCCCGACGCCGGCACGGTCACGCTCGACGACGAACCCTGGGTCCCGCTGCCCGAGCGCGAGCGACGCCCCCGACGGCACCGGGTCGCGGCCGTCGTGCAGGACCCCGGCGCGACGTTCGACGAACGTTGGAACGTCGAGCGGGTCCTCGCCGACGCGTTCTCGCGCGGTGACGAACGGCGGGCACGCGGTGCGCTCGGCGAACGGGTCGACGCGGCACTGCGGCAGGTCGACCTCGACCCCGTGCTGCGGTCCCGCTCCCCCCGCACCCTGTCCGGCGGGCAACGACAGCGGCTCGCGATCGCCCGTGCGCTGGCGACCGAGCCCGAGGTGATCGTGCTCGACGAACCGGTGACCGCCCTCGACGCCACGGTGCAGGACGCCGTGCTGCGGCTGCTCGAACGGCTCCGCGACGAGACCGGGGTGGCGATGGTGTTCGTGTCGCACGACCTGCGGGCGGTCCGGCGGATGGCCGACGACGTGCTCGTGGTGCACCGCGGCGCGGTCGTCGAGCACGGCCCCGCCGCCGAGGTCTTCGCGCGCCCGGCGCACCCCGTGACCGCGCGGCTGCTGCACGCCGCGGAGCGGCTGGCAGCAGGCCCCGCCGCGGGGACCGCAGCCGGCCTCACGGGCTGAGCGACACTCCACGCGCGCTCGCACCCGTGGACTGTCGCTGCGCGCGTGACGTCACCGACGGCCCTGGAACGGCCAGGAGGCCCGGGGCGCGTTCCGAGACGGAACGTGCCCCGGGCCTCCTGGCCGGGTTGCCGCGGGGCGGCCCCGTGGTCAGGAACCGGAGGGTTCCTTCTGCGCTGCGTCGGCCGAGATGATCGGGATCTCGCTCGTCGAGAAGTCCTTCGCCCAGTCGGACTGCGCGAGCTCCGACGTCGGGTCGTTGTAGTCCTCGATGACGCCGGCGATCTCGTCCTCGGAGCCGACCGTCGGGCCGGAGCCCATGAGCGGGCTCGCGGCGGTCTCCTTGGTGAAGTACACCGCGACCAGGCCGATCACGGCGGCGAGCATCAGGTAGAACGCGGGGATGTCCTCGGCCCAGCCGTACCCGGCGTCCTTCGCGGCGTTGATGAGCGCGGCGGTCGCGAGCGGGGTGGTCCCGCCGAAGAGCGACACCGACACGTTGAACGCGATCGCCAGGGCGCCGTAGCGGATGATCGTCGGGAACAGCGCGGGCAGCGTCGACGGCATGGTCGAGGTGAACGTGACCAGCACGACGCCGAGGATCAGCAGGCCGGCGAAGACGCCGACGCCGGTGCCGGTCTGGACCAGCTTGAGGGCCGGCCAGGACAGCAGGATGAAGCCGATGCAGCCGGCGGCGAGCACCGGACGGCGCCCGAACCTGTCGGACAACCGACCGCCGAAGGTGATGACGACCATCATGAGCAGCATCACGATGACGATGAGGATCAGGCCGAACGTGGCGTTCTGGCCGAGGTTCTGCTCGAGGTAGGTGGGCATGTAGGACAGCAGCATGTAGTCGGTCACGTTGAAGACCAGGACCAGGCCGATGCAGATGATGAGCGAGCGCCAGTTCTCGGCGAAGAGCTTGAGGAACGGGGTCTTCTGGCCCTCGCGCTCGGCGGCCTGCTCCTGCTGCTTCTGGAACGCCGGGGTCTCCTCGAGCTTGAGGCGCAGGTAGAGGCCGATCAGCCCGAGGGGGCCCGCGACGATGAACGGGATGCGCCAGCCCCAGCTGAGCAGGGCGTCCTCGGACAGGCCGAACTGCAGGCCGGTGACGATCGAGGCGCCGAGCACGTAGCCGGCGAGGGTGCCGAACTCGAGCCACGAGCCCATGAAGCCGCGGCGCTTGTCGGGCGAGTACTCGGCGATGAAGGTCGCGGCACCGCCGTACTCACCACCGGTCGAGAAGCCCTGCACGAAGCGGGCGACGAGCAGGAGGACCGGGGCCCAGAAGCCGATCGTGTCGTACGACGGGATCAGGCCGATCATGAGCGTGCCGGCGGCCATCAGGATCATCGTCAGCGCGAGGACCTTCTGGCGGCCGATCTTGTCGCCGATCGGGCCGAACACGGCACCACCGATCGGGCGCACGATGAACGCGGCGGCGAAGAAGCCGAACGTGGCGACGATGTTCGCGGCCGGGTCGCCCTGCGGCAGGAACACCTGCGAGATGGTGACCGTCAGGTACGCGAAGATGCCGAAGTCGAACCACTCCATCGCGTTGCCGAGCGCGGCAGCCGCGACGGCACGCTTGAGCAGCGACTCCTCGACGACGGTGACGTCGTCCTTCGTCAGATCGCGACGAGCGCGCTTCGCGGCGCCCTTCGTGCGCAACGGCCGATCGCCGTGCGGGTGGGGTGCGTTGTTCGGTGCCAAGTCGTTCCTCCGGGGTGCGGTGCTTCCTTCGGGCGTCCGGCGGACGGCGACGTTGCAGCTCCTGCGAACCCTGCGCTCGCCGGACAAACCCAGGAAGACTAGCAGGCTCCGGGCGTGTCCGACAGTTCGGTGTGCTACGCGCTGATCAGCGATGGCCGCGTCCGACCGGTCGTCCGCCTGCGCGCACGTGCGTGGCCGCTACGATTGGGGCACCGCGCGTCAGGCGCGGAACACTCAGGCACCTCATCACGGACTCGGTGCCGCACACACGTACGGAAGGCACACCCATGACCAAGCCCATGCCCGAGAAGCCGAGCGTCGACGGACTGGAGCAGGTCTGGGGGCCCGTCTGGGAACAGGACGGCACCTACCGCTTCGACCGCGACGCCGCCGGTCACCGCGACGCCGTCTGGTCGATCGACACCCCGCCGCCCACCGCCTCCGGCTCGCTGCACATCGGGCACGTGTTCTCGTACACGCACACCGACCTCAAGGCCCGGTTCGAGCGCATGCGCGGCAAGCACGTGTTCTACCCGATGGGCTGGGACGACAACGGTCTGCCCACCGAGCGCCGTGTGCAGAACTACTACGGCGTCCGCTGCGACCCGACCCTGCCGTACGACCCCGACTTCACGCCGCCGTTCGAGGGCGGGGACGGCAAGTCCTCGAAGGCCGCCGACCAGCTGCCGGTGTCGCGCCGCAACTTCATCGAGCTGTGCGAGCGCCTGACCGTGCAGGACGAGCAGCAGTTCGAGGAGCTCTTCCGCACCCTCGGCCTGTCGGTCGACTGGACCCAGTCGTACCGCACCATCGACGACACCTCGCGGGCCAGCGCCCAGCGCGCGTTCCTGCGCAACCTCGAGCGCGGCGAGGCCTACCAGGCCGACGCCCCGACCCTGTGGGACGTCACGTTCCGCACCGCGGTCGCGCAGGCCGAGCTCGAGGACAGGGAGATGCCCGGCGCGTACCACGGCATCGCCTTCCACCGCACCGACGGCGGCGACGACGTCGTCATCCAGACCACCCGCCCCGAGCTCCTGCCGGCCTGCGTCGCCCTGGTGGCTCACCCGGACGACGAGCGGTTCCAGGACCTCTTCGGCACCACGGTCCGCTCCCCCCTGTTCGACGTCGAGGTCCCGGTGCTCGCACACCACCTGGCGCAGAAGGACAAGGGTGCCGGCATCGCGATGGTCTGCACCTTCGGTGACACCACCGACGTCGTGTGGTGGCGCGAGCTGCAGCTGCCGAACCGCGCGATCATCGGCTTCGACGGCCGCGTGCGTTCCGACGAGCCCGCCTGGATCGAGTCGGCGACGGGCCGGGAGCTCTACGCCGAGATGGCCGGCAAGACCGTGTTCTCGGCCAAGAAGGTCGTCGTCGACGCCCTGACCGAGTCCGGCGAGCTGATCGGTGACGTCAAGACCATCCAGCACCCGGTGAAGTTCTTCGAGAAGGGCGACAAGCCCCTCGAGATCGTGTCGACCCGCCAGTGGTACATCGTCAACGGCGCGCGCGACGAGCAGCTGAAGAGCACGCTCCGCCAGCGCGGCGAGGAGATCGCGTTCCACCCGGACTTCATGCGCGTCCGCTACGACAACTGGGTCGGTGGCCTGTCCGGCGACTGGCTCATCTCGCGCCAGCGCTTCTTCGGCGTGCCGCTGCCCGTCTGGTACCCGCTCGACGCCGACGGCAACCCGGTGTTCGACCAGCCGATCGTACCGACCGAGGCACAGCTGCCCGTCGACCCGGCCTCCGAGCCCGCCCCCGGCTTCACCGAGGACCAGCGCGGCGTGCCCGGCGGGTTCCAGGGCGAACTCGACGTCATGGACACCTGGGCCACCTCGTCGCTGACCCCGCAGCTCGCGGGCAAGTGGGAGACCGACCCGGCGCTCTACGACCTGGTGTACCCGTACGACGTCCGCCCGCAGGCGCAGGACATCATCCGCACCTGGCTGTTCACGACCGTGCTCCGCAGCCAGCTCGAGGCCGACGTGGTGCCGTGGAAGCACGCCTCCATCTCCGGCTTCATCGTCGACCCCGACCGCAAGAAGATGTCGAAGTCGAAGGGCAACGTCGTCACGCCGCTGTCGATCCTCGAGCAGCACGGCGCCGACGCGGTCCGCTACTGGGCGGCCTCGTCCAAGCTCGGCACCGACGCGGCCTTCGACCCGCAGAACCCGAAGCAGATCAAGGTCGGCCGTCGTCTGGCGATCAAGGTGCTCAACGCGGCGAAGTTCGTCTACGGCTTCCCGCTGCCCGAGGGCGCCACGAGCGTCACCGAGGCCCTCGACGTCGACATGCTCGCCGAGCTCGGTGCCGTCGTCGAGCAGGCCACCGCGGCGTTCGACGGGTTCGACCACGCCCGTGCCCTCGAGATCACCGAGCGGTTCTTCTGGACGTTCTGCGACGACTACCTCGAGCTCGTGAAGGAGCGCGCGTACGGCACCGCGTCCGACGCGACGCACGAGACGCAGGCGAGCGCGGTCCTGGCGCTGCGCGGCGCGATCGACGTGCTGCTCCGACTGCTGGCACCGTTCCTCCCGTACGCGACGGAAGAGGTGTGGGCCTGGACCCACGAGACCAGCGTGCACCGGGCCTCCTGGCCGACCGCTGCCGACCTGCCGACCGACGCGGCCCCCACCGGGCTGCTCGCGGCCGTCGGGCAGGCGCTCATCGGGATCCGCGGGGCGAAGACGGCGGCGAAGGCCTCGCAGAAGACGCCCGTGACGCGTGCCGTCGTCGCGGCGCCCGCCGAGACGCGGGTGCTCATCGAGCGCGCGGCGGTCGACCTGGCGGCCGTCGGCCGCATCGAGAACCTGTCGTTCGTCGACGGCGACGAGCTCGCCGTCACCGAGATCGAGCTCGCGGAGCAGCAGGCGTAACGTCGCTCCCCGGGCCGGGTCGCATCGGCGACCCGGCCCGTCAACCACCGGATCGGAGGCACGGATGCAGTTGGGCACACGCTGGAACGTGGGTGGGGAGCCGCCTGCGCGACTGCCCGAGACCATGGTCGTCGCCGTGCGCGGGGTCGAGGACGAGCTCGCGGCGGAGTCCGTCGACACGGCGACGTGGGGCTGGACCCTGACCTTCCTGGAGGGCAAGCCGATCGTCGAGCTCGACGACGGCACCTCGATCCACCTCGACGCGCTCGGGCACGCCCAGGTGACGAACCCCGACGACGCGGGCGAAGAGGACTAGCGCGCGGCGCGGTTCGCGACGCGCGCGGCGCGGTTCGCGGCGCGCGCGGCGCGGTTTGCTTGGAGTGCAGAAATGGTCGGGTCCCCGGTGGGGACCCGACCATTTCTGCTCACGATGCGGGCGCCCCAGCCGGGGAGCGCCCGCGTGATCGCCGAGGGATCAGGACTCGGCGAGCCAGGTGCCGAGGACCTCGTTCACCTCGGCGGTGTGCGTGGTGAGCAGGCCGTGCGGGGCGCCCTCGATCTCGACGTACTTCGCCGCGGGCAGTGCCTGGGTGAAGCGTCGGCCGGTGGCGTCGATGGGCAGGATGTTGTCCGACGTGCCGTGTACGATCAGGGCGGGGACGGTGACCTTCGGGATGTCCTGGCGGAAGTCGGTCGGCCAGGTCAGGGGTGCGGCCGCGGACGCGATGGAGCCGGAGCCGGCCGCGATGTTCCAGGCGTTGCGGACCTGCTCCTCGGAGATGCGGGTGCCGAGGTTCTCCGACAGGTTGAAGAAGTCCTGGTAGAAGTTCGTGAAGTACGCGTAGCGGTCCTTCGCCACGTCGGCGGCGATGCCCTCGAAGAACGACATCGGGCCGGCGCCGTCGGGGTTGTCGTCGGTGATGGCGAGGAACGGCTCGAGCGAGGCGAGGAACGCGACCTTCGCGATCCGGTCCTCACCGTGGCGGCCGATGTAGCGAGCGATCTCGCCGGTGCCCATCGAGAAGCCGACGAGGATCACGTCGCGCAGGTCGAGGGTCTCGAGGACCGTGTGCAGGTCGTCGGCGAAGGTGTCGTAGTCGTAGCCGGTGGACGGCTGCGAGGACTGGCCGAAGCCGCGGCGGTCGTACGTGATGACGCGGTAGCCGGCCTCGAGGAGCATCGGGACCTGCCCCTCCCACGAGTTGCCGTCGAGGGGGAAGCCGTGGATCAGCACGATCGGCTGCCCCTGGCCCTTGTCCTCGTAGTGGAGTTCGATGTCGACGCTGTTCTCGGTTCCGACGGTGATGGCACCCATGATCGTTCCTTCCCTGAGTATCGCGGAGAACGATCGTTCTCCGCCGATGTGGACTACAGTAGAGAACGCCCGTTCCCGGCGCAAGTCGAGAACGGTGAACACTCAGGGAACGGGGTACACACATGGCCACCAGCACCGTCGAGCCGGACGTCCGAGCACACATCGTCGAGGTCGCGGACCAGCTGTTCTACACGCGCGGGATCCAGTCCGTGGGGATGGACGAGATCCGCACGGGCGCAGGGGTCTCCCTCAAGAAGCTGTACGCGGCGTTCCCCGGCAAGGAGCAGCTCATCGCCGCGGTGCTCGCCGGCCGCCACGACATGTGGGAGCAGGGTGTCCACGGCGCGGTCGAGGCTGCGGCCAGCCCGCGTGACAAGCTCCTGGCGGTCTACGACTTCCTCGAGTCGTGGTTCGGCGACGACACGTTCCGCGGCTGCGGGTTCATCAACGCGTTCGGCGAGCTCGGCGCGACCTCGCCCGCGGTCGCCGAGATCGCGCGCGAGCACAAGGACTCGTTCCAGCAGTTCGTGCAGCGGCTCACCGCCGAGGTCGTCGCCGACCCCGATAACGCCGAGGAACTCGCCGCGCAGCTCGCACTGCTCGCCGAGGGCGCGCAGACCACCGCGGCCATCGCCGGCACCACGGCGCCGGCCGCGCATGCGCGCCGTGCCGCGGTGACCCTGATCGACGCCGCGATGCGCTGACACGCGACGCGGGGCGGTCTGGGCCCACGCCGCCGGTCCCGGTGCGACGCGCCAGCGGCGTGACGGCCGTGCCGGTGGGGGGAGGCCCGTGGCGGCGCCGCCACGGGCCTCCAGTCCGTCCGCTGGTCGCGCCGGGCGCGGGGGCGCTCGCCGGGCCGTTCCGGGCATACCTGGTCGTTCCGGGCGTACCGGGTCGGTTCTTTCGACCAGGTACGCCCGATTCCGCTTCCCAGTCCGGGTGTCATGGGAAGGAACGGACTCCAGCACCCGTGCATAGGGTGGGCAGATGGCAACCCCGTTCGACGTCCCGAGCACCCTCCCCTACGCCCTGCCGCCCTTCGGCGACGTGCGACTCGAGCACTACCGACCGGCGTTCGAGGCCGGCATGGCCGAGCAGCGCGCCGAGGTCGAGGCCATCGCCACCGACCCGCACGCCCCGACGGTCGAGAACACCCTGGTCGCACTCGAGCGATCCGGGCAGCTGCTGACCCGCGTCAGCCACGTGTTCTTCACGCTGTCGTCGGCCGACTCGACCCCGGAGCTGCACGACCTCGAGGCCGAGGTCTCCCCGCTCCTCGCCGCCCACCGCGACGCGATCACGCTCGACTCCCGCCTGTACGCCCGCGTGCAGGAGGTGCTCGGCGGCGCCGAGGCCGCCGGGCTGACCGGTGAGGCGCTGCGCCTGGTCGAGCGGACCCACGCCGAGATGACCCTGGCGGGCGCAGGCCTCGACGACGCGGGCAAGGAGCGCCTGACCGCGATCAACCAGGAGCTCTCGACCCTCACGACGACCTTCGAGCGGAACCTGCTCGAGGACACCAACGACTCCGCCGTGCACGTGACGAACGAGGACGAGCTCGAGGGGCTCGACGACGGGGCGAAGTCCGCCGCGGCCGCTGCTGCTGCCGACCGGGGCCTGGACGGCTGGCTCATCACGCTGCCGCTCTACACCGGACACCCGTGGCTGTCGTCACTGGCGAACCGTGACCTGCGCGAGCGGATCATGCGCGCCTCGCTCGCCCGCGGTCGTCGCGGCAACGAGTACGACAACCGCGACGTGCTGCTCCGCATCGTCCGGCTCCGCGCCGAGCGCGCCGAGCTGCTCGGGTTCCCGAACCACGCCGCCGTGGTCACCGCCGACGAGACGGCGAAGACCCCCGAGGCCGTCGACGGGCTGCTGTCTTCACTCGTCGGCGCCGCGGCACGGAACGCCGACGACGAGCGCGCGGTCCGGTCGCGCACGGTCGGGTTCGACATCGAGTCGTGGGACTGGGCGTACGCCACCGAGATCCTACGCGGCGAGCAGTTCGCCGCGGACAGCACCGCGCTCCGCCCGTACTTCGAGGCCGACCGGGTCCTGCACGACGGGGTCTTCCACGCCGCCGGCGCCCTGTACGGTCTGACCTTCTCCGAGCGCCCCGACCTGCGCGGCTACAACGACGAGGTCCGGGTCTTCGAGGTCACCGGCGACGACGGTGAGCCGGTGGGGCTGTACCTGCTCGACCTCTACACGCGTGACGGCAAGCGTGGCGGTGCGTGGATGAACCCGGTCGTCGAGCAGTCCGAGCTGCTCGGCACCCTGCCCGTCGTGGTCAACAACCTCAACGTCGCGAAGCCGTCCGCCGGCTCCCCCACCCTGCTCATCCAGGACGAGGTCGAGACGCTCTTCCACGAGTTCGGCCACGCCCTGCACGGTCTCATCGCCCGCACCACCTACCCGCGGTTCTCCGGCACGAACGTCGAGCGGGACTTCGTCGAGTTCCCGAGCCAGGTGAACGAGATGTGGCTGTCGTGGCCGTCCGTGCTGGCGAACTACGCGAAGCACCACGAGACCGGAGCACCCCTGCCGCCCGAGCTCGTCCTGGGGCTCAGCGAGTCCGAGGGGTTCAACGAGGGCTTCGGCACGACGGAGTACCTCGCCGCCGCACTGCTCGACCAGGCGTGGCACCGGCTCTCGGCAGCCGACGCCGCAGCGGTGACGTCCGTCGAAGACTTCGAGCGTTCGGCGTTGGAGTCCGCCGGCATCGCCGTCGAGGCCGTGCCGCCGCGCTACTCGTCGACGTACTTCGCGCACACGTTCTCGGGCGGGTACGACGCCGGGTACTACGGGTACATCTGGTCCGAGGTGCTCGACGCCGACACCGTGGAGTGGTTCCGCGACAACGGCGGGCTGGACCGTGCTGCTGGTCGACGCTTCGCGGAACGCCTGCTCGGGGTCGGCGGGGCGAAGGACCCGCTCGAGGCGTACCGGGACTTCCGCGGCCGCGACGCCGAGGTCGGCCCGCTGCTGCGGCGCCGCGGGCTGGAGTAGGCGCGGCGGCGCCACCGCGGCCGCGGCCGCGGGCACCGTACGCACAACCAAAGTCACCCCGAACCGCGCAACCGCGTTGTTCGGGGTGACTTTGGTTGTGCGCAGCGCTCCCGCGCCGGATCGCGCGACAACGCGCCTACGAAGACGGGCCCGCACGAGTCCGCGGGCCCGCCGGCACGGCAGCGCACGGCACCGCACGAACGACGAAGGCCCGCACCGATCACGGTGCGGGCCTTCGCGCTGAGGACGACGAAGCGGGCTACGCCGACTTCTCGACGCGCTTGGCCCGCGGCCGCGGCACGATCGTCGGCGCCGCGTTCTCGAGCACGGACTCGCGGGTGATCACCACGCGGGCGACGTCGTCGTCGGACGGGACGTCGAACATCACCGGGCCGAGGACCTCTTCGAGGATCGCACGGAGCCCGCGGGCACCCGTCTGGCGCAGCACCGCGAGGTCGGCGATGGCCTCGAGCGCACCCTGGTCGAACTCGAGCTCGACGCCGTCGATCTGGAACATCCGCTGGTACTGCTTCACCAGCGCGTTCTTCGGCTCGGTCAGGATCTGCATGAGCGCCGCCTGGTCGAGCTGCGACACCGTGGTGACGACGGGCAGACGACCGATGAACTCGGGGATCAGACCGAACTTGTGCAGGTCTTCCGGCAGCACCTCGGAGTACAAGTCCTGGTGGTCGGTCGCACTGTGCAGGGGTGCCCCGAAGCCGATCCCGCGCTTGCCGACGCGCGAGGACACGATGTCCTCGAGCCCGGCGAACGCACCCGCCACGATGAACAGCACGTTCGTCGTGTCGATCTGGATGAACTCCTGGTGCGGGTGCTTGCGGCCGCCCTGCGGCGGGACCGAGGCGACCGTGCCCTCGAGGATCTTGAGCAGCGCCTGCTGCACGCCTTCGCCCGAGACGTCGCGGGTGATCGACGGGTTCTCGGCCTTGCGGGCGATCTTGTCGACCTCGTCGATGTAGATGATGCCGGTCTCGGCGCGCTTCACGTCGTAGTCGGCGGCCTGGATGAGCTTGAGGAGGATGTTCTCGACGTCCTCGCCGACGTAGCCGGCCTCGGTCAGGGCGGTGGCGTCCGCGACGGCGAACGGCACGTTGAGACGCTTGGCCAGCGTCTGCGCCAGGTACGTCTTGCCGCAGCCGGTCGGACCGATGAGCAGGATGTTCGACTTGGCGATCTCGATGTCGTCGCGGTCTTCGGCGGCGGTGATCTGCCCCTGCGCCCGGATGCGCTTGTAGTGGTTGTAGACGGCCACGGCGAGGGCGCGCTTCGCCGGGTCCTGCCCGATGACGTACTCCTGCAGGAAGTCGAAGATCTCCCGCGGCTTGGGCAGTTCGAAGTCCCCGCTCGAGGTGTCCTCGCCGGCTTCGGCCAGACGTTCCTCGATGATCTCGTTGCAGAGCTCGACGCACTCGTCGCAGATGTAGACGCCCGGTCCGGCGATGAGCTGCTGGACCTGCTTCTGGCTCTTGCCGCAGAACGAGCACTTGAGGAGATCGCCGCTCTCTCCGATGCGTGCCATTCCCGTGCCTCCCTGATTGGACATGCCGGCCGCGCTGTCGCACCACCGCTGGTGCACCGCTGCTGGTGGGCACCTCGTCGTGGACACGAGCCTAACCGCAACCGGTGACACCGACCGCGATGCCCCTCCGGAATCCGCCCGCGCGTTCGCCCAGGGCGTGCGAGCCTGCTACGGTGATCCGGACTTCTCTACATCTTGTAGAACAGCAGGTGCAGAACCACCCCGGAAGGAACCCCATGCAGAAGCGTCTCGCCGCCGGCGGCGCCGTCACCCTCGGTGTCGCAGCCGTCATCGTTCTCGGCAGCGCCACGGCGGCCAGCGCACACGTGTCCGCCACGGCCACGTCGACGGCAGCGAACTCGTACACCACGGCGACCTTCTCGGTCCCGCACGGCTGCGACGGCTCCCCCACGACGAAGATCCAGTTCCAGGTGCCGGAGTCCGTCATCGAGGTCACGCCGACCGTGAACCCGAACTGGACGATCACGAAGGCGACCGAGCCCTACACCGACTCGTCGGCCTCGGCATCGGACGAGGACCACGCCGAGACGGCCGCCGAGCGCGTCACCAGCGTCACGTACACCGCGAAGACCCCCCTGCCCGCCGACGAGCGCGACACCTTCGCGCTCTCGTTCTCGCTGCCGGACGGCAAGGCCGGTGACCTCGTCGAGTTCCCCGCGATCCAGACCTGCGAGAAGGGCAGCGTCGAGTGGAACCAGGAGCAGAAGGCCGGCGAAGCCGAGCCCGAGCACCCGGCCCCCTCGATCACGCTGACCGCCGCCGAGGCGACGGACGACGACGGTGACCCGATCGCCGCGACCCCGACGGCCGAGGCCGCCAGCTCGACCGCCTCGAGCGACCCCGACCTGGTCGGTCGCTTCCTCGGCCTCGGCGGCCTGGTGCTCGGCGCCGTCGCCCTGGTCGTCGCCGTCGTCGGCACGCGTCGTCGGAGCTCCGCCAAGTGACGCAGCGCGGCTCGCGTCGGCCCCGGCCTCGGTCCTCTGCCTGGAGGCTCGTGGCCGGGACCGCCGCGGCCGTCGCGATCGCCGGTGGTGCGGTCCTCGGGCTCGCCGGTCCGGCCAGCGCGCACAACTACCTGATCTCGTCCGACCCGGAGGTCGGCGGCACCCTGACCGAGCTGCCGAAGACGTTCGACATCACGACGAACGACAGGCTGCTCGACATCGGCGACTCGGGGTCGGGCTTCGCGTTCCGCATCGTCGGCCCCGACGGCAGGTACTACGAGGACGGCTGCGTCGACGTCGAGGGGCCGTCGATGACCACGACCGCCGCACTCGGCGACTCGGGCAAGTACACCGTCGAGTGGCAGATCGTCTCCGCCGACGGGCACACCGTCTCCGACGAGTACCCCTTCACCTGGAAGGCGCCGTCGGGCTTCACCCCGGCCTCGGGTGCTGCGAAGCCCCCGACCTGCGCCACCGCTGGTGACGACGACGCCGGCTCGGACACCACCACCGGCACCGCCTCGGGATCGAGCGACTCGGCGGCGTCCGACGCGATCTGGATCGGCGCCGGTGGCGTCGTGCTGGTCGGCGTGGTCGTCGCGGTGCTGCTGCTCCTGCGCCGCAAGCCGGCCCCGGAGTCCGACGACACCGAGGACTGACCACCGCGCAACGACGAAGGCCCCGCACCGATCGGTGCGGGGCCTTCGTCGTTCCTGCTGGTGCTACTTGACGAGCGCCGGCAGGTTCTTGCGGCTGGTGAGGACCTGGTCGATCAGGCCGTACTCCACGGCTTCCTGCGCGGACATGATCTTGTCGCGCTCGATGTCGTGGTTGATCTCCTCCGGCGTCTTGTTGGAGTGCTTCGACAGCGTCTCCTCGAGCCAGGTACGCATGCGGAGGATCTCCGCCGCCTGGATCTCGATGTCCGACGCCTGACCGCCACCCTGCTGGGTCGCGGGCTGGTGGATCAGCACACGGGCGTTCGGCAGCGCGAGGCGCTTGCCGGGGGTACCACCGGCGAGCAGCACCGACGCGGCCGAGGCAGCCTGGCCGAGGCAGACCGTCTGGATCTGCGGACGGATGTACTGCATCGTGTCGTAGATCGCCGTCATCGCGGTGAACGAGCCACCGGGCGAGTTGATGTACATCACGATGTCGCGGTCGGGGTCCATCGACTCGAGCACGAGCAGCTGGGCCATGACGTCGTCAGCCGACGCGTCGTCGACCTGCACGCCGAGGAACACGATGCGGTCCTCGAACAGCTTGGCGTACGGGTCCTGGCGCTTGTAGCCGTAGGCCGTGCGCTCTTCGAAGCTCGGCAGGATGTACCGATTGGACGGAGCCGGGACGTTCTGCGCGCCACCGAGCATGGGGAGATGCATTCTCGTTTCCTTTTCTTCGGTGGTGATCAGGACTGGGCGTCGGGCTCGGCTGCGCTGGTGGGCGTCTCGCCGTCGCCGACGGTGCCACCACCGCCGATGACCTCAGCACTCGAGGCGCGGAGGTGGTCGACGAAGCCGTACTCGAGCGCTTCCTGCGCCGTGAACCAGTTGTCGCGGTCGTTGTCCTTGAGGATCTGCTCGACCGACTTGCCGGTCTGCTCGGCCGTGAGCTCCGCCATGCGCTGCTTCATGTCGAGGATGACCTTGGCCTGCGTCTGGATGTCGGCAGCGGTACCGCCGAAGCCACCGGACGGCTGGTGGAGCAGCACGCGCGCGTTCGGCGTGATGTAGCGCTTGCCGGGCGTGCCGGAGGACAGCAGGAACTGTCCCATCGACGCGGCGAGGCCGATGCCCACGGTGACGATGTCGTTCGGGACGAACTGCATCGTGTCGTAGATCGCCATGCCGGCGGTGATCGAACCACCGGGCGAGTTGATGTAGAGGTAGATGTCCTTCTCAGGGTCCTCGGCGGCGAGCAGCAGCAGCTTGGCTGCGATCTCGTTCGAGTTGTCGTCGCGGACCTCGGAGCCGAGCCACACGATCCGGTCTCTCAGAAGGCGGTCAAAAACACTGGGGTTCAGTGTTGCTTCGGCCATGGAAAAGCTCCCGTTCAGTTGTCGCTTGTTGTCGAACTTATCGGGTGCAACGCACCAGTTCTCGTCTGTTCGCTGTCGGCAATGCGAAGGTGCGGAAACGACGGACGGGAGGCGCGGTGCCAGCTGGCAACGCGCCTCCCGTCTTGCATGCTGGTGGCGTCGAGATCGTTACTCGGCGTCCCCTGCCGGCTCCTGCGCGACCCCCGCCGTGAAGGCGGACAGGTCGACGGCGTCGCCGTTGGTGTCCTTGACGGTCACCTTGGACAGGACGGTCGCGACCGCCTTCGAACGGGCGACCTCGCCGACCATGCCGGGGATCTGGCCGTTCTGGTCGATGACCTTAATGAACTCGGCCGGCTCCATGCCGTACTGCGCGGCGGCCTGGATGAGGTACTGGGTCAGTTCCTCCTGCGAGACCTGGATCTCTTCCTTCTCGGCGATCGCGTCGAGGAGGATCTGCGAGCGGAAGGCGGTCTCGCTGGACTCGGAGACCTCCTTGCGGTGCTCCTCGTCCTCGAGGCGGTTCTCCTGCTCGAGGTGACGGTGCACCTCGTCGGCGATGAGCTGCTCCGAGATCGGGATGTTGACGTCCTCGGTGAGCTTCTCGACGAGCTTGTCGCGAGCCGCGGCGCCCTGACCGAAGGTCTTGGACTTCGCGATCTGCTCCTTGAGGTCAGCCTTGAGCTCGTCGATGGTGTCGAACTGGCTGGCGATCTGGGCGAACTCGTCGTCGGCCTCGGGGAGCTCGCGCTCCTTGACGGCGGTGACGGTGACGGCGATCTGGGCGGTCTCGCCCTCGCGGTCGCCACCGACGAGCTTCGACTCGAAGGTCGTCGACTCACCGGCGGTCAGGGACTCGAGCGCCTCGTCGATGCCCTCGAGCAGGTCGCCGGAGCCGATCTCGTAGGAGACGCCGGTGGCCGAGTCGACCTCGTCGTCGCCGATGCTGGCGGTGAGGTCGATCTGCGCGAAGTCGCCGGTCTTCGCCGGACGGTCGACCGTCACGAGCGTGCCGAAGCGGGTGCGGAGGTTCTGCAGTTCCTCTTCGATCTCGTCGTCGGACACCTCGACGGCGTCGACGGTGAGCTCGTACGAGGAGTAGTCCGGCAGGTCGAACTCGGGGCGGACGTCGACCTCGAAGGTGAGGACGAGGTCGCCGGTGAAGTCCGCGACGTTCGGCAGTTCGGCGACGTCGGCCTCGGCACGGCCGAGGATGCGCAGCTCCTGCTCTTCGACCGCCTGGCGGTAGAAGTTGTCGATGGCGTCACCGACGGCGTGGTTCAGGACCTCGCCGCGGCCGACGCGCTGGTCGACGATCGCCGGCGGGACCTTGCCCTTGCGGAAGCCGGGGATGTTGATCTGCTCGGCGATGTGCTTGTAGGCGTGGTCGATGCTCGGCTTGAGATCGTCCGGCGTCACGTTCACGGTGAGCTTGACGCGGGTGTCGCTCACCTTGTCGACGGTGCTGGTGGCCAAGGGATGTTCTCCTGTTGGTTGACGTTCGTGTGGTCGGTGGTGCTCGGAGGACCTGGTCGGGGCGACAGGATTTGAACCTGCGACCTCCCGCTCCCAAAGCGGGCGCTCTACCAAGCTGAGCTACGCCCCGTTGCTTCGTGCCAGGGATCAGCCGCGCACGCCGAGGGGCGCATGCGACCCCGGTGAGTCTAGCGGTCCGACGGCGCGCTGTTCCCGGGGGTTGCTCAGTCGTCCTCCGCGGCGCGTCGCAGACCCCGCCGCCACCGGATCCCGACGGCCACCTGGACCCCGAGGGCGGCCACCGCGAGCAACAGTCCGACGACGATCCGCCAGACGTGCAGCAGTGCGTGCGCGGGCTGCGACTGCGGGTCGCCGAACAGGTCGGGGCGCAGGGACAGGACCGCGGCGGCGAGGACCACCAGCACGTACGAGACCACCCGCGACCAGCGGATGGTGCGCTCCGCACCGGCGTCCGGCTTCGGGATGACGCGCGTCGGCATGTCGGTGCTCGTTCGTCCGCTACGATGGTCGGGCTGCGCCTGGTGCGCAGGCGCGGGGATGTAGCTCAATGGTAGAGCCCCAGTCTTCCAAACTGGCTACGCGGGTTCGATTCCCGTCATCCCCTCCACAACCTTTCCGTCAGGGGTCGGCGAATTCCAGGGTGATCTGCGAGGTACCCGCCGTCCTTCGGGAACAGCGACGTCGCCCACGGCACCGAGCCGATCGCCACTCGTGCCGGGATCGCACCCCGGCGCTATGGGTGCCGAGACCCGCGGACGAGGGCTATCGGGAGCCGACTCTGAGCCATACTCTCGCTCGCGTGAACAAGCACCTCTCCTTCGCCGTCATGGCGCTCGCGGCTGTCAGCATCGTCGCGAGCACGGCAGCACTGCCGGCGGGCGCGGCGTCCGCTGCCCCTACCCGGACCACCGCGACCGGCGAACCGACGCCCACGGCGACCGTGAAGAAGTCGAAGCGAATCAAGAAGGCCGAGAAGCGGGTCCTCGCTGAACTGCCCGATGCGCCGATCTGGGAGGGCCTGACGGTCAACGGGGTCAAGGTCAGCAAGCGTGTGATCTGCGTAGACCGCGCGTGGGCTCCGGGCGGCGGACCGGACGACAAGGGCGGCAACGCCGGGTACGTCGTGGTCAAGTTCCCCAAGAAGAAGAGCGGCAAGGTGAAGCTCGGCGACCCGCAAGACGGGTTCTGCGCCGACTACGCGCCCCCTGCTCCGGCGGCCAAGGTCCACGTTCCGAAGAAGCTCGAGAAGAAGAAGGGCCTGCTGGTCAGCACCAAGTTCGGAGACGAGTGGCCGCTGACGGTGCCCTACGCGGTCGTGCGCTGCAAGAACATCACCGCGGGCGGCATGGATTTGAACGTCGTGACACTCAAGGCTCCCGACGGCACCCGCTACGCGGTCAACGGCACCGCACAGGACCACACGTCGTACCCGGAAATCGACCCCATCTGGGCACCGAATCCTGACGTCGACGGGTTGAGGATCGACATCTCGCCCGTGCTCGAAGCGGGTCTGAAGCTCTGCAAGTAGCACGGGACCGATCCGTCTGCACGGTGTGACTCCGGCGACGGATGCCCGCCAGCCTCAGAGCGCTCCGAGCGGCGCTTCTCCGACTTCCTTCCGCAGCATCCGGTACTGCTGCTCCCAACCGGGAGTGCCGCGTCCAGCGACGTGCAGCGCGGTCCGGACGGCTCCGAGCGCACGGTCGAGTGCACCGGGCTCGTCGTCCGCGTCGACACCGATCGAGAAGGTGAGCGTGCCGGTCGACAGGTCAGCGGTCAGGTCCTGGTCGTGGACGTCGTCGAGGTCGAAGAGTGCGTCCGCGATGGCGTCGAAGTCCGCTGCGAGGGCTGCGCGCGGATCGTCCGCTGCCCCGAGTTGCGCCACGCACTCGAGCCGCACGAGGTAGTTCGTCATCACGTTCTCCTGTCCTCACAGCCCGTTCGCGCGAGCCGATACTTCAGATGCACAACGTACCAGGGGTTCGACGGCGTCAAGTGGACCGTGTGCAGGTGTTCGCCGCACGGGCAGTACGCCTTGTAGTACTTCCTCCCCTTCGCGAAGCGCCATCCCCGTGCCTCTGCCCCGCGCATGACCAGTTCGATGTCCTTCTTGGGATGTCGTGGTCGTTCGACCATCGCCACCTCCCCTCCACACCTTCGACGGTAGGGAGCAGGACCGCGACACCGGGGCCCACCGTCGATGCCTGTGGGGAGCATCGCGATCGACGGACCTGTGGAGGAGTGATGGTCGGTGGCACGCGCGTCAGGGGCCGGCGAACTCCAGGGTGATCTCCGGGGAGTCGCCGAGATCCACCCGGGCACGCTTCCGCTCCGCCGCACGCAACGGCACGAGGTAGCCGCCGTCCTTCGGGAACAGCGACGTCGTCCACGTCACCGCGCCGATCGTCACGCGTGCCGGGATCACACCCCACCCGTAGGTGAGCACCGGCGCGAGGTCAGCGATGACCTCGGCGGCGTCCGGCGGCACGACGGCGAAGAAGAACGGTGACGGGCCGCGCCACTCGATCACCTCGCCGCGGAACTCGAGCTCCATGCGGCGATCGTACGGCCGCGGACCTCGCACGGTGCGAGGGGCGCCGAACTCCGTGCGAGGTTCCGCACTCGGTGCGACGGGCGCGGGCTCGCACCGAGTGCACAACCTCGCACCAGGCGAACCCTGGGCCCGCCCTCGCACCACGCCGCGGGAGCCGGGCTTGCGGGACCCGGACGACGGACGCGCCCCGCGCCTCCAGGCCGGAGCCGGGGAGCACGGGGCGCGAGCCGCCGTCAGGACGGACGCGTCAGCGGTACGACGCGGCCTGTCCGTAGAGCACCTTGGTGAAGGAGGAGACGTAGGCGGACTCGTCGCCTCCCGGCAGGTTGTACGTCATGAAGACGCCGTACCCGTCGGCCTTCGTGCGCTGTGCGAGCGACACCGCCGTCGCCTGCGGGGTGTTCTGGATGTCGACCGCAGCGGCGGAGACCTTCGACTTCGGCAGGCCCGGGATCGTCGGCGCCGTGTAGGTGCCGTAGTACGGGTTCCAGGCGTAGTCGAGCTTGCCGCCGATCGACGGGCTCGCGGTCTTCAGGGCGTCGGACGACGGGCCGATGTCGTAGAACGAGATGATCTTGCCCGGCATGTCCGCCCGCAGGGCACTGATGAGCCAGCCGATGGACTGCTGGTTCGGCTGCGGGGTGCCGTTCACGCCGTAGTCCGAGTACTCGTCGTCCAGGTCCACGCCGTCGAGTCCGTACTTCTTGACCGTTGCCGAGACCTGCGCCGCGAAGTCCCGCGCCGCGGCCTTCGTCGGGAAGTTCGCGAGGCCGGCTCCCTGGTGGTTGCCGAGCACCGAGAGCGTGACCTTGATGCCCTTGGCCTGCAACGGGCGGATCTGCGTGGCGGCCTGGTCGAGGGTCCGCTGCACGTTCTCGTTCTTGTACAGGACCGCCTTGCCGTCCTCGTAGTTGATGTTCGCGGCGAAGATGATCGCCACGTCGAACGCGTTCGCGCCGTTCGCCAGCGTGTACCGACCGACGTTGGCGAGCTCGTCGTTGTTCACCTCGACGTAGGCGATGCTCGTCGGCCCCGACTTGGCGGGCGCAGCGTGGTGACCGTGACCCTGCCCACCACCGTGGGACGCACCGTGCCCGTGCCCGTGGCTGGACCCGGACGAGGAGGGCGCCGCGGATGCCGCGGCGGGCACCAGTGGTGCCGCGAGCATGGCGACCAGTGCGGTCGCGATGCTGAACTTCGTGGACTGCTTCATGTGGTTCCTCCTTGGGTGGGACGGTCGGTCAGTCGGTCGGTCGGTCAGTTGCGCGGGAACCGGAAGGTGCGGACCTCGTAGGCGTCGACGGCGAACGAGGACGCGGCCGCGTCGGACGACGCCCCGGCGTCACCGAGCGGTTCCTCGAGCAGGGTCACCTCGACGGCAGCGCCGAAGGTCGCCTCGTCGGCCGAGACCGCGATGGCCCCGGTCCCCCGCTGCCCGGACGGCTCGTAGACGCGCACGACCATGTCGCCCGACCGGTCGTCGGCGAGCTTGACACTCGACAGCACGACGTCGCCGGACACCTGCACCAGCGGCTCGAAGCCGTGCGCCCCGGTGATGGTCCGCGCGCCCGCGTTCATCCGCACGCCGGCCGACGTGGCTCCGAGCTGGTCGGTGCCGATGACGATGCCGTACCGGTGCGTCTGCACGCCCTGGTCGGTCTCGGGGTCCGGGAACCGCGGTGCCCGCAGCAGCGACAGCCGCACGGTGGTGGTGACGTGCCCGTCGACGGCGTCGCGCGTGGTGTCGAAGCCGTGGATCGAGTCGTTCACGAGCGCGACACCGAAGCCGGGCTCGGCCACCAGCACGTAGCGGTGCATCGAGGTCTCAAACTTCGCGGCCTCCCACGAGGTGTTCGTGTGCGTCACCCGCTTCTGCGCGCCGAACTGCGTCTCGGCGACGGTCTGCTCGGCGCGGACGTCGAGCGGGAACGCCACCTTGAGGAACTTCTCGGTCTCGTGCCAGTCGGTCACCTGGTCGAACTCCAGGGTGCGGGATCCCGGCGCCAGGACGATCTCCTGCGTCACCGTCGAGTCACCGAACGCCCGGGACACGACGACCCGTGCGACCCCGGACTCGTCGACCGACGCGGTCAGCCCGGTGGTCGACACGAGGTCCTCGGCGCGGTTGCGGTAGTACCGGTCGACGTCCCACGCGTCCCACATGTTCGGGAAGTCCTGGTGCAGCTGCAGCAGGTTCGCCGCCTGGCCGGCCGTGATCGCCTCGCGCCCGCTCGCCAGGTCGACGGCGCTCGTCACGAGCCCCCGCGCGTCGACGACGACCCGCACCAGGTCGTTCGCCAGCACGTACCCGCCGTCCCGCTCGGTCAGGGACACGACGGTCGCCGCCGCCACGTCGGTCGCCAGGACGGCACCCTGCGCGGGTGCACCGGCCTGGAGGAACGGGGCCGGGTTCACGACGACGGCCGCGTCCCCGGTGCCGGCGAGCGCCGAGAGCGCCTGGTCGATGATCGTGGTCAGCGCCGCGGCCGTCTCGGCGTACCGCTCGACCGCTTCGCGGTGCACCCACGCGATCGAGGTGCCCGGCAGGATGTCGTGGAACTGCTGGAGCAGGACCTGCTGCCACAGGGCGTCGAGCTCGTCGTACGGGTAGGCGAAGTCGGTGCGGGCGGCGGCGGTCGCGGCCCAGAGCTCGGCCTCGATGAGCAGCTGCTCGCACCGGCGGTTGCCCTGCTTCGTGCCGTGCTGCGACGTGAGCGTGGCCCGGTGCAGCTCGAGGTACAGCTCCCCCACCCACACTGGCGGATCGGTCAGCTCGGACTTCGCCCGGTCGAAGAACGTGTCCGGGTGCTCCCAGCGGACCTTCGCGCTGCCCTCGAGGTCCGCCAACCGTGCGGCGGTGCCGGTCATCTCGCGGGTGGTGCCACCGCCGCCGTCGCCCCAGCCGACCGGGGCGATCGAGCCCGTCGCGAGTCGGTTCTCGCGGAACTGGCGGGAGGCCTTCGCGACCTCGCTGCCGGACAACCGCGAGTTGTAGGTGTCCATCGACGGGAAGTGCGAGAACACCCGCGACCCGTCGATGCCCTCCCACAGGAACGTGTGGTGCGGGAACTTGTTGACCTGGTTCCACGAGATCTTCTGCGTGAAGAACCACTCGAAGCCCGCACGGCGCATGAGCTGCGGCAGCGCCGGCGAGTACCCGAAGCTGTCCGGCAGCCAGACGCCCTTGGGTCGGATGCCGAACTCGCGCTCGAAGAACCGCTGGCCCTGCGAGAACTGCCGGACGATGCTCTCGCCGGTCGGCATCACGGTGTCGGACTCGACCCACATGCCGCCGATCGGCAGGAACCGGCCGGCCTCGACCGCGGCCGTGACCCGGGCGTAGACCTCGGGGCGGTGCTCCTTGATCCACGCGTACTGCTGCGCGCTCGACATGCCGTACAGGAAGTCGTCGGTCTGGTCGATGAGCTCGGTCATGGTCGACGTGGTGCGGGCGACCTTGCGGATGGTCTCGCGCACGGGCCACAGCCAGGCGGAGTCGATGTGGGCGTGCCCGACGGCCGAGATCGTGTGCGCCGAGGCCTCGGCGGGAGCGGCCAGCACCTCGGCGAGCGCCGCACGGGCGTCTCCGGCGGTCTCCGGGATGTGCTGCAGGTCGAGCGCGTCGAGGGCGTCGTCGAGGGCCTGCAGGATCCGCATGCGTCGGGGTCCGGCGGGCAGTTCGGCCTGCAGTTCGAGCAGGACGTCGATGTCGAGGGCGAGTTCGTGCACCTCGGACTCGAAGACGGCGAGCTCCATCCGGCGGGTGGCGTAGAGGCGCTTCGAGGACGAGGTCTGCACGTCGCCCTCCTGCGTCGGCAGGAAGGGGTGGTAGTCGAGCAGGACGGGGTTCGACGCGGCCTCGACGAACAGTTCGACGGTCTCGCTGCCTTCGGCCCGCTCGGTGACCAGGACCCACTGGTTGCGCGGGTTGATCGACTTCACGGGGGTGCCGTCGGCCAGGTACACGAGTCCCTCGCACTGGAACCCGGGCATGTTCTTGTCGAAGCCGAGGTCGATCACGGCCTCCACCCGGCGTCCGGACCACTCGGTCGGCACGGTCCCGGTCAACCGGAACCACGTCGTGCCCCAGGCCGCACCCCACGGAGTGCCGACCTCGTAGGGCTCGAACGTGAGCGCGAGCCCCTCGGTCGGCGGGACCGGCTCCCCCGGCAGCTCGTGCCAGGCGACCTGGAGGGCCGTCGTGGTCGCGTGCACCGCGGGGGTGATCCGCTCGTCGAGCACCCGTCGGGCGCGTCCGGTGGTGAGGGGGATGTCGTCGTGCATGGGGCCTTCCGGGGTCAGGGCGTGGTCGCCGGGTGGGCGACGTGGACGGTGGTGGTGTCGAGGTCGGAGGGCACGTCGACGCAGCGGTCGATGCCGCGGGCGGCCAGCAGCGCGGTGTCCGAGCGTCGGGAGCGCAGGACGACCTGCGGGCCGCGGCCGTCCGGTGCGGCCTCGGCCAGGGCGAGCCAGGCGGCGGCGAACCGACCGCCGGGGGCGCAGTCGGCGCGGGTGCCGTGCCGGTCGGTGCCGTCGGACAGCACGTCGTCGAGGACGAGCGCGGTGGCCGACGGTGCGGCGCGGGCGTCGCGGGTGTGCTCGGCGTGGGCGAGGGCGGCGAACGCCTCGCCGGCGGGCTTCAGTCGTCCGTCGTTCGTGAACAGCCCGAGGTCGTACTCGAGCTCCGGGAAGTCCGCGAGCGACCGGGCGACGTCGTGGGAGCACCACCACGTCACGCCGAGCACCTGCTGCGCGTCGAGGACGTGCCGGATGGTCTGCTCGGTGAACGCGGCGGCGTCGGCGGGGTCGACGACGTTGGTGGGGGCGCCGACCTCCTGCAGCCAGTTCGGCCGGGCGGCGTCGCGGTTCCAGGCGGCGGCGAGCTGGAGCAGGTACTCCCCGTGCCGCACCGACCCGGCTCCGAGGGCGCCGTGCAGGGCCGCCGAGCCGTTGAACACCCACGAGTGCGTGACCGTGGCGTCACCGTGGTCCGCCGCGTGCTCGGGGCCGAAGGGCTGGGCGTCGTCGTACCAGGCCGCGTCGTACTGCGCGACGGTGACCAGTGGCCCGGGGCGCGACCCGGTGGCGGGCGGGACCGACGAGGCGGGGTCGAGCCGCGCCTCCAGGCCGACCGACACGGACGACGCGGCCGACGCCGACGCCGACGACCCGTCCGACAGCCCCGCCCGCGCCGCCGCGACCATCGCCGCCGCCCACGCGTGGCCCTGCTCCGCCGTGATCGCGTGCGGTGCGGGGTGCGGCGCGTGTGCGAACTGGTTGACCTCGTTGCCGATGGTGATGCCGAGCAGGTTGGGCTTGTCGGCGACCGCTCCGGCGAGCGCCCGGACGTACGCGGCGGTCGACGCGACCACGTCCGGGTCGGTGAACATGTTGCGGCGGTGCCAGCTGTCCAGCCAGGACGGCACGAAGTCGAAGCTCGACAGGTGCCCCTGCAGGGCGTCCACGTTGACGTCGAGCCCGAACGAGCCGGCGAGGTCGACGACCGTCGCGACGTCGTCGAGGGCCTGCTGCCGGATGAGCGTCCGGTTCGGCTGGACGACCGGCCAGAGCGGGAAGATCCGCACGTGGTCGGCGCCGATCGACGCGATGGCCTCGAGGTCCCTGGCGGTGTCCGACCGCGAGAAGTCGAGCCACGAGTGGAACCAGCCGACCGAGGGCGTGTAGTTGACCCCGAAGCGCATCAGCCCTTCACACCGCCCTCTTCGACGCCCTTGAAGAAGAAGCGCTGCAGGACGGCGAAGATCACGGCGATCGGGATGAAGGCGATCATGGTGCCGGCCGCGATCATCCGCTGGTCGGTGGCGAACGTGCCCTGCAGGTACTGCAACCCGACGGTCAGGGTGAGGTTCTCCGGCGACTGCAGCACGATGAGCGGCCAGAGGAAGTCGTCCCACGCACCGATGAACGAGAAGATCGCGATGACCGCGATGGTCCCCTGCACGGCGGGCAGCGAGATGTAGCGCAGACGCTGCAGGGCGTTCGCACCGTCCATCACCGCGGCCTGGTCGATCTCCTCGGGGATCTGCCGGAACGCGTTGAACATCAGCAGGACGTTGAGCGCCGCGATCATGCCGGGCAGGGCGACGCCGACCAGGTTGTCGGCGAGGCCGAGGTCCTTCACGGTGACGAACTGCGAGATGATCGTCGCCTCGCCGGGCAGCACGAGGGTGCCGAGGAACAGGCCGAGCACGAGCTTCCGGTGCCGCCACTGCAGACGGGCGAGGGCGAAGCCGGCCAGGGTCGCGAACACGATGTTGCCGAGCACGTCGATCGCGGCGACGAGCAGTGAGTTGCCGATGTACCGCCACACCGGGATCGCGGCGGCGACCTTCAGGTAGTTCTCGATGGTCGGTTCGGACGGGATGAACGACGGGTTCGCCGTGTAGATGTCCTCACCGGCGCCCTTGAGCGACGTGGACAGCTGCCACAGGAACGGGCCGATCGTGATGAAGAGCACCACGATGAGCAGGACGTAGCGGACGACCTTCTCGCGGGTGGACATGACGCCCCAGACCGCGCGGCGCCGCTTGCGTCCGTCGCGTCCGTTCTGCCTGGAGGCCCGTCCCGCGCCCGTCGCGCCGGTCACGTCCGGTGTCGGGCTGGCTGCGCCCTGCGCGCCGCCGATGACGGGTTCGGTCGTGCTGGTCGTGTTCGTCACTTGTCCGCCTTGCTGTTCATCCGGGCGAGGGCGAGCATCGGCACGAGCGTCACGACGAAGAGCAGGAGGCTCAGGGCGGACGCGTAGCCGAGGTTGCCGGTGAAGCCGCGGGCGTACTGCTGGATGAGCATGACGAGCGAGTTGTCCTGCCCGCCGGGCCCGCCGGTGCCGTTCGTGAGGATGTAGAGCTCGCTGAACACCCGGAGCGCGGAGACGCACACCAGGATCCCGACGAGCGTCATGGTGCCGCGGACCCCGGGCATCGTGACCGACCAGAAGCGCCGGACCGCGCCGGCGCCGTCGAGCGCGGCGGCCTCGTGCAGGTCCTTGCCGACGTTCCCGAGGGCGGCCAGGAAGATGATCATGTAGTAGCCGAGCCCCTTCCACACCGTCAGGCTGATGGCGCTGAGGAGCAGCAGCCACCGGTCGGTCAGGAACGGGACGCTGCCCTGCACGACGCCGAGGGCCTGCGCCATCTCGTTGATGACGCCGCGGTCGTCGAGGATCCACGTCCAGATGAGCCCGACGACCACCGCGGACGCGATGACCGGCGTGTAGAACGCGGTGCGGAAGAACGCGATCCCGGGCAGCTTCTGCTGCACGAGCACCGCGATGAGGAGCGGGAGGACCGTCAGCAGCGGCAGGCACACCGCCATGTAGATGACGCTGTTGAGCAGCGCCTCCCACACCTGCGGATCGGCGAGCAGGGTCTCGAAGTTCTCGACCCCGACCCACTGGCTGACGCCGCCGAGCGGGCTGGCGTTCGTGAACGACAACCGGACTGTGTTGATCGAGGGCCACAGGCTGAACGCGACGAGCCAGATCAGTGCCGGCAGGACGAGCAACCAGGGCGTGTACCAGCGGTTCGCACGCATGACGATCCTCCCTCTTCCTTCTCCGGGGCCGGATCAGCCGTTGGCCAGCAGGCTGTTCATCTTGGTCTGGGCGGTCTGCAGCGCCTTCTCGGGCGCGACCTGGCCCTTCATCGCGAGGGCGATCTGCTGGTCGAGGAAGTCCGTCATCGCGGAGTTCGCCTCGACCGGGTTGATGACCTTCGCCGTCTTCAGGGCCTCGTTCGCCAGGACCCGGGCCTCGCCGTTCACGGTGCCGTCGTCCTTCGAGAAGTACGGGTCGGACTGCGACGACGTGGTGGACGGGAAGATGTTGACCTTGTGGGCGAACGCCTCCTGGTTCTTCGCGTTCGTCATGAACTTCGCGAAGGCCTCGGCGGTGGCGAGGTGCTTCGACTTGCTCGAGACCGACAGCCCCTGCACGTAGAGCGGCGGGGTGTCGAGTGCGGGGCTGACGGTGACCTTGCCCTTGAGCGACGGGTTGTTCTTCTCGAAGTCGGCGAGCGAGGTGGCCCCACCGGTGGTCCAGGCGACCTTGGCCTGCGTGAACAGGGTGGAGTTGCCGAGGTAGTCGCTGTTCAGCACGTTGGAGGGCATGTAGCCGTCCTGGTACGCGTCCTTGTAGCGGTCGATCAGGTCGGCGGCCTTCGACGAGTCGGCGAAGGTGAACTTCGTGCCGTCGGCGTTGAGCACCTTGACGCCGGCGAGTGTGAAGTCACCGAGGCCGGGCTTCCGGCTCATCAGGTAGTCGGTCGGGCAGTTGTCGTGCATGGTCTTCGCCTGCGTGAACAGCTCGTCGGTGGTCTTCGGCGGGTTCTTCGCGTCGAGGCCGCACTTGGCGAACATCGTCGAGTTCCAGTAGTTCACGTCGGTGTTGAGGTACCAGGGGTACCCGAACGTGCCGTCCACTCCCTTGTACTTGTAAGAGTCCAACGCGCCGGCGACGTACGTGCTGGCGAGCTTCGAGTCGTCCTTCGCGACGTCCTGCAGGAACCCGCGCTTCGCGAGCGGCAGGGCGATGTCCGGCGGCAGGTTGATCACGTCGGGCAGGCTGTTCGACGAGGCCTGGCTGAGCACCTTGTCGGCGTACCCGTCGCCGGGCTGGTCCTGCAGCTTGACCTTCGCGTCCGGGTGGGCCTGCTCGAAGTCCTCGATGACCCCGTTGAGGTACCCCGTGTAGGTCGGCGTGAGCGCCCAGGTCTGCAGGGTGATGGTGCCGCTGATCTCGCCGCCGCCGTTGTCGGCCGCGTTCCCGCCGCTCGAGCAGCCGGTCAGGACGAGCGCCGTGGCGGCGGCCGTCGCGAGCAGCGCGGTGGCGCGGCCCCTCGTCATGCGTGTGGTGGTCCTCATGGCGTCTGACTCCCTCGTCATAGCTGAACCGGTTCAGCAGCAGTCACCGAACCCGTGTGTGGCAGCCACTGTGAATGACTAAAGCGCTATAGTCAACCCCGTGGCCACCAAGCGTCGAACGACGATCGCCGACATCGCCGCGCGGGCCGGTGTGTCCATCAGCGCGGTGTCGTTCGCGTTGAACGACCGCCCCGGTGTCTCCGACGAGACCCGTCGCCGCGTGCGCGAGATCGCCCGCGAGCTGGACTGGCAGCCACACACCGCGGCCCGGGCACTCGGCGGCGCGAAGGCCGGTTCCATCGGGTTCGTGCTGAACCGCCCGGCCCGGACCCTGGGCACGGAGTCGTTCTTCGGCGACCTGATCTCCGGCATCCAGCTCGGGCTCGCCGGCACCCACGTCGGCATGAACCTGCTCGTCGCGCGTGATGCCGAGGAAGAACTCGAGACCTACCGGGACTGGTGGCGCGGACACCGTGTCGACGGCGTGATCGTGATCGACCCCCGTCGCGACGACGCCCGGCTCGCCCTGCTCGCCGACCTCGGCATGCCGACCGTCGTCGTCGGCTCGCACCCCTCCCCCGAAGGCGCAGCACCCACGGTCTGGATCGACGACTCGGACGCCACCGACACCGTCCTGCGGTACCTGCACGCCCTCGGGCACCGCCGCATCGCGCACGTCGCCGGGCGGCCCGAGTTCGAGCACACCGCCATGCGCATGGACCGGCTCCGGGCGTTCGCTGCCGACGAGGGGCTCGACGACGCGGTCTCGGTACCGACGGACTACTCGGCCGAGGCCGGCGCGAGCGCCACCCGCACCCTGCTGTCCCGGAGCGTCCGGCCGACCGCGATCGTCTACGACAACGACGTGCTCGCCGTCGCCGGGCTGGGCGTGGCGAGCGAGATGGGCGTCGCAGTGCCCGGTGACGTCTCGATCGTGTCCTTCGACGACTCGGCGATGATCCGGCTCGTCCGGCCGGCGATCACCTCGCTCACCCGCGACACGGTCGAGCTCGGACAGCGTGCGGCGACCCTGCTGCGCGCGCAGATCGACGCCAGCGCCCCGCTCCCCTCACGCCCGGGCCCCTCGCTGACCCTGAGCGTCCGCGAGTCCACCGGCCGCGCCCCCGCCTGACCCTGCTGCCCCGGCTGCCCCGCGTGACACGGTGCGAGGTTCCGGATACCGTGCAGCGGCTCCTGCCCGGCACCGACTCCGGAACCTCGCACGGGACAGTGATCCACGGGCGGGTGCGCGTGGGCGTGGATCGGGTGGCCTGTGGAAGAGGGGGGATAACCCCACCCGGGGTGGGGAGAGGGCAGGATGGGGGAACGGCTCCGCGATCGCGAGGCTGGATGCATGACCGACACCGACCGCCTCGACCAGGCGCGAACCGTCCCGCTGGACGACGTCACGCCTTCGCCCGACCAGGCCCAGACCGTCCCGCTGGGCGACTCCGTGCCCCCTGGAGCCACCAAGCCGATGCCCCAGTACCCGCGCCAGCACCACCAGCACCACCAGGACCCCCAGGACGCCCCGCAGTCCCCGCCGGCGTCGTGGAGCGCCACCCCGCGGGTCGGGTCCGGCCCGGTCGGTGGTTCCGGTCGCGGGTCCGGTATGACCGCCGGGCAGTTCTACCGCGACGCGTGGAAGCGCCTGCCGCGTGACTTCGGCTACATGGCGCTCACCGCCGTGCTGCTCTGCACGCTGTACTTCGCGTTCCCGACGGCGATCTTCGGTGGCGGGTTCCGAGACCTGTTCAACCCCTTCGTCCTGCTCATGTTCTTCATCGCGCTGTTCGTGGCGCGGTGGCTCGGACAGTTCGAGAAGCTCCGCATGAGCTGGGCCGACCCGAGGCCGATCCGCCCGGTGGACTGGACGCCCCGCTGGCAGCAGAACTGGTGGACCCGCACGGGCTCGGCCGTCGCCAACCCGCACTACTGGCTCTACCTGCTGCACGCCGCGGTCGTGTACCCGCTCGTCGCGGTCTTCACCGTGGGTGCCGGAGCCCTGCTGTTCGTCGGCTTCCTCTGGCCCGTCGGGCTCGCGGTGGTGGCGTTCGCCAACGGCCTGAGCGCGCAGTACTTCGGTTGGGACACGACGGCCGTCGTCGGGTTCGGCGCCCTCGGGCTGCTGTCGATGGCCGCCTCGGTCGTGCTCTTCCCGCTCTGGGCCCGCGGGTCCGTCCTGGCGCACTACTGGGTCGACTTCGGCCTGCTGGGCGGCTTCCGGGCCGAGCAACTCGAGCAGCGCGTCGCCGGCCTGCAGGCCTCCCGTGCCGGTGCCGTCACCGCCGAGGGGCAGGCACTCCGCCAGATCGAGCGCGACCTGCACGACGGCCCGCAGCAGCGGCTGGTGCGACTCCGCATGGACCTGTCCGCCGCCGAGCGCGCCTTCGAGAAGGACCCCGAGAAGGCCAAGCAGCTCATCGGTGAGGCATCCGAGCACGCCCAGGACGCCCTCGACGAACTGCGCGCACTGTCACGCGGCTTCGCTCCGCCGATCCTGCTCGACCGCGGACTCGTCGCGGCGCTCGAGGCACTGGTCGCCCGCACCCCGATCCCGGTGGGCCTGGACGTCCGGCTGCCCGAGGGCCTGGAGCTCGCCACGGAGATCCAGCGCAACGTGTACTTCACGGTGAGCGAGCTCCTGACGAACACCATGAAGCACGCCGGCGCCACCACCGCCGGGGTGTACCTCGGCCTGGTCGTCGACGCCTCGGGCCTCTGGTACCTGACGGTCAGCGTCACCGACGACGGCCGGGGTGGTGCCCGACCGCAGCAGGGCCACGGGATCGAGGGCCTGATCGGCCGCATGCGGGCCCTCGACGGCGACCTGGTCGTCTCGAGCCCCGAGGGCGGCCCGACCGAGGCCACCGCCCGGATCCCCCTCGGCGCCCTGAACGGCGTCCCGACGGCGGCGAACCAGCGGTCGTGACCCCGCGGGAGCGTCCGCGCTCCCACTAGGCTGGTCGGCATGACAGACGGCCCGGATGCAGCACGCATCCGGGCCGTCGTCGTCGACGACGCCGTCCTGCTGCGCGAGGGCCTGGCCCGCGTGCTCGACGAGGCCGGCATCGACGTCATCGGGCAGTACTCCGACGCCCGGGCCTTCCTGGCGACCCTGCCCGAGGGTGCACCCGACGTCGTGGTGATGGACGTGCGGATGCCGCCGACCTTCACCGACGAAGGCGTCCGCGCCGCCGTCGAGACCCGCCGGATCGCCCCGCGGACGGGCGTGCTCCTGCTCTCCCAGTACGTCGAGGCCACCTACGCCGAGGACGTCCTGGCCGCCGGCGCGACCGGCATCGGCTACCTGCTCAAGGACCGCGTCACCCGGCTCGAGGAGATCGACGACGCCGTCCGCCGCATCGCCGCCGGCGGCACCGTGCTCGACCCCGAGGTCGTCACGCAGCTGATGAGCCGCCGCCGCGACCCGCTCGCAGCCCTGACCCCGCGCGAGCGTGACGTGCTCGGGCTGATGGCCGAGGGCCGCACGAACGCCGCGATCGCCCGCGCCCTGGTGATCGGCACCGGTGCCGTCGAGAAGCACGTGTCGAGCATCTTCGGCAAGCTCGCGCTCGAGGACACCGGAGAGGACCACCGCCGTGTCCTCGCCGTCCTCGCCTACCTCGGATGAGCCGAGCCCGAGGATGAGCCGAGCCCGCGGATGAACCGGGTCCCCGCGCCCCTGCTGGCCCTCACCGCGATGGTGTCCGTCCAGCTCGGCGCCGCGATCGCGAAGACCCACTTCGACGACGTCGGCGCGGTCGGGGCCGCCACGCTGCGGCTCGTCATCGGCGCCGTCGTGCTCGCCCTGGTGGTCCGTCCCCGCGTCCGGCACTGGACGCGGGCGCAGTGGCTCGGTGCGGTCGGGCTCGGCCTGGCGCTCGGCGGCATGAACGTCTTCATCTACCTGTCGTTCGCGAGCATCCCGATCGGGGTCGCCGTGACGATCGAGTTCCTCGGGCCGCTCGCCCTGTCGCTCGTGCACACCCGACGCTGGCGCGATGCACTGTGGGCGGTGCTGGCGCTCGCCGGGGTCGTGCTGCTCGGCGTCGGCCCGACGGCGGTGACCGAGGTGGGTGGGGTCGTCTGGGCGGTCCTGGCCGCCGGGTGCTGGGCGGGCTACATCGTGATGAACCGGCACGTCGGCGCCGCGATCCCCGGCGTCGACGGGCTCGTCGTGTCGATGGTGGTCGCGATGCTCGTGTCGTTGCCGTTCGGGCTCCGGTCCGCGGTCGACGGCGTCCTGCGCGAACCGACGCTCCTGATCGTCTTCGGTGCCGTCGCCGTGCTGTCCAGCGTGCTGCCGTACGCGCTCGAGATGCTCGCGCTCCGCCGGATGCCGACGCGGGTGTTCGGCGTGCTGCAGAGCCTCGGCCCGGCGATCGCTGCCCTGGCCGGCCTGGTGGTGCTGGCCGAGGGGCTGCCGGTGCTCGAGACGGTCGCCCTGGCGTGCGTCACCGCGGCGAGCGTCGGCGTGACGCTGTCGGCGCGTCGCCGACGCGGCGGACCGGTGGGGTGAACGAAGAGGAGGCCCGGATCACGTCCGCCGGGAGCGGTGCGTGATCCGGGCCTCCGGAGAAGACCGTCTACTCGTCGCGCAGGAAGTCTGCGTACGTGGGTTCCGACTGCTCGCCCGACAGCAGGGCCGGATCGTTGATCCGACGCTCGACGTAGGCGCTGATGACCTCGGGCGGGGTGAGCACGTGGGCGACCCAGGACGGCACCGCTGCGTTCTTCATGGTGCCTCCTTCTGGGACAGGGGTCCGGACCGAATGCCTCGATCAGTGAGTTACTTGCTGACCCCGTGTTCGCTAAACCATCCTCGGGGTGCGGGCGGAAGTCAACGCAGTGCGTTCTGCGGACTCCGGTTCGCGCTGTCCCGGTCGGCACGGAGCGTGCGGTGCTTCACCGCGGAGCGCCACACCCACGCCTCGGCCTGCTGCCCGAACTGCGCCCACTCCACCAGCACGGCATCGCGGGTCCAGCTCTTCGCGAAGGCCTTCACCCGGACGTGGAAGGTCGGGAACTGGATCCACGCCCAGACCGGCTTCGGGGTGACGGCGTGGCAGACGTCGCCGCCGCGGGCGTCCTCGGACAGGGAGTACGCGCGCGGACGCTCGACCTCCGGGTGTTCCGGGGGCTGCCACCGGTTCTCGCGACGCCGTCCCACGACGGTATTCGAACGTGTGTTCGAACGACAGTCAAGTCGACCGCGTCGTGTGGACGAGCACCCGGGGCCGGACGGGCGTGTCGCAAGGGGCGCCGAACGGTGGGGAGCGTGTTCCGCTGGCGGGGTCCCGGGGCATAGGGTGCGGGCATGCAGAGCAGCACGGGGGTACGGGTGGTGTCGGCGGCCGCGGTGGTGGCGGCGCTGGTGGTCGGAGCGGCCGGACTGGTCGGGACGGTCTGGTTGGCGCCCTGGGACCTGCCCCGCGGGTTGCTCCTCGGCGCCACGGTCGTCGCCGGCATCGCCGCAGTCGTCGTGCTCGCCGCCGCGGTGCGCGCCCGGGACCGCCGGGCGCTCACGTTCGCGGTGTCCGTGCTCGCGTTCGCGCTCGTGTCACTGGTTCCCGGACTGTTGATCGACGTGTTCCTCGTCGTCGCGCAGGCGGCGCTCGTGGCCTTCGGTGTCGTCACCGTCCGGAGTGGACCGGGTGTGCAGCGGGCCTTCGGGTGGATCGTCACGGTGGCGGCCGCGGCGTGGTTCGTCACCGCACTGCTGTCGGAGACCGTGCTCCTCACGGCGCTCCCGCAGGAGTCGCTCGGCGTGGCCATCGCGGTCCCGGGGCTGCTGCAGACCGTCGCGTACCTGGCCGCGGCGGTGCTCGTCGCGGTGCCGCTGCTGCGCCCGGTGGGCCGCGGTGTCGGCGTGCTGTGGGCCTCGGCCGAGGTGCGCTGACCCGGACGCCCGCCCGCCTCAGCCCGCACGGGCCGCCAGTCGCTCGGAGCGTCGGCGTGCCTGCTCCCCGGGATCCGGCACCGGGGCGGCCTGGATGAGCCGTCGTGTGTACGGGTCCTGCGGCGAGCGCAGGATGGCGTCGCGCGTCCCGTGTTCGGCGACCCGGCCGCCGTGCAGCACGACGACCCGGTCGCACAGGGTGTCGACCACGGCGAGGTCGTGCGTGACGAACAGGCACGCGAACCCCAGGCGCTCCTGCAGCTCGCGGAACACGTCGAGCACGCGGGCCTGCACCGACACGTCGAGCGCACTCGTCGGCTCGTCGGCGATCAGGAGCGCGGGGTCGAGGGCCACCGCGCGGGCGATCGCGACCCGTTGCCGTTGGCCGCCGGAGAGTTCGTGCGGGTAGCGCTCGGCGTACCCGCCGTCGAGACCGACGTCGGCGAGGAGCCGCTCGACACGCTCCTCGACCTGCACCGCCGGCAGCCGGAGGATCTGGCGGAGCGGCTCGGCGACGGTCTGCCCGACCGTGTACCGGGGGTTGAGCGACCGGAGCGGGTTCTGGAACACCACGCCGACGTGCTGGCGCATCTGCCGGCGGGCGGCTCGTCGTGCGCCGGCGACGTCGGTGCCGTCGACGACCACCGAGCCGGAGGTGATCGGCGCGAGGCCGACCGCGGCCCGGCCGATGGTCGTCTTGCCGCTGCCGGACTCCCCCACCAGGCCGACGATCTCGCCACGGCCGACGGTGAACGACACGTCGTCGACGGCGCGGAAGCGTCCGCGCAGGGCGCCGCCGTACTCGACCACGAGGTGCCGGACGTCCAACACGGCGGCCGGTGGCTCCGTGGCGGAGCCGAGCCGGGCCTCCTGGCCGGACCCGGTGCCCATCCGCGGGACCGCAGCGAGGAGTTCCCGCGTGTAGTCGGCGGACGGTGCGGCGAAGACCGCCTGGGCGGTGCCGGTCTCGACGACGCGTCCGCGGCGCATCACGACCACGCGGTCGGCGAGGTCCGCGACGACGCCCATGTCGTGGGTGATGAGCAGGATCGCGGTGCCGGTGCGCTCGCGCAGCGCGCGGAGGACGTCGAGCACCTCGGCCTGCACGGTGACGTCGAGGGCGGTCGTCGGCTCGTCCGCGATGAGCAGGTCCGGGTCGGCGGCGAGCGCCATCGCGATCATCACGCGCTGGGCCTGTCCGCCGGAGAGTTCGTGCGGGTACTGGCCCAGGCGGCGTTCGGGTTCGGGGACCTCCACGGCGCGGAGCAGCTCGAGCGAGCGCTCCCGGACGGCGGCGCGGTCGTGCGGGCCGTCGGTGCGTCGGACGGCCTCGGCGAGCTGGAACCCGATGGTGAACACCGGGTTCAGCGCCGCGGACGGGTCCTGGAAGATCATCGACACGCTGCGGCCCCGGACCGACCGGAGGGTGCGCTCGTCGGTGCCGATGACCTCGAGGTCGCCGAGCCGGATGCTCCCCGAGGCGCGCGCACCGTCGGGGGCGATGCCCATCGCGGTCATCGCGGTCATGCTCTTGCCGGAGCCAGACTCCCCCACGACCGCGACGACCTCGCCCCGGGCGACGGTGAACGAGGCGTCGTCGACTGCGCGGACGACCTCGCCGTCGACGTCGAAGGTGACGGTGAGGTGCTCGACGGTCAGGACGTCGGTGGTGCCGCTCATGGGGTCTCCGGGGGGTCGGTGTCGTCGCGGGCGGCCTTGAAGGCTTCCCACTCCTCGAGCATCTTGCGGTGGTAGCCCTGCAGCCACTGCATGTAGTCGCGGCCGTTGAGCAGGCGCTCGCGGACCTCGGCGTCCACGTCGCCCGTGCCGGTGCGACCGGCACCCTCGACGACGGCGAGCCCGCGGCCGATGATGTCGCGCTGCCGGTCGAGGTACTTCCGTTCGCTCGCGAGCCAGGAGCCCCAGACGTCGGCCTCGGCACGGAAGTAGTGACTGCGCTCGCCGGGGACGATGTGGCGCTTCACGAACCCGGAGTCGACGAGCCGCCGGGTGGCCATCGACACCGACCCCGAGCTGGCACCGAGCGCTGCCTGCAGGTCGGACGACGACGAGTGCGGTGCGCGGGTCATCATCAGGTAGCCGAGCACCCGGGCGTCGGTGAGGGGCATGCCCGCGCCGTCGTTGAGCATCAGGGCGAACTCCTCGACGAACGCCTGGCGCTCCGGTCCGAGCAGCCGGTCGTCGGTCACGAGGCCAGCCCGGCGGCCACCTCGGGTCGCTCGTCCGGGATCGACCACGGCTCCTGCGACATGCCGCCACCGCCGCGGATCGCCCGCACGGCGCCGTCCTCGTCGCGCGTGTAGGTGATGTCCTCGTCGACCGAGCCGAAGCGGTTGCCGTGGGTCATCCGCAGGGTGTCGGCGTCGACCACCTCGAGCCGCGTGGGGGTGTCCATCGGTTCGGGGCCGGACGGGTCGACCTCGACGAGCCGGTCACCGATCCGGGCGACGTCGGTGACGCCCCACGGGTTGGCGAAGCGTCCGGTGAACGTGGCGGTGTCGACGTCGTCGGGCACCGGGGTCCCCGGGGCGTCGGCGTCGGCCGCTGCGTCGAGCATGGCGATGACCGCGGTGGCGATGAGCGTGGCGGGTCCGGCGGCGGCACTGGTGAGCACGGACACGACGAGCCCGGACGCCGGGTCGAACATCGACTGGGTGATGTGGCCGGGGAACCCGCCCGAGTGCCCGCGGATCTCCCGTCCGCCGATCCGGTCGACGATGAACCCGGCGCCGTAGCCGCGGGCCGCTGGGTCGTCGGTGGCGCTCCAGGCCTTCCGCTGCGCGAGGCGCTTGGAGTGGTCGTCGAGCAGGGTGCCCTGCCCGATCACGTGCTGCGAGAAGTAGCGGACCAGGTCGGACGCGGTGCCGTGGAAGCCGGTGGCGGCGGCCATCGCGCGGGTGTCGACGTGGTCGATGCGCTGCCGGTGCCTGGCGGTGTGGAAGCCGGTGTACCCGACCACGAAGTCGTCGGCGCGTGCGGGGTCCCAGTCGGGGCCGGTGTTCCGCAGGCCCAGGGGTTCGGTGATCGACTCGCGCACGAAGTCGTTGTACGACTGCCCGGACACCGCGGCGATGACCAGGCCGAGCAGGGAGTAGCCGAGGTTCGAGTAGTTGAACGACGAGCCGGTCGGCACCTTCTGGCCCCGGTCGAGCACGAGCGCCAGGAGTTCCTGCTCGTCGGGGAACGGGCGGAGCAGGGACCAGTAGTCGCCGTCGTGTCCGTCGCGGATGACGCCGGCGCCCATCTCCATGAGCTCGCGCAGGGTGGCGTCGGCGAGCGGCGAGCCGCCGTCGACCAGTGCCGGGACGTACGTGCCGACGGTGTCGTCGAGCCGGAGCGACCCGCGCTCGGCGAGCTGCAGCAGGGCCGTCGCGGTGAAGGTCTTCGAGTGCGAGGCGATGCGGAACAGGTCGGTGGTGGTCAGGCGACGCCCGGCCTCGACGTCGGCGTAGCCCCAGGCCTCGTCGAACAGGACCTCGCCGCCGTACCCGACGGCGACCTGCACGCCGGGCACCCGCAGCTGCCACACCTTGTACGACACCCACTCACGGATGTAGGGCAGGGTCTTCCGGTACGCGGAGAGGGTGTCGGTCACGGTGGTCCTTTCGAAGGGCGGTGGTTCGAGTCTGGCGCGTCGGTCGCGACGGTGCCCGCCGCGACGCGGCGTGTGCCGTGCCGGTCAGCGCCGACGTGGGTCGAGCGCGGCGCGCAGCGTGTCGCCGAGCGCGATGACGGCGAGCACGGTCACGGCGAGGAACGCCGCCGGGGCGATGAGCATGTGCGGGGCCCGGAGGAACTGCGACGTCGCCGCGGACAGCTGCAGCCCCCACGAGATCGCCGGACGCTCCAGCCCGATACCGAGGTAGGTCAGCGACGACTCGGACACGATGACCCCGCCGACGGTGATGGTGGCGAGCACGAGCAGCGGCGAGATCGACGACGGCAGCACGTACCGGGTGGTGATCCGCCACGTCGACAACCCCATCGTCCGGGCGGCGAGCACGAACTCGGCGCCCCGGACGCTGCGGACGCTCGACCGCACGAGCCGGGCCATCGTCGGCCACCCGAACAGGGCGAGCACGAGCGACACGGTGAGCACCGACCGCTCCCCCACGCTGTTCAGCACGACGACGGCTCCGAGCAGGAACGGGAACCCGAGGAACACGTCGGTGAGCCGGGCGAGGACGGCGTCGACCCACCCGCCGACCATGCCCGCGACGGTCCCGACGACGACCGCGACCATGCCGGCGAGCAGGGTCGTGAGCACCGCGACGGCGATCGACGACCGGGTGCCCCAGACGACGTTCGCGTACACGTCGCAGCCCTGCAGGTCGAAGCCGAACGGGTGCCCGGCGGTCGGTGACGCCCCGCTCCGGCCGAGGTCGCACACCCGCGGGTCGCCGTGGCCGAACAGGCCGGCGAACAGCTGCGGGAACGCCGCGATGAGCAGGACCACCACGAGCACCGACGCGGGCACCCAGAACCCCGGCGTCCGTGCGGCGGCGAGCAGTGGCCGGCGCCGGACCCCGACGACGGGTTCGACGGTGGCGCCGAGGGCTTCGGTGGTCATCGGGAGGCTCCTGTCCGGACGCGCGGGTCGAGGGCGGCGTGCAGCAGGTCGACGAGCACGCTCGTGACGAGGAACACCAGGATGAGGGCGGTCGAGATGCCGACGACGACGGCACCCTCGTGCGAGCGGATGCCCTGGAACAGCAGGTTCCCGACGCCCGGCAGGTTGAAGATGCCCTCGATGATGACGGTGCCGCCCATCAGGTAGCCGAGGTCGGTCGCCAGGTAGGTGGCGGTGGGGATGAGCGAGTTCCGCAGCACGTGCACACCCACGATCCGGCCCGGCGCGAGCCCCTTGGCGCGGGCTGTCCGCACGTAGTCGGCGTCGAGTGTCTCGATCATCGAGGTCCGGGTGAGCCGGGACACCGCGGCCAGGCCGAACAGGGCGATCACGAACGCCGGCAGGACGTACGCGGTCGGCCACCCGGCGGTGACGCCCGCGACCGGGAACCAGTGCAGCCGCACCGAGAACACCAGCTGCAGGGCCACGCCGAGCACGAACACGGGGACCGCGCCGACGACGATGGTACCGACGAGCACCGTCTTGTCCAGCACGGTGCCGCGCCTGAGCGCCGAGACCACGCCGAGCCCGATGCCGAGGACGATCTCGAGCGCCCACGCGCTCAGCGCCAGCGTGATCGTCACCGGCCACCGCGAGGCCATCTGCTCGCCCACGGACTGCCCGTTGAAGTCGGTGCCGAAGTCACCCCGGAACAGGCCGCCCAGGTACTGCACGTACTGCAGCCACAGCGGCTGGTCCAGGTGGTACTCCGCCCGCAGCGCCCGCACGACCGAGTCGGTGAGGGGGCGCTCGCCGCCGAGCGCCTTGATCGGGTCGCCGGGCAGCGCGAACGTCATCGCGTAGATGAGGAAGGTCACCCCGAGGAACACGATGACCAGGCCGCCGAGTCGGCGACCGACGGCGAGCGTCGGACGCATCACGCGCCTCCCGAGACGGCCGCCGACACCGGACGGGAGGCGCGGGTCGGGTCCGTCACGTGCGCCGCGCAGGCGAGGATCGCCCCGTACTGCACGCCCACGAGCTTCCCCACCGGGATCGGCTGCGCACCCGTCGACGCGTCCGCCTGCCAGCGCGCGTAGCGCTCGGCCAAGCGGTCGCGGAGCCGCCGGAGCGGCGCGGACGCCGTACCGGCGGTCGTCTCCGCCTCGACGGCGCGCAGGAGCATGCCGCCGTAGCGCAGGCGGAAGCAGCGGACGAGGTCCTCGCAGCCGAAGCGCTCCGCGACGGTGGCCGTCCGGTCCGACGGTTCCCGTTCGGCACGGCGGCGGTCGGTGTCCGCCATCCCGACGAGCATCGGCACGAACGCCCGGGAGGCCTCGACGAACGGGGACGGGATCGAGAGCATCGGCGACGCCTCGTCGAGGAACGCCTGCAGTTCCACACCCGAGGCACCGAGCTCGTCCGCGCACCGACGCAGCAGGTCGGCGTACGACTCGTCGGTCGGGGTCGGGTCGTCGGCGTCGGGGTGGCTCCAGTACGGCAGCTCGGCCACCATGCAGAGGGCCCCGTGCCGCATCGCCCACGCCGCGCTCGATCCGCCGTGGATGTGCTCGCCGGGGTCGACGCCGAGTTCCTCGAGGTAGGCGTACGCCGTCTCGATGCCGTCCATCGCGAACACCGCCGGGGCGAGCTCCCGCAGGTACGGGGACTCCGGCTCCCCGGTGTCGAGCGGCAGCCCGAGTGCGGCCGGCACCGCGTGCAGCGTGTCGACGACGTCGGGCAGGTCCTCGGACAGGTAGTAGTAGACGCCGCCCATCTCGCCGTTGTGCAGGCTCACGAGCAGGTCCGGCTCGGTGTCGTCGATGAGCCGCATGAACGCGAGCGTCTCGGGCAGCACCTGGTCGAAGTACACCGACTTGTAGCTGTTCGGGAACGTCCACTCGACCTGGCTGTCCGGGGCCGGCCGGTAGAAGTGCCGCGAGTAGAACACGCGGTCGTGCGGGTCGTGGAACCACGCCTCGTTGAGCCGCATGCCGTCCGGATCGATCGTCGGGACGATGTGCCAGGTGACGTCGAGCCCGGCCACCCGCTCGTCACCGAGGGCCGTCTCGGCGAGGTGCAGCACCGTCCACGAGCCGATCGGCTCGTTCGGGTGCACCCCGCCGACCACGACGGCCGCGTGCGACCCGGTGCCGATGCGGTAGCTGTGCAGGGGTTCGCCGAGGCGGCTCGTGCCGATCCGGGTGACCGTGACCCGGTCGGGGTGCGCCGCGGCGAGCGCGGCGAACCGGGCGTGCAGGTCGTCGACGAGCGGGAAGCCGTCGCGGTCGGGGACGTCGCGGACCAGGTCGAGGACGGTGTGCTGCTCCATGCCCCGCCCTACTTCACGGCGATCTGCGCGATCACGGGGCTGCCCGCCACCGCCGGCAGCTTCGCGATCTTGTCGCTCGTGACGTACGAGTACTTGTCGAAGAAGGTCGGGACGATCGGGAAGTCCTGCAGGACCGCCTCCTGCGTCTTCGTGTAGTACCCGTTCGCCTCGTCCTGCGACCCCGCGGAGTCGGCCTTCGCGAGCAGCGAGTCGACGTCGTCGGACTGGTAGTAGCCGGTGCACGGGGAGCAGCCGCCGGCCGTGGTGAACAGCGCGCGGAGCGTGTTCTGCTGGCTGATGTAAAGCGCGCCCCAGTGGCCGAAGTGCGGGCCGGCGACGGTCTTGTCCGTGAGCTCCGAGTAGTAGGACGCCCAGTCGGTGGTGGCCTTCGCCTCGGCGTCGACGCCCAGGTTCTGCCGGATCTGGTTGGCGTACGCCTCGTACAGGGAGTCGAGGCCGGTGCCGCCCGGGTAGACGAGCGTCATGGTGCCGTCGAACCCGCCGGCGCTGGCGAGGAGCTTCTTCGCCGCTGCCGGGTCGAACTCGCAGGCGTCGCGGCAGATGCCCTCCTCGGTGCCGGACATCGACGGTGGGGTCAGCGCGGTGGCCGGGTCGTACAGGCCGCCGTAGATCGCGTCGTTGACCTCGTCACGGTCGATCGACATCGAGATCGCGCGGCGCACGTCGGGGTCGGAGTACCGGTCGTCCCACAGCGGGAACCCGAGGTAGTCGATGCCGGGGGCGTCGAAGGAGTGCAGGCGATCGCCGAAGTCGGCCTTCGCGCTCGTCATCTTGTCGGCCGGCAGGAACAGCACGTCGGCGTTGCCGGCCAGGACGTCGGTGTACGCGGTGTTCATGTCGGAGTAGCTGCGGAAGGTCACCTCGTCGGTGGCGGGCTTCGTGCCCTCGTAGTCCTTCCAGGACGTGACGGTGAACTCCTGGTCCGCCTTCCACGCCTTCGTCATCTCGTACGGGCCGTTGCCGATCGGCTTCTTGTCGTACGCCTTCAGGTCGTCGTACGCGGCCTCGGGCATCGGGTAGAACGCCGTCTGGGCCTGGCTGAGCTGCAGGGGGAACTGGCTGTCCGCGTGGGTGAGCGTGACCGTGAAGGTGTCCTTGCCGGTGACCTTGAGCCCCGACATCTCCTTGGTCTTCGGGGTGCCCTTCGCCGGGTTGAGGTCGGTGTACCCGACGATCCCGGCGAGCTGACCGCTGTTCTCCCACGCGTTCGGGCCGTAGGCGACGTGGTTCCAGGCCTTCACGTAGCTCTCCGGCGTGACGGCCTCGCCGTTCTGGAACGTCCAGCCGTCCCGCAGCGTGATCGTCCAGGTGGTGGCGTCGTCGCTCTCGACGCTCTTCGCCGCGACGTCGTGCAGGTCACCGTCGGCGTCGGTCTGGGTCAGCGGCGCGAAGACGCTCATCACCTGGTCGAAGGCCACGGTCTGCCGTCCCGGGGTCAGGTGGTCGGGCTCGCCGGTCGCGTAGACCAGGCTCGAGGGAGCGTCGTCATCGGCCGCGCCGCCCGCCGAACAGCCGGTCGCCACCAGTGCCAAGGTTGCCGCCGCGGCCAGCGCGGCGATCGTCCTGCGTCGCATGATCTCTCCTCGATCGGGTGCGGCCGGATCCCTGCCCGGTCGTCGTGGTGGGAAAGCTAGGACGGTTCGAATCCCGACCACAAGACTTCTTTCAATGCGCTCTGAGAGTTTTACCGCGCAGAAACACTGACGAAACGACGCCCGTCGCGCGACCGGGCCCGTTGTGCCACGCTCGGAACATGCGCCACACACCGCACTTCCTGATGACCGACGTCGACGAGGTCCGACGCCTCATCACCGGGAACCCGTGGGCGACGATCGTGTCCCACACCGCGGCCGGGCTGGTCGCCTCGCACTACCCGGTGCTGCTCGAGGCCCCCGGCCCCGACGACGACCCGGACGCCCTCGTGCTGGTGTCCCACGTCGGCCGTCCCGACGAGGTCGCGCACGAACTCGGACGGCACGAGGTCCTCGTCGTGTTCCAGGGCCCGCACGGCTACGTCTCCCCCGCCTGGTACCCGCCGGAGCAGTTCGTGCCCACCTGGAACCACGTCACCGCCCACGTCTGGGGCACCCCCGAGATCCTGTCCGACGACGAGAACTTCCGGGTCCTCGGCGAACTCGTCGACCACTTCGAGCACGTCATGCCCTCGCCCGTGTCGTTGCAGATCGACGAGGAGACCGCCCGCCGGATGGCCAAGGGCACCGTCGGCATCCGGATCCGCGTCACCCGGTTCGACGCCCGCGCCAAGCTGTCGCAGAACAAGGCTCCCGAGGTGATCGACCGCATCGTCGCCGGGCTGCGGGGCGACGGCCCCTACGCGTCGCCGGCGCTCGCCGACGAGATCGAGCGGGTCCGGCCGGTCCCGTCCCCGACGAACGGCCTGGAGGCACGGTGACGGACATCCTGCTCCGCACCGTCCGCAGGGTGGGCACCTCCGGTGCCCCTGCCGACGTCCGCATCGTCGACGGCCGGGTCACCGAGATCGCGCCGACCGGCACGCTCGACCCCACGAGCGTCGACACCGACGTGGTCGAGGCCGCCGGCGCCTGGCTCGGCCCGGGGCTCCGCGACCACCACACGCACTTCGACCAGTGGGCGCTCGTCCGCCGCCGTGTCGACGTCACCGGCTGCGACTCCGCCGAGGCGACCGCCGACCTGCTCGCCGCCATCGCGCGGGCGGGCGTGACGGACCGCGTCCTGGTCGGACACGGCTACCGCGACGGGATGTGGCCGCGCCCGGCACGACGCGAGCTGCTCGACCGTGCCGCACCGGGCCTCCCGGTCGTCGTGATCAGCGCGGACCTGCACGCGGTGTGGTGCAACGCACTCGCGGTCGCGCACTTCTCGGTTGCTGTCGGCCGCCCGCTCGAGGCGGGCGAGGACGGGGTCCTGCGCGAGCAGGACGCGTTCGACGTGACCGGTGCCCTGTCGCAGGTGCCGGACGACCTGCTCGACGCCTACGTGGCGGACGCTGCCGAAGCCGCGGCGGCCCGCGGGGTGACGGGCGTGGTCGACCTCGAGATGCGCTTCGGGCTCGACCGCTGGCGCCGCCGGATCCACGCCGGCACCGACGCGATCCGGGTCGCGTCCGGGGTGTACCCGGCCGAGCTCGACGAGGCCATCGCCCGGGGGCTGCGCACCGGCGACGTGGTCGACGGCACGCGGGGCCTGCTCACGATGGGGCCGTTCAAGGTGGTCACGGACGGGTCGCTCGGCACCCGGACCGCCGCCATGACCGACGGCTCCGGCGTGCTCGCCTGGCCGTTCGAGGAGCTCGTCGCGATCACCCGCCGTGCCGTCGACGCCGGACTCGTCCCTGCGATCCACGCGATCGGCGACCGTGCGAACACCCTGGCGCTCGACGTCTTCGAGACCGTCGGGGCCCGCGGCACGATCGAGCACGCGCAGTTGCTCGTCGACACCGACGTCGACCGGTTCGCCCGGCTCGGGGTCGCCGCGTCCGTGCAGCCCGAACACGCCATGGACGACCGGGACATCGCAGACCGGCACTGGGCCGGACACACCGACCGTGCCTTCGCCTTCGCGTCGCTCGCTCGGGCCGGAGCGCGCCTGCTGCTCGGGTCGGACGCTCCGGTGGCGCCGCTCGACCCGTGGGTGTCGATGGCGGCGGCCGTCGGGCGGGACCGCGACGGGCGGGACCCGTGGCACCCGGCCGAACGGCTCTCGGCGCTCGTCGCCTGGCAGGGGTCGACCGACGGGCGGGTCGGGGTGTCCGTCGGTGACGTGGCGGACCTGGTGCTCGTCGAGTCCGATCCGCTGGCGGCGCCCTCCGCCGCACTGCGCGGCATGCGGGTGCTCGGGACGGCCGTGGCCGGGCGGTTCACGTACCGGGAGCTGTGACCAGGAGGGCGGGCGGCTGCGCCTGTGCCCCGTGTGCTACTTCTGGTCCTTCGGGCACCAGTAGAGCTTCCGGCCGGCCATGTCGGCCATCCGGATCTCGGTGCCGCACACCCGGCACGGCTCGCCCTGCCGGTGGTAGACCCAGTGCCGGTCCTTGCGTGACCGCAGGGCCTTCTTGTGGTCGGCCGCGGACAGGTCGTCCATCGTCATCATCAGGCCGTCGCGGACGCCGTCGTGCAGCAGCTTCGACCAGTCGGCCCAGAGCGCCTTGGCCTGCTTGACGGTGATCTTCTTGCCGGGCTTGTACGGGTCGATGCGCTGCCGGAACAGCAGCTCGGCGCGGTAGATGTTGCCGATGCCGGCCACGACGGACTGGTCCATGAGCAGCTGCCCGATCGCGACGTTCCGACGGCGGACGTTGTCGACGAAGGTCTTCTCCGCCTCGGGCCCGTCGTCGTTCATCGGGTCGGGGCCGAGCTTGTCGAGCGCGCGCTGCACCTCGGCCGGGGTCTCCACGACGCACGCGGTCGGGCCGCGCAGGTCGGCGACGGTGTCCTCGGTGAGGATCCGCACCCGGACCTGGCCCACCGGGTCCGGCGGGAAGGACTCGATCGGGTCCTCCGCCTTCTCCTGCTCGGCCATCCGGTAGCGGGCGAGCCGCGGTGCGCCGATCGAGCTGAGCGACTCTTCGCGGTCGTCGTCGTCGGACAGCGCCTCGGCGGTGGAGATCACGCCCGCGAAGTCCCACGCCCCGTACAGCCCGAGGTGGACGCGGAGGAACAGGTCGCCCTCGAACTCCAGGAACATCTGCTTCGCCACCGCACGCGCGGCGATCATGCGCTTGCCGTCGAGCTGCGCGGCCCCGGCGGCGAAGCGACCCTGGGGGCTCGACACCTCGCAGCGCTTGCCGACGAAGTGCCGGGTGAACTGGTTGGCGATGCGGTGGACGGAGTGACCCTCGGGCATGACTACCGTTCTACCCGGTACCCCTGACGGGCCGGACTACGCGTCGATCTGGCGGCCGGCGATCAGCCCGGTGGTCTCGTACTCGGCGAGCTGGGCGATGCGGCGGGCGTGGCGCTCCTCGCCGGAGAACGGCTCGGCGATGAACAGGTCGACGAACCGGATCGCCTCGTCCTCGGTGTGCTGACGTGCGCCGATGGAGATGACGTTGGCGTCGTTGTGCTGACGGGCGAGCAGCGCGGTCGACTCGTTCCAGACGAGCGCGGCACGGATGCCCTCGACCTTGTTCGCGGCGATCTGCTCACCGTTGCCGGAACCGCCGAAGACGACACCGAGCGCCTGGACACCGGCGCGCTGGTCCTGCACCACGGCGTGCGCGGCGTTGATGCAGAACGAGGGGTAGTCGTCGAGCGCGTCGTACTCGGTCGGACCGTGGTCCACCACCTCGTGCCCGGCTTCGGTCAGGTGGGTTGCGAGGGTCTTGTTGAACTCGAGGCCGGCGTGGTCCGTTCCGAGGTGGATGCGCATGGAACCGATCCTATTCCTGCGACTCCGGGCCCCGGACCACCACGGACTACGGCGCACGGACCACCACGACGAGGTACCGGGTGGGGTCCTCACCCGGGTTGCGGTAGACGACGTCGGCGGGGTCGCCGAGCTCGATCCGGTCCCCCGCCGCCAGGCGCGTCGGCTCGCCGCCGACGACGACCTCGAGCACGCCGTCGACGACCCAGATGCAGTGCCGCAGGAAGGCGTAGGCGGACGCCGGGTAGGCCACCTCGCGGCCGGCCGGGAGGCGCACCTCGGTGACGTCGGCGGGGAACGTCGCGCTCGAGACCGGACGGCGGCGGTACCCGGTGTCGGGATCGGTCCAGGAATCGGCGGTCGCGCCGCGCTGGACCCCGCGCGCCTCATCGGGGTCCGTCACCCTGGGCACCTCGTGCTCCAGGGCATCGTCGAGGAGCTGCGAGATCGTCAGGCCGAAGGCACCGGACAGACGACCGAGGATCGTCGCGGTGGGGCTGGAGACCCCGCGCTCGACGCGGTTGATCATCGCGCGGGAGACGCCGGACTCCTCGGCGAGCTCGGTGAGGCTCCACTTCCGCTCGGTGCGGAGCCGCTGGAGGCGTTCACCGAGCGCCCGCTGCTCGGCGACCGAGGTGTCGTCGGCGCCGGTTGCGGGATCGGGGTGCTCGTCGTCTACGATGTGAGACATGACGACAGCATATGCGACGAACGGGGTCGTGATCCGCGACTGCACCCCGACCGACCTCGACGTCGTGCACGCCCTGCACGTCGACGCCGTCCTGCACTCCACCGCCATCTGGCAGGAGGTGCCGCACCCCCGCTCGTACTTCGACGCGTGGCTCGCCGAGCGCCAGGCGGACGGGTACCCGGTGATCGTCGCCGAGGTCGACGGGCAGGTCGCCGGCTACGCCACGTACTCGCAGTGGCGGCCGCACCAGGGCTACCGGCTGACCGTCGAGCACAGCGTCTACGTCGTCGAGTCTTTCCGCGGTCGGGGCATCGCGACGGCGCTGATGGCCGAGCTGGTCGCACGCGCCACCGCCGAGGGGCGGCACGTGATGATGGCCGGCATCTGCAGCACCAACACGGGGTCGATCGCCCTGCACGAGCGCCTCGGCTTCACCACCGTGGCGGTCGTGCCCGAGGTCGGTCGGAAGTTCGATCGGTGGCTCGACCTGACGCTCATGCAGCTGTCGCTGGCCTGACCTGCGCCGATCACCCCGCGCCGATCACCCTTCGCCGGGCATCGGGATCTCGAGCGGCGGCGGTGACGGTCGGAACGGCGGCGCGGTGTCACCGTGCGCGATCGGACGGTGATCGGCGAACCATGCGTACGCGACCGCTTCGTCGGATTCGGCCGGGCTCTCGTCGAGGCAGTCGTTGCACCGCGCGTGCCAGCCGGCCTCGTCGTGCCAACGGTGTGGATGACCCTTGGCGACCCAGTCCGGCGACCACTTCACGTCGAAGGCGTACACGATCTCAGCGGCGATCCCCCACGCGAGGTTCTTGAGTGCATCGTCGCCGATGCCCTTGTCCCACGAGAGCCAGCCGTTGCGGAGTTCCTCGAAGACGTTGTCCGCGAGCAGCTCGTGGTTCTTGTCGCCCCACTCGTCGCTCGAGGACCGCACGACGACCGCGGGCACGCTCGGGGTCGTCGCCGGCCCAGCATCGCTCGCCCGGTCGTCCCTGGCCTGGTCGGCGCTGTGGGTCCGCGCGTACCGCTCGCCGTCCGTCGTGTTCATCAGCCAGACCGAGTTCGCGAGGTCACCGTCGGACTCGCCGGCCTGGGGTGCACCGACGTAGCGGTCCCGAACGGTCGCGATCCGCTCCGCGACTCTCCGCTCGGGTTCGACGAACGCAAGCTCCGAACCGGCACGGACGAACATCCCGCTCGTCAGGAGACCCCGGCGGAGGCCGATCTCGACGGACCGAAGCGCCATCGCCCGGGCTCGGGTGGCGTCGGGTTCGTGGTCGGTTCGCACCATGCGGTGCAGCGCGCGGAGGTCGGTCGCGCAGCCGTTCCGATTGAACTCCGTCAGCTCGAGGAGCAGCTGTTCCTCAGGCGTCCGCGGCGATGGTTCGGCGCTCGGTGCGAGACCGTCATCGTGGCGGACGCTCCGTCGCTGCACGCGCGGGTCCTCGGCGTCAGCGGGCGGGACGACGTCGATGTACGCCTCGTGCCCGGGGAGGGGTTCACGCATCGCGGCGACGGAGCCGTCCGGCATGGAGCGGACTTCCTCTGCGGGGAAGGGGACGTACTCGAGGCCGGCGTCAGACAACGATCTCGTCTCCGTGTTCTTCGATGACGTTGCCGTCCTCGTCCCAGATGCCGTCATCCCGTGCGAAGGGGTCCAGACCGGCGGCGATCCGTCGGGCACGCTCGGCTTCGAACAGGGCATCTCCCTTCGGCGTGTCCATGATGTAGCAATCCCAGAACGGGACCTCGACGTCGCCCGGCTCGAGCGTGTAGACAGCAGCTACTCGTTCGACGATCTCGTCAGGCGTGCCCTGCCACTCGTCCCAGCCGGCACGTCCGGGCCCGTCCGGCTCGTACGTGCCGACGGACACGAGTCCCTCGGCGAGGAGACGTCGAAGGTTGTCGAGTACCCATTCGCGCGTCTCCTCGCGGGGACGATGTCGTTCGATCTCGAACGTCGATGCCCAGCCCCAGAGGTTCTCGCCCGTTCCGTTGTAGGTCGTCGCAAGGACGTAGTAGGTCAGTTCGTTCATTCGAATCCCTCTGGTTTTGCGTCATCGGGCAGTAGCAGGGCAGTGGCTCCTGCATCGCCGCGATGGAGCCGTCCGGGAGCGCACGGACTTCCTCTGCAAACAGGGCAACGTACTCAAGTCCGGCGTCAGACAACGATCTCATCGCCGTGTTCTTCGATCACGTTGCCGTCCTCGTCCCAGACCGAACGAAGTCGCGGGACAGTGTCCTCACCCGCGAGCTCGCGCCGCGATCGCTCTCGTTCGTACAGCTGCGCACCGGTGTCCGTCCGCATCAGGTAGCAGGCCCAGTACTGCACCTCGTCAGGAGCGAGATCGACCATGTAGATCGACGCGACTCTGTCGACGACGGCTTCGACGCTCCCGGTCCACGTCTCCCAGTCGGCACGCCCACCACCGTTCTCCTGGTAGTCGCCGACACACACGAGATCACGCTCGAGCAAGCGGGCGAGTACGTCGAGGAGCCACTCACGAGTCTCGTTCAAAGGCCGATGGCGTCGCTTCTCGATGTTGCCGGTCCACGCCCAGAGGTTCTCGCCGGTCCCGTCCTGAACGGACGCCAGGCAGAAGGAGGTGAACTCGTTCATCAACATCATCCTTCCGGCATCGCGTCGTCGGGCAGGTCAGGACATGGAGCCGTGCGGCATTGCACGGACTTCCTCAGCAGGGAAGGGGACGTACTCGAGGCCAGTGTCAGAAAACGATCTCGTCCCCGTGCTCCTCGATCACGTTGCCGTCCGCGTCCCAGATCCCTCCGAAGTGGTCGTCGACATGCGCCCAAGGATCTTGCCCAGCGGCCTCTCGTCGCGCTTCCTCCGCCTCGAACATGGCCACCCCGTGTGGCGTTCCCGTCACCAAGAGGTTCCACACCGTGTCGGAGCGCCCGTATCGCGCCGCTGCCCGTTCAACGAGCTCAGCGACGTCACCGCTCCAGTTCGACCACACGCCTCTGCCCGCGGCGTCGGCTTCGATCGACCCGAGGCCGACCAAGTCCGCTTGGAGCAGGTCCCGGAGGTAACCGAGGACTCGACCCTGCACGATCTCCTCCGCCTCGTGCGTCCTCTCGGCGATACCGATGTGCCACCCGTACAGTTCCGAGCCGACCTCATCGGACACATCAGCGAGTAGTTGGTATGTCAGCTCGTTCAACGGTGTTCCTCCGGTAGGTCGTGTCGTGGAGATCCCTTGGGCAGGTGGATCTTGTACTTGCTCTTCCCACCGGCGTTGATCTCGATGGTGGGTCCGCCTGACTGACTGTCTGGACGCCACTGCACCCGAGAGCCGTCAGGGAGTTCAACCGAGGTCGAATCAGGAGCTCCGCCGTCCATGGGTCTGCCCCCACGGGTGAGCTCCTTCCAGATGTCGACGAGTTCCTCCGGGGTGTCAACCTCGCCTACAGGTTTCTTCTTCGGCACCCGGCCGTACTTCCGCGCGTGTTTGATGGCTTCCGCGCCGGTCATCGGCCCGACCACGTCCGTCATGATCCCGGCGCCACCCGCGACCTCGCGGGGCTTGCCCGTGAGCGGATCGTGCGTCCAGGCCCACGCGTCCTGGTCCGCCTGCGCCATACGCTGCCGCATGGCATCGGCCGGGGTCTGCTGCTTCGTGTCCCCGCTGAGGCCGAACAGGATGCCCAGCAGCCCGAGCGCCGACAGTCCGCCGACGGCGCTGCCGGTACCGGCAGCGGTCCCACCAGCAGCGCCGAGCCACGGCCACGGGAACTGGAAGGGTGCGGAGGGGAAGCCCGGAAGCGGCATCGGCGCCACGAGGCTCGCGGTGCGCACGTCGGTCTCATCCCCGGCGAGGCCGGCGGTCGAGTCACCGCCGGTGATGGCACGGATCTGCGAAGCGAGTCGCCGCTGCCAGTCTCGCCACTGTTCGTTCCAGTCCGAGACCGCTGCCCGGAGCGTCGCGTCCTCGGCAGCGAGGCCGGGGATCTTGTCCCACGACGTGCTCGAGTCCGGCGGCTCGGGCAACGCGGCGTCGTGACGTTCGACCGCGGCGTGGAGCCCGCCGGCGAACGACGCGATCCGCTCGATCAGTGCGGCTCGTCGCGTCTGGAGCTCGGCGAAGTCGAAGGATGCCCGATCGACGACTTCGTGCAGGCGCTCGGCGCTCTCGGCGAGCTCGGTCGCGACGGCGGTCGACCGGTGGGTCATGGCGGGCATCGCTGTGCTGACGCCGGCCATCTCGAACACCGCCGGCATGGTGGACCAGGAGTGCTCTCCGTCCGATGCGGCGCTCCGCACATCGCCGGAGGCATGTCGGAGGTCATCGGCGGCGGCCAGTACGGCACCCATGTCGAAACGTATCTCGTCGAGCGACGCCGCCGAGACCACGCCGCTCATCCCTGCACCGCGTGATCGGCGGTGCTCGCCATCTGACCGTCCGCTTCGTCGACGGCGGCGAGCGCGATCGTCCCAACCGCGCTGACCGCCTGGAGGTGCGTGCCGATCCTCGACGCTGTCTCGGTGCGCCCCGACGCGAACGACCCCAGCGCCGCTGCGATCTCCGGCGATCCGCTCGCCGCTTCGGCGAGCGCGTCGAGCGCTCGCGTGACCTCGCCCGCACGTCGGCTCACGCCGGATGCCGCCGTGCGCACGTTCGCCACGGTCCTCGCGGACGCCGCGCGGTCGACGCGGTACGACTCCCCCATGTGGATCCCCATCCCCTGATACTTCACCGGCCGGAAGTGACCGTAGCAGGGACTGGAGGCGCGGTGCCAGCCCGCGCCGCGCCTCCAGTCCGTCAGTCCGTGGTGTCGAAGATCGGGCCGACGGTGCGCGAGCGCTTGAGCTCGAAGAACGCGGGGACCTTCGCGACGGCGACGACGCCGTCCCACAGGTCGAGCGCCTCCTGGCCCTTGGGGGCCGGGGAGATGACCGGTCCGAAGAACGCGGTGCCCTCGACGGCGATGACCGGCGTGCCGACGTCCTGTCCGACACGGTCGATGCCGTCCTGGTGGCTGGCGCGCACGGCGGCGTCGACCTCGTCGGTCCAGGCGTACTCGAGCAGGTCGGCGTCCAGGCCGAGCTCCGCGAGCACGGCGGGGACGACCTGCTCGGGGTCGGACTCCTGGCGGTGGTGGATGTGCTCGCCGAGGGCGTCGTAGAGCGGCTTGACGACGTCCTGTCCGAGCCGGAGCTTCGCCGCCGTGACGATGCGCGGGTAGACCTGGCCGGCGTGCAGGCGCTCCTTGTAGCTGTCCGGCACGTCCTGGTCCTCGTTGAGGACGAACAGGCTCATCACCTTCCACGTCACGTCGAGGTCGCGGTGCTCGGCGACCTCACCCACCCAGCGGCTCGTCATCCAGGCCCAGGGGCAGTTCGGGTCGAACCAGAACTCCACGGCGGTGCGCTCGGTGGTGGGGTCGGTCGGGTTGTCCACAGTCGTCTCGGTCACGATCCGAGCGTACGCGGCGTCGCTAGGCTGGAGCCCATCGTCCCGCCGGCGCACGACGCCGTCCGGGGCCCCGTACGCGGACACCGATCGTCCGCGTCCCCAGCGAAGATGGAGCGTTGCGTGCCCGGAGAGAACCTCACCCGAATCGAAGCCCAGGAGCGCGCGGCCGTCGTCGCCGTGCAGACGTACGACGTCGAGCTCGACCTGACCCGCGGTGCCGACAGCTTCGGCAGCACCACGCGGGTGCGCTTCACCGCCACCGCCGGCGCATCGACCTTCATCGACGCCATCACGAAGACCGTGCACTCGATCACGCTGAACGGCACGGCGCTCGACGTCGCCGCGGTGAACGACGGCGTGCGCATCCAGCTCGACGACCTGCAGGAGCAGAACGAGCTCGTGGTCGTCAGCGACGCGCTGTACACGAACACCGGTGAAGGCCTGCACCGCTTCGTCGACCCGGTGGACGACGAGGTGTACCTGTACTCCCAGTTCGAGGTCCCCGACTCCCGCCGCATGTTCGCGGTGTTCGAGCAGCCCGACCTGAAGGCCGAGTTCTCCTTCACCGTGACGGCGCCGTCGCGGTGGCAGGTCGTCTCGAACTCCCCGACTCCGGAGCCGCACGTCGACGGCGACGTCGCGACGTGGGCCTTCCCGCCCACCGCGCGCATCTCGAGCTACATCACCGCGCTCGTCGCCGGCCCGTACGAGGTCGTGCGCGACGAGCTGACCAGCCGCGACGGCCGGACGATCCCGCTCGGTGTGTTCGCGCGCAAGTCGCTCGCCTCGTACCTCGACCCCGAGTACGTGTTCGACATCACGAAGAAGGGCTTCGCGTACTTCGAGGAGAAGTTCGACGTCGCCTACCCCTTCGACAAGTACGACCAGCTGTTCGTGCCGGAGTTCAACGCCGGTGCGATGGAGAACGCCGGCGCGGTCACCTTCACCGAGACCTACGTGTTCCGGTCGAAGGTCACCGACGCCATCAAGGAGCGCCGGGTCGTCACGATCCTGCACGAGCTCGCCCACATGTGGTTCGGCGACCTGGTCACCATGAAGTGGTGGAACGACCTGTGGCTCAACGAGTCCTTCGCCGAGTGGGCCTCCACGATCGCCACGGCCGAGGCCACCGAGTGGACCGAGGCCTGGACCACGTTCCAGGCGATGGAGAAGTCCTGGGCCTACCGCCAGGACCAGCTCCCCTCGACGCACCCGATCGTCGCGACGATCAACGACCTCGAAGACGTCCAGGTCAACTTCGACGGCATCACCTACGCGAAGGGCGGCTCGGTCCTCAAGCAGCTCGTCGCCTGGGTCGGCATCGACGCGTTCTTCGCGGGTGTCTCCGCGTACTTCAAGAAGCACCACCACTCAAACACCGAGCTCCGCGACCTGCTCGTCGAGCTCGAGGCGACGAGCGGCCGTGAGCTGACCGAGTGGTCGAAGCTCTGGCTCGAGACCGCGGGCGTCAACACCCTGCGTCCCGAGATCGAGACCGACGAGTCCGGCGTCATCACGTCGTTCACCGTCCTGCAGGAAGCCCCCGCCGACTACCCGACGCTGCGCCCGCACCGTCTGGCGATCGGCGTGTACGCCTTCCGGAACGACGAGTCCGCGCCGTTCGGCGCCGACACGGCCTCCGCCGGCGGCAAGCTCGAGCGGGTCCACCGCGTCGAGATCGACGTCGACGGTGCCCGCACCGAGGTGCCCGAGCTCGTCGGCGTCCAGCGCGGCGACCTCGTGCTGCTGAACGACGACGACCTGGCCTACGCCAAGATCCGTCTCGACGAGCACTCCCGGCGCACCGCGATCGAGCACCTCGCGTCGATCGCGAACCCGCTCGCCCGCTCGATCGTCTGGGGTTCCGTGTGGGACGCCACGCGCGACGCCGAGTCCCCGGCCAGCGACTACGTCCGCCTCGTGCTGGGCAACATCGCGACCGAGACCGAGTCGACGACCATCCGCACGACGCTCTCGCAGCTGCTGCTCACCGCACGCAACTACGTGGCACCGGGCTCGGTCGAGGCCACGGTCCGCACCGTCGGCGACACGCTCTGGCAGCTCGCGTCCTCGGCCGAGGCCGGCTCGGACGCGCAGTTCCAGTTCGTGAAGTTCTTCGCGCAGATCCCGTCCACGCCCGAGCACGTCGCGACCCTGCAGGGTCTCCGCGACGGATCGGTCACGCTCCAGGGCCTCGAGATCGACACGGACCTGCGCTGGGAGCTGCTCGAGGGCCTCGTGCTCGCGGGTGCTGCGGACAACGCCGAGATCGACGCCGAGCTCGCCGCGGACAAGACCGCGTCGGGCGAGCAGGCCGCGGCCCGCGCCCGGGCGACGATCCCCACGGCCGAGGGCAAGCTGGCGGCGTTCTCGTCGCTGGTCGACTCGTCCGAGCTGCCGAACGCCATCGTGCGCCAGACCACGGTCGGGTTCCAGCACGTGAACAGCCCGGTGCTGCTCGAGGGCCTCGTACCGAAGTACTTCGAGGTGCTCACGCGCATCTGGGCCGAGCGCAGCTACCACATGGCGGACACCATCGTCTCGGGCCTCTACCCGGCGCCGCTCGCGTCGGCCGAGCTCCGGGACGCCGCCGCCGCGTGGCTCGAGGAGCACCCGGAGACGCCGGCGCTGCGCCGCATCGTGTCCGAGAGCCTCGCGGGCACCGAGCGCGCGCTCCGGGTCCAGGCCGCCGACGCCTGACCCCTGCTCTGATCCGGCGGGGTCTTGGTGTTCCTCCAGGGACGCCGAGGCCCCGCCGCTTAGCATCGACCGGATATGAACTTGGCTGCAGCAGACACCACCGACGTCCCGAAGTGGGCGTCCAACACCTTCACCCAGTTCGTCGACGCGTGGTACATCCCGATCACGATCGTCCTCACGATCCTCGGGGCGATCCTGGTGCGTCTGTTCCTGCGCCGGGTGATCAAGCAGGTCGTCGACCGGGTCGTGAACGGCGTCAAGAAGCGCCAGGGCGCTGAGGACACCCAGGCGCTCATCGCCTCACCCGTGCAGACCGCCCGGGTCGTGCAGCGGACCCGGACACTGGGCAGTGTGCTCGAGAACCTGGCGACGGTCATCGTCGTCGTCATCGCGCTGGCGATCATCATCCCGGTCGCGATCCCGAATGCCGCAGTCGGCATCGTCGGCGGGGCATCGCTCGTCGCAGCGGGTCTCGCCGTCGGCGCCCAGTCGATCGTCAAGGACCTGCTGTCCGGCGTCTTCATGATCCTCGAGGACCAGGCCGGCGTCGGTGACGTCGTCGACACCGGTCAGGCCACGGGCGTCGTCGAGAACGTCGGGCTGCGCGTCATGCAGATCCGCGACGTGAACGGGATCCTGTGGTTCGTGCCGAACGGCCAGATCCTGCGCGTCGGCAACCTGTCGCAGGGCTGGTCGCGCGTGCTCGTCGACATCACCGTGCCCTACGACACCGACATCGATGCCGTGCAGGACGCCCTGCTCAAGGCCGCCGTCACGATGTCGCAGGAGTCCCGCTGGCGGCAGCGGATCGTCGAGAAGCCCGAGATCTGGGGGCTGCAGTCGATCACCGATGCTGGCATGGTCTTCCGCCTGGTCGTGAAGACCCGCGCGTCCGAGCTCGACGTCGTCGGCCGGGAGCTCCGCACCCGCCTGAAGCACGCCGTCGACGAACTCGGCATCACCCTGCCCGCGATGGCGATGATCATGCCCGAGGGCTGGGAGAACGCCACCTCGATCAACGGCTTGCGCACCGTCCGGACCCAGCCGACGCCGGCGCCCACGAAGCCCCGGCGGACCAAGCGCAACATCCTCGGGCAGCCGATCCGCACGGATGACCCCGACAGCGGGAAGGCCCCCCGATGACCGACCCCACACCCCCGAGCGGCACGGGCGGGCCCGGAGCGCGCGGCTCGCTCGGCATGCCCGGCTCCCCCGGCATGCCAGGCTCGGTCGGCGTCCCGGCGCAGCCGATCACCCTGCGCGTCGGCGAGCACGGCGCTTCGGCCACGGGGTCGCTGTACGAGCGGATCGGCGGTGCCCCCACCTTCGACCGGCTCGTCCGGCGCTTCTACGAAGGCGTGCAGCAGGACGAGGTCATCTGGCCGATGTACCCGGCCGACGACCTCGAGGGTGCGATCTGGCGCCTCTCCGCCTTCCTCCAGCAGTACTGGGGCGGCCCGGGCACCTACAGCGAACAGCGCGGGCACCCCCGCCTGCGGATGCGGCACAACCCGTTCCGGATCACCTCCGAGGCCCGGGAACGCTGGCTCCACCACATGCACGACGCGGTCGAGTCGCTCGAGCTCGCGCCCCTCGACGAAGCCGAGCTCTGGGGCTACCTCGACCGCGCCGCCCACGCGATGACGAACACCTTCGACTGAAGCGCGCCCGGCGCGACGCCGGCGCGGTGGACACCGCCCGTGGCGGACGGGAGGCCCGTGGCGGCGCCGCCACGGGCCTCCCGTCCGCCGGTCCCCGCGTTCTCGTGCCCGCGGGACGCCGTCGTCTTCGGACAGCGCGTCTCAGCGCACGTACGAGCCGGAGGTGAGGTCCTCGACCAGGGACGGCCGCGACGGACGCCAGCCGAAGGCCGACCGGGCGTGTGCGCCGGACGCCTCCTGGTGCAGCAGCAGGGCGTCGGCGTAGTTCTGTCCGAGCCGATCCCGGCTCGCGTCGGCGCTCTCGGCGACGACCGGTGCACCGTGGGCCCCGGCTTCGGCGACCTGACGGACGGTCGGGTTGTCCCCGGTCGCGGCGACGATGTACCCGTCGGGCTCGCCGCGGTGCAGCGCGAGGACGTAGAGCTCGCCGAGGTCGTCGACGTGCACCGTCGTCCACCGCTGGGAGCCGTCGCCCACCAGCCGCACCGGCTGCTCGCCGTCGCTGACGAACATCGCCGGGATGCCGGCGCCGCGCCCGTACACGATGCCGGGGGCGACGATGGTGCTCCGCACGTCGCTCGCCCGCAGCAGGGCCTCGTTCGGTCCGCGCCAGGCGGTCAACGCCGGCGGGTCGATCGGCGACTGCTCGGAGATGTCCGTCGAGTCGCCGAAGGTGAAGATCCCACCGGTGTGCACGAACGGCTTCGGGGTGCCGGCCAGCGCGCCGATCGCGGTGCGGATGAAGACCGGGTCGACGCCGGGCGACGATGCCGTGTGGACCACACCGTCGTTCTCGTGCAGCAGCCGTTCGACGACGTCGGTGTCGGTGACGTCGCCGACCAGGGCCCGGCCACCGGCGTCACGGACGTGCTGGGCCTTCTCGTCGGACCGGACGAGCGCGGTGACCTCGTCGCCGTGGGCCACGAGGGAGCGGAGGACGGAGGAGCCGATGTAGCCGGACGCGCCGGTGAGGAAGACGTGCATGCGGCCAGCCAACCACGGCGGCCGGGCGGCGTCGCCGTAGCCGTCGGCGGCGTCGGCGTCGTCGTCGCTAGGAGGTCAGGGTCCAGGCGCGGCGTTTCACGAGCACGTGGCCGCGCGAGGTCGTGAGTCGGCTCCACGGACCCGTCTCGAACAGGCGGACCGGGTCGTGCCCGAGGAACCCGAGGCTCTCGCCTGCGAAGCCCGCACCGGCGGGCAGGTGTTCGACGCCCGGGACCGGTCGGCCCCAGACCTCGGCACGGATCCGCCGGACGATGGCCTCGCCCGAGTTGGACGGCACCGCGTCGGCGACCTCGGCGATGCCGTCGCGGGTGGCCCGGCGGAGGAGTTCCGGGGAGACGTCCGGCAGCGGGACCCATCCACCACGGGGCGGGGAGATGGCCGCCCACGTCACGGTGTGCACCTCGTGCGGCAGCTCGACCTCGATCGGGGTGGCCCGCGTCGGGTCGGCACCCTCGGCGTGTTCGGCGTCCTGCGCCTCGGCCAGCAGGCGGAGGCGCTCGAGGAGCGACTGCAGCGGGACCACGGTGTCGATCGACGCGGGCTCGGTGAGCGAGAACGTGCGGAGCCCGAGCACCGTCGGCAGTTCGTCGAGCAGCCCGAGCGGGTAGAGGATCGCCGTGTAGACGGCCAGGACGCCGGAGTCGGCGATGAGCCGGACCGAGCCGTCCTCGATCCGAGCGGCACGTCCGAGGTACGTGCGGAGGTCACCGAGTGAGGCGGCGTCGGGAAGCGTGAACGAGTTGCCCATGTCGTCCTCGATCCTACCGGCCATCGGCGCCGCGCAGCCTGGGCACGACGACCTGCGACGGCGGCGGGCAGCCGTTCGTAGACTGCACAGCGTGAACGGCGAACCCGACTTCCTGCGGACCCTGCGACTCGAGGACACCGGCGCGAGCACGGGCGAGACGATCCTGACCGGTGCCAGCCACTGGTCCCCCGGCGGACGGGTGTTCGGCGGCCAGGTCCTGGCGCAGTGCATCGTCGCCGCGCAGCGCACGATCGAGGGACGCGACGTCCACTCGATGCACGGCTACTTCCTGCGGCCCGGCGACATCGACGTGCCGATCACCTTCGGCGTCGAGCGCATCCACGACGGCCGGTCGTTCGCGGCCCGTCGCGTGCAGGCCTACCAGCGGGGTGTCCCGATCTTCTCGATGATCGCGTCGTTCCAGGTGCCGGACACCGGCATCGAGCACCAGGACCCGTACCCGGTGGACACCCCGGACCCGGAGTCCCTGCCGTCGGCCGCGTCGATCCTGTCCGCGATCGACCACCCGGTCGCACGCGCCTGGGCCGCGCGGTCCATCGACCTGCGACACGTCGAGGGACCGGTGTTCGTCGACGTGCAGGGCGAGCACGTGCCGCACCAGGCGGTCTGGTTCCGGGTGCAGGGCGACCTGCCGGAGGACCCGGCGCTCCACCGTGCGGTGCTCGGGTACGCGAGCGACCTGTCGATCCTCGAGCCGATCATGCGGCGGCACGGCGTCGCCTGGGGCACCCCGGGGGTCAAGAGCGCGAGCCTCGACCACGCCATGTGGTGGCACCGCGACGGTCGCGCCGACGAGTGGATCCTGTACACGCAGGAGTCCCCGAGCGCGCAGGGCGGCCGGGGACTCGCGTTCGGCCGGATGTTCTCCCGTGACGGCAAGCTTCTGGCCACCGTCGCCCAGGAGGGCATGATGCGGGTGCCTACGGCCGGCTGAACTGCACCGGTTCCTCGAGGTAGCGCTCGCACGCGGCACGCTCGGTGTCGGTCAGCCGACGCGGACGGTTCGTCGCCGCGTCGACCATCACGAGCGCCGTCGTCGCCCGGGTGTACAGGACAGCCGGGTGCTGCCCCGCCGGCGACCAGACCTCGTACGAGACGTCGATGCTCGCACCCCCGAGCCGCCCGATCCACATCTGGATGTCGAGCGGCTGACGGAGGTACGGGATGGACTCCAGGTACTCGAGGCGCTGACCGGCGATCACCGTCATGGTGCCCGAACCGGGCCGACCGTCGATGATCGGCTCGGGCAGGTCGCCGTCCGGGTCCTCACCCGGGTCTGCACCCCAGAACCCCACGATGCGCGCTTCTTCGAGCAGGCGCAGCATCGCGGAGTTGTTGACGTGGCCGTAGGCGTCGATGTCGCTCCACCGCATGCGGATGGGAGCGTGCAGTCTCGCCACGAGGGTCAGTCGCGGGTGAGCTTGCGGTACGTCGCGCGCCCGGGCTTCGCGGCATCGGCGCCGAGGCGCTCGATCTTGTTCTCCTCGTAGGCCTCGAAGTTGCCCTCGAACCAGTACCAGTTCGGCGTGCCGTCTTCGTTGAGGCCCTCCCACGCCAGGATGTGCGTGGCGATGCGGTCGAGGAACCACCGGTCGTGGGTGATGACCACGGCGCAACCGGGGTACTCGAGCAGGGCGTTCTCGAGGCTGCCGAGCGTCTCGACGTCCAGGTCGTTGGTCGGCTCGTCGAGGAGCAGCAGGTTGCCGCCCTGCTTGAGCGTCAGCGCCAGGTTCAGACGGTTGCGCTCACCACCGGACAGGATGCCGGCGCGCTTCTGCTGGTCCGGGCCCTTGAACCCGAACTGCGACACGTAGGCGCGGGACGGGATCTCGGTCTTGCCGACCTGGATGTAGTCGAGTCCGTCGGACACGACCTCCCACAGGTTCTTGTTCGGGTCGATGCCGCCGCGGGTCTGGTCGACGTAGGAGATCTGGACGGTGTCACCGATCTTCAGCGTGCCGCCATCGAGGGGCTCGAGGCCGACGATCGTCTTGAAGAGCGTGGTCTTGCCGACGCCGTTCGGGCCGATGACGCCGACGATGCCGTTGCGCGGCAGCGTGAACGACAGGTCGCCGATGATGACACGCTCACCGAACTGCTTGCGCAGGTGCTCGGCGTCGATGACCTGCGAACCCAGACGCGGACCGACCGGGATGACGATCTCCTCGAAGTCGAGCTTGCGGGTGCGCTCGGCCTCGGTGACCATCTCCTCGTAGCGGGCGAGACGGGCCTTCGACTTCGCCTGACGGCCCTTGGTGTTGCTCCGGACCCAGTCGAGCTCCGAGGACAGGCGCTTCGCGAGCTTGGCGTCCTTCTTGCCCTGGACCTCGAGGCGAGCGCGCTTCTTCTCGAGGTAGGTCGAGTAGTTGCCCTCGTACGGGTACAGGCGGCCACGGTCGACCTCGGCGATCCACTCGGCGACGTGGTCGAGGAAGTACCGGTCGTGGGTCACGGCGAGGACGGCACCGTGGTACTGCTGCAGGTGCTGCTCGAGCCAGAGCACGCTCTCGGCGTCGAGGTGGTTGGTGGGCTCGTCGAGGAGGAGCAGGTCGGGCTTCTGGAGAAGCAGCTTGCAGAGCGCGACGCGGCGCTTCTCACCACCGGACAGGTGCGTGACGAGTTCGTCCCCCGGGGGGCACTGCAGCGCGGCCATGGCCTGCTCGAGCTGGGAGTCGAGGTCCCACGCGTCAGCGGCGTCGATGTCTTCCTGCAGCGTGCCCATCTCGGCCAGGAGCGCGTCGAAGTCGGCGTCCGGCTCGGCCATGAGCGCCGAGATCTCGTTGAAGCGTGCGAGCTTGCCGTGGATCTCGCCCACGCCTTCCTGCACGTTCTCGAGCACGGTCTTGCTCTCGTCGAGCTCCGGCTCCTGCATGAGGATGCCGACGCTGAAGCCCGGCGTGAGCTTCGCCTCGCCGTTGGACGGCTGGTCGAGACCCGCCATGATCTTCAGGATCGTCGACTTGCCAGCACCGTTCGGTCCGACGACGCCGATCTTGGCGCCGGGGAGGAACGACATCGTGACGTCGTCGAGGATCAGCTTGTCGCCGACCGCCTTGCGGGCGCGGACCATCTGGTAGATGTACTCAGCCATATCTCGATGAGTCTACTGAACCCGGCCCGCTGCCGGAACGCGCACAAGGGGTGTTGCATCGGCACTCTTCGACGTACGGTTGCCTCGCCTTCCACCAGAGGCCTCGTCGTCCACACGGAGATCAGGATCAGGGACATGCCCACAACACGAATCCGCCGGCTCGCACTCCCCCTCGTCGGAGCGGTCGCACTCGCGGTCGGTCTCGTCGCACCCACCGGCGCGACGGCATCGGCAGCCACCGTCGCCCCGCACGGCACTCCGCTGGTCGAGTACACCGCCAACATCACCGAGGGCGGGGCCGGCACCGGGTACTCCTCGTACATCAACGTGCACGACGCCTACAACAACGCGTTCTCCGTGGGGATCCAGTCCGACAAGGGGTCCACCGTGAGCAAGGGTGCGCCGCGGTTCATCTGGGAGCGCGTGCAGAACGGCAAGTTCACGTACGGCTACCTCGGCCCGGCGACCCACAACGTGACCCCGGTCGGACTCCGCTTCTACCCGAACAACGTCGGGACCTTCTTCGCGAACGGCCACACGATCGCGGCGGTCGGCCTGAACCTGAAGGGGCGCCTGTTCTTCAACGTCGAGGGGAACGGCCGCCTGAACGGCGACGTCGTCCACTCGTCGATGCGCAACGTGAAGATCACGGTGCGCAACAAGCCCGGCGTGAGCGGTCTGCAGGGCACGTGGAACATGAACTTCTCGTTCCACGGCCTGAAGGCACGCCAGGTCAACTCGCCGGCGGTCCAGGGAGCGACGTTCTGGGTGGACGGCCGTGTGAGCGGCCTGCCGAAGGGCGGCAACTGGGACACGACCGAAGTGGCGGGCATCGGCATGATCACCCAGCGCTGGTGACCGTCGGATACTGATCCGCGCGACAGGCATCACGCGGCCGTGCGTTCGTGCTCCTCGGGTGCGTCCAGGGCGCGCAGGCCGTCGACCTGACCGGCGTCGTCGTCGAGATCGTGGTCGTGTTCGTCGTCCCGATCGACGTGGTCGGGCTCGACGTGATCGACCGACTCCTCGCCGTCCGCCCGGGCCTGGTCGTGCCCAGGAGCCGACCCGGCCTCGTCCGGGGTCGGGCCGCGCACCTCGCCCGTACGGGGGTCGACGTCAGGGGTGACACCCGGTGTCACCGCCGAGTCCGAGGTGTGTCGAGGCACCTTGACCCAGTTGCTGATGCCCCACGCCAGGTCGTGCCCGATGCCGTCGGCGTCGATCTCGACCGAGGTCCCACCGCGACCGTCGCGTTCCCACGTGCGGATGCGGACCCGGCCGGCGACGACGATCCGGTCGCCCTTCTTCAGGGACTTGAACACGTTCGATGCGAGCGACCGGAACGCGGTGACGGTGTACCAGTTGGTCGCGCCGTTGACCCAGGCGGCGGTTGCCCGGTCCCAACGGCGTGAGGGCGACGCGAGTCGGAGACTCGTGATGGCGATGCCGGTCTCGGTGACGAGGTGCCGGGGCTCGGTGGCGACGATTCCGCAGACGGTGATGATGTCGTTCATGCGTCGATCGTCACGGAGCCCGGGGCTGCGTCAGCGGCCCCGGGCTCGATCTGTGGCGTGTGGACCCGATCAGGCGACCTGTGGAGGACGAGTCCCCCGGGCCTCCTGTCCGGACCCGCTCAGTGGGCTCGGAACTCGGGCCGGGCGGCCAACGGTCCGAGCGCGGCGTGGACCGCACCCTTCGCGGACTCGAGGGACGGGTAGGGCCCGCCCGCCCGTCGGCGTCCGTAGAGCTCGACCTGGAAGCCGTCCGCCGCCCGGTGGATGCTGCCCACCGCACCTGCCGGACCGATGGCGACCCAGGTTCCCGTGTTGTCCGTCATGTTCGAACCACCTCCTTGTGGCCCTGCCGTCCCGGGGTCAGGACGCCAGGATGTATTGACTGTAGGCCTTCCGGACCTTGTTCACCTTGGGCAGCGCCACTGCGAGGCAGTAGCCCTGGCCGGGGTTCTTCGCGAAGAAGTCCTGGTGGTACTCCTCGGCGCGGTGGAACGTCGAGAGCGGCTCGATGGTGGTGACGATGCCGCCGTCCCAGATGTCGGAAGCCCGCTCGATCGCGCGCTCGAACAGCTCGCGCTGCGCGTCGTCGGCCGGGAACATCGCCGAGCGGTACTGCGTGCCCACGTCGGCGCCCTGACGGTTCAGCTGACGGGGGTCGTGCAGCGTGAAGAAGACGTCGAGGATCACGTCGACGGGGATCACCGACTCGTCGAACGTCACGGCGACCGCCTCGGCGTGCCCCGTCGTGCCGGTGCACACCAGTTCGTACGAGGGCTCCTCGACGTGTCCGCCGACGTAGCCGGACACCACGTCCTGCACACCCTGGAGCGTGCGGTACACGGCGTCGAGACACCAGAAACATCCACCTGCGAGCACGAACGTGGTCATGGCCACTCCCTCTCTCCGGGCCGCCGATGCAGCCACCTCGTTCCTCCACAACAGTGTGCGCGGAGACCCTGTTCCCCAGATCGGCTGGCGCCTCTCGGCGTGTCGGTGGTCCGCCGTAGCGTCGGCACCACACCGACCAGGAGGCCAGCGATGCAGACCATCACCGAACCCGCACTGCGGATCCGCACCGTCCCGCTGGCCCGTGCCCGGGGCGACTACCGCATCCTCGACGTCCGTGACGACCTGAGCCGGGTCACCCGGGCCAACGGCGAGATCGTCGGGTACGTCGACCGCATCGACGTCGCCGGCGACACCGCTTACCGTGCCCGCCGGTACGTCGCGACCGAGCGCCGGTTCGTCGAGCTGCCGAGCGTCTGGTCCGCCGACGACGCCGTGGACACCCTGCGCTGGTCATGATGTTCCAGATTGGAATCATCTGCGGTGGGATGCGCGGAACGCCGTCCGGCCTCCCCGACGCCTGAACGTTCCGTGGGTATGGTGCGCGCATGGACTGGTGGAACGACCTGACCGACTGGACTTCGTCCGACACGGGTTGGCGGGTGCTCTCGGGCGCTGTGATCCCCTTCGTCGCCATCGTCGTGGCGGGCGTCATCGCGGCGCTCATCGGGCGCAGCGCGACCAAGCGCGTCGTGGCGTTGCAGGAGCGGGAATCGAAGAACGCGGCCGTGGCCGCGATCCTGACGGCTGCGCGCAAGGCAGCTGCGTGGGGATCGCTCGGACACGACGAGCGGGCCTACGCCGACCACCTCGCCGAGGACGCCGACATCCGGCTGCGCCTGCTCCCCGTGCAGGGCGCGCCGCTGGCCGCCAACTGGGCACAGCACGAGATCGCCGACATCAAGAAGAACTCGTCGACGTTCAGCTTCCAGGCCGACCAGTCCCTCGCCGAGTTCCGAGACCGCCTGCTCGACTGGCAGGCGCGACCGAGCCGTGCGCGCAAGCTCTTCAAGGCAGACCTCGAGCGCTGGAAGTTCGAGTCCCCGGACCCCGACGCCGACCTCATCAAGCGACAGCAGGACTGGAACGCCGACCAGGCCGAACCCCCGCGCACGCAGGCGCAGGCAACGGCCCCGGCCGCTCCCGCCGAGCGTCCCACCCCGACGACGACCTCGCTGCGTCCGGCGCAGCGCCCCGCGTCCGCACCCTCGACTCCTCCGGCACCGGCCGCTGCCGCCCCCGGTGCTGCTGCGCCCGGTGCTGCTGCGCCCGGTGCTGCTGCACCAGGTGCTGCCGGCGGGACGACCCCGTCGTTCTCGGTGAACCGCAGTGCGGGCACGAACCCGAACCGCGGCACCACCGACCCGAACGCCACGCGTTCCTTCGGTGACAACACCACCCGCGTGTACGGCGACGACGAGGCTGCACCCCCGGTCCGTCCGACGCTGGGTACCCCGACCTCGCCCTCCCGCTCCCCCCAGGGACGCGGCACGGACGACACCGAGGTCGTGGACGACGCCAGCGCAACCCGCGCCTTCGGCGACACCGACCGCGCACCGCGGAACGACCGTCCGTCCTCGTCCGACCGCCCCGTCGCGACGCCCACCGCAGCCGACGCTCACGTCAACCGGGCACCCGCGAACGACGTCCCGCCCGCGTCGGCACCCCGGGTCGACACCCCCGGCGCGACGAACACCACGTCCGTCCCGACGCGGCTGAACCGGGCCCCCGCGGAGCCGGCCGACGCGAACGAGACGTCAGAGGCGCCGTACACGCAGCCGATCAGCGCCGCCGAACTCCGGCGCCGCGCCGCGGACGACGACGAGTAACAGCCACCACGACGAGCGGCAGCCAGCACGAGTAACAGCCAGCACGACGAGCGGCAGCCAGCACGACGAGAACAGGGCCGCCATCCGGAGAGGATGGCGGCCCTGTTCGTCTTCGGCGCCCCCGGCAGGAATCGAACCCGCGGCACGGTGGGTAGAAACCACCTGCTCTATCCACTGAGCTACGGAGGCGAGCAGCGTCGATTGTAGCGGCGAGCGACCCTCAGACGCTCGATGCACGCCCCGCCGCGTCGCCGCGACAGGGCTCGGCGGTCGCCCAACGGTCGGCCGCCGTCTGCTCCCCGTTCCCCTCCACGACACCCGCGCTTCGTAGCGTCCGGAGCATGCGCACCACCGGTTCCGTCCTCGCCGTCGTGCCCGCCCGTGCTGGGTCGAAGGGGATCCCCGGCAAGAACCTCCGTACGGTCGCGGGTCGTTCACTGGTCCGTCGAGCGGTCGAATCGGCACGACGTTCCGCGCGCATCGACGAGGTGGTCGTCACGACCGACGGCGACGCCATCGCTGCCGAGGCCGTCGCCGCCGGTGCCGCCGTGGTCCGCCGTCCGCCCGAGCTCGCCGGCGACGAGGCGTCCTCGGAGTCCGCGCTGCTGCACGTCCTCGACGCGATCAGCACGCCGCTGCCCGAGGTCCTCGTCTTCCTGCAGGCGACCTCGCCGTTCATCGACCCGGCCGACCTCGACGCCGCCGTCGCGCGCGTGGTCGACGGGCACGCCGACGCGGTGTTCGCCGCCGCTCCGTCACACGCGTTCCTGTGGCGGACCGCCCCGGACGGCACGGCGGTCGCGGTGAACCACGACGCTGCGACCAGGCCCCGTCGGCAGGACCGCGAGCCCGAGTACCGCGAGACCGGCGCCTTCTACGTGATGCGGACGGCGGGGTTCCTCGAGAACCGGCACCGGTTCCACGGCCGCGTCGAGCTGGCCGTCGTCGACGGTGCCGGTGCGATCGACATCGACGACGAGGCCGACCTGGCCCTCGCCGAAGCACTCGCCGAGGCCCTGGCCCCGACATCCACCACGACCCGAGACCCATCCCCGACGCGGGCCACCCCCGCACCGAACGGAGCACCATGACCGTCACCATCGGTACGTCCACGATCGGCGCGGGCCACCCCGCGTACCTCATCGGCGAGATCGGCCTCAACCACAACGGCGATGTCGACATCGCGAAGCAGCTCATCGACGTCGCTGCCGACGCGGGCCTGCAGGCCGTGAAGTTCCAGAAGCGCACCCCCGCGATCTCCACGCCGGAGCACATGAAGAACACCCCCCGCAGCACCCCGTGGGGCGACATGACCTACCTGGAGTACCGGTACCGCGTCGAGTTCGACCGCGACCAGTACATCGAGATCGGCGACCACGCGACCCTCCGCGGCCTCGACTGGTTCGCGTCGCCGTGGGACGAGCCGTCGGTCGACTTCCTCGAGGACCTCAACGTCGTCGCCTACAAGATCGCCTCGGCGTCCGTCACCGACCTCGGCATGCTCGCCGCCGTCGCCGCGACCGGCAAGCCCGTCATCCTGTCGACCGGCATGTCCACGCTCGAGCAGATCGACGCCGCCGTCGAGACCCTCGGCACCGACCGTCTCGTCCTCATGCACGCGACGTCGACCTACCCGCTGCCGGCCGAGGAGGCGAACCTCCGCATGATCGACACCCTCGCCCACCGGTACACGGGCGTCCCCGTCGGGTACTCCGGCCACGAGCCCGGCCTGCAGATCTCCATCGCCGCGGTCGCCCTCGGCGCCACGGCCGTCGAGCGCCACATCACGCTCGACCGCACGATGTGGGGCTCCGACCACGCCGCGTCGCTCGAGCCGCACGGCCTGAAGACGCTCGCCCGCGACATCCGCATCATCGAGACCGCCCTCGGCGACGGGGTGAAGAGGATCTTCCCCGGCGAGCAGGCACCGCTCGCGAAGCTGCGGCGCGTCGGCGCGTGACCGGCCCGGTCGACGGGACCCGCGCCCTGGACGGGCCGGGTGACGGTGGTGCGCCGAAAGACGGACTGGAGGCGCGCCTCCCGTCCGACGCGTCACCGCGCGTCCGACGCGTGGTCGGCCTGGTCGACACCGACTCGTTCGCGAAGTGGGGCGCCCACCTGCTGGCGAGCGCCCCGGCGGACTGGGACCTGGAGCTGCGCACCGTGGCGACCCCGCGGTCGGCGAGTCCGAAGCAGCTTCGGTCGGCGTTCCGCGGGCTCGACCGGCGACTCGCCCACCTGCACCGCGAACCGCCCGCGCCGAAGGAGGTCGACGCCGTCGTCGAGGAGCTCCGACAGGACCCGCCGGACGCCGTCCTGGTGTCGTTGATCGGACCGGTGGCCGAACTCGTGATCGACGAGGTGCACCGGCGGATCCCGCACCGGCCGGTGCTGGTGTCGGGGCTGCCGGGGATCTCGTTCCCGTCGAAGTGGAAGGGCATCTTCTTCCGCGCCCGAGCCGACCTGTTCGTGCTGCACAGCCACCGTGAGGTCCGCGCGTACGAGGAGATGGCTCGCGAGGGCGGCGTCGAGCCGCACTTCGCGCTCGCCACGCTGCCGTTCGCGCGGCGTGCCGGGGTGACCGGCAGTGCCGGCGCGACCGATCCTGTCGACGGTGTCGGTGGGACGGTTCGCGACTCCGTCGTCTTCGCGGCGCAGCCGAGTGTGCCGTCCGAGCGGGCCGACCGGGCGCTCGTCGTGCGGTGGCTGGTCGAGACGGCGCGGGCGCACCCGGAGTGGCGCGTCGTCATCAAGACGCGCGCTGCGGCCGGCGAGCACCAGACGCACCGCGAGGAGCACCCCTACCCGGACCTGGTGCCCGCGGACGCGCCGACCAACCTCGTGGTGGAGAGCGGGCCGATGGCCGAACACCTCGACCGGGCGGTGGCACTCGTGACCATCAGCTCGACCGCGGTGCTCGAGGCGGCGGCACGGGGTGTCGCCGCGCTCACGCTGACCGACTTCGGCATCGGGCGGCACCTGATCAACGAGGTGTTCGTGGGGAGCGGCCTCGAGGGTGACGCCGTCGACCTGGTCGACGGACGGTTCGGTGTCGTCCGACCGGAGTGGATGCGGGACAACTACTTCCACCCGGCTTCGGAGGACGACTGGCAGCACCGGCTCGTGGAGCTCATGGCCCGACGGGATGCCGGGGCCCTGGTGGACCGGGCGCCGGCGCGGCGGAGTCGCGGTGGGGTGCTGCGCCGTGCGTGGGAGCGGAAGAACGCCCTCGGCGGGGCAGATCGCAGCCCGCTCGGGCTGGTGGCGCTGGGCATCGGGGCGCCGATCCGGGGCGCGAAGCGTCTGGTGCGACGCGTGCGGGCGATGGTCGATCCGCCGGCACCCGTGGTGGTGGCGGCGCCGACGTCGCAGCGCGCGGGGGTCCGCGCCGCTGTGCCTGCGCCGGGGGCCGCCGCTGGCACGGCTGCGGCGCCTGCGGCGGCTGCGGCTGCGGCGCCTGCGGCGGCCGCGGCTGCGGCTGCGGCGGCTGCGGCCGCGGCGGCTGCGGCCGCGGCCGCGGCCGCTCGCTCAGAGCGCCTTGGCCACCGCGAGCAGGAGCTGGTCACGGGTCGGGACGCCGGGTGAACGGAAGACCTCGGTGCCGTCGTCCTGCCGCACGATGATCGTGGGCGTGGACCGGATACCGAGGTCTTCCGCGTCATCGGGGTGCGCCGCCACGTCGCGTTCGGTCACGGTGAGCCCGGGGACGAGCGCCGAGGCCTCGGCCGACACCCGGCGGGCGGCGGCGCACGGCGCACAGAAGGCGGACGTCCAGAGGTCGAGCTGCATGTGGTCCTGCAACGCGGCGGGTGGGGGTTCTACTCCCGGTCGAACTCGCCGCTGCGGTCGCCGCGGTCCTGCAGGTCGTCCACCGGGTCGGACTCCTCCGGCTCGTAGGTGAACTCGACCGAGATCTGGTCGAGGACCTGACGGGACTTGGTGGCGCGGTAGGTGAAGGCCGTCTGCAGGCCCTCGACATCGGCGAACACCGTGACCTCGTCGTCCAGCGCGTCGCTCGTGGCGGTGCGGGTGTCGGTCGTGCCGTCGAAGGGGCCGCCGTGGAAGATCGCGGTGTACTCGTCGCCTTCGTGGATGGTGATGTCGCTCATGCCTCCCTTCTACCAGGCGGCGGCTGGTGCAGTCAGTTCGGGCCCGTCGTTGCTCGGCTGCACCGCCGTCGCGCTTCCGTTGCGCTTTGCATAGCACAGCTATATAGTTCAGCTATGGAAACACCGCGTGAGCAGACGATCGAGACCCTCCTCGTCTCCGTCAACCGCCTGATCCGCAGCGCTGTCCAGTCGACGGGCAACACCACGTCCGCCGCGGTCTGGCGCACGCTCGGCATCCTCGAGACCGACGAGCCCCTGCGACTCGGTGAACTGGCCACCGCCTCCCGTGTGGCGCAGCCCACCATGACCCGACTCGTCGCCGGCATGCTCGCCGACGGCCTGATCAGCCGCAGCGTCGACCCGGACGACTCCCGCGGGCAGCTCATCGAACTCACCGAGGCCGGACGCGAACGACTCGCCTCCTGGCGCTCCACGCTCACCAGCACGGTCGGTCCGTTGTTCGCCGACCTGACCGACGACGACTGGGGCGTCCTGCACCACGCGGCGAACCTGATCGCCCAGCGCACCGGGACAACCCCCAACGGAACGGAGATCCCCGCGTGAACGCCCACGCACCCGCCGGCCAGTCCGGCTCCATCCTCAAGCAGTCGTCCGCGGTCTGGGCGATCGCCTTCGCCTGCGTCGTCGCGTTCATGGGCATCGGCCTCGTCGACCCGATCCTCCCGGCGATCGCGGCGTCCCTCAAGGCGACCCCTGCGCAGACCGAACTGCTCTTCACGAGCTACCTCGCCGTCACCGGTGTCGCGATGTTCTTCACCAGCTGGGTCTCCAGCCGCATCGGCGCGAAGCGCACCCTGCTCATCGGACTCGCCCTGATCGTGCTCTTCTCGGTGCTCGCGGCGACGTCGAACAGCGTGTGGAGCATCATCGACTTCCGCGCCGGCTGGGGTCTCGGCAACGCGCTCTTCATCTCCACCGCGCTCGCGACCATCGTCGGGGCAGCGTCGGGCGGCACGGCCTCGGCGATCATCCTGTACGAGGCAGCGCTCGGCCTCGGCATCGCCGTCGGTCCCCTCGTCGGAGGTCTGCTCGGCTCGGTGAGCTGGCGCGGCCCGTTCTTCGGCGTCACGACCCTGATGGCCGTCGCGTTCATCGCCATCGTCGCCCTGCTGAAGACCGGCAGCCTCGAGAAGCCCACACCGACGAAGCTCTCCGCGCCCTTCCGCGCCCTGACCCGTCCGGCGCTCGCAGCCCTCGCCGCGACCGCGCTGTTCTACAACATCGGCTTCTTCGTCCTGCTGGCGTACACCCCGTTCCCGCTCGGCTTCGGCGCGCTCGGCATCGGGTTCACGTTCTTCGGCTGGGGTGTCGGTCTCGCGATCACGTCGGTGTGGGTCGCCCCGATGCTCACCGCCCGTCTCCGGAGGACGACGGTGTTGAAGATCGCCCTGCCCCTGCTCGCGCTCGACCTGTTCGCCGCGGCCCTCGTCGTGCGTTCCCAGGTCGGCCTGATCATCTGCGTCGTCATCGGTGGCCTCGTGCTCGGCGTCCTGAACACCGTGCTCACCGAATGCGTCATGGAGGCCACCGACCTCCCCCGCTCGGTCGCCTCGAGCGCCTACTCCGCCGTCCGCTTCATCGGCGGCGCCATCGCTCCGCCCGTCGCGACCCTGCTCGCCGACGCGTACTCGCCCTCGGCGGCGTACGTCTTCGCGGGCGCGTCCGTCGCGGTCGCCTTCGTCGTGATCCTCTGCACCACGAGGGTCCTGCGTCGCGTCGACGACGGTGCCGAGCCGGAGCGTGTCGAGGCCGAGGCCATCACCGCCGGCGACATGGCCTAGCCGCCGGGCGCCCGCGACTCGCATCCGCGCCCCACTTCCCCACTTCCCCACGAACGGGCGAAATGCCGGAGTGTCCCCCTTGGGAACGCCGGCATTTCGCCCGTTCGTGCGTCCGCGCGCTCGCGCGGCTTCTCTCCCCCTCGCCCCTCCCCCTCACCCGCGCGAGCGGGCGAAACGCCCGAGTCGCCCTGCGGACGAAGCCGGGCATTTCGCCCGCTCGCGCGGTCGGCTCACGGTCGGCCGGAGCGCTGCGGCAGGCGGCGCGGACGTGACTGCCTGGAGGCGCGGGGCGGCCTGACGGGGCAGCCACGGGCCTCCAGACGGTCGCCTGCAGTGCCCCGCGGCTCACCCCGCGAACGAGCGGGCGAAACATCCGGGTGCGTCCCGAAGGCGACCGCGGCATTTCGCCCGCTCGGCTGGGCGCGGGCGTGCCAAGGCGCGACCGGCGCGCGGCCGCCGTGGGCGAGCGGGCGGAACACCGCGGTCCGTCCGCGGGGCGGCCGCGGCATTTCGCCCGCTCGCGGTGACGACGCGGGGGCCGGCGGGATCGGTGGCGGCAGGCGGGGTGGAAGCGACCGCCTGGCGGCGCGGGTTGCCCTGCCGGGGTCCCACCGGGCCTCCAGGCGGTCGCCTGCACCGCATGCGGCTCACGTGATCGACGAGCGGGCGGAACATCCGGGTGCGTCCGCAAGACGACCGCGGCATTTCGCCCGCTCGCGGATCGGACGCGCTGGACGGGTGACCGAGCACCGGCCACCGGGCCCGAGCACGGGCAGGGGCAGGCACGGGCAGGGCGGGCACAGCGGCACGTGCGGCAGGCACGCAGGGCGGGAATAGGATCGAGGACATGGCAACCGCGAATGACCGCCTCGTCTGGATCGACTGCGAGATGACCGGCCTCGACCTCGAGGTCGACGAACTCGTCGAGGTGGCCGTGGTCATCACCGACTTCGACCTCGAGCCCGTGCACCCCGGCTTCGACATCGTCATCAAGCCCGACCAGTCCGCGCTCGACAACATGAACGAGTTCGTGACGAACATGCACGTCACCTCGGGGCTCCTCGAGGAGATCCCGAACGGCGTGAGCCTGGCGGACGCCGAGTACCAGGTGCTCGAGTACATCCTCCAGCACGTCCCCGCCGAGGGCTCCGCACCCCTGGCCGGCAACACGATCGGCACCGACCGCGCGTTCCTGTCGAAGTACATGCCGCGGGTCGACGGGCACCTGCACTACCGCAGCGTCGACGTGTCGAGCATCAAGGAGCTCTGCCGCCGCTGGTTCCCCCGCGTGTACTTCAACGCACCGGAGAAGCACGGTGGTCACCGGGCCCTGGCGGACATCCTCGAGTCGATCCGCGAGCTCGAGTACTACCGCCGCGCCGGCTTCGTCGCCGAGCCCGGCCCGAGCACCGACGACGTGCGGGCCGTGCAGGCCGACGTCGTGGCGAAGTGGGAGTCACGGCTGGCGCAGCCCGCGTCCGAGTAGCGACACGGGTGGTCCGCACCCCGTCCCGCATGTACTACTATTGAGTGGTCGCGCCGGTCCGCCGGTTCGAACATGGTGGATATAGCTCAGTTGGTAGAGCGCCTGGTTGTGGTCTAGGAGGTCGCGGGTTCGAGACCCGTTATTCACCCCGGTCGAGGGAGAGTCCTGTTGCGTGTGACGCAACCGGGGCTCTCCCTCAGTGTTTGTCTGGGCACCTCCGGCGCCGTGCGGCTTCGCCGCGAGTGGTCAGCCGCGAGTGGTCAACCGCAGGTGCTCAGCCGCGGGCGGCCAGCGCGGTGTGGGACGATCCCTGCGTGATGGAGATGTCCGCCGACGCGTTCGAGCAACTCGTGACCAACGAACTCGACCTGCTGCCCGACGAGATGGTCGACGGGCTCGACAACGTGGTGTTCGTCGTCGAGGACGAGCCGGAGAACGGCGAAGAGCTGTTCGGCGTGTACGACGGCATCGCGGCGACCGAGCGCGGCCAGTACGGCTTCGGCGAACTGCCCGACCGCATCGTCGTGTTCCGGAAGCAGCACCTGGCCGAGTGCGACACCGTCGAGGAGCTCAAGGACGAGGTGCACACCACCCTCGTGCACGAGATCGGCCACTTCTACGGGATCGACGACAAGCGGCTGCACGAGCTCGGCTGGGCGTAGCGGTGAGCCGGAGCGCCGCGGCGCCCGGTGCCCGGGTTTCGGGCTCAGCGACATTCCTCGGGCCCACGGGCGCGAGAACTGTCGCTCACCGCGAAAACTCACGCCACGCCACGCCACGCCCCACCCGGCCCCGCCCCGCCCCACGGCAGCCAGCAGCCCCTCAGAACCGCGTCGGCCCCACCTCGTGGTACTTCTCCCACGCCCCCACCGGCCCCCGCCCGTGCAGCGCGTACTCCCCCACCATCCGCTCCTTGTAGACCGCAGGGTTGTGCGACGCCACCACCCGGGCGTTCCGCCAGTGCCGATCCAGCGCACGCGTCCGGTCGGCCGCGGACGCCCCGCCGACCTCGAACAGCTCGGACGCCGACTGCAGCACCCGCGGCCCGATCTCGACCTGCGCCTGGTACACGGCGTTCTCGGCCGCGTCGAGCACCACGCGGTCGACGCCGGCCCCGGGTTCGTTCGTGGCGACGACCGCGTCGAGCAGCCCCGCGGCGGCGACGACGAGTGACCGGGCGGTGAACGCCCCGGCCGACAGCCGCCCGAGCACCGCGAGCACCTGCGGGTCCTCCCCCGGCACGGCCGCGTTGGCGTGGATGTACGTGCGGGTCCGCGGTCGCACGAAGGCCACGGCGTCGTCGGACACGGCCTGCCCGATCCCGGCGAGGACCGCCAGCAGGTACAGCTGGTAGAAGGCCTGGATGTGCGACAGCGGGGCGTCCCGGTACGCCGACACCACCGACGGGTCGACCGACACCCCGTCGAACACGGTGGTGCCGGACGCGGTCAACCGCTGCCCGAACCCGTCCCAGTCGTCGATGCTCCTGACGCCCGGCGCGGAGGCGTCGACGGCGAACGTCACGCGCTCCCCGTCACGGTCCGCCGCCAGGTAGATCCAGTCCGCGTAGAGCGTGCCGGTCGAGTAGAACTTCCGCCCGTCGAGGCGGAGGGAACCACCAGACGGCGTCACCGTCGTCGAGATGTCGGCCAGGGTCGTCCCGGTCCGCTCCGAGGTCGCGTTCCCGACGATCGCGCCGCCGACGATCCGGTCGAGCCACTCGTCCCGCGACGCCGAGTGCGGCCGCAGCAGCACCAGTTCGGTGTACCCGAAGTGTCCCCGCCACAGGTGCGCGATGTTCGAGTCCGCCGCCGCCAGGTCCGCCACCAGGTGCGCGAGTTCGACCAGCGTCACGCCGAAGCCGCCGCGGTCCTCCGGCACGCGCAGCCGCCCGAACCCCGCGTCAGCGAGCGCCCGGACCTCGGCGTGCGGCAGCGGCCGGTCGCCGGGAGTGCCGGACGCGAGCTCACGCTCGACCGCGCCGTCGCGGATGGTCGCGAACACGGGCGCGAAGCGTTCGCGCAGGGTCGCCAGACGGTCGGCCGGGAGGCCCGTCACGGCTCCGTCGGTCGTCGTCGCGGCCGTCATGCGGGCACCTCCACCGCACGGGTCGCGTCGTCCGGGTGGGTCGCGTCGTCGGGGTGGGCCGCGGTCGCGCCGGCACCGCCCGTGAACGCCCCGCGCCACTGCCTGGCGGGGTGCGAGTCCGGCAGCTTTGCGTGGCCGAAGAGCTTCTCACGCAGCGTGCCCTCGCGGTACTCGGACTGCATCAGCCCGCGCTCCTGCAGGGTCGGTGCGATGTGGTCGACGAACTCCTCGTACGAGCCGGGCAGCGTCCAGTTGATGACGTTGACGCCGTCGACGCCCACCCGCTGCCAGTCGGCGAGCTCGTCGGCGATCTGCTCCGGCGTCCCGACGACCCGGGCGCGGAGCTTGGCGGACAGCCGGGCGAGGTCGGCGATGGTCGGTTCGCGGTCCCCGGCGGCCTCGCGGAGCCACTGCAGGTGCGACTGCCCGGCGTGGGTGCGGACCTCGGACAGCGGGGTGTCCGGGTCGAGGGGCTCGCCGGTGTCCGGGTCGAAGCCGAGGTTCGAGTGCACCAGGAACCCTTCGGCGGCCAGGTACTCGTCGATCTCCGCTTCCTTGGCCTTCGCCTCGGCCTCGGTGGAGCCGGTGACGAAGGTCAGGCCGAGGAAGAACGCGATGTCGTCCCGCTGCCGGCCGGCGGCCTCGGCCAGGTCGCGGGTCTCGCGGATGAGCTGTTCGGTGGCGTCCCGGTTCGAGGTCAGGATGAACTGGGCCTCGGCGTTCCGCGCGGCGAAGGCCCGGCCTGCCGGCGACGACCCCGCCTGGAACAGCACCGGGGTCCGCTGTGGTGACGGTGCCGACAGGTGCGGGCCCTGCACGTCGTAGCGCTTGCCGTGGTGGTCGATGCGGTGCACCCTGTCGGGGTCGGCGTAGCCGCGGACGGGGTCCTTCAGCACGGCACCGTCCTCCCACGAGCCCTCCCAGAGCTTCGCGCAGACCTCGAGGTACTCCTCGGCCCAGACGTAGCGCTCGTCGTGCTCCTCGAGCCGGTCGGCCCCGAAGTTCCGGGCGGCGCTGTCGAGGGCGCTCGTGACGACGTTCCAGCCGATGCGGCCCCGGGTGATGTGGTCGAGCGTGGAGACCTTGCGGGCGAAGTCGAACGGGTGCGCCTGGATGACGCTCGAGGTGAACGCGAGCCCGAGGTGCTCGGTCGACACGGCGAGCGCGGAGAGCAGCACGGAGGGGTCGTTCGAGGGGATCTGCAGCCCCTCGCGCAGGTTGGTCGAGTAGTCGCCGCGACCGGGTCCGTAGGTCCCGACGACGTCGGCGAAGAACATCGCGTCGAACTTGCCGCGCTCGAGGGTCCTCGCCAGGTCGGTCCACAGCGTCACGTCGTCGAAGTCCGCCTGCCGGGCGTCGGGGTGCCGCCACAGGCCGTGCTGGATGTGCGAGGTCGTGTTCATGACGAAGGCCGCGAAGCGCAGCGGGCGGTTCGGTGCATCGCTCATGCGTCCCATCGTGGTCGGCGGGCACCGCACGACGACAGCGACGTGACCTCCCGTTACGCGCGGTGTTCCCCGCGGCCCTGGACGCGACCATGCTCCTGAGGCATGCCGAGCCAGACCACCGTCACCGCGCCTCCAGGCCGTCCCGCCGCACCGTCGACCACCGTGACCCGTCGTCGGGTCGCCCTCGCGTCGTTCGTCGGGACGACCGTTGAGTACTACGACTTCTACCTCTACGCGACGGCCTCGGCGCTGGTGTTCGCACCGACGTTCTTCCCGTCCGTGACGCCGGCCGTCGGGGTCATCGCGTCGTTCGCGACCTACGGCGTCGGGTTCGTGGCGCGGCCGCTCGGCGGTGTGATCGCCGGCCACCTGGGTGACCGGATAGGGCGGAAGAAGCTGCTCGTCGCGTCGCTGGTGCTGATGGGCATCGCGTCCACGTTGATCGGGGTGATCCCGTCCGCCGCGACCATCGGGGTCGGCGCCGTCGTGGCGCTCGTGTTCCTGCGGCTGCTGCAGGGCGTCGCGGCCGGTGCGGAGTGGGGCGGCTCGGCGCTGCTGTCCGTCGAGCACGCTCCGGAACGGCACCGGGGGCTGTTCGGGGCGTTCACGCAGATGGGCTCGGCCGGTGGGATGCTCCTGGCGACCGGGGTCTTCACGCTCGTGCGGTCGCTGCTCGGCACCGAGGCGTTCCTGGCCTGGGGCTGGCGGCTGCCGTTCCTGTTCTCGGCGGTGATCGTGGCGGTCGGGCTCGTCATCCGGCTCGGCGTGCAGGACGCCCCGGTGTTCCAGGAGCTGCGCGCCTCGGGCGGGGTCGAACGGTTCCCGGTGTGGCAGGCGATCCGGCAGCACCCGCGGTCGATCCTGGTGACGGCGGGCCTGCGCCTCGTGCAGCCGGCGCTGTACTCGATCCTGACGACGTACTCGCTGACCTACCTCGGTAACGTGCGCGGGCCATCGGGCTCGGACGCGGGGTTGCAGGCCGTGCTCGTGATCTCGGCGGTGTCGCTCGTGTCGACGCCGTTCTGGGGGTGGCTGTCGGACCGGGTCGGGCGGCGGGTGCTGACGATCTGGTCGGCGGTGGGCATCGCGGTGCTCATCTGGCCGTTCTTCGCGTTCCTCGACGCCGGGCCGCTCGTGCTGCTGCCGCTCGTGGCGCTGATCGGGATGTGCGTGTTCCACGACAGCATCTACGGGCCGCAGGCGGCGTGGTTCGCGGAGCAGTTCCCGACCGGGCGGCGGTACTCGGGGATGTCGCTCGGGTACCAGATCGGGTCGATCTTCTCGGTGGGGCTGACACCGCTGCTCGCCGCGGTGTTCGTGCAGCTCGGGGGCGGGTCGCCGTGGATCCTGTGCGGGTACCTCGGGGTGTACGCGGTGCTGACGATCGTGGCGGCGGTGTTCGCGGTGGATCCGCGGGCGGTGGCGCGGCGGGAGGCGCGGGCGGGGGCGGGCTGACGTTTCGCGCTGGGCGACAGTTCTCGCCTTCCAGAGGCCGTGAGGTGTCGCTGAGCGCGAAACCTCGATGCTCGCCGCGGGGCGGCGCGGGCCCGCGCCCTACGTCCGCAGGACCACGTCGGCCAGGGCGGCCGGGTCCTCGGCGGCGATGAAGGCCTGTTCCTGCGCGGCCCAGCGGTCCCACTCGCGTGCGAAGACCTCGCCGTCGCGTCCGATCGCCCGGTCCCACCGCACGGCGTCGTCGGCCTCGAGCCACACCCGCAGGGACGCCAGCGGTGCCGACGCCCGGGACAACGCCCCGCACCCCTCGACCACGATCGGCAGGTCGGGGTCCACCGACGCCCAGTCCGCGGGCGCGTCGGCCGCCCAGTCCCAGCGTCGAAACCCGCTCGGCGCTCCGAGGACGTCCGTCACCACGGCATCGGCAGCCGCACGCAGGCCGTCCCACCCCGGGTACAGGTCGTCCAGGTGCACGAGCTGCGCACCGAGCTGCTCTGAGACCTGTACTCCGAGGGTGGTCTTGCCCGTGCCGGACCGGCCGTCGATGAGCACGACGGCGCGCCGACCCGTGGCAGCGGCGACACCGGCAGCAGCAGCGGCCAGGCCGGGGGCGAGGTCACCGGCGGTCGTACCCGTCGCGCGCTCGCCGTCCGTCGTGCCGGCTGCCGGCGTCGCGTCAGGCACGCCACGTCCCCACGCTCACCGCGACGGCGATCGACACCACGCCGATGCCGACCAGCACCGCCACCATCGCCCACTCCGGCCCGGCGAACCGTGCGACCCGCGCCCAGGTCCGCCGTCCGGGAGCACCGAACCCCCGTGACTCCATCGCCACCGCCAACGTCGTCGCCCGGCGCAACGCGAGCACGAGCAGCGCGAACGCCATGGTCGCTCCGCGGCGGAGCCGTCCGGAGTCGGCGAGTCCTCGGGCGCGCCGGGCCATCGCGAGCTGTCGCCAGTCGTCGACGAGCAAGGTCATCATCCGGACGGCGGCGAGCGCTCCGAGCACGAACCGCGCGGGCAGCTGGAGCACCTGCGCGAGCCCGTCGGCCAGGTCGGTCGGGTCGACCCGTACGAAGAGCGCGATGGCCGGCACACCCACCGCGACGACCCGGAGTGCCGTCGCCAACGCGAGTGTGAGCGACCCGTCGGTGACGTGCGCGAACCCGAGGTCGAACCACTCCCGCCCCGAGGGCCTGCCGTACAGCGCGATGCTCACCGCCGTCAGCGGCACCGCGACGAGCACCGGTGCGAGTCGGAGCAGCAGGGTCCGGACCGGCAGGCGCAGGAGTGGCAAGAGCGCGAGTTCGAGCGCCAGGGCGACGGCGGCGGAGACGACGTCGAGGCTGAGCACCAGGCAGACGCCGAGGGCGAGCACACCGATCAGGGAGGCGACCGGCTGGACGCCGGGGATGCCGGTCGCGCGGGCCGGCAGCGGTCGTCGCGCCGGGTCCGTTTCGTCGGTTCCGTCCGCCACGTCCGCCCCATCCGCCGCGTCCGTCCGGTCGTCCGTGTCGGTCCGGTCTGGAGGCCCGGGGCGGCGTCCGGCTGTCGGTCCCGTCTCCGGGGCGGTCGCGACCGACGGCCCCTGGTCGCGCCCGACGGTCCGGGCGCCGTCCGGCCCGAGCACGACCTCGTCGGCGTCCAGTGCCCGGACGAGATCGCGGTCGTGGGTGACCGCCACCACCGCGGTGCCGGCGTCAGCCAGGGCCCCGAGCCGCCCGACGACGGCTTGCCACGTGGCTCGGTCCTGCCCGGAGGTCGGTTCGTCGAGCACGACGACCGGCGGCCGGGCGGCGATGACCGAAGCGATCGCGAGTCGTCGTTGTTCGCCCCCGGACAGGGTGAAGGGGTTGGCGTCGGCCAGGTGTGCCAGCCCGAACTCGTCGAGCAGCGCTGTGGCTCGTTCGGCGGCGTCAGGCGCATCGAGTGCGCTGGGGCCGGCCTCGACCTCCTCGCGGACGGAGCGGGCGACGAACTGGTGCTCGGGGTCCTGGAACACCGTGCCGATCCGGGCGGCGAGTTCGCGGCTCGTCCAGGTGTGCGGCGCTGCGCCGAGACCGTCGGCGAGGGTGTCGGTGGCGCTGAGCTCGCCGGCGGCCGGTGCCAGCAGGCCCGCGAGGGTCAGCCCGAGCGTCGACTTGCCGACGCCGTTCGGGCCGGTGACCGCGAGGACCTGCCCTGCCCGGAGCCCGAGGTCGATGCCGTTCCCGACCGCTTGCTTCCCCCGTGCCGTGCCGAGCCCCCGGGCTTCGAGCAGCACCGCCGCCTCGCCGCGCTTCCCCGCGCTGGTCTCTCCCTCGCCGCGCTCCCCCGCGCCGAGCGGGCGGAATGCCGCGGTCGCCCCGCCGGACGTCCCGGGCATTTCGCCCGCTCGTCCGCGCGACGTCATCTCACGCGCTCCCTCGTCGAGCGCCGCCTCGCCGCGCTCTCCCTCGCCGAGCGGGCGGAATGCCGCGGTCGCCCCGCTGGACGCTCCGGGCATTTCGCCCGCTCGTCCGAGCGCACGCGGCAGCCGCCGAGCCGAACCACGCGCCGGCTCGGCACCGGGCACCCAGACCCCGGCCGCCGTGAGCACCTCGCCGTGGTCCGCCAGCACCCGGGCCGGCGGACCGTCCGCGACCACGCCGCCGCCCGGTTCGAGCAGCACGAGCCGATCGACCAGGTCCAGCCAGGTGCCGATCCGGTGCTCCACCACGAGCAGCGTCGCCCCGGTCTCGTCGAGCAGCGCCCGGACGGCGTCGTGCACCTGCGCCACGCCGTCCGGGTCGAGGTTCGCGCAGGGTTCGTCGAGCACGAGCGCACCCGGCCGCATCGCGAGCACGCCCGCGAGCGCCAACCGCTGCCGCTGCCCACCGGACAGCTGCGCGGTGGAACGGTCGAGCGGCAGGTCGAGGCCGACGACGTCGAGCGCCGTCCGCACCCGGTCCCAGGTCTCGTCGCGGGGGACGCCGGCGTTCTCGCAGCCGAAGGCCACGTCGTCGCCGACGCGGGACATCACGGTGTGTGCCTCGGGGTCCTGCATGACGAGACCGACACGCCCGCGGACCGCGCGGGGGTCGGCCTGGTCGACAAGGAGTGTCCCCTGCACCGAAGCAGCGGTGTCGTCGGTGGCGTCGGGCTCGTCGGGCAGCACGCCGGCCACCGCTCGCAGGAGCGTCGACTTGCCGGCACCGGACGGCCCGACGACGGCGACCCGCTCCCCCGGCTCGACGGTCAGGTCGACGTCACGGACGGCCCAGGCGTCTCGCTCCGGGTACCGCCAGCCCCAGCCGCGGAACACGATGCGCGCCCCGCGGACGCCGGCACCTGCGCCGGCGTCGCCGCCGGTGGAAGGGGACGTCGCCGACGGAGCGCGCACGGTCACACCAGGGCGCGGGGCTCGCGGCGGCTGTGCTCACGGCCGGCCGCGAAGGACGACAGCACCCCGGTGCGGGCGAGAGCCCGGACGATCAGCCACGAGCCCGCCCCCGCGATCACGGCACCGGAGATGACCGCACAGATCACGTAGACGACCTTGAAGGCGACGTCGAGCCCCGGGTACCAGAGGACGGTGTCGTTGATGCCGAGCGCGAGTCCGGCCGCGGCACCGGCGAGCACGACGACCGGCAGGCGGTAGACGCGGTACAGGAACAGCGCGAGGACGATCTCGGCGCCGAGACCCTGGACGAGTCCGGCCTCGAGCGTGAGCCATCCCCACTGGGTGCCGAACAACGCCTCGACCGAGGCGGCGACCATCTCGCCGTAGAGCGCGGCGCCGGGCTTGCGGACGACGATCGCGACGATCGGACCGGCGAGCAGCCAGACCCCGCCGAACAGGGCCTTCGTGCCGGGGAGCACGAGGTCCATGACGGCGCTGATGGGCTCGTAGCCGAACTCCCAGAGCCGGAAGACGACTCCGAGGGCCACCGCGAGGACACTCGCGACGACGATGTCGACGACCCGCCAACGCAGCGATCGCCGCGGAGCGGTGGTGACGGTTGTGGACGTGCCTGAAGGCATGCTGCTGACTCCTCCCTGCGCCGGCATGATCCGGATCAGGTTCGACGGTCGGAGCGCCGATCGCTCCCTCTCAGCCCGGCGGTCCCGGACTCCCGTGTGTGTGCCAGCAGTCTAGACGCGGTCGCGACCGCGTGACGGACGGGAGGCCCGTGGCGGCGTCGCCACGGGCCTCCCGTTGCGTCAGGTGGTCACTTCTTGAGCGCGCGCACCAGCTTGCGGAGGACACGCCCGGCCACCCACACGAAGGGGATGCCGACGACGATCAGCGAGATCGGGTTCGGCTCGAACACGAGGTCCTTGCCCGGCCGGCGGACGTAGGCGCCGACGGGGGCCGACAGGCCACCGCCACCGCCGCCACCGTTCTCGTCGTCCCCGCCGCCTCCGAAGCCGAACCAGCTGACGGACACGGGGATGAGGGTCTGGTCGCCGACCTCGACGGGTTCTCCGTAGTTCGTGGAGACCCCGAGCGGGCGGACCTGGTCTGCGATCTTCGAGACGATGTTGGCCATGCGCGCGACGCTACTCGTCCGTTCCTCCACAGGCCGCGGGGCGCATCACGCATCCACAGCTGGGCCTTGTCTGCGGACGCGGACGAGCGCCGCCGATATGTTGGCCGCACCCACACCTGGAGGACCGTTTGCACACCTGGCCCGGAAACCCGTACCCGCTCGGGGCGACCTACGACGGGAGCGGCACGAACTTCGCGCTGTTCTCCGAGGTCGCCGAGCGCGTCGAACTGTGTCTGTTCGATTCCGACGGCAACGAAGAATGCGTCCGCCTGCTCGAGGTGGACGCCTACGTCTGGCACGCGTACCTCCCCAACATCGGCCCCGGGCAGCAGTACGGCTTCCGCGTGCACGGTCCGTACGACCCGGACTCCGGCGCGCGCTGCAACCCGTCGAAGCTCCTGCTCGACCCGTACGCCAAGGCGACCAGCGGCGAGATCGACTGGGACCAGTCGCTCTTCTCGTACACGTTCGGCGACCCGGACTCGACCAACGACGAGGACTCCGCGTCGCACATGATGAAGGGCGTCGTGATCAACCCCTTCTTCGACTGGCAGGGGGACCGTCCGCCGCGCACGCCGTACGGCGAGACCGTCATCTACGAAGCACACGTCAAGGGGCTCACCGAGACCCACCCGGACGTGCCGGAAGAGCAGCGCGGCACCTACGCCGGCGTCGCCCACCCGGCGGTCATCGAGCACCTGCAGCGCCTCGGCATCACCACGCTCGAGCTCATGCCGGTGCACCAGTTCGTGAACGACTCGACCCTGCAGGACAAGGGGCTGTCGAACTACTGGGGCTACAACACCATCGGCTTCTTCGCGCCGCACTCGGCGTACTCGTCGTCGGGCGACCAGGGCCAGCAGGTCCAGGAGTTCAAGACGATGGTGCGCGAGCTGCACCGCGCCGGCATCGAGGTCGTCCTCGACGTCGTCTACAACCACACCGCCGAGGGCAACCACCTCGGCCCGACGCTGTCGTTCCGCGGCATCGACAACGCGGCCTACTACCGCCTGGTCGACGACGACAAGAAGTTCTACATGGACTACACGGGCACGGGGAACTCGCTCAACGTCGGGCACCCGCACTCGCTGCAGCTCATCCTCGACTCGCTCCGCTACTGGGTGACCGAGATGCACGTCGACGGGTTCCGCTTCGACCTCGCCTCGGCACTGGCCCGCGAGTTCTACGAGGTCGACCGGCTGTCGGCCTTCTTCGAGCTGGTGCAGCAGGACCCGATCGTGTCGCAGGTCAAGCTCATCGCCGAGCCGTGGGACGTCGGCCCCGGTGGCTACCAGGTCGGCAACTTCCCGCCCCAGTGGTCCGAGTGGAACGGCAAGTACCGCGACACCGTCCGTGACTTCTGGCGCGGTGAGTCGTCGACGCTCGGTGAGTTCGCCTCGCGGATCTCCGGCTCGGCCGACCTGTACGAGCACGACGGCCGCACGCCCAAGGCGAGCATCAACTTCATCACCGCGCACGACGGCTTCACGCTGTACGACCTGGTGGCCTACAACGAGAAGCACAACGAGGCCAACGGCGAGGACAACAACGACGGCGAGAGCCACAACCGGTCGTGGAACTCCGGAGCCGAGGGCCCGACCGACGACGAGGCCGTGAACGCCCTGCGGCTGCAGCGTCGCCGGAACTTCCTGGCGACCCTGCTCCTGAGCCAGGGTGTGCCGATGATCGCGCACGGCGACGAGCTCGGCCGGTCGCAGTCCGGCAACAACAACGTCTACGCGCAGGACTCCGAGCTCAGCTGGATCGACTGGGACAGCGCGGACGAGGACCTCATCCAGTTCACCGCCGACGTGGTGAAGCTGCGGCACGACCACCCCACGTTCCGCCGGACCCGGTACTTCAACGGCCGTCCGGTCCGACGTGGCGAGGGCGAGCCGCTGCCCGACGTGGTGTGGCTGACCCCCTCGGGCGACGCGATGGACCCCGAGGACTGGGACTCCGGCTTCGGCAAGAGCGTCGGCATGTACCTGAACGGCGAGGGCATCCGCGGACGCGACGCCCGTGGTGAGCGCGTCACCGACGTCGGCTTCATCACGTACTTCAACGCCCACGACGACGTCGTGACCTTCACGCTCCCACCCGAGGAGTACTCCCCCGGCTGGACCGTCCGGATCGACACCGCCGACCCCGGCGCCCGCGACGAGGTGCTCGACGCGGGTACCCCGCTCGACGTCCCCGCCCGGTCGATGATCGTGCTGCGTGCCGAACCCGACCACGAGGTCACCAGCACCCCGGTCGACGCCGAGCAGGACGGCGCCCCCGCACCGGACGCCCCGCAGGACGCCGTCACACCGGTGAACCCGGCCGGTTCCACCGCACCGAGCGGAACCGCCCGATGACCGCCGGAACGCCCGGCGCAGCGAACCGCGTCCCCGCGTCGACCTACCGGCTGCAGGTCTCGGCCGACTTCGACCTCGATGCCGCACGCGACCTGGTCGACTACGTGCACGACCTCGGCGCCGACTGGCTGTACCTGTCGCCGGTGCTGCAGGCCGAGTCCGGGTCGAACCACGGCTACGACGTGGTCGACCACACGCGGGTCGACACCGACCGTGGTGGCGACCAGGCGATGCGGGCGTTGGCCGAGGCCGCGCACGCCGTCGGCCTCGGGGTCATCGTCGACGTGGTGCCGAACCACGTCGGCGTCGCGACCCCCGAGTCGAACCCGTGGTGGTGGTCCCTGCTCGAACTCGGGCAGGGCTCCCCCGTGGCCTGGGCCTTCGACGTGGACTGGGAAGCCGGCGACGGCAAGCTCCGCGTCCCCGTGCTCGACGACCGGCTGCTCGACGCCGTCACGCTCGACACGTCCGACGCCGAGCGTCCGGTGCTCCGCGTCGGCGAGACCGCGTACCCGACCGCCCCCGGAACGGTGCACGACGGCGACACCGTCGAGACCGTGCACGACCGCCAGCACTACGCGTTCGTGCACTGGAAGCGCGCCGACCACGACCTGAACTACCGCCGGTTCTTCGCGGTGAACACCCTCGCGGCGATCCGCGTCGAGGAGCCCGAGGTCTTCGCGGCCTCGCACGGGGTCATCGGCGGCTGGTTCCGCGACGGACTCGTCGACGGCCTGCGCATCGACCACCCGGACGGTCTGTACGACCCGGCGGGCTACCTGCAGGACCTGGCGGAGCTGACCGGCGGGGCCTACACCCTCGTCGAGAAGATCCTCGAGCCGGGCGAGCAGCTGCCGAGTTCGTGGCCGGTCGACGGCACCACCGGGTACGACGCCCTCGGGGTGCTCGACCGCGTGTTCGTCGACCCCGCGGGCGAGCAGGCGCTGACCGCGGCGTCGGGCGCCGAACCGACCGACTGGCAGCAGCTCACGCACGACACCCGACGGGGCATCGCGGACGGCATCCTCGGCAGCGAGGTCGAGCGGCTCGCACGCCTGCTCGCACCGAGCGCCGTGACGGAGACGATCACGCACGAGCGGGTCGTCGACGCGGTCGCCGAGATCGTGGCCTCGTTCGACGTGTACCGCACGTACCTGCCCGAGGGCGCCCACCACCTCATCACCGCGCTCGAGCGCGCCGCCGAGGCCCGCCCGGACCTCGACGACGTCATCGACCGGATCGCACCGGCACTCGTCGACCCGACGAACGCGGCAGCGGTCCGACTGCAGCAGACCAGCGGCATGGTGATGGCGAAGGGCGTCGAGGACACGGCGTTCTACCGCACCTCGCGCCTGTCGTCCCTGAGCGAGGTCGGCGGCGACCCGAGCGTCTTCGCGGTCTCAGTCGCGGACTTCCACCAGGCCCAGCGCGAACGGCTCGGCAGCTGGCCGCACACCATGACGACGCTCACCACGCACGACACGAAGCGCAGCGAGGACACCCGCGCCCGCATCGCCGTGCTGGCCGAGCTCGGCGACGAGTGGGCCGCCACCCTCGAGCGTCTGCAGTCGCTCGTGCCGTTGCAGGACCGCGTGTTCGCCGACCTGCTCTGGCAGGCGATCGTCGGCGCCCGGCCCGCGAGCCGTGAGCGTCTGCACGCGTACGCCGAGAAGGCCTCCCGCGAAGCCGGTGACAGCACCACCTGGACCGAGCCCGACGAGGCGTTCGAGCAGCAGATGCACGCGATCGTGGACGCCGCGTTCGACGACCCGGACGTGGTCGCCGTGCTCGACGCCCTCGACGAGCAGATCGACGCCGCCGGGTGGTCGAACGGCCTCGCCCAGAAGCTCGTGCAGCTCACCGCCCCGGGTGTTCCCGACGTCTACCAGGGCACCGAGTTCTGGGACCGCTCGCTCGTCGACCCCGACAACCGTCGTCCGGTCGACTACGCCGAGCGGCGTCACGTGCTCGCCGAGCTCGACGGCCCGGACGACGACGGCCCCGAGGACCTGCCGACCATCGGAATCGACGGTGCCGCGAAGCTCCTGGTCACGACCCGCGCACTGCGCATCCGTCGGGACCACCCGGAGCTGTTCACCCGGTACCTGGAGCTCGAGGCCACCGGCAGCGCGGCCGACCACGTCATCGCGTTCGACCGCGGCGGTGCCGTGACGATCGCGACGCGTCTGCCGATCGGCCTCGGCCGCGTCGGCGGTTGGGGCGACACCCTGGTGCACGCCGTCCCCGTCGAGCGCATCGACCTGCTCACCGGCCGACGCGTCCCCGCCGACCGCGGGATCGCGCTGGCCGACCTGCTCACCACCTACCCGGTCGCGCTCCTCGTGCCCGCCGACGCGGTCGGTGCAGCCGGCCACGCCGACGCGGTGACCGCCGTGTCCGACGCGAGCGGTGCCTCCCGGCCCGCCGCCGGCCGCACGCCGGACGCCACCGAGACCGACGCGCAGGCCGAGATCGACATCCTGGAGGGTCACGCATGACCGCACCTGACCGTTACGCCGTCTGGGCGCCCGAGCCGGACCGGGTCCGGCTCGTCGTCGACGACGTCGAGTACCCGCTCACCAAGGGCGACGACGACTGGTGGTCCACCGACGCCGTGATGCCGGTCGTCGGCGCACGGTACGGGTTCCGCATCGGCGACGACGACGCGGTCCGACCGGACCCGCGCAGCCGCTACCAGCCCGAGGGCGTGCACGGCCCGTCCGAGGTCGTCGACCCCGCACGGTTCGCGTGGACCGACGAGTCGTGGACCGGACGCCCGGCCCGCGGCGCCGTGATCTACGAGATGCACGTCGGCACCTACACACCCGAGGGCACGCTCGACGCCGCCGCCCAGAAGCTGGACCACCTGGTCGAGCTCGGGGTCGAGTTCGTCGAGCTGCTCCCCGTCAACGCCGTCAACGGCGAGTGGAACTGGGGCTACGACGGGGTCGGCTGGTTCTCCGTGCACGCCCCGTACGGCGGCCCGGACGCCTACGACCGGTTCGTCGACACGGCGCACGCGCTGGGGCTCGGGGTCATCCAGGACGTCGTCTACAACCACCTCGGACCGAGCGGCAACTACCTGCCGCTGTACGGCCCGTACCTGCTGGCCGGGCTCGGCAACACCTGGGGTGACTCGGTGAACGTCGAGCACCCCGAGGTGCGCCGGTACGTGCTCGACAACGTGCGCATGTGGTTCCGCGACCACCACGTCGACGGGCTCCGGCTCGACGCCGTGCACGCGATCCGCGACACCACCCGCCCGCACGTGCTGGCCTCGATGGCCGACGAGACCGACGCCTACTCGTCCTTCATCGGGCGTCCGCTGTCGCTGATCGCGGAGTCCGACCTCAACGATCCGGTGATGTTCCGCCCGCGCGAGGCCGCCGGGTACGGCCTCACCGGGCAGTGGTCGGACGACTTCCACCACGCCGTGCACGTGGCGCTCACCGGCGAGACGAACGGCTACTACGCCGACTTCGCTCCGCTGTCGGCGTTGGCGAAGGTGCTCGAGGACGGCTTCTTCCACGACGGCACCTGGTCGTCGTTCCGCGGCAAGCGGCACGGCCGGCCGATCGACCGCGGGACCTCCCCCGCGACGGCCCTGGTCGTCGCGAACCAGAACCACGACCAGATCGGCAACCGCGCCGCCGGCGACCGGCTCGCCGCGACGCTCGACGACGAGGGGCTCGTGATCGCCGCGGCCCTGACGCTGCTCGGGCCGTTCACGCCGATGCTGTTCATGGGCGAGGAGTTCGCGGCCTCGACACCGTGGCAGTTCTTCACCTCGCACCCGGAGCCCGAGCTCGGCAAGGCCACCGCCGAGGGGCGCATCGCCGAGTTCGCCGAGCACGGGTGGGACGAGTCAGCGGTGCCGGACCCGCAGGACCCGACGACGTTCACCAACTCCAAGCTCGACTGGGCCGACGTCAGCTCGGAGCGCGGTGCGGCGATCCTGCGTGCCTACCGGGTGCTCATCGCCCTGCGGCGCACCGACCAGGCGTTCGTCGACCACCGCTACGAGGCGAACGCCGTCCGCTTCAGCGAGGACCGGCGTTGGCTGGTGCTCACCCGCGGGCTGCTCGGCCCCGATGTGGCTCCGGTGCACGTCGTGGTGAACTTCGCCGACGACGCAGCCGAGGTCCCGGTGCCCGACGCCGTGGGCGAGGAGCTCTACGGCTTCGGCGCGACCGAGGTGGACGCCGGCGTCGTCCGGTTCCGCGGCCGCGGCGTGGTCGTGCTGCGCTAGCCGACCGCGTGCTGCGCGAGCCAACCGCGAGCCGCAGCTCCGCACGCACGAACTCCGCACGCACGAACGGCGACGAACCCACCGGGTCCGTCGCCGTTCGTGCGTTCGTGTGTTCCCGCCTCAGGCGGCGTGGTCGGAGACCGCGTGCGCGTTCTTCCGCACCGAGGGCAGCTTGCGGTGGTCCTTGAGCAGGGACCGGGTCTCGCGGATCCGGCGGTCGATGCCCCACTTCGTCACGAGCGCCAGGCTCTCGCGCACGATGTTGCCGCTCATCTTCGAGACGCCGAACTCCCGCTCGGTGAAGGTGATCGGCGTCTCCACGACCCGCAGACCCGCCTCGAGTGCACGCCAGCACAGGTCCACCTGGAAGCAGTACCCCTTCGACGCCACACCGGCGAGGTCGATCCGCTCGAACGCCCGCGACGTGAAGACCCGGAACCCGCCGGTGGCGTCGCGCACCGCGATGCCCAGGGCGAAACGCGTGTACAGGTTGCCACCGCGCGAGAGCAGGAGGCGGTACCAGGGCCAGTTCTCGACCTTGCCGCCCTTGATCCACCGGGAGCCGAGCACCAGGTCGTTCGAGTCCGCGAGCTCGAGCATCCACGGCAGGTACTCGGGGTGGTGGGAGCCGTCGGCGTCCATCTCGACGAGCTTGGCGTAGCCGTGTTCCAGACCCCACGCGAAGCCCGACAGGTACGCGCCCCCCAGGCCGTCCTTGACGGTGCGGTGCATGACGTGCACCCGATCGGTCTCGCGGGCGATGGCGTCCGCGATGTCGCCGGTGCCGTCCGGTGAGTTGTCGTCGACGACGAGCACGTGCACGGAGTCGTCGGTCGCGGCCAACGTGCGCTCGACGATCGGCCGGACGTTCTCGGCTTCGTCGTAGGTCGGGATGATGACCAGGGTCTCGCTCATGGTGCTCCTCGTGCTCGCAGTCGAATGTATCGCTGGCTTGGTGGGTCAATCCGACGAGAGGTCTGCGAACACGATCAGATTGTCCGTGTAGTGCCCGGTGGCGGTGTCGAACGTGCCGTCGCAGGTGATGAGTCGGAGTTGCGGAGTAGGGGTGGGGCCGTAGACGTCGCTCGTCGGGAACGCCGACTTGGCGGCGCGTTCGGAACGGTCCACGGTGAAGGTGCGGGTGCTGCCGTCGGACATCCGGACGTGGACCTCGTCGCCGGCGACCAGTTCGTCGAGTCGGAAGAACACCGCGGCGCTCGTGGGACTGTCGACGTGACCGGCGATGACGGCGGGGCCGACCTCGCCGGGGACGATCCCGTCGCTGAACCAGCCCGCGCTGTCCCAGTCGACGGGCGGGTCGAGTTCTCCGGCAGCGCCGCGGTGCAGGTCCTCGAGCGAGGACCGCACGCCGATGGCCGGGATCGACACGCTGACCGGTGTGGCCGTCGAGCGGGCCTCGGGTGCGGCCGGATCCTGGAACCCGTCGGTGCCGGAACCCGAGGACGAAGAAGACGACTGCGACGTGGACGACTGCGACGGGGACGCTGACGCCGACGACGCGGCACGCTCCCCCGCGCCGCCGCCCACCGTCGACGCGACCGCCACCCCGGCCACGCCCCCGACCACCACGACGGCGGCGACCACGGCACCGATGACCACGCCTCGGCGCCGGACGGCCGAGACGCGCCCGGCGCTCCGACGGCCGCTCACGAGCCGGCTCCGACGTCGCTGGCACAGCCCCCGAGCACGTCGGAGGTCAGCATCGTCGAACCGATGGCCAGCCAGGCGTCTCCGTAGTAAGTCGGTGTGGTCGCCGCCGTCCGGGCGGCCCGCTCGAGGTCGTCGGCAGCCGCACGGGAGGAACCCGCGGCCTGCTCGGCAGCGGCCCGCGCGGTGTAGGCCAGCGCGTTCGTGTCCTGCGTCACCGGGGTGCCACCGAGGTCGAGCTGCGAGGCGAGCCGCGTCGTCCGTCCGAGCGTGGGCGCGAGGGCCGCCGCGAGCTCCCGGTCGGGCGCCGAACACGCCTCGGCGTACCGGAGCGGCGTCCGCATCGCGTCGTACCCGTAGAGCACGCGCCCGTCCCCACCGACGGGCGGCATCGGGTCCACCGATCCGTCGGCGTGGACCTGGGACCAGTCGCTGGGCAGGTCGGAGGCGTCCAGCACGGCGGCCGTCACGGCGCGCGAACCCCGGTTCAGCGCGTTCCAGCGGTCGTCCCCGGTGGCGTCCGCCAGCACCGAGAAGGCCACGGGCGAGGCGTACGAGGCGTTGTACCGGTAGGGCTCCTGATCCGCCCACGGTCCGGGCAGCAGGATCGTGCCGAGGTCCGTCCGGGCCGTCTCGTGCTGGAGGATCCCCGCCGCGATGCGCTTCCCCGCGGCGGTGTACCGGTCGTCGTCCCAGGCCTTCCCCGCGAGCACGAGGGCCCGAGCGGCGTCGAGGTCGGCGTCGCTCGCGGACTGCTCGTCGGCGACGCCCCCGTCGGACGTCCACCGCCACGCCAGCAGGTCGTCGTCGGTGAGCAGGTGGTCCCTCGTCCACTCCCAGATCGCGTCGAAGCGCGCACGGTCGTCGTTCGCGTAGGCGATGAGCAAGCCGTACGCCTGCCCCTCGCTGACGGTGTCACCACCCTGGTCGGTGCGGACGACGCGACCGTCCTCGACGTAGCGGTCCAGGAACGCCGACCGCAGCTGCTGCGGCGAGCGCGCCGCGTCGGGCGCGGTGGTCGAGGTCGGGGTCGCCGTGCCGCGAGCGGCGGTCGTGGTGCTCGACGACCAGGGGCGGACCGCGACGATCGCGACGACGATGGCGACGATGACGGCCGCCGCGGCGGCGACCGGTATCCAGGTCCTGCGGGTCATGCTGGCCTGCCTCTCCGGGGATGGTGGGGGGGGGGTCGAAGAGGAGGCACGGATCACGTGGGCCGTGCAGCGCACGTGATCCGTGCCTCCAGTCCGGGGCGTCAGCGGAACAGCGAGCGGAGCATCGCGACGGCCGCGTGGACCGTCTCGGTCACCGGACGGTCAGCGGCTGTGCCGCCACCGCCGGTCTGCACCCCGCCGGACGGGGTGGCGGCGGTCGCGGCGGCGTCCGTCACGGGCACGACCGTCAGGTTGCCCTTGCTGTCGTCGAGGACGAACAGGGTCGAGACGGTGTTGCCGGCGAGGTCGACCTTCGCGGTGCCCCGCTGGCCGCTGCCGGAGACGTCGAGCGACCACTTGCCGGCGTCGACCGTTGCGTACTTGGTGGCGGTGCCGAAGGTGGCGTCCTCGGCGATCGGGGTGCCGTCGGAGGTCTGCACGTCGACGCGCTTCGCGGTGGTGGCGGCCTGCACGAGCCGGAGCTTCGCCTTGCCGTCGCCGGGCTGCTGCAGGTCGTCGGTGAACGCGGTCGTCTTCAGCCCGTCGTTCTTGCCGTAGGCGACGACGGTGCTGGCGTCGCCCTTCTGCACGGTGACGTCGGTGGAGATGACCGGGGTGGAACCCGGCGCGTCAGCGGCGCGCATCGACAGGACGTAGGTGCCGACCGGCAGCTTCTCGTACGGGCTGACCTGGCCGTAGGTGACGTCGTCGAGTTCGAAGACGGTCTTCCCCCCGGCGAGGCTGGACAGTTCGACGTCGACGCCCTTCGTGTCCGGCGACAGGTGTCCGACGCGGAGCCAGCCCTGGTCGGCGGTCGCGGCGGAAGCGGTCTGGGGGGCGGCGAGCCCGACGGTCGCGGCGACGAGTGTGGCGGCGAGCGCTCCGATGACGACGGTGCGGCGGCGGTTCGTGGTGTGTGCGGTCATGATGGTGCTCCTTCGGGTCGAGGTGCGGTGGGCGTGCGGTCGTCGTGTCGAGGTGTGGTTCGTGGGGTTGTCATCCGGGCCGCCGCGCGAGCGGGCGAAATGCCAGGGTGTGCGCCGGAGTCCCCCGGGCATTTCGCCCGCTCGTCCAGCGGGCGTTCCGCCGCGATGCGTTCGCGGGGAGCGGTTCCGCGGCCGATCCGGCGAGCGGGCGGAATGCCGGGGTGAGTGCCGGAGCCCTCCGGGCATTTCGCCCGCTCGCCCAGCAGCAGCAACAGCACCAGCTCCAGCCCCGGCGCGGCCGAGCGATCGGGGGTCACGAGGCGCTCGTCGCGGTCGTCGTCGGGTCGGCCGGGGTGTACGTCACCGTGAGCCGTGCTCCCTCACGCTCGACCGAGTCCGGCCGGAACGCCTGGGACATGGCGTCGAAGGTCCGAGCGACCCGTGCTGCCGACGCGTCGTCGCTCGTGTGCAGGACGACGGTGCGGAACGGCTGGCCGGTCTCCCCGGTGCGCGGGGTGAACCGGTCGACCCGCACGTCCTGGTCGGCGAGCACCTGCCCGAGCGCGATCATCGCCCGCGAGTCGACCTGTCCGGCACGGAACTGCGACTTCGTGCCGTCGTCCGCACGCAGGGCCGGGTTCGACGCGAGCTCGGTTCCCAGGGTCTTCCGGACGTCGGTGGCCCGGGTGATCGCCGTCTCGGCGGCGCTGGCTCCCTCGGCATGGATCCGGCGGACCTCGACCTGCTGGTCACCGGTGCCGAAGGTCGCGACGGCCGTGGAGTTCTCGATCGCCTGCCGCACGTCGGTGGACGAGTTGCCGCCGGTGCGCATGGAGTCCGTCGTGATGACGTAGTCCGAGTCCTTCCAGCCGTTCGGGGACTGCCGTTCCACTGCTCCGTCGGTGTCGAGCTTGTAGTACCAGACGACGTTGTTCCGGGCGAAGCCGTCGTCCACGAGGTCGACCCACATGGCGTCGTCGACCAGCAGACGCGAGGACTTCGGCACGTTGTCGCCCACCCACTGCTCGGCCTGCTGCATGGGCAGGTCGAGATTGCCCAGCAGGAAGCCCCGCAGCTGTGTCCCCCACAGCGGCACCGCGACGACGAGGGCCGCAGCCGTGACGACGGCCCAGGTGATGCCGAGGCCGCGCCGCACCCTCGGGCCGAACCGCCCCCGCGTGTGGACCCGGCCGGCGATCGTCAGGACGGCACGCTCGACGGTGTACGCGACGAGGAGCGCTGCGAACGGGATGAGCATGATGACGTAGGGCACCGGCAGGTACCCGTTCGGCCGGAACATCACCGCGAGCAGGAACACGAGCATCGCGGCGATCGGTCGGACCCGTCGCAGGAACAGCCCGACGACGGCCGCGAGCGAGCCGAGCACGATGAACACCGGGTCGAGTGCCCACCACTGCGCGGCCGCCTCGTTCGCCAGGCTGCCCCCGTCGAACACGGATCCGGAAGCGGTCCGCGACCCGAGCTGGTAGGTGACGCCCTCCCACAGGCTGACTCGCCCGTTGCCCGGCACGAGTTCGCCCTTCACCGCGGCGAGCAGCAGGTACCCGCCGCCGATCAGCACGAGCACGGCCCCGGCGACGCTGAGCGTGTACCGGCGGGTGCTCTTGTCGGCGCGACGCACGGCCATCCAGATCAGGAACGGCAGTGCGAGCAGGTAGGTCTCCTTGGACAGCACGGCGATGCCGAGGCAGGCAGCGGCACCGGCGAACCCGGCGAGCTGCTGGCGACGGCTCAGCACGAGGACGAACGCGGCGAGCAGCCAGGGCGTCGCGACGTTGTCGATGTACACGGTGCGGTGGTACTGCAGCGCGAGCGGTGACAGCGCGAAGACGAGTCCGGCCGCGGCCGCCGTGATCCGTCCGGCACCGAGACGTCGGGCCAGGACGAACAGCAGGATGCTCGAGACGGCGGAGAAGAACACCATGGCCTCGCGCCCGGCCTCCACCGCGAAGGGGTAGCGCGCGAACGCCCCGGTCAACCCGGTGTACCCGGCGATCTGGATCCATCCGAGCGGCGGGTGGTCGTACCAGTACGTGTAGTGGGTGAGCTCGCCGAGGTTCGTGATCGCCCACGCCTGTGCGGTGTAGGTCCCCTCGTCGTCGATGCGCTGCGGTGTGCCCGACATGTTCCAGGCCTGGACGAGCACGGTCACCGCGACGACGGGCAGCAACCACGTCAGGCTGGCCGCGTGCCGGCGGAACCACGCCCCGACGCCGGCCCGGTGCGCGGTGGTGCCACCACGGATCGGGATGCCCGTGGTGTCGGTGATGCTGGCGGTCATCGGGTGCCTCCCGTGGTGGTGCCGGCGAACGCACGATCGGACGACGCGGCATCCGCGGACGACGCTGCGCCCGATCCGGCGCCGGCGGACGACGCTGCGCCCGATCCGTCCAGGTCCGAGGCGAAGCCGACCACCTGTCCGGTGCGGTGCTGGCCGGTGTGCTCGGTCTTCTCCCACCCGTTCTGGCCCTTGGCGTGCCGGACGACTGCCCGGACCGCCGCGGCGGCGAGGAACACCTGGTACGGCACCAGGCCGAGCACGAGCCGCACGTAGTCGCGGAACCGGACCTTCTCGCCGTACAGACGACCGAACTCGTTCAGCCCGACGATCTCGACGGCGAGCAGCATGAGCGTCGGCGCCACCGGCACGAACGACACGAGGGCGATCGCCGTCGGCACCTTGACGAACAGGATCATCAGGACGCTCAGCGGGATGAGCAGCCCGGTGGCCGCCTGGATGAACGGCATCGTGAGCATGTAGCGGGCGAAGAACCGCTGCCGGAAGGACGGCAGCTTCTTCCACTCCCCCTTGCCCAGCACCTGCAGGAAGCCCTGGTTCCACCGCGTGCGCTGTTTGAGCAGCGAGGCGAAGGTCGGCGGGGTCTCCTCGCGGGTGACGGCCTCGGGGCTGTAGGCGACGACGACCTTCGCGCCGTCGGCGGAGAGCCGCACGCCGAGTTCGCAGTCCTCGGCGAGGCAGTGTGCATCCCAGCCGTTCGACCACTCCAGGCGGGAGCGGGTCACGAAGACGGTGTTGCCCCCGAGGGGGATGAACTTGGACCCGGCGTGGAAGTGCAGGCGCGAGCGGAACCAGAAGTAGTACTCCAGGACGTTCCGGAGCGACCACCAGCTCGACGTGAAGTTCATCAGCTGGACGCCGCCCTGCACCACGTCGGCGTCGGTCTCCTGGAACCGCGAGTCGACGAGGGAGAGCAGCCGCGGGTAGACCTCGTCCTCGGCGTCGAACACCCCGACGATGTCACCCGTCGCGTGCTGGAGCGCCAGGTTCATCGCCTTCGGCTTGTTCTTCGGCAGGGTGTCGTCCACCACGACCTTGATCAGGGAGGGGTGCCGAGCCGCCGCAGCACGCACGACGGCGTCGGTCTCCGGGTCGTCCTCCCCGACGATCGCGATGATCTCGAAGTCGGGGTGGTCCTGGGTCGCGAGCATGTCGAGCGTCTGCCCCATCACGTCCTGCTCGTGCCGACCGGGCACCAGGAGCGTGAACCGGTGCGTCGCCGGACGCGGGGTCTGGCTGAAGCTGGTGGACTTCAGCGCGTCCCGGGAGCGCCAGGCGTGCAGCATCCACCAGAGGGTGGTCAACGCGATGATCGTGAGCAGCACGGAGAGGGCGATGAGGGTCGAGTAGCCGAGCCACTCGCCCAGCGACCAGGCGGCCTGTGGGAGCTGCCCCGAGCCTCCCGTCGGCACGTCCGTGGTTCCTCGGTTCGGGACGTCCCCCGTCGTCCCGGTGTCGTTGTCGGGCTGGAGCAGCGGCCCTGCGGCCGTCAGCAACACGGCTGAGATGGTCATTCGGGGAACCCCTTCGGACGTGTGTCGGTGGACCGGAAGACGAGGGCCTTGTACGCGGCGAACCGGAACGCGGTGCCGAGGACGAGGCCGACGCCGTTGCCGGCGACGTTGTCGGCGAGGGTGGACGTGAAGCCGAGGACGTAGTGCGAGACGAACAGGCAGGCAGCGGCGATGCCGAGGCCGACGAGGTTCGTGGCAGCGAAGAGCAACCCCTCGCGGACGGTCTCGCGGCGGCCGGTCTGGCGCTGGGCGCGGAAGGTGATGAAGCGGTTGCCGATCCACGCGATCGAGGTCGCCACGATGGCCGACACGATCTTCGCGGCGATGGGACCGTCCGACATGACGGTGGCGCGGAGCAGGTTGTAGACGCCCAGGTCGATGACGAAGCAGACGGCACCGATGGTGCCGAACGACGCGAGTTGCCTCGCGGTGGCGAGCAGGCGCGGGACCGAGCCAGGGCGTACGGTCCGCACCGCACCGGTGTCGGGTGACACCAGAACGGGGGTATGAGTTCGGGTCATGCCCCCGATTCGGGGGACGCGGACGGGTGGTTTGGGCGGGGTACGCGATTTGCCAGGCCCCTGCCAGATGCGCGACACATGCCGTTCATCTTGACGATCCGTCAGCTGCGGTGGTCATGGGGCGGGCACGACGGACGGGAGGCCCGGTGCCAGCTGGCACCGGGCCTCCCGTCCGTCGGTCGGTTGCCTCTACGCGGGGCGCGACGACGGGGACACGTTCTTGGACGCGTCCCGTTCCGGGATGTCGCCGAGTGCCTCGTCGATCGCCGCGAGGGCGTCCGCGTCGAGCTTGACGCCGGCGGCCTTGACGTTGTCGGTGACCTGCTGCGGACGCGAGGCACCGACGATGGCGCTCGCCACGTTCTCGTTCTGCAGGGTCCACGCGATCGCGAGCTGCGCCAGCGTGAGGCCGGCCTGGTCGGCGACGGGCTGCAGGCGCTGCACGGCTTCGAGGACCTCGTCGCGCATGAACCGCTTGATCATGTCCGCGCCACCCTTCTCGTCCGTGGCTCGCGAGCCCTCCGGCAGGGGCTGACCCGGCTTGTACTTGCCGGTCAGGACGCCCTGCGCGATGGGCGACCAGACGATCTGCGACAGGCCGAGCTGCTTCGAGGCGGGGACGACCTCGCCCTCGATGACGCGCCACAGCATCGAGTACTGCGGCTGGTTCGAGATGAGCTGGAAGCCGAGCTCCTTGGCGAGTGCGGCACCGGCGCGGATCTGCTCGGCGGACCACTCGCTGACGCCGATGTAGAGCGCCTTGCCCTGGCGGACGACGTCGGCGAAGGCCTGCATCGTCTCTTCGAGGGGGGTCTCGTAGTCGTAGCGGTGTGCCTGGTAGAGGTCGACGTAGTCGGTCTGCAGTCGCTCGAGCGAGCCGTTGATCGACTCCATGATGTGCTTGCGGCTGAGGCCGACGTCGTTGTGCCCCTTCGGGCCGGTCGGCCAGTAGACCTTCGTGAAGACCTCGAGGGACTGGCGCCGCTCGCCCTTGAGCGCCTCGCCGAGGACGGTCTCGGCGGCGGTGTTGGCGTACGTGTCCGCGGTGTCGAACGTGGTGATGCCGGCGTCGAGCGCTGCCCGCACGCACTGGGTGGCGACGTCGTTCTCGACCTGCGAGCCGTGCGTCAGCCAGTTGCCGTAGGTGATCTCGGAGATCTTGAGCCCGGAGTTGCCCAGGTACCTGAATTCCATGGTCCCGACGCTACTGGAGTGAGCGCGCACGTGAGGGGTCCCGCGAGTGCCTGTCGGGGCCGGGGTGGGCGGGGGCGCGGGGCTGGGCGCGCGAGCGGGCGAAATGCCAGAGTGCCGCCGACGGCACACCCGGACATGTCGCCCGCTCGCCTGCTCGCCCGCTCGCCTGCTCGACTCGGGCGACCCCGGCATCGGCTTCCGTGCAGCGGGTCCGGAACAGCGGGTCCAGAGCTGTCGGTGAGCGGGCCGCGCGAACGGGCGAAACACCGCCGTGCAGCCAGGCAGCCGGCACGGTGTTTCGCCCGCTGGCGGAAGCAACCATCCCTCCACAGCGGTGAAAGCGGGCCAGCCATCCACAAAGGAGGCCCGACTCACGTCCGCAAGACCGGCTCGCCGTCACGCTGTGGAGATGACCGCAAGACGGCGACTCCCGATGGCACTCCGCGACGCTTCGTTCCGAGTACGCGATGCGCTGCACCGAGGCGTTTCGCGTGGCCGACTCGACGCTCGCGATCTCATCCGACCGTTCCACGGCATCCGATCAGCGTTCCCACCGGTGTCCGTGGATGAACGTGCGAGAGCGCTCGCTCCTCGGCTCCGCCCCGATCAGGTGTTCAGCCACGTCACCGCCGCAGAGATCATCGGCGTCCCGCTGCCCAGACGTCTCGAACGCGACCAGCGGTTGCACGTCACGACGATCGGGACCGATCAAGCGCTCCGGGTTCGCGGCACGGTCGGCCACCGGGCTCGGTACGGATCAGTCCGCGCGACGATCGCACGAGGAGTGCCACTGACCACTCCGGCCGACACGTTCGTCGCGCTGGGCTCGATGCTGACGCTCGACGAACTCATCGTCGCGGGCGATGCACTCGTGGGGTGGCTCGGCTGGACGACGCTCGATGAACTCGCGCAGGCCGTCCGACGACGACGTGGCATCCGCGGGATCGTGAAGCTCCGCCTCGCGCTCGATGAGATCCGGAGGGGATCTCGGTCCCCCGGAGAGACCCGGACACGGCTGGCACTCATCCGCCGCGGACTCCCGGAACCGGCGCTCAACCTCGATGTCGTCGTCGACGGGCAGTGGATCGCATGTGTGGACCTCGCCTACCCCGATGCCAGGGTCGCGATCGAGTACGAGAGCGATCTGCACCGCACCGATCCAGCCAGCTTCCGAAAGGACCTCACGCGCGGCGAGCATCTGAAGGACGTCGACTGGTGGCTCGTCAGAGCAACAGCAGACGACCTCGGTCACGGGGTCGAGCGTTTCGTGCACCGCGTCAGGCGGCTGCTCGAGGTCGGTGCCAGAGGCGCTCACGACACGCGGTTTGCGACACTTGGGTGAACAATGGTTGACGCTTCAACCAAAACGGTGCACACTGTCGTAGTATCAACTCGATGCAGGCGCATGGAACGCGTCGCACCGCAGACTCTCGTTCGGAAGAAGGACCACCATGACGCTCACCGCTGATACCGTTCCCGGCTACAAGACCGGCACCTGGAAGATCGACCCCACCCACTCCGAGGTCACCTTCTCGGTCCGCCACCTCGCCATCAGCAAGGTCAAGGGCAAGTTCGAGACGTTCGACGCCACCGTCGTCACCGCCGAGAACCCGCTCGAGTCGACCGTCGAGGCCAACATCGACGTCGCGTCGATCAACACCGGCCAGGAGCAGCGCGACCAGCACCTCAAGACGAGCGACTTCTTCCTCACCGAAGAGCACCCGCAGCTGACCTTCCGTTCCACGAGCATCGAGGCGAAGGGCGACGACCTGCACATCGCGGGTGACCTGACCCTGCGCGGCGTCACCAAGCCGGTCGTCCTGAAGGCCGAGCTCGGCGGCTTCACCACGGACGGCTACGGCCAGGTCAAGTTCGGCGCCGAGGCGACCACGAAGATCGACCGCACCGAGTTCGGTGTGAACTGGAACGCGGCGCTCGAGGCCGGCGGCTTCACCCTGGGCAACGACGTCACGATCAACCTCGACGTCCAGTTCGTCCTCCAGGCGGCCTGAGCCGCCTCTGACGCAACGCCCGACTGAGGGCACCGAGCGTCACTCCCCGAACCCGAGAAGAACGCCCCGACTCCGCACGGAGTCGGGGCGTTCTTCGTTGCCCGCGCCGGTCCCCCGACCACGAGCGGGCGAAATACCCCGGAGCTTCGTCCTGGCTCGTCGGGCATTCCACCCGCTCGCCGATGCCGGGGCCGAAGTCGAGGCCGATCCCAGCAATCACGCCCACATCCACGCCCACGCCAACGCCCACGTCCACGCCCACGCCCGCGAGCGGACGAAACACCATGCCGGCCCCCGTGGCGCGCCTGACATTTCGCCCGCTCGCGCAAGGACCCGAGCGCCGGGTACGAGCGACCCCGGCGGAGATCGGAGGCGCGGCCGAACGGGCGGAATGCCCGGAACACGGCGGCGACGAAGTGCGGCATTTCGCCCGCTCGCGCACAGGGGCTCGCGCACAGGGGCGCGCGGAGGGGCACCAAGCGCGAGGCAGAGGCAGAGGCAGAGACAGAGCAAGGGCACCAGCGGGAGCGAGCGGACGAGCGAGGGCCGAGCGCCGCCCCCGCGTAACGTTGGCGCGTACGACAAGAGCGAGGGGAATCCACACTCCGGACCCCGAGTTGCACCAAGCGCACACGCCCGCACGACGAACAGGAGCACCACCATGGCCACCGACTGGATCGCGATGCAGGCCCTCGCGGCAGCCGAGTTCGGCCGCCGCGTCGCCGCCGTCACCGACTGGGACGCCCCGACCCCCGACTCCGAGTGGACCACCCGCGACCTCGTCGCCCACGTCGTCGACGAGCAGCGCTGGATCCCGAAGCTCCTGACCGGGTGCGACTACGCCCAGGCCCAGGCCGACCTCGAGCCGATCGGCGACGACCTGGTGGCCGAGTGGCACCGGTTCGCCACCGCGGCCACCGACGCCTGGCGGAACGCCCCGCAGGACACCCCCGTGCACCTCAGCACCGACGTCGTGCCCGCCGCGCAGTACCTCACCGAGCAGACGAGCGACATCACGATCCACACGTGGGACCTCGCCCGGGCGACCGGCACCGAGGAGTCCCTGCCCGACGAGCTCGTCCGCGCCGTGTGGGAGTACTTCGAGCCGCAGATCGAGGACCTCGCCGCCACCGGTCTGTACGCACCCCCGGTCGACGTCACCGAGGACTCCCCGCTCCAGGTCCGTCTGCTCGCGGTCACAGGCCGCGATGCCAGAGTGACGGCATGACCACCGACACGAAACGCCTCGGCAACTCGGGGCTCGAGATCAGCAGCGTCGTCCTCGGCATGATGTCGTACGGCGACCCGGACCGGGGCTCGCACGCCTGGAGCGTCGGCATCGACGAGGCCCGCCCGTTCGTCCGCCGCGCGTTCGAGGCCGGCATCACGACCTTCGACACCGCGAACGTCTACTCGGACGGCAGCAGCGAGGAGATCACCGGCACGCTCCTCGCCGAGCTGGCTCCGCGCGAGGACGTCCAGGTCTTCACGAAGGTCTTCAACCGGATGCGTCCCGGCCGGAACGGTGCCGGGCTGTCCCGCGCGGCGATCATGCACGAGATCGACGCTTCCCTGACCCGGCTCGGCACGGACTACGTCGACCTGTACCAGATCCACCGCTTCGACCCGGTGACGCCGATCGAGGAGACCATGGAGGCCCTCCACGACGTCGTGAAGGCCGGCAAGGCGCGCTACATCGGCGCGAGCAGCATGTGGACGTGGCAGTTCGCCGAGATGCAGCACACCGCGGAACGCCACGGCTGGACGAAGTTCGTGAGCATGCAGGACCAGTACAACCTGCTCGAACGCGAGGAGGAGCGCGAGATGCTCCCCTTCTGCGAGCACACCGGCGTCGGCGTGATCCCGTGGAGCCCCCTGGCCCGCGGCCGCGTCACCCGCCCCTGGGACGCCTCCGGTTCGGGCTCGCGCGCGCAGACCGACGAGTTCGGCAAGACCCTCTACAAGCAGGACGAGGACGCCAACCGCGCGATCGTCGACGCGGTCGAGGCCGTCGCCACGGAGCGCGGCGTCCCGATGGCACAGGTCGCCCTGGCCTGGGTCGCCGGCAAGCCCGCGGTCTCCGCGCCCATCGTCGGCGCGACGAAGGAACACCACATCGACGACGCGGTGGCCGCAGCGTCGCTGACGCTCACCGACGACGAGGTCACGCGACTCGAGTCCGCGTACACGCCCCGGGTGCCGTCGGGTTTCTGACGCCCCCACGAGCGGACGGGAGGCACGGTGCCAGCTGGCACCGTGCCTCCCGTCCGTCAGGTGGTCGCGGTGACGGCCGTGGTCAGGCGACCGCGCTGCCGTCAGCGCGCTGCAGGCGTGCGATGCGCCGCCGCGCGGCTCGTTCGGAACCGGTCTGGTCGTCGAGCACCGCACCGATCCCGTCGAGCACGAGCTTCGTGGTGCGGACCACCGGCAGCTCCACCGGGCCGACGATCGGCGCACGGAGGCCGAGGAGCGAGCGGTGCCGCGGGTCGAGCGTGGACACCGCTCCCTGGAACACGGCGCGGTAGCCGGGTCGCAGCAGGCGGGACAGCGGCGGGTCCTTGATGAACCGGACGACGTCTCGGGTGCGCGAGTCCACCAGGAGTTCGCCGCGGTCGAGGTACCCGTTCATCTGGGCACGGAGCTCCGCCTCGGACTCGGGCGGGTCGACGATGCGCATGAGCCGCCCGGCCTCGGCCCACTCGCGCACGTAGGCGTCCGCGCCTCCGGGGATCGGGCCGCCCCAGCGCTGGGCGGCGCGGAGGAACGCGTCGGTGAAGGCGAGGTGCACCCAGCGTGCCAGGTCCGGGTCGTTGGCCGCGTAGGGACGGGTGGTGCCGTGCGCGTCGACGTACTGCCCACGGACCCGCTCGTGCAGCCGGAGCACCCAGTCGCTGCCGCTGCGGGCGGTCTGCCGGTCGCCGTACGTGACCGTCGCGATCCACCGGCTGGTGCCCGCCAGGCGACCGAACGGGTCCTCGCGGTACCGGGAGTGGTCGGCGACGCCGGCGAGCGCGCCGGGGTGCAGCGCCTGGACGAGCAGTGCTCGCACGCCGGCGACGATGCCGTGGCTCCCGCCGTGCACCGCCCACGTGGCGGAGCCCGGACCGAAGAAGCCCGCGTCGGTGCCGTGTTCGAGGTCGTCCATCCAGGCTTCCGTGCCGGTCGAACCACCCGTGAACGTCTGGTTGAGGCGGGACCGGAAGACATCGGAGACAGTGGACATGTCGTCATGTTCCGTCCGTCACCTGGGCGCGGGGGTGCCATCGCGCAAAGTGGCCCTCCCAGCGTGCACGGGGGTGGCCCACTAGGTTGGGTCGGGTGAGCATCGACACGCCTCGTCCCTGGCTTGCCTCGTACGCCCCGGGGGTCCCGCACGACATCGAGGAACAGAGTGGTTCCCTGTACGACCTGGTCGAGCAGTCGGCCCGGAAGTTCCCCAGGCAGGTCGCCCTCGAGTTCTTCAAGCGCACCACGAGCTACGCCGACCTCGAGGAGCAGATCCTCCGCGCGGCGAACGGCCTGCGGAAGCTCGGCGTGGGCGCGGGTGACCGCGTCGCCATCGTCCTGCCGAACTGCCCGCAGCACATCGTGGCGTTCTACGCGGTGCTCCGGCTCGGCGCGATCGTGGTCGAGCACAACCCGCTGTACACGCCGCGGGAACTCCGCCACCAGTTCGAGGACCACGGCGCCAAGGTCGCCATCGCGTGGGACAAGTCCGTCGCGACGCTGCAGGACTTCCCGGCCGACGTGCACCTCGACGCGATCGTCTCGGTCGACATCACCCGGGCCATGCCCCGGAGCACCCGGCTCGCCCTGGCGCTGCCGGTCGCGAAGGCCCGCGAGTCCCGCGCGAAGCTGACGGCGAAGGTGCGCGGCACGGTCAAGTGGGACGACCTCGCCGACACCCGGAAGCTGTCGAAGCGGCACCCGCGACCGGCGACCGACGACGTCGCGCTGATCCAGTACACGTCCGGCACCACCGGGACGCCGAAGGGCGCGGTGCTGAGCCACCGGAACCTGCTGGCGAACGCCGCGCAGGCCCGGGCGTGGGTGCCGCAGATCCGCCGCGGCGACAACGTCGTGTACGCGGTGCTGCCGATGTTCCACGCCTACGGCCTGACGCTCTGCCTGACCTTCGCGATGAGCATGGCCTCGCGGCTCGTGCTCTTCCCCGCGTTCGACCCCGCCCTGGTCCTGACGGCGATCAAGCGCCACCCGCCGACGTTCCTGCCGGCCGTGCCGCCGATCTACGCCCGGCTGCAGCACGCGGCCGACTCGGCGAAGGTGTCGCTCAAGGGCATCGAGATCGGCATCTCCGGTGCCATGCCGCTGTCGCAGGACATCGTCGAACCGTGGGAGGCCCGGACCGACGGCTACCTGGTCGAGGGCTACGGCCTGTCCGAGTGCTCCCCGGTCCTGATGGCCAACCCGGTCTCCCCCGAGCGTCGACTCGGATCGATCGGCCTGCCGCTGTCCTCCACCGAGGCGCGCGTGGTCGACCCCGACGACGACACGAAGGTGCTCGGAATCGACGAGCCCGGCGAACTGCAGGTCCGTGGCCCGCAGGTGTTCCGCGGCTACTGGGGCAAGGCCGAGGCCACCGACGAGGTCTTCACGCCCGACGGCTGGTTCCGCACCGGCGACATCGTGGCCATCGACGCCGACGGGTACGTCCGGATCGTCGACCGCCTCAAGGAACTCATCATCACCGGCGGCTTCAACGTGTCGCCGTCCGAGGTCGAGGACACCCTGCTGAAGCACCCCAGCGTCAAGGAGGTCGCGGTCGTCGGCATCACGCAGGGCGGCAACGAGCAGGTCGTCGCCGCGGTCGTGCCGAAGGACCCCGCGACGTTCGACGGGGCCGCGCTCCGGGCCTGGTCGCGCGAGCACCTGGCGGCGTACAAGGTGCCACGCCGGGTCGTCGTGGTCGAGGACCTGCCGCGCTCGATGATCGGCAAGGTCCTGCGGCGGAAGGTGCGGGACCAGATCCTGGACGGCTGACGCGTGGGCGCCGGGCGGCGCCGCTCAGCCGGCCCGCCGCGCGGGCAGCGCCAGCACGGACAGCCCGGCCACCACCAGCACGATCCCGGCCCATCCGCCGGTCCCCAGGCGCTCCCCCACCACGAGCACCGCCAGCACCGCTGCCACGACGGGCTCGAGCAGGGACAGCAGCGTCGCGACCGACGCCGTCACCGTCCGGAGCCCGAGCGCGTACAGCGAGTGGCCGATCACCGTCGGCACCAGCGCCAGGTACAGGAACACCGGCCAGTTGTCGGCGTCGGTCAGGAACGGCCCGCCCGCCACCAGCGCGAGCACGACGAGCGGCACCGCGGCCACCCCGAACACCGCGCCGACGAGCCCGCGTTCGTTCGGCCCGCGGGCGGCCCGTGCGGCCGCGACCCCGACGTCCCCGCCGACACGCATGCTGTCGGACTCCGCTCGGACGACGGCGATCGGCATCCGGCTCGTCGCGGCGTGCATCCCCCGCGCCACCGCCCACGAGTACAGCGCGTACGTCAGACCGGCGACCAGGGCGCTGCCGACGCCGACCGCGAGTGACCGCCCGCCGCCGTCGTGCTCGGAGCGCGCGAGGGTGACCACGACCATGCCGACCACGCTCACCAGGGTGGCGAGGACCCACCGACGGGTGACGCGTCTGCGGTCGGCGACCCACTCGACCAGGCCGGCGAAGACGGGCGAGGACCCGATGGCCAGGGTCGTGCCGAGCGCGACCCCGGCGTCGGCGAGGGCCGCGTAGAACGCGACCGCGTAGACCACGAGCGATGCGGCCCCGAGCAGTGCCCAGCCGCGCGTCCGGCGCTGCGTGACGGCACGCAGCGTGCCCCGGCCCGCGGTCGCGGCGAGCACGAGGCCGCCGAGCCCGAAGGTGACCGCACCGAACACGAACGCCGGCACACCGGGCGCGAAGTGCGTCGCGGTCCCGGTGGTGCCCCAGACCGCCGCGGCGACCGCGATCGCCGCCAGGCCGCCGACGGGCCTGGAGGCACGCCCCGCGCCCGGTCCGTGCCTCACGAGACGTGGACGCTGGGCCGTCGGTTGACCTCGGGTTCCGCTTCGCGCAGGACCTCGCGCGTGACGGGGGCGACGTCGCCGGCGCCGGTGAACACGAAGCGCAGGGCGTTGCGGATCGGGCTGCCCTCGTTCCACTCGAAGTAGATGCTCGGCACCACCCCGGCGAGGTCGCGGATGGCGAGGAGCGTCGACGCGATGGTGTTCGGGACGTTGCCGGAGCGGACCTTGAGCACGCGGAACCCGTGGATGACGTGGCCTTCGACCACCAGGTCCTCTTCGAAGTCGGACGAGTCGGCGGGCAGGACCTCGAGGAACATCGTCGGCACGCGGGCCGGGATGCCCGAGTCGCGGCGTTCCTCGCGCCCCTTCGCCCGGTACGCCTCGGCCGTGCCGGCACCGGGCTCGTTCGCGATGATGCAGACCGAACTGAACTGGTCGGCGTCGGCCTCGACGAACTGCCGGGCGGTCGCGTCGAGCTCGATCGACGACGCCCGGAGCTCGAACGAACGCCGCACGCGCGAGATGAGCGACACCACGACGATCGCGATGATGAAGATCGCCGCGATCCGCACGCCGTCGGGCCGCTCGATGACGTTGGCGACCGTGGTGTAGACGAACACGATCGAGATGACACCGAACGCGATGGTGCGCTTGCGCTGCTGCTTGCGGCGCGCGGACAGCGTCACCGCGACCGCTGCGCTCGTGATGAGCACCAGCACGCCGGTGGCGTAGGCGCCACCCTGGGCGTCGACGTCGGCCTGGAAGATGATCGTGATGACGAACGCGATGAGCGTGAAGATGATCACGAGGGGACGCACCGCACGCGCCCACTGCGGTGCCATGCCGTAGCGGGGCAGGAACCGCGGCACCAGGTTGAGGAGCCCCGCCATCGCGCTCGCACCGGCGAACCACAGGATGGCGACGGTCGAGAAGTCGTAGATCGACCCGAACACCCCGCCCATGTACTCGTGCGCCAGGTACGCCAGGGCACGGCCGTTCGCACCGCCGCCCGGCTGGAACTCGCGCTGCGGGATGAGGAACGTCGTCACGATCGACGACGTGATGAGGAAGGAGCTCATGATGAGCGCCGCGACGGTCAGCAGTCGCTTGGTGCCGCGGATCCGGCCCTCGGGTCGGTCGCTGGTGTCGTCACTGGCGTCACCGCGGACCTGCGGCATCACCGCGACGCCGGTCTCGAAGCCGGAGAGCCCGAGCGCGAGCTTCGGGAACACGATCAGGGCGATGCCGACCATCACGAGCGGGTTGCCGTGCTGTGCCGTCAGCCCGGACCACCAGTCGCTGGCCACCATCGGGTTCTCGAACACGTGCCAGAGGGCGACGATGATGACGACGGCGTTCAGGGCGAGGAACACCGCGACGAGCCCGACCGCGATGCCGATGGCCTCCTTGAACCCGCGCAGGAACACGATGCCGAGCAGGAGCAGCAGCGCCAGGGTGAGCGGCACCGGGATCTCGGTGAACCAGTGCGGCGTGTACGGGTTCTCGGCGATGTGCGCCGTGGCGTCGGCCGCCGACAGGGTCATCGTGATCATGAAGTCGGTCACGGCGAACCCGAGCAACACCAGCACGAGGAGCTTGCCCGCCCACCACGGCAGGAGCTTCTCGAGCATCATGATCGACCCGGCGCCCCGGAAGCTGTCGTGGGCGATCCGGCGGTAGACCGGCAGCGCCCCGAACAGCGTGACGAGCACGAGGACGATCGTCGCGATCGGCGACAGCAGCCCCGCGGCGAGCGCGGCGATGGCGGGCTGGTACCCGAGGGTGGAGAAGTAGTCGACGCCGGTCAGGCACATGACCCGCCACCACGGGTGGGTCTTCTCGACCTCGACCTGGTGCGGGCCCTGGTGCGAGGCGCCCTGGTCGGCCCCGTGCAGCATCCACCGGCGCAGGCGGGTGCTGCGGTCGAGGGGCTGCTCGGTGGCGTCGCGCTGGGCGGCCCGCTCGGCGTCTGTCGCGGTCACGTGGTTGATGCTAAGCCGTCCGGGTGACCCCCGCGCACACCTGGACAGCCCGGTGCACGGAGCGGTCCGACTAGCGCCGTGTGCGGGACAGGGCCGCCACGATCCCCGTCACGACCAGCAGCACACCGGCGGCGATGCAGGCGGCCAACAGCAGGGTCGTGGTGTCCACTGAGAACATCGGCAGCGCACTCACGGCCATCGCTCCGGCGAACACCAGGAGCAGCACGCCCCAGAGGATCGTGCCGAAGCGTGCACCACCGCGTCGGGGCCGGCAGGCGGGCCCGTCCGGAGCCACCGGGGAGGCCACCGGTGCAGTCGCCGCGTCGTTCGTGGCACCGTCGTTCGTCGAGCCGTCGTTCGTCGGGTTGTCGTTGGTCGTGCTGTCCGTCGTCATCGTCCCGTTCCTCACTCGCCGACCGTGATCGCCCGCGGCACCTCGACGCCACCGCCGAGGATCCACAGGTGCACCGTCGTCGTCTCGTCCGCGTCGGCCGTGCGTGCCGCACGGTTCTCGAGCGTGGTGGTCCGGAGCACCCCACCGGTGCCGTCGTCGTCGCCCCCGCCGGTGTCGATCCCGTAGCCGACACCGCTCACCTCGACCCGCACCGGCAGGTCGGTCGGCAGCAGCACCTCGGCTCCGCCGGCGCCCAGCCAGAGGCTCACGTCGCCCCCGACGGCCGACGGCTCGAGTCCGCGGAGGTCCAGGGTGGGACCGCCCGCCAGCATCGCGAAGTCCCGTTCGGTCCCCGAGGCGGCGCGTTCGACCTGCCACGTCGTGCCGCCGATCAGCGAGACCTGGGTGCCGGCGGGCAGGACCCCGGTGACCACGAGGGCCACCGCGGCGACCGTCGAGAACAGTCCGAGGACGTCGTCGTCACGGCCGCGGATCCCGGCGACGATCGTGGCGATGGCCAGCACCGCGAGCGCGGCAGCGATCCCGAGGACCGGGACGGACCACCCGGCCTGCTGCGCCCAGAACGCGACGCCGGCTCCGGCAACGAGCGCGAGTCCGAGGGACACGGCGACGTACGCCGCCCCGGGGCGCCGCTCGGCCCGCTCCGCCCGCCGTTCGGCCGTCCGCTCGCGTTCCGCGCGCAGCCGCTCCTCGTGCTGCCGTCGCCGGTCCTCGGGGCTCACCGGTGCACCCCACTGCCAGGAGGCCCGACCCGCGTCCGGCGCGCCGGTCGCCTCCGCGGTCCACGCGCTCGGGGCCGGGCGCGGCTCCTCGGGGCTGGTCCAGAAGTCGCCCCGCGGTGCGGCGGTCGGGCCGGTGCCGGTGCCGGTGCTCGCTGTCCGATCACCGTCCACCCCGCGTCGGGCCAGGACCACGATGAGCCACACGATCCCGCCGACGAGCACGATGCTCCACCCGGTGGCGAGGGTCGCCTCGAGCCAGCCGGGCATCCCCCAGGCGTCCGGGACCCCCTGCCACCAGAGACCCCGGGCCGCGGGCACGAACGTCAGTGCCACGAGCGCGGCGATCGCGATGAGCGCCGGGTCGAGGACCCCGCGGATCATCCGTTCGACGTGGATGCGTCCGGCGGTGTCGGGCAGCAGCGCCCAACCGACGGCGTAGGCGAGGAAGACCGGTCCGCCCAGCAGCGCGACGACGATCGTCACGCCGCGGACCACGAGGGGGTCGAGCCCGGTGCGGCGGGCGACGGCGCCGCACACGCCGGCGAGCCAGCGGTCGTCGGTGCGCGCGATGCCGAGGCCGCGGACCCAGTCGAAGAACCGGGTCGTCGAGTCGGCGCTGCTGGCGGCGGTGCCAGGAGCGGAGTCGTGCTGGTGATCGGTCATGGCCACCAGCATCCCGGCAGTGCTGCGCCGGCACCATCGGGGTTCCCCCTGACCGGTCCCTGATCCCGGCCCCGGATCCTGCTGTGACCGCCGTCCGGGTGCCAGGATTGCCCCATGGCCACCGCGACGATGACGCGCCCGACCCCCAGGGTCGTCGGCGGGGTCTGCAGCGGGTTCGCGGCGCACACCGGGCTGCCGGTCGGGGCCGTCCGGCTCGCCACCGCGGTCCTGGTGGTCTGCGGCGGCGCCGGGCTGCTGCTGTACGCCTGGCTCTGGGCGACCGTGCCGAGCGCAGCCGCCGGAAGCGCACCGCTCAAGTCCGTGCTGACCCCCGCCGCCGACGTCGACCAGGACGAGCCCACCGCGTCCGCCCGGCACGCCCCGGTCGTCGAGATCCTGCTCGGCGTGGCCCTGCTCGCGGCCGCCGGGGCCGTCGTCGCGGCACGGATGGGCGCGACGGTCCCCCTCGAGGTCGTCGTGCCCGCCGTCGTGGTCGTCACCGGCGCCGCACTCGCCTGGCGGCAGTTCGACGCGCTCCGCAACGTCCGCACGGCCGGGTCCTCCGCCCTGGTCGTCCGCGCGCTCGGAGCCCTGGTGCTCGTCGTGCTCGGCATCCTGCTGTTCTTCACGACGAGCAGCCGCCCCAACGTCTGGACCGTGCTCACCGCCGCGGTCGCCGTCCTGGTCGGGGTCGCCGTCGTGGTCGCCCCGTGGGTGGTCCGGCTCGTCCGCGACCTCGCCGAGGAACGCGCCGCCCGCGTCCGCGACCTCGAGCGGGCCGAGTTCGCGGCGCACCTGCACGACTCGGTGCTGCAGACCCTCGCCCTCATCCAGCAGAAGGCCGAGCCGGGTTCGGACGCGGCGCGGTTGGCGCGGGCGCAGGAGCGCGAGCTGCGGTCCTGGCTCTTCACCGAGCAGGCGGAACCGGCACGCGACCTCGGCACGCAGCTGCGGGACGCTGCCGTGGACATCGAGGCCGAGTACCCCGCCCGCATCGAGGTCATCGCGGTCGGACCCGCCCGCAGCGACCTGCCGGACGGGCTCGTCGCCGCCGCCCGCGAGGCGATGCTCAACGCCGCCCGGCACGCCGGTGGGACCGTGAGCGTGTACGCCGAGACCGCCGGTGAGCGGGTCGAGCTCAGCATCCGCGACCGCGGCCCGGGCTTCGACGTCGACTCCGTGCCCGCGGGCCGGTACGGCGTCCGCGAGTCGATCATCGGCCGGATGCAGCGCCTCGGCGGCCTAGCGACCATCGCGCCGGGGCCGGGCCGCACCGGCACCGAGGTCCGGCTGACCCTGCCGCTCGCACCCGCCACCCACGACGAGGAGCACGCATGACCGGACCCGCCCCGTTGACGGTCGCGATCGTCGACGACCACTCCATCTTCCGAGCCGGCGTGCGCGCCGGGCTGCCACCGGGCCTCCAGGTCGTGGGTGAGGCGGCGACCGTCGACGAAGCCGTGACGCTCGTCGCGGCCACGCGCCCGCGCGTGGTCCTGCTCGACGTGCACCTGCCGGGCGGCGCCGGCGGCGGCGGTGCCGAGGTCATCACGCGGTCCGCACCGGGGAACCCGGACACCCGGTTCCTCGCGCTGAGCGTGTCGGACGCCGCCGACGACGTGGTGCGGGTCATCCGGGCCGGCGCCCGCGGGTACATCACGAAGAGCTCGTCGAGTGCCGAGGTCGCCGAGGCCGTGGCCCGCGTGGCGGACGGCGACGCGGTCTTCTCGCCGCGCCTGGCCGGCTTCGTGCTCGACGCCTTCGGGGCGGTCAGCGGCGAGACGGCGCAGCACGACGCCGAGCTGGACCGCCTGTCCGCCCGCGAGCAGGAGGTCATGCGGCTCATCGCGCGCGGGTACGCCTACAAGGAGGTCGCGACGGAGCTGTTCATCTCGGTGAAGACCGTCGAGACACACGTGTCGAAGGTCCTGCGGAAGCTCCAGCTGTCGAACCGGCACGAGCTGACCGCGTGGGCGCTGCAGCGCAAGCTGCTCTGATCACTTCGCGCTGATCCTTGTGTACTTGTTCACCGCCCACGGGACGAAGACCACGAGCATCACGGCGATGCCGATCAGCACCGTCAGCACGGGGTGCTGCATCGTCCAGATGTCCGGTACCGGCGCGGACCCGACGTTGCCGAAGAGCTCTCGCGCGGCCTGCACGAGCGACGACACCGGGTTCCACTCCGCGAACACGCGCAGCACCAGCGGCAGGGTGTCGCTCGGCACGAACGCGTTCGAGATGAACGTCAGCGGGAACAGGATCATGAACGAGGCGTTGTTGATGACCTCGGGCGTCTTGACGCTCATGCCGAGCAGCGCCATGACCCAGCTGAACGCGTAGCTGAACAGCAGCAGCAGGGCGATGCCTGCCAGGAACTCGAGCGGCGACGAGTTCACCCGCCACCCGACCGCCAGGCCGGTGAGCATCATGATCGCCATCGAGATCGAGTTGAGGACGAGGTCGGAGTTGGTGCGCCCGACCAGGACCGCGGACGCCGACATCGGCAGCGTCCGGAACCGGTCGATCAGCCCTTCCTTCAGGTCCTGCGCCATCGCCGATCCGGAGAACGTCGCACCGAACACCACCGTCTGCGCGAAGATCCCCGCCATCAGGAACTGCGTGTAGTCGGTCCCCTGGACCTGGATGGCGCCGCCGTACACCTGGCTGAACAGCAGCACGAACATGATCGGCTGCAGCACGGCGAACACGAGCATGTCCGGCGACCGCTTGAGCTTGATGAGGTTCCGCTTGGTGACGGTCCAGCCGTCCTCGACCCAGACGGCGAGCGGCGAGGTGACGACGACGGGCAGCTGGCGGCCCGGCGCGAGGGACGTGGTGGTCATCGTGCCGTCTCCTTCTGCTTGGTGGCCGCGGGTTCGTCGGCGTCGTCGTCCGTCGCGGCGTGTCCGGTCAGGCGGAGGAAGACGTCGTCGAGGGTCGGGCGTCGCATGCCGGCGTCGTGGAGTTCGATGCCGGCCGCGCCCAGGTCGGCGAGCACGCGCTGCAGGGCTGCCGGTCCGGCCTCCACCGCGATGGCACGGGTGCGGCCGTCGCCCGAGGTCTCGACCTCGCCGACCCCGTAGCGGCGGAGCACCGTGGTCGCCGCGTCGCCGTCGGTCTCGTCGACCAGGGTGACGACCACCCGGTGCCCGCCGACCTGCGCCTTGAGCTGGTCCGCGGTGCCCTCGGCGATGACCGCCCCGTCGTCGATGACCGCGATGTCGTCGGCGAGCCGGTCGGCTTCCTCCAGGTACTGGGTGGTGAGGAGCACCGTCGCGCCCTCGGCCACGAGGTCCTCGATGATGCCCCAAAGCGCCAGCCGGCTTCGGGGGTCGAGGCCCGTCGTCGGCTCGTCGAGGAACAGCACGCGCGGGTTCATCACCAGCGCCCCGGCGAGGTCGATGCGTCGCCGCATGCCGCCGGAGAAGCCCTTCACCGGACGGTCGCCCGCCTCGGACAGGTCGAAGACGTCGATGAGCTCCCGGGCACGATCGCGCGCGGTCCTGCGGCCCAGGTGGTAGAGCCGCCCGATCATCTCGAGGTTCTCGAATCCGGTCAGGTTCTCGTCGACCGCCGCGTACTGCCCGGACACCCCGATGGACCGCCGGGTGGCCTGCGGGTCGCCGATCACGTCGATGCCGTCGATCGTCGCGGTGCCCGAGTCGGGCGTGATGAGGGTGGTGAGCACCTTCACCACCGTGGTCTTGCCCGCGCCGTTCGGCCCGAGCAGTGCCTTCACGGTGCCCTGCGGCACCGACAGGTCGAGTCCGGCCAGCGCGTGCACCGGCCCGGACTTCGACTTGTAGGTCTTGGTCAGCCCGGAGGCTTCGATGATGGCCATGTCGCTCCTTCGTCGGACACGGTGGGTACCCGGGGGTCCGGTGGAGCGACGGACGTCACTCAGACGTCGAAGTCACCACCACCGAAGTCGCTGAAGCCACCGCCGAAGTCGGATCCGCTGTCGCCCCAGCCCGCATTGTCGAAGCCGCCGCCGTCGGATGCGCCGCCGTCGGACGCCCCGGCATCGCCGGATTCAGCACCAGTGTCCTCCGAACCACCGTCACCCGCAGCGTCGGTACCGCCATCGAACGAACCGGGGTCGGGCAGGAACGCGCTCATGATCGCCGAACCGATGACGTAACCGGCCACCGTCCCGAGGATCGAGGCGCCGATCATGCTGCCGAACGACGGGCCCCCGCGCTGGCCGCCGAAGCGTCCGCCGCCACCGCCGACGCCGCCGAGCGAGCGCTCCATGAAGCCCGGCTGGCGGATCTCGGAGCGGGTCGCCGACTGGGCGAGCGAGCGCGGGTCGTCGCCACGGGGCGCCTCACCGGGAGGCGCGGTCCGGGTGAACTCGTCGTAGACCATGCGGCGCTGCTCGTCGGTCAGCTTGGCGAAGGCCTCGGCGTGGACTTCCTCGATGCGCTCCGGCGGGGCCGTGCGGAGCAGGTAGCGGTAGCGCTCGACCGCACGTTCGTCGTCGGTCGTCGCGCCCTGCTGCTGCGTCGGTGCGCCGCCCCACTGCGGGACGCCGTACTGGCCGCCCTGCGGTGCGGACGGTGCCGGCTGCTGGTAGGACTGCTGGCCGTACCGGTAGCCCTGCTGCTGCGGCGGCTGCCCCCACTGGTTCTGCTGGGCGTCAGCGGATCGGTCACGCTCCGGACGTCCGAGCAGGCGGTCGAGGAATCCCATGGTCGATGCTCCTTCGGGTGCACGGCGGATCCGGTCGGACCCGTCGTGGACTGCAACACTACGAACCCCCGGCGTCGGATGACTGAGCGCCCGCTCAGAGTCGGCCGGGAGGCGCGTGCCGGCCTGGCACCGTGCCTCCGGTCCGCACAGAGCGCCGCAGCTCACCCCGCGGCGAGCGCCGCCGTCCACACCGCGTGCAGCTCGTCCGCGGCCCCCGGGTGCGCCACGAGGAACGGCTCCCCCACGGGTGGGAAGCCCTCCACGGGGCCGGTCGGCGTCAGCACGACGCCCCCGGCCTCGTGCACGAGCAGCACCGCGGCGCCGTGGTCGACCGGGTTGAACGCCGAGACGCAGCCGCCGATCCCCCGCCCCGCCGCGACCTGGGCGATCGTCAACGTGCCCGATCCCTGCACCCGGAGCGTGCACGACCGGTCGGCCAGGGCGTCGAGGAACGCCCCGAACCCCGGCCACGGGCGGTGTCCGTCGAGCTCGGTGCCGACGACGGCGCCGGCGAGCGGCCGGGGTGTGTCGTCGAGTCGGAGCTGGCGGTCGCGCAGGGTGGCGCCGCGGCCGCGTCGGGCCTCGAGCACCTCGCCGCGCCAGGGGTCCGCGACGACGCCGACGAGCGGACGCCCGCCACGGGTCAGGCAGAGCGACATCGAGGTCCAGGGCACGCCGTTCGCCAGGTTGGTGGTGCCGTCGACGGGGTCGAGGAACCAGCGGTGCCGGTCGCCGGGGGCCTCGCCGTACTCCTCGCCGGTGAACCCGTGCGTCGGGAACACCATCCGCACGCGGGAGCGGACGTGCTGCTCCACCAGGCGGTCGACGTCGGTGACCAGGTCGGCGGGGTTCGCCTTGGTGTGGACCTCGCTGACCGGGTGTTCGCGCGTGTACGCGATGACCTCGTGGGCGATCCGGTGGGCCAGGGCCTGGGCGCGCGAGGCGACCTCGGTCTCGGTGGGCTCGCGGTCGCGCTCGGGCCAGCCGTCGCGCTCGGCCGCCGACAGGGCTGCTCCGATCGACCCGACGTCGTTCGTGGTGATCGAGTCGACACCGAGCCGGGCTGCCCAGATCGCGGGCTCGACGTCGTCGATGGTCCAGACGGCGACGCGCAGGCCCAGGGCGTGCGCGACCTCGACGGTGCGCGGGGTGAGGAACGCGACGTCGAGGTTGAGCGTCGACGGCGCGAGCGCCTCGAGGTCGGCGGCGACGGGCGGATCGAGCGACTCCCACGCCAGCCAGACGTCGGCGTCGGGCAGCACGGAGCGGACGGCCGCCATCGCCGCCGGCGCCCCGCACCAGGCCACCGCGGTGGAGCCGGTGAAGCCCGCGACGGTGCGGGCGGCGACCAGGGCGTCCTCGGCGTCGGTCAGGTCGACGAGCAGGGTCGACCGGCAGCCGTCGAGCCGTTCGAGCGCACCGTCGAGCCGCGGGATCCGGTCGAGGCCGTTGCCGAGCCGGGCGACGTCGCACCAGTCGACGTCGGACACCCGGCGGGCATCGCCCCACATCCGGCCGAGGGTCTCGTCGTGCAGCAGGACGGCGACGCCGTCGGCGGTGCGACGGACGTCGACCTCGATCACCTCGGCGCCGAGCGCCTCGGCGACCGCGATGGCGGGCAGCGTGTTCTCGCGCCGGACGCGCGGCGCACCGCGGTGGGCGACGAGGCGTGGCGGACGCACGCCGGGCCTGGCGTCCGCGCTGGTCGAGACCACACGGTCGACCGCAGCCGCAGCGGAGACCGTCGACATCGGGACCCCCGCGCTCATCGGGCGACCTCGAGCAGCACGCCGTCGCGGTGGACGAGCACCTCGCCCAGGCGCACCCCGGTCTCGGTGCCGACCGCCGGCGGCGGCCCGGTGACGTAGGCGCGGAGCTCCGCGCCGTCGGTGCTGAGCACGACCTCGGCGAAGTGCCCGCGCATGAGCACCCTCGCGACCGTCGCACGGATCGGCGAGTCGTCGGTGAGCACGACCTGCTCGGGGCGGACCAGCACCGTGTCGGCCGCCGTCGGGCTGACCGAGGTGCCGGCGAGGAACCGGCCGGTGACGACGCTCGTCGACCCGATGAACGACGCGACGAAGCTCGTGGCGGGGCGGGCGTACAGCTCGGTCGGTGTCGCGATCTGCTCGATGCGGCCGTCGTGCATGACGGCGATCCGGTCGGAGATGCTGAGCGCTTCGTCCTGGTCGTGCGTGACGATCACGGTCGTGATGCCGAGTCGCTGCTGGATGCGGCGGATCTCGTCGCGGACGCTCACGCGGAGCTTCGCATCGAGGTTCGACAGCGGCTCGTCGAGGAGCAGGACGTCCGGCTCCTGCACGATGGCGCGGGCCAGGGCGACGCGCTGCTGCTCGCCGCCCGAGATCGCGGTCGGCTTCGAGCCGGCGTGGTGGCTCAGGCCGACGAGCTCGAGCGCGTCGCGCACCCGCTCGGCGACCCGCTGCTTCGGCACCCGTCGGGTCCGCAGCGGGAACGCGACGTTCTGCGTCACCGTCATGTGCGGCCAGAGCGCGTAGTTCTGGAACACCATCGCGCTCGGCCGGCGCTCCGGGCCGAGCGACGTGACGTCGCGGTCCCCCATGGTCACGACGCCGCCGTCGGCGGGCAGGAACCCCGCCACCATGCGGAGCGTCGTGGTCTTGCCGCAGCCGGACGGGCCGAGGAGCGAGACGAGCTCGCCCTTCGCGACGTCGAGGTCGATGCCGGCGACGACGTCGCGCCCACCGAGCGTCTTGCGCAGTCCGCGGATGGTGAGTCCGCCGGAGCGGGTCCGGTCCGCCGTGCTGCCGTCGGCCTGGAGGCCCGGTGCGCGTTCTGCGACGAGCGCCTTGTCCGTCATCTGGTCGCCTTTCGTGCTGGTGTGGGTCATCGGATCTGGAAGCCGTCCGCCAGGCGGCCGCCCATGATGTGCTTCCGGGCGAGCAGCAGCAGGACCACGGACGGGATGCTCAGCGCGATCGCGAACACCGCCGAGACCTGGCGTGGTGAGTTCAGGACGAGCGAGTACATCGCCGTCGGCATCGTCATGTACGTCGGGGCGCCGACCAGGTACGTGCCCTGCGCCTCGTCGAAGGACGCCAGGAACGACATCACCATCGCGACGAGGATCCCGGGCCAGGCGATCGGGAACGTCACCTTCCAGAAGGTGCGCCAGCGGCTCGCCCCGGCGTCGCGGGCCGCTTCCTCGAGGGACCGCGGCACGGCCGAGAAGGCTGCGGCGGGCAACCACGTCATGAACACGACGCAGCCCAGCACGTGGACGATCAGGATGCCGGTGACCGTGTTCATGAGGTTCAGCGCGGTGAACATCGCCGACATCGTGACGAAGAGGCCCATCTTCGGGAACGCGTTCGTGGCGAACAGTCCGACGAGCACGAGCCGCCGCCCCGGGAACTCGATGCGGCTGATCGCCCACGCGGCGGGCAGGCAGACCACCGCGGCGATGAGGACCGTGAGCGGGGCGAGGACGAGCGAGTTCTGCACCGCGACGGCCAGGCTGCGGTCCTCGAACACGGTGCCCCACCACTGCAGGGTCCAGCCGTCGGGCAGCAGGTTCGGGTAGGTCCACGTCGTGGCGAAGGCCCGGGCCGCCAGCCAGACGAGCGGGCCGAGGATGAACACGGCCAGCACGATCGCGGTCGCCCAGACGAGGGCGTTGCCGGTCAGACGCTTGATCACTGCTGCTCCTGACGCTTCTTGTCGAGCTCGCCCGCGTTCGAGCGGACCGTCGAGCGGAGGTAGACGACGCTCGCGGCCGCGGCGAACGCGAACACGATGAACGCCATCGCCGTCGACTGCTGCGGGCGGTTGTAGGCCTGGAAGTACTTCGAGATGTCGACGCCGAGCATCGTCGGGGCGTTCGGACCGGTGAAGTACGGCACGGTGAACGAACCGAGGACCCCGATCACGGTGAACGTCGTCGCGATGACGAGCGGGGTCGCGGCCATCGGCAGGAGCACCTGCCAGACGACGCGCCAGGTGCTCGCCCCGGCGTCCTTCGCGGCCTCGACCAGGGCGTCCGGTGTGCCCTGCAGCGCCCCGGCGATCATGAGCACCGCGAACGGCAGGCTCGTCCAGACGCTGCCGAACACCACGGCGACGAGGGTGTAGCCCCACACCGGGACGTCGAGGCCGAACTGGGCACCGAGGCTCCGGAGGAACCCCTGCGCGTCGGTGAACGTCAGGATCGACCAGCTGGCGATGACCACCGGCACGAAGATCGGCACCACGGCCAGGACACTGAGGGTCTTGCCGAGGAAGCCTCCGCGGAGCCGCAGGATCACCGCGACGACGACCGCGAGCCCCACGGTCAGGCCGGTCGACAGTGCGGTGACCCCGAGCGTCGCGACCAGGTCACGCAGGAACGTGGCGTTGCCGAGCAGGGTGGCGTAGACCGCGAACGAGAAACCGCGCACGGTGTCGCCGCCGATGTCGGCGAGCGCCTGGTTCAGGCCACCGGTGAACCCGAGGCTGAACAGGGCGGCGTTCACCACCGGGACGCCGACGAACAGGACGACGACCAGCACCGGGGCCGCGACGAGGGCGAGGCCCTGCCACCGCCGGCGGCGGGCCAGCCGCTCCTCCGCCGTGCGCCCGATGGCGGGGTGCCCCGGGCCCTGGGCGTGGGGCGGGACGGGCGGGAGGCCCGTGGCGGAGTCGCCACGGGCCTCCCGGCCGGTTGCCGGGCCGTCCTGGACGGTCTGGGTCACTGCGGGACCTTCGCGTCCCACGCCGCGTTCATGTCGGCGGCGAAGTCGCTCTGGAACCCGAGGCGGAGCTGCGAGGGGTTCGCGTCGGCGAACTGCTCGGCGACCGACGCCGGCAGGCTGTCGAGCGGGATCACCGGGTAGCCGGAGACGGCGCTCGCGACGAGCTGCTGCCCCTTCGCGCTGAGCACGAAGTCGGCGAGCTTCTCCGCCGCCGCCTTCTTGGCCTTCGGCTCGGTCTTGGGGATGCCGAGGAAGCTCGCGCTGCCGGTGAACGACGGGTCGTCGATCTGCACGGCCTTGACGGTCTTCGGGATGATGCCGGTCTTCTGCGAGGTGATGAACTGGTCGCTCCAGACCGGGGCCATCGCGATCTGGCCACTGCCGAGCAGCTGCACGACCTGGTCGTTGCCGTTCGGGTAGACGCCCTTCTGGTACGTCGACGGGCCGAGGTCCTTCAGGGCCGCGAAGCCCTTGTCCCACTTCGACTCGAGCGACTTGTCGTACTTCGTCTGCATCGTCTCCTGTTCGGCGGGCGTCAGGTACTTCGCGAGCACCGTGGCCACGAACGAGCCACCCGAACCGCCGGACGACGGGGAGTTGTAGGCGAACTCGCCCGGGTTGGCCTTGATCCAGGCGAGCAGGTCGTCGAGGGTCTTCGGCGGGTCCGTGACCTTCTTCGCGTCGTACGCCAGCAGCACGCTCGAGGCGCGGTACGGGATGGCGCTGTCGCCGCCCTGCTGCTTCGTGGCGTCCGGGACGTCCTTCAGGTTCGGGATCGTGCTGTCGCCGACCTTCGCCATCAGCCCGGCCTTGCCTGCGGTGGTGACGAAGCCGGCGTCGACGAGGTCGTACGCGACGGACTTGCCGGCCTTGACCGCGGTGGCGAGGTTCGCCTGGGTCTGGGCGTCGTGCTCGCCGTGCAGGTCGATGCTGGTGCTGACGTGGATCTTCGGGTTCGCCTTCTCGAAGGCGGGGATGAGCGACTTGTCCCAGAGGTCCTGGACGTTGGTGTCGCCGCTGATGAACACGGTGAGGTCGGTGGTGCCGTCGGCGTCGGAGGCGTTCGAGGCGTTGGCGCTCTGGACGCAGCCGGAGAGTGCGACGGTCGCGGCTGCCGCGATGGCGAGGCCGGCGAGGACTCGGGTCTTCACGTGGGTTCTCCCTGTTCCGTGGTGCGGTGGGGTCGTGCGGGGTGGGGGTGTGCGGGGTCGTGCGGGGTGGGGGTGTGCGGGGTCGTGCGGGTGTGCGGGGTCGTGCGGGCGGGACGTGTGGGAACGTTCCCGCGCCGGGGTCGAGTGTGGCGCTGCCGGGTGAACTCCGGGTGCCTCCGGCGTCGCCGCCGGGTGAACTCCGGGTGCGGGCGTGCGGGGGCGCCTCTCCCTGGTGCGAGGTTCCGTACTCCGTGCCCGCCCCGGAGCCCTGCACCGAGTACGGAACCTCGCACCGTTCGCGCCGCCCCTCGCACCGTGCGAGGTCACCGCGACATCGGTACCCGCGCGTTCCGGAGCTTCGCGCGGAACGCGGACTCGTCCCACACGTCCTTCCAGCCGTACCGGATCACACCGCGCACCTCGGGGAAGGAGCGCAAGCGGTCCTCGCGGTACTTCTCCGCGATGACGACGTCCTCCGCCGACCGCCCTCCGCGCACCGCTGCATCGCGGTACTTCACCTCACCGTCGAACTCGATCACCACGCCCTGGTCCGGTAGCCAGAAGTCCACGACGATGTCCGGCCCGCCCCGGGTGGTGAAGCGTCGTTGCAGCACCGGGGTGGGAGCGCCGTACTCGTCCAGGCGGACCCGGACCAGCGACTCCCCGACCGAGTCGGCGGCTGCGTCCGCGAAACCGACGGACCGCAGGGCACGGCGCCGGCCCTTCCGTCCCCGCCGGGCGACCCCGTCCAGGACGGCGTCGCGGTCCGCGCCGAGGGCGAGGAGCCGGTCGAGGGCCACCACCGCTTCCGTCATCGGCAAGGTCATGGCGAGGTCCACGGCCGTGCGGTCGAACCCCGTCAGGGTCAGGTCGTCCGTGCGGAACCGCCACGTGCCCGCCATCGACGGGTCGAAGTCGGCGTGCACGACGAACGTGGCGTTGGTCGTCCTCGCATCACGCCCGGGTCTGGTCAGGTGGACTCGTTCCGGCCACCGGCCCACGTGCGGCACACCGATGACCGCTGCCGCCGACAGGTGCGACACGACGAAGCGGGGTCTGATCCGGTCGACGAGTGATCGCACGAGCACGTGGTGCCGCTGCTCGGGGCGGAGGCCCTTCCACCGCTCGGCGTCCGCGTACCGGCCGTGCGCGATGCGGACCAGTTCCCCAGCGCGGGCCCGGACCCGGATCGCCGCGGCCTCGTCCGGCCGTGACTCGTGCGCGACGAGGACCGTGCAGTCGGGGACGGCGGGGAAACGGGGATGAGCAGCCATGCATCGGATGCTGGCGGACACCTCGCACGGTGCGAGTGCAGCCGGATCAGGCTGTGGACAGCCGCATCCGTCCACAGTCGCAGGCGGATGAATCATCAGCTGCGAGAATGAGCGGGTGAACGCACGCACCTGGGGTTGGCTCGCAGCCGTCATCGACGTCGTCCTCATCGTCGTCTTCGCACTCATCGGGCGCTCGTCGCACGGTGAGGCCAACACGGCGCTGGCGCTCTGGACCACCGCGTACCCGTTCCTGGCCGGTTGGGCGATCGGGTACGTGACGAGCGGGGCCTGGGCTCGACCGCTGCGCTTCTGGCCGACCGGCATCGTGGTCTGGATCCTCACGGTCTTCGTCGGTCTGGCCATCCGCGTCGCCACCGGGCAGGGCGACGTCGACGGCAACCCGCTGCCGATCTCGTTCGTCATCGTCGCGACGATCGTGCTCGGGGTGTTCCTGCTCGGCTGGCGCGCGATCGCCCGCGGCGTGCTCCGGTTCACCGCGTCGCGGTCGCGGCAGGACGCCGCAGCGTCCGACGCGTGAACGGCAGCCGCGGTTCCCAGCCGACGATCCTCGACGTCGCCGCACGTGCGGGGGTCTCGAAGTCGGCGGTGAGCCGCGTGCTCTCCGGGACCGGCCGGTTCTCGGACGAGACCCGCGAACGCGTCGAACGAGCGGCAGCCGAGCTCGGGTACGTCGCGAACGCGATGGCTCGCGGACTGGTCAGCGGGCGCACGAACACGATCGGGATGCTCGTCCGCGACGCCTCGTCCATGGTCTACACCGCACTGCACGCCGTGATGGAGCGCCGCGCATCGGAGCTCGGCTACCGCGTCGTCACCACGACGGGCGTCGGTCGGGTCGAGGACGAGAAGTCCGCCCTCGCCGCGCTCGTGTCGATGCGCGTTGACGGCCTCGTCGTGTGCAGCGGCCTGATGCCGTCCGCCGACATCGCCGAGTTCGCGCCCCGCATCGCCACCGTCGTCGCGGGTCGACCCGAGCTGCACCCGGCGCTCTCGAGCGTCTACTGCGACGAGGTCGACGGTGGGGCTTCCATCGCGGATGCCGTCGCCGATGCCGGCCACACCACGGCCGTGGTGTTCACCGTCCCGCTCGACAACGCGATCACGCAGCACGCGCGATCCTCGGCGATGCTCGAGCGGCTCCGAGCACGTGGCGTCCGGGTGATCGACATCGACGCGAGCTTCGTGCGGCCACCCGACGACCTCGCCGCCGACCTGGTGGACGCCGTGCAGGAGTCGGGCGTGACCGCGGTGATGTGCCCGACCGACCGGCTCATGCTCGACGTGTGCGAGGCGCTCGCCCGCCGGGGCGTCGAGGTCCCGCGTGACCTCTCCGTCACCGGGTTCGACGGCGTCTACCCGCTGGCGAGCGACTGGATCGGCTTCACGACACTCGAACAGCCGATCGAGCGCATCGGCCGCGAGGCCATCGACCTCGTCATCGGCCGCATCGACGACCCCACACGCCCGGTCGAGCACCGCTCACTGCGCGGCACCGTGATCCCCGGCCGCACCCTGCTCCCCCGCTGACGCCGACCCGCCGACCTCGCACCGTGCGAGGCGCCACGCGAACGGTGCGAGGTTCCGTACTCGGTGCGGCCGGACAACGCTCGCACCGAGTACGGAACCTCGCACCGAACGCACCCGCACCCGCAGCCGCAGCACCGCGCACCACGCCCGCGCCTAGAACAACCCGCTGCGCGGGCCGTCCTCCGGCCCGTCGAACCCGCGGAACATGTCCGACACCAGCGCCTCGATCTGCGGCTCCACGAGCCGTTCGACGGCTTCGGCGATCCGCGGCCGGTGGTCGATGAGCGCCAGGCACACCGCGGTACCGGTCGACCGCGCACACTCGTCGGACAGCGCGATCTCGTGCCGGAGCGCGGCCTTGGCCTCGTCGGACAACGGCTCGCGCGGCGTCTGCTCCCCCGCACCGGTGCCGGCCAGCTCGCCGAGCGTGAACAGGAACGGCGACCCCGGCGACGGCTCGGGGTCCACGTCGAGACCCTGGAACTCCGGCGACAACCCCTCGGCCGGCTGGTACCCCGCGTGCCGCTTCCGGGCCGCCGCCCGCTCGAGTTCACGCTGCAGCAGCGGCAGGTTCTTCGCCGTGTAGTCGTCGACGGCGTCCTCGACGATCGTCGAGATCCGCCCGATCAGCGCGTGCTGGACGGCGTGCGGTACGTCGGGTCCGAACCCCGCGGCCGCGGCGATCGGGGACCCGGTGCACTTCCGGCAGATGCGTGTGCGTGGGCGGGCGGTACCGATCTGCCAGCGCGGCAGCCAGCGCAGCCACAGGTCGACCGCGCCCCGCACGCGACCGTCGATGCCGTCCATCCCTCAACAGTAGGCCTGGAGGCGCGGATCACCCCCGGCACACCGCGCCGGTCGGGCAATCCACCGGTTCTCAGGCCTGTGGTTCCGTCACGAAGTCGATCAGCTCCTCGACACGGCCGAGCAGCTCCGGCTCGAGGTCGGCGAAGGTGCGCACCTGCCCGAGGATCCGCTGCCAGGCCCGAGCGATGTCGGCCTGCTCGGCGTGCGGCCAGCCGAGCGCCTGGCAGATGCCCGCCTTCCACTCGATCGAGCGCGGGATCGTCGGCCACGCCCGCAGCCCGACCCGCGCCGGCTTGACCGACTGCCAGACGTCGACGAACGGGTGCCCGACGACGAGCACGTGCGCTCCCCACTTGCCATGCATCACGGCGTCTGCGAAGCGGGACTCCTTCGACCCGGGCACCAGGTGGTCGACCAGAACCCCGACCCGGCGCTCCCGCGTCGGCTGGAACTCGTCGAGCACGGCGGCCAGGTTGTCGACGCCGGAGAGTTCCTCGACCACGACGCCCTCGACGCGCAGGTCGGCGCCCCAGACCTTCTCGACGAGTTCCGCGTCGTGCTTGCCCTCGACCATGATGCGGCTGGGGAGCGCCACCCGAGCACGCTGCGACTCCACGGCGAACGATCCGGACGCGGTGCGGAGCCGACCACCGTCGGACGCCTGCCGCACGGCGGGCGCACCCCCGGGCCTCCAGTCCGCGTGCACGGCACCGACGGAACCAGCAGCACCCGCGCGGCCAGCGGAACCAGCAGCACCAGCCCCGGCCGACCGCCCGACCGGCGCCGACGGCCGCCCCAGCGTCACCAGTTCACCCTCGAGCAGGAACTGCCCGGTGAAGGGGAAGGAGCGCGTGCGGCCCTTCCAGTCCTCGAGCGCGATGTTGCCGGCCTCGAGCCCCACCACGGCACCGGCCCACCCGGAGTCGGGGTCCTCGAGCACCATGTCCCGTTCGAGCGGCACCTGCCGCACCTTCTTCACTCCGCGCGAGCGCCAGTCCCCCGAGAGCACATCGCCGCCGTACCGGTCGTCGTCCACCCGCACGAGGGTACTGTCGACGACGGCCCGGACGACGTCGACCGCGCCGGTTCCCCATCATCTCGACGGAAGGCCCGCCCGTGCGCGCAGCGATCATCCACGCCCCGAACGACATCCGCGTCGAGGAGCGCGACCGACCCGGGCTCCTGTCCGGCAAGGACGTCGTCGTCAAGGTCCTCGCGGCCTGTGTCTGCGGATCGGACCTCTGGCCCTACCGCGGCGTCACCGAGACGAAGCAGCCGCGGCCGATCGGCCACGAGCTCGTCGGCGAGGTCGTCGCCGTCGGTGACGACGTCACCGGCCTGCACGAGGGCGACTTCGTCATCTCCCCCTTCACCATGAACGACGGCACCTGCCAGGCCTGCCGCAACGGCATGACCACCGGCTGCGACCACCTGTCCGGCTTCGGCAGCACGGACGCCTACGGCGACCCCGTCGGTGGCGCACAGGCCGAGTACGTGCGGATCCCGGACGCCGACGCCACGCTCGTCGTCGTGCCCGGCCCGGTCGACCCGGCCCTGGTGCCGTCGCTGCTCACCCTGTCCGACGTCTTCTCGACGGGGCACCACGCCGCCGTGTCGGCAGCGGTCGGCCCCGGCAAGACCGTCGTCGTGGTCGGCGACGGCGCGGTCGGTCTGTCCGCCGTGCTCGCCTCGAAGCGGCTCGGTGCGGACCGCATCATCGCGATGAGCCGGCACGCGGACCGCCAGGCGCTCGCCCGCGAGTTCGGCGCGACCGACATCGTGGCCGCCCGTGGTGCCGAGGGCGTCGACGCCGTCCGGGAGCTCCTGGGCGGCGACCTGGCCGACTGCGCCGTCGAGGCCGTCGGCACCGAGGAGAGCATGGACCAGGCGCTGCACTCGGTGCGCCCCGGTGGCAACGTCGGCTTCGTCGGGGTCCCGCACGGGGTGCCGACGATCGGCACGCGCTACCTGTTCGACACGAACATCGCCATCGCGGGCGGCATGGCCCCGGCCCGGAAGTACATCCCCGAGCTGCTGCCCGACGTGCTGTCCGGCGCGATCGACCCCGGTCGCGTCTTCGACCTGGAGCTGCCGCTCGACGAGGCCGCCGAGGCCTACCGCGCGATGGACGAGCGCCGGGCCATCAAGGTGCTGCTGCGCCCGTAGCGGCGCGCGTCGTGGACGCACCGTCAGACGGACGGGAGGCCCGTGGCGGCGTCGCCACGGGCCTCCCGTCCGTCATCTGGTCGCGTCGGGCAGCCGCCGCCCGCTCACGCATCGCGGATCGCCAGCACCCGGTGCGGTGCAGCCGCCTCGGCCCGCCACCCGCCGGGCAGCACGTCGCGGAGTTCGGGCACGGTGAAGCTCCGGCGGATCGACCGCAGACCATCGACGCGGATGAACGTCCCCGCCGCCACGAGCGGTGACGCCAGCGCGTAGGCACGGTAGGCCGCCGGCGACCGCCGGATGTCGGAGTGCAGGCTGCGCCCGCTCGCGAGCAGTTCGGAGTCGGCCAGGAACCCCCGCCGCTCCTCGTCACCCAGGTGGTGCAGCACGTGGTTCGACACGACGACGTCGAACCGCTCACCAGCCGCGACCAGGTCACCGCTCGACTGCTGCCGGAACGTCACACCGGTCGGGGACGACCGCCGTGCCGCGGCGATGGCGCGTTCGTCCGGGTCGACCCCGACGACCTCGAGGTCGAAGCCGTCGCTCGCCGCCCAGCGCACCAGCGAGCGGGCCAGGTCGCCGCCGCCGCACCCCAGGTCGAGCACCCGGCCACGGCCGCTGGCGGGCAGGGCCGGCACGACGTGCGAGCGCCAGGCCGCGCGCCAGCCACTCACGAGCGCGTTCACGACGGCGAAGCGCCCGAAGGTGCGCGCGAGCGCACGCGGGTCGCAGTCCGGGTCGTCCATCAGTTCGGTCAGGTCGAGCGCGCGGGTGCGCAGGTCGACGGCCGGGAGGCCCCTGGTGCCGCCGCCCTGACGGCTCACGCCGCGCCCGTGGTCGCGACGGGCACGCGGTCGGCTGCGACGGCGGGTTCCGCCGCGGGCAACACCGCGGGTTCTGCCGCGGGCGACGCCTCGGGTTCCGCCGCGGGCGACGCCTCGGTCCGCACCGCGGTGAGCCGCGCACTCTCCACTGTGAGTCCGGGGCCGAAGGCGAGCGCGACGACGGCGCTGCCGTCCTCGAGGCCGGCGTCGACCGCGTCGCGGAGGACGAAGAGCACGGTGGCGCTCGACATGTTGCCGTGTTCGCGCAGCACCCGCCGACTCGACTCCATCGCACTGTCCGGCAGGCCGAGCGACTCCTGGGTGCGGTCGAGGATGGCTCGGCCGCCCGGGTGGACCGCCCACACCGGCACGTCCGAGGCGGGCGCGCCGTCGAGCAGCGGTTGCACGGCGCTCGGGACGTGCAGGCCGACGAGCTTCGGCACGGCGGTGGACAGGACCATCTCGAAGCCCTCGTCCCCGATGTTCCACGCCATCTCGGACGCTCCCTCGGGCACCACGGCCGTCGTGAAGTCGTCGAAGCGCAGACCGGCTCCGTCGCGGGCGACCACCGCGGCGGCCGCACCGTCGCCGAAGACGCTGTTCGCGACGATCTGGTCGGGGTCGTTCGAGGCGCGGACGTGCAGGGTGCAGAGTTCGCCGCAGACCACGAGCACGACGGCGTCCGGGTCCTGGTCGACGAACGCCGCGGCGATCCGCAGCGCGGGGAACGCGGCACAGCACCCCATGAAACCGATGTGGTGCCGGAAGACGCCACCGGGGAGCCCGAGCTGCTCGACGACGTCGATGTCGGGCCCGGGCTGCGTGAACCCGGTGCAGGACACGGTCACCAGGTGTGTGACGGCCTCCGGCGCGATGCCGGCGCGTTCGACGGCGTCGCGAGCGGCGGCGACGAACAGCGGCGGGGCGAGTTCGCGGTACCGGTCGTTGCGTGACCCGGTGGACGGCGAGCGCAGGGTGCCGTCGTCGTCACGGAACGCACCACCGGCACGTGCGGAGTCGAGTTCCTGGAGGACGGTGTGCCGCTGGTCGACCGCCGACCCGTCGAACGCGGCGGGGACGAGCCGTTGGCCGAGCCGCCCGAGGTCGGGTTGGGCGGAGAACAGGTCACGCACCCGGGGCTGGTCGAGGGTCGTCTCGGGGACGGCGGTTCCGATGGCGCGGATCGTTGCGGACACGACTCATCCTGTCACCCGATCGCTGACGTGTCCCCAGGATGCCCACGGCGACCGGGACGCACACAAGGGCACGGCACCGACCGGTGCCGTGCCCTTGCGAGGTGGGACTGCCTACGACTGCTGTGCGCGCTCCAGCACGAGTTCCCGCACGCGGGCGGCGTCGGCCTGGCCCTTCATGGCCTTCATGACCGCACCGATGATCGCGCCGGCTGCCTGGACCTTGCCGTCCTGGATCTTCGCCAGCACGTCGGGCTGCGCCGCGAGTGCTTCGTCGACCGCGGCCGTCAGGGCGGAGTCATCCGAGACGACCTTGAGCCCGCGGGCCTCGACGACCTGCGCCGGAGAGCCCTTGCCCGCGATGACGCCCTCGAGCACCTGGCGTGCCAGACGGTCGGTCAGGTCGCCGGACTCGACGAGCGCGATGACCTCGGCGACGTGCTTCGGCGACACCAGGTCACCGGGGGCTGCGTCCTGCGCGTTGGCGACGCGGCTGATCTCACCGGTCCACCACTTGCGGGCGGCCTGGGGTGCGGCGCCGGCGGCGACGGTGCCCTCGACCTCGTCGAGCAGGCCGCCGTTGACGACGTCCTGGAACTCCAGGTCGGCGAAGCCCCAGTCACCCTTCAGGCGACGGCGGCGTGCGACGGGGGCCTCGGGCAGCGAGGCACGGAGCTCCGCGATGACGGCCGGGTCCGGCACGACGGGCAGCAGGTCGGGCTCCGGGAAGTACCGGTAGTCGTCGGCGTCCGACTTGGGGCGACCGGCCGACGTGCGGCCGGTGTCCTCGTGCCAGTGGCGGGTCTCCTGCGTGATCGTGCCACCGGCGGCGAGGATCGCGGCCTGACGCTGGATCTCGTAGCGGATCGCACGCTCGACGGCGCGGAACGAGTTGACGTTCTTGGTCTCGGTGCGGGTGCCGAGCTTCTCCTGCCCGCGGGGGCGCAGCGAGATGTTCGCGTCGCACCGCAGGTTGCCGCGCTCCATGCGTGCCTCGGAGACACCGAGCGCCCGGACGAGGTCGCGGATGACCTGCACGTAGGCGGCTCCGAGCTCGGGGGCACGGTGCTCGGCGCCGAAGATCGGCTTCGTGACGATCTCGACCAGGGGCACGCCGGCGCGGTTGTAGTCGACGAGCGAGTACTCGGCGCCCTGGATGCGGCCGGTGGCACCACCGACGTGCGTCAGCTTGCCGGCGTCCTCTTCCATGTGGGCGCGCTCGATCGGGATGTTGTAGATCGTGCCGTCGGCGAGCTCGACCTCGACCTCGCCCTCGTAGGCGATGGGCTCGTCGTACTGCGAGACCTGGTAGTTCTTCGGGTTGTCCGGGTAGAAGTAGTTCTTCCGGGCGAACCGCGAGGACTCGGCGATCGAGCAGCCGAGCGCGAGCCCGAGCTGGATCGAGTACCGCACGGCCTGTGCGTTCACGACCGGCAGCGACCCGGGCAGCCCGAGGTCGACCGGGGTGACGTTCGTGTTGGGCTCGCCGCCGAAGAAGTTCGGGGCGTCCGAGAACATCTTGGTCTTCGTCGCGAGTTCGACGTGGACCTCGAAGCCGAGCACCGGCTCGTAGCGCTCGAGCGCCTCGTCGAAGTCCATCAGCGCGTCCTTCTGCGCCATCAGATCACACCTTCCTGCGCAGCCGACTGCTGACTCTGGTCGAGGTCCGGGACGGACGCGATGAGCGGCGCGCCCCACTGCTGTTCGAGCAGACGCTCGAGGGCGGCACCGTAGCGGTACAGCCGGGCGTCCTCACGCTGGGGCGCCATCAGCTGCACGCCGACGGGCAGGCCGTCCTCGGGCGCGAGGCCGTTCGGGATGCTCATCCCGGGGACACCGGCGAGGTTCGCCGGGATCGTGGTGAGGTCGTTGAGGTACATCGCCAGCGGGTCGTCGATGCGCTCACCGATCGGGAACGCTGTCGTCGGCGCCGACGGGCTGACGAGCAGGTCGACCTGCTCGAAGGCGGCCTGGAAGTCCCGCTGCACGAGCGTGCGGACCTTCTGCGCCGAGCCGTAGTAGGCGTCGTAGTAGCCGGCGCTCAGGGCGTAGGTGCCGAGGATGATGCGCCGCTTGACCTCGGGTCCGAAGCCGGCTTCACGCGTGGCGGCCATGACGTCCTCGACGGTGGCGCCGTTCTCGGGCGTGACCCGGAGGCCGAAGCGCACCGAGTCGAACTTGGCGAGGTTCGACGACGCCTCGGCCGGGAGGATCAGGTAGTACGCACTGATCGCGTACGCGAACGACGGGGCGTCGATCTCGACGACGACCGCACCGGCCGACTCGAGCAGCGCGACCGTCTCCTGGAAGCGCTGGGTGACACCGGCCTGGAACCCGTCGCCCCCGGCGAGTTCCTTCACCACGCCGACGCGCAGGCCGCGGAGCGTGTCCGCCTGCAGCCCTTCGCGTGCGGCGGCGGCCATCGAGGGCCACGCGTCCGGGATGGACGTGGAGTCCTTCGGGTCGTGCCCACCGATGACGTCGTGCAGGAGCGCGGCGTCGAGGACGGTGCGGGACACCGGGCCGATCTGGTCGAGGCTGGACGCCAGCGCGATGGCGCCGTAGCGGCTCACCCCGCCGTAGGTCGGCTTCACGCCGACCGTGCCCGTCACGGCACCGGGCTGGCGGATCGAGCCACCCGTGTCCGAACCGAGGGCGAAGGGTGCTTCGTGCGCGGCGACCGCGGCGGCCGAGCCACCGCCGGACCCGCCGGGGATCCGGTCGAGGTCCCACGGGTTGCGGGTCGGACCGTACGCCGAGAACTCGGTGGTCGAGCCCATCGCGAACTCGTCCATGTTGGTCTTGCCGAGCGGCACGAGGCCGGCGGCGCGGAGCTTCGCGACGGGGGTGGCGTCGTACGGCGGCACCCAGCCCTCGAGGATCCTGGACCCGGCGGTCGTGGGCATGTCCTGCGTGCACAGGACGTCCTTGACGGCGATCGGCACACCGGCGAGGGGCCCGAGGTCGTCGCCGGCGGCACGGCGGGAGTCGATCGACTTCGCCACTGCCAGGGCGTTCTGGTTGACGTGCAGGAACGCGTGCACGTCGCCGTCGACGGCGGCGATCCGGTCGAGGTGGGCCTGGGTGGCCTCGACGCTCGAGACGTCGCGCGCCACGAGGGCGTCGGCGAGCGCCGCGGCGCTCAGCTTCGTGATGTCGTCAGTCACTGTTCTTCGCCCTACTGTTCTTCGCCGAGGATGGCGGTCACGCGGAACCGTTCGCCGTCGGAGTCGGGCGCCCCGGAGAGCGCCTGCTCCTGCGTCAGCGTCGTGCCGACCACGTCGGGTCGGGTGACGTTGCCGAGCGGCACGGGGTGGCTCGTCGCCGGGACGTCGTCGGTCGCGACCTCGGCGACCTTGGCGACGCTCTCGACGATGTGCGACAGCTCCCCGGTCAGCTTCTCGATCTCGTCGGGCGTGAGTGCGATACGTGCGAGGTTCGCCAGGTGCGCGACCTGCTCGCTCGTGATGTCAGGCATGGTGCTCCGTCGATCGGTTCGTGGAATGCCCCACAGTCTATTGGCTGCGTCGGGCGCGCAGGCGCGGCTGTGGACAACGCCCTGCAAGGCCCGGTGCCGGTCCGCCGGACCGGCACCGGGCCTTGCAGGGTGTCAGAGTGTCACTTCCCGTTCTGGTCCCTCGCAGCCGGCGCCGCCGGGGCCACCGTCGCGGCGGGCGCCGGCGCAGCCGGTGCAGCGGGTGCAGCCGGAGCAGCGGGTGCAGCCGGAGCAGCGGGCGCAGCCGTCGGCGTCGTCTGGTCGTCCTGCGCCGTCCCCTGCCCGGACGAGGACCCCGACGACGAAGACGACGAAGACGACTTGCTCGCCTGCCCGATCATCGCCTGGCTCGGCGCGGGCAGCGCTCCCCCGCCGACGGTCTGGTCCAGGTACGCCATCATCGACTTCCCGACCCCGAACTTCGCGCTGTACCCGGTGGTGCCCTGCAGGAACGGCCAGTTCGCCAGGCTCACGTTCCCCTGCACGTTGCCGACCCAGGTGGCGTTCGTGTACTTCGTCGACGACGCGACCAGCCAGTTCTGCACGTCACCGTCGGTGGTGCCGGTCTTCGCGAACTTCGCCACGCTGTCCCCGGGGTTCGCACTCGCGGCCGTCCCCGACCCGGACAGCACGCCCTGCAGCGCGTAGTCGACCGTGCCCGCGACGTCCGCCGAGACGCCCTGCGTGCAGGACGACGGCGTCGGGGTGATCTTCGTGCCGTCTGCCTCGGTCACCGAGTCGATCGCGGTGGGCGTGCACACGATGCCGCCGTTGGCGAAGCCCGCGTACGCCTCGGCCAGGTCGATCGGCGACAGCTCGTTCACGCCGAGGATCGAGGACGGCGTCTGCGTCAGGTCACCGCCGTCGGCGCGGTGGATGCCCATCGACTGCGCGAGCTGGGCGATCTTGCACAGGTCGAGCTGCTTGCCCATCTGGGCGTACGCGGTGTTGATCGACTCGACCGTCGCCGCCTCGACCGACATCGACGTCGGCACGCTCTCGGCGTTGGCGACGTTCCAGGTGCCGCCCGCGACGTTCTGGCAGGTGTTGGTGAACTCGGCGTTCTCGAACTGGTGCTCCGAGGTGGTGACCGAGTCGGACAGGGTGTGCCCGCTGGCGAGCCACTCGGCCAGTGTGAACACCTTGTAGGTCGAGCCGGTCTGGAACCCGCCCGAGTTGCCGTACCCGGAGTCGGCGCTGTAGTTCACCGCCGTGGCACCGGCCCCGGCGTGGTCCCCCTGCGTGTAGGTGGTGTTCTGGACCATCGACATGATCCGGCCGGTGCCGGGCTCCACGGTGATGTTCGAGCCGCCGACGTCGACGCCGGCCATCGTGGCCGGCACGTAGGTGGACAGGGCGGACTGTGCCTGACCCTGCAGGTCGAGGTCGAGCGAGGTGTGGATCTGCAGGCCCTTGGTGTCCAGCGTGGCGATGCGTGCCGCCGCGGTCTTGCCGAACGCGGGGTCCTGCAGCACCTGGTCGCGGACGTAGTCGCAGAAGTAGCCGGCGTCGTGGTTCGTCGCGGCGGTCGAGCACCCGTTGGCGGTCTCGGTGATCTTCGGCGTGACCGGCGTCGCGATCGCCTTCGTCATCTGTGCCTTCGTGATCGACCCGTGCGCCTGCATCCGGCGGAGCACGTAGTCGCGGCGCTCCTTCGTCAGCTCGTACCCGTTGGCCTTGCCGTTGTCCTTGTCGCTCGGCACGTCGATGCGCAGGTTCGACGGGTTGTTGAGGATCGCGACGAGCGTGGCCGACTGCACGAGCGACAGGTCCTTCGCGTGCACGCCGAAGTAGTACTCGGCCCCGGCCTCGGCGCCGTAGACCCGCCCGCCGAGCCCGACGATGTTGAGGTACCCGGTCAGGATCTCGTCCTTCGAGTACTTCTTGTTCACCGCGATGGCGTACCGCATCTCCTGCAGTTTGCGCTGCGGCGTGACGCCGGCCGCATCCTCGTAGCAGGCTTCGACCTTCTTCTCGGTGGCGGCCTGGTCCGCGCCGGTGAGCTCCTCGCACTGCTGCACCAGGACGTTCTTGACGTACTGCTGCGTGATGCTCGAGCCGCCCTGCACATCGCCGCCGACGACGGTCGCGGCGACGCCGCGGAGCGTGCCGAGCACGTCGATGCCGCCCTCGTCGTAGTAGCGCGGGTCCTCGGTGTCGATCGCCGCCTGCTTGAGCGTGTCCGCCATCTGGTCGGCCGTGACGTTCGTGCGGTTCTCGGCGTAGAACGAGGCGATCTTGACCTGCTTCCCGCCCTGCTCCGCGTACATGGACGACACCTGCTGCGGGGTCTGCACGTCGAGGTAGGTCGGCAGGTCCTCGAAGAACGAGACCGCCCCGGAGGTCCCCTCTCCCGCGACGGCGACCGCCGGGGTCACCGCGACGGCGACGAGCATGCCGGCGAGCACGGACATCACCACGAACATCAGGAGAGCACCAGGCCATCGCACCACACGCATGACGGCACCGTAGGCAGCAGGGCTGTACTGGTTCTGCCCCGGAACGAGTGCAGGCTGCGGTCGCGTTCAGGTTGCCACCCAGCCCGTTCCGAGGACGGGTCGCGATCCGCGCGGGCGCACCGATCCGGCCGGGAGGCCCGCGTCGGCTCCGGCACGTCGGCGGCCGGTCACGATCGGGTCACGCCCACCGCGTCGCCACGACCGGCGGGTCCACCCGGTCGGCGGTCGGGCACGGCCGGTCAGTCACGGGGCTGCAGATCCTGCGGGCGCACGAGGTACATGTCCGGCGAGGCGCCGACGATGCCGTCGCCACCCGACTTCCCGCGTCGGACCTGCTCGCGCACCAGGTCGCCGCGTCCGATGCCGATCAGGGCGACGTCGTGCAGCGATGCCGTGCCCGGTTTGAGGTAGTCGTTGTGCCCCACGGGACGCCGGAACACGTCACCGGCCGACAGCGCGTCGGCGCCCCCGGCCAGGTCGAGCACGGTCGAGCCGAACGACGCCCCACCCGGGTCGGTACCGAAGTACCCGGAGCCCGCGATGGGGTCGCTGTGCGCACCGCCGACGAAGACCTGCCCGGTGGCGACGGCGAGGTCGTCCGCCGTCCGGACGTCGCTGCCCGGCGACCCGAGCACGGTCAGGGTGTCGGCGGTCATGCGCCCCGACGCCAGGGCCGTCATCGCCGTGGTCGACCCGTACGAGTGCGCGACGATGTTCACCCGCGGTTGGTCGCCCGCGCGGATCACGCGCAGCCCTGCGACGGTCCGTTCGAGCCGCTCCGCCCCGGTCCGTGCGAGCCCGAGCGACAGGATGTTCGACAGGTCCGGAGTGCGGTACCCCATCCACGCGACGACGGCGACACCCGACCCGTTGCCGGTGGCGGCGAGCGGCGCCAGGGTGGCCTGCTCCCGGGACAGGTCGTTGGCGGTGTTGGTGAAGTCGGTCATCTGCCCGGTGACCGTGAAGAACATGCCCGGCACCACGACGGTGACGTCGGCCGCGGTGTCGAGGTCGCCGATGCTGATCGCCGCACGCCCGGAACCCCGGGTGTCGAGCGCCACCAGGAAGCGCCGCGGGTCGCCCGGCTCCTGCACCAGGGAGTCGCGGACCTGCCCGAGCATCGCGGCCCGGGCTGCACCGAGGTCGGCGTCGGCGAGGCCGGCGGTCAGCGTCGCGCGGTTGGCCTGGTCGCGGACGGCGTACGGCACGCCCTCGAGGTTCCCCACCAGGGCGGGTGCGTGCACCCGGAGCCGGTCCTGCTCGTCGGCCGGCAGGTGCGACCACCACTGCGCGACGGTCTGCGCGGGCGGCGGGTCGTCCTGCACCGTCGCCACGACACGACGGTCGGTGGCCGCGCTTCGCAGGTCGGCGGCGCCGAGTGCACCGAGGTCGTCGACGAAGGCTCGTCCGTGCGCGGCGGCGAGGTCGTCGACCCCCACCCCCGTCGTCGACGTCGATGTCGACGACGACGACGCCGCCGCTGGTACCGCCGGCGCCGCCGGGAGCGTGGCGACGGCGGGGTCCACGACCGGGACGATGCGGGTCGCGGCGGTGCTGGTGACCGTGACCTGGTGCGTCGGGGGCATGCCTGGGGCCTCGATCACTCCGAGCGAGTGCACCGAGGCGGTGAGCAGAGCCGCAGCGATGAGCAGCATTCGGGTCTCCCCCGGGAAGGCCGTCCCGACGTCCCCCTGCAGACGACGGGTGATGCTCGGTCGAGTCTATGGAGATGTCTGCCGATCATCCATGCGCGATGCAACTTGTCCCCCGAACTGGGCGCGTTCGACGGCGCGCCGCGCTCAGCGGATGCGACCGGGCGTGCTGGGCATCCCGGCTCGGTCCTCGGGCCTCAGTCCTCGGTCGTCGGCGCTTCCGGTTCGGCGAGCGCCGCCGGCCCCTCGGTCACGAGCAGGTGGAACTGCTCGGCGTCGATGATCCGGACGCCCAGCTGCTCGGCCTTCGTGAGCTTCGAACCGGCCCCCGGACCGGCGGCCACGAAGTCGGTCTTCTTGCTCACGCTCGACGCCGCCTTGCCGCCGGCGGTGATGATCGCCTCCAGCGCACCTTCGCGCGTGTAGCCCTCGAGTGACCCGGTCGCGACGACGGTGACGCCGCTCAGCACGCCGCCCTCGACGTCGGCGCTGCCCGGGCCGGGGTGGCCCGGGGTGGTGAACTGCACGCCGGCCGCGGTCCAGCGGTCGATGATCTCGCGGTGCCAGTCGACGTCGAACCAGGCGAGCAGGGCGTCAGCGATGATGCCGCCCACCCCGTCGACGGCCGCGAGGTCCTCGCGCGAGGCCGACCGGATCGCGTCGAGGGAGCCGAAGTGGTTCGCCAGGGCTCGGGCGGCGACCGGTCCGACGTGGCGGATGCTCAGGCCGACCAGGATCCGCCACAGGGGCTTCGTCTTCGCGGCGTCGATGTTCGCGAGCATCTCGAACGCGTTCTTCGACGGGTAGCGGCTCGGCTCACCGGTGTAGTCGGCGCCCCGCGCCTCGGGGTCGAACGGCGGGTCGGTCTTCTTGCGCGCCCGGCTGAACGGTGTGACGCGCTTCGGGGCGCCGTCGTCGTCGACCTTCTCCATGCCGGTCTCGGCGTCGCGGACGATGACCTCGATCGGGACGATGTCCTGCATCGTCAGGTCGAACAGTCCGGCCTCGGTGACGAGCGGCGGGGTCTCCGGGCGGAGCGGCTGCGTGAGCGCCGCGGCCGCGACCTCGCCGAGCCCCTCGATGTCGAGCGACCCGCGCGAGGCGATGTGCTCGACCCGACCGCGCACCTGCGCCGGGCAGCTCTTCGCGTTCGGGCAGCGCAGGTCGATGTCGCCTTCCTTCGCGGGGGCGAGCTCGGTGCCGCACTCGGGGCAGTTCGTCGGCATCACGAACTCGCGCTCGGAGCCGTCACGGAGCTCGACCACCGGGCCGAGCACCTCGGGGATGACGTCGCCGGCCTTCCGCAGGACGACGGTGTCGCCGATCAGCACGCCCTTCGCCTTGACGACCTGCTGGTTGTGCAGCGTGGCCTGGCGGACGACGGACCCGGCGACCTCGGCCGGGGCCATCACCGCGAACGGGGTCGCACGGCCGGTGCGGCCGACGCTGACCACGATGTCGGTGAGCGTGGTGTGCACTTCTTCCGGCGGGTACTTGTAGGCGATCGCCCACCGCGGCGCCCGTGACGTCGACCCGAGTTCCTCGTGCAGGGCGAGGTCGTCGACCTTCACCACGACGCCGTCGATCTGGTGCTCGACGGCCGACCGGCGCTCCCCCGTGGTCCGCACGAAGCCGTTGACCTCGTCGATGGTGTCGAACACCCGGTAGTGGCTGCTGGTCGGGAGCCCCCAGGTCTGCAGCAGCTCGTACACCTCGGACTGACTGCGGACGTCGGTGCCCTGCTCGAGTTCGCGGACGGGCCACGCGCCGATGCCGTGCACGAGCATCCGCAGACGCCGCAGCCGGTCGACCATCAGGGCACGCTTCGCCTCGGACTTGCCCTCTTCCTTCTGGCGGAGGGACCCGGCGGCGGCGTTGCGCGGGTTGGCGAACACGCGCTCCCCCGCCTCGCGCTGGTTCGCGTTGAGCTCGTCGAACTCGGCGACCGGGAAGAAGATCTCGCCCCGGACCTCGACCAGGGGCGGGTGGCCGGTGCCCGACAGGCGGTCCGGGATCGTGCCCATCGTGCGGACGTTGCCGGTGACGTCCTCGCCGACCACGCCGTCACCGCGGGTGGCGGCCGAGACGAGCCGACCGTGCTCGTACCGCAGGTTGATGGCCAGGCCGTCGATCTTCAGCTCGGTCAGGAACCGCACCCGCTCGGCGCCGGCGTCCCGCTGCACCTTGAGGGCCCACTCGGTGAGCTCGTCAGGGCTGAAGACGTTGTCGAGCGAGAGCATGCGCTCGGCGTGCTCGACCGGCGCGAACTGCGTCGTCTGCGCCTGCCCGCCCACGGTCTGCGTCGGGCTGTCGGGCGTCAGGAGTTCCGGGAACCGCCGTTCGATCGCGTCGAGGCGGTGCACCAGGGCGTCGTAGTCGGCGTCCGACAGGGGCGAGGCGTTGCCCTCGTAGTAGTCGTGGCGCAGCTCGTTGACGCGGGCGCGCAACCGGTCGACCTCGCGCGCGGCCTGGGCGGCGTCGAGCCCGTCGGGGTCGATGGTCTCGAACGTCGCGTCGGTCTCGCTCATGGCATTAGTTCTACCGTGCACCACCGACGCGGCGTGCAGCGAGCGTGCGCCCCGGGAGCGGCGGGGTCAGGCGTCGACGGGGACGGCGCTGACCGTGGTGTCGATCGTGCACTGGCCGAGCACCCGCGTGCCGACGTAGACCACGGCGGTCTGCCCGGGAGCGACCCCGTGCAGCGGCTCGTCGACGTCGATGACGAGCACGTCGTCCTGCACCCGGGCGGTCGCGGGCACCGGGTCGGCGTGCGCGCGGATCTGCACGTCGCAGGCGAACGGCGTCGCCGGGTCGGCCGGGGCCGTGCCCGCCCAGGTGAACCGCGAGCCGGACATCGAGGTGACGGCGAGGGCTTCCTTCGGCCCGACGACGACGGTGTTGTCCTTCGGGCGGATCTCGAGCACGAACCGGGGCTTGCCGTCCGGTGCCGGGCGGCCGAGGGCCAGGCCGCGGCGCTGTCCGACGGTGTAGCCGGTGGCGCCCTCGTGCGAGCCGACGACGGTGCCGTCGCGCTCGACGACGTCGCCGGGGGCGGTGCCGACGCGGTCCGCCAGCCAGCCGCGGGTGTCGCCGTCCGGGATGAAGCAGATGTCGTACGAGTCCGGCTTCTGGGCGACCGTCAGCCCGCGCTCCGCGGCCTCGGCCCGGACCTCGTCCTTCGACGGGGTGGCGCCGAGCGGGAACATCGCGTGCTGCAGCTGCTCGGCGGTCAGGACGCCGAGCACGTACGACTGGTCCTTCGCCCACGCGGCCGACCGGTGCAGTTCACGGGAGCCGTCCGGACCGGTGACGATCGAGGCGTAGTGCCCGGTCGCGACGGCGTCGAACCCCAGGGCGAGTGCCTTCTCGAGAAGCGCCGCGAACTTGATCCGCTCGTTGCAGCGCATGCAGGGGTTCGGGGTGCGGCCGGCCTGGTACTCGGCCACGAAGTCATCGACGACGTCCTCCTTGAACCGGGCCGAGAAGTCCCACACGTAGTACGGGATCCCGAGGGCCGACGCGGCGCGCTGGGCGTCCATCGAGTCCTCGATGGTGCAGCATCCGCGGCTGCCGGTGCGCAGGGTGCCGGGCATCCGGCTCAGGGCCAGGTGCACGCCCACCACGTCGTGGCCGGCGTCGACCGCCCGGGCTGCGGCCACCGCCGAGTCGACACCACCGCTCATCGCCGCAAGAACACGCATGCGTCCAGGGTAACCCGCCGACGAAGCGGTACCGCTGGCGTACCGTTGGTCGGGCGATGGCCACGACGGGGAACGACTCATTCGACTTCCGGTCCGTCCTGCTGTCCGGGTTCCTGCCCGCCGCGCTCTTCGCGATCGGCGAGGGCGCGATCATCCCGATCATCCCGATCGCCGCCGACTCCCTCGGCGCCAGCCTGGCGTTCGCGGGCTTCGTCGCCTCGCTCATCCTGGTCGGCGAGCTCATCGGCGACGTGCCGTCCGGCATCGTCGTCGCCCGCATCGGTGAGCGGAACGCGATGATCGGCGCCGCGCTCGTCTCGGTGGTCGGGCTCGTCGTCGCCACGACGGCCGCGAACGCCTGGGTCCTGGCGCTCGGGGTGTTCCTGGTCGGCGTCTCCACCGCGGTGTTCGCGCTCGCCCGGCACGCCTACATGACCACCGCGATCCCCCTGCGGATCCGGGCCCGGGCGCTGTCGAGCCTGGGCGGCGTCTTCCGCTTCGGCTACTTCGTCGGCCCCTTCATCGCCGCCGGCGTCATCCACCTGACCGGCACCACCAGCAGCGCCTTCTGGATTCACGTCGTCTGCTGCCTGGCGGCGGCGACCGTGCTCCTGGTGCTGCGCGACCCGGCGACGGGCACACGCGGCCTGCGGTTGCCGCCACGGGCCTTCCGGCACTCGGCCGACCACGCGACCGACGCGAGCGACCACGCGACCGAACCGCCCGCCGACACCGGCGCGCAGTTCGTCCAGCAGGAGGCGCAGGGTCTCTTCCGCACCATCCGCGCGAACGGGGCGGTCCTGCTGCGACTCGGCAGCGGTGCCGGCCTGATCGGCGCGATGCGCGCCGGACGACAGGTGATCCTGCCGCTCTGGGCGGTGAGCGTCGGCCTCGACGACTCGACCGCGGCCCTCGTGATCGGCATCGCCGGAGCCGTCGACTTCGCGCTGTTCTACACGAGCGGGCAGATCATGGACCGATGGGGACGGCTCGGGAGCGCCCTGCCCTGCATGCTCGGCCTGAGCATCAGCTACTTCCTGCTCGCCTGGAGCGGCCACCTGGACGCCCGGGTCGGCTGGTTCGTCGCGATCGCGATGGGCATGTCCCTGGCCAACGGCGTCGGTTCCGGCATCCTCATGACGCTCGGCGCGGACCTCGCACCGCGCGACGCCCCGGCACCGTTCCTGGGGGCCTGGCGGTTCACCGGCGACTTCGGGTCGGCGGCGGCACCGCTCCTCATCTCCGGCGTGACCGCCGTCGCGTCCATCGCGGTCGCCAGCGGGGTGATGGGGGTGCTCGGCCTGGTCGGCGCGGGCATCCTGCTCCGGTACGTCCCCCGGTACCTGCCGCGCCCGCTGCGCTGACGCGCTGACGTGCTGCCGCGCTGTCGTCCCGTGCGAGGTTCCGTACTCGGTGGCACTCGGCCAGCCCCGCACCGCGTCCGGTTCCTCGCACCACGTCACGTCCCGCGCACGGTGCGTCCCACGGCCTGGAGGCCCGGCGCACGTCCGCCCCGCACGCCGCGCTCGGTAGACTGCCGCTGCTCGCGGGAGTGGTGGAATCGGTAGACACGCAGGATTTAGGTTCCTGTGCCCCAGGCGTGAGGGTTCGAGTCCCTCCTTCCGCACCGAGTCCCCCCACGCGCACCGTTGCGGTCATCCGCACGCCTCGAGCAGGTCAACCCTGCGAGGGATGGCCCGGTCACTTCCGGGCGGTACCCTCATCCCGCGGGAGTCCTCCCCGTGACTCCCGCCTCCACGACCGGAAGAACCATGCACTCCGTCGCACTCGCCCTGATCCCGTGGCTCGATCCGCAGTACATCCTCGACCACTTCGGGGCCATCGCCGTGCTCGTGGTCTGCGCGATCGTGTTCGCCGAGACCGGTCTGCTCATCGGCTTCATCTTCCCGGGCGACAGCCTGCTGGTCATCACCGGCCTGTTCGCCTTCGACCGCGGTGGCGAGATCGGCGGCATCCCGATCTGGGTCGCGGCGCTGATGATCGGCGCCGCCGCGTTCCTCGGCGGTGAGCTCGGGTACTACATCGGCAAGAAGGCCGGGCCACCGATCTTCGAACGCAAGGACAGCGGGCTCTTCTCGAAGGCGAACGTCGAGCGCACCAACGCGTTCTTCCACCGCTTCGGCCCCCTCGCCGTGATTCTGGCGCGCTTCGTGCCGGTCGTCCGCACCTTCGCCCCGATCGCCGCGGGCGTCGGCCGGATGGACTACAAGAAGTACTCGCTCTACAACGCGATCGGCGCCGTGGTCTGGGGCGTCGGCGTGACGTTCCTCGGGTACTTCATCGGGCACATCCCCTTCGTGGCACACATCGTCCGCGAGTACATCGACATCATCCTGCTCGCCGCGGTCGTCGTGACCGTCGTGCCGATGGCGCTGACGTACCTGCGCAACGCCCGCAAGGCGAAGCACACGAACGATGCCGAGGCCACCACGGCCCCGACGGTCGACCCGACGCTCTAGCCGCAGGGCTGGCGCACCGCGCACCGGCGTACCGCGCACCGCGCACAACCGAAGTCGCCCCGAACCACGAGATCACGTGGTTCGGGGCGACTTCGGTCGTGCGGAACGGAAAGAGCGCGGGCGCTCAGACGCCGAAGTGCTCCCGCACGATCGGCGCGATGCCCCGGAACGCCTTGCTGCGGTGCGACAGGGCGTTCTTCTCGTCGCGGGTGAGCTCCGCCGACGAGCGGTCGGCGTCGTCCGGCCGGAACACCGGGTCGTAGCCGTGCCCGCCGTCACCGACGGGCTCGGTCAGCACCTCGCCGTTCCAGACCGCCTCGACGACGTGCTCCTGACCGTCGGGCGTCACGAAGGCCGCTGCGCACACGAACGCGGCGGTCCGCTCGACGACACCCTGCAGGTTCGTGAGCAGCAGCGCGATGTTGTCGGCGTCCGAGCGGGTGCCGGCGTAGCGGGCCGAGTGGATGCCCGGTGCGCCCCCGAGGGCGTCGACCGCGATCCCGGAGTCGTCGGCGAGCGCCGGCAGCCCCGTGTGTGCGACCGCGGCACGCGCCTTGATCAGGGCGTTCGCCGCGTAGCTGTCGCCGTCCTCGACCGGCTCGGGACCGTCGTACCCGACGAGTTCGACACCCTCGCCGAGCGCCGACCCGAGGATCTCGCGCAGTTCGACGACCTTGCCCTGGTTGTGGGTGGCCAGCACCACCTCGCGGGACGTCACGCCAGACCCAGGACCGAACGCTGGATCGCCGCGAGCGACTGGTTGCCGGCCAGGCCGAGGTCGAGCAGGACGTTCAGCTCGTCTCGGTCGAACGGCGCGTGCTCGGCGGTGCCCTGCACCTCGATGAACTTGCCCGAGCCCGTGGTGACGATGTTCATGTCGGTGTCCGCTGCGGAGTCCTCGGTGTAGGCCAGGTCGAGCATCGGCTCCCCCTTGACGATGCCGACCGAGATCGCCTGCACGCTGTCGGTGAGCGGGGTGGCCTTCTTCGCGATGAAGCCCTTGGCGCGGCCCCACTCGATCGCGTCGGCCATCGCCACGTACGCGCCCGTGATCGACGCCGTGCGCGTGCCGCCGTCGGCCTGCAGCACGTCGCAGTCGATGACGAGGGTGTTCTCGCCCAGGGCCTTCGTGTCGACGACGGCGCGGAGCGAACGCCCGATGAGGCGGGAGATCTCGTGCGTGCGGCCGCCGACCTTGCCCTTGATGGACTCGCGCTGCATGCGCTCGTTGGTCGACCGCGGCAGCATCGAGTACTCGGCGGTGACCCACCCGGTGCCCTTGCCGGCGAGCCAGCGGGGCACGCCGTTGGTGAACGACGCGGTGCAGAGCACCCTGGTGTTGCCGAAGGAGATGAGCGCGCTGCCCTCGGCCTGCGTGCTCCACCCCCGCTCGATGGTGACGGGACGGTGGTCGGTGGCGGTGCGGCCGTCGACGCGGAGGTTGTCGGTCATGGGGTCCTTTCGGTGCGGGGCAGCGTGATGGCCCCCGTCTGGAGGTGGCCGACGCTCGAGACCTCGGGACCGAGGAAGCGCCGGGCGAGCCGGATGAAGCCGTTCTTGTCGTCGCCCGTCGCCTCGAACGAGTAGGTCGGGGCGGTGGTCGCGGTGCGCTCGAGCCCGTGCTCCACGAGCCGGCGGTAGACGTCGTTCGCGGTCTCCTCGGCGCTGGAGACGAGCGTGACCTCCGGACCCATGACGAACTGGATCGCGGCGGACATGAGCGGGTAGTGGGTGCAGCCGAGCACGAGGGTGTCGACGTCGGCGGCACGGATCGGGTCGAGGTACCCGGCCGCGATCTCGCGCAGCGACGGCGACGAGGTGTCACCCGCCTCGACGAACTCGACGAACCGGGGGCACGCGGCGGTGGTCAGCGTGACGTCGGCGGCGACCGCGAAGGCGTCCTCGTAGGCGCGCGACGCGATGGTGCCGACGGTGCCGATGACCCCGATGCGGCCCGTTCGGGTCTGCTTGACGGCGGCGCGGGCCGCGGGCTGGATGACCTCGACCACGGGGATGCCGTACGCCTGCTCGTACCGTTCGCGGGCGTCGCGGAGCACGGCGGACGAGGCCGTGTTGCACGCGATCACCAGGGCCTTCACGCCCTGCTCGACCAGATCGTCCATGACCTCGAGCGCGTAGCGGCGGACGTCGGCGATGGGCTTCGGGCCGTAGGGCGAGTGCACGGTGTCGCCGACGTACCGGATGCTCTCGCGCGGGAGCTGGTCGATGATGGCGCGGGCCACGGTGAGGCCCCCGACCCCGCTGTCGAAGACTCCGATCGGTGCATCCGTCACGGCACCAGCGTACCGACGCCCGCCCCGGACCCTCGCACCGTGCGAGGTCCGCCCACGCGCCGTGCGAGGTTCCGGACTCGGTGCGACCCTCGGCGGGTACCACCGAGTACGGAACCTCGCACGAACCGAACCGTGACGCCGGGCGCCCGGGGTGATCCGGGCCTCCCGAGGGTCACGTCACTAGTGTCGGAGACGTGACCAGCGCGCTCCTCACCGACCAGTACGAGCTCACCATGGTGGACGCCGCCCTGAAGGACGGCACCGCCGACCGCCGATGCGTCTTCGAGGTGTTCGCCCGGCGGCTGCCGGACGGCCGCCGCTACGGTGTCGCGGCCGGACTCGGACGCTTCCTCACCGCCCTCGGCGACTTCCGCTTCGGCGACGAGGAGATCGGGTTCCTGCGCGACCGCGGCGTCATCGACGCCGGCACCGCCTCGTGGCTCGCCGACTACCGGTTCAGCGGCGACGTCCGCGCCTACCGGGAGGGCGAGGTCTACTTCCCGAACTCCCCCATCCTGCAGATCGAGGGCACCTTCGCCGAGGCCGTCGTGCTCGAGACCCTCGCCCTCAGCATCTTCAACGCGGACTCCGCGATCGCCTCGGCCGCCGCCCGCATGGTGTCCGCCGCCGACGGCCGCCCGCTCGCCGAGATGGGCTCCCGCCGCACCGGTGAGTGGAACGCCGTGGCCGCCGCCCGTGCCGCGTACATCGCCGGCTTCGGTGCGACGAGCAACCTCGAGGCCGGCCGCACCTGGGGCATCCCCACGATGGGCACCGCCGCGCACGCCTTCACGCTGCTGCACGACTCCGAGGAGCAGGCGTTCCGTTCGCAGCTCGACGCGCTCGGCAGCGGCACGACCCTGCTCGTCGACACCTACGACATCGAGGCCGCGGTCGAGACGGCCGTCCGCCTCACCGACGGCAAGCTCGGCGGCGTCCGGATCGACAGCGGCGACCTGCCGTCCGTCGTCGCCGCCGTGCGTGCGCAGCTCGACCGCCTCGGCGCGACGGGCACGAAGATCACGGTGACGAACGACCTCGACGAGTACACGATCGCCGCGCTCCGAGCCGCCCCGGTCGACTCGTACGGCGTCGGTACCTCGGTCGTCTCCGGCTCCGGGCACCCGGCCGCCGGCATGGTGTTCAAGCTCGTCGCGCACCGGGACGCGGACGGCGGCGACTGGGTCCCCGTCGCCAAGAAGTCGGCCGACAAGGCGTCGATCGGCGGCCGGAAGGAGGCGGGCCGACGACTCCGCAACGGCGTCGCGACCGCCGAGATCGTGCTCACGGGTGCGCAGGTCGGCCCGGACGAGCGGCCGCTGCTGGTCCCCGTCGTCACCGGCGGCGAGGTCGACCCGGCGTTCCTCGGCACGCAGGGCGTCGAGGCCGCACGCGCGCACCACAAGCGCGCGAAGGCGGAGCTGCCCGCCGACGCGTCCCGCATCGGGCGCGGCGACCCCGCCATCCCCACCCTGGTGATCTAGGGCGCGAACGCGCGCACGCGCGAACGCGCGCCTCGCGCCTCGCGTTCGCGTTCGCGTCGCCGCTTCGTGAGCAGAAATGGTCGGGTGTCCGAGGGCGACCCGACCTCTGCTGCTCACGATGTGCGGTCAGCTGACGCAGACGACGGACGGGAGGCCCGTGGCGGCGTCGCCACGGGCCTCCCGTCCGTCTGCTGGTCGCGTCTACTCGGCCTTCATCTTCTCGTAGATGGCCTTGCAGTCCGGGCAGACCGGGAACTTCTCCGGGTCGCGACCCGGGATCCACTTCTTGCCGCACAGGGCCTTGACCGGCTTGCCGGACATGGCCGACTGCAGGATCTTGTCCTTCTTCACGTAGTGCGAGAACCGCTCGTGGTCACCGGGTTCGATCGCTTCGTCTTCGAGGAGCTTCTCGAGCTCCCGGTCCATCACGTCGAGGCCGCCGCCTGGTTCCGTCATGCTCATGGGTCCAGGGTACGACGGTCCGCCCTCGGGCGCGCCGCTCGTTGCGCTGCGGCGCTCGTTGCGCTGCGCTGCGCCGCTAGTTGCGCTGCGCCGCGGCGAGCAGGTCGGGGCCGCGGCGGTCGAACAGGCGTCCGCCCGCGGACACACCGATCACGAGCACGACGGCACCGACCCCGATGCCCACCAGGAGCGTCAGCACCGACCAGGGCTCCGGTCCCTGCACGGCGGCGAGCACCGCGAGGCCGACAGCGGGGACCGTGCAGAGCACGATCCCGAGCACCATGGTCGCCTGCGCGACCGTGGCGGTGACGCCGGCGGCCTGCGGCTGCTGGAAGGGGTGGTCGCCCGGGCGCACCGTCGGGTAGGGCATGAGCACGGACAGGACGCTCGACAACCCGAGCCCGGACAGCAGAGCACTCGCACTGACGCCGATGAGCAGCGGGAAGGCGGCCCAGTCGCCGAACAGCCACGCGGACAGCGCGGCCCCGGCGACGATCGCGGGCGCCCCCACGACCAGCACGGGAACGACACGACCGAGCCGGTCACTCCACCCGGGCGCACCCGAGGCGACGTGCAGCCAGACGGCGGTGTTGTCGTACGAGACGTCGTTGTGCGGCAGGAACCCGGCGATCAGGGCCATCAGCGGCAGCGGCACGAGGGCGGTCCACTGCCACGGCACCCCGGCGACGCCGAGCGGGATGACGACGATCGGCACGAGCAGGATGATCAGGTACGACGTGCGGTACCGCGGGTCGCGCGCCCAGTAGGTGAGCGCCCGGGCGGCGACGGCCGACACCGGGGCCGAGCCGAACCGGTCGAACCAGCCCAGGCCCTGGTAGCGGCGGGTGCGAGCGCGGTCGTCGAAGGTCTCGAGCGCACGGCCGACGAGCGCCCACCACGCCCAGGCGAGGAGCGCGACGACGGCGACCGCGACGAGGAGCTTCACGACACCGGCGCCGACGTGGCCACTCGCGACCTCGGCGGGCACGGCCCACGCGGCACCCCAGGGGGTCCAGCCGGCGACGTCCGCGACGCGCTGCATCTCGGTGCCCTGCGGGTCGAGCCAATCGACGCGCAGCAGCAGCGCCACCGTCGGGATCGAGAGCGCGATGATGACGAGGGCCACCAGCCACCCGGCGTCGCGGGAGCGGTCCGGCCCGATCAGCCGGGAGCCGACGGTGCAGCAGACGCGGATCAGGAGCGCGCAGGTCGCGACGCCGAGCACCCCGCCGAGGACCGCGAGCAGTCCGAGACCGGGATCGCGGGCCCAGGCGACGACCTGGCCGACCGCCACGACGACCACGCCGATCACCGGGATGCCGACGAGTCCGGCGACGACGAGCCCGATCGCCAGGCGACGGCGCTCGATGCCGAACACCGCGAAGCGCCGCGGGTCGAGCTGGTCGCTCCGGCCGAGGACGAGCGGCACGACCGTGAACCCGAAGGTGATCAGGGTGCCGACGGGCACGATGACCGCACGCGCGACGTCCGGGTCGACGTCACCGAGGGCGATGGTCTGCGACGCGACGAACACGGCGGCGAGGAGTCCGACGAGGCTGGCGAGCACGACGGCGACGGACCGGCGGGCGGTGCCCCGGACCTCGCCCGCGAGCAGGTCCGCCCTCAGCCGGAGAAGCTGTGCAACCATTCCATGCTCTCCGCGACGACACGACCGCCGGCGAGTTCGACGAACTTGTCCTCGAGGCTCTTGCGCCCTCGGACCTGGGCCATGGTGCCGGACGCCAGGACCTTGCCGCCGACGATGATGGCGACCGAGTCGCAGGTGCGCTGCACGAGCTCCATCGAGTGGCTCGACAGCACGACCGTGCCGCCGCCCTGTGTGTACCGGCGCAGGATGTCCGTGATCGTCGCCGCACTCACCGGATCGACCGACTCGAACGGCTCGTCGAGCACGAGCACCCGCGGCGAGTGGATCAGGGTCGCGGCCAGGGCGATCTTCTTCGCCATGCCGACCGAGTAGTCGGCGACCTGGCGGCCGAGCGCCTCGCCCAGCCCGAAGGCCTCGGCGAGGTCGGCGCTGCGCTTCCGTGCGGTGGCACCGTCGAGCCCGCGGAGCGTCGCCGAGTAGTAGAGGAGCTGCGCACCGGTCAGCCGGTCGAACAGCCGGAGCCGATCCGGCAGGACGCCGAGACTGCGCTTCGCCGCCGTCGGGTCGGCCCAGACGTCGTGGTCGAGCACGGTCACCGAGCCGGCGTCGGGGCGCAGCAGTCCGGTGATCATGGACAGGGTCGTCGTCTTGCCGGCGCCGTTCGGGCCGACCACGCCGAAGATCGAGCCCTGCCGGATCTCGAGGTCGACCTCGTCGACGGCCAGGGTCTGCCCGTACCGCTTGACCAGACCGCTCGCTGCGAGCACGACGGGCTGGAGCGTCTGCGGCTGCTTCGGTGCGGCGCTGCGCGGCACACGCTTCTTCGTCGAGGGCGGGGCGGCGGTGGTCGCCCGGCCGGCGTCGTCCGTCACGTCGTCCGCGTCGGTCGGGACGGGAGGCTCGGCGTCGGTCCGCGGGGCGGCCTTCGTCGGGCGCTTGGTGCGCCCCTTGCCGTTGCGCGCCTTCGCGGGGCGCGGCGCCGCGGCCGTCGTGTCGTCGGCGAGGGTGTCCGTCGTGGCGTCGTCGGTACGGGTGTCCGTCGTCGCGTCGGTACGGGTGTCCGTCGTCGCGTCGGTCATCGCGTCATCAGTGGCGGCGTCGTCCGCATCAGTGTCCCCCGTGTCGTCGTCGGCTGCGTCGCCCTCAGCAGCCGCGGCGGTGTCCGCTTCGTCGGCGTCCCCCGCCTCGGTCATCCAGGCAGCGTCGGCCGTGGCGTACACGTCCTCGTTCTCTGCTCGCGCTGGCATCGACCCACCGTACCAACGCTCTCCGACCGTCGGGAACCGTCGCGGCCCGGGTCACGAATTGAGTACGAAGCGCGCAGACCCGTACCCCGCGAGGGGGTGTTTCCGTATCATTCACCAGGGCACGAAGGAGTGTTCACCACTTGGAAACCTGCTCCAGCAGGCGATCCCGGCGGCCTCTTCGCAGCGACGACCACGTCGACACGAACGGTTCTCGGGCAACTCGGACGTTGGAAGCGCAGACTCGACGAGGCCCGCCCGTACCCCAGGGTGCGCGGGCGGACACCAGAAGGGACCAGCATGACCACGCAGATCGTGATCCTCGCAGCGGGGATGGGCAGCCGTCTCGGCCGCAGCCTGCCGAAGCCGCTCACGGAGCTCAGTGACGGCCGCACCATCATGCAGCAGCAGTTCGACAACATCCGCGCCGCGTTCGGTTCGAGCGCCCGCGTGACGATCGTCGTCGGCTACAAGTCGGAGCACATCGTCGAGGCGTTCCCCGACGCGAACTTCGTCTACAACGAGTCGTACGACTCCACCAACACCTCGAAGAGCCTGCTGCGTGCCCTCAAGGCCACCGGTAAGAGCGGTGTCCTCTGGATGAACGGCGACGTGGTCTTCGACCCGATGGCGCTCGTCCGTGCGGCCGACATGATCGACGAGGGCCGTTCCTTCGTCAGCGTCAACACCGACAAGGTCTCCGACGAAGAGGTCAAGTACACCGTCGACGCCGAGGGCTTCATCCACAAGCTCTCCAAGCAGGTCGTCGGGGGTCTCGGCGAAGCCGTCGGGATCAACTACGTCTCCGCCGCCGACAAGCAGGCCCTCATCCGGCAGCTCGGTCGCGTCGACGACCAGGAGTACTTCGAGGGCGGCATCGAGGCTGCCATCGCCGAGGACGGGCTACGCTGGACGCCGATCGACATCTCCGACCTGTACGCGGTCGAGATCGACTTCGCCGAGGACCTCGAGCGCGCGAACAACCTGTTCGCCTGAACCACCGTCAGGACCCCTCGGCGGTTCCGCCCGAAGGGAAACCGTGACCACAGCGAGTGCGCCGACCGCGCCCGTGGCTCCCGCACCCGCGAAGGCCCGGAGCGCCGGTCGGCGCTATCGTCAGGCCCTCTGGTTGCTGACCGTCCGCGACCTCCGGGTCCGCTACTCGACGTCGGCGCTCGGTTACGTGTGGTCGATCCTCGACCCGCTCGTGATGTCGGGGATCTACTGGTTCGTCTTCACGCAGGTCTTCCACCGCGGCTCGGTCGGTGAAGATCCGTACATCGTGTTCCTGCTGTCCGCGCTGCTGCCGTGGATGTGGTTCACCGGTGGCGTCTCGGACTCCACCCGGGCGTTCATCAAGGAATCGAAGCTCATCCGCTCGACCACCATCCCCCGCACGATCTGGGTGGCACGGATCGACGCGTCGAAGGGCATCGAGTTCCTGCTGAGCCTGCCGGTCCTGGCCGTCTTCGCGATCGCAACGGGTGCCCACCTGCACTGGCAGGTCGTGTTCTTCCCGCTGGCGATCGTGCTGCAGTGCGCGCTGGTCTACGGCCTGGGGCTCATCGTCGCCCCGCTCGTGGTCTTCTTCCGTGACCTCGAGCGCGCCACCAAGCTCGTGCTGCGGTTCCTGTTCTACGCGTCCCCGATCATCTACGGCACGCATGCGCTGCCGCCCGCCCTGCGGGACATCGCCGCGATCAACCCGCTCACCGGCATCTTCGGCATGTACCGTGCGGCGTTCTTCCCCGGCCAGCTCGACTGGCTCGAGGTCGGAGCCTCGGTGGTCGTGACCGGCATCGTCCTGGTGATCGGCTTCGCGGTGTTCCGCCGCAGCGAGCACCGCGTGCTGAAGGAGCTGTGATGACCGCGACCGACCAGACCCGACGCATCGAGACCGTCACCCCGGTCATCTCGGTGCGCGACGCCGGCATCTGCTTCAAACGGAACCGTCGCGCGAGCCGGAACTTCAAGGACCTGTTCGCCGGACGCGGGCGCCGCAAGCGTGCCGATGAGTTCTGGGCGCTCCGCAACGTGTCGTTCGACGTCCGCCCGGGCGAGGCGATCGGGGTCGTGGGGCGGAACGGACAGGGCAAGTCGACCCTGCTGAAGCTCGTGGCCCAGGTCATGCTGCCCGACGAGGGCCGCGTCGACGTGGGTGCCGGCGTCGCCCCGCTCATCGAGATCACGGGAGGTTTCGTCGGTGACCTCACCGTGCGCGACAACGTGTACCTGACGGCGGGCCTGCACGGCATGTCCCGGGCCGAGATCCGCGACGCCTTCGACGAGATCATCGACTTCGCCGAGATCGCCGACTTCGTGGACACCCCCTACAAGCACCTGTCGAGCGGCATGAAGGTCCGCATCGCGTTCGCGGTGATCTCGCGGCTCGACGAGCCGGTCATCCTGGTCGACGAGGTGCTGGCGGTGGGCGACAAGGCCTTCCGCGAGAAGTGCTACAAGCGGATCGAGCAGCTCCTGGCCGGCGGCCGGACGCTGTTCTTCGTCTCCCACAGCGACAAGGACCTGCGCCGCTTCTGCGACCGGGGGCTCTACCTCGACAAGGGTCGTCTGCAGCTCGACGGCACCATCGAGGCCGCGCTGGCCCGGTACGCGGCCGACTACGGCTCCTGACCGGCCGGGGTACTCCCCCTGCACCAACACGGGCGTCAGTGGCTCCCTCCACAGCCCGGGCCCTCGTGGCCGCCCCCGTGGTCCCGCCGTCGGACCCTCCCCCTAGCGTTCCCACCATGCACCACCCACCAACCGCGTACGCCGTCCCGTTCGCCGTCGACCGATCGCACGCACCGCGTCGGTACGACCTCGTCAACACCGGCCCCGAGCCGGTCGACGGGCTCACGCTCACCCACCTGGGCAACGGGTACTGCCCGCCGCTCGCAGTGCGCCGCCTCGACCCCGGCCGATCGCTGTCCCTGGCGGTCTTCGGCGCCGACCCCGAGGACACGGGGGTCGTCATCGTCCGGTGGCGTCGGCCCGACCGGTCCGAGTACCTCTGGCGGATGTCGCTCGTCGGGCCGGGGATGCAGCCGTGACGCGGCACCGGCCTCCGGCACGGAGCCCGCGGGGTGACGATCGCCCGTCAGCGCCCGTCGCGTTCGGCGGCGACGGTCCGCCACCGCTCGAGCAACCACTCCACTGCCGCGTGGAACCGCGCCGTGGCCGCACCCGGGGTCGTGTCGCCGAAGTACCGGGCGACCCAGTGCTGCAGGCGCGCGAGCTCCTCGGCGTCGCTCGCGGCCGCGTCGACCCGGGCGAGCACCGTCGGGGCGTCCGCCGCGGTCAGCCAGTTCGCGTCGCTCAGGTAGCCCCGCTCGTCGACGTCGGCCTCGGGCGACACCGGCCGCGTGACGATGAGCGGCTTGCCCACCGCCAGTCGGTCGTAGATCATCGCGCTGATGTCGGTGATCGCCACGTCCGCGTCCGCCAGCTGCCAGCCGAGGTCACCGCCGTCGTCGTACAGGTGGTGCGCGGCCGGGTCGGCGGCGTTGGCCGCGCTGATCGCCGCGACGATCCGCTCGTGCGCCGCGCGGTAGGCGGGGTCGAGCACACCGCTGCGTGGGTGCGGGCGGTACACCAGACGGTGGCGGGGCGATGCGAGCACCTGCTCGGCGATGACCGTGCCGTGCGACGCGATCGACCCGTACGCCGCGGCACCGCGGTCGCCCTCCCACGTCGGGGCGTAGAGCACGACGGTCCGGTCGTCGTCGGGGTACGGGGCCGCTCCGGCGAAGTGGTCGGCCTGCGGGCGTCCGATCGCGATGGTCCGGGCGTCCAGGTCGTAGTCCCACAGCGCCTCGGCCAGACGGTCGCGTGCCGCGTCCCCCGCGATCAGGGCGTAGTCGTACGCCTTGAACTGGTTCGTCGTCATGTACATCTTGTCGCTCTCGCCGTGGTTGACGAAGACGTGCCACATCCGCCCGTACCGCATCATCTGGAAGTTGCGGGCGTTCTGGTTGACGTACAGCACCACCTTCGGCGCCTGCGTGTCGACGAAGTGTTCGAGGTCGACCACCTGCCGGGCGTAGACCGCGGGCACGGGCGACTCCTCGAGCAGCGTCAGCATGGTGCCCGGGCTCCGCGAGATGATCGCCACCGGGTGCGTCTTCGCGAGTTCGGCCAGCGGCGCGTACCACTGGCGCACCTGGTACATGTTGACCGGACCGTCGGCGAAGTACACGGCGATCTCGACCGAACCGGGCGCCGGCTTCGGCGCGGACGGCAGTCGCCGTGCGAGCTGCTGCCGGCTGCGGCGGGACGTCAGGAGTCGCTCGACGAGCCGCAGCGCGGTCCGCAGGTCGCTGATGATCGACATGGTCCTTCTCCGGGTCTGCTCTGGTGGGACGAGGCGTGCGGGTCAGACGACCGGCGGCCGCCCTGCGATGGTCATCCGTGCGACTGTGATCCAGCCCATCGGGCGGACCGGACCGCAGTCGGTCGTCCATCCTTCACGGATCCCACCGAACCAGGTGGCCAGTCGGCGGGGGTGACGCCACCAGCGCGTGATCTGGATCGCGGCCCACGACCCCACGTACACCGGGCGCAGCACCGCGGGCAGGTTGCGCCGAGCCAGCCACACCCGGTTCCGGGCGTTCAACCGGTAGTACTCGGTGTGCCGCGCCGGGTCGATCGCGGGGTGGTGCGCCACGAGGTCGCCGGCGTACCAGGTCCGACGGCCGGCATCCCACACGCGCCAGGCGAGCTCGATGCCCTCGTGGGCGTAGAAGTACTCGGCCCCCCAGCCGCCGACGGCACGGTAGACGTCCATCGGCAGCACGACGGCGCCTTCCCAGACCGAGAACACCGGCGACGAGTGGTCCGGCTCGCCCTTCCGGATCCGCGGCACCCATCGGCGGGGGTTCGCGGCACCCGTGGGGTCGACGACCCGGGGCTGCACGAGGCCGAGAGACGGATCGTGCTCGAACATCGCGATCACGTCGCGCAGGAACGTCGGCGACGGCACCGACGCATCGTCGTCGAGGAAGAACACGTAGTCACCGTCGACGACCTCGGCCCCGGCGTTCCGACCGGCCGGGATCCCGACGTTCTCGGGCAGGGCCAGGGCTCGCACACCGTCCGGCAGGCCCGTGGGTACCCAGCCGTTGCCGACGCAGACGACGTCGAGCTCCACGTCCTGCTGGGCGAGCACGCTGTCGAGGCCGCGGCGCAGGTCCTCCGGCCGGGTGCCCTGCGACAGGCTCACCACGGCGACGCGCGGTCGTCCGCGGTGCACCACCGCGTGCCGGCGCAGGGTTCCGGGCACGGTCGTGTCCTCGGTCACGCCTTGACCCGCTTCGAGGCGATGATCGCCAGGAAGTGCCCGATCGTCGCGAGCACGGCGAGCGGCAACAGCGCGCCGACCAGGATCCGGCTGGCGAGCGGGTCACCGATCACCAGGGCGAGCAGGGCGAAGACGAACGCGAGCATGCTCAGCTCGACCGAGTGGTACAGGCGGTGGAACGGCAGGAACCGTGCCACGCGGCGGAGCGAGGCGAGCCTGCGGCCGGACGGGGCGGTGGACGCATCCCGTCGGTCGACCAGCTTGTCGAGCCCGGCGTTCGCGCGGGCCACGTGCACCATGTCGTTCAGGGCCTTGTTGAGCACGATGACCAGGCCGAGTGCGCACCCGATCGTGGTCCACATCCAGTCGGCGCCGTGGATGGGCCAGGTTGCCGCGCGGATGCCGAGCGCGACCGGGATCAGTCCCTCGGTCGTGTAGTGCCCCACCTTGTCCAGGAACACCCCGGCGGGCGACTTGGTGCCGCGCCACCGTGCGACCTCGCCGTCGGAGCAGTCGACGAGCATCTGCAGCTGGCCGAGGACCAGTGCCAGGGCGGCGCCCCAGATGCCGGGGATGAGCAGGGCGGCGGCGACGCTCCAGCCGACCAGGATCATCAGGCCGGTGACCTGGTTCGCGCTGACGCGGGTCTTCAGGAGCACCCAGGTCAGGTACGGCGAGACGTCGCGCAGGTACAGCGAGGCCGTCCAGTGCTCGGCGTTGGCGCGCGCACGGACCTCGTCCGGCTGGGCGACGGCCCGGAGTTCGGCGATCGAGGTCGGCCGTGCGGATCCGCGGCCGGTCGTGGGGTGGTCGGTCATTCGGTCACCGTCCCGTGTGGGTGGTCAGCTCGGACGTGCGGGTCAGGAACCCGATGATGAACCCGAGCCCCCAGCCCACGTGGATGCAGGGCAGCACGACGAGCAACCAGAGGAGCGTCGGCAGCCCGGAGCGGCGCGCCACCGCGATCGACCCCAGGACGACGAAGAGCAGGTAGACGACGGGCACGACGAACCCGAGAAGCGCCCAGGCGAGCGGGGTGCCGAGCGCCGCGCCGACGATGCCGACGAGTCCGGCGACGACGCCCAGCGCCATCGCCGCGACCATCGCCGGCGGCACGAAGTAGCGCAGGCCGTTGTTCGCCGGGAACCGACGCGCGAGCTCGCCGCGCCAGAGCCCGGTGGCGACGAACTGCCGCACCAGGCGCTTCAGGCTCGGCCGCGGGCGGTAGGTGACGACGAGTTCCGGCGTGAACCAGACGGTCCCGCCGGTCTGGCGCAGCCGCCGGTTGAGTTCCCAGTCCTGGCCGCGCTTGATGCCCTCGTCGAAGAGGCCGACGTCGAACAGCCGCTCACGTCGGAACACGCCGAGGTAGGCGGTCTCGGCCGGGCCGGCTGTGCCGCCCACGTGGTGCGGCGTGCCGCCGAGGCCGACACGGCTGCCGTAGGCCAGGGCGACGGCCCGCTCGAAGGGGGTCCGGCCCTCGGCGCGCATGATGCCGCCGACGTTGTCCGCTCCGGATTCCAGGAGCGTGCGCACCGCGATGCGCGTGTAGTCGGTGGGCAGGACCGAGTGCGCGTCGACGCGGATGACGACGGGGTGCACGGACGCACGGATCGCGACGTTCAGCCCGGCGGGCGTCGAGCCGACGGGGTTGTCGATCGCGCGGATCCGCGGGTCGGCAGCGCTCATCTCGGCGACGAGTTCGTTCGTGCCGTCGATCGACGGCCCGAGCGCGAGGATGACCTCGAACGGGCCCGCGTAGTCCTGGTCGAGCAGACTGCCGACGGCGGCCCGGACCTCGGTGACCTCGTTCAGCACGGGCATCACGTACGAGACGCCCGGCAGGGGCTGTCCGTCTGACTGCATGCGTACCTCGGGGTGCTGGCTTGGCGGCACGGGACGCACCGGGGCGGTGCCGCCCCGCAGAGCGACCATGAGCCTATCAAGAGGCCGAACCGCCCACCTGCGTCGGCGCGGGACGCGCCCCCGTGACGGACTGGAGGCCCGGCGCACGTCGTGCCCCGGGCCTCCTGTCCGTCGTGTGGTGGCGTCAGCCCTTGCTGTCGTACGTTCCGAGCTTCACGTCGGTCTGGCGGGTCTGGCCGTCGCGCAGGTAGCTGATCGTCGTGGACGCACCACCCGCGAAGAAGCGCACCTGCGCGGTCAGGTCGGTGGCGTCGGAGACCGACGCCGAGCCGATCTTCGTGACGACGTCGCCCTTCTGCAGACCGGCCTTCGCCGCGGCACCGCCGTTGGACACCGACTTGATGAGGGCGCCGACCTGGGTGGCGCTGGCGTCCTCGGTGGCGTCGCCGACCGTTGCGCCGAGGAGCCCGTGGGTCGCCGAGCCGTTGTCCTTGATCTCGTTCGCGACCCGCTTGACCAGGTTGGCCGGGATCGAGAAGCCGACGCCGATGCTACCGGCGGCCGACTCCGACGACGACGAGCTGCCAGCCGAGGCGATGGCCACGTTGATGCCGATCAGTCGGCCCTTCGAGTCGAGCAGCGCACCGCCGGAGTTGCCCGGGTTGATCGAGGCGTCGGTCTGGATGACCGGGAGCGAGACGGTGGTGTTCGCGGACGAGCTGCTGCCGTTGTCCCCGTTGCCCCAGAAGTCGAAGGGACCCGAGCCGCCGTTGCCGCCCTCGTTCGAGTCGCCACCCTCGCTGGGGGCGCTCGAGGTGACCTGGATGCTGCGGTTCAGGGTCGAGACGATGCCGTCGGTGACGGTGTTCGACAGGCCCAGCGGCGCACCGATCGCGACCGCGGTGTCCCCGACGTTGAGCTTGGACGAGTCCGCGAACTCCATCGGCTTGAGGTCGGTCGCATCGATCTTGATGACCGCGAGGTCGACCGTCGGGTCGGTGCCGATGAGCTTGCCCGCGTAGATCTTGCCGTTCGAGGTCGTCACCGTGATCCGGCCGTTCGAACTGTCGCCGTCGAGGGTGACCACGTGGGTGTTCGTGACGATGTAGCCGTCCTTGCTCATCACGACACCGGAACCGGTGCCGGCCTCGTTGCTCGCCGACACGTTGATCGTGACCACGGACGGGGTCGCCTGTGCCGCGACGGCCGTGACGACGGTGGCGGAGTCGTAGTCGTTGACGGTCAGGTTGCCGCCCTGCGACGAACCGGAGGACACCACGCTGCCACCGTCGTTCGCCGCCGACGATGCGAGCCACCCAGCACCGCCACCCACGAGCCCGGCCACGACGAGACCGGCGATGACCGGCAGGAGCAGCTTGTTGCGGCCCGAGCGCTCCTTGGTCGTCGTGGTCGCCGCGGCACCCGAGGCGTCGTCGCTGAAGTAGTGCCCGTTGCGCTGGTTCGCGCCGTCGACGTCGCCGAAGGCGCTCGTGGCGGACTGCGGGGCCTGCGCGGATGCGTTCGCGTACTCGGAGGACGAGCTCGGAGCGGACGAGGACGTCGGCTGGGCGTACTCGCCGTAGCGGGGGCGTTCGGTGCCCGGCTGGCCGTACTGGGACTGCTGGCCGTACGGGTTCTGGGTCTGCTGGCCGTACGGGTTCTGGGCCTGCTGGCCGTACTGCGACTGCTGGCCGTACGGGTTCTGGGCCTGCGGCGCCTGCTGGCCGTACTGCGACTGCTGGCCGTACGGGTTCTGGCTCTGCTGCGGCTGCTGGCCGTACGGGTTCTGGGCCTGCGGCGCCTGCTGGCCGTACGGCGACGTCTGCTGGCCGTAGCCGCCCTGCTGCGCGCGCGGGGAGTCACCGGAGACGGCCGGGTACGGCGCGGTGTAGCGGTCGGTCGGGTGGTCCGTCGACGACGGGATCACGTCCGTGTGGTCCGGGGTCGTCTCGTCGTTCTGGTTCGGGCGAGGAGTCTCGTCCGGCTGGTCGGAGTCGTTCGGCATCGACGTGTTCCCTCTCGTGGCCGCTGCTGCGGCGTCCTCACTGGCGGCAGGCGGAGCCGCATCGTCCGGACGGCGGTCGTCGCCCTGCCCGTCGGGCGTGGTGTCGGTCATGCTGGACGTGCTCCTTTCAAGCTCGTGCAGTCTGTCGCAAGCACCTGAGCGGTCCTTCTGGCGAGGCTGCGAGCCACCCCTGGCGATCTTATGCGTGCGCTGTACACGGTGCCCCCGGTCCGCCGCGGGACGGACAGCTAGGTTGGGGTCCGTTCAGCGCGACACGTCGTCGCCCGCACGGGAGGGAACCACATGCGCCAGGCAGGACCGTGGCTGCGAGCCGCCGACGGAGCGATGCTGCTCGGACCGGACGGAGTCCCCGCACCGACGGTGTTCGCCGAGATGAGCGCCCTCGCCGCCAGCACCGGCGCGGTCAACCTGGGGCAGGGGTTCCCCGACGAGGACGGGCCGGCCGAGGTGCTCGAGGCCGCGGTGCAGGCGATCCGCGACGGCGCGAACCAGTACCCGCCGGGCCGGGGCACCCCCGACCTGCGGGCGGCGATCGCCGAGCACCAGCAGCGGTGGTACGGACTCGACGTCGACCCCGACCGCGAGGTCCTCGTCACCGCCGGTGCCACCGAGGGGCTGGCCGCGACGATCCTCGCGCTGGTCGAACCCGGCGACGAGGTGATCACCTTCGAGCCGTTCTACGACGCCTACGGGGCGCTCATCCGGCTGGCCGGCGGCGTGCACGTCACGGTCCCGCTCACCGCGCCCGACTTCCTGCCCGACGAGCGCACGCTGCGTGCGGCCTTCACCGACCGCACCCGCGCGGTTCTCGTGAACACCCCGCACAACCCGACGGGCCGGGTCCTGCCCACCGAGGTGCTGCAGACGATCGTCGGCCTGGCCACCGAGCGCGATGCGGTGATCATCACGGACGAGGTCTACGAGCACCTGACCTTCGACGTCCCGCACACGCCCATCGCGACCCTCCCGGGTGCCGCGGAGCGGACGGTGTCGGTGTCGAGCGCCGGCAAGACCTTCAACACCACCGGGTGGAAGGTCGGCTGGCTCACCGCTCCCCCGGCGCTCGTCGACGCGATCACGACGGTCAAGCAGTACCTGACGTTCGTGAACGGTGCACCCTTCCAACCGGCCGTCGCCGTGGGACTCCGCCTGCCCGACGCGGTGTTCACCGGCATCGCCGCCGACCTGCGCGCGAAGCACGAACTGCTCGCGAACGGACTGACGGCTGCGGGTTTCGACGTGATGCGCCCCGACGGCGGCTACTTCGTGCTCGCCGACGCCGCGCCGCTCGGGTACGACGACGCCCGCGCGTTCTGCCTCGAACTGCCGGCTCTGGCCGGGGTCGCCGGGGTCCCGGTGTCGGCGTTCGTCCGCCCGGACCGTGTCTCCGGCTACCGGTCCCTGGTGCGCTTCGCGTTCTGCAAGCGCCGGAGCGTCCTGGAGGACGCCGCCGCACGCCTGGCGACCCTCGGAACGCGCCCCCGCGCCTGAGACGCGACCGCGTCGGGGACGCGACGGACGCGTCAGCGCTGCCCCGGGCCTCCAGGCGGGGTGCGCAGTGCGACGTCGTACCGCCGCAGCGACAACGACGGGTTCACCCGACGGACTGCGTCCGTGACGGTGGTGTCGATCGTGGCGGTGAGGGTGCTCGGCGAGGCACCGGCCGAGGCCACAGCGACGCCGGACGGGTCGAGGACGACCGAGCCGCCGATCCCGATGGGCGGCGTCTGGCCGACCCCGACGACCCAGACGGTGTTCTCGATCGCGCGCGCCGTGAGGAGCGTGCGCCAGTGGTGCTCCTTGCCGGGCCCGCGCACCCACTCCGCCGGGAGGACGACGACGTCGACCGCGCCGGTCTCGGGAGCGGCGAGCCGTCGGGTGACCTCGGGGAAGCGCAGGTCGTAGCAGGTCTCGAGCCCGACGCGGACTCCGCCGAACTCGAAGACCGGCAGCTGCTCCGGGTCGCCGGACTCGATGCGGTCCGACTCCCGCGAGCCGAAGGCGTCGTAGAGGTGGACCTTCCGGTACGTCGCCGCCACGTCCCCCGACGGGAGCACCGCGACCAGCGTGTTCCGGAAGCGCTCCGGCGTGTCCGCTGACTCGGCGACCCCGACGACCAGGGCGATGCCGGTCTCGCGAGCGACGTCGCGGAGGCCCGAGACGAACGGACCGTCCAGGGGCTGCGCCGCGGCGACGAACCGATCGTCGATGTCGGCGGTGAAGTACGAGGTGTACTCCGGCGTGACGAGGAGGTCCGCGCCCCGGGCGGCCGCGTCGACGGCGGCGGTGCGCACGGTGTCGAGGTTGGCGACGGGGTCGTCCACGGGGGCGAACTGCGCCGCCGCGATCGTGAGGGTGGCCATGCGGTGAGCGTACCCGGGGGTGTGCGGCGGGCGGGCCTGCGTTCGGTCGTGCTGCGGGCGGTCGTCCTGCGGCCGCGCCTGCGGCCGGTCTTCCTGCGGGCGGGGACACGAAGAAGGCCCCGGTCCTGTTGGACCGGGGCCTTCATGTGACGCTTGGTTGCGGGGGCAGGATTTGAACCTACGACCTCTGGGTTATGAGCCCAGCGAGCTACCGAACTGCTCCACCCCGCGGCACGTTTAGAAGCCTACACGGGGCCGTGGCGGGACACAAATCGAGTGCCCCGCCACGGTGTGTCACTTGCCGTTCTCGGCTGCCGTGGCGGCCTCGATCGCGTCCTGGAGGCGCTGGTCGGCTTCCGCCGCAGCGACCAGGTCGTTGTCGGCGTAGGCCTCCTGGCGGTCCTGCAGGGCTGCCTTGGCGTCGGCCAGGGCCTTCTGCAGGGCGTCGTTGTCAGCCGAGCCGGAACCCGTCGAGCCGGTCGAGCCGGAGCCCGTGTCGGAGCCGGAACCCGTGTCCGAGCCAGAGCCGCTGTCGGAACCGGAACCGGTACCGCTGCCGCTGTCGCCGCCGCTCGCGCCGGAGTCGCCGGCGGCCGCACCGGAGTCCCCGCCGAACAGCGAGTTCAGAGCCTCGTCGAGCGTGTCCTCGAACGCGATCTTGTCGCCGAAGGCCACGAGGACCTTCTGCAGCAGCGGGTACGAACCACTCGAGGTCGACTGGACGTAGACGGGCTGCACGTAGAGGAACCCGCCGCCGACCGGGAGCGTGAGCAGGTTGCCCTGCTTCACGGTCGAGTTGCCCCGCTTCAGGATGTTCAGCTCCTGCGACACGGTCGAGTCACCGTTGAAGAGGCTCTGCACCTGTCCGGGGCCCGGGATGTTGTCGGTCTTCGGCATCGTCAACAGCGTGAGTTTGCCGTAGCCCGACGCCTTCTCGCCCTTACCGGCACCACCCGCGTCGGAGTTCACCGCCAGGTAGCCGGTCAGCACGTTGCGGTTATTCGCCCCGGCCGACTGCTGCGGGATGTAGGTCGTGTACAGCGAGTACGCGGTCCCCTGACCCGGCACCTTCATCGTCAGGTAGTACGGGTCCTGCAGGTTCGCCCTGTTGGCCGTCGTCGTCGTCTGCGCGCCGAGCGCGTTCGTCGACGTCGCCGCGGTGTCGGCGTCACTGTCCGACGTCGCCGTGCTCGTCGGTTCCTGCGGGGTGTTCCACGCGTCGTCACCCGAGTAGAACGAGTTGGCGTTGGTCACGTGGTAGGTGCCCAGGATCGAGCGCTGCACCTTGAACAAGTCCGTCGGGTACCGCACGTGGTCGAGGAGTTCCGCGCTCATGCTCGACACCGGCTTCATCGACGTCGGGAAGATCTTCTGCCACGTCTTCAGGACCGGGTCCTTCGTGTCCCACGTGTACAGCGTCACCTTGCCCGTGTACGCGTCCACCGTGGCCTTCACCGAGTTCCGGATGTAGTTCACCTGGTCGGTGCGGTACGTCGAGGACTCGGCGCCGGCGATGCTGTCCGACAGGCTCTGGCTCTGCGAGTACGGGTACGCGTCGCTCGTGGTGTAGCCGTCCACCACCCACTGGATGCGGTGGTCGACGATCGCCGGGTACGCGTCGCTGTCGACGGTCAGGTACGGCGCGGCCTTCTGCACGCGGGTGATCGGGTCGCGGTCGTAGAGGATCTGCGAGTCCTTGTTCACCGCGTTCGAGAGCAGGATCTGCTCCGACTGGAACTTCGCGGCGTAGACGAGCCGGTTGAAGAAGTTGCCGAGGCTCGGACCGCCGTCGCCGGCGTACGTGGTGGTCGCGTTGCCACCGTTGTCGTCGTCGGAGCCGGACGGGTAGTCGAGCTCGACGTCCTTCGTGCCCTTCGGGGCACCCACGATCGAGTAGGGCGGCGAGGTCTCACCGAAGTACACGCGCTGCTGGAAGTCACCCAGGGCACCGTTCGACGGGATCCCGGACTCGAGGAACACCGGCTTGCCGTCGCTCGCGCGCTGGTTACCGTAGGCCGCGGTGACGCCGTAGCCGTGGGTGTAGACGAACGCCCGGTTGTACTGCGTGTTCGCGGCCGAGCTGAGGCCGGCGAGGTCGATGTCGCGGACCGCGATCACGGTGTCCTCGGTCTCGCCCTTGACGTCGTAGCGGTCGACGTCCAGCTCCTTCGGGAACTGGTAGTACTGCCGGTACTGCTGCAGCTGGCTGAACGTGTCGGAGACGATCTTCGGGTCGATGAGACGGATGTTGGCCGTGGTCTGCGCGTCCTTCGCGAGCGCACCCGAGCTCGTCTCGGTCGTGGCGTCGTAGTTCTGCTCTTCGACGCCGGCGACACCGTAGGCGTCACGCGTGGCCTTGATGTTCCGCTCGATGTAGGCGGACTCGAACGTGCGCTCCGAGGGCTTCACCTGCAGACGCTGGACGACCCACGGGTAGATGCCCCCGACGACGATCGCGGCGACGAGCAGCAGTCCTGTCCCGACGATCGAGATGCGCCAGCGGCCGATGACCGCCGTGACGATGAAGAGCAACGCGACGATCGCCGCGATGCCGGCCATGATCTCGCGGCCCGGGATCACCGCGTTGACGTCGGTGTACTGGGCACCGGTGATGAGCGAGTTCGACTTCGTCAGGGCCGCGTACTGGTCGAGCCAGAGGCTGACGGCCTGCAGCGCGATGTAGAGCGCCGCCGTGACCGCGAGCTGGATGCGCGCGGCGCGGGAGATCCGGACCTCACGACCACCGAAGCGGAGCGCGCCGTAGAGGTAGCTCGCCGCGAGTGCGGCGAGACCGGCGATGAGGACGACGGCCGACGAGTAGGCCACGATCGAGCGCCAGAACGGCAGCTCGAACACGTAGAACCCGATGTCCAGTCCGAACTGCGGGTCGGTCTTGCCGAACGGCGTGCGGTTGAAGTACTCGAGGACCATGCTCCAGCGCCCCGCCGTCGAGAGCCCGGCGAAGATACCGAGGACCACGGGGATGCCGATCATCACGGCGCGCCGCAGGGGCTCGATGACCTGCTGGTAGCGGTCGAGCTGCGAGTTGAGCTTCGCGTAGACGGGCCGGAACCGGAACGCGAGCGCGATGCTCACGAAGACCGGGACCGCCATGCCGAGGAAGCCCGCCAGGAACATCAGCGTCCCGGCGATCCACCGGGTCGTGAGGACCTGCTGGAACCCGAGCTGCGCGAACCACGCGTAGTCGGTGTACAGGCTGGCGAAGATGAAGAAGGCGATCACCAGTGCGGCCAGCACGATGATCGTGACCACGATGGGGACCCGCGGCGAACGCCGCCCCGAGGTGGACGAGGTTGTCGTCACTTGATGTGCTCCAGACGTGTCGGACCGGCGGGCCCGGCTCGCGGCGGGCCGTCAGTGACACTGATCCTATGGGACCAGACCGGACGTGAACCTGTACGGGGACTCAGGACCGGGTCAGGAACCGCAGCGGGCGAGCTTCGCGGTGCTCCCGCCGTCGGCGATCGTCTGCAGGTCGGTGACGGCCTGATCGAGCGTGGAGACGCTGTAGACGTCGAGTCCGTCCGGCACGTGCCCGACGACCTCGTCGCAGTTGTCCGCGGGGGCGAGGAAGACCGTGGCACCCGCGTCCGCCGCTCCGTAGAGCTTCTGCCGGATCCCGCCGATCGGGCCGACCTCGCCGTCTGCCGTGATCGTGCCGGTGCCCGCGACGTGCTTGCCGCCGTTGAGCTTGCCCGGGGTGATCTCGTCGATGATCCCGAGCGCGAACATCATGCCGGCGGACGGACCGCCGACGTCCTGCAGGCGGATCGACACCTTGAAGGGGAACTCGTAGCGCTCGGTGACACCGACCCCGAGCAGCGCCGTGCCCTGCTCGCTGCGCGGCGTCACCCTGACGTCCTTGGTCGCGCCGTCCCGTTCGACGGTGACGGTCGCGGGGCGCGAGGTGCCGTGCTGCGCGACGGCTTCGCGCAGGCTCACTGCATCGGCGTTGGTCGTGAGCGACTTGCCGTCGAACGCCGTGATGACGTCGCCCTTCTCGATCGCGCCGTCGGCCGCCGAGCCCTCCTGCACGGCGCTGACCTCGAGTTCCGTCGGCAGGTCGTTCCCCTGTTGGATGAGCGCGGCGGCGACGGCCGACTGCTGCGATGCCTGCATGTCGGCGGAGTCCCGCTCGTTCACCTGCTCGGTCGTGGTGCCGCTCGGGTAGATCGCCTCGACCGGGATGACCGCCTGTGACCTGGTGAAGATCGCGCGGATGACGCTGGTCCAGGACGGACGGTTCGTGGCGTCGCCCTGGATCCCGACGGTGAGCATGTCGAGGGCACCGGCCGTCGGGTACGTCTCGTGGCCGGACACCTGGATGAGCTTGACGTCCTTCGCGTCCTTGCCCGTCCCCTGCTTCTGCGTGCCGATGGTGTTGTAGACCGGCCCGGGGACCTCGATGAGGTACGGGCTGGGCAGCAGGCTCGCCAACAGGCCCAGGACGACCGCGCCGATCAGGAACGCCCACCCGACGGTCCGGGCACGCGAGCGACGACGGGGCGCGGGGGCGAAGAGGGTCACGCGGGGTCCTTCCGGGGTGGGCACCCGCGCCTGGCGGCAGGGTGGTCGCCCACGTCTCGCGACGGGGCTGTTCGCCCTGGGCGCAGCGCTTCGGGCGTTCCCACGGGGGCATCCCAGGTGCGGCCCCGTGAGCAGCGATTAGCGTAGTCGGCATGCCTGATGAACCGCAGCCGGGGCCGGACGACGACTTCCAGGAGATGCTGCGCAAGCTGCTCTCGGGCGAGGGGCAGATCGACCCGTCGCAGCTCGCCGGTGCCGCCGGTCTGCCGAACGACCCGGCCTCCGTGGCGAACCTGATGAGCCAGCTCCAGCGCGCCGCCCAGTCCGGCGGTGACGGCATCGACTTCTCGGCCACCGCCGAACGCGCCGCCGCGATCGCTCGGGACGGCGGCCACCCCGTCGACCCGGCCACATCGCAGGCGGCCGACCAGGCGTTCCAGGTCGCCGCACTGTGGCTCGACGAGGTGACGACGGTCGCCGAACTGACCGCGACCCCGAGTCTCTACACGCGCGAGCAGTGGGCCAAGGCGACCGTCCCGGTGTGGACGCAGATCGCCGAGCCGGTGGCCTTCAGCATCGCCGATGCCCTGACCGAGGCGATCGACCAGCGTGCTCCCGAGCAGCTCAAGGCGATGCTCGGTGACGTCTCGAAGGCGATGCGCGGCATCGGCGGGGCGTTGTTCGCGATCCAGCTCGGTCAGGTCGTCGGGCAGCTCTCGAAGGAGGTCGTGTCCGGCGGCGACGTCGGCGTGCCGCTCCTCGACGAGCAGGTCGCAGCGCTCCTGCCCCAGAACGTCGCCGAGTTCGCCGAGGGCCTCGACGTCTCCGAGGACGAGGTCCGCATCTACCTCGCGGTCCGCGAACTCGCGCACGCCCGGCTCTTCCGGTCTGCACGGTGGCTGCGGCTGCACATCATCTCGTCGATCACGGACTACGCACGGGGCATCCACATCCCCTTCGACCGCGTCGAGGAACTCGCGGCCGACATCGACCCGACCAACCAGGAGCAGCTGCGCGACGCACTCGCCTCGGGTGCCCTCATCCCGCCGCGCACCGCCGAGCAGGACGCAGCACTCGCCCGGCTCGAGACGATGCTCGCGCTGGTCGAGGGCTGGGTGGACACGGTCACGGCTGCTGCCACCGTCCGTCTCCCCAAAGCCGGGGCGATCGCCGAGATGGTGCGCCGTCGCCGTGCCGCGGGTGGCCCCGCCGAGTCGGCGTTCGCCACACTCGTCGGCCTCGAGCTGCGGCCGCGCCGCCTGCGTGAGGCCGCGGCGATGTGGCAGCGGGTGACTGACGAGCTCGGTGCCGAGCAGCGCGACGCCCTCTGGTCGCACTTCGACCTCGTGCCGACCTCGGACGACGTCGACGCACCCGACGCCCTCGTCGCACGGCTGCGGAACCCGTCCCAGACCGACGAGGACGACGCGTTCGACAAGGCCCTCGAGGACCTGCTGAACGACTCGACCGGCGCGCGCCCGCACGAGGACGAGTCCGGCCGCGTGGCCGACGACCCCGAGGGTGGAGCGGGCGACGAGCCCGGGAACGACACGGGCGACCAGCCCCGCTGAGTTCTCCACAGATCCCTCTTGTGACCCCACGCGTGCCACGCACTCCGGCACCGTGGGGTCATGGGCATCCGCATCGATCCGACGCTCGAGTTCGTCTGGCGTGACCCCGCCACGGTCCAGCTCGGGGTCGACCCCCCGCGCGCGGTCGTCGCGGTGCCCACCACGGGGGAAGAACGGTTCCTCAACGGCCTCCGACGAGAGACCGGGCACGACGTGCTGTCCGGCCTCGCCGCCGCGTCGGGGTGTTCCCCGGAGCGTGCTGCCGGGGTGCTCGGTGCCGCGTCGCCCGCGGTGGTCGAGGTCCTGCCCGAGCCGCTCGAACGTATCGAGGTGCACGGCGCCGGAGTCCTCGCCGACACCGTGGCGACGTTCCTGTCCGGCGAGGGCGTGACGGTGAGCCGCACCGCCGCGCCCGCCGGGGGGCCGATCGTGCTGCCCGAGCCCGAACCGCGCCTCGCCGTGGTGGTGACCGACCACGTCGTCGACCCGGCGCTCCGCGCCGCGTGGACCCGCCGGGGTGTGCCGCACCTGGCCGTCGTCGTCGGGGACGGACGCGTCCGTCTCGGTCCGTTCGTCGTGCCGGGAGCCGGGCCGTGCCTCCAGTGCGCTGAGTACGCACGCGTCGACGACGACCCGGCCTGGCCGGCCATCGCCGCTCAGGTGTGGGGCCGGCACCCGGCACCGCTCTCACCGTGGCGGGTGGCGGCGGTGGCCGCCGCCACGACGCGGATGCTGCTGGAACGGCTCCCGCTCCGGACGCAACGGGCCGAGCCCGACCAGCTCGTCTTCGAGCGCGACGACCTGTCGGTCAGCCGCTCGCCGGTCCGACCCCATCCGCGGTGCGCGTGCCGAGCGCTGCCAGGAACCGACTCGGAGCCCGGGCTCCCCCACGCGTGGAGCCCTGTTGCGACCACGTGATCGTGACGGATCGGCGGGCTCGGGTCAGCCCGACGTAGAACAGGCGTCGTTCCTCGTCCACCTCGGTGTCGGTCGACGCGTGCGAGATCGGCAGGAGCCCCTCGGCGGCGCCGGCGATGACCACGTGGGGCCACTCCAGACCCTTCGACGAGTGCAGCGTCGCGAGCGTGACGGCGTCGACCTCGGGCTCGTGGTGCGTCGCCGCACGGTCCACCAGGTCCTGGGTGAACTGCTGCATCGTCGTGCCGGCGGGGGCGTCCTCGGCCAGGCCCATGATCGCCTGCAGCGCTTCCCACTGCTCGCGCACTGCGCCGGTGCCCTCCGGCGGCGTCTCCGTCCAGCCGCTGACCTGCAGCACCAGCCGGACCCGTCGGGTCAGCTCGTCGTCGGTCTGCCGGATCGCCTCGCCGCGCATGTGGTGGACGGCGAGCTTGACCTCCGGGCGGTTGAAGAAGCGGGTGCCTCCCTGCACGCGGTACGGGATGCCGTTCCGGCCGAGCGCGGACTCGAGCGCTGCGGACTGCGCCCCGACGCGGAAGAGCACGGCGCATTCCCCGTAGGACGCTCCGGCCCCGACGAGCTCGGCGATGCGGCGGGCGATGGTCTGCGCCTCGTCGCCGTCGTGGACACAGGCCAGCACGACCGGTTCCGGGCCCGGCTCCTGGCTCTGGGCCACCAGGTCGAGTGCCCCGGGCTGGCCGCGCATCAGCGTGTTGGCAGCGGACACGACCTCGCGGGTGGAGCGGTAGTTCCGCTCGAGGCGCAGGACCGACCCGCGGGGGAACTCCGACCCGAACCCGAGCAGGTAGTCGCTCGAGGCACCGGCGAACGAGTAGATGGTCTGGCTGGCGTCGCCGACGACGCACAGGTCGTCACGGCCACCCAGCCAAGCACGCAGCAGATCGTGCTGCACCGGCGAGACGTCCTGGTACTCGTCGACCACGAAGAACCGGTACTGCTGCCGCACGTACGACGCCACGCGGGGCTCGGACTCGACCATGCCGAGGGTCGCCAGCAGGACGTCCTCGAAGTCGAGTTGCCGTCGGTCGTCCTTCAGCCGCTCGTACGCCTTCATCAGGTCGATGACCCGGCGCGGTGTGGTGTCCCGCGGCATCACCCGGTCCGCGGCGGCGGCCTCGTACTCGTCGAGCGAGAGCATCTGCACCTTGCGCCACTCGACCTCGGCGGCCAGGTCACGGAGCACCGGGGTGTCGACGTGCATGCCGACGGTGTCCGCGGCGTGGGCGATCATCCGCCCCTTGGACTCGACGATCTTGGGGGCGTGCCCGCCGACGGTGTCCGGCCAGAAGTAGCTGAGCTGCGCCATCGCGGCGGCGTGGAAGGTGCGCGCCTGGACCGTCCCGGCCCCGAGGGCCCGCAGGCGCGACCGCAGTTCGCCGGCGGCACGGGTCGTGAAGGTCAGCGCGAGGACGTGGTTCGGGGCGTAGGTCCCGGTGGCGACCCCGTAGGCGATCCGGTGCGTGATCGCGCGGGTCTTGCCCGTCCCGGCACCGGCCAGCACCGCGACGGGACCGAGCAGGGTGCGGGCGACCGTCCGCTGCTCGGCGTCGAGCGCGGCGAGCAGTTCGTCGGGCGACGGCGGCCGGGGCTCGACTGCCCCTGCGCCCGTTGCGCCGCGCGGACCGGTGACGCTCACGGCAGGTCCAGCGGCCCGCCGTACCACTCCTCGATGATGGCGCGGGCGATCGAGGTGCGTCCCGGCAGCAGCAGGGTGTCGCCGGCGCGCTCGCGGATCTCGTCGCGCGAGAACCACCGGACGTCCAGGATCTCCACGCCGTCGGGGCGTGCGGTCGTCGGGTCACCGCCGGCTGCACGAGCACGGAAGCCCACCATCAGCGACGCGGGGAACGGCCACGGCTGCGAACCGAGGTACTCGGGCTCCTCGACGCGGACGCCGGACTCCTCCCAGACCTCGCGGCGGACAGCGTCCTCCAGCGACTCCCCCGGCTCGACGAACCCGGCCAGCAGCGAGTACCGGTCGGCGTCCCACGCGGCGTTGGAACCGAGCAGGATCCGGTCGTCGGCGTCGACGACCCCGACGATGATCGCCGCGTCTGTGCGCGGGAAGAGGTCGTGTCCCTCGGGGTCGCGGCGGACCCATCCGCCGCTCACGACGGCCGTGGGCGACCCGGTGCGCGGCGAGAAGCCGTGCACGGCGTGCCAGTTGGCCATCGCCACGGCTTCGACCGCCAGTCCCTGGTCGCGCGGCGAGAGCTCGGTGCCGAACATCCGGAGGCTCTGCCAGGCGTCGTCGTCGGGTTCGATGGCGGTGGCCGTCGCGCTGTCGATCAGGGCGGCGACGAAGCGGGTACCCGCCGGCGCGTCCGCGGCGTCCGACACCGCGCGGCCCAGGTACAGGGTCACGGTGTCGACCGGGATCTCCGACGCGGCCACGAAGCGCAGGGTGCCGTCGGCGTTCCGGAGCATCTCAGCACCACGCACCGGTAGGTACCGGGTGTGCTCGTCCTCGCGCAGGACACGCTCGACGTCGTCGGTCGTGCGGAACTCGGCGTCGCGGTCGAGTTCGTTGCGGGAGAGCGGGAGCCGGGCGGCGAACTCGACGGTCACGGCGGGAGAGCTCCTCGGATCGGGTGCGGACGTGCAGGAGACGTGCGGTGGGCGTGCGGGCCGCCGAACAGCGTGGCGTGCAGCCGTGCACGCGTCACGCGCCTACCCTGAGGGGCATGGCGGGATCCCAGTTCACTCTAGCCGCGTTGGCGACGACGGCCGTTCCAGGTCTCCTCGTCACGGGCACGCGCACGCTCGGTTCGGCCGCGGCCGGCGACTACGAGTCGGCGCTCCTCCGCGACGCCGACGGCACCGAGATCGTCATCCGCCGCCCCCGGAACCAGCGCGCCGAGGCCCGGCAGTCAGCCGACCTGGTCGCCATCCGTGCGCTGAGCGCCGGCATCCGCACACGGCTGCCGTTCGGCGTCGCCGAGTACCGCGGCCAGGCCCCGATCGGGTCGACGCGCGCCATCGTCACGACCCGACTGGCCGGGACCCACCCGACCCTCACGTCGCTCGTCGAGCGCCCCGACCTCGCGACCAGCGTCGGCCGTGCCGTCGCCTCGATCCACCAGCTGCCGACGAGCTTCGTCTCCGACGCCGGGCTGCCCTCGCTCACGCCGTTCGAGGTGCTCCGGTCCGCAGTCTCGGTGATGGACCGCGCCGTGGCGACCAAGCTCGTCCCCGCCGCGCTCGTCGAACGCTGGGAGGGTGCCGCTCGCGACCAGCAGCTCTGGCAGTTCACACCGACCGTCGTGCACGGCTCGCTCGGCACCGGCGCCCTGCTCGCCGACGGCGATGCGGTGACGGGGGTCCTCGACTGGGGCGAACTGCGGCTCGGCGACCCGGCGAAGGACCTCGCCTGGGTGCTCGCCGGCCGCCGCGACGCCTTCGACACCGTCCTCAGCGCCTACGAGGCGAACGGCGGCGGACGCGACCGCCAGCTCGCTCAGCGTGCGCGCGTGCACCACGAGCTCGAGACGGCGCACTGGCTGCTGCACGGCGTGCAGGCGAAGAGCACCGAGGTCGTCGACGATGCCGTCTCGATGATGCACCGCCTGGTCGACGCGGTGCACGCCCCGAGTGCGGAACCGCTGCAGTCCGTGTCACCCGAGACGATGGAGATCGGCGAGGTGGAGCAGCTGTTGTCCTCCACCGAACGCCGCCACGGCTGACGCCGCCTCGTTCCGCACCGTCTCGTTCCACACTTCTCGTCAACACCGTCTCGTTCCACACCGCCCCACGGTGGTCACGACTCCCCGCTCAGTTCCGCCGAGCGGTCACGACCTGTCGGTCGCAGCGCGGCCACCCGACGGTCCGTGACCACTCGCTGTGCGTCCTGCGGGGTGTCGTGACCGGTCCCGGCCCGCGTCCAGGCACCTGACGCGACCGCTTGGAGGCCCGGCGCCGGCCCGGCGGACCGGCACCGGGCCTCCAGGGCGGAGCTCCACACGGGCGGAGCCCGACACGGGCTCAGCGCGACAGGGCGCAGCGCGCGACGAGCGCGACGCGCCTTCCGCGGGACGTCAGCTGCCGATGGCCTCGGACCACGCACGCTCGAGTCCGGCGCGGTCGAGCAGCTCGGTCGGACGGACCTCGAGGTCGTCGGCGACGAAGTAGAACACCGCGTCGACCTGGTCGAGCGGCCGCCCGGTGAACTCGGCGTAGGCGACGCGGTACAGCGCGAGCTGCAGCGTGCGTCGGGCCAGGTCGTCCGCGCCGGACGGTGCCTTGCCCGTCTTCCAGTCCACCACCTCGGCACGCCCGCCGATCTCGTACACGGCGTCGAGCTTGCAGACGACGCTGTGCCCGAGGAACGGGATGTGGATCTCGCGCTCGACCTCGATCGGCGTCAGCCCGGCCCAGCGGGAGCGGGCGAACGTCGCCTGGAAGTCCGCCAGTCGACGGGCGTCGTCGTCGGTGACCACGGCGTCCGGCGACGCATCGGCGAGGTCGTCGGTATCGAGGTCGAGCTCCCCGTCCCACACGTCGAGGGTCTCGAGCGCGCCACCGCTCCGCGCACGCTGCTCCACCCACTGGTGGAACAGCGTGCCGAGCCGGGTGGCGCGGTACGGTCGCTCCGGCATCGGCCGGCGGAGCCGCTCGGCGACGGAGTCGGGTTCGGTCAGGTAGTCCTTGAAGCCCGACGCCGGCACCCGGTGCGGGACGGCGACCGCGTGCTTCGCGTTCCGGGTGGCGTGCCGCTCGGCGAGCAGCAGGTCGATGTCGGCGGCGAAGCGCCCCGCCGCTCCGGGGTTCGCGTTCCGCACCCGCTCCGCGGCGGCCAGGACCCTCGGCGCACGCTGCCCGAACGGCACGTGCGGCCAGGTCTGGGTCGCGCCGCTCTCCCCCATCGGGTTCTCGTCGTGCACCGTCGTCTCCGGGATCGCCGCACCGTCGATGACGCCGGCGTCCACCAGGTCGCGCAGGTAGCGGCTCGGCTCGGTGGGTCGGACCCCGCCGGCCCAGAACGAGCCGGACACCAGCAGGTCGTGCTTGGCACGGGTCAGGGCGACGTAGGTGAGCCGGCGTTCCTCGTCCTCGTTGCGGGCCTTCACCTGTTCCTTGAAGGCGTCGATCGCCGTCGTGACGTCCTTCTGGGTCTCCTGCCCGCGCCAGGCGAGTCGTGGCAGCTCGGCGGCGTCCCCCCGGAACTCGTACGGCAGCCGGCCGAACCCCAGCCAGCCGGACGAGCCCTCCTGCGGGCGTGCCGGCAGGCCGCCCTCGACCATCCGGGGCACCGCGACGGCATCCCACTCCAGTCCCTTGGACCCGTGGATCGTCAGGATCTGCACGGTACCGGCCTCGGGCTCCTCGGAACGCGGGCCCATGTCGTCACGCCGGGCTGCGGCGTCGATCCACCCGAGGAACGAACCGAGGTCGGCGCGGTCGTCGGTCGAGACGAAGCCGGCGAGTTCGTCGATGAAGGCGTCGAGGTAGGCGCCGCTCCCCTGTTCGTGGGCGGCGACCTCGATGTCGAGCCGCATCTCCTGCACGACGAGCGTCACGAAGTCGACCAGGTCGCCCCCCGCGCGTGACCGGAGCGTCGCGAGCTGGCCGCCGAGCGCACGCATCCGGCTGCGCCCCGCGGCGGTGATGCCCTCGAGCGCGCCGTGCTCGTCGGGCGCGGTGGCGACGAAGTCGAGCGCATCGACGATCGATCCGTGCTCCCCGGCGGCAACGGAGGCCCGGAACGCCGAGGTCAGGTCGTCATCGAGCCGCTGCTGGGTGTGGTCGCGCTGGAACAGCCACCGGGCGAGCTGGTGCAGGGCGACGATGTCCGCCGCACCGACCCGCCACCGTGCACCCGCGAGCAGCCGGATCAGGTCGTTGCCGGCCGCCGGGTCGTGCAGCACCCGCAGGCACGCCACCAGGTCGACGATCTCCGGGCGCTGGAGCAGTCCGCCGGTGCCGAGCACGTGGTACGGCACCCCGCGGGCACCGAGCGCCGCCGTGAACGCCGCGAGGTCCTTCCGCGCGCGCAGCAGCAGCGCCATCGAGCCCGTCGGGTCCTGACGGCGGTGGTCCTGGAACCACGCCGCGACCTCGTCGGCCTCTTCCGGCAGGGTCTCGGGGAACACCACCCGTACGGTGCCGGCGTCCGCGCCCGGCCGGGGCGAGAGCCGTTCGACGTCGACCTCGGACGCCTCGGACAGCGGTGCCACGATCGCGTTCGCCCCCGCGAGCACGTCCACCGGGTTCCGCCAGCTGGTCGACAGCGCGAAGGTCACGGGTTCGGCCACGCCGGGTTCGTCGCCGCCGAAGTCGTGCGGGAACCGGGCGAGGTTCGCGGCACTCGCACCGCGGAACCCGTAGATCGACTGGTGCGGGTCGCCGACCGCCATCACCGAGTGCCCGCGGAACAGCCGGGCGAGGAACCGGGTCTGCACCACCGAGGTGTCCTGGTACTCGTCGAGGAGCACCACCCCGTACCGGCTCCGCAGGTCCGTGACGACGCGTGGGGCCGACTCGGCCGCGGCGAGCGCGAGGGCGATCTGGTCGGAGAACTCCACGAACCCGCGGTCGACCTTCTGCCGCCGGAACTCGGCGACCAGGTCGGCCAGGGGTTCGAGGGCGCCGATCGCGGCGACCGCGTCGGTGATCGCCTTGTACGGCTTGCCACGGTTGCCGGGGAGTTCGAGCAGCTCGGAGAACTCGATCGCGAACCGGCGGAGGTCCTCCGGCTCGACGAGGTGTTCGGAGGTGGCACCGGCGAGCGCCACCACGGCTGCGGTCAGGGTGTCGACGTCGCGGTCGAGTCCCGCGAGCCGGTCGTCGCGGGCGGCCACCACGACCCGACGGGCGAGCTGCCAGGCCGAGGGTTCGGTCAGCACCTGGGACTCGCCGTCACGCCCGACGAGCAGGGCGTTCTCGCGGAAGACCGCGTTGGCGAAGGCGTTGTACGTCGAGACTGTGGGCGCTTCGAAGGCGTCCCCGGGAGTGATCAGTCCGACGTCCTCGAGCGCGCGGATGCGGTCGTTGATGCGGACCGAGAGTTCACCGGCGGCCTTGCGGGTGAAGGTCAGTCCGAGGACCTCGTCGGGTCGGACGAGTCCGTTGGCCAGCAGCCAGACGACGCGTGAGGCCATCGTCTCGGTCTTCCCGCTGCCGGCACCGGCGACGACCAGCGCCGGCACGAGCGGCGACTCGATGACGGCACGCTGCTGGGCGGTGGGACGGGGGCGACCGAGGGCGTCGGCGATGGCGTCGGCGCCGTGCCGGATGACGGGCGGAGCAGCAGCCGTGTCGGCCGCAGTAGCCGTGTCGGTCGTGTCGGTCGTGTCGGTCGTGTCGGTCGTGTCCGCGGTGTCGCTCACCAGGTCACCTCCGCCACCACGTGGATCCGGCACTCGACCCCGGTCCGGGCCTTCTCGCAGTGGTCGTCCACGTTCGCTACGAACGTCCGGCCGGCCATGCCCCGCGCCACCCCGTGCAGCCGCTCGCGGTAGGCCTCCCGTGCCTCGGCGTCGAACGCGTGCTGCGTCCGCTCGGAGTACGCCTGTCCGCCGCGGGGGTTCTGGACGAACACCAGCCGGGCGTCGGTCATCGGAGACCCCGCCGGCACGCCCTCGACCGCGCCGTCCTCGACCGCGAGTTGGTAGGCGCCGAGCTGCGGGTGTTCCGGCATGTCGTTCTTCTCGCTGGGCATCGAACGGCCCGTCTTCAGGTCGACGACGCTGACACGGCCCTCGGGGTCGACCTCGATGCGGTCGATGCTCCCCCGGATCCGGGCGGGTCCGGTCACGAGCGCGAACGAGGTCTCGGCACCGAGCAGTCGACGGCCGGCGCTGGCGAAGGTGCGGAGGTAGTCGCTCAGCCCCTCGATCATCCGCCGGGTCCGGGCGCGCTCGCGGTCGGCGACCCAGGGCGACTCGAAGGTGAGCTCGTCCCACCGCGCCTCGACCCGCTCCCACAGCGACTCGACGTCGATCTCGGTGGCGTGCTCCATCGCTTCGTGCACGATCGTGCCGATGCCCATCGCCGGGCTCGGGGCACCGCCGCCGAAGGTCTGCGCGAACCAGTGCACCGGGCACTCCTCGAAGGTGCCGATGCGCGACGGCGACACCGACACGGCCGGAGCGACGGGCTCGCCGCCCTCGACCTCGGGCGCGGGCTCGGCGTCGAGGTCGACCAGGGGGTCGTCCGTGGTCGGTTCGGCGAGCCCGTACCACTCGTCCGGAGCCGCCCCGGGTACCTCGGCCTCGGCCAGGCGGGCCAGCGCGGACGCGGCCTCGTGGTCGCCCGAGCCCACCACCCGGCGGCGCAGCGACCCGGCGAGCCCACGCAGGGACAGCGGGTGGACGGTCGGCTGACGGTCCGGCGGCACCGGGACGAGTCGGACGAAGGGTGACGGCGACTCGTCGTCGTTCGCGACCGTGCCGATGACGACCTGGGTGGTGGCGCGCGAGACGGCCCGGGCGAACAGCCGGAGTTCGTCGGCGACCACGGCGGCACGGTCGTCGATGGGCGAACGCTCGACCCCGGCAGCAGCGCGGACCAGTCCGTCCGGGTCGAGCAGACTGCCGCGCACCCGGGTGTTGGGCCAGACGCCGTCCTGCAGACCGAGCACCACGACCACGTCGCACTCGAGTCCGATCGTCGCCGACGGCGTCAGCACCCGCACCCGACCGGCGGTCCGGTCGGGGCCGATCGAGTCCTCTGGCAGGTCGGCGCCGAGCAGGTCGTCGACGAAGACCCGAGCGGGGGCGTCCGGCGTGCGCTCGACGAAGCGCTTGGCGGCGGTGAACAGGCCGACGACGGCGTCCAGGTGCCGGTCGGCCTCCCCGGCGCCGACCCCACCGGCGGCGGACTGGGCACCCCACGACTTCGCGAGACCGCTGCGTTCCCAGAGGCCCCAGAGGATCTCCTCGATGCTCGATCCCGCCTGGGCGTCGGCACGCGCCTGCACCAGGCTCCGGGCCAGCCGGGTCGCTCGTCGCGCGAACCCGGCGTCCACCGTCGCCAGGCGCTCCGGTGCGCCCAGGGCTTCGACCAGCAGTTCGTCGGCGGTGCGGCTGCCGTCGCCCGCGAGCTCCTCGCGCCGCAGGGCGAGCCGGAGCCGACGCATCGCCAGGGTGTCCAGGCCGCCGAGGGGCCCCGTGGCGAACGCGGTGGCCAGGGCGGCGTCGAGCGGCAGGACGTCGAGCGCCACTGCGGCCGCGTCGAGCAGCGCCCGCGCCGCGGAGTCGTCGCGCGGACGGACGGGCGCGGCACCGGCGGTCGCCGGGACCTCGGCCACGGAGAGTGCCCGGACGAGTTCGGGGATGGCAGCACCGCTGCGGGTGACCACGGCCATCCGGTGCCACGGCACACCGTCGAGCAGGCGGTGTTCGCGCAGTCGACGGGCGATCGCCACGACGAGCGCGGACCGGCTGGCGGCCTCGAGGTGCACGACGGCGTCGGACCGAGCATCCTGGTCGCCCGCCGACGCGCTGCGCTGCCGGCCGGCCGCCGCGGTGCCGATGCGACCCGTGACGCCGGTGACCAGGGCGCGGATCGGGGCGGGGTGCCGGTGCACCGCGCCGAGGAACAGTTCGTCGACACGGTCCACCCCGAGTCGCACGGCCAGTCGACCGAGCACGTCCGGTTCGGCGCCGCGGAACGCCGAGGCGGCGATGTCCGGGTCGCCGAAGGCCACCACCTGCACGCCGGAGCGCGCGAGCGCCCCGAGCAGGGCGATCTCGCCCTCCACCAGTTCCTGGGTGTCGTCGACCACGACCAGGCGCAGGGCGGCGATGCCGGCGGGGAGCTCGTGCCGCAGCACCGCGGCGGTGGCGTACGCCACGAGTTCACCGGAGTCGAGCCCGGTCGGCCGGAACGCGGTGACCGATGCCCGGTAGTCGTCCACGAAGTCGCCGACGGCCCGCCACTCGGGCCGTCCGAGCTCGTCGCCGAGTTCCCGCATGTCGTCGGGCTCGACGCCGGCGGCCACCGCACGCATCATGACGTCGCGCAGGGCGGTGCGGAACCCGGCTCGCTCCCGGACCACGGAGGTGATCGGGCCGGGCCAGGCCGGTCCGGCTCCGTCGAGTTCGTGCCCGGCGAGCAGGTCGGCGATGATCCGGTCCTGCTCCCCACCGGTCAGCAGCGTCGGGGGTTCCTGCCCCTGCACCGACGCCGCGTGGGTGACGATCTGGAACGCCAGTGAGTTCACGGTGCGTGCGAGGGCACCCGGCACGACCCGGTCGACCGCCCGCGCGAGCCGGTCACGCAGCGCCGTTGCAGCCGTCCGCGCCGAGGTCAGGGCGAGGACCGTCGCGTGGCCGTCGGGCGTGATCGCGCCGGGTCGGGCCAGCCGGTCGGCGACGAGCCGCGCGAGCGTGGTCGTCTTGCCGCTGCCCGGCGCACCGATCACCGCGGCGTGACGGCCCTCCGGCAGCGCGAGCACCGCAGCCTGCGAGGGGTCGTCGACCAGTGCGCGCGCGAACCCGGTGTCCTCGGGAGCGGGCATCAGCGTGGTCTGCGGCACGCTCGTACGGTACCCAGGACCGCCGACAGCACCGCTGCGGACGCGCGGGGCACCGGTCGTCGCGCCGTCGAGTGCGCCCGCGGCGAACGCCCGATACCGCACGGGACCGCTCGGATACGCTGTGCTCGTGGACATCAAGATCGGCATCATCAACAGCCCCCGCGAGATCGCCTTCGAGACCGCCCAGACCGCGGACCAGGTCGAGAAGGCCGTGTCCGAGGCGCTCACCGCGCAGTCGACGCACCTGTCGCTGCAGGACGACAAGGGCCGTCGCTTCATCGTCCCCGTCTCGGCCCTGGCGTACGTCGAGGTCGGCGCGGAAGAGGCACGGCGCATCGGCTTCGTCGCCTGACGACGTGGAACTGCTCTTCGCCGTCCTCGGCGGCGTCATCATCGGTGCGGTCGCGCACGTGATCGTGCCGTGGCGGTCGAACCGCGGCGTGCTCGTCGGCCCTGCGGTCGGCGGCATCGCCGCAGCCGTCCTCTGGGAGGCGCTGACCTGGGCCGGGTGGCGGTACGACGGCACCTGGATCTGGGTCGTGGCCCTCGTGGGGTCCGGCGTGGTCGTCCTCGTCGTCGAGTGGCTCCTCGGCACGCAGCGCGACAAGCGCGACGCCGAGTACTACGAGCAGCTCAAGACGCGCGGCGCCTGACCCTCGAGCAATCCTGACGCTCGAGCAGCCTGACCGCTCAGGCCGTCAGACCGAGCGCGTCCATCCGTCGGGTGTGCGCGGCGATGAGTTCGGTCCAGACCGGCTCGAGCCGCTCCTGGTCCTCGCGGGCGTGCGACGCCAGCGCCGACCGGGCGACCAGCAGGGTGTCGCCCACCAGGCGCCGTCCCCACATCGCCAGGCGTGAACCGATCCGCGGGTCGTTCTCGATGTGGGCTGTCAGTTCTTCGACGACCGCCGCTTCCTCGCGCGCGTCGAACACCGAACGCAGCCGCTGCCGCACGTCCGTCGGCAGGGAGCGGAGCAGGTTGCCGAACAGGTCGTTCAGGATGCCGGCCGTCACGTAGCCGGTCAGCATCGACTCGTACCAGTCGGCACCGCTGGTCCGTTCGAGGAACAGGTCGATCGCCTCGCGGTGCGGGGCCATCAGCGCCGCCGGGTCTCCGCCGCTGCGTTCGATCTCGGCCACGATCGTGCGGTGCCGCTCGAGCGCCGTGGTCGCGAGGACCCCGGTGACCAGACGGCCGGAGAGCGTCGGTGCCGAAGCACCGGCTCGTCCCATCGTCTCGTAGACGGAGAGCTGCAGGTACGCGGCCTGCCCCAGGTAGACGTCGAGCTCCGGGGTGACGTCGTCGAGCGCGAGCCGCTTGACCTGCGCGGCTCCGCGCGGGTTCCGCGACGCGAGCCATGCTGCAGCGAGCTGCGCCGCGCGCTTCCGGTTCCACCACGAGACCACCCGACAAGCATAGAGGGCGAGTCCCGTGGCACCCGCCGGTCGCCCGCCCGGACGCCCCGACGCACCCCGGAGCGCCCCGGACCACGCGCCCGTCGGTAGACTGGCCGGGACTTCCACCAGAACTAAGGTGATTCTTTGACTTTCTCAGACCTCAACATCGACCAGGACATCGTCGATGCACTGGCCGGCAAGGGCATCATCGAGCCCTTCCCGATCCAGGAACAGACCATCCCGCTCGGCCTGACCGGCCAGGACATCATCGGCCAGGCCAAGACGGGTACCGGCAAGACGCTCGGCTTCGGCCTGCCGCTGATCCAGCGACTCGGTGCCGACCCGGCGCACGGCGTGAAGGCGCTCGTCGTCGTCCCGACCCGTGAACTCGCGGTCCAGGTCACCGAGGACCTCGAGCTCGCGGCCTCGAACCGCCCGACCACGGTCGTCTCGATCTACGGCGGCAAGGCCTACGAGGGCCAGGTCGAGCAGCTCAAGGCCGGTGCCCAGATCGTCGTCGGCACGCCCGGGCGGCTCATCGACCTGCAGCGGCAGCGTCTGCTCGACCTCTCCCACGTGCAAGAGGTGGTGCTCGACGAGGCCGACCGGATGCTCGACCTCGGGTTCCTGTCGGACATCGAGCGCATCTTCCAGGCCGTCCCCGAGGTGCGTCACACGATGCTGTTCTCGGCGACGATGCCCGCGCCGATCGTCGCCCTCGCCCGCCGGTTCATGAGCCGTCCGGTGCACATCCGGGCGACCGACCCGGACGAGGGCCTCATGCAGGCCAACATCAAGCACCTCATCTACCGCGCGCACTCTCTGGACAAGGACGAGGTCATCGCCCGCATCCTCCAGGCCGAGGGTCGCGGCAAGACCGTGATCTTCACCCGCACCAAGCGTGCCGCGGCGAAGCTCGTCGAGGAGCTGAAGGACCGCGGGTTCAACGCCGCAGCGGTGCACGGCGACCTCAACCAGGAGCAGCGCGAGCGCGCGATGGCGGCGTTCAAGGCCGGCAAGCGTGACGTGCTCATCGCCACCGACGTCGCTGCCCGCGGCATCGACGTGGACGACGTCACGCACGTGATCAACCACACGATCCCGGACGACCCGGACACGTACTTGCACCGTGCCGGCCGCACGGGCCGCGCCGGCAAGACCGGCATCGCGGTCACGTTCGTCGACTGGGACGACCTGCACAAGTGGACGCTGATCGACAAGGCCCTCGAGTTCGGCATCCCCGAGCCCGTCGAGACCTACTCGTCGTCGCCCCACCTGTTCGAGGAACTCGACATCCCCAAGGGCACCAAGGGCCGCCTGCCCGGCTCGTCGTCGCACGCCGCCTCGGCCGGCGCTCCCGTCGAGAAGCGCAGCAGCGACCGCCCGGCCTCGGGTTCGCGTGACGCGTCGCGTTCGCGGTCGCGCAGCCGCACCCGGTCAGGAGGCTCGGAGCAGTCCGCCCCGCAGGCTCCGGCCACCGAGTCGGTCGCCCCCACCGCCGCGGCGGGCACCGAGGACGGCTCGGCCGTCGAAGGTGGTTCCACCACCGACGGCGCCGCGAAGCGTCGCCGTCGTCGCCGCCGTCGCGGAGCCGGCACCGGCGATGCCTCGGCGACCGCCTCGGCACCGCAGGGTACGTCGGACGGCGAGTAGCGCCTCCAGACCGAAGGGCCCGTCGCTGACGCGACGGGCCCTTCGTCGTCTCCACCCGGGGACCGGCGTCACGCGCGCAGCGACAGTTCACGCGGACGCCGACGCGTGGACTGTCGGCCAGGCCGAAGACTCAGTGGCCAGCCGTTCGGTCGGCCGTCAGGCCAGACGCGAACCGGGGCCGACGACCGGGGCGCTGCCGGTGGCCTCGGACACGATCGCGTCGAACGAGACGCGTGCGGTGCGGTGCTCCCCCAGCCGGTTCGGCTTGCCGGTGCCGTGGTAGTCGCTCGAACCGGTGACGAACAGGCCGTAGCGCGTCGCCCAGTCGAGCAGGGTGCGCTTGCCGTGTGCCAGGTTCTCGCGGTGGTCGACCTCGAGCCCGCCGAGCCCGGCGTCGACCAGGTCGCGGAGCATCGGCTCGTCGATGACGATCCCGCGCGAGGACGCCGCGGGGTGCGCGATGACGGGCACGCCACCCGCCTGCCGGATGAGTTCAACGCCGCGCAGGGGCGACGGCGCCTCGTGGGGTTCGTAGTAGCCGGATGCCGGGTGCAGGATGCCGCGGAACGCCGCGGACCGGTCGGACTCGAGCCCGCGGGCGACCAGGGCGTCGGCGATGTGCGGACGGCCGATCGTGGCACCGGGGCTGGACTGGGCCAGGACGTCCGCCCAGGTGATCGGGTGGTCCTCGGCGATGCGATCGACCATGCGGTGCGCGCGGGAGAGCCGGCCGTCGCGGATCCGGGTCGTCTCCTCGACCAGTCCGGGGTGCTCGGGGTCCACCAGGTAGCCGAGCACGTGCACGCTGCGGTAGCCGATCCGGGTGCTCAGCTCGAGGCCCGGCAGCAGGGTCAGGGGCAGCTCGTGCGCCGCGGCCGTGGCGTCCGCCCACCCCGCGGTCGTGTCGTGGTCGGTCAGCGCGACGGCGTCGAGTCCGGCGGCCGCGGCCGCTCGGACGAGCTCCGCGGGACGCTCGGTGCCGTCGGAGACACTGGAGTGCGCGTGCAGGTCGATGAACGGGTCTGGCACGTGGCCAATGCTATCCACAGGTGAGCGGCCGCACAGGCCGGGTGTCCCCGGGCGGTGCGATGATGGACGCATGGCCGACACGACTCCCCGCGCGACGAGCAACCGATCCACGACCCCCGGGTCCTCGACCTTCAAGGACTTCATCGGGTCGCAGTGGGCCGAGCGCTCGGAGGCGCAGCCCGAGCCCCGCGAGCAGGCCGCGTTCGCCGCCGAGCGTCGCGCACGCATCTCCGAGCTGCACCCGGGCCGCACGATCGTGGTGCCGGCCGGGCAGGCCAAGGTCCGCTCGAACGACTGCGACTACCCGTTCCGCCCGCACTCCACCTTCGCGCACCTGACCGGTTGGGGCACGGACACCGTCGTCGGCTCCGTGCTCGTGATGACGCCGAACGGCTCCGGGCACGAGGCCACGCTGTACTTCCGTGCCACCGCAGGCCGCGACTCGGAAGAGTTCTACGCCAACCCCGAGATCGGGGAGTTCTGGGTCGGTCCGCGCCCCTCGCTCGACGCCGTCGCAGCCGACCTCGGGCTGGCCACCGCCGACCTCGGGGCGTTCACGGCCGTCGCCGATGCACTCGACGCGTCGGCGCTGCTCGTGCGCGAAGCCGACGACGACCTGACCCGTTCCCTCGACGCCCGCATCGGCGCGGCGATCGGTGGCGCGGACGAGACCGAGGGGTCGCCGGCCACCGACGACCTGCTCTCCCGCGACCTGTCCGAGCTGCGACTCGTCAAGGACGCGTACGAGGTCCGTGAGCTCCGCAAGGCCGTCGACGCCACGAAGCATGGGTTCGACGACGTCATCGGCGACTTCGACGCCGTGCTCGCGCACCCGCGCGGTGAGCGCATCGTCGAGGGCACGTTCAACCGCCGGGCGCGCGCGGACGGCAACACCGTGGGCTACGACACCATCGCCGCCTCGGGCCACCACGCCTGCATCCTGCACTGGACCCGCAACGACGGCGCCGTGCAGCCGGGCGACCTCATCCTCATCGACGCCGGGGTCGAGGTCGACTCGTTCTACACCGCCGACATCACCCGCACGCTCCCGGTGAGCGGCACGTTCTCGCCCGTGCAGCGCATGGTCTACGAAGCCGTGCTCGAAGCCGCCGACGCCGCGTTCGCGATCGTCAAGCCGGGCATCACGTTCCGCCAGGTGCACGCCACCGCGATGGAGGTCATCGCGCGGAAGACCGCCGAGTGGGGCTTCCTGCCGGTCTCGGCCGCCGAGTCGCTCGAGCCGGACAACCAGTTCCACCGCCGCTACATGGTGCACGGCACGAGCCACCACCTCGGGCTCGACGTGCACGACTGCGCGAAGGCCCGCCGCGAGATGTACCTCGACGGCACCGTGCAGGCCGGCATGGTCTTCACGATCGAGCCCGGGCTGTACTTCCAGCAGGACGACCTGACCGTGCCGGAGGAATTCCGCGGCATCGGTGTCCGCATCGAGGACGACATCCTGGTGACCGAGGACGGCGCCGAGAACCTGTCCGTCGGCATCCCCCGGACCCCCTCGGAAGTGGAGGGGTGGATCGCCCGCTCGGGCAGCTAGCCTGATCGGGTGACCATGCCCGAGGCCTCCCCGAACACCTTCGCGATCGAGGTCGAGCACTTCGACTCCCCCGACGCCCAGCGACTCCGCGCCGCCCAGCGGCTGGAGATCGACCGGGCGCACGGCGGCGACACCGAGCCGGGTGAGAAGCCGACCGCCGAGTCGATCGCGGTGTTCTTCGTCGCGCGGGACGAGTCCGGTACTCCCCTGGGCTGCGGGGGCCTGCGCATCGTCGACGACGGCATCGCCGAGATCAAGCGGATGTACGTCCGACCCGAATCCCGCGGGTCCGGCGTCGCGGCCGCGTTGCTGCGACGGCTGGAAGAGGCCGCGCTCGACCTCGGGTCCCCGGCGCTCGTCCTCGAGACGGGCACCGAGCAGCAGCGCGCCGTCGGGTTCTACCAGCGCGAGGGGTTCCGGCGGATCGCGAACTTCGGGCCCTACGTCGGGGCGCCCCTGTCGGTCTGCTACTCGAAGGTCCTCTAGCCGGACCGAGCCTGGCCGGCGATGCCGTCCGGTGCCGCGCGGCGCCGTCCGGTGCGGTGCCGTGCGATGCGGTCCGGTGCGGTGCCGTCCGGTGCGCTACCGGGCGATGCGGTGCCGTGCGATGCCGTCAGGTGCTGTGCCGCGCGATGCCGTCCGCCGCGGTGCCATGCGCTGCCGAGCGATGCCGCGTGGCCCCGGCCGTGCCGTGGCGCCGCGCCCGGGGCCCGCACGGCGCCCGGTCACGACGTGCCGTCTGCCCGAGGCCGAGCGGTCACGAACCGTCGTCTGGGCCAGCGCCGAACGACGATCTCTGACCGCTCGACGCCGTGCGCGCGGGGTGTCGCGACCGCCCGCACCGCCCGCACCGCCCGCACCGCCCGCACTCTGCCGCTGCGGTCGCACGAAGTGCCGCGCGCGGTGATCGGCAGCGACACTTCGTGCGATCTCCACGGACGTGAGCGGCGTGTCGAACGACCCGACGCCCGACCGCATCACCGGCCACCGATCACGCCCGTCGGAGCCCGAGCGCCGCAGCCGGAGCGCGGCTAGCGGCGGTCGCTGTCCCCGTCGCCGTCGCGCTGGGCGTCCGGCGAGGACGAGGGCTCCGGAGGCGTGGCACCGGCGACCCGCTCGCCGTAGCGCGGCGGCTCCTCGGGTCGACGCTCCGGCACCGGCGGGGCCGCTGGGGCGGCGGCCGTTTCGGGGGTCTCCCCGTACCGGGGTCCGTCGTTCGTGCCGTAGCGCGGCGGGCCCGAAGGCGCACCCGTCTGCGTGCCGGGGGCCGACGTGCCGGGGTGTTGCGGGCCTCCCGGCTGCTGGTGCGGCGTGGCGTGCCCGCCGTACGGCGACTGCTGCTGCGGCGGGACCCCACCGGGGCCCGGACGCCACTGCTGCTGCTGCTGCTGCTGCTGCTGGGGAGCGTCGTTCCAGTGCGTGGACGGGGTCGCCCCGTGCTCGCCGAGGATCCGCTGCGCCTGCCCGGTCAGCTGCGGGTTGACGACGATCTGGTAGTTCGTGGCGAGCACCTGGTGCACGCTCGTGAAGTCACGCTGCCGCTTCGTGATCGCGAACGAGACGATGCCGTAGAGCATGCCGAACGCGGCACCGATGATCGCGGCCGCCAGGATCAGGCCGCCGGCGCTCGGTGAGAACAGCGTGAGCACGATGCCGAAGAAGATGCCGAGCCACAGACCGGACAGGGCTCCGGCGATGGCGGCACGGCCGTAGGTCATCTTGCCGGTGACCCGTTCGACCGTCTTCAGGTCGTTGCCGACGATCGAGAGCTGGTTGACGGGGAAGTCGGCCTCGGCCAGCTTCGCCACCACGCGCTGCGCGTCGGGGTAGCTGTCGTACGTTCCCAGGACGTCGCCCTTGGGCAGCGTCGGGAACGCCTGGGCGGTCCTGCCGGCGAAGGGGCTCTGATTGCTCACACAGCCATCATTCACCGCACACCTTGCAATCGCACGTGCACTCTCAGGGAAGCAGCCGATCGGAAGCAGCCGACCGGCGCGCGCGAACGCCCACACCCGAGCGACTACGCTGGGTCGGGTGAGCGCCACGAAGGTCTTCGTCGCCCGCCTCGCCGGGTGCTCCGTCTTCGACCCCGCGGGCGACCGCGTCGGCAGGGTCCGGGACGTCCTGGTCGTCTACCGCCGGGCCGACCCCCCGCACGTCGTCGGGCTCATCGTCGAGGTGCCCGGCAAGCGCCGCATCTTCGTGAGCATCGGCCGCATCACCTCCATCGGTGCCGGGCAGGTCATCACGACCGGCCTGGTGAACATGCGCCGCTTCGAGCAGCGCGGCGGCGAGGTCCGCGTCATCGCCGAGATGCTCGGCCGCAAGGTGCTCATCAAGAACCAGCGGATCCGCGCCACCATCGAGGACGTCGCGATCGAGGACCGCGGGCAGGGCGACTGGGAGGTCGCGCAGCTCTTCCTCCGCAAGCCGAAGACCACGCCGTCGCCGTTCGGCAAGGGTCCGACGACGTTCGCGACGTGGAACGAGGTCACCGAGGACGAGCTCCCCGGCGAGGCCCAGTCCGCCGAGCACGTCATCGCCGCCTACTCCGACCTACTGCCCGCCGACCTCGCGTCGACGCTGCTCGACCTGCCCGCCGAGCGCCGGTTCGAGGTCGCCGAGGAACTTCCGGACGACCGCCTCGCCGACGTGCTCGAGGAGATGCCCGACCAGGAGCGCATCGAGATCCTCACCCGGCTGGTCGACGCCCGCGCCGCCGACGTCCTCGACCAGATGCAGCCGGACGACGCGGCCGACGTCCTCGCCCAGTTCTCCGACGAGCGGAGCGAAGCCCTCCTGCAGCTCATGGAGCCGGAGGAGGCGCAGGACGTCCGCATGCTCCTGGAGTACGAGCCGGACACCGCCGGTGGTCTGATGACCACCGAACCGGTGATCGTCTCGGCAGACGCCACCGTGGCCGAGGGCCTCGCGCTGGTCCGCCGCCACGAGCTCGCGCCGGTGCTCGGCGCCGCCGTCTGCGTCACCCTGCCGCCGTACGAGCCGCCGACCGGTCGGTTCCTCGGGCTCGTGCACTTCCAGCGGATGCTCCGCTACCCGCCGAACGAGCGGCTCGGCACGCTCATCGACCAGCAGACCGAACCGGTCCGGGTCGACGCGAGCGCCGCCGAGGTCACCCGCATCATGGCGACCTACAACCTGCTGTCCGTCCCCGTGGTCGACGACGCCCACCGTCTCGTCGGGGTGGTGACGATCGACGATGTCCTCGACCACGTCCTGCCGGACGACTGGCGAAGTCAGGGCGAGGGGGAACCCTCACCGCTTCCACGCCAACGCCCGCGCAGGACACCCGTGACGACGGGAAGGAGGACCACCCGTGGCCCGAACGGATGACAACCGTCGCGACCGTGACCGGCAAGAGGTCCGGCTCGACTCCCCGAAGGGCATGCGCACGCGTGTGCTCCCCAGCCGCCGCCGTGGTCGCGGGGACACCTTCGGTCGCGCGACCGAGGGCATCGCCCGCGGCATGGGCACGCCCTGGTTCCTCATCGGGCTCACGCTGTTCTGCGTGGTCTGGATGGGCTACAACACCCTCGCGCCGAAGCCGTGGCAGTTCGACTCGGCGGCCATCGGCTTCACGGCTCTGACGCTCGTGCTCTCGCTGCAGGCCTCGTACGCCGCCCCGCTGATCCTGCTCGCGCAGAACCGGCAGGACGACCGCGACCGCGTGCAGTTCGAGCAGGACCGCCAGCGCGCCGAACGCAACCTGGCCGACACCGAGTACCTGGCCCGCGAGGTCGTGGCCCTGCGCCTGGCGATGCGGGACATGGCGTCGAAGGACTTCATCCGCGCCGAGCTCCGTTCCCTGCTCGAGGAGCTCGACCGCCGCGACGCGGACGAGGCCGGCTACGCGGACGAACACGACAGCTCCACCCGTGGCTGACGCCGTCCCCACCGACGAACAGCTCGGCACGGCGGTCCTCGCCGCGCTCGGCCGCGTCATCGACCCCGAGATCCGCCGCCCCGTCACGGAGCTCGACATGATCCGCGGCGTGGACGTGCAGCCAGGAGGCGCGGTGCGCGTCGACCTGCAGCTCACGATCGTGGGGTGCCCCGCCGCCGACACCATCGAGCGCGACGTCCGCGTCGCCGCCGGGTCCGTCCCGGGGGTCGCCGCGGTCGACGTCGACGTGTCCGTGATGGACCCGGCCACGCGCTCCGCGCTGACCGAACGGCTGCGAGCCGGCCGCCCCAAGGGCGTCCAGTTCACCGCGGACTCGCTCACGCGCGTCATCGCCGTCACGAGCGGCAAGGGTGGCGTCGGCAAGTCCACCGTCACCGTGAACCTCGCCGTCGCGCTCGCCCGCCGGGGCTTGCGGGTCGGGGTCGTCGACGTCGACGTGCACGGCTTCAGCGTCCCCGGCTTGATGGGCCTGACCGACGAGCACGGGGTTGCACCCCGCCCGACCCGGGTGGACAGCATGATCCTGCCGCCGGTGGCGCACGACGTGAAGGTCGTCTCGATCGGCATGTTCGTCGACGACGTCTCGACCGCGGTGTCGTGGCGCGGACCGATGCTGCACCGCACCGTGAACCAGTTCCTGACCGACGTGTTCTTCGGCGACCTCGACGTCCTGCTGCTCGACCTGCCCCCGGGCACCGGCGACGTCGCGATCTCGGTGGGGCAGCTGCTGCCGCACGCCGAGGTCCTGGTCGTCACGACCCCGCAGGCCGCCGCGGCCGACGTCGCCGAGCGCAGCGGGATCGTCGCCCGGCAGACCGGGCAGCGGGTCATCGGCGTGGTCGAGAACATGGCCGGGCTCGTGCAGCCCGACGGCTCGGTGCTGCACCTGTTCGGCGAGGGTGGCGGCGCCGAGACCGCCGCACGGCTCTCCCGCGGGCAGGACGCCCCCGTCCCGGTGCTCGGCAGCGTGCCGCTGTCCGTGCCGCTGCGCGAGGGCGGCGACGCAGGTGTCCCGGTGGTGCTCGGCACCCCGGAGGACCCGTCCGCCGTCGCCCTGACGGCGATCGCCGACCGGATCACCACGATGGGACGCGGGCTCGCCGGCCGGAAGCTCGGGTTGTCGCTGTCCTAGGCTCGGGGTCATGAGCACCGATCACGTCGATGTCGACTGGGACCACGCACGCGCCACCAACCGCGCGAACTGGGACGACCGGGTGCCGATCCACGAGGGCGCGTACGCGATCGACGCCCTCGCCGACCCCGGCCACCGCTCCGACGTCGTCCGCGACGACCTGCCGGCCCTGACGCCCTGGTTGCCGAACGGCTCGCTCGCGGGCCTCGACGTCTGCCACCTGCAGTGCCACATCGGCACCGACACGGTGTCGCTCGCCCGCGAGGGTGCCCGGCTGACCGGCGTCGACTTCTCCCCGGCCGCCCTCGCCTCGGCCGCCGGGCTCGCGTCGCGCCTCGGCCTCGACGTCACCTGGGTCGAGACGGACGTCCTCGATGCCCGGGCCGCCGTCACCGGCGACTTCGACGTCGTGTACACGAGCATCGGCACGATCTGCTGGCTCCCCGACCTCGACCGCTGGGCTGCCCAGGTCGCCGGCCTGCTGCGCCCCGGCGGGGTGTTCTTCATCCGCGACGGCCACCCGGCGCTGTACGCCCTCGACGAGGACGCCGACGAGCTCGTCACCCGGTACCGGTACTTCCCGGACGGCACCGCGCAGCAGTGGGACGATGCCGGCACCTACGCCGGTGACGGCACGGTGGCGAACACCCGCACCTTCGAGTGGCCGCACCCGCTGTCCGAGATCGTGAACGCCCTGCTCGGTGCCGGGCTGCGACTCCGACGGCTCGACGAGGGCCGGACCCTGCCCTGGCGCTTCAGCTCCCGCATGGTCGAGACCGACACGGGTTCGTGGGCCTGGCCGGATCACGACCGCGACCGGATGCCGACCACCTACACGATCGTCGCCACCCGCGACTGACCTGACTCCCCTGGTCCGTTCGGCGCATCCTGTGCGTTCGTTCATGGACAGGGCGTTCTACCCCGGCGCATTATGCAAGGGCATTACACAATGCCCTTGCGGAATGTGACGTGAGGGCTCCACCCGCCGGACGACGACGTCCGACCGAGGACAGGAGAACCGTGTGAACCAGAACACCCGCGTGCGATCGGGCCTCGTGGCCACCATCGCCGCCGTCATCGTCGCAGGGGGCTCGCTCACAGCGGCGCCAGCCCTCGCTGCGACGACCTGCGCGACCGCCTGGAGCGCCGGCACCGCCTACAACGGCGGAGCCACCGTCAGCGAGAACGGCTCGAACTACACCGCGAACTGGTGGACCAAGGGCGACGAACCGGCGACCCACTCCGGTGCGACCGGCAGCGGCCAGCCGTGGACGTCGTCCGGCACCTGCACCGGCGGCGGCACCGGCGGCGGGACCACCACCCCTGGCGGCGGTGGGACCACCACGCCCGGCAACGGCAGCACCGGCACCGCGAGCGGTCTGGTCTTCAGCCCGTACAAGGACATCACCGTGAACCTCGACTGGAACACGAACGTCATGAACACCGCGGTCACCGGCACGCGGATCCCGGTCGTCGGGTCGAGCAACAGCCTCGTGTCGACGCGGGAGCCCGGCCTCAAGGCCATCACGCTCGCCTTCGCCACCGGTACCTGCGGCAGCGAGAACTGGGGCGGGGTGGCCGCCGACGCGTTCGCCAGCGCCAACATCGCGAAGCTCGACGCGGCCGGGGTGAACTACATCGTCAGCACCGGTGGCGCCGCAGGCTCGTTCAAGTGCTCCGGCACCGCGCTGCAGTCCTTCATCGCCCGCTACGCCTCGCCGCACATGATCGGCGTCGACTTCGACATCGAGAGCGGGCAGTCCGCCGCGGACGTGCAGAACCTGGTGAGCGCAGCGGCCCTGGCGCAGGCGAAGTACCCCGGCCTGCGCTTCTCGTTCACGCTCGCCACGCTGGCGGCGTCCGACGGTTCGTTCGGCGGGCTGAACAGCACCGGAGACGCCACCGTCAAGGCGATCAAGGCCTCGGCGCTGACGAACTACACGATCAACCTCATGACGATGGACTTCGGACGCGCGACCACGGCCAACTGCGTGATCGTCGGGTCGACGTGTCAGATGGGGCAGTCCACGATCCAGGCGGTCACGAACCTGCAGCACACCTACGGGATCGCCTCGTCGAAGATCGAGGTCACCCCGATGATCGGCGTCAACGACACCGCCGACGAGGTCTTCACCCTCGCGGACGCCGACACCGTCGCCGCCTACGCCAAGTCCCACGGGCTCGCGGGCATGCACACCTGGTCGCTCGACCGCGACACCCCCTGCCCGACGGCGCAGAGCACCGCGTCACCCACCTGCAGTTCGGTGGCCGGCACCGCGGCCCTCGCCTGGACCGACCGCTTCCTGGCGGCCCTGAAGTAGGGAAGGACCGGGCGTCGCGACGCGACCCCGTGACGGACGGGAGGCCCGGTGCCAGCTGGCACCGGGCCTCCAGTCCGTCAGGTGGGGACGTGACGGACGTCAGGTCGCCTCGGCGTCGAAGGGTGCCGGTTCACCGGCGGCCAGGGGCACGACGGGAGGCGTCGCGCGCACCTTCGAGGCCGTGACCTGCGCGGTCTGGACGGCTGCGGCACTCGTGCCGGAGTCGAGCAGGGCGTCGCGGATGATGCGGCGCGGGTCGTACTGACGTGGGTCGAGCTTCTGCCACTCGATGTCGTCGAACTCGGGGCCCATCTCGTCGCGCATCCGCTCCTTGGCGGTGTCGGCGAACCGACGGACGGCCTTGACGAACTCGGCCAGCTTCTGGGCGTACATCGGCAGGCGCTGCGGCCCGAGCAAGAGGACGCCGATGACCCCGATGATCAGGATCTTGTCGAGCGGGATGTCCACGCGAGCGAGCCTAACGCCTGCTGCTGCGTTGCACCTCTAGAGTTGTCTCCCGAACGGAGTGTGCGTGTCAGAGAAAGAGTCGAACTGGAAGTTCGCCGAGGACATCGTCTCGGAGACCGAGGCGATCGCCCGTGCTCGTGAGCACTCCCTGGAGCTCGGGGTCGAAGCGATCACGCCCGCGATCGGTGCGCAGATCGCCGTCATCGCCGCAGCCTCGCGTGCGACGAGCATCATCGAGATCGGCACCGGCCTCGGGGTCTCCGGCCTGTACCTGCTCGCCGGCGCTCCGAACGCGACCCTGACCACGATCGACGTCGAGGTTGACCACCAGCAGTTCGCCCGCGACGCCTACATCAGCGCCGGCACCGCTCCCGCACGGATCCGGCTCATCCCCGGTCGGGCGAACCAGGTACTCCCCCGCATGAACGAGGCCTCGTACGACGTCGTGCTCGTCGATGCCGACCCCGAGCACGTGATCGAGTACGTCGAGCACGGGCTGCGGCTCGCCCGCCTGGGTGGCACCGTCCTGGTGCCGCACGCCCTCTGGCGCGGACGCGTGGCCGACCCGGTGAAGCGCGACCGCGCCACCACGGACTTCCGGCTGCTCCTGACCGAGGTGTCGACCTCGGGTGCAGTGCGCAGCGCGCTGTCGCCCGCCGGCGACGGCCTGCTGCAGCTGACGAAGGTCACCAACTAGCGCTCGACCCGCCGGCGTTCTCGCAGGTCAGTCCAGGTGCCGCAGGTACCGCTCGGGCGACTCGAGGAACGCACGCTCGTTCCGCACCAGGTCGAGGTCGCGCCATCCGGTGCGCCGCAGGCCCCACTCGCCGACCTCGTGGATCTCGGCCCCGGGGAACGCGGCGAGCACGGGTGAGTGGGTCGAGAGCACGACCTGGCCGACACCCGTCTCGATGATGGACTGCAGGAGTCCGATCAGCGCCAGGCACCCCGAGAACGACAGGGCGGACTCCGGCTCGTCCAGGATCCAGAGCCCTGGCCACTGCGACCGGTGGATGACGAAGTCGAGGAACGACTCACCGTGGCTCCGCTCGTGGAACAGCGGCTCGGCTCCCCCGGGGTGCTGTTCGAGGTAGGTGAACACCCCGTGCATGGTCTCCGCGCGCAGGAAGAAGCCGGACCGCACCGCGCCGGGCTCCCGGTGCAGGGCGATGTGCTCCCAGAGCTGCGATTCGCTCGGGCGGGTGCTGTGCCCGGACTTCGTCGAACCGCCCTCGGGCCCCATGCCGAAGGCGAGCGCCATCGCCTCCACCAGGGTGGACTTGCCGGCACCGTTCTCACCGACCAGCACCGTCACCGGAGCGAGGTCGAGCCCGTCGTCGAGCAGCTGCCGCACGGGCGCGAGCGTCGCGGGCCAGACGTCGCGCGGCATCGGGTCGGGCGCGTACTCCTCGACGCGGCGGATCGGCAGTCTCGTCCTCGGCACGGCCCCATCCTGCCGGAGCCGACCGACAGCGCCGCGGATCCCCCAGCCGCGGGATCGGCAGCGCACAGACGGAAGGCCCGGAGCGTACACGCTCCGGGCCTTCCGTTCTGGTGCTTCGACGTACTAGGCCGAGACGACCTCAGCGAGTGCGTCGTGGAGTTCCTTGGCCTCGGCATCGTTGACCGAGACGACCAGGCGGCCTCCACCTTCGAGCGGAACCCGCACGATGATGAGTCGACCCTCCTTAACAGCCTCCATCGGCCCGTCACCGGTCCTCGGCTTCATGGCTGCCATCAGATGTCCCCTTTCGTGCAGTAAATGCAGCCCCATTATCCCGTATGGAGGGGGCAACTGCGAAACCGCCCAGGTTGGGGGTGTCGGATGTGCCGTCCGGATGCTCCGCAGAACGCGGAACCACGGGCCTCCGGAGCCCCGCATCGATCACGGCGGGGTCCAGTCGTAGCCGTCGATCCACCACGTGTAGTACAGCCAGACCCACTGCAGCCCGACGAACGCGACGACGACGGCCACGCGGTACACCCGCGACCGCGGCAGCGCGACGATCCCGAGCAACGGCGCGATCGGCACGAGGATGCGCCAGGTGCTCGACTGCGGGAAGAACACCGCGAGCAGGTACACGAGGTACGCCACGCCCCAGAGTCGGAGCTCGATGCCGATCCGGCGTGCGGCGGGCATGCACACGAACGCCGCGAACCCGACGAGCACGACGACGAGCAGGACCGTGCCGGCCGGCTGCCCGAACCACCACCCGAACCCCTGCACCCACGGCGCGAACGGCACGAGTTCCTTCCACCCGATGTACGACGACCGCCAGGCGAGCTCGGTGTCGGTGTAGGCCTTCGGCACCCCCGTGACCGCCCACGCGATCGCCGGCCACGCCAGACCGACCAGACCCGACACCGTGGCGACCACCGCGGGGGGCACGAGTCGGCGGAGGGTGAGCGGCTCCGACGAGCGCACCCACGCCGGCCGGATCGCCCACGCGGCCACGAAGAGCACCACCAGGAACGCGAAGGCGAGGCCCGTCGGCCGCGTCATGCCGAGCAGCAGCACGACGGGCAGCATCGCCCACCACCGTCGATCAACCATGAGCAGCAGCGCGACGAGCAACAGGAACAGGCCCATCGACTCCGCGTAGGCCACCTGGAACATCGCGGACACCGGTGCGACGCAGAACAGCACCGTGGCGAACGTCGCCCGTGCGGGGTCGAGGAACCGCCCCATGAGCCGGCGGAACACCAGCGCGGCCCCGAGTCCGGCGAGCAACGACACCGAGACCGCGACGAACTCGAACGACGCTCCGGTGAGCAGCATGAGCCCGCGCACCAGGAACGGGTACGCGGGCATGAACGCCCACGCGTTCTCGGTCACGTGCCCGGCGGCGTCGACCGGCAGCGTCGACGGGTACCCGCCCGTGGCGATCACGCGGTACCAGGCGCCGTCCCAGATCGACGCGAACGACAGGTAGCCCGGGCTCTGCACGGTGAACGAGTTCGCCGCTTGCACACCCGCGAACGCGAGCATCATGGCACCGGTGACGAGCCGCGCCAGCACGTAGACGACCGTGATGCGCACCCACCACGGGACGACCCGGTACCGGGCCCGCCAACGGTTCCGAGCAGGGGTCCTCCGGGTGGCCCCCGCCGTCGTCAGGCCGTCAGCCACCGACGCAGCCCGGCCTCGACCGCGGTGATCTGCGCGACCGGGACCTGCTCGTCGTCGTGGTGGGCGAAGACCGGCTCGCCGGGGCCGTAGTTGACCGCGGGGACCCCGAGCGCCGAGAACCGTGCGACGTCGGTCCAGCCGTACTTCGGACGGGGCTCCGGTCCGCCGACGGCCGCGACGAAGTCCTGCGCGAGCGGGGCGTCGAGACCGGGGCGGGCACCGGCGGCGAGGTCGACGATCGTGACCTCGTACCCGTCGAACAGCTCGCGGATGTGGGCGACGGCCTCGTCGGCCGAGCGCGAGGGGGCGAACCGGTAGTTCACGTGCACCATCGCCTCGTCCGGGATGATGTTGCCCGCGATGCCACCGCTGATGCCGACCGCGTTCAGGCCCTCGCGGTACTCGAGCCCGTCGACCGTGACCGTGCGGGGCTCGTACGCGGCCAGGGTGGCCAGGATCGGCGCCGTCTTGTGGATGGCGTTGTCGCCGATCCAGCTCCGGGCGCTGTGCGAGCGCTTGCCGAACGTCCGGATCTCGGCGCGGAGGTTGCCGTTGCACCCGCCCTCGATCTGCGCCCCGGACGGCTCGCCCAGGATCGCGAAGTCGGCGGCGAGGAGTTCGGGTCGTGTCCGGGCCAGGCGGCCGAGGCCGTTGAGGGCGTCGCTCACCTCTTCGTGGTCGTACCAGACCCACGTGACGTCGACCGAGGGGTCGACCAGGTCGTACGCGAGCTTGAGCTGCACCGCGCAGCCCGCCTTCATGTCGACGGTGCCGCGGCCCCAGAGGATCTCGGTGCCGTCCTCGGCGGTCCGGAACTCGGTCGGCAGGTTGTCGTTGAGCGGCACCGTGTCGATGTGACCGGCGATGACGACCCGGCGGTCGCGGCCCAGGTTCGTCCGCGCCACGATCGCGTCGCCGTCACGGATCACCTCGAGGTGCGGCAGCGGTGCGAGCACGGCCTCGATCGCGTCGGCGAGGGCCTGCTCGTTGCCGGACACCGACTCGATGTCGCAGATGGCACGGGTGATGTCGATGGACGAGGCGGTGAGGTCGAGGTGCTCCGGCATGCGGGCAGCCTACCGGCCGCCCCTCGCACCGCCCCGGCAGTCCGGACGGTCGGCGACCCCACCGCCCCGGCAGTCCGGACGGACGGTGCCCGCCGACCGGCGCTCGGTACCCTGGAGCCGTGACCGACACGACTGCCACCGACCGCCCGACCCACGCCTGGGGCCACGGCCTCGCGACGATCGCCGCCGACGGCACGACGCTCGACACCTGGTACCCAGAGACGCACCTCGGCGCGCTGCCCGCCGACGCCGTGTTCCCCGCCGAGCTGCAGGCACACGTCGGTGACGACCCCCGCCGCGAGGTCCGGATCGAGGCCGTCACCACCGAGATCACGATCGACGCCGGCCCGACGAGCACCCCGGACGCGTACCTCCGCCTGCACCTGCTGAGCCACCTGCACGTCCGCCCGAACGAGGTCTCCCTCGACGGCGTCTTCGGCCACCTGCCGATCGTCGCGTGGACGAACGCCGGCCCGGTGCACCCCGAGTCCCTGACGCGCCTGCGCCCGTCCCTGCAGCGCGCCGGCATCGCCGTGCACGCGATCGACAAGTTCCCGCGCCTGGTCGACTACGTCGTGCCGGACCGCGTTCGGATCGGCGACGCGAGCCGGGTCCGCCTCGGCGCACACCTGGCACCGGGCACGACCGTCATGCACGAGGGCTTCGTGAACTTCAACGCCGGCACCCTGGGCGACGCCATGATCGAGGGCCGCGTCTCGCAGGGCGTCGTCGTCGGCAACGGCACCGACATCGGCGGCGGCGCCTCGATCATGGGCACCCTGTCCGGCGGAGGCACGCACCGTGTCTCGCTCGGCGAACGCGCGCTGCTCGGCGCGAACGCGGGCCTCGGCATCTCGCTCGGCGACGACTCCGTCATCGAGGCCGGTCTCTACGTCACGGCCGGCACCAAGGTCGTGCTGGTCGGCGCGGCCCCGAACCCCGACGGCACCCCGAAGACCGTCAAGGCCGCCGAGCTCTCCGGCACCCCGAACATCCTGTTCCGCCGCAACAGCGTCAGCGGCGCCGTCGAGGCGCTGCAGCGCAAGGGCGAGGGCATCCAGCTGAACACCGCGCTGCACGCGTAGCGCACCACGCCGGGCGCGCCGGCCCGGAGGCCCGCCCCGCGAGCGGTCACAACACACCGTCCGCGGGCGCCGAGGGTGCACGAACCGTCGGTTCGACACCCGCCGGACGACAGTTCACGACCACTGGGCGAAGGCGAGCGGCGCGTCCCGCCGCCCCGCGCCCGACGCGCCCGCCTGGAGGCCCGGAGCCAGTCCACGAGACCGGCACCGGGCCTCCAGGCCGTTGCGTCCAGCGCCCCGCCCCGCGAGCGGTCACGACACGTCGTCCGCGGGCGCCGGGGGTGCACGAACCGTCGGTTGGACACCCACCCAACGACAGTTAGCGACCACTCGGCGAAGGCGAGCGGCGCGCCCTGCCGCCCGCGCCCGACACGCCCGCACGGGAGGCCCGTAGCCGGTCCACGAGACCGCCACCGGGCCTCCAGACCGTCGCGTCCAGTGCCCCACCCCGCGAGCGGTCACGACACGTCGTCCGCGGGCGCCGAGGGCACACGAACCGTCGGTTCGACACCCGCCCAACGACAGTTCACGACCACTCGGCGAAGGCGAGCGGCGCGCCCCGCCGCCCCGCGCCCGAAACGCCCGCCTGGAGGCCCGGAGCCGGTCCGCGGGACCGCCACCGGGCCTCCAGGCCGTCGCGTCCAAAGCCCCACCCGCGAGCGGTCACGACACACCGTCCGCGGGCGCCGAGGACGCACGAACCGTCGGTTCGACACCCGCCCGACGACAGTTCACGACCACTCGGCGGAGGCGAGCGGCGCGTCCCGCCGCCCCACCGCCCCGCGAGCGGGCGGAATGCCACGCGGCGCACACGCACGAGCGCCCCGCGCCACGGAACCGTGGGGCGGGGCGCTCGGAGTCGGTCAGCGCGAGGGGACGTCCCGCTCGGGCGCACCCACGTAGAGCTGCTGCGGGCGACCGATCTTGTTCAGTGGGTCGTTGTTCAGCTCGCGCCACTGGGCGATCCAGCCCGGCAGACGACCGATCGCGAACAGGACGGTGAACATCCGCGGCGGGAAGCCCATCGCCTTGTAGATGATGCCGGTGTAGAAGTCGACGTTCGGGTAGAGCTTGCGGCTGACGAAGTACTCGTCCTCGAGCGCGATCTGCTCGAGTTCCATCGCGATGTCGAGCAGGTCGTCCTGCACACCGAGGGACTCGAGGACCTCGTGCGCGGACTCCTTGACGAGCTTCGCGCGCGGGTCGTAGTTCTTGTAGACGCGGTGTCCGAAGCCCATGAGCTTGACGCCCTGCTCCTTGTTCTTCACCCGCTCGACGAAGCGCGTCACGGGCTCGCCGGAGTCCTTGATCTGCTGGAGCATCTCGAGCACGGCCTCGTTCGCGCCGCCGTGCAGCGGGCCGTACAGGGCGTTGATGCCGGCCGAGATCGAGGCGAACATGTTCGCCTTCGTCGAGCCGACCATGCGCACTGTCGAGGTCGAGGCATTCTGCTCGTGGTCCTCGTGCAGGATGAGGAGCCGCTCGAGCGCCTTCGAGAGCACCGGGTTGGGCTTGTAGGTCTCGGCCATGGTGCCGAAGTTCAGCCGCAGGAAGTTGTCGACGAACGACAGCGAGTTGTCCGGGTACAGGAACGCCTGCCCGATGGCCTTCTTGTGGGCGTAGGCCGCGATCACCGGGAGCTTGGCGAGGAGCCGGACGGTCTGCAGCTCGACCTTCTCGGGGTCGTCGACGTCCATGTCGTCCTCGTAGTACGTGGACAGGGCGCTCACGGCGCTCGAGAGCACGGACATCGGGTGCGCCGAGTGCGGCAGGGCGTCGAACAGGCGGCGGAGGTCTTCGTGCAGCAGCGTGTGCCGACGGATGCGGGCGTCGAACTGCTCGAGCTCGGTGGGGGTCGGCAGCTCGCCGTAGATCAGGAGCCACGCGACCTCGAGGAAGGTGCAGTTGCCGGCGATCTGGTCGATCGGGTACCCGCGGTAGCGCAGGATGCCCTGGTCGCCGTCGATGTAGGTGATCGCGCTCTTCGTCGCACCGGTGTTCACGAACCCGTAGTCGAGCGTGTTCATCCCGGTCTGCTTCTTGAACGTCGAGATGTCGATCGCGGACGCGCCGTCGACGCTCTGCAGGATCGGGAACTCCGCCGTGCCGCCCGGGAACGTCAGCGTCGCGGTCGCGCCCTGCTGTTCGGCGGCGGGACTCACGGGGACGGGCGTGGTGGGCGGTGTGGCCGTCTTCTGAGCGTCATTGGCAGTGTCAGTCACGAGGACAGCCTAATCGCGGCACCTGTCGGTCGTGCACACATCCCAGGTGACGATTTGGTGGTCCTCACGGATTGCGGGGCCCGCCCGGAGTACTCGTGTCCGTGCTACGCGGTACCGAGGCGACGGCTGCTCGCCAGTCGCTGCGCCGCCGCGGCGATGCGTTCGTCGGTCGCCGTCAGGGCCACGCGGACGTGCTCGCCCCCTGCTGCGCCGTAGAACGTTCCCGGTGCGACGAGGATCCCGCGGTCGGCGAGCCAGGCCACGGTGTCGAGTGCGGGTTCGCCACGGGTGGCCCAGAGGTAGAGCCCGGCCTCGCTGTGGTCGATCCGGAACCCGGCGTCCTCGAGTGCTCGCCGGAGCATGTTCCGGCGAGCTCGGTAGCGGGCTTTCTGCTGCTGCACGTGGGTCTCGTCCTGCAGCGCGACGACCATGGCCTGCTGGACGGGCAGCGGCGGCATGAGCCCGGCGTGCTTCCGGACGGCCAGGACGTCGGCCAGGATCGCGGCGTCACCGGCGACGAAGGCCGCACGGTAGCCGGCGAGGTTCGACTGCTTCGACAACGAGTACACGCTCAGCACGCCGTCGAGCGAGTCGCCGACGACCCGCGGGTCGAGGATCGTGGGCGTCGGGGTGGTGGCGTAGTCCGGGTCCCACCCGAGCTCGGCGTAGCACTCGTCGCCGACGATGACGGCTCCGAGCTCGCGGGCGCGGACCACGGCGGCACGGAGTTCGTCGAGGGTCAGCACGTGGCCGTCGGGGTTGCCCGGGGAGTTCAGCCACACGAGCTTCGTGGTGGACGGCCACGCCGCGGGGTCGTCCGAGGCCAGGGCATCGGCGCGGACCAGTGCGGCGCCGAGCTCGTACGTCGGGTACGCGGCGGCCGGGAACACCACGGTGTCACCGGGGCCGATGCCGAGCCAGAGCGCGAGGCCCGCGATGAACTCCTTCGAGCCGATCGTCGGCAGCGCGTTCGCCTCGGTCAGGGCGACGCCGTGCCGACGGCCGTACCAGTCGGCGATGGCCTGCCGCAGCGCCGGGGTGCCGGCGACCTGCGGGTAGGCGTGCGCGTCGGTCGCGGTGGCCAGGGCGGTGCGGACGACCTCGGGCGTGGGGTCGACGGGCGATCCGACGCTGAGGTCGACGATGCCGCCCTCGTACGCCGCGGCGCGCTGCTTGAACGGGACGAGCTGGTCCCAGGGGAAGTCGGGGAGGTCGAGCGCCACGAGAGGGCCGGTCAGCCGCGGACGGGCTCGGCTGCGACGACGGGGTGGTCCTTGTGGATCACACCGACCTTCGCGGCACCACCGGGCGACCCGACCTCGTCGAAGAACTCGACGTTGGCCTTGTAGTAGTCGGCCCACTGGTCGGGCAGGTCGTCCTCGTAGTAGATGGCCTCGACGGGGCAGACCGGCTCACACGCACCACAGTCGACGCACTCGTCGGGGTGGATGTAGAGCGAGCGGTCACCCTCGTAGATGCAGTCGACCGGGCATTCGTCGATGCAGGCGCGGTCCTTGACGTCGACACAGGGCTGGGCGATCACGTAGGTCACGGTTCGGGTGCTCCCTTCGACGAGCGGGTTCGAGTCTACTCGCGGCCCGGGGCCGTCCGGGACCGCAGCCCCGACAGGTCCGGCCACGCGAGGACCAGGGCGGCGATGACCGCGGGGGCGAACGTCCACACGTACCCGGCCGCGTTGGCGAGGACGAGCGGCGAGCTCTCCCCGCCGACCGACACGAGCACCTGCGTCGCGACGAGGATCCCGATGCCGATCGCGGCGACCATCGCACGCGAGCGGTAGACGAGCCGCACGCCCACGGTCAGGCCGAGCACGATGAGGGTGGTGACGACGAGTCCGACGGGGAACGCGCCGATCGTCTGCTGGTGCGTGACCGTCCCGAGGCCGCCGGCGAGCAGCCCGAGCAGCAGCGAGACCACGACCGCCGCGGCCTTGCCCTGGCCGGACATCTCGGCGTAGGTCTGCGGAGCCGCCGGCTGCGGGGCCGCGTCGTGCCGGAACGCCTCGACCGCCGGGGCGTACTGCCGGACGCCGTGCGGCATCACCCACGACAGGGCCGCTGGGTCGGCGGGGTCCACGGGGTCGACGGCGACCTGGGAGCGGTACTGCTCGACCGCCGCACGCACCTTGGCCCGGACCGGCAGGACGTCGACCGTGACGTCGGCCTGACCGCTGTCGGGGTCGACGATCATCGAGAACGGGACTTCCTCGGCTCGGGCCGCGTACTGCGCCGCGTGGTGCATCCGCACGTGGTCGGGGTGCCCGTAGCCGCCGTCGTCGGCGTAGCTGATCACGGCGTCGGCACCGGTGGAGCGGATCGCGGCGCGGACGTCGTCCACGACCTCGCCCAGGTCGGCCGCGGTCAGTGAGTCGGCCGGGGCGTCGTCCGCGGCGGTGGCCCGCCCGTCCGGGCCCCACTGCATGCCGGAGTCGACGTAGCGACGCTCCGGCAGGTCGGTCGGCCGGGCACCGCGCCCGCCGAGCCACAGGTGCTGCGGCCCGCCGAGGGCGGCGAGGGCCGCGGCGATCTCGGTCTCCCGGTGCCGTGCCACCCGCGCGGGGTCGCCCGCCAGCGGGGCCAACCGCTCCGTGAGCATCTCGCCGCGCTCGCCCCGGGTCGCGGTGAGCACGGTCACCTCGGCGCCGCGCTCGAGCAGGGTCGCGATGGTCCCGCCCGACGAGAGCGTCTCGTCGTCGGGGTGGGCGTGCACGATCAGGACGCGCTCGGGGCGCGTGGCAGGGGCCTTCGACATCGTCCCCAAGGGTACGGGACTAGCGGGGCGTGACGATGTAGGTCGCGGTGACGCCGCCGCTGTCCTTGGTCTCCGAGAAGGTCAGGACGACGCGGTAGGCGTCGCTCCGGAACATGCCGAACGCGCTCGACGAGTCCGCACGCTTCGCCGACTCTGTGTACCCGGCGTCGGTGAGCTGCTGCACGGCGGCCTGGAAGTCGTCGACCGAGGCCGCCCGGACCTGCGCGACCCACCCCGAGCCGTTCGGTCCGGCTCCCCCGCCGAGCACGGTGCCGTCGACGAGCGGGACGTCGGCCGACGGGAACCCGTCCGGCACCTTGCCGTCGGAGGTGACGTCCGCGCCCTTGAGCGCTGTGTCGAGCGCACCGTCGATGCCCCCGGCGACCGAGGACATGCCGTCCTGGATCGCCTTGCCGTCGATGCCCGCGACCCCGTCGGCGACGTTCGACGCGACGGAGGACCCGAGGTCGGTGGCCTGCTGCACGGCCTGGGTCGAGCAGCCGGTGAGTCCGGCCAGGGCGATGCCGGCAGCGACGGCGGCGATCAGCGGGGTACGGAGGGAGCGCATGGCGCGACCGTAACGGACGAGCCGGGAGGCCCGGCGCGAGTTGGCTGTGAACGTGCCGTCCCCGGGGCGGTCACGTGCGCGGCGGGGCCGCCCCGGGCCTCCTTCCCGAAGAACGCGTCAGGCGACGTAGGCGCGCGTCGCCGCGACCAGGGCGTCGACGCCGACCGGGATCGCGGTCTCGGCCTGCGGCGCGTAGAACGGCGAGTGGTTGCTCGGGATCTCCTCGCCGCGGCGGAAGCGCTCCGGGTCGGTGATGCCGGTGAACCAGTACACGAGCGGCGCTCCGGCTGCGGTGGCGAGCTGGCCGACGTCCTCCGACGCCATGGCGAGCCCGATCTCCAGGTCGCGGGCTCCCGGCACCTCGGCGCGGATGGCCTCGAGCACGGTGGCGGCGGCCTCGGCGTCGTTCACGGTGACCTCGGCGCCCGGTGCACGCACGATCGTCGGCTCGGACAGGCCACCGGCCGTGCTCTCGGCACGGACGATGCGCTCGATCGACGCGATGATGCGCTGGCGGGTCTCCTCGTTGCGGGCCCGGGTCGAGATCTCGATGACGGCCTCGTCGGGGATGATGTTCGCCCGCGTGCCGGCGTGGAAGCTGCCGACGGTGACGACCCCCGCGTCGCTCGGCGAGACCTCGCGGGCGACGACGGTCTGCAGCCGCACGACGGCCGAGGCCGCGGTGACGACCGGGTCGAGCGAGGCCTGCGGCGCCGAACCGTGCGCCCCACGACCGTTGAAGGTCACCGTCAGCCGGTCGCTCGACGCCATCACGGGGCCGGTGCCGACGGCGACGATGCCGACCGGTGCGGGCGCGGAGTGCTGCCCGAGCACGACGTCCGGCTTCGGGAACCGCTCGACCAGGCCGTCCTCGACCATCGCGCGGGCGCCGGAGATGACCTCTTCAGCAGGCTGGAAGACGGCGACGACCGTGCCGCGCCAGTCCCCCGTGGTCGCGACCAGGCGCTCGAGCGTGCCGAGCAGCCACGTGACGTGGATGTCGTGGCCGCAGGCGTGCATGGTCGGGACCTCGCGGCCCTCGTCGTCGGTGCCGACGTGCTCGCTGGCGTAGGACAGCCCGGTCCGCTCCTGCACGGGCAGGCCGTCCATGTCGGCGCGGAGCCAGACCACGGGGCCCTCGCCGTTCGACACGACACCGACGACGCCGGTGCCGCCGACGCCCGTCGTCACCTCGATCCCACCGATCTCGGCGAGCTTCGCAGTGATGACACCGGCGGTGCGGTGTTCCTGGAAGCCGAGCTCCGGGTGGGCGTGCAGGTCCTGGTAGATCGAGAGCAGGTCGAGAGTCACGCTGACCACGGTACAACCGCGAACGGCCCGGCCACCTGTTGCAGGTGACCGGGCCGTCGGACGGAGGACGGGCCTCCGCGGGTGTTGCTGCTGGTGCTTACGCGTCCTGGCGCTTGAGACGCGCGTAGGAGCGCTGGCGAGCCGACGCGTCCAGCTCGACCTTGCGGATGCGCACGGCGGCGGGGGTGACCTCGACGCACTCGTCCTCACGGGCGAACTCGAGGCACTCCTCCAACGAGAGCTGACGCGACGGCGTCATCGACTCGAACGTGTCGGCGTTCGCCGACCGCATGTTGGTGAGCTTCTTCTCCTTGGTGATGTTCACGTCCATGTCGTCGGCGCGCGAGTTCTCGCCGATGACCATGCCCTCGTAGACCTCTTCGGTCGGGTTGACGAAGAACGACATCCGCTCCTGGAGGTTCGTGATGGCGAACGGCGTCACCACACCGGAGCGGTCGGAGACGATCGAGCCGTTGATGCGGGTCTGGATCGCGCCGGCCCACTCGTCGTAGCCGTGGAAGATCGCGTTGGCGATGCCGGTACCGCGGGTCTCGGTCAGGAACGACGTGCGGAAGCCGATCAGACCGCGCGACGGGACGATGAACTCCATGCGCACCCAGCCGGTGCCGTGGTTCGTCATGTTCTCCATGCGGCCCTTGCGAGCGGCCATGAGCTGCGTGATCGCGCCGAGGTACTCCTCCGGCGTGTCGATCGTCATGTGCTCGTACGGCTCCTGCAGCTTGCCGTTCTCGTCACGCTTCGTGACCACCTGCGGCTTGCCGACGGTGAGCTCGAAGCCCTCGCGACGCATCTGCTCGACCAGGATGGCGAGTGCGAGCTCACCACGACCCTGGACCTCCCACGCGTCGGGGCGGCCGATGTCGAGGACCTTGAGCGAGACGTTGCCGACGAGCTCGCGGTCGAGGCGCTCCTTGACCATGCGGGCGGTCAGCTTGTGGCCCTTGACCTTGCCGACGAGCGGGCTGGTGTTCGTGCCGATCGTCATCGAGATCGCCGGGTCGTCGACCGTGATGGTCGGCAGCGGGCGGACGTCCTCGGGGTCGGTCAGGGTCTCGCCGATGGTGATCGTGTCGAATCCGGCGACGGCGACGATGTCACCGGGGCCAGCCGACTCGGCCGGGTAGCGGTCGAGCGCCTTCGTGATGAGGAGCTCGGTGATGCGGGCGTTGACGACGGTTCCGTCGTGCTTGACCCACGCGACCGTCTGGCCCTTCTTCATGGTGCCGTGGAAGATGCGCAGGAGCGCGAGGCGACCGAGGAACGGGGAGGCGTCGAGGTTCGTGACGTGCGCCTGCAGCGGGTGCTCGTCGTCGTACTTCGGGGCCGGGACGTGCTGGAGGATCGCTTCGAACAGCGGCTCGAGGTCGTCGTTGTCGGGCAGCTCGCCGTCGTTCGGCTTGTTGCGCGACGCGGCGCCGTTGCGACCCGAGGCGTAGACCACCGGGACGTCGAGGATCGCGTCAAGGTCGAGGTCGTCGACCTCGTCCGACAGGTCCGAGGCCAGGCCGAGGAGCAGGTCCTGCGACTCGGAGACGACCTCGTCGATGCGGGAGTCGGGCCGGTCCGTCTTGTTGACGAGCAGGATCACCGGGAGCTTCGCGGCGAGCGCCTTGCGCAGCACGAAGCGGGTCTGGGGCAGGGGACCCTCGGAGGCGTCGACGAGCAGCACGACACCGTCGACCATGGAGAGGCCGCGCTCGACCTCACCACCGAAGTCGGCGTGGCCGGGCGTGTCGATCACGTTGATGGTGATGGGGCCGTCCGCGCCGAACTCGGTCGCGTGCTTGCCGTTGTAGAGCACCGACGTGTTCTTCGCGAGGATCGTGATGCCCTTCTCGCGCTCGAGGTCGTTCGAGTCCATCATGCGGTCTTCGCCCTCGAAGTGGGCGTCGAACGAGTTGGTCTGCGTGAGCATCGCGTCGACGAGGGTGGTCTTGCCGTGGTCGACGTGTGCCACGATGGCGACGTTGCGCAGGTCGGACCGGGTGGCGAGCGCCATACAGGACATCCTTCAATTTCTGGGAGAGTGTCGGGCCAGTGTTTTCACAGCACCGCACCCGTGGGCAGAACGCCCGACACGCCAGTCTACCGGTAGTTCGCAAGCGACAGGAGTACAGCGCATGAGCCGTCGGCGAACGTGGGTCGAGATCACCATCGTCCTGCTGCTCTCGCTCGGTGCCAGCGCCCTCTACTCGATCCTGCAGATCATCGACGACCTGTCGCAGACGACCCCGCTCGGCGAGCAGTCGACGGCCCTGAACACCTCGTCGACGACGGTGCAGTACGTCGACCTCGCCCGGCAGCTCCTCGGCATCGCGGTGGACCTGGCCCCGGTCGCGCTCGTCTGCTATCTGCTGTGGAGCACGTCGCGGCCGCACCTCGGCCGACTCGGGATCGACCGGTTCCGGGCGAAGCCGGACCTGGGTGGCCCGGCGCTCATCGCCCTGTGCATCGGGATCCCGGGGCTCGCGCTGTACTTCGCGGGGCGGGCGCTCGGCATCACGGTCGCGGTCGACCCCGCCGCGCTCAACTCGTACTGGTGGACGGTCCCGGTCCTGCTGCTGTCCGCGATCCGCTCGGGTCTGCAGGAAGAGGTGATCGTGATCGGGTACCTGTACGCCCGACTCGGCGACCTGGGCTGGGGCCGCTGGCAGATGATCCTGTCGACCGCCCTGCTGCGCGGCAGCTACCACCTGTACCAGGGGTTCGGGGCGTTCGTCGGCAACGCGGTGATGGGCGTCGTGTTCGGCTGGATCTACACGAGGTGGGGCCGGCTCCTGCCGCTCGTCATCACGCACGCGCTGCTCGACGCGGTGGTCTTCGTCGGGTACCCCTGGGTGGCGCACGCGTTCCCGCAGTTGTTCTCGTAGGCCGCGGAGCGCATCCACAGCCCCCGCACAGCGCGCCGAGGGCCAACCCCCGCCGGGTCGCCCTACCGTGAGACCCATGAGCATCCCCGCGATCGGCGAGTCCGCCCCGTCGTTCACCCTGCCGGGGATGGTCGTGCGCGGCGGCGTCCGCACCGACGACGAGTACGACCTGTCCGCCGAGATCGGCCGCACCGTGGTGCTGGCCTTCTACCCGGGCGACGCGACGGCGGTCTGCACGGCCCAGCTCTGCAGCTACCAGGCCGAGCTCGACGAGTTCACCGACCTCGGCGCCACCGTGTGGGGCATCAGCCCGCAGGCACTCGACTCGCACGAGGGGTTCGCCCGCGGCTCCTCGCTCGCGTTCCCGCTGCTCAGTGACACCGCCGGCTCGGTGATCCGCGCCTACGGGGTGCAGGCCCCGGGCATCGGCCTGCGTCGGTCGGTCTTCGTGATCGGCCCCGACGGTGTGGTCCGGTGGCGGCACATCGGCCTGGTCGGCCTGCGGTTCCCGAAGGCCGAGACCATCCGCGAACAGATCGAACTGCTCGTTTCGTAGCCCCCGGCGTGGGAGTCCGCTGAGTGCGCCGAGATGGGGTATTGACACCCCAACTGGGGGCGACGACCATGGACGGCACGAGGGTCCGTCCAGGATCTGCCTCCCCGGGGAATCGGGTCGTCCGGAGATACGCGCCGGTGTGTCACACCCGCTCCCCGGGCGTCTCCGGGGAGGCATCTCGTACCCTCGTCCGGTGCCCACCACCATCGTCGCCCCCGGCCTGCGCGCCCTCGCCGTCGTCCTCTGGGTCGTGGCCGTCGCGCTCGTCCCACTGGCCCTGCTCGGCGGCGGCGCCCCCTGGCTCGTGCCGATCCCGAGCATCGCCGTCGCGTTCGTCGCGTGGGCGGCGCTGTGGCGGCCCCGGATCGAGCTGACGCCGGAGCACCTGCGCATCGTGGACGTCCGGCGGACCAGCACCTACACCTGGTCACGCATCGGCGAGGTGCGCACGAAGTACGGCATCGAGGTGGTCACCAGCGAGGGCGTCCGTCGCGTCTGGATCGCGACCCGCCCGACGGCGCGTCTCGCAGCGCACACCGGTGACCGGCCGGGAGGCCCGGATCGCCTGGACGTCGACGCTGCGGCCGCGCGGATGCTGGCTCACGTGCCCGCCCCGGCCGTGCAGGACGGGCCGCCCCCGTCGAGCGTGACGGCTGCGCCGATCACGCACCGCACCCACGGCTGGACGATCCTGGCGATGGTCGTCCTCGGGGTCGCGGCGTCGCTGGCGGCGGCTCGGTTCTAGCGGTCGCGCAGTCGTCGCGGCCGGTCCGGTCGGCCGTCAGCCCGACGCAGAACGACACCCCCGACGTCGTGCGACGTCGGGGGTGTCGTTCGTGAACGCGGGCCGACTACTTCGTGTAGCCGACGTCCTGCCACTTGACCGAGGACTGCTGGAACTGCGCCGGACCGTAGTTCACCAGGTCCTTGCGCACGCCCCAGGCGTACGGCTCGGCGAACAGCGGGATGGTGCCGGCGACCGCGACGATCTTCTTGTCGATGGCCTGCGCGTCCTTGATGCGGGCCTCCGGGTCGAGTTCGCCGTTCGCCTTGTCCCAGGCGGCACCGAGCGAGTCGTCCGTCACGCCGGTGTAGTTCTGGCCGGCGTCGGCGGGGTAGTAGATCGACTTCAGCGACGAGATCGGGAACGGGGTGCCCTGCCACGCGAAGTACGTGGCGTCGAAGTCACGGGTCGTCGTGGTGATGTACTTCGTGAAGAAGTCGTCGGTGGGCACGGTGTCGATGGTCACCTTGAAGCCGGCGAGCTTGGTCTGCTGCTGCACGAGCTGCGCGACGTTCGCCGAGTTCGGGTTGTCCGACGGGATCACGAAGCGGACGTCGAGTTCCTTGCCGCCCTTGGTCGCGTAGCCGTCCGAGCCGATCTTCCAGCCCGCGTCCTCGAGCTTCGACTTCGCCTTGTCGGTGCTGTAGCCGTAGACGCTCGACACGTCGTCCTTGTAGCCCTCCTGGCCGGGCAGGTACGTGAGGTTGTTGAGCACGTCACCCGGGCTCTTCACCGGCGACAGGATCGCCTGGGCGAGCACCTTGCGGTTGATCGCCTGCGCGAACGCCTGGCGCACGTCCTGGTCCTTGAAGACGTCCGAGGTGCCGTTCAGCGTGATCTGGCGCTGCGTGGTGCCGAGCGACCGCTCGATCTTCGAGTCGGAGCGCGAGTTCGCCGTCTTGAGGTTGTCGGCGCTGCCGTTCAGGTTGAAGGCGTCGAGCTCCTTGTTGCCGTACGCCTGGGCGACACCGTCACGGGACACCGTCTTGAAGACGATCGTGTCGAGCTTGCCCTCGTCGCCCCACCACTTGGGGTTCTTCTCGAAGGTCACGACGCCACCGTTGGCGTCGAAGGACTTCAGGATGTACGGGCCACCGGAGACGTAGGTCTTGCCGTCGGCCGCGTACGGACCCTTGGCCCAGGCCTTGTTGAAGTGGTCCGGGGTGTCGACGGCCCAGTACGGGTAGATCGCGCCGAGGACGCTCGCCCAGTCGGCGTTGGTCTTCGAGAACGTCATGATGACGTCACGCTCGTCGGAGCCCTGCTTGACCGAGTCCACGTCCTCCCACACGTTGGTGGCGAGGGGCGCGAAGGCCTTGTTCGTGCCGTTCAGCGCCTTCCAGTTCGCGATGACGTCCTTCGCGCTGATCGGGGTGCCGTCCGACCACACGGCCTTCGGGTTGATCTTGATCTCGACGGTCTGGGGCGAGTCCTTGGTCAGCTCGACGGAGGTCGCGTAGTCCTTGTTCGCCTCCCACTCGCCGTTCTCCTTGAACTGGATGAAGCCCGGCAGGTAGGTCTGCGAGATCGTCGTGTCGTCGACGGTCCCCGAGTCCAGGTTGGCCAGCTGCCAGTTCGCCGGAGCCGTGTCGATCGGCAGGGTGATCGACCCGCCGTCCTTGACGTCGGCGCGGTCCGCGACGGTCCAGCCGGTCGACTTCAGCGACGACTCGGCGACCGCGGAGTTGTCGCCGCCCGCTTCTCCGCCGCCGGAGCAGCCGGCCAGCACGACGGCAGCTGCCGCAGCGGTGGCCAGGACGGCGATGCCCTTGATCCTCTTTCGCATGGCGAGGATTCCCTTTCGTTGTGGTTCGCGCAGATCGCGCTGGACCGCGGCGGCCCCCGCCGTCGCGCCTGTTGGTTGAGAACCCTAGCCACATCCGAAGGCGGCACAAGGGTCTGTGCGATGAATCGAAACACGCTCGTAACGAATGTTGCATAGCGTCACTTCCGTTGTCCCACCCAGTCGCTCGAACGGCTAGCCTGTCGCCACCGACAACGCCGTCCGGTCGGACGGCCGCACCCAGAGGTCACGAACCACATGCTCGCCTTCATCGCAAAGCGGATCGTCAACTACATCGTCCTGACGATCGTGGCGACCACGCTCGGGTACATCCTCGCCAGCACGACGCTCAACCCGGCCGCCCGGTTCCTGGGGCGCAACCCGGCCGTGCCGCCGGGCACCATCCAGGCGTCGCTCCGCAAGCTCGGCGCCGATCCGGACACCCCGCTCCTCGTCCGCACCTGGGACTGGTGGGTCGGTCTGGTGACGCACGGCTCGCTCGGCATGAGCACCCGCGGCACCGAGGTGACGGCCGACATCATCGCCCGCTCCGGCACGAGCCTGCGGCTGCTCGTGATCGGCACACTGCTCGGCGCGATCCTCGGGGTGCTGCTCGGCGTCTGGAACGCGGTCCGGCAGTACCGCACGTCCGACCAGGTGTCGACCTACCTGTCGTTCGCGGTGCTCGCCACCCCGACCTTCGTCATCGCGGTCGTGCTGATGATCCTCGCGACCACGCTCAACCAGGGCGTCGGGACGCAGGTGATCCGGTTCACCGGCGAGTACACACCGGGGGTGACCGGGTTCTTCCCGGTGCTCGGCGACCGGCTCGGGCACCTGCTGTTACCGACGATCTCGCTCACCATCGGCGCCGTCGCCACGTACTCGCGCTACCAGCGCTCGGCGATGCTCGACGTGCTGTCGAACGACTTCATCCGCACCGCACGGTCGAAGGGCCGCACCCGCGGGTCGGCGATCATGCGCCACGGTGTGCGGGTCGCCCTCATCCCGATGTCGACCTTCTTCGCGTACTCGTTCGGACTCATCCTGACCGGCGCGAGCATCACCGAGCTGGTCTTCAGCTGGCACGGCATGGGCGAGTACTTCGTCCAGAGCATCAGCAACAACGACATCAACGCGGCGTCGGGCACGATCCTCTTCACGGCGATCCTCGTGCTCATCGCAGGGACCCTCGCGGACCTGCTGTACGCCGCGCTCGACCCGCGAGTGAGGGTGTGACCCGTGTCTGTTCTCGACCCCACGACCACGACCACCGCCGGTGACCCCGGCGACGGCAACGCCGGTACGCCGGCGCACGTCATCGAGGTGAAGGGCGGCCGCACCCCGCTCTGGCGCAAGGTGTTCGGCACCTGGCGCGCGCGCATCGGCGGCAGCGCCCTGCTCCTCATCATCCTCTGGGCGTTCCTCGGCCCGTACCTGTACCACTGGAACGCCGTCGACTCGGACGGACTGGCGTTCGGCATGCCGCCGAGCGCCGCGCACTGGTTCGGCACGAACGACATCGGCCAGGACATCTACGCGCAGACCCTGGTCGGCCTGCAGAAGTCGCTGCTCATCGGCCTGATCGCCGGTCCGGCAGCGACCCTGATCGCCGGCATCGTCGGCGCGATCGCCGGGTACTTCGGCGGCGTCACCGACCGGCTGCTCGTGTGGGTCATCGACCTGCTGCTCGTGATCCCGTCGTTCTACGCGCTCGTGCTGCTCAGCCCGGTGTTCAAGAACCTGACGTGGGTGGCCCTCATCGTCGGCCTCGCGGTGTTCAGCTGGATGGTGATGGCCCGGGTGATCCGCGGTCAGACGATGTCCCTGCGCGAACGCGACTACGTCAAGGCCGCCCGGTTCATGGGTGTCCCGGCGTTCACGATCATCCGGCGGCACATCCTGCCGAACGTGGCGTCGCTGCTCATCATCGACGCCACGCTCGGCGTCGGTGCCGCGATCCTGGCGGAGAGCTCGCTGAGCTTCTTCGGTTTCGGCATCCAGATCCCCGACGTCTCGCTCGGTACCCTGCTCGCCGCCGGCAGCCAGTCCGCCGTCACCCGCCCGTGGCTCTTCGTCCTGCCCGCCGCGACGCTCGTCGCGACCGTGCTCTCGACCAGCCTGCTCGGCGACGCCCTGCGCGACGCCATCGACCCCACCTCCGGAGCCAACCGTGACTGAGCCGCTGCTCACCGTGTCCGACCTGTCGGTCACGTTCAACCCGAAGACCAAGCCCGTCTACGCGGTCCGGGGTGTCGACTACTCGGTGGCTCCCGGCGAGTTCCTCGGCATCGTCGGCGAGTCGGGTTCCGGCAAGTCGGTGTCCTCGATGGCCGTGATGGGGCTGTTGCCGTCGTCCGCCCAGGTGCAGGGCAGCATCCGGTTCGACGGACAGGAGCTCGTCGGCAGGAACGACCGCGAGATGTCGGCGCTGCGCGGTCGTGACATCGCGATGGTGTTCCAGGACCCGCTGTCCGCCCTGACGCCGGTGTACACGATCGGCCAGCAGATCATCGAGGGCCTGCGCCTGCACGACCGCTCCCTCACCCAGCACGCCGCACGCACCCGCGCCGAGGAACTCCTGCGCATCGTCGGCATCCCGAACCCGGCTCGACGACTCGACGCGTTCCCGCACGAGTTCTCCGGCGGCATGCGCCAGCGCGCGATGATCGCCATCGCCATCGCGAACGACCCGAAGCTGATCATCGCGGACGAGCCCACCACGGCGCTCGACGTGACGATCCAGGCGCAGATCCTCGACGTGCTGCAGACCGCCAAGGACATGACCGGTGCGGCCGTCGTGCTCATCACCCACGACCTCGGCGTCGTCGCCGGCAACGCCGACCGCGTCGCCGTGATGTACGCCGGCCGGATCGTCGAGACGGCGCCGGTGCTCCCCCTGTTCCGCGAGCCGGTGATGCCGTACACGATCGGGCTGCTCCGCTCGATGCCGAACATGACGTCCGCCCGCACCGAGCGACTCGTCCCGCTCGACGGCCGCCCGCCCCTGCTCACGCAGAAGCCGACAGGCTGCCCGTTCGCCGACCGCTGCCCCGCCGTCATCGACGCCTGCCGCGACGGCGAACCCGCCCTCGTCGCACCGTCGGTGCCGCAGAGCGCCGACAACCCGGTCCTGACCGGTGCCGTCACGACGATCGGCAACGGAACCCTGCTCGACGACCACACCGCCGCGTGCATCCGTCGCGACGAGATCGCCGCGGGCACCCTCGAGCGCTCGGAGATCTTCCCCCGCCCCGAGGACGTCCCCGAGGCGGCCGTCGACCACGGCGACGACGTCGTGCTCGAGCTGCAGGACGTGGTCAAGACGTTCCCGCTCACCAAGGGTGCGCTGTTCCGCAGGCAGATCGGCGAGGTGCACGCCGTCGACGGCATCTCCCTGACGCTCAAGCGCGGGCAGGTGCTCGGTCTGGTCGGCGAGTCCGGCTGCGGCAAGACGACCACCATCATGGAGATCCTCGAGCTCGCCGGGGCCCAGCACGGCACCATCCGGGTGAACGGCGTCGACACCGCCTCGCTGTCCAAGAAGGACCGTCTGGCACTGCGCCGTGACATCCAGGTCGTGTTCCAGGACCCGATGGCGTCGATCGACCCCCGGCTCGACATCGGCTCGGTGATCGGTGAACCCCTCACCGTGCACGGCGTCGCGAAGGACGAGATCCGCCGGCGGGTGCGCGAGGTGCTCGAGCTGGTCGGGCTCGAGCCGAGCTACATCGACCGGTACCCGCACGAGTTCTCGGGCGGCCAGCGGCAGCGCATCGGCATCGCTCGTGCGCTCATCGTCGAGCCGAAGATCCTGGTGCTCGACGAGCCGGTCTCCGCGCTCGACGTGTCGGTGCAGGCCGGTGTGATCAACCTGCTCGAGGACCTCAAGCACCGCCTCGGGCTGTCGTACCTGTTCGTGGCGCACGACCTGTCCGTGGTCCGGCACATCGCCGACGACGTCGCGGTCATGTACCTCGGCCGAATCGTCGAGTACGGCGATGGCGACGCGGTGTTCTCGGACCCCCAGCACCCGTACACCCGGGCCCTGCTGTCGGCCGTGCCGGTGCCGGACCCCATGGCCGAGGCCGCCCGCGGGCGCATCCTGCTCGACGGCGACCTGCCCTCCCCCACGGAACGCATCGACGGGTGCCGGTTCCGCACGCGCTGCCCGCTCTACCAGCTCCTCGACGAGGGCCGCCAGGAGCAGTGCCGCACGATCGACCCGGGTCTCGAGCCCGTGCACGGCCGCGGTGTCGCCTGCATCCAGACCGACCAGGAGCACCTGCTCACCGAGCGGGTCGGCGCGGTCGTCTGACGACGCTGGTCACGTCGTGGACGTGACCAGCAGACGGACGGGAGGCCCGGAGCACGTCGTGCGCCGGGCCTCCCGTCCGTCCTGTGGTCGCGATCGCGAGCCGCGTCAGGCTCCCAGCCACAGGCTGAGCAGCGAAGCGGCGAGCAGCACCAGCGCGGCTGCGCCGACCGTCAGGGCCGGCACGTCCCAGCCGCGCACGGCGTCGCCGGCACCGGCGCGCTCGCGGTGCTCGGACCAGCGGTCGAGCAGCACGGTCATCTCGTCGGGCTGTCGCAGGACCGCCCGCTCACCCCGCCGGGCCGGCTTCGGCCGTGGCAGCGACGGGCCGCCCCAGCACTGGACCTTCCGGCCGGCGACCGTCTCGATCACGATCTGCCAGCGGAGCCGGACGTCGGCGACGGCCTGCCACGGCACCACGGTGCGGCGGAGCGGGTTCACCACGGTGACCGCGCGCTCGTCGATGACGATGCACGGGCGGTAGGTCAGGACCCAGAGCGCCCAGACGAGCACGGCGATCGGGCCGGCGGCGCGGAGGACGACGTCCCAGCTCCCCCGGAACGCCGCATCGCCGAGCAGGAACAGGCCCAGGACGGCGACGAGGCCGGACGCCACCGCGCCCCCGCGACCAGCGCGGAGGACGACGGGGCGTCCGGCCTCGTTCGTGTCCAGGTGGATCAGCGTCCGAACTCGAACCCGGCGCCGGGGATGGCGGCCAGGAGGTCCTTCGTGTACTGCTCCTTCGGGGCGGCGAAGACCTCGTCGGTCGTCGCCTTCTCGACGATCTGCCCACGGCGCATGACGCAGACGTTGTCCGCGACGAGGCGGACGACCGCGAGGTCGTGCGTGATGAACAGGTACGTCAGGCCGAGCTCGGTCTGCAGCTCGGTGAGCAGGTCGAGGATCTGGCCCTGCACGAGCACGTCGAGCGCGGAGACGGCCTCGTCGAGGACGATGACCTCCGGCTTGAGCGCCAGCGCACGAGCGACGGCGATGCGCTGTCGCTGGCCGCCGGACAGCTCGTTCGGGTAGCGGTTCACCATCGACTTCGGCAGCGCGACCTGGTCGAGCAGCTCGAGCACCCGGGCGCGACGCGAGGCCTTGTCGCCCACCTTGTGCGTGGCGAGCGGCTCGGCGATCGTGTTCCCGACGTTGTACATCGGGTCCAGGGAGCCGTACGGGTCCTGGAACACCGGCTGCACGCGGCGGCGGAAGTCGAAGAGGTCCTTGCCCTTCAGCGCGCCGATGTCGGTGCCGTCGAACTGCACGGTGCCGCTCGTGATGCTCTCGAGCTGCAGGACGAGCTTCGCGACGGTCGACTTGCCCGAACCGGACTCGCCGACGAGCGCCGTGGTGGTGCCCTTCTGGATCGAGAACGACACGTCGTCGACGGCCTTGAGCTCGCGGGTGGCGAGGCTCTTGCCGCGCAGCTTGTAGACCTTCTCGAGGTTCTTCACCACGATGAGGTCCTCGGCCGGACGGTGCTCGCGTTCCTGGGCCCGGGCGATCAGCTCGGCGTCGTCGTTGCCGGCGTCGGAGATGTCGACCCGCTGGTGCTGCACCTTCGACTGGATGCGACGGCTGGCCAGCGACGGGGCCGCCGCGACGAGACGCTGCGTGTACGGGTGCTGCGGGTTGGCCAGGATCTCCTTCGAGGGACCGGCCTCGACGACCTGGCCCTTGTACATCACGACGAGCTTCTCGGCGCGCTCGGCGGCGAGCCCGAGGTCGTGCGTGATGAACAGCACCGAGGTGCCGAAGTCGCGGGTCAGGCTCTCGAGGTGGTCGAGGATGACGCGCTGGACGGTGACGTCGAGCGCACTCGTCGGCTCGTCGGCGATGAGCAGCTGCGGGCGGCTCGACAGACCGATGCCGATGAGCACGCGCTGGCGCATGCCGCCGGAGAACTCGTGCGGGTACTGCTTCAGGCGGGTCGACGCGTCGCCGAGACCGGCTTCCTGCAGGACCTCGACGGCACGGTCACGGACGGCCTTCTTGCCGGTCGCCATGCCGTTCGCGCGGATCGCCTCTTCGACCTGGAAGCCGATCGACCACAGCGGGTTGAGGTTCGACATCGGGTCCTGGGGGACGTAGCCGATCTCCTTCCCGCGGATCTCCGACATCTCCTTGTCGCTCAGCCCGACGAGCTCACGCCCGTTGAACTTGATCGAACCGCCGGTGACCTCACCGGTACCGGGGAGCAGCTTGATGATCGCCTGGGCGCTCGTCGACTTGCCCGAACCGGACTCGCCGACGATGGCCAGGCGCTCGCCCTGCTCGAGGGTGAGGTTGACGCCGCGGACGGCCTGCACGAGGCCGCTCTGCGTCTTGAAGCCGACCTGCAGGTCGGTGATCTCGAGCAGCGGCGCGCCGGAGCCCCCGGTGCGGCTGCTGTTCGTCTGGGTCAGCGTCTCGCTCATCGGCGGGCCCTCGCCTTCGGGTCGAGCGCGTCGCGCACCACGTCACCGAGGAGCAGGAACGCGAGCACGGTGATGGACAGGGCAGCCGACGGCCAGAAGATCGTCGACGGGTTCGTGCGGATCGACGTCTGGGCGGTGCCGATGTCGAGGCCCCAGCTCAGGGCCGACGGCGGCAGACCGATGCCGAGGAACGACAGCGTGGCTTCGGCGACGATGAACGTGCCGAGCGACACGGTCGCGACCACGATGACCGGAGCCAGCGAGTTCGGGATGACGTGGCGCAGGAGCGTCCGGAACCGGCTGACGCCCAGGGCCGCCGACGCCATGACGTAGTCGGCCTGCTTGGCGCTCAGCACGGCGCCACGCATGATGCGGGCGATCTGCGGCCACGCGAACGCCGCGAGGACGAGCGCGACGGTGATCGCGTTCCGCGCCGGGATCACCGACATGATCACGATCGCACCGAGGACGGTGGGGATCGAGAAGAAGATGTCACCGATGCGGGACACGATCGTGTCGAGCCAGCCGCCGTAGAAGCCGGCCAGGGAACCGATCACGATGCCGACGATCGACACCAGGATCGTCGCGACGATGCCGACGATGAGCGAGTTCTGGGCACCCCAGATCACGCGGGCGTAGACGTCCGAGCCCTGACGGGTGAAGCCGAGGATGTGCCCGGCCTCGGGTCCGCCGTCGCTGTTGTCCAGGTTCGACGCCCTCGGGTCGACGTGGGCGAAGAGCCCCGGGAAGACCGCGACGACGATGATCAGCAGGATCAGGACCGAGGAGATCCAGAACGTCGGGCGGGTCCGCATCGACTCCCAGGCGTCGGTCCACAGGGAACGGGTCTTCTCGTCCTCGTTGACCTGGTCGACCGCCTGCAGGGGGGTTTCTTCGAGCGGGGCGACGTAGTGCGTCGCCGAGCGGGGTGCGGCGTTACTTGGCATAGCGGATCCTCGGGTCCAGGACGGCGTAGAGCAGGTCCACCAGGAGGTTGGCGAGCATGAAGATGATGACCATCACGGCGACGAAGGAGACCACCGTCGGGCCCTCGCCGAGCTTGACGGCACGGAACACCGTGCCGCCGACACCGTTGATGTTGAAGATGCCCTCGGTGACGATCGCGCCGACCATCAGGTTGCCGATGTCGACGCCCAGGTAGGTCACCACGGGGATGAGCGAGTTCCGGAAGATGTGCACGCCGACGACACGACGACGGGGCAGGCCCTTGGCCGTGGCGGTGCGCACGAAGTCGGCGCTCATGTTCTCGGCGACGCTGGCCCGGGTCAGACGCACGATGTACGCGAACGACACCGACGCGAGCACGATCGCCGGCAGGACGAGTTCGCTCCAAGGGGCCTCGCCCGAGACGGTGACCCGGAACAGTCCGAGCTTGATGCCGAAGACGTACTGCAGCACGAACCCGACGACGAAGGTCGGCACCGAGATGAGCAGGAGCGACACGACGAGCGCCGTGGCGTCGAACAGCTTGCCCTTGCGCAGACCCGCGATGACGCCGACGACGATGCCGGCGACGGCCTCGAACACGAGCGCGAGGATCGCCAGGCGCGCGGTGATCGGGAAGGCCGACGCGAGCTGCTGGCTGACCGGCAGACCGGAGTAGGTCACGCCGAGGTCGCCGCGGAACACGCCGCCGATCCAGAGCAGGTACTGCACGATGAACGGCTTGTCGAGGTTGTACTGCTGACGCAGCGTCTCGATGACCTGCGGCGACGGCTGCCGGTCGCCGAACAGCGCGGCGATCGGGTCGCCGGGCAGCGAGAAGACCAGGAAGTAGATGAGGAACGTGGCCCCGAAGAACACGGGGATGAGTTGCAGGAGGCGCTTGCCGAGGTACCAGAGCATCAGATCACTGCCCGGTCCGGAGCGATGTCGATCAGGTTCATTGTGGTGAGGGGTGGACGGTCCGAGGGTCGGCACGGATGTCCGGTGCGGGAGGGCGCCCGCTGTGTGGGGGTGTTGTCACCGTGGTACGGGGGTCGCGAGGCAGGATACCTGCTCGCGCCTTGGTCTCGAGGAGACCGGTGTTACTTCTTGACCTCGATGTCGTAGTACAGCGGCACCGAGTTCCAGCCGAACTTGACGTTCGACACGTTGTCCGCGTTCCAGACACCGGTCACGTTGGAGTACCAGAGCGGGATCTCGGGCAGGTCCTGGAACAGGAGTTCCTGTGCCTGGTCGAAGGACTTGTTGCCCTCTTCGACCGTCGCAGCCGAACGGCCCTTGGCGAGCAGCTCGTTGTACTCCTTGGAGTCGTACCGCGAGTAGTTGTTCGACGAGCCCTCACCCATGGTCGGGCCGAGGAAGTTGTACAGCGACGGGTAGTCGGCCTGCCAACCGGTGCGGCTGCCGCCCGTGAGCTTGTCGTTCGTCTGGAGGTCCAGGGCTTCCTGGAACGTCGGGATCGCGTTGCCCTCGGCCTTGATGCCGAGCGTGTTCGAGATCGAGTTCGTGACCGCGGTCACCCAGGCCTCGTGTCCACCATCGGCGTTGTACGTGATGGTGAGCGTGTCGTCGTACTTCGAGATCTTGTCGGCCTCGGCCCAGAGCTTCTTGGCCTCGGACTCGTTGTAGTCCAGGACGTCCGAACCCTCGAGGTCGTCGTTCCAGCCGGCGATCACCGGGGAGGTGAAGTCCTTGGCCGGGGTGCGGGTGCCGTCGAAGATCTTGTCGGTGATCTGCTTGCGGTTGATCGCCATCGAGACGGCCTCGCGACGCAGCTTGCCCTCTTCACCCTTCCAGTGGTCGAGGTAGTAGGGCAGGTAGATCGCCTGGAAGATCGCGGCGGCCTGGTTGACGTTCGAGTCCGGGAAGTCGGACTTGTAGGTCTTGAACGCGCTGTCCGGCACGGCGTCGAGGACGTCGAGGTTGCCACCCTGGGCGTCGGAGTACGCGGTGTCCTGCGAGGCGTAGATCGTGATCGTGAGACCACCGTTCTTCGGCTTGCGCTTGCCCTCGTAGTCCTTGTTGGCGACGAGCTTGATGGACTGGTTGTGCGTCCAGGCCTTCTTGCCGTCGAGCTTGTACGGACCGTTGCCGATCGGGTTCTCACCGAACGCCTTGGTGTCGTCGTAGAACGCCGACGGGAGCGGCACGAACGCCGAGTAGCCGAGCGACAGCGGGAAGTCGGACTGCGCCGACTTCAGCGTGACGGTGAACTCGTCGTCGTCCACGACCTTGAGGCCGGTGAGCTCGGAGTCCTTGTCGGCGTCGTAGCCCTCGATGTTCTCGAAGAAGTAGCTGGCGCCCTGGGCGTTCGACTTCTGGGCTGCCCAGTTCCACGCCTTGGTGAACGACTCGGCCGTGACCTTCTCGCCGTTGGTGAAGGTGTAGTTCGTGTTGAGCGTGATGTCGAAGGTCTTCGAGTCATCGGTCTTGATGCTCTTCGCGACCTCGTTGACCGGCTTGCCGTCGGCGTCGTACGAGACGAGGCCTTCGAAGAGCGAGTCGATGATCTTGCCGCCACCGGTCTCGGTGGTGTTCGACGGGATCAGCGGGTTCTGCGGCTCGCTGCCGTTCGTGGTGACGATCCCGGACGCGTTCGCCGAGCCCGAGTCACCGCCGTTCGACGAGCTGTTGCTGGAGCAGGCGGTCAGGGCGAGTGCTGTGGCCCCGAGCACGGCGAGGGCTGAGAGCCCGGCGCGCTTCTTGATCAAGGTTCCTCCTGGTGCATGGGACGCGCAAGGGCACAGCGGTGTCACCCGGGCGCGTTTGACCTTTGCAGCGTAGGCAAGGTGAACAGCGGCGTCCAAACCCAGGGGCGAACGGTTACACGCCGGTAACCAAGTTGCACGATCCTTGCGAGAAGATGCAACATTCGCGCGCGTGCCGGTGAAGGGTGCGTTTTTGTTGCATCCGCATGAAATCCATTGCACTCCGTCACACTTCTGTGCAAGTCGGGCGACGGGCGAGCATCGCTCAGGGGTACGGCTGAGGGGGCGCGTCGAGCGGTCAGGACCCGCCGTGGGTGGCGCGCCGAGTGGTCACGAACTGTCGGTGGGAGCGGGTCCGGACGACGGTTCGTGACCGCTCGGCGGAACTGAGCGGGGTGTCGTGACCGCCCGGCCGGACGCCCGGACGCCCGGACCCGAGGACGCCCGGACGCGACCGTGCCCCGCCCGGCGGACCGGACGGGGCACGAGGCGCTCGGCGACCGAGCGGGCAGCGACGACGGGACGTCGGCGCCGGTCGGATCAGGCGAACGCCTCGATCGGCGGGCAGGCGCACACCAGGTTGCGGTCCCCGTACGCCTGGTCGATGCGACGCACCGGCGGCCAGTACTTCCGGCCGCTGATGCCCGGCAGCGGGTAGACGGCCTGCTCGCGGGTGTAGGCGTGCGCCCACTCCCCCGAGATCACCGACGAAGCGGTGTGCGGCGCGTGCACCAGCGGGTTGTCGTCCGCCGGCCACTCCCCGCGCTCCACCGCTGCGGCCTCGGCCCGGATCGCGAGCATGGCGTCGACGAAGCGGTCGAGCTCGGCGAGGTCCTCGCTCTCGGTCGGCTCGACCATGAGCGTGCCCGCCACCGGGAACGACATCGTCGGCGCGTGGAACCCGTAGTCGACCAGGCGCTTCGCGACGTCGTCGACCGTGATGCCGGTGGTGTCGCGCAGCGGGCGGAGGTCGAGGATGCACTCGTGCGCGACCAGTCCGTCGTCGCCCGTGTAGAGCACGGGGAAGGCGTCACGCAGACGAGCCGCGATGTAGTTCGCCCCGAGGACCGCGGCCTCGGTCGCACGGGTGAGGCCCTCGAGCCCCATCATCCGGACGTACGTCCACGTGATGGGCAGGATGCTCGGGCTGCCGTACGGAGCAGCACTGACCGGGCCGCCGGCGTGCGCCAGGCGGTCGTCCGCCTCGGCGACGGTCGCACCGGAGCGTCGGTCGGCCTGCTGCGCGAACGGGTGCCCGGGCAGGAACGGTGCCAGGTGCGCCTTCGCGGCGACGGGTCCCACGCCGGGGCCGCCACCTCCGTGGGGGATGCAGAAGGTCTTGTGCAGGTTGAGGTGCGACACGTCGCCGCCGAAGTCACCGAAGCGGGCGTGGCCGAGCAGCGCGTTGAGGTTCGCACCGTCGACGTAGACCTGGCCGCCGGCGTCGTGCACGGCGTCGCAGATCTCGCGGATGTCGTGCTCGTAGACGCCGTGCGTGGACGGGTACGTGATCATCAGGGCCGCGAGGGTGTCGGCGTGGGCGACGACGCGGGCGCGGAGGTCCTCGAGGTCGACGTTGCCGTTCTCGTCGCAGGCCACGACGACGACCTTCATGCCGGCGAGCACCGCGGACGCCGCGTTCGTGCCGTGGGCGCTCGACGGGATCAGGCAGACCGTGCGCTCGCTGTCGCCGTTGGCCTGGTGGTACCCGCGGATGGCCAGCAGGCCGGCGAGTTCGCCCTGGCTGCCGGCGTTCGGCTGCAGGGAGACGGTGTCGTAGCCGGTGACCTCGGCGAGCCACGACTCGAGGTCGCCGATCATGTCGACGTACCCCTCGACGTCCTCGCGCGGTGCGAACGGGTGGATGTTCGCGAACTCCGGCCAGGTCACGGCGGCCATCTCGGTCGCCGCGTTGAGCTTCATCGTGCAGCTGCCGAGCGGGATCATGCCGCGGTCGAGCGCGTAGTCCTTGTCGGACAGGTGCTTGAGGTACCGCATCATGCGGGTCTCGCTGCGGTGTGCGCTGAACACGGGGTGCGTCAGGTAGTCGCTCTCACGCTGCAGGGCGGCCGGGAGGCCCGTGGCCGCGTCGCGCACGGCGGTCTCGGTCGCGGGGACGGTGACGTCCACCGCCCCGAGCACGCCCGCCAGCGCCACGACGTCGTCGGGCGTGGTCGTCTCGTCGACGGACAGCTGGAACGTGTCGGCGTCCACGACGTGCAGCAGGTAGCCGGCGTCCTGCGCTGCCGCGACGATCGCCCCGGCGCGACCGACGGCCCGCAGGGTGAGCGTGTCGAAGAAGGCGTCGTGCACGACCTCGACCCCGGCGTCACGCGCCACGGCGGCGAGTGCACCGGTGGTCCGGGCGACCCGTCCGGCGATGAACCGCAGGCCCTCGGGCCCGTGGTAGACCGCGTACATCGAGGCCATCACGGCGAGCAGGACCTGCGCGGTGCAGATGTTGCTCGTCGCCTTCTCGCGGCGGATGTGCTGCTCGCGGGTCTGCAGGCTGAGGCGGTAGGCCATCTGGCCGTCGGCGTCGAAGGACACCCCGACCAGGCGACCGGGGAGCTGGCGCTCGAGGCCGGCGCGCACCGCGAGGTAGCCGGCGTGCGGGCCACCGAAGCCGAGCGGGACGCCGAAGCGCTGGCTCGTCCCGACGGCCACGTCGGCACCCAGGTCGCCGGGGCTGGCGAGCAGGGTCATCGCGAGCAGGTCGGCCGCGACGACGGCGATGCCGCCACCGGCGTGGACCCGCTCGATGACGTACGACGGGTCGACGATGCGGCCCGAGGCGCCCGGGTACTGCAGGATGACGCCGAACGCACCGTCGAGCTGGTCGTCGCTCGGGCCGTCGGCAGCGTCGAACGCGCGCAGCGTGATGCCCACGGCGTCGGCACGGTGGTCGAGCAGCGCACGGGTCTGCGGCAGCAGGTCGGCGTCGACGAGGAACGCGTCACCCTTGACCTTGGACGCGCGGCGGGCGAGGAGCATGCCCTCGACCACGGCGGTGCCCTCGTCGAGCATCGAGGCGCCGGCGGTGGCCATGCCGGTCAGGTCGGACACCATCGTCTGGAAGTTGATGAGTGCTTCGAGGCGGCCCTGCGAGATCTCCGGCTGGTAGGGCGTGTACGCCGTGTACCAGCTCGGGTTCTCGAGCACGTTCCGCTGGATCACCGCGGGCGTGTGGGTGCCGTGGTAGCCCAGGCCGATCATGGCGCGGCGGACGGTGTTGCGGCCGGCCTTGGCGCGGAGCTCGGCGAGCGCCTCGGTCTCGCCGACGGCAGCCGGGATCACCGAGTCGGCGACGGGGCCGACGTGGATGGACTCCGGGATCGCCGCACGGACCAGGGCGTCGAGCGACGGCTGCCCGACGACGTCGAGCATGGCCTGCTGGTCGGCCGGGGTGGTGCCGATGTGGCGGTCGGCGAAGGACGTCTGGAGGTTCTCGAACGCGGTCATGCGATGGAGGCCCGGTACGCGTCGTGGTCCATCAGGTCCTCGGGGAACGAGGTGCCGTCGACCTTGATCTTCACGAGCCAGCCGGCACCGAACGGGTCCTGGTTGACGGTGTCGGGGGTGTCGACGACGGCGTCGTTGACCTCGACGACCTCGCCCTCGATCGGGGCGAAGAGCTCGCCGACGCTCTTGGTCGACTCGATCTCGCCGATCTGCGCACCGGCGGTGGTGGCGGTGCCGACGGCGGGGAGCTCGACGTAGACGACGTCACCGAGCTGCTCGGCGGCGTGGTCGGTGATGCCGACGGTGACGGTGTCGCCCTCGACGAGCAGCCACTCGTGGTCGGCCGTGTACTGGAGTGCGGTCTGGTCGGTCATGGGGTCAGCCTTTCGAGGCGCGGCGGTAGAAGGGGAACGCGGAGACCGTGCTGGGGACGGCAGTCCCGCGGACGTCGATGTGGAGGACCTGTGCCCCGTCCGACACGGCGGCGAGCGCGGCCGGGTCGACGAAGGCCATCGCGACCGGGTGGCCGAGCGTCGGCGAGAGCGCGCCCGAGGTCACGGTGCCGACGACCGTACCGTCGAGCACGACGTCGTAGCCGGCTCGGGGAGCACGGCGGCCCTCGGTCACCAGGCCGACGAGCACGCGGGCGTCCGCGGACGGGGTGACGCCGGCCACACCGACGAAGTCGCCGTCCTTGGCGACGACACGGCCGAGGCCCGCCTGGGCCGGGCGGACGTCGGTGCCGAGCTCGTGCCCGTACAGGGGCATACCGGCCTCGAGCCGCAGGGTGTCGCGTGCGGCGAGGCCTGCGGGGACGACCCCGCGGTCGGCGCCGGCCTCGAGCAGGGCGTCCCAGAGCACCGGGGCGGTGTCCGGGTCGGTGTAGACCTCGAAGCCGTCCTCGCCGGTGTACCCGGTGCGCGCGACGAGCACGTCGGCACCGTCGAACAGCGCGTGCAGCACCCGGTAGTAGCCGAGTTCGTCGAGCGGGGTCTCCGGCTGCAGGCGGTCGGCGACCACGAGGGCGTCGAGCGTGCCGGCCGCCGCAGGGCCCTGCACGGCGACGAGGGCCGTGGTGTCGGAGTCGTCGGAGACCTCGATGTCGAACCCGTCGGCCCGTGCGGTGAGCGCGCTGACGGCGACATCGCGGTTGGAGGCGTTCGCGACGACGAGGAAGACGTCGTCGTCGGTCCGGTACACGACGAGGTCGTCGAGGATCCCGCCGTCCTCGGCGAGCAGCAGCGAGTACTTGGCGCGGCCGATCGGCATCGCGCCGAAGGACCCGGCGAGCGCGTGGTCGAGGAAGGCGACGGCGTCGGTGCCGGTCACCCCGATCTCGGCCATGTGCGACAGGTCGAAGACCCCGGCGGCCTCGCGCACGGCGTGGTGCTCGGCGAGGTCCGACGAGTAGCGCACGGGCATGCGGTACCCGGCGAAGTCGGTGAAGGTCGCACCGGCGGCTTCGTGCACGGCTTCGAGCGGCGACGAACGCTGACCCGGCGTGGGCAGTGGGGACGGACTCATGGCGGAGTTCTCCTGGCATCGGCAGGGCCCGGCGACGATCGCCGGGTGGAACTCCCCCTCTGTCATGGGCCTGAGAGTTTCACCGCGGCCCGTGAGGTCCGGCGGCTTTCACCGTGGGCGAGACGACCGAGCGTCTGCTTTTCAGAGTGGCCTGTCCGCTGCGGTGTGGGACCTGAGAGATTGACGGGGGGATTGCTCCTTCGGTGCCGTGCGTGCGCCCGAGGGCACGACGTACCCGGAGGTACGTGCACGGCGTCTCCCGCGACGGATGAGCGGCCGGTGTGTTCAGTTGTCCGCCCAGAGCATACCGAGACCGCGTTACGAGCGTGTGTCGTGGCCCGGCCTTCGACATCTCGTAGAATGCGGGGATGGCCGGACAACGATCGCGCCCCCGCGGGCAGCTGGAGCAGGCGGTGCTCGACGCACTCCGCTCCGCCGACGCAGGTCTCACCGCACGCCAGGTGCTCGACGCGTTCCCGGAGCCCCGCCCCGCGCTGACGACCGTCCTCACCGTACTCGACCGGCTCGGCCGCAAGGGCCAGGTGGAACGGGAACAACACGACGACGCTCCCCTGACGTTCCGCGCCGTGCACAGTCGCGACGAGCAGACCGCGTCGCTGATGTCGAGCGCGCTCGCCGCGTCCTCCGACCGCGAGGCCGCACTGCTGCAGTTCACCGGCTCGCTCGCCTCGGACGACCTCGAGGCCCTGCGCCGCGCCCTCGACGCCCGCGCCCGCTCCTGACCGGCTGCGCACCGTGGTCGTCGCCGGCATCGCGCTCATCGTCCTCGCACTCGCGGTGGTGGTGTTCGCACCCCGGGTCCTGACCCGCTCAGCCTGGACGATCGACCTGCCCCGCACCGCGCTGGTCTGCTGGTCGGTCGCGGTCCTGCTCGGCGTCGTCGGCTTCGTGGTCGGCATCACCCTCGTGGTGCTCGCGGACCGTCCGGTCACCGAGCTGTTCGGCGGGGACGACTCCCCCACACACGGCTTCAACGTCGGCGTCGCGCTGCTCGGGGTCGTCGCGTTCGTCGTCGCGGTCCGGGTGCGCCCCGGCCCGGAACACGAGGCCGTCCGGCAGGCGATGCGTTCCGGCGTCGCCCCGCACCGCGAGATCGACGGCACCCCCGTCGCCGTCGTCGAGGCCGACCACGCACTGGCGTGCGCCGTCCCGGGGCGCAGCGGTGGCGTCCTCGTCAGCACCGGCTTGGCAGACCGGTTGCGCACCGACGAACTGGAGGCCGTGGTCGCCCACGAACGCGCCCACCTGACCCAGCACCACGCGGCTGCGGTCGCGGTCGCCGAATCGATCGAACGTGCGGTCCCGTGGGTGCCCGGTGCGCGCGCCATGGCGCGGTCGACGCGTGTGCTCGTGGAGTTCGCCGCGGACGACGCGGCGGCCCGTCGCGTCGGACGCGACGCCCTGCGCCGGGCGGTGCTGGTGGCGGACGGGAGCAGCGCGCTCGGCGCGATCCGTGCCTCCAGGCTGTCCTGAACGGGACGATCCGAGACTGCGCCGTCGCCCACACGGCTGTCGTGACGCACCACGTGTCGGGGGCGAGGCATATGGTGATCGGACCGTGAAGCCTTTGACCGAAGCCGACATCCGATCGTCGTTCGTGAACGCCACCCCCGACGAACTCGCACAGCTGCCCATCCCGGGCCTGCACGAGACACTCTGGGACGAACGCGAGTTCCTGGGCTGGCGCGACCCGCAGGCCGCCCGCCGCGGGTACATCGTGTCCTGGATCGACGAGCGCCCCGTGGGCATCGTCGTCCGGTCCGCCGGTGGCTCGCTGCGCCCCGGCATCGCCGCGATGTGCTCGTTCTGCCACTCGCCGCAGCCCGCGACCCAGGTCCGGCTGTTCTCCGCCGCGCGCGCCGGCGAGTCCGGGCGCAACGGCAACACGATCGGCACCTACATCTGCGAAGACCTCGGGTGCCCGATGCTGATCCGCACCGCGCCCCCGCACCTGAACCCGCCGGCGACCATCGCGATGCGTGGTGCCTCCCTGCTGCAGCGCGTGCAGAACTTCACCGCGGACATCACCAAGACGGCGTGAGCCGGTTCGGCACCGCCCGCTGGGCCGTGGTCGAGGAACTCGGCGACGGCCGGTGGCGGCTGACCCTGCGGGACGAGGCCGACGACGAACTCGGCGCGTTCGGCCTGGGCGTCGAGGGGCCGTGGGACCCCGACGTCGAGCCGCACGTCGGGTTCGTGCTGGTCCAGCTCGGCTTGACGCTGCGCGGCGCTCGGCCGTGGCGCATCGACGAACTCGGTGACCACCGGGCGCCCGTCCTGTCGCTCGGCTGAGCGAGGATGCCCGATGGGCGTCCGCTCGCGCAGCCGGTCCGCTCGGTCAGTCCGGGGCGACGAAGTTGCGCAGGATCTCGCGGTCGTCGTCGGCGCGCATCGCCCAGGCGAGCTCGCTGCGGTGGTCGCTGCCCTCGAGGGGCAGGAGCGCCACGGTGTCGGGTGCGGCGAGCGCGGCACTCTCCGGCACCACCGTGACACCGAGGCCCACCCCGACCAGGTGGAGCACGGTCGCCCAGGTCGTGGCCTCCTGCACGACGACGGGACGGCGGCCACCGGCGGTGACCGGTGCGAGGTTGCGCTCGGTCGCCAGGGCCCCCGCGACCGCCGGGAAGAAGACGAACGGCTCGTCGACCAGTTCGGTGCCGCGGATGCGACCCCGATCCGCCAACCGGTGGCCGCGCGGGACAGCGGCGACGAAGGCCTCGGAACGGAACGGCAGCAGCCGCACGGCGGGGTCCGGGTCGGCATCGCGGACGACGGCGAGGTCGAGTTCGCCGCGGACGATCCGGGCGAGCAGGGTCGACGAGTACCCCTCGGTCAGTTCCACCCGGACCAGCGGGTAGCGCTTCCGGAACGCCTGCACGCGTTCGATCGGACCGAGGGGCAGCGCGGAGACGACGAACCCGACGTCGAGCCGACCGACCTCGCCCCGACCGACCCGCTCCGTCTCGTCGAGGTCCCGTCGCACCTGCCCGAGCAGCGATCGCGCACGCCCCTGCAGCACCCGGCCGGCTGCGGTCAGGGCCACACTGCGGCTGGTCCGGACGAACAGGTCGACCCCGAGCGCGCGTTCGGTCCGCCGGATCTGCTGGGACAGCGCGGGCTGGGCGATCCGCAGCTGCTCGGCAGCACGGCCGAAGTGCAGCTCGTCGGCGACGGCCAGGAACGCCCGCAGCTGCCGGAGGTCGACGTCCGGTTCGCGATCCATGCACACAGCGTATCGATCAGCGCGAACGAGTATTGGACGTGACTGCATCGCCGCCAGAGGATGGTTGCATGCCCGAAGCGACCTCCACCGTCACCATCGCCGACCTCGCCACCGCCGCGGACGCCGAGGCGTTCCGCACGCTCAACGAGGCGTGGATCACCCGGTACTTCACCCTCGAGGACGAGGACCGCGTGTTCCTCTCCGATCCCGTCGGCCGCGTCGTGGAGCGGGGCGGGTCCGTCCTGGTCGCCCGTCTCGACGACCAGGTCGTCGGGTGCATCGGGGTCGTCCCCACCACCTCCGGAGTGTTCGAGCTCGTGAAGATGGCCGTCTCCCCCGACCACCAGGGGCACGGCACCGGGCGGAAGCTCATCACCGCGGCGCTCGACCGGGCACGCGAACTCGGTGCACACCGCATCGACCTGGAGAGCAACGCGCGGCTCGCCAGCGCCGTGCACCTGTACGAGGCGTTCGGCTTCCGGCACCTGCGCGAGGACGAGGTCGCCCCGAGCCCGTACGTCCGGGCCGACGTGCACATGACCCTCGACCTGCAGTGACGTTCGACCTGCGCTGACGGCGGCCCGGTCCCGGTACGCTCGCGGCATGGCGACGTACGAGGTGCAGGCGGTCCGCGAGGCCGGCGCGTGGCAGGTCTTCATCGACGGCTTCATGGTGACCGAGGTGTCCCGGTGGCCGTCCGTCGGGTTCGTGGCCCGCGAGCTCCTCGCGATGGACCGTGACGACGACCTGCGCATCCGCGTCGTCGGCCGCAACCAGTACGTGGCCTGATCCCGGCGGAGCTCGATGACCCGGGCGGTCAGCGAGCAGCGGCGACCAGCTGTTGTGCTCGCTGGTGCGAGACGTGCAGCAGCGGTCCGATCTCACGCACCGTGAGCCCGCACTCGTGCAGGACCAGCGCCGCGGCGGCCGTCTCCTTCGCTGCCTCGACGCGTGCGCGCTCGGACTCCTCGCGGAGCGCGACCGCCCGGTCCAGGTGCGCCTGCGCCGCTTCGGGCATCGCCACCTCGACGACGAGTTCGAAGGACTTCGGATCGCGGTCGTCGTTCATCAGCAAGAGCCAGTCGCGAGCCATCAGCTCGATCTCTCGTTCGCGCTTCGCCTGCGTCCGGATGACGCCGTCGATCCAGATCACCCAGTACTTCTTGCCGCGCTCCGCGCGCACCGTGTGTCGGCTCATCGTCGCCCATCTCCTCGTCGGTCGCAGTCACGGAGGATGCCGCGCGCCGTCATCTCCTCCACCTCTCGGTGCCTCGGAACGACGACCGTGTTCCGACCGAAGCGGAACAGGTCGTGTCTCCCGCCGTGGCGGTGGAACACGAACTCGACGTCGTTCTCGTCAGCCTTCCGAGCGAGCCGGCGGAGCAACTCCGTGCGCTTCACCGTAGCTGGCCAACTGTGACTAGGCAATCCTGCCTATCTCGATTGGACACTGTCGGATCGGATCTCTGCATGCACCGACCGTGGCGGTCCGCGGAGCGCGATCCAGGAGACTCAACGCGATCTGTGAACAGATTTCAGCCAGGGCGAGTTGTGGAGGACGAGCCTTCCAGCCGCGTCGCCGGCACGCGCCGGTCAGGCGCGGGTCAGGAGCAGGTCAGGCGACGTGCCAGACCAGCCCCTCCTGCGCGCTCGACGGGTACGCCGCGGCGATCCGGAACACTGCCTCGCGCAGGGTTTCCGGTGAGCACGCCAGGTTGAGCCGGACGAACCCGCGCCCCTCGGACCCGAACCCCAGCCCGGAGTTGAGCGCGACGTACGCGTGCTCCCGCAGCGGCACCGCGGGGTCGTCGCCGAGGCCGATGCCGCGGAAGTCGAGCCACGCCAGGTACCCGGCGCGCGGCCGCGTGTAGACGACCCCGGGCAGGTGCTCGGCGAGCAGCTTGGCGAGCAGTTGGTCGTTCGCCACGATGCGCGCCACGACGTCGTCGAGCCAGTCCGTCGCCAGGGTGAACGCCGCCAGGTTCGCGTGCAGCCCGAGGATGCTTGTGCGGCAGGCGACCTCCTCCCACAGGGTGTCGAGGAGCGCGGCGGTCCGGGGATCGCCGGCGACGATGACCGAGCACTTCACACCGGCGAGGTTCCACCCCTTGCTCGCCGAGGTCACGCACACGCTGCGGGCTCCGAGCGGCTCGGCGACGGCGGCGAACGGGGTGAACTGCACGCCGGGGTGGGTCAGGGGCGCGTGGATCTCGTCGCTGATGACGAGGACGTCGTACTTCGCGGCCAGTTCGGCGATCGCCACGAGGTCGGCCCGGTCGTGCACGAGTCCGACGGGGTTGTGCGGGTTGCAGAGCAGGAAGACGCCGACCCCGTCGGCGAACGCCCGCTCGAGGCCCTCGAGGTCGAGCCGGTACTGCCCCCACTGCTCGAGCAGCGGGACCTCCTCGACCTGACATCGGGCCTCTTCGACGAGCTCGAAGAACGGCGGGTACACCGGCGGCGTGATCGCGACGCGCCCGCCGTCGGGCAGCGCGAGCCGCAGCGACTCGACGATCCCGACGCTGACGTCGGTGGCCAGGTGGATCCGCGACGGGTCGATCTCCCAGCCCCAGCGGTCCAGCGCGAACTGCGCGAAGGCGGGAGCGAGCGGCCCGGGGCCGTCGAGGTACCCGAGGTCGGACTGCGAGACCCGCTCGATCAGGGCCTGCCGGATCGCCGGCGCGACGTCGTGGTCCATCTCGGCGACGAACAGGGGCAGCACGTCGGGCGCGTACCGCGTCCACTTGATGCTCGTCCGGACCCCGCGGAGCGTGCCGACCGGGTCCTGCTCGTCGCTCGCCATGCGTCCCAGCATGCCCCTGCCAGGAGGCCCGGCGCGACTCCCGACGTCATCCCACGTCGTCTTCGGGTGGGCTCGCGGCCGGGGGCCGCCCCGTCGGCCTACTGTCGGCAGCATGAGCACGAGCACCGCCGACAAGGCCGTCACCCTCAAGCAGCTGCACGAAGCCCCCGAGATCCTGCGCGTCGTGAACGTGTGGGACGCGATCACCGCCAAGGTCGTCAGCGACCTGCCCGGCACGAAGGCGATCGCCACCGCCGGGCACTCGATCGCCGCGTCGTACGGGTACGAGGACGGCGGCATGCCCCTCGAACTCGCCCTGTCCGGGGCGGCGATCGTCGCGGCCGCCACGGACCTGCCGGTCACCGCGGACCTGGACGACGGCTACGAGGACCCCGCCGAGACGATCCGCCGCGCCATCGGCTCGGGCATCGTGGGCGCCAACGTCGAGGACCGGCTGCGTCCCTTCGACGAGGCGGTCGCCCGCGTCGCCGCGATCACCGCTGCGGCACAGGCCGAGGGCGTCGACTTCCAGCTGAACGCCCGCACCGACGCGATCGCCCGCGGCGGCGACCGTCCGATCGACGAGAGCATCGCAGACGCCATCGCACGCGGCAAGGCGTTCCTCGACAACGGCGCCGCGCTCGTCTTCGTGCCCGGCGCGATCGAGCGTTCCGTGGTCGAGCGACTCGTCGCCGGTCTGGGCCGCGGCAAGCTCTCGGTCATCGGCCTGCCCGGTGCCCTGCCCGCCGCGGAGTACGAGGCGCTCGGCGTCGCCCGCATCTCCTACGGCCCGCTCACGCAGCGGGTCGCGCTGCGCGCGCTCCGTGACCTGGCGACCGACCTGTACGCCGACGGCGTCGTGCCGGAGGACACCCCGACCCTGAACTGACGGAGCGGACGGACGGGAGGCCCGGTGCCAGCTGGCACCGGGCCTCCCGTCCATCCCGTGGTCGCGTCACGCGACCCGCTCAGCTCAACCGAGCGCCGGGTACAGCGCGGGCGCGGTGCGCGCGTGCGTCTCCTGCTCGAAGGCGTAACCGAGGCCGATGACCGTGCTCTCGTCGAACGAGCGGCCGAGGAACTCCAGGTTCACGCCGGCACCGGTGATCGTGTTGTCGGCAGCGGTCGCCTGGCCCATCGGGACGGTGATCGCCGGCATGCCGGTGTTCGGGCTGAGGCGCATGTTCGTCGACTGCGTGCCGTACGGCGTGCCCGACGGGTAGACGAGCGCGTCGAGGTCCTGGTCGTCGAGCATCTGCGTCACGAGCTGCTTGCCGGTGGCGAGCTGCGTCGTGTGCGACCCCGTCGGACCGGCCCACGCCTGGTACTGCGTGTCGGTGATCAGGTCGCGCGACTGGTAGGTGCTCTTGCGGCTCGGCACGTACTCACCCGAGGCCAGGATGCCCTGCAGCGAGCGAGCGGCGACGTCGGGGTCGAGGTGCTTCGCCACGTACTCGTCCAGGTCGTGCTTGAACTCGTTCGTGCTGCCGCTGCCCTCGGACAGGACCCGGTTGAAGGCCGTCGTCGCCGTGATCGGGACGACGGTGGCACCAGCGGCCTCGAGCTTCGCGACGGAGGCGTCGAACAGGCGCTTCGTCGTGGCGTTCGTGCCGACCATGCTCGTCACGTAGCCGATGCGGGCGCCCTGCAGGGAGTCGGCGTCGAGCGACGACGTGTACGACGTGGGCACCTTGCCGGCCTGTGCACTCGTCGCCGGGTCCGCCGCGTCCACGCCGGTGACGGCGTCGAGCGCGACCGCGGCGTCGGTCACCGAGCGCGTGATCGGGCCGCCAGTGTCCTGGGACAGGGCGAGCGGGATGATCCCGTCGCGGCTGGTCAGGCCGACCGTGGGCCGGATGCCGACGAGCTGGTTGTACGTCGACGGCACACGGATCGACCCGCCCGTGTCCGTGCCGAAGCCGATCCCGGCGAGGTTCGCGGAGATCGCCGCGCCGGTGCCGCCACTCGAGCCACCGGCCGTCTGCGCCGTGTTGTACGGGCTGGCGACCAGGAGCGACGAGCCGGCGGGCTGGTTCGACGAGAACTCGGAGACGAAGCCGAAGGCGAACTCGTCGAGGCTGGCCTTCGCCAGGATCACGGCGCCGGCGTCGCGGAGGCCGGTGACCATGGCGGCGTCGGTGTCGGTCTGGTTGTCGTCCCAGCAGCCGCAGCCACCGGTGGTGGGCATGTCCTTCGTGTCGTAGTTGTCCTTCACCGCGATCGGCACGCCGAGCAGCATGCTCGTCATCCCGTGCTCGGCGCGCTCGGCGTCCGCGGTCTTCGCGGCGGCCAGGGCGTCGGCGTTTGTGGTGACGATCGAGTTGAGCGGGCGCCCGGTCGACGCGGTGTCGACCTTCGCGCGGTCGTAGGCGGCGATGCGGTCGAGGTAGTCCTCGGTGATCGCGACCGACGTGGTGACCCCGGCGTTCATCGCGGCCTGCATGTCGATGGTCGACGCCTCGACGAGCTGGAAGGGGCCGTCGTCGTAGATCATCCGCTGGGACAACCCGGCCAGGTCGGCGACGCTGATGGTGCCGTCGGCGTCGGTGTCCGCGGCGCTGACCGTCGCCCAGTCGGTGCTCGCGGTCGTCGCACCGAGGTGGTCGGTGAGCACGGCGAGGTCGGCCCGGGTGACCTGGTCGTCGCCGGTCAGGTCGAGGTCCGTGTAGTACGGCGCGAGCATGGCGGCGGGGCTGGCGTCGACGGCCGCGGGTGCTGCGGCGGCGGTGATCGCGGGGGTCGCGGCGAGGACGGTGCCGACGAGGGCGATGAGTGCGGCGCCGGCGACGGCGGTGCGCTTCTTGCTGGCGTCCTGCTTGCTGGCGGCCTGCTTCGTGGCGGTCATGCGGAGGCTCCGGTGCGGTCGCGGCGGGCACGACGGGCCCGCAGGGTGATCAGGGTGCCGCCGGCTGCGAGCAGGGCGATGGACGCGGCGATCCACGGCGCGACGTCGGCGCCGGTCCAGGCGAGGTCGCCTCCGGTCGGACGGTCGTCCCCGCCGGCTCCTGCCCCGGCGGTGGCGCCGTCGGTCGGATCGGCGCCCGGTGCCGTCGGGTCGCCCGGGCCGGCGGGGGCACCCGTGCCGCCACCGGCGCCGGGCTGCATGGTCGCACCCGGCGTCGGCGTGGCCGTCGGGGCGGTGGTCGCGGCCGCGGCGACCACGACGGTGGTGCTCGCCGGGGCGTCGAGGGTCGTCGACGTGCCGTCGGAGCCGACGAGGGTGATGCTCGTGACGTCGAGGTCGACGCTGCCGACCGCCGTCGGGGTCAGCGAGATCGAGCTGGCCAGGTCGCCGTCGAGCGCCGGTGAGGTGCCGAGACGGGTGTGCACGATCGTCAGGGCGTCCCCGTCCTGCTCGACGCTGTCGAAGCCACCGTCCGGGCCGGTGACGCTGTCGTCCCGGTACTGCACCGAGTCGGCCTCGAGCGTGATCTCGTACGCGTAGACGTCGGCCGTGTCCGGGATCGTCAGGTCGACGTCCAACGCGGTGCCGACGGTCACGGTGGCCGGGGCGTCGATGGTGGCGGTGGTCGCGGTGGGTGCTGCCTGGGCCGGAGCGGCCGTCAGGACGGCGAGGCCGAACGCCCCGGCGGCGACGAGCGTCGAGGAGACGATCGTCGCGCGGGGGCGCAGCCGTGGTCGGTGCTGCATGGGCGCAGTTCCTTCGGGTGGGGTGGAGGGGTGCTGAGCGGGTACTCAGTGAACCGAAAGCTAACGGGGTGCTGTTTCCGGTTCTGGCCCGGCACGTTTCCGCCCCGTTACGGCTCGTTCCTGCCGCTACTGTCGTGCCATGTCGGTCGACGTCGAAGCCCTGCTCACCCCGCCCTCCCCCGTTGCTGCGCGCGCACTAGAGGTCGTGCGGGCATGGTCCGAACCCGCCCTCGTGCACCACTGCCTGCGCTCGTGGGCCTGGGCCGTCCTGCTCGCCCCGACGGTCGACCTCGAACCGGACCCCGAGCTGCTCTTCGTGGCGACGATGCTCCACGACCTCGGCGTGACCCCGTCGTTCGACGCCCACGGGGTGCCCTTCGAGGACGCCGGCGGCGCGGTCGGCTCGGTCTTCGCGCTCGGTGCCGGGTGGGACGCCGTGCGAGCCCGTCGGGTCGGCGAGATCATCGAGCGGCACATGTGGCGGTCCGTCGAACCGGAGCTCGACGCCGAGGGGCACCTGCTCGAGGTCGCGACCTCGCTCGACGTCTCCGGTGTGGGCTTCGACAGGTGGTCGTCGGACGACCTGCGGGACGTCACGGCCGCGGTGCCCCGTCTGGACTTCTCGGCGACGTTTGACGGGCTGATCCACGAGCAGGCTTCGCGCAAGCCGTCGTCCGCGGCCGCCCGCCTCGACGGCTCGGGCAACGTGGCCGCCGGCGGGGACCGCTGGGCGGCCTTCCTGGCCTCCTGACGCTCGGTCCGGTCGCTCGCTGGACTTCTCGGCGGGGTGGGCGTATAGTCTCTGGTTGGTGCACTGCAGCGAACCCATCTGACTCGCGCACACCAACCTCTCGACACCGACTCACCCGAGTCGCATTCCACTCGAGACACCGCTCGATCCGAACGGACGAGCTGCACGTTGAAACTCGACGTGCGCGCCCCGCACTCGATGCGTCGCGCTGGACTGAGACGTCCGCCGACACCGAGTCGCCCTGGCGCCGAATGACCAGGAAGTACAGCACCATGACCAGCAACGAACGAATCACCGTGTTCGGGACCGCACTCGCGGCCCCGACGATCACCCCCGACCGCATCGCCGAGTTCCCGGTGCGCGACGACCGCTCGCAGCGCGAGTACCTCGTGCGCATCGCGGCCGACGACCTGGGGACCTTCGTCACCCGGGGCACCCGGCTCGACGCCGTCGGCGAGGCCGGCTGGACCGTCCCGGGCCGCTCCTGGGCGGGCGAGGCCAGCCGCACCCTGCTGCAGGCACAGTCCGTGCAGGCCGGCGAGATGGCCCTCGCGGCCTAGGTCCACCAGCACCACCACGAAGCGCCGCCGAGTTCGCTCGGCGGCGCTTCGTCGTTCCGGGGGCAGCCCCGGTGCGGCACGTCAGTACTCGCCCTTGATCACGAAGAACGAGCCGCGGATCGTGCCCGCGAGCTTCGACCGCTGCCGGGCGAACTTGAACTTGTCGGCGAGTTCCTCCGGCACTTCCATGCCGTCGGAGAGCTTGAACCCGACCGCTCGCTTGCCGCCCGGTTCGAGTGTGTAGAGAACGTTGATCGCCAGGCCGGACTCGTAGAAGACGTAGGTCCAGCGGACGCCGTCGACCACTGCTTCGGTGGCCTCGAGTGGCGGGGACGCGATCACGAGACCCCGCTCCTCCACGAGTACGCGGGCGACGTACTCGACCAGCTCGGGAGCCTCGGCGGCAGGACGTGTGGTGAGGTCGTGGTCGTACTTGTTCTTGAAGTAACGGGCTTCGTTCGCACGGAGGCCGGCGAGCGCATCCACCACCGGTGATGTCTCGAGCCCCACCGTGGAGACGTTCACGAAGTCGACGACGTACGGCATGGGGCCTCCTCGGGCGCTCGGACGAGCCGAATCTAGTCCCCCATGCCACTTCACCAGCCAGGGCGAGTCCTTTATAGTCGAGAGCTATAGGGGGGGTCGCCATGCGGGTCGAACGTGCTGCGGAGCTGATCCGCGCTGCCCGCGAAGACCTCGGTCTCTCGCAGACCGGTCTCGCTGCCGCCGCCGGCATGCAGCAGCCCACCATCTCGGCGTACGAGAGCGGACGGAAGCGGCCGCGCCCGGAGTCGCTCCGGCGAATCCTCGAAGCGGCCCACACCCGCCCGAGCATCCCGCTCGCCATCTACGCCGACGCGATCCTCGACGAGGCGAAGCGCTTCCATCTCGACGACGTCCGCGTCTTCGGCTCCGCGGTGCGCGGGCAGGACACCGAACACAGTGACATCGACCTGCTGGTCCACCTGACCCCCGCGGCATCGCTGTTCGATCTCGGTGGGTTCGCGCACGAGGTCGAGCGCATCACCGGTTTCGAGGTCGACGTCCTCACCGACGACCTCGAGGACGATGAGCACTTCGCCCACGTCCTCGACGAAGCCGTGCCGCTGTGACGCCGGCTCCCCGGTTCACGCCTCGGCCCCGCAGCGACCGTGACCCTGCTGCCCTCGAAGAGCGGTGGCCGTCGCTGCAGGCCAGCTTCCTCGACCTGCTCGCCGAGTGCTCCATGATCGTCGAGCACGGGCGGAGCGAGTTCGACGCGGCACGCAGCCTCACCTACCGAGCAGCCGAAGCGGTCATCATCCACTTCGACGACCTGCTCGGTCGCATCCCCCAGGACCGGGAGGCACGACTCCCGTCGGACCTGTCACTCGCGGCGGTCCGGAAGACCCGCAACCTCCTGTCGCACGACTACCGGAAGGCGCGGAAGGAGATCGTCTGGGACGCGATCGAGCACCGCATCCCCGCGGTGATCCTGGCGCTCGTCGACTGACCACGCCGGGCGGCCCGACGACTCGGACCGCTCGCCTCAGTTCAGGCGTTCGAAGACCATCGTGGCCTGCACCCGGTCGCCGCCGCCGAAACCCGTGCTCCCCGAGGAAGCCGTCGTGATCGTGTGCAGCCGGTACCCGAGCGCAGCCTGCGCGTTGATCGCCTTCTCGAGCTCGGTGAGGTTGCCCGAACCCGTCCCGAAGAACTTCTCCTTGAGCACCACCTGCAGCACGACGTAGCTCATGCCGTTCTGTGCCGGACGCGGCTGACCGCCCGAAGCCGCTTCCGCCTGGATCCGGCCGATCACTCCACCGACCCCCGACGCCGTGGGCGCCTGCTGCTGCACCTGCTCCGTCCACGCGGAACCGTCCCACCACCGCATGGTGCCGGAGCCGTCGTCGTACCACCCTGCCTGTGCATTCGTCATGCGCTCATCCTGGCGCACGACGAACCACGTGGGCAGATCAGTTGTTGAAGCGGAACTCCACCACGTCGCCGTCCTGCATGACGTAGTCCTTGCCCTCGATGCGGGCCTTGCCTGCAGCGCGGGCCTCGGCGATCGAGCCGGCTTCCATCAGGTCGTCGAACGAGATGACCTCGGCCTTGATGAAGCCCTTCTCGAAGTCGGTGTGGATGACGCCGGCAGCCTGGGGAGCCTTCCACCCCTTGCCGATCGTCCACGCACGGGCTTCCTTCGGACCGGCCGTCAGGTAGGTCTGCAGCCCGAGGGTGTCGAACCCGATGCGGGCGAGCTGGTCGAGTCCCGACTCGGTCTGACCGGTCGACTCGAGCAGTTCGGCGGCGTCCGCCGGGTCGAGGTCGATGAGCTCAGACTCGACCTGGGCGTCGAGGAACACGGCCTGTGCCGGTGCGACGAGCGCGGCCAGTTCGGCCTTGCGGGACTCGTCGGTCAGGATCGCCTCGTCGACGTTGAAGACGAAGATGAAGGGCTTGGCGCTGAGCAGGCCGAGCTCGGCGATCGGCGACAGGTCGATCTTGGTGGCGGACAGCAGGGTGCCCTGCTCGAGCGCGGCACGGGCCTCGCGAGCGGTCTCGAGCACGATCGGCTCGGTCTGCTTGAGCTTCACGGTCTTCTCGTACCGCGGGAGCGCCTTGTCGATGGTCTCCATGTCGGCGAGGATCAGCTCGGTGTTGATGACCTCGAGGTCGTCCTTCGGGGAGACCTTGTTCGCGACGTGCACGACGTCGTCGTCGGTGAAGCCGCGGACGACCTGCGCGATGGCGTCGGCCTCGCGGATGTTGGCGAGGAACTTGTTGCCCAGGCCTTCGCCCTCGCTCGCGCCCTTGACGATGCCCGCGATGTCGACGAACGACACCGGCGCCGGCACGGTCTTCTCCGAGTGGAAGAGCTCAGCGAGCTGGTCGAGCCGCGAGTCGGGCAGGTTCACCACCCCGACGTTCGGCTCGATCGTCGCGAACGGGTAGTTCGCGGCGAGGACCTGGTTCTTGGTCAGGGCGTTGAACAGGGTCGACTTGCCGACGTTCGGGAGACCGACGATTCCGATGGTGAGAGCCACGGAAGAACAGCCTACCGGCGGCGGCCTGTCGGAGCCGACCCGGGCCTCCAGTCCGTCGTCAGTACAGCGGGCGCGACGCGCCCAGCGGGGGCCGCAGCAGGGCAGTGATGCGCCGCTCGACGACGTCGAAGACGTCGACCTGCAGCCGCTGTGATCGCCGCCAGTCCCCCGGCACCTGGAGCGAGTGGTCGGCACGGTCGACGGTCCGGAGGCGCGCAGCAGTCCCCTAGACCCGCTCGGGCCGCCACATGGTGTCGTCGCCACCCCCGATCGCCTCGTGCGCGTCGGCGGTCGGCCTCGTTGCCTGTGCGCCGAGGCTAGCCACACGCAACGCCGACGGGAACGGAGGGCGATGTCGGCACCCCGTGCGACGATCGGGACCGTGCCGTTGAACTTCACCGCGATCGACTTCGAGACCGCCAACAGCTCGCCCGCCAGCGCCTGCTCCGTCGGGCTCGTGAAGGTCCGCGCCGGCCGGGTCGTCGATCGGGCGTCGTGGTTCATCCGCCCGCCGTTCGGGCACGACGCGTTCCTCGAGTGGAACACTCGGATCCACGGCATCGTCGCCGAGGACGTCACGCACGCCAAGACGTGGGAGCAGCAGTACCCCGACCTGGTGGCCTTCGCCGAGGGTGACGTCCTGGTGGCGCACAACGCCCGCTTCGACATGGGCGTCATCGCCGGTGGGTGCTCCGCGACGGGGATCGACCTGGCCGAGCACCACTCGCTGTGCTCCCTGGCGGTGGCTCGCAAGACCTACGCGCTCGACTCGTACCGCCTGCCGGTCGCCGCGATGGCCGCCGGGTTCGAGGGCTTCCAGCACCACGACGCCGCCGCCGACGCCGAGGCCTGCGCCGCGATCGTCGTGCACGCCGCCGCGCACCACGGGGTCGAGACGGTCGAGGCGCTCGGCGCGGTGACCCGGGTGACGATCGCCCCGGTCCGCGCGCGTGCCGAGAAGCCGAAGGCCGCGAACCAGCCGCGTCTGTCGAACCGGCCGATGGTGTTCGCCGACTGACGGTCTGCGCTGACTGACGGTCTGCGCCGACTGACGCAACGCCCGCTGCGCCCGGCCGGGGCGCCACATCCCCGGTGGTATTGTCACGACAATGCCGTCGGCACCGACGCCGGCATCTCCGCACGTGTGAAGGACCGCGATGACCAACGAAGGCCAGCTGCCGTCCGACCTGTTCATGGACCTGGACCGGTCGGGTCCCATGCCCCTCTACTTCCAGGTCGCCTCGCGCATCGAGGAGTCGATCCGCTCCGGGGCGATGCCACCAGGGGCCCGGCTCGAGAACGAGATCGCCCTCGGTGAGCGTCTCGGTCTGTCGCGGCCGACGATCCGACGGGCGATCCAGGACCTCGTGGACAAGGGTCTGCTGGTGCGCCGCCGCGGTATCGGGACCCAGGTCGTGCACGGGCCGGTGACCCGCAAGGTCGAATTGACGAGCCTGTACGACGACCTGGCGCAGGGCGCACAGGCTCCGGCGACGAAGCTCCTGCAGCGCAACGACGTCCCCGCGTCCGACGAGGTCGCCGCGGCACTGAGCATCGAGCCCGGCACGACCGTCGCGCACATCCGGCGGGTGCGGTTCGCCGAGGACGTCCCGATGGCGATCCTCGAGAACTACCTGCCGCCGGAGTTCCTCGACCTGACCGACGAGGACCTGCAGGCGTACGGGCTGTACCAGCTGCTGCGCGGCCGAGGTGTCACGATGCGGGTGGCGAAGCAGCGGATCGGGGCCCGTGCGGTCACCGACGAAGAGGCCGGCCTGCTCGAGATCGAGGACGGCGACCCGGTGCTCACGATGAGCCGCACCGCGTACGACGCCTCGGGCCGTGCGGTCGAGTACGGCGTGCACTGCTACCGCCCGGACCGGTACTCGTTCGAGGTCACGCTCGTCGACAAGTAGGCCGAGCGGTCACGTGGCCGAACGGTCACGTTCCGTCGCCCGGGGCTGCTCGGCGAGAGGTCACGACGTGCTGTCGGCGATGCGCCGAGTGGTCACGAACTGTCGCCCGGAGGCCCGGCAACCGACAGTTCGTGACCGCACGCCGGAACTGAGCGGGGTGTCGAGACCACCCCGCACCCGCACCCGCACCCGCACCCGCACCCGCTCACCCGAGCGCGGGCACCCCGAGCTCACCCGTGACGTACTGGGCACGCCCGAAGCCGAACGACCAGTCCTGCGGCCCGTTCTCGACGTAGCCGATGAAGACGTCCTCGGACGCGACACCGATCGCCGCGAGGGCGTCGTGGATCGCCCGGTACAGCGCCGCCTTCGCCTCGTCGGTCCGCCCGCGCTGCGTGAACACCTGGATGACGATGACACCCTCGGTGCGCTCGAACCCCAGGCCGGCGTCCTCGGCGATGATCTGCTGCGCGGGGTGCTCGGTGATCACCTGGAACCGGTCCCGCACCGGGATCCCGTACACGTCGACGATGGCCTGGTGGATGGCGTCGGCGATGCCACGGACGGCCTCCGGCGTGCGGCCGGTGGCGAGGTCGATACGGACGAGCGGCATGGTGCCTCCTGATTGCTCGGACTTTGTCCTTACATACTAACAAGCAAGGACGACCAGGTGTCTAGAACCTCGGCGTCGGTGCCCCGTACGTCAGCGGCCCGTCGACACGAGCGACGTCGTGCCACGAGCCGTCGACCAGCGAGGCCTCCGCCGCCTCGACGATCGACGCGGCAGCCAGCCCGTCGGCGACCGAGGGCGCGAGCTGCTCCCCGCGCTGCACGCTCGCGATGAACTGCGCCGCCTCGATCGTCTTCAGGTCGTCGTACCCCATCGCCGTGCCGGCACCCGGCTGGAACCGGGCGAACTCGCCGTCCCCGGGAGCGACGTAGTGCGTCGCGTACCCGTCGGCCTCTTGCCCGTCCAGGTACACCTCGAGCTCGTTGAGGCGCTGGAAGTCCCAACGGACCGAACCGCGGGTGCCGTAGATCTCGAGCGTGTACTCGGCGTGCGGCCCACGCATGACCCGACTCGAGTCCATCGTGCCGACCGCACCGTCCTCGAAGCGGAACAGCAGCGCGGCGTAGTCCTCGTTCTCGACCGCACCGAGCTCGCCGGTCGCCGCGGCGCTGCGGTCGACGATGCCGGCAGCCGGGCGGGGCCGCGACTCGATGAACGTCTCGGCGAGCGCACTGACCGACGCGATGCGTCCGACCACGTACTGCGCCAGGTCGAGTCCGTGCGACAGCAGGTCGCCGAGCACACCCGATCCGGCACGTTCACGCTCGAAGCGCCAGGTCAGCGGGGCTGCCGGGTCGGACGAGTAGTCGGCGAGCAACGAGCCGCGCACGTTCGTGATCCGGCCGAGCCGTCCACTCCGGACGAGTTCACGGGCACGCTCGATCGCCGGGGCGTGCCGGTAGTTGAAACCGACACTCGTGATGACTCCGGCGCGCTGCACCGCCTGGTGGATGGAGCGCGAGTCGCTGGCGTACCGCCCCATCGGCTTCTCGATCCAGAACGGCTTGCCCGCCTCGGCCACGGCGACGGCCATCTCGCGGTGCAGGAAGTTCGGCGAACAGATCGACACGACGTCGACCGCCGGGTCGGCGAGGACCTCGTGGTAGTCGGCGACGGCCCGCTCGTACCCGAGCCGCGTCACCGCCTGGTCACGGGCCGCCTCGATCGGGTCGGCCGCGACCACGAGCCGCGGCTGGACGCCGAGCTCCGGGAAGTGGTCCGGCAACGCTCGGTAGGCACGCGAGTGCAACCGCCCCATCCAGCCGACCGAGATCAGCCCGACGCCGATGCTGTCCATGGAGAACTCCTTCGTTCAGGTGGCGCGCATTGGAGCGCGACAACGAGCGTAGCCGATGCGGCGGACTTTGTCAGCACATGACGCAACCGCCTGGAGGCCCGGTGCCGGTCTCGGGGACCGGCACCGGGCCTCCAGGCTGGTGCGTCAGCGCGCGGGGCGCGACCCGTGGTTCCGACCGCGGATCGCGCCGCGCATCAGATCGCGTCGCAGATCGCGTTTCAGATCGCGGGGACGATGATGTCGCGGACCAGGGCGTCGAGCTTCGCGTCGGCGTCCAGGAACTGCCGGAGCGTCGTCACGGTCGCACCGAAGCGGTCGAACTCGTCGATCGTCATGCCGTCCACGTCGTAGCCGCGGGCGAACTCCGGCGTCGCGGCCCGGAGCGCCTCGATCACGTGCACGGGGACCTCGTCGTCGATGGCGTGCGGACGGAACGGGAACGCGTTGTCGTTGATGTCCTTCGTCCACTGGAACGGCGGCGACACCACCAGGTCACCGCCCTGGAACTCCGACCACTGCAGTGCGTTGCGGAACGCGGCGACCAGCACGCGTGAGCGGAACCCACGCTCCTGGAAGACGCGGTAGGCGTTCTTCACCGCGGCGACACCGGCCCACTCGAGGATGCCCGGGTCCACCATCGCGTGGTCGCGCTTGACGACGGTCTTCAGCCAGTCGTCGAAGCGGCCGGCCATCAGGGTGACGACGTGGCCGAACTCCTGCTCGGGCAGGCCCTCGGCAGCACGCCGGTCGAGTGCCCGTTCGATGGCCTCGCCCACGGCGACGACCTGCGGCACGGTGAAGGACACCGTGGCGTTGATCGAGACCCCGCGGTAGGCGGCTTCCTCGATCGCGGCGATGCCGACCTTGGTGGCGGGGATCTTCACGATGATGTTCGGCGCGAGCTGCGAGAACCGGACGGCCTGCTCGACGAGCGCATCGGCGTCGCGGTGGAACCGGGGGTCGGTCTGCATGGACAGTCGACCGTTCCGGCCGCCGGACGCCTCGAACGCGGGCAGCAGCTGCGCCGCGGCGGCGATGGAGAGCTCCTCGACGGCCTTCCAGCCGATCCAGGACTCCCCCGCTGTCGGGTGCTCCTCGGCGATCTCGCGGATGCGCGGGACCCAGGTCTCCGGGTCCTGCTGGATGCAGGTGTACGCGATCACCGGGTTGCAGGTCGCACCGACGGCACCGTACTCGTGGATGGCGGTCGACAGTTCGCGCGGGTCGGCGGAGTCGTTCCACAGGGCGGTGGGGGTCTGCTCCGCGGCCTGCAGGGTGACGGGACGGGAATCGGCGTCGGTGGACGCCTGCGTCTCGAGGGTGGTGGTCATCGGTGGAGTCCCTTCGTGATCGTGTCGAGTTGGAACCGCGACACCGCGTCGGCGTTCTCGTCCTCGGCGAAGACGCTCGAGACCGCGACGGTGTCCTCGCGCGCCGAGAAACCGACCCGGTCGAGCGCCGCCCAGAAGACGTCGAAGTCGACGTCCGCCTGGCCGACCGGCAGGTGCTGGTGCACCCGGACCGGGTTGCCGGGCGGGTTCGTGATGTAGCGCAGGCCGTGCGAGCGACGGTGGTCGTACGCGTCGGCGACGTGGACCAGCTGCAGCGAGTCGCCGGCGGCGTCGATGATCTCGTCCATGTTGCCGCCGTAGTGGAACGTGTGACAGGCGACGTAGACGAAGCCGACGTGCTTCGAGTTCAGGCCGCGGATCACCCGGAGCGCCTCGAGGCCGTCCTCGACGAAGTCGTCGGGGTGCGGGTCGATGAGCACACGGATGCCGGCGTCCTCGATGATCGGCAGCAGTTCCTCCATCGACCGGTAGAACTGGTCCTCGGACTCCTCGGCACGCTCGGGGCGGCCGGAGAACTCCGTGTTGATGGTGTCCACGCCGAGGCGCTTCGTGATCTCGATGACCCGCTTCCACTTCCGGACCGCAGCCTGACGGGCGTCCTCGTCCGGGCCCGACCAGCGCAGCACGGGCAGCACGCTCGCCACCTGGACACCGGCGTCACGGCAGGCCGCGGCGAACGCGTCGACCAGGTCGTCGTCGGCCTTCGGGTGCCGGTAGAAGGGGATGAAGTCCTTGTGCGGCGTGAGCTGCAGGTACTCGTAGCCGAGCTCCGCGACCTTGCGCGGGAACTCGAGCAGCGACAGGTCGTGGTGGAACGGGGTCGGGTCGAGCGCGATCTTCGGCATCGATCAGGCCCCGGCGAGCGCGGCGGTCGCTTCGCTCGTCTCGTCGTAGAACGATGGCTTGGTGACCGCGTACTCGACCACTTCGTGCGCGCCGGACTGCTGGGCCCGGACCGCGACCTCGGCGACCACGGAGGCGGTGTAGCCGTCCCAGGCACTCGGCCCGTCGATGCCGCCGGTCCGGGCAGCGTCGACCCAGCGCTGCACCTCTTCGTCGTAGGCGGCACCGAAGCGCTCCTTGAAGGACGGCGTGATGCCCTGCGAGGTCGCTCCGGCTGCGACGAGCGAGAGTGACGTGTCGCGGCCGATGTAGGCGACGCCGGACTCGAACACGGCGTCGGTGGTGACCTGGTAGCCGAACTGGGCGTTGACGTTGATCTCGACGATCGCCATCGTGCCGGACTCGGTGGTGAACAGGACGAACTGCGGCTCGGGCAGGTCGGCCGGCGCGAGGGAGTTCTTGCGCGGCTTCTTCACCTCGACGCTCGTGATGGCTTCGCCGGTCAGGAACGGGATGATGTCGATCTCGTGGATCACCGAGTCGTGGATGAGCATCGACTCGCTGAAGTTGGGCGGCGTCGTCGGGTTGCGGTGCGCGTGGTGCAGGGCGAGCAGGGCGCCGTTCGCCCCCGACTCGCGCAGCGCCTTGAGCTCCTGGTACCCGGCGTCGAAGCGGCGCATGAAGCCGACCTGGATGACCGGTCGGGCGGCGTGCTGCTGCTCGAGCTCGACGATGCGCAGCGAGTCCTCGGCGCTGGTCGTCAGCGGCTTCTCGCACAGGACGGTGAGCCCGCGCTCGAGCGCCGTCACCAGGATCGGCTCGTGCAGGAAGCCCGGCGTCGCGATGATGACGGCGTCGATCTCGGTCTGCTCGAGCGCCTCGTCGAAGGACGCGGCGGTGATCGCGCCGGGCGCCAGGGCCGCCGCCGCGGCGGCACGGGCCTGGTCGGGCTCGACGACGGCGACGACGTCGGCGTTCGAGATCTTGGCGGTGATGCGGCGGACGTGGTCGGCGCCCATCATGCCGGCGCCGACGACGGCGACGCGGAGGTTCTGCGTGGTGGTCATGGTGGTGTTCTCCTGGTGGTTGTTGACGCTGCGTGGACGGCGCGTCAGGAGGCGCGGGCGGCCGAGGTCGAGCCGAAGATGTGCTGGAAGGTGCGCTCGGCGATCGGGCCGGGGGCGTCGACGGAGCAGCCGTACATGTCCTGCTCGACGATGCCGAAGACGTCCGGGTTGATCGCGGCGACGGCCTCGATGATCGGGGCGAGCTCCGGGGTGCCGTGCGGCGGCTCGGTCATGATGCCCTGCGACACGGCGGTGGCGAACGGCACGTCGTTCTTGAGCACGTCGAACAGCAGGTCGGTGTCGACCTGCTTGAGGTGCAGGTAGCCGATGCGCTCCGGGTGGGCGGCGATGAGCTTGAGGTTGTCGCCGCCGTAGTAGGCGAAGTGGCCGGTGTCGAGGCAGAGATTGGTGTACTCGGGGTTCGTGACCTCGAGGAACCGCACGGTCTCCTTGTAGGTGCCGACGTGGCTGTCCGCGTGGGTGTGGAACTGCTGGTGGACGCCGTACTCCTCGAGCAGCGCCTTGCCGAGTTGGTCGTGTCCCTTGCCGAGACGCTCCCACTGCTCGTCGGTGAGCGTGCGCGACTCGAGCACCTCTTCGGTGGCGTCCGAGCGCCACAGGTCCGGGATCGTCACCAGGTGCTCGGCGCCGAGCTTCGCTGCCAGACCGGCGACCGCGACGGCCTGGTCCCACGCACGCTGGAACTGGTCCTCGCCCTTGTGGAACCCGGTGAAGACCGTGCCCGCCGACAGCTTGAGCCCGCGGGACTCGAGCTCGTCGGACAGCTGGGACGGGTCGGTCGGCAGGTACCCGTACGGGCCGAGCTCGATCCACTCGTACCCGGCGGCGGACGCCTCGTCGAGGAAGCGCTGCCACGGCACCTGCTTCGGGTCGTCCGGGAACCAGACGCCCCACGAGTCCGGGGCGGTGCCGATGCGGATCGATGCGGGCGCCGCGTCGGTCGCGGGGCTGCCGATGGGGGTGGCGGTGTCGGTCATGACGTCGCTGTCGCTTTCTGTCTCGTGAACGGTTCAGCCGAGCAGCGGACGCTGCGTGGCGACCTGCTGCTCGTACTCGGCGCGGGCGGCCTGGGTGCTGGGGAGGGTGGAGGTCTGCGCGACCGGCACGTCCCACCAGCCGTCGCCCTCGGGGGCGTAGACCAGCGGGTCGGAGTTGATGTGCACCAGGGTGGTGTGGTCGTTCGCCTTCGCCTGACGCAGCGCGGCCTTCAGGTCCTCGATGCTGTCCGGACCGGGCTGCACCTCGATGACGTCGACGCCGTACGAGCGGGCGTTGGCGGCGAGGTCGACGGGCAGGGGCTCGCCGTTCTCGAACGACTCGGTCTCGTCGAGGTAGCGGTACTTCGTGCCGAAGCGCTCGGAGCCGACGGTCTCGGACAGGTGCCCGATCGACGCGTACCCGTGGTTCTGGATGAGCACGACGATGATCTTGATGCCCTCGGCCACGGCGGTGACGAGCTCGGTGTGCAGCATGAGGTAGCTGCCGTCACCGACCATCACGATGGCGTCGCGGTCCGGTGCCCCGCGGCGGACCCCGATGCCACCGGCGATCTCGTAGCCCATGCACGAGAACGCGTACTCGACGTGGTACCCGAGCTCGTCCCGCACCCGCCAGAGCTTGTGCAGGTCGCCGGGCAGCGAGCCCGCCGCCTGGATCACGACGTCGCGCGGGTCGGAGACCGACTGCACGGCCCCGATGATCTCGGGCTGACCGGGCAGGTCTGCACCGGACGGGGCGAAGGCGCCGTCGACGGCGGCGTCCCATGCCGCCTTCAGCGAGGCGATCTCGGAGGCGTAGCCGGGGTCGACGACGTACGCCGTGTCCGAGGTGAGCGACTCCGTCAGGGCGACCAGCGCCTCCCGGGCGTCCGCGATCAGCGGCAGCTGCGAACCGTGCTTGTAGGCGTCGAACGCGGCCACGTTGACGTTGACGAACGTGACGTCCGGGTTCTGGAACGCCGTGCGCGACGCCGTGGTGAAGTCGCTGTAGCGGGTGCCGATCCCGATGACGACGTCGGCCTGGGCGGCGATCGCGTTGGCGGCCGCGGTGCCGGTCGCGCCGATCCCGCCGAGGTACTGCGGGTGGTCCCAGACCAGGGCCCCGCCGCCGGCCTGCGACGTGCCGACCGGGATCCCGGTGGCCTCGACGAAGGCGCGGAGCTCGTCGGCGGCGTCGGAGTACAGCACCCCGCCGCCGGCCACGATGACCGGACGCCGGCCGGCACGGATCGCGGCCACGGCACGCTCGAGCGGGCCACGCTCGGGCAGCGGGCGGCGGATGTGCCACTCGCGCGGCTGCAGGAAGGCGACGGGCACGTCGAACTCCTCGGCCTGGACGTCCTCGGGCAGCGCGATCGTCACCGCACCGGTCTCGGCCGGATCGGTCAGCACCCGCATCGCGGCGAGGGCGATCGAGAACAGCTGCTCCGGACGCTCCACACGGTCGAAGTAGCGCGACAGCGGACGGAAGGCGTCGGTGACCTGCAACGACGTGTCGTGCGGCAGCTCGATCTGCTGGAGCACCGGGTCCGTGGTGCGCGTGGCGAAGGTGTCCGACGGCAGCAGCAGTGCCGGCAGCCGGTTCGTGGTGGCGAGTGCCGCGGCGGTCAGCATGTTGGCGGCGCCCGGGCCGACCGACGCCGTCGATGCGTAGGTCGCGCGGCGGCGGTGCATGCGGGCGAAGCCGACGGCCTCGTGCACCATCGCCTGCTCGTTGCGGGCCTGGTGGTACGGCAGCAGACCGGGCTGCTCGACGTGGAGCTGCTTGATGGCCTGACCGACCCCGGCGACGTTGCCGTGCCCGAAGATGCCGAAGATCCCCGGGATGGTGCGTTCGCGGACGTCGCCGTCGACGGTCCACTGGTTGGCCAGGAACTCGACGAGTGCCTGGCCGACCGTCATCTTCCGCGTGGTGGTGGTCACGCCTGCTTCCTTTCGTAGGGCAGTCGTGGGTCGATCGATTCCGATGCCCACGCCTGCCGGACCCACCCGTGGGCGGGGTCGTCGGTGATGTTCCAGACGCGCTCCGGGTCGGGCCCGGCCATCACGTTCAGGTAGTACATGTCGTAGCCCGGCGCGGCGACCGCCGGACCGTGCCAGCCGTACGGCACCAGGGCGACGTCGCCGGTCCGGACCTGCCGGAACTCGTCGATGGCGCGGTCGTCCGAGGCGTACGTGCGGTGCAGGGCGAACGGGTCGGCGGCCTCGGGCGCGATCGACTCGAGCCCACGGGACACCGCGGCCTCGTAGTAGTAGATCTCCTCGAGGTTCGACTCTGAACCGGGCACGTTCGTGTCGTGCTTGTGGGGCGGGTACGACGACCAGTTGCCGGCCGGCGTGATCACTTCGCACACGATGAACTTGACGGCGTCGAGCGCTGCCGGGGTGCCGAAGTTGTGCACCTGACGGCTCGACTGCCCGGCGCCGCGGAGCTCCACCGGCACGTCCGTCCGGGCCACGTAGGTGGTCGGCTTGACGGTGTCGGTGGGTGCCTCGGCCACGGCGAACCGGCCGCTGCCGGTGATGGTGGCCGCGGAGCCCGAGCCCAGGTACAGGACGTCGGTGGGGCCCTCGAAGACGCTCCCCCGACCCTGCAGGGTCTGCTCGCCGTCACCGGCAGCGCCCGAGTGGGTCACGTGGAACGACCCGGCGAGCGGCACGACGATGCGCTCCACGGCGTCGGCCGGGAGGCGCAGCTCGCCCCCGTCGGTCAGCGCGCCGGTCCGGAGCCCGGTGTGCGCCCACCCCTCGATGCGACCGTCGACCACGTCGGTCCAGCCCGCCTCGGGCCGGGAGCCCGCCGGGATGAACCACTGGTCGTGCTGGTGCTGTTCGTTCGCCATGCTGCGGGTCAGTTGTTCGACGGGAAGCCGAGGTTGATGCCGCCGTGCGACGGGTCGAGCCACCGGCTCGTGATCGCCTTCTGACGGGTGAAGAAGCTCACGCCGTCGGCGCCGTACGCCTTGTGGTCGCCGAACAGCGAGTTCTTCCAGCCGCCGAACGAGTAGTAGGCGACGGGCACCGGGATCGGGACGTTGATGCCGATCATGCCGACCTGCACATCGCGCTGGAACCGTCGGGCGGCGCCACCGTCGTTCGTGAAGATGGCGGTGCCGTTACCGTACGCGCCGGAGTTGATGAGCTCGAGGCCCTCTTCGTAGGTGGCGACCCGCACGACGCTCAGCACCGGACCGAAGATCTCCTCGGTGTAGACGCGGCTGGTGGTGGGCACCTGGTCGATCAGCGTCGGACCCAGCCAGAAGCCGTTCTCGTCGCCGTCGGGTCGGACGGTGCGGCCGTCCACCACAACCACCGCACCGTCCTGCTCTGCGACCTCGATGTACGAGGCGACCTTGTCACGGTGCTGCTTCGTGACGAGCGGCCCCATGTCGCACCCGCGACGACCGTCGCCGATGCGCAGGGTCGCCGCGCGGTCCTTGATCTTCTGGATGAGCTCGTCCGCCACCGGCTCGACGGCGACGACGACCGAGATCGCCATGCAGCGTTCACCGGCCGAACCGAAGCCTGCGTTGATCGCGTTGTCGGCGACCAGGTCGAGGTCGGCGTCGGGCAGGACGAGCATGTGGTTCTTCGCGCCGCCGAGGGCCTGCACGCGCTTGCCGTGCTTCGTGCCGGTCTCGTAGACGTACTGCGCGATGGGCGTGGAGCCGACGAACGAGATCGACTCGACGTCGTCGCTGGTGAGCAGGCCGTCGACGGACAGCTTGTCGCCGTTGAGCACGTTGAAGACGCCGTCGGGCAGTCCGGCCTCCTTGAACTTCTCGGCGAGCCAGATGGCGGCCGACGGGTCCTTCTCGCTCGGCTTCAGCACGACGGTGTTGCCCGCGGCGATCGCGATCGGCAGGAACCAGAGCGGCACCATCGCCGGGAAGTTGAAGGGGCTGATGATGCCCACGACGCCGAGCGGCTGGCGGATCGAGTAGACGTCGATGCCGGTCGAGACCTGGTCGGAGAACTCGCCCTTCATCAGGCTCGGGATGTTGGTGGCGAGCTCCACGACCTCTTGCCCACGGGCGATCTCGCCCAGAGCGTCGTCGATGACCTTGCCGTGCTCGCTCGTGATGATCTCGGCCAGCTCGGCCTTGTCGCGGTTCAGGATCTCGCGGAACGAGAACAGGATCGCCTGGCGCTTGGCCAGTGACAGGTTGCTCCAGCCGGGGAACGCCGCCTTGGCGCTGCCGATGGCCGCCTGGATCTCGGACTCGTCGGCCAGCGCGACCTGCTTGGTCGCGACGCCGAGCGCCGGGTCGTACACGGGGGCGGTGTTGCCCGACGCGGATTCGACGCGCTTGCCGTCGATCCAGTGCCCGACGGTGGTGGTGGTCGTGTCGGTGAGCGTCATGCGTTGCTTCCTTCCGAGATGGACGAGTCCATGGTGGTGGCGCCCGCGAGCCGAGCGGCTGGGTCGTGGGCATCTGTGGAGAACCCGCCCCGGGCCTCCTGGCTGTGGACGAGACCGGCGGCGACGTCCACGGCGGCGGCGACGTCGCCGTCCGAGGGGTAGAGCAGGGTGCGTCCGACGACCAGGCCGCGGACGCCGGGCAGGGCCAGGGCGTCCGCCCACTTGGCGTACGTCTCCAGCGGGCGCGAAGCCGGGTCGCCGCCGAGGAGCAGCGTCGGCAGCGTCGTCGCGGCCATCACGCGCTCCATGTCGTCGACCACGGGGATCTTGAGCCAGCTGTAGGCGCTGGACTCGCCGAGTCCCGCGGCGATCGCCATCGAGGTGATCACGGCGTCGGCCGACAGGTCGTTGACGACCCGGCCGTCCCGCCACTCGGACATGAACGGCTCGAGCATGATCGGCAGCTGGAGCGCAGCAGCCTCGCTGACGGCGCGGGCCGTGGCCTCGAGCGTCGGCGCGGTGCCCGAGTCCTCCAGGGCGATGCGCACCAGCAGCTTGGCGAAGTCGAGCCCGGAGTCCTTGATCGCCCGCGCCGAGTACGCCGTGTACCGGTCGTCCATCTCGAAGGTCGCGCCGCGGAGTCCACCGCGGTTCATCGACCCGACGACGACCTTGCCGTCGAGGGCGCCGAGCAGCGCGAGGTCCTCGAGGATGTCGGGGGTACCGAGCACCCCGTCGACCCCCGGACGGCCGAGGGCCGTGACGAGCCGCTCGAGCAGGTCGTAGCGGTCCGCCATCGCGGACTCGTCGTCGCGCACGGCCAGCGCACCGCGTGCGGGGTGGTCGGCGGCGACGATGAAGAGCTTGCCGTCGTCGGCGAGCAGGGAGCGCTTGCGGCGGGCGTCGAGCGTGGCACGCACCAGGTCGGGCTGGCCGGCACGGATGTCGCGGAGGCGCTGGAAGTCAGCGGGGCTGAGCTCAGGCATGGGTCTTCTCCTCGGTGTTCGTCTCACCCGTGTACGTCTCACCCGTGTGGTTCGTGCCCTCGGCCGGGTTGTCGGTCAGGAACTGCTCGATCTCGTCGCTCGTCGGCATCGCCGTCGAGCACTCGAACCGCGTCGCGACGATCGCGCCGGCTGCGTTGCAGAACGCCAGGATCCGCTCGAGGCTCCAGCCCTGCAGCAGTCCGTGGGTCAGCGCGCCGCCGAAGCCGTCGCCCGAGCCGAGCCCGTTCACGACGTCGATGTGGTGCGGACGGAACTCGACGAACTCGTCGCGGGTCTTCGCCAGCACGCCCTTCGGCCCCTGCTTGACGATCGCGATCTCGACACCGCGGTCGAGCAGGGCGTCGGCGGCGCGGACCGGATCGGTCTCCCCCACCGCCACCTCGCACTCCTCGCGGTTGCCGACGGCGACGGTGGCGTGCTCGAGGGCGATCGCGACCTCGCGCGTCGCGGCCTCGGGGCTCGACCAGAACATCGACCGGTAGTCCAGGTCCAAGACGGTGTGGGTCTTCGTGCTGTTCTGCGCGGCGGACCGGGCTTCGTACGCCACGTGGTGCGCCTGTCGGCTCGGCTCCTCGCTGAGGCCGGTCACCGTGGTCCAGAAGATCTTCGCGCGCTCGATCTCGTGCAGCGGCAGGGACTTCGCCGTGATCATCAGGTCCGGCGCCTTCGGGGCCCGGTAGAAGTAGAGCGGGAAGTCGTCCGGCGGGAAGATCTCGCAGAAGGCGACGGGGGTGTTCAGCCCCTCGACCGTCTCGACGAAGGCGTTCGCGACGCCGTACTCGGGCAGCGTGCGGGCGATGTACCGGCCGAAGGGGTCATTGCCCGTCCGGGTGATGACGGCGGCGTCCGCGCCGTGGCGAGCAGCGGCGATGGCGACGTTCGTGGCGCTGCCGCCGACGGACTTCGAGAAGGTCGAGACGTCCTCGAGGGGGCCGGTCTGCTGCGGGTAGATGTCGACGCTGACGCGTCCCATCGTGATCACGTCGTAGGCGTGGGGAGCTTGGTTCGTCATGCGACGCGGTGGACCTTCCGTGCGGCTTCATCGGCGGACGATCACGACTGTACACCCTGTTTGCCCTAATGTCATGACATGGATTCCGAGGTTCGTCACGCGGGTCGCGTGGCGCCGGTCGGGCCGGTTCTGCGGGGCGCGTCGGTGTGCCGGGAGGCGCGGTGTCGGTGGGTTCTGCCAGGGTCGCGACATGCAGATCCTCGCCCTGGTCATCGGTCTCGTGATCGGCATCGCCGTCGGTGCGGTCGTCGCCTGGTCGCTCGCCCGCTCGCGCGCAGGCGTCGACGCCGCGTCGGCCCGCGCGACGGCCGAGGCCCTGCGCGGCCAGCTCGAGGCGGTGCGGCGCGACGCCGAGGAACGCCTCGACGCCCAGGACACGCAGTACCGCCGCCAGGTCGACTCGCTCGAACGGCGCTCCGCCGAACTCGAGCACCTGGTGCAGCGCATGCACGGCGTCGACGCGGCGCGCAACCAGAACGAGTCGAAGGTGCTCTCCGCGCTCAGCCCCGTGGCGCAGACGCTCGACGTGATGCGCACGAAGATCGCCGAGCTCGAGCAGTCGCGGAGCGAGCAGTACGGCGCGCTGTCGGCGCAGCTCCGGTCGGCCGCCGAGTCCGAAGAGCGCCTCCGTGCCACCGCCGACACCCTGGCCAGCGCCCTGTCGTCGAACAGCACGCGCGGTGTCTGGGGCGAGACGCAGCTGCGCAACGTGGTCGAGGCCGCCGGGCTGCTCGAACGGGTCGACTTCGACGTGCAGTCCTCCGTCACCACGGCCGTCGGCTCCGCCCGGCCGGACATGGTCGTGCACCTGCCCGGCGGCAAGACCATCGCCGTCGACGCCAAGGTGCCGTTCAGCGCCTACCTGCAGGCCGCCGAGATCCCGGCGACCGCCACCGGCGCCGAGGCAGCACGACGCGACCAGCTCATCGCCCAGCACGTCAAGGCGCTCCGCGCGCACGTCGACGCCCTCGCCGCGCGGGAGTACTGGACCGGCTACGACGCCTCCCCCGAGCTCACCGTCGCCTTCATCCCGTCCGAGTCGCTCATCTCGAGCGCCCTCGCCGCCGACCCCGGGCTGCTCGACCACGCCTTCCGCAAGCGCATCGCCCTCGCCTCACCCGTGACCCTGTGGTCCGTGCTCAAGACCGTGGCGTTCTCGTGGCAGCAGGACGTGGTGTCGCAAGAGGCGCACGAGCTCTTCAAGGTCTCCCGCGAGCTCTACGGCCGGCTCTCCACGATGGCCGGGCACGTCGACAAGCTCGGCCGCTCGATCCGGGGCTCGGTCGTCGACTACAACCGCTTCGTCGGGTCCCTCGAACGCCAGGTGCTGCCGAGCGCCCGTCGGCTGTCGCTGCTCGACGAGTCGAAGGTCATCGCGGACCCGTCGTCGATCGAGGACGAGCCGCGGCTGCTCACGGCCCCGGAGCTCGTCGGCGCCGTCGACGAGGACTGACGGCGCCGCAGCGCACGGCGCAGCGCCGCACCGCACAACGGAAACCCGTCCGAACCACGGGATCGCGTGGTTCGGACGGGTTGCAGTGGTTCAGCGCGGATCCGCGCCGATCAGGACCGCGTGCGGATCAGAACCACTTCTCCGCACGGTGGTCCGCCTGGATGCGGCGGATCGTGTTCGAGCGCGAGCGGAGCACGAGCGAGTCGGTGTGGATGACGCCGCGCGAACGACGCACGCCGTCGACCAGGACGCCGTCGGTGACGCCGGTGGCGACGAAGAACGTGTTGTCCCCCGTGACCAGGTCGTCCTGGTCGAGGACCTTGTCCAGGTCGTGGCCGGCGGCGATGGCGCGCTCGCGCTCCTCGTCGTCCTTCGGCTGGAGCTTGCCGAGGATCACGCCGCCGAGCGCCTTGATCGCGCACGCCGTGATGATGCCCTCGGGGGTGCCGCCGACACCGACGCACATGTCGATCGTCGAGCCGGGCAGGGCGGCGGCGATGCCACCGGCGACGTCACCGTCGAGCAGCAGTCGCGTGCCGGCACCGGTCGCGCGGATGGCGCGGATCAGCTCGTCGTGGCGCGGACGGTCGAGCACGGCGACGACCATGTCCTCGAGGTCCTTGCCCTTGGCCTTCGCCAGCGCGCGGATGTTGTCACCGATCGGCTTCTCGAGGTCCAGGACACCGCGACCCTCGGGGCCGGCGGCGATCTTGTCCATGTAGAAGACGGCGGAGGGGTCGTACATCGAGCCGCGGTCCGAGACGGCCATCACGGAGATGGCGTTCTGGCGGCCGGCGGCGGTGAGCGAGGTGCCGTCGATCGGGTCGACCGCGATGTCGCAGGCCGGGCCGTGACCGTTGCCGACGTGCTCGCCGTTGTAGAGCATCGGGGCGTTGTCCTTCTCGCCCTCACCGATGACGACGACGCCGTCGAAGTTCACCGTGCCGAGGAACTTGCGCATCGCGTCGACCGCGGCGCCGTCGGCGAGGTTCTTCTCACCACGCCCGACCCACGGCTGCGCACGGATCGCGGCGGCCTCCGTCGCACGCACGAGCTCGAGCGCGAGGTTGCGGTCGGGCTGGAGGAACAGGGAGCCGGTTTCCGTAGTGGGAGTCACGACCCGAGCCTACCGACCGGCGGCCGACCCGCGGTCCGGACACCGGGCCCGTGCACGCATGTGCACGCCGGACGCGAGCCGACCGCGTAACCCGGACCGCGCCTCCAGAGCTTCTGACTACGATCGGCGGGGACATCACCGAAGTCGAAGGAGATCCACGTGCCCATCGCAACGCCGGAACAGTACGCCGAGATGATCGAACGCGCGAAGGCGGGCAAGTTCGCGTACCCCGCGGTCAACGTCTCCTCCTCGCAGACCATCAACGCGGTCCTCCAGGGCCTGCAGGAGGCCGGTTCCGACGGCATCCTCCAGGTCACGACGGGCGGTGCCGACTACTTCGCCGGCCACACCATCAAGAACCGCGCAGCCGGTGCCCTCGCGATGGCGAAGTTCGCCCACGAGGTCGCCAAGAACTACGACATCACGGTCGCGCTGCACACCGACCACTGCCCGAAGGACGCCCTCGACGGCTTCGTCCTGCCGCTCATCGCGGCGAGCGAGGAAGAGGTCCGGCAGGGTCGCAACCCGATTTTCCAGTCGCACATGTGGGACGGTTCGGCCGTGCCGCTCGACGAGAACATCGAGATCGCGAAGACCATGATCGAGAAGACGCGGAACATCAACGCGATCCTCGAGGTCGAGATCGGTGTCGTCGGCGGCGAAGAGGACGGCGTCCAGCACGAGGGCACGAACGACGCGCTCTACACCACCCCGAACGACGTCGAGAAGGTCGTCGACGCACTCGGGCTGGGTGACAAGGGCCGCTGGATCGCGGCGCTCACCTTCGGCAACGTGCACGGCGTCTACAAGCCGGGCAACGTCAAGCTCCGCCCCGAGCTCCTCGGCGAGATCCAGGCGTCGGTCGCCTCGAAGCACGGCACGGGCGAGAACCCCCTCGACCTCGTGTTCCACGGTGGCTCCGGTTCGACCGACGACGAGATCCACGAGGCCGTCCGCAACGGCGTCATCAAGATGAACATCGACACGGACACGCAGTACGCGTTCACGCGCTCGATCGCGGACTCGATGTTCCGCAACTACGAGGGCGTCCTGAAGATCGACGGCGAGGTCGGCAACAAGAAGCAGTACGACCCCCGCGCGTGGGGCAAGGTCGCCGAGACCGCCATGGCGGCCCGCGTCGTCGAGGCCGCGAAGGTCCTCGGCTCGGCCGGTCACGCCAAGGGCTGAGCAGGTCCGTCCGGTCTGGTTCACCGGCCTGGAGGAACGGGGTGCGTCCGACGGACGCGCCCCGTTCTGCGTCGGGTCGCCTCCACCGCGTGCCACGATGGGCGGGTGACCGTCGACGCCATCGCCTCCGAGTTCGCCCAGTTCGTCACCGAGTCGCCCACCGCGTTCCACGCGGCGGCGGCGACCCGGGACCGTCTCGTCGCTGCCGGGTTCACCGAGCTGTCCGAGCTCGACGCCTGGCCGACCGAAGCCGGTGCGTACGTGGTGGTCCGCGACGGCGCCGTCATCGCGTGGCGCCTGCCCGACGGTGCCGGCCCGACGACGCCGTTCCGGATCCTCGGCGCCCACACCGACTCCCCCGGCTTCCGCGTGAAGCCGAACCCCGGCGTGCGTACGGGCGGCTGGGAACAGCTCAACGTTGAAGTCTACGGCGGCGCGCTCCTGTCGACCTGGTTCGACCGCGACCTGCGGATCGCCGGCCGGGTCGTCGACACCGACGGCAGCGTGCGGCTCGTCAGCACCGACGCCGTCGCCCGGATCCCCAACCTGGCGATCCACCTGGACCGCGGGGTCAACGACGGCAAGGAGATCGACCGCCAGCGCCACACCCTGCCGATCGTCGGGGTCGACGGCGACGCCGGTGGGACCTCCGTTGTGGAATGGCTGCTCGCCCGACTCGGCGAGGGTGCGGTGTCGTGGGACCTGTTCCTCGCCGACACCCAGGCGCCGGCCCGGATCGGCATCGAGCGGGAGTTCCTGGCGTCCGGCCGGATGGACAACCTGACGAGCGTGCACGCCGGGCTCCGGGGCATCGTGGACGCTCCGACCGACGGTGACCACATCCCGGTGTTCGCGGCGTTCGACCACGAGGAGATCGGGTCGTCGACGCCGTCCGGTGCCGGTGGTCCGTTCCTCGAGGACGTCCTCGGCCGTGTGCAGGAGGGCCTCGGCGCCACCCGCTCCGAGGCCGCCCGGGCGTTCCGTGCGTCGTGGCTGCTGTCGAGCGACGCCGGGCACCTGGTGCACCCGAACCAGCCGGAGAAGCACGACCCGACGAACCGTCCGCGCCCAGGGGCCGGACCGCTGCTGAAGATCAGCGCGAACCAGCGCTACATGACCGAGGCGAAGGGCGAGGCCGTCTGGGCAGCGGCGTGCGAGACCGCCGGTGTGCCGTGGCAGCCGTTCGTCAACGTGAACACGATCCCCGGCGGCTCGACCATCGGCCCGATCGCGGCGACCCGGCTCGGGATCCCGACGATCGACATCGGCGTCGGGCTGCTGTCGATGCACTCGATCCGGGAGCTCGTGCACGTCGACGACCTGGCTGCCCTGCACGGAGCGGTCGCCGCCTTCCTGGCCGGCTGACCTCCGGGCGGCGTCGGCTGCTGGGTGGTCGCGACTCCCCGCGCGCATCGGGCCGAGAGGTCACGAACTGTCGCTCGCGCCGGTGCCGAACGACACGTTCTGACCACTCGACGGCGGGCCCGCGGCGCGTTGCGACCACACGGCATCGGGTGCTGCGCGCGCCCGCGAGGCCGACGACGCTCGCCGGAACGGCACCGCGCCGCCACTGGCCGACGGACGGGCTGCCGAGAGGTCACGACTCCCCGCGCGCCCGGGGCCGAGAGGTCACGAACTGTCGGTCGAGCCGGTGCCGAACGACACGTTCTGACCACTCGACGGCGGGCCCGCGGCGCGTTGCGACCACACGGCATCGGGTGCTGCGCGCGCCCGCGAGGCCGACGACGCTCGCCGGAACGGCACCGCGCCGCCACTGGCCGACGGACGGGCTGCCGAGAGGTCACGACTCCCCGCGCGCCCGGGGCCGAGAGGTCACGAACTGTCGGTCGAGCCGGTGCCGAACGACACTTCCTGACCGCTCGACGGCGGGCCCGCGGTGTGTTGCGACCACCCGGCGCGCGGAGGCCGGCACCGCGAGCAACCCGGCGGTCAGGCGGTCAGGCGGTCAGGCGCCGCCGGACTGCCGCAGCATGAAGTTGACGAAGGCCTGGTCCTGCATGACCACGACGACGAACGCGATCACGCTGATCGCCGTGGCGACGACGGCTCCGACCAGCGGCACCCAGAACGTCCGCTTCCGTGCTCGGAGCCGACGGATGGACCACCAGGCGACCAGGGCGAAGACCAACACGTTGGTGATGGCGGCGATGGCGGCGGCCGTGCTGAGGGCACTCGGGTCGTTCAGGGCCGTGTACTGGGCCTCGAGGGTGCGCCGCACGGTCGAGGCGACCTTGCCGACCGACAGCGACTGCACGACGGAGACGAGCCCGAAGGCGAGCAGCCCGACGGTGAGCACGAAGTCGGCGGGCGTGCGGCCGAACCGGCTGCGGGCCATCGACCCCTGTGCCCCGGCAGGGACCGCCCCGGAGCGGACATCCGTGCCGGCGCGGTCGCCGTGGACGCCGTCGCTCGGAGCAGCGTCACGCGCGCCGGCGGCGGAGGCCTGGTCCTGCCGTTCCCGTGCCTGACGCTCACGCTCCTGGCGTTCCTGCTCGACGAGGACCGGGTTGACCCACCCCTCTGGCGCGTACTCGCCGTACCCGGGTGCGGGACGGCCCTGGGGCCGGTCGTCCACGGAACCGGCGGCCGACGTCGGGGACGCACGCCGGGCCTCCTGGCCGGCACCGGAACCGGCGTCGACCTGGTTCGCCGGGTCGCGACGCGGGACCGAGGACCAGCCGTCCGCGCCGCTCATGCCCGACGCCCGCCGAGGGCGCGCGTCGGGTTGCCCGAGGCGTCGGTGCGGAGCTCCTTGGGGAGCGAGAACATCAGGTCTTCGTGCGCGGTGACGACCTCTTCGACGGCGGCGTACCCGGCATCGGCGAGCTGCTCGAGCACCTCGGCCACGAGTTCTTCCGGCACGGACGCACCGCTGGTCACGCCGACCGTCTCGACACCGTCGAGCCACTCCTGCTGGATCTCTTCCGCGTAGTCGACACGGTGGGCGGCCCGCGCACCGTGTTCGAGCGCGACCTCGACCAGACGGACGCTGTTCGACGAGTTCGCGGAGCCGACCACGATCACCAGGTCGGCACCGGGCGCGACCTTCTTGATCGCGACCTGGCGGTTCTGGGTGGCATAGCAGATGTCGTCCGACGGGGGGTCCTGGATGGCCGGGAACTTCTCGCGCAGCAGCCGCACGGTCTCCATCGTCTCGTCGACGCTGAGCGTGGTCTGCGACAGCCAGACGAGGTTGTCCGGGTCGGGGACCGACAGGGCGGCGACGTCGTCGGGGCCGTTCACCAGGATCGTGCGGTCCGGGGCGTGCCCCATCGTGCCCTCGACCTCTTCGTGGCCGGCGTGCCCGATCAGGATGATGGTGCGCTCGGCCTTGGCGAACCGGGTGGCTTCGCGGTGGACCTTGGTGACGAGGGGGCAGGTGGCATCGATGGCGTGCAGGTCGCGCTCGGCGGCACCCGCGACGACGGCCGGCGACACACCGTGCGCGCTGAAGACGACGTGCGAACCCCGGGGGACCTCGGCCACGTCGTCGACGAAGACGGCACCGCGCTGCTCGAGCGTCGACACCACGTGCACGTTGTGGACGATCTGCTTGCGGACGTAGACGGGCTCGCCGTACTGCTCCAACGCCTTCTCGACCGCGACGACCGCGCGGTCCACCCCGGCGCAGTAGCCACGGGGCGCCGCGAGCAGCACCTTCTTGGGGCCGGCGACCGGTTCGTCACGCAGTCGACCCCGTGCCGCGTGCACACGCGGCGGGGCGAGCGGGACCGTGTGGCCGTTGGTGATCGTCACGTCCCCGATGATAGGTGAGCAGCACGCACGCGACCTGGGCGCGCGGGGCGCCTGTGGAGAACACGACGGCCGTCCCCTGTCACCGGTCTCGGGCACGATGGACGTCCCAGCAGGACAAGGAGCGACATGGCGATCGAACAGGGCCCGCCGACGGCCGACAACCCGTGGCCGGTCGCGCTCCTCGGCGCGAAGCTCCGCGACTGGATCGACCGGCTCGGCACCGCGTGGGTCGAGGGCGAGATCACGCAGTGGAACGTCGCCGGCGGCAACGTGTACGGCAAGCTCAAGGACGTCGAGGTCGACGCCACCGTGTCGTTCTCCATCTGGTCGAGCGTGCGCTCCCGGGTGCCGGCGGACATCAAGCAGGGCGACCGTGTCGTCGCCGCACTCAAGCCGAACTACTGGGTCAAGGGCGGCTCGCTGACCATGCAGGTCGTCGAGATGAAGCACGTCGGCCTCGGTGACCTGCTCGAACGCCTCGAGCGCCTCCGTCGCACCCTCGCCGAGGAAGGGCTGTTCGACCCGTCCCGCAAGCGGCGTCTGCCGTTCCTGCCGCACCGCATCGGCCTGATCACCGGCAAGGACTCCGACGCCGAGAAGGACGTCAAGCGGAACGCGCAGCTGCGGTGGCCCCAGGTGGAGTTCCGCACCGTGCACACCGCCGTGCAGGGCGAACGGACCGTGGGCGAGGTCACGGCGGCGATCCTCGAGCTCGACGCCGACCCCGAGGTCGACGTCATCATCATCGCCCGCGGCGGCGGTGACTTCCAGAACCTGCTCGGCTTCAGCGACGAAGGACTCGTCCGTGCCGCGGCCTCGGCGTCGACCCCGATCGTCTCGGCGATCGGGCACGAGGCCGACCGCCCGATCCTCGACGAGGTCGCCGACCTGCGCGCCTCGACCCCGACCGACGCCGCCAAGCGCGTCGTGCCCGACGTCGCCGAGGAACTCGCCAACGTCCGGGCGGCCCGCGCCCGGCTCGGGCTGCGTCTCTCGCACACGCTGTCGGTCGAGGCCGACCGGCTCGCCGCGCTGCGGTCGCGGCCGGCCCTGGCGTCGACCGCGTGGCTCGTCGACACCCGTGCGGAAGAGGTCGCGCGAGACCTGTCCCGTGCCCGAGAACTGCTCGACCGCAGGCTCGAACGCGGGCACTCCGAGGTCGGCCACCTGACCGCCCGCCTCCGCGCGCTCTCGCCCCGTGACACCCTGCGCCGCGGGTACGCCATCGTGCAGCGTGCCGACGGGGGTGTCGTCCGCGGTACCGACGACCTGTCCGGAGCGACGCCGGTGCACGTCACGCTCGGTGCCGGCACGGCCACGGGCACGCTCGAACCGGACGGCCCCGGCCCGGACGGCTCCTGACCACCACGGGTGTTCTCCACAGCCTGGGACCGGGCGTCGGATCGTCGGTGGACGCTCGGTAGGATCGTCCCGTGTCATCCCAGCAGGAACCCGAGCAGACCGACGTCCAGTCGCTGAGCTACGAAGCGGCCCGCGACGAACTCGTGCGCGTCGTGAGCGAGCTCGAACAGGGCTCCGCGACCCTCGAGCGTTCGCTGGCGCTGTGGGAGCGGGGCGAAGCCCTCGCCGCCCGGTGCGAAGAGTGGCTCGTCGGCGCTCGTGCACGGCTCGACGCGGCCCGTGCCGCCAGCGACGCCCAGGACGGCTCCGGCCGATGACCGACCCCGACGGCCGCCCGATCGTCGCCGAGCTCGGTCGCCCCGAGACGGCCGAGGAGACCTGGGCCCGCAAGGACGCTGCCCGGACCGCCCGCCGGCAGCACCAGACCGCGTTCAACCTGGTCATCGCGCTCATCGCCTCGCTCGGCATCGTGCTGTTCCTGGTGGCGGTCGTCGTCCGGCCGGACACCACGGTCGACCGCACCGTCGACTACCAGCAGATCGCGGCGAAGGCGAACGTCGACGACGTCACCCTGGTGGCGCCGCCGCTTCCGGACGGCTACAGCGCCAACCGCGCGGACTTCGCGAGCAAGACCACCGACGGCGTGGACGTCTGGACCGTCGGTTTCGTGACGCCGGACAAGCAGTACCTCGGCATGCAGCAGGGCATCGACGCCAACGCCTCGTGGGTGTCGAACCAGCTCGACCAGCGGCCGTCCACCGGTGACCGCACGATCGGTGACACGGAGTGGACCGTCTACGACCGCCGCACCGAGGGCACCGACGCCGGCAACCACGCGTACTCGCTCGTCTCGACGTTCGGCAAGAACACGATCGTGCTCTCCGGCACCGCCGACGACAAGGCCTTCCGGACCGTCGCGACCGCCGTCTCCCGAGAACTGACCGAGTAGACGACGGGCACCGCCCCGCCAGTCACCACCCCGTCCCACCCGAACCGAGGAGTCCAATGCCCGACCGCGCCGCCTCCACCCCGTCCGACGCCCTGCGCCTGCTCGTCGACGGCAACGCCCGCTTCGCCGCCGACAAGCGCCGGATGGGCCGCGTGGACCCGGATCGCCGCACCGAGCTCGAAGGATCGCAGTCGCCGTTCGCGACCGTCCTCGGCTGCTCGGACTCGCGGGTGCCGTTCGAGCACGTCTTCGACGCCGGCATCGGCGACCTGTTCGCCATCCGCAACGCCGGGCAGATCGTCGACGACGTCGTGCTCGGCTCGATCGAGTTCGCGGTCGTCGCCCTGGGCACACCGCTGGTCGTCGTGCTCCGGCACACGCGGTGCGGTGCCGTCGCGGCAGCCCGCTCCGGTGAGCCCGTCCCCGCCCCGCACCTGCAGGCCCTCGTGGACGCGATCGCCCCGAGTGTCGAGAAGGTCCGGCTCACCGACGCCGAGCTCCCGCAGGAAGCCGTCGGCGCCGCACACCTCGAAGCCACCCTCCGCCAGGTGATCGAGCGCTCCGGCGCGGTCTCCGATGCCGTGGCCGAGGGTAGATTGGCCGTCGTCGGGGCGACCTACGACCTCGCCACCGGAGAAGTCACCATCGACACCGTCGTCGGCCAGGTCTGACCGACCCGACGAAGACCCAGCCAGACAAGACCCAGCCCGACGACGACCGCCCCGGCGACCCCGGGGCGCAGGCACGGGCCGGCGCGACCGCGACCGGCGAGCACCCCAGGAAGGACCACGACGACGTGACCGACACCACCCCGACCGAGTTCCGCATCGAGCACGACACCATGGGCGAGGTACGGGTGCCGAAGTCGGCGCTCTACCGTGCCCAGACCCAGCGCGCCGTCGAGAACTTCCCCATCTCGGGCACCGGGCTCGAGTCGGCGCAGATCGTGGCGCTCGCACGGATCAAGCGGGCGGCGGCCATCGTGAACGGTGAACTCGGCATCGTCGAGCCCGCCGTCGCCGACGCCATCGCCGGTGCGGCCGACCTGATCATTGTCGGCCAGCACCACGACCAGTTCCCGGTCGACGTCTACCAGACGGGCAGCGGCACGTCGTCGAACATGAACATGAACGAGGTGCTCGCGACACTGGCGTCCGACATCGCGGGTTCTGCGGTGCACCCGAACGACCACGTCAACGCCTCGCAGTCGTCGAACGACGTCTTCCCCACCTCCGTGCACGTCGCCGTGACCGAGGCGCTCCTCCGCACCCTCGTGCCCGCTCTCGAGCACCTCGCCGAGTCCCTCGAAGCGAAGGCCACGCTCTGGGCCGACGCCGTGAAGTCCGGCCGGACGCACCTGATGGACGCCACGCCCGTCACCCTCGGGCAGGAGTTCGGCGGCTACGCACGCCAGATCCGCCTCGGCATCGAGCGGGTGCAGGCGACGCTCCCCCGCGTCGCCGAGGTCCCGCTCGGCGGCACCGCGGTCGGCACCGGCATCAACACCCCCAAGGGCTTCCCGCAGCGGGTCATCGCCCAGCTCGCGAGCGACACCGACCTGCCGATCACCGAGGCCGTCGACCACTTCGAGGCGCAGGGTGCGCGTGATGCCCTGGTCGAGGCCTCCGGAGCGCTCAAGGTGCTCGCCGTCAGCCTGACGAAGATCAACAACGACCTGCGCTGGATGGGTTCGGGTCCGAACACCGGCCTGGGCGAGCTGCACATCCCCGACCTGCAGCCCGGCTCCTCGATCATGCCCGGCAAGGTGAACCCGGTGATCCCCGAGGCCACCCTGATGGTCGGTGCCCGGGTCATCGGCAACGACGCCACCATCACCTGGGCCGGGGCTTCGGGTGCGTTCGAGCTCAACGTCGCCATCCCGGTGATGGGCACGGCGCTGCTCGAGTCGATCCGCCTGCTGGCGAACAGCTCGCGCGTGCTCGCGGACAAGACCATCGACGGGCTCCAGGCGAACCTCGAGCGCGCCCGCGCCTTCGCGGAGTCCTCGCCGTCGATCGTCACGCCGCTCAACCGGGTCATCGGCTACGAGGCGGCGGCGAAGGTCGCGAAGTACGCCGTCGCCGAGGGCCTCACCGTGCGCGAAGCCGTCGTGGCCCTCGGCCACGTCGAGCGCGGCGAGGTCACCGAGGCGCAGCTCGACGAGGCGCTCGACGTCCTCAGCATGACCCACCCGAAGTAGCGCGACGCTCCTGACGCACCCCAGGACGGACAGGAGGCCCGGTGCCAGCTGGCACCGGGCCTCCCGTCCGTCCGATGGCGGCTCGACCCGCCTCACGCGCTGAGCGACAGGTCACGCGCCCGGAAGCGCGTGATCTGTCGGTCAGCGCGAAAGCCGACAGTGTCTGCCGCTACACCAGGTCGGGCGAGTCCAGCAGGTCCGTGACCAGGGCGGCGATCGCGGAGCGCTCGGACCGCGTCAGCGTGACGTGCGCGAACAGCGGGTGCCCCTTGAGCCGCTCGATGACCGACGCGATCCCGTCGTGCCGGCCGACCCGCAGGTTGTCGCGCTGCGCGACGTCGTGGGTGAGCACGACCCGCGAGTTCTGGCCGATGCGCGAGAGCATCGTGAGCAGCACGTTCCGTTCGAGCGACTGCGCCTCGTCGACGATCACGAAGGCGTCGTGCAGGGATCGGCCGCGGATGTGGGTCAGGGGCAGCACCTCGATCAGGCCGCGCTCGATCACCTCGTCGAGGACGTTGTCCGACACCACCGAGCCGAGGGTGTCGTAGACGGCCTGCGCCCACGGGTTCATCTTCTCGCCGGCGTCACCGGGTAGGAAGCCCAGGTCCTGCCCGCCCACGGCGTACAGCGGCCGGAACACCATGATCTTCTTGTGCTGCTGCCGTTCGAGCACCGCCTCGAGTCCGGCGCACAGGGCGAGCGCCGACTTGCCGGTGCCGGCGCTGCCGCCGAGCGAGACGATGCCGATCTCCGAGTCGAGCAGGGCGTCGATGGCGAGCCGCTGCTCGGCCGAGCGTCCGCGGAGTCCGAAGACCTCGCGGTCGCCGCGCACCAGGGCGACGGCTCCGGCGACGTGCACGCGGCCGAGGGCCGATCCGCGCTCGGAGTGGATGACGACCCCGGTGTTCACCGGGACGCCGTCGAGCTTCGCGGAGCGGATCTCCTCTTTCTCGTACAGGTCGGACATCTGCTCGCCGGAGACCTGCAGGTCGGCGATGCCGGTGTAGCCCGAGTCGACCGCGAGCTCGGCGCGGTACTCCTCTGCCGCCATGCCGATCGACGACGCCTTGACCCGGAGCGGCAGGTCCTTCGACACGACGACGACGTCGAGCCCGTCGTTCTTCAGGTTCGACGCGACGGCGAGGATGCGGGAGTCGTTGTCGCCGAGCTGCAGGCCCGACGGCAGGACGGACTGGTTGGAGTGGTTCAGTTCGACGCGGAACGAGCCGCCGTCGCCGATCGCGATCGGGAAGTCGAGCCGTTCGTGCTCGATGCGCAGTTCGTCGAGCAGACGGAGGGCCTGCCGGGCGAAGTACCCGATCTCCGGGTCGTTGCGCTTCGACTCGAGTTCGCTGACGACCACCACGGGCAGGACCACGGCGTGCTCGGCGAAGCGGAACAAGGCCCGCGGATCGCTGAGGAGCACCGATGTGTCGAGCACGTACGTGCGCTGGGCGACCGATGTGGACGAGTCCGCGGTGTGCTGCTGCTGTGCTCCGCGAGAGACGTTCTGAGAGGTCACGACCACTCCATCCCCGGGCCGCGACGGGCCCGGTCCTGTCCTCGAACGCGGCCACGGAGCGGGTCCCGAAGCACCGACTGTGGCCGCTTCGATCGGGCGCGGTGCCCGATGGGGACAACGTACGTCCGGCTCCCGACACGCTGACAGCGACACGCGGTTTCCGGAGTTACGGTCGCGTGAACAACGCGAGCGGGGCTCGCGACGCCGCTCGCGGCGGTGACGCCGGCTGGTCACGAACCGTCGGCTGCGACGGCTCCGGCCGACAGGTGGTGACCACTCGGCGGACGTGAGCGGGGTGTCGTGACCGCTCGCGTGCTGCGGACCGGAGGCCCGTGGCGGCCTGACACCGCGCCTCCAGGCCGTCCGTTGGTCGCGACTCGTCGCCCGGGCAGCGCCGGCTGGTCACGAACCGTCGGCTGCGACGACTCCGGCCGACAGGTGGTGACCACCCGGCGGACGTGAGCGGGGTGTCGTGACCGCTCGCGTGCTCCGGACCGGAGGCCCGTGGCGGCCTGACACCGCGCCTCCAGGCCGTCCGTTGGTCGCGACTCGTCGCCCGGGCAGCGCCGGCTGGTCACGAACCGTCGGCTGCGACGACTCCGGCCGACAGGTGGTGACCACTCGGCGGACGTGAGCGGGGCGTCGTGACCGCTCGCCGGCTCCGGACCGGAGGCCCGTGGCGGCCTGGCACCGCGCCTCCAGGCCGGCCGTCGGTCGCGACTCGTCGCGTGGGTGGCCCCGGCTGGTCACGAACCGTCGGCTGCGACGGCTCCGGCCGACAGGTGGTGACCACTCGGCGGACCTGAGCGGGGCGTCGTGACCGCTCGCCGGCTCCGGACCGGAGGCCCGTGGCGGCCTGGCACCGCGCCTCCAGGCCGTCCGTTGGTCGCGACTCGTCGCGTGGGTGGCCTCGGCTGGTCAGGAACCGTCGACTGCGACGACTCCGGCCGACAGGTGGTGACCACTCGGCGGACGTGAGCGGGGCGTCGTGACCGCTCGCCGGCTCCGGACCGGAGGCCCGTGGCGGCCTGGCACCGCGCCTCCAGGCCGGCCGTCGGTCGCGACGCCGCTCGCGGCGGTGACGCCGGCTGGTCACGAACCGTCGGCTGCGACGACTCCGGCCGACAGATGGTGACCACTCGGCGGACGTGAGCGGGGCGTCGTGACCGCTCGCCAGCCCCGGAACGGCTCCGGACTCCGGACGCCGGACAGCAGGCGCGCCGCTGCTACTGCATGGTGGCGTACGAGACGCAGGCGTCGCGGAACATGTCCAGGGTCTCGTCGGTGGTCGACGGGAACACGGACACCCGCGCGACCCCGAGCCGCGTGGTCGCGGTGACCCCGTGGTTGTGCATCGCGGCGGACAGGGCCGTCACGCGACCCTGCGTCGGCCGGAGCACCACGATGCCGGCGCGCTCGGCCGGGTCGCGGCTGGACTCGACCTCGAGTCCGAACTCGTCGGCGATGGCGAACACGCGCTCGACGCGGTCGGTGACCCGCTCCTGCACGGCGGCGACACCGACCGCGGTGAGGCGCTCGAGCGACACCGCGAGCCGGGCCTGCGCGACCGGGTCGATGCGGGACATCTGGAAGCCGGCAGCCCCCGGACGCACCGCCGGGACCTCGGTGGGCCAGCCGGACGTGCCGTGCGGGCCGGACAGTGCCGGACGGATCCGGTTCAGCGCACGGTCGCTGAAGGCCACGAACCCGGTGCCCCACCCGGCGTGCAACCACTTCTGCCCGCCGGTGGCGACGACGTCGGCGACCTCGTACGGGGCGTCGACGACGCCGAAGCCCTGGATCGCGTCGACGATGAGCAGGCGGTCGCCGATGACCTCGCGGATGGCGGCGAGGTCGGTCAGGTAGCCGGTCCGCCAGTCGACCAGGGACACCGCGACGGCGGTCACCTCGTCGGTCAGGCGCTCACGGATCAGCTCGGGGGTCACCCAGCCGGCACCCGACTCGATGACGACGGGCTGTACCCGTCCGCCCGTGGCCGAGGCGGCGCTGGCCAGTGCGAGCGGCAGCGACGGGTACTCGTCGGCAGACACGAGCACACCGCCGGTCAGGCCGAAGGCGGTGTGCAGCAGGCCCGGGGTCGTCGCGGCCTGCGAGACGACCTGGTCCTCGCGGCGGCCGACCAGGCGGGCGGCGACGGTGCGGACGCGGGCATCCTGCTCGTCGAGGGTCTCCATGGCGCCGAAGCGCATGTGTGCCTGGATCGTGCCGAGCACACGCTGCTCCTCGAGCACGGCGGTCTGCACGGGGCCGAACGCAGCGTGGTCGAGGTAACCGGGGTCTTCGGAGAAGCCAGCGGCGTACTCGTCGATGTTCACAGGTGGTGCACCTTTCACAGGGTTGAACCCTGAGAGCCTACTGGGACGCGGCTCTGCCGACGAACCCGGTGCGGGAGCTGGCTGCTCAGCCGCCGAAGCGACGCGACCGGAGCCCGAAGTCGCGGACCGCCCGGAGGAAGTCGACCTCGCGCAGGTCCGGGTAGAACGCCTCGACGAAGTAGAATTCGCTGTGCGCGCTCTGCCACAGCATGAAGTCGGACAGCCGCTGCTCGCCAGAGGTCCGGATCACCAGGTCGGGGTCGGGCTGACCCTGCGTGTACAGGTGGTCGCCGATGAGCTCCGGCGTCAGCACCTCGGCCAGGGTGTCGATGGTGCCGCCACCCGCGCCGTGCGCCTGCACGATGCTGCGCATGGCGTCCGCGATCTCACGACGGCCGCCGTAGCCGACGGCCAGGTTGACGTGCAGCCCGGTGCGGCCGGCGGTGCGCTGCTCGGCCTGTTCGAGCGCGGTCACCAGGTTCTCCGGCAGGCCCTCGTTCGACCCGACGTGCTGCACGCGCCAGTCTCGGTTGTCGGCCAGGACCCCGGCGAGGTCGGCGATGATCCCCACGAGTTCTTCGAGCTCTTCGCCGCCGCGACCCGTCAGGTTGTCGGCCGACAGCAGGTACAGCGTCACGACCTCGATGCCGAGGTCGTCACACCAGGTCAGGAACTCCGGGATCTTCGCGGCGCCGGCGCGGTGGCCGTGTGCGGCGGACTCGAGCCCGAGCTGCTTCGCCCAGCGTCGGTTGCCGTCCACGATCATGGCGACGTGCTTCGGCTTCGCTGCCCCCTCGAGCTGGCGGCGGATCCGGCGTTGGTAGGCGCGGTAGAGGATCCCTCGCCCTGTCCATCCCGCCGTCCCGGTCACGCACCGAGCGTAGTGCACCACCGACACACGCTCCCTGAGGCACCCGCTCTGCGGACACGTGGCTGTCGTTCGGGGTCAGGCCCTATGGTCGGGACCATGCAGGACGAGCACGAGACCGGAACACTCCCCCACGTCCCGTTCACGGAAGAGGCGTCGGCCACCACGACCGCTGCCGAACCCCGTCCGGCGTGGCGCGGCTGGATCCACCTCGGTGCGTTCCCGTTCGCGATCGCGATGGGGGTCGTCCTGATCACCCTCGCCGACAGCACCGCCGCGAAGGTCGGCAGCGCAGTGTTCATGGCGACGTCGCTGGCGATGTTCGGCGTCTCCGCGACCTACCACCGGTTCCCGTGGGGGCCGAAGGTGAAGGCCGTGCTGAAGCGCATCGACCACACCAACATCCTGCTGCTCATCGCCGGCACCTACACGCCCGTCGCGATCTGCGCCCTGCCGCACACGCTCATGGTCGTCGTGCTCTGGGTGATGTGGTCGGGCGCAGCGCTCGGCATCGCGTTCCGGGTGCTCTGGATCAACGCGCCCCGGTGGCTGTACGTCCCGATCTACCTGGTGCTCGGGTGCGCTGCCCTCGGGCTGCTGCCGCAGTTCTTCGCGGCGAGCGTGCCGATGACCGTGCTCATCCTGTCCGGCGGCGTCGCGTACATCATCGGCGCGCTGGTCTACGGCTTCAAGCGGCCGAACCCGGTGCCGACGCAGTTCGGGTTCCACGAGGTGTTCCACGCCCTGACCGTGGTGGCCTTCGGTGCGCAGTGGGTCGGCGTGCTCATCGTCGCGCTGGACCCGGTGCGCTGACCGTCGCACGTTCCTTCCCAGAACGGGTGCGATGCCTGGTGGTTCCGGGCGTACTCACCCGGAACTTCTGACCAGGTACGCCCGATTCGACCAGGTACGCCCGATTCGACCAGGTACGCCCGATTCGACCAGGCACGCCCGGTTCCGGTAGGTGCGCACGAGGCGGACTGGAGGCCCGTGGCGGGATCGCCACGGGCCTCCAGTCCGTACCCGGTCGCGTCAGCCGCGCTCGGTGTCGTCGCCGACGTCGGCCCGGCCGTCCTCGGCCGCCCGCCGCTCCGGCTCGTCCGTCGCGGTGCCGTCGCCCGCGGTGCCGTTCGCCTCGGCTTCGAGCCGCTCACGCACCTCGGCGCGGTAGCGGGTCCGGCGGATGCGTCGGGTCATGTCCACCACGAGCAGGATCGTCACGATCGCGACGAGTGCGATCGCGATGAACCCGACGACACCCGGGGTGACGTCGACGTCGGGGACGACCGAGGGGCTGGGACTGGGGGTGGCGGCGAGTGCCGCCGCGATGGTGCTCACGAGGTCGGTTCCTTGTCGGCTGGGATCCCGGCGAACAGGTCGGTCTCCGGGAGCTCGGTCGGCACGCGTGCCTCCACGAGCTGGTAGTCCTCGGTCGGCCACACCGTCGCGAGGAGGTCGTTCGGCCAGTAGAAGAAGGCGCTGTCCGGTGCGACCTGGCTGGCGTGCGCGCGGAGTGCGGCGTCACGCTGGTCGAAGTACTCGTGCACGTCGACGTGGGTGGTGGCGAGGTCGGGCCGGTCGGCGAACCGCTCGACCCACTCGCGCAGCTGCTCGATCGCGGGGCTGTCCGGGTCGCGCTCCTGCAGGGCTTCGAAGATCGTGCTGAAGCGGCGCGGGTTCATCGTGCGCTCGTAGTAGAGCTTCGCGATCGACCACGGGGCACCAGCGGACGGGTACGCCGACGGGTCGGCGGCGGCGGACCACGCGGCCATCGAGACCTCGTGCGTGCGGATGTGGTCGGGGTGCGGGTAGCCGCCGTTCTCGTCGTAGGTGACGAGCACGTGCGGGCGGAACCGGCGGATCACGCGGACGAGGGCCTCGGTGCTGTACTCGAGCGGCACCGTGGAGAACGTGCCCGGCCGGACCGTCTCGCCCTTCTCGGCGTCGGGCAGGCCCGAGTCGTGGTAGCCGAGCCACACGTGGTCGATGCCGAGCGCCTGCTGCGCCGCGGCCATCTCGGTGCGGCGGTACCCGGCCATGTCACGGTGGGCACGGCTCGTCGCCGGCTCACCGAGCTGGTCGTTCAGGATGTCGCCGGCCTCGCCACCGGTGCAGGACACGACGAGCACCTGGTGCCCGTCGGCCACGTACTTCGCGGCGGTCGCGGCACCCTTGCTCGACTCGTCGTCGGGGTGGGCGTGGACGGCCAGCAGACGGTAGGGCACGTGGGGTTCCTCACTGCGGGTGAGCGGCGTCGGACGCGGGCAGCGCACAGCATCGCGTGAACTACCCTGGGATCAGGATATCCACCCCGGGAGCCCCGAACTGTCCGAACAGACCCAGACCGCCACCCTCGACGAGCGCTACGGCCGCACCCCGGCCCGCAAGCGCCGCAGCCGCCTCTTCGCGATCGTCGCGGCCATCGCGGTCGTCGTGGTCTTCGGTGCGTGGGTGATCTGGGCCGGGCTCGACCAGTCCGACCGCGGCCTCGACCAGGACGTCATCGGGTACGAGGTGCTGTCCGAGCACAGCACCGTCGTCCACTCGCAGGTGTCCGTCGACCCGGGCGTCGAGGCGAAGTGCGCCGTGCAGGTCCTCGACAAGAGCTACTCGATCGTGGGCTGGAAGGAGATCACCGTCCCGGCGTCCGAACAGCGCAGCCGGAGCATCTCCACGCAGGTCACCACGACGACGCGGGGCGTTACCGGCTTGATCCACGACTGCTGGATTCCCTAGACTGTCCTGATTCGCCTCTCGAGACCGACCACTCGGCCGGTCTCGTTTTTTCATGGTCGAAGGGACAGAACATGAGCAACGACACGCAGGTCACCTGGCTGACCCAGGAGGCGCACGACCGTCTCAAGGCGGAGCTCGACGAGCTGAGCGGCGAGGGCCGTGCCGAGATCGCGCGCCGCATCGAGGCCGCTCGCGAAGAGGGCGACCTCAAGGAGAACGGCGGCTACCACGCCGCGAAGGACGAGCAGGGCAAGATCGAGGCCCGCATCCGCGTCCTCACCGAGCTCCTCAAGCACGCCACCGTCAGCGAGGCGGAGTTCGACGGGACGGTCGAGCCGGGCACCGTCGTCACGGCGGTCATCGCCGGCGACGAGTCCACCTTCCTGGTCGGCAGCCGCGAGATCGTCGCCGAGGGCTCGGACCTGACGGTCTACAGCCCCGTCAGCCCCGTCGGTGCGGCCATCGTCGGCCTCAAGGCCGGCGACAAGGCCACGTACACGGCGCCGAACGGCAAGGAGATCGCCGTCGAGGTCGTCAAGATCGAGCGTTACGAGCCGTAGACCCGGCCCACTGCAGACAGGAGGCCCGTGGCGACACCGCCACGGGCCTCCTGTCTGTCCGCTGGTCGCGCCGCCGCGGGGCGGACGCAGAACGACACCGTCGTTGTCGTACGACAACGACAGAGTCGCTTGCACACGGCCGCGACAATTGCACACCCGCACCAGCGACAGGAACGCCCTCGGACGACAGCGACATCGTCGCGTCAGAGCCCGTCGCGGACTAGTGCTCCAGGAGCTCCGGGCGGAAGCCGACCTCGTGCAGGCGCTGGATGACCTCCTGCGCGTGCTCGGGGCCGCGCGCCTCGATCGACAGGTCCAGCGCGACCTCGTTGATGACCAGGCCCTGGCCGTGGCGGGTGTGCAGCACCTCGACCACGTTCGCACCGGCGTCCGAGATGACCTGCGCGACGCGGGCGAGCTGACCCGGACGGTCCGGCAGCATGATGCGGATCCCGATGTAGCGCGAGGCCGCCACGAGCCCGCGGGTGATCACGCGTTCCATCATGAGCGGGTCGATGTTGCCGCCGCTCAGCAGCACCACGGTGCGGCCGGTGTCGCGGACGGCACCGGACATGATCGCGGCGACGCCGACGGCCCCCGCTGCCTCGACCACGAGCTTGGCGCGCTCGAGCAGGACGAGCAGTGCGCGAGCGGTGTCGTCGTCCGAGACGGTGACGATGTCGTCCACCAGGTCGCGGATGATCGGGAAGTTCAGGTCGCCGGGGCGCGCCACCGCGATGCCGTCGGAGATGGTCGGCTTCGTGGTGATGGTGACGGGCTCGCCGGCGGTGATCGACGACGGGTAGGCCGCAGCGTTCTCCGCCTGCACACCGATGACCCGGATCTGCCGTCCGAGCCGCTCGGCCATGCCCTTCACGGCGAGCGCGATGCCGGAGATGACGCCGCCGCCACCGATCGGCACGACGACGGTGTCGACGTCCGGCACCTGGTCGATGATCTCGAGGCCGAGCGTGCCCTGCCCGGCGATCACGGCCGGGTGGTCGAACGGCGGGATGAACACGGCGCCGGTGTGGGCGGCGAAGTCCTTCGCGGCGCTCAGCGCCTCTTCCACGGAGTGGCCCCGCAGCACGACGTCGGCACCGTAGTGGCGGGTGGCCTGCAGCTTGGGCAGGGCGACGCCGACCGGCGTGAAGATCGTCGCGGGGATGCCGAGCTCGCGGGCGGCGAGGGCGACACCCTGCGCGTGGTTGCCGGCGCTCGCGGCGACGACGCCCTTGGCACGCTGCTCGGCGGACAGGGTCGACAGGCGGTTGTAGGCACCGCGCACCTTGTAGGCACCCGTGCGCTGCAGGTTCTCGCACTTCAGGTGCACCGGCGACCCGAGCAGCTCGGCGAGGAACTGCGACGTCTCCATCGGGGTGACGCGTGCGACACCCTTGATGGTCTCGCGCGCCGCCTCGATGTCCGCGAGGGTCGGGATCGCGGTGAGCGTGTGCGGGGAGGCGCTGGTGTCGGTCACTCCCCCATCATCGTCGCTCACGGCCCCCGCGGCGAACTCGTGTGACGCTCAGTTGGTGCTGGCGGTGTCTTCTTCGGCCGAGGGACCCGAGTCGACGCCCGGTGCCGGCACGTCGTCGCCGACCTTGTGCCGACGGCGTCGGAGCAACTGGATCTGCCCGTGCTGCCCGCGCTTCGGCGTCGCTTCGAGGACGTGGTCGGAGTCGAGCCGCCGCCAGCGTCCGCTCGCGATGGTGGTGACCATGGCGTTCAGCGTCGCGATCAGCGGGACGGCGAAGAACGCTCCGGCGATGCCGGCGAGACCGGAGGCCGCGGTGACGCCGAGGACGACCGCCAGCGGGTGGACCTTGACCGCGTTGCCCATGACGAGCGGCTGCAGGATGTGGCCCTCGATCTGCTGGACCAGCAGCACGACCCCGAGCACCAGGACAGCCGCGAGGGGACCGTTGAAGATCAGCGCGACGAACACCGCCAGGAAGCCGGTGACGATGGCACCGACGACCGGGATGAACGCACCGAGGAACACGAAGGCTGCGATCGGGATGACCAGCGGCATGCCGCCGAAGAAGAGCCCGACGATGAAGGACCCCAGACCGATGCCGACCGCGTCGACGAACGCGACGAAGATCTGCACGCGGATGAAGCTCGTCAGGGTGATCCAGCCGGCGACACCGGCGCCGTCGACCGCAGCGCGCGCCTTCTTCGGGAACAGCCGGACGGACCAGCGCCAGACGTTCTTGCCGTCGATCAGCAGGAAGATCGTGGTGAACAGGATGATGAAGAGCGCCTCGAAGGCGTGCGTGGCGCCCGAACCCGCGCTGGCGACCCCGGACAGGATCGACGCGGAGTTGTCCTGCAGCCACTTCGTGCCGTCGTCGAGCCAGCCGTTGACGTCGGACTGGCTGATGCCGAACCCGGAGCTCAGGACGAAGTCCTTGATGTTCGCGTACTGGTCGACCGTCCGGTCACGCAGGGACGGGTAGGACGCGATGATCTGGTCGACGACGAGCCAGATCAGGCCACCGAGCGCCGCGATGCCGCCGAGCAGGCTCATCACGACGGCGAGCCACTTGGGCACGTGGTGCCGCTGCAACCAGTTCGAGATGGGGACGAGGAGCGCCGAGACCACGATGCCGACCAGGAACGGGATGAGGATCTCGCTGAAGACCGTGACGAGCCAGATGAAGACGGCGATCACGCCCACGACGACGAGCGCCCGCCACGACCACGCACCGGCGATGCGCACGCCGACCGGGACGGATTCCTCGACCACGGGGTCGGGGTGTGTCTGCTTTCTTCCCCATGCCATGCGCCCGAGTGTAGCGATGTGCTTCCCGTCAGGTGCCAGATACGGCATACGTTCGTGGACCCTCATGTCGGCGGGGTTCGGTAGCGTCGCGGCATGCCCAGGTCGACGCTCTCCGCCGCCGAGGCCCGCCGGGTCGCACTCGCCGCGCAGGGGTTCGGACGACCACCCGCCGAACCCGTCTCGACGCGTGCGCTGAACGCCGCGATCGGCCGGCTCGGGCTGCTGCAGATCGACTCCGTCAACGTGTTCGAACGCAGCCACTACCTGCCGCTCTTCGCCCGGCTCGGCGCCTACGACCGGGCGACGCTCGACCGGCTGACGCTCGGACGCTCGGGTCCGTACACCGAGTACTGGGCGCACGAGGCGGCGTTCATCCCCCGCGACGACCTGCGGCTGTTCCGGTGGCGGATGGACGCCCTGCGGGAGCGTGACGCCGGCCCGACCAGGGTCGACGGCGTCACCCGGACCGCTGCCGTCCGGCGCGAACTGCACGCACTGCTCCGAGCCGAGGGGCCGATGCGGGCGAGCGCGGTGGAGCACGAGTCGAACGTTCGGCGCGGCCCCTGGTGGGGGTGGAGCGACGTGAAGCTCGGGCTCGAGCAGATGTTCCGCTGGGGCGAGGCGGTGAGCGCCGGACGAGCCGGTTTCGAGCGGGTGTACGCCCTGCCGGAGCAGGTGCTGCCCGCAGGCTTCCTCGAGACCGCCCCGCCGCGTGCCGACGCCGTGCTCGAACTCGTGCGCCAGGCCACACGCGCACTCGGCATCGGGACCCGAGCGGACATCGCGGACTACTACCGGCTGCGCTCCGACGACACGGCCACCGCGATCGCCGAGCTCACCGACACCGGCGAGCTCCTGCCGGTGCGGGTCGAGGGCTGGGGTGAGCGGGCGTGGCTGCACGCGGGCGCTCGGGTCCCCCGGCAGATGCCCACGGACGCGGTGCTGAGCCCCTTCGACCCGGTCGTCTGGTTCCGGCGGCGGGCCGAGCGGATGTACGGCTTCCACTACCGGATCGAGATCTACACGCCCGCCCCGAAGCGGGTGTTCGGCTACTACGTGCTGCCGGTGCTGCAGGACGACCGGCTCGTCGGCCGCATCGACCTGAAGAGCGACCGGCAGCGCGGCGTGCTCCGCGTCCGGACCGCGTGGCAGGAACCGGGCGAGCACCTGGACCCCGAGCGTCTCGCCGACACACTGCGACGGACCGCGAGCTGGCAGGGCCTCGGCGCGATCGAGGTGACCGACCGCGGCACCGCTGCTGCGGCCGTCGCCGGAGCCCTCGGAGTACCCCTGGTGCCGCACGAGTCCGCTGACGACGCGGACGCCCCCGAACCGGTCGAGTCGGCCGAGTCGGCCGACGACTCGGCCGCCGACGGCGTCGGTTGACCCCTCAGAACCGGTCGGCGTTCGCCCGCAACCGCGCGATGCGGTCGGGCAGCGGCGGGTGTGTCGAGAACAGCCGGTCCATCACGCCCGGGCGCATCGGGTCGGCGATCCACAGGTGTGCCATCGAGGAGTTCTGCGTCTGCGTCGGCCGACCGTACGCACCGAGCTTCTCGAGGGCCCGCGCCAGGCCCTCCGGGTGACGGGTCGTCATCGCGCCCGTCGCGTCGGCCAGGTACTCGCGCTGCCGGGACACCGCCGCCTGGACGCCGGCCGCCGCGATCGGGGCCACGATGACGGCGACGATCCCGGCGATGAGCAGCACCGGGTTGGCGCTGCCACCGTTGTCCGAATTGCGGTTCCGCCCGCCGGACAGACCGCTGAAGATCGAGATGCGGAGCAGGACGTCGGCGATGAGCCCGACGGCCACGACGAGACCGAAGACCATCGTCGACACCCGGATGTCGTAGTTCCGGACGTGTCCGAGCTCGTGCGCCATCACGCCCTGCAGCTCCTGGTCGTCCATGAGCTCGAGCAGCCCCGTCGTCGCCGCCACCACCGCGTGCTCGGGGTCACGCCCGGTGGCGAAGGCGTTCGGCGCGGGGTCGGGGATGACGAACACCCGGGGCATCGGCATGCCGGTCGCGATGGCGAGGTTCTCGACGGTCCGCCACAGCCGTGGTTCGGAGACGCGGTCGATCTCGACCCCACCGGCGATCGCGGTGGCCTGCCGTGCCGCCAGGAAGTACTGCAGCACCGCGTACCCGAGGGCGACCACGAGGACGATGAAGCCGATCGAGACGTTGCCGGCGAGGTACCCGCCGAGGAACCCGAGCGCGCCGATGATCAGCAGGAACACCAGGACGATGACCACGGTGTTGCGCTTGTTCCGCGCGATGGCGCTGTACACGTCGGATCCGACGCTGTGGTCAGAACTGGACGCGCGGCGGCTCGGCGATGGCCGCCGGCTCGTTCGTCTCGAAGAACGGTGCCTCGGAGAAGCCGCGGTTCTTCGCGAACGTGGAGTTCGGGAACACCCGGATCTTCGTGTTCAGCTCACGCACTCCGCCGTTGTAGAACCGGCGGGCGGCCTGGATCTTGTCCTCGGTGTCGACGAGCTCGGACTGCAGCTGCAGGAAGTTCTGGCTCGACTGCAGCTGCGGGTACCCCTCGGCCACCGCGAACACGCTCTTCAGCGCCTTCTGCATGTGCCCCTCGGCGGTGGAGGCCGTGTCGGCGTCACCGGCGGACAGGGTCTCGGCGCGGGCCTTCGTCACGTCGTCGAAGACCGCCTTCTCGTGCGTGGCGTACCCCTTGACCGTGTCCACGATGGTGGGGATGAGGTCGGCGCGGCGCTTCAGCTGCACCGAGATGTCGCTCCAGGCCTCGTCGACCCGGACCTTGAGCGTGACGAGGGAGTTGTACGTCACCCAGAGGTAGATCCCGATGATCACCAGGACGACCACCACCACTCCGACGACGATGAGCGTCGTGACGAGTCCGGTGTCCATGCGGGCGTACTCCTTTGCGCGTCGGGATCCGCGGTGCTGCGTTGGCCTGAACGGCCATCGTGAAGTCTATCGACGCGCTGAGCATGCTCTGTTCCTCGAGCAGTGTTCACGGCCGATTCCCGAGTCACGCACACCGGGCTCCCGGACTGCGGCCCGATACCGAACCTCATCCGCGAGGTGTATTGACCGGAGGCCGCCGATCCCGTGGGATGGGTCCGGTGAACACGAGCGGGGAGAACGTGGAAGAGGGGGCTGTCGGGGGCGACAGCCCTCGTCGTCGTCCCCGCTTCGCCCTGCTCGCAGCGGCGACGACGGTCCTCGTCGCCGCCCTGCTCGGCGCCGCGGCAGCCCCGGCCGTCGCGGTCGCCGCGGGTGGCCCGTCGGTCGTCGCGGCCGCTGCGGACGCCCCGGCAGCCCCGGCTGCCGCCGCTCCCACCGCCACGCCCGGGACGAGCGAGATCGCCCCGCCGAACACCGGCCGTCCGGGCGCTCCGACGCCCACACCCACCCGTCCCGCCGTGCGGCCCACGATCGCCGATCCGGGTGACGTCACGACGGGGACGACGCGCTTCCACGGCACCGGTACCCCCGGGCACGCGGTCCGGGTGACGGGCCCGGGCGCGACGGGTTCGTCCGGGTGCACGACCCGGGTCGACCCGAACGGATCGTGGGCCTGCCTCGGAACCGTCCGCTCCGGTCCGCACCAGGTGTTCACGGTGCGCGACCTCACCGCCGCACTGCCCGTCGCGAGCGCACCGGCGTCGGACGTCATCGTCCCGCCGACCCTCGCGTCCGCCGGGCCCACCGGCGGGACGGTCTCCGGCACGGGGTACCCCGGATCGACCGTGACGCTCTCGGTGTCCGGGTCCTCGGCCCAGCAGACCGCCCGGGTCGGCGCAGACGGCCGCTGGGTCGCCGCCCTGGGGACCCGGGCCGACGGTCGGTTCACCGTCACGGCGTCGCAGACCGCCAGCACGGCCGACGGGTACCGGTCCGACCTGCGGAGCGCGGCCTCCGCTCCCGTGACGGTCACGGTCGACCGCACGGCGCCGGCCGCCCCGCGCATCACGACGCCGGACGACGGCCAGCGCATCGGCACCCGCTCGACGACGGTGGCCGGGACCGGTGAACCCGGCGCCCGCGTGACCGTGTACGTCGACCGTGCGCCGGTGTGCGGCGCGGTGGTGGGGTCGGACGCCTCGTGGTCGTGCTCCACCGCGGGGTCGACGTTGCGCGCCGGCGGGCACAAGCTCACCGCGACGCAGCACGACGTCGCGGGCAACTACTCCCGGTCGTCGGCCGCCGTGCGGGTCACGGTGCGGGCCACCACCACGACCCCGACCGCAGCACCGACGCCGGCCGCCACGGACACCCCGGGGACACCGGGCACGTCGACGCCGGGGTCCAGCGCGACGGCGGGCACCCCCGGCACGACCGGCCACGGCGGAACCGGCAACGCCAACGGCACGAATGCCGCCGGCCACGACGACGGCGGCGCAGCAGGCACCGGCAACGGCAACGGCAACGGGTCCAGCAACGGCGACGGCACCGGCACTGGCACTGGCACTGGCACCGGCACCGGCACCGGCAGCACCCCGGCCGGCGTCGGCAGCACCGGAGGCCACCCCGACTGGTCCGGACCCGCGGGCGACTGGACCGCGGCGACCACCTACGACCGCACCGTCCCGACCATCCAGGCCGCGTTCTCGTGGCGGACCGTCCTGGTCGCCACCGCCGTCGCCGCCGGGTTCCTCCTGCTCATCGCCGCGCCGCTCGCCCTCGTGGCCGCGGTCACCCGCGGCCGCCTCCGCTCGCCGTTCGCGGCGCTGCTCGGACGCAACCGCTCGCGGTCGGACCGCACACGGGGCGACGACGTCCTGCCGACCTGGGCGTCCATCGCCATCGCGGTGTCCGTCGCGGCGCTGTGCACCCTGCTCGGGGTCGGCGTCGAGCTCGAGGCCCGGTACGCCCGTCTGGCGATCGCCGTCCTCGCCGGCACCGGTGTCCTGACCGCCGCCGTCGTGTTCGCCACGCGGTGGGCAGCCGGCAGCGATCACCGCGCCGTCGGGTTCCGGGTGTCGCCGTGGCTCGTCCTCGCAGCGCTCGTGGCGTGCGGCGTCACCCGTGCGGCCGACCTCTCCCCCGCCCTCATCGTCGGTGTCGTCCTCGTGCCGTCCGGCCGCCCCGGACTGGGGACCGGCCCGCTCCGCCTCGGCACCGGGATCGCCACGAGCGCCCGGGGTGCGACCTGGCGGGTGCTGGCCCTGCTCGGCCTCGCCGCGGCCGGCTGGGTGCTGCACAGCCTGCTCGCCGGCGGAGGTTTCTGGGTGTCGCTCGGGTCGGAGTTCGCCATCACCCTGTGCGTCGGTGGCCTCGGCGCCGTGGTCGCGACCCTGCTGCCCGTCGCGGGGTCCGCCGGCAGCGCGCTGCTCGCCGCCTCCCGCGGTCGGTACGTCGCGCTCGCGGTGGTCGCCGTGGCGCTGACCACGGCGGTCTACTCGGGGACGACCGGCACGCACGCCGCACCGGCCCTGCTCGTCGGGATCGCCGCGGCCTGTGTGGTGGCCGCGATCGCGGCCCTGGTCTGGCTGCGCACCGACCGGCGTGCGGCACGCGTCTGAGCCGAGCCGGGCCTCCAGAGCGGCGCTCCGCACCGCCCCGGGACAGAAGACGCACATCCGGGCCGGTTCGCGGACAGCGGGCTAGTGTGACGATCGGACGACCACGCCGCACCGGACCAGCGGAGCAGCGGCGCCTCGTGACCGGTGCCCGCGCAGGACAGTCGGTGTGCACCGCACGACCGCGGCAGGAGCGATGATGACCGACACCCGACCCGACAGCCACCCCGACACGGACACCCGGTCCGACTACGACGCGACGCGCTTCCGCGAGGTGTTCGAGGGCAGCTTCACCTACGCCAACGGCTTCGCCCGCAACACCCGCCGCTTCGCCGGCCGACCCGCGCTGCGCGAGCCGGAGACGGACCGCTCGTGGACCTACGCCGAGCTCGGCGACGTCGTCGACCGGATCGCCGGGTGGCTCGTCCGGCACGGTGGCGGACGGGGTTCGGTCGTGATGGTCGAGCTGTTCAACACACCCGAGTTCGCGATGCTCTACCTGGCCTGCCACCGCATCGGCGCGGTGTTCTCGCCGACGAACTTCCGGCTCGCCCCGGACGAGGTCGCGTTCATCATCGAGGACTCCGCACCCGCCGTCCTGGTGCACGACACCGAGCGGACGAGTGCGATCGCCGCTGCGCTGGGGTCGTCGCCGCACCGGCCGGACCAGGTCGTCCCGGTCGGTGGCGACCACGACCGGTTCGCCGAGCTGCTCGTGTCCGAGCCCGTCTCCCCCGAGGAACTCGCGGCGATCGGTCCGCGCAGCACCTACGACGAGTCCACCCGGCTCTACACCTCGGGCACCACCGGTCGGCCGAAGCCCGTCCCGCTGCCGAGTCTGGTCGAGGTGCTCAGCGCGCACGACGTGGTCATGCACTTCCCGCTCAGTCCGTTCGACAAGACGCTCAACATGTCGCCGCTGTTCCACCGCGGCGGCCTGTACTCGGGCGGCCCGAACCCGGTGTTCTACGTCGGCGCGGAACTCACGACGCTGCGGCACTTCGACGCCGACCGGGTGCTCGACCTGGTCGAGTCCGAACGCCTGACGTTCCTGATCGGCGCTCCGCCGAACCTGGTGCAGCTCGCCGATGCGCAGGAACGCCGGGCGCGGGACCTGTCGAGTCTCAACGGCATCGTCACGATGGGCGCACCGCTCGACCGAGCCGCGGCACTGCGGTACCAGGAGCTGCTGTCGCCGCGGATCTTCAACGGCTACGGCACCACCGAGACCTTCTGGAACACGTTCCTGCGCCCGGAGGACTTCCCGGACGGCGCCGGTTCCACCGGTCGCGCATCGACCGACGACGACGTCGCCGTCGTCCGCGTGCACGAGGACCGCCTGGCCGACCCGACCGACACGGTGGCGAAGGACGGAACCGAGATCGGCGAGTTCGCCGTGCGCACCGTGAAGTCCGGCTACTCGTACCGGAACCCCGGGCTCGAGGCCGAGAAGTTCGCGAACGGCTGGTTCTACCCCGGTGACCTCGCCACGTGGGACGAGCACGAGCGGGTCACGATCGTGGGTCGCAAGGACGACATGGTGATCTCCGGCGGCGAGAACGTGCACCCCGTCCAGGTCGAGGCGGTGTTGCAGGAGCACCCCGGGGTCGCCGACTCCATCGTGGTGGGCGTGCCGGACCCGCGGTGGGGCGAGGTCGTCACGGCGTACGTCGTCCGTGCCGGCGACCGACTGCCGGCCGACGACGCCGAGGCAGCGGCCGCGCTCGAGGAGTGGACCGGCTCCCACCCGGGCCTCGCCCGGTACAAGCGTCCGCGGCGGTACCGCTTCGTCACGGACGTCCCCTACAACGCCACCGGCAAGAAGGTGCACTACCTGGCGAAGGACACGGCCGCGGCGGATGCGGCAGCCGGCCGGCTGATCGAGCCGTAGCGGGCCCGGAACGCGACCGGTGACGGCCTGGAGGCGCGTGGCGGCGCCGCCACGGGCCTCCAGGTCGTCAGCTGGTCGCGTCCACCGCGCGCCGGGGCGCGTTGCGGGCGAAGAGGCCGGGCAGGAGCCCGCCGATCTTCGTCCCGATGCACAGGCTGACGAAGGTCGCGAGCGGGGTCGCGAGCGCCTCCGGATCGAAGGTGGCCACCGCCACCAGCCCGACCGTCCCCGGCACGAGCAGCAGGAACGCCGGGAAGAACGACACCGTCGCCGGGATCGCCGGCACGAGCCGCTCGAGCAACCGGGTCGCGACGAACAGCAGCGCCGCTGCGGCCCCGGTCGCGACGACGCTGCCCCAGAGCGGCGTCGTCGTGCTCACCACGGCGTAGGCGGTGACCATGACCGCCACCGACACGAGCGTCAGGCGCCACCCGGACCGGAACACCAGACCGAGCCCGACCGCGAGCACCACGACGGCCACCCACGACACCCAGTACGCCGGCACGGACTCCCAGCCGGCCAGGTCCGTGCCGACCCCCGCGACCTCGCCGACGAGCGCGGCCGACGACGGGTCGACGTGCAACCCGGTCAGGGCGCTGCCGGACGCGATGCCGGCGGCCATGAAGCCGAGCATGATGAGCCCCTGGACCAGCCGCGACGACCCGGTGACGATGTCCGCGGCGGTGAGTTCGAGCAACGCGTTGGTGATGAGCGCGCCGGGGACGAAGACCGCGACCGGGGCGCAGACCGCGAAGAGCGGGACCTGCTCGAACCCGGTGCCCGCGGCGACGAGGCCGACGATCGCCGTCGACACGAACGCGGCCAGGAACGGGATGATCGCCACGGCTTCGCGGAACCGCCGGAGTACCAGTCCGATCACGCCGACCAGACCGCCGACGACGAGCGCCAGGACGATCGCCCACCAGGGGCAGCGGAAGACGACGGCCAGGCCGGCCGAGGTCAGGGCGTTGCCGAGGATCCACGGCAGGGCGGGCGGCGGGACGGTACCGGCGCGGATGGCCCGGACGCGGGCGGGGATCTCGGCGAGGGCGATGGAGCCGCTCTCGAGCCCGAGCACGACGCGGTTGGCGCGGGCGGCCTGGCGGGAGGACAGTTCGACGCCCTCGGCGTTGACGATCGTGGCGGCGCCCGTGGAGACCTCGCTCACCATCACCAGGGCGGGCAGGACGCCGATCGCGAGCGTCGGTCCGACCCCGGCGGCGTCACGGGCCTTCTCGAGCGCCGACCGGACGTCGGTCACGGAGCTGCCGGCGTCCAGGAGCAGGGCTCCGAGGGTGCCCAGGAGCATGCCGACCGGGACGCTCTCGCCGTCGACGACCTCGACGTGGGCCTCCGGTCGGCGGAGGGCGTTCTGCAGGTTGGCGAGTGCGCTTCCGAGTCCGACCACGATCGTCGATGCTACTGGGCCTGCGGGTTCCGCGGGGTCTGGTCTCGCACGGCCGCCGAGTCTCGGTGGTGCGGACAGAACTCGCGTCGTGACCGGCGCGAACTGTCCGCTCGGCCGAGTCTCGGCGGTACCCCCGGTGGGACTCGAACCCACAACTCGGCGATTTTAAGTCGCATGCCTCTACCGATTGGGCCACGGGGGCGGGCCGCAACAGCCTACCGATGCACGAAGGCGGCCACCCTTCGCGGGTGACCGCCTTCGTGACGAGTGGTGCTACTTGGCGTCGGCCGGGGCCGTCACCGGCTCGGCCGCGTTGGAGACGTCCTTCGCGGGCTCGCCGTACACGGGGCCGGCGGCACCGGCGACCTTGCCCTCTTCCGGAGCCGGGGCTGCGGCGGGCGCGGCCGGGGCCTCGGCAGCGGGCTTCGGACGGGACGCGAACGCCTCGAACGCGGCACGCGGGGTCTCGCGGTCGTCGAGCGACACGATGTCGCGGCCCAGGAAGAAGCCACCGACCCAGTCGCCGATGACGCGCCACTTGCGCTCCCACGACGGCATGGCCAGGCCGTGGTAGCCGCGGTGTGCACCCCAGGCCAGGAAGCCCTTCATGGCGAACTTGCCGGACTGGAACACGCCGGTGCCCAGGCCGAGACCCGCGACGGCACCGAGGTTCTCGTGCTTGTAGTCGGTCGTCGCCTCGCCACGGATGGTCGCGACGACGTTCTTCGCGAGCTGCTTGGCCTGGCGCACGGCGTGCTGGGCGTTCGGCACGCAGAACCCGCCGACACCGCCGCCGGTCAGGTCCGGCACGGCTGCGACGTCGCCGCAGGCCCATGCGTCGGCGATCACGCCGTTGTCGTCGACCACGCGCAGGTCGGGCTGCACGCGGATGCGGCCACGCTGCTCGAGCGGGAAGTCGGTGCCCTTGACCATCGGGTTCGCCATGACGCCGGCGGTCCAGATGATGAGGTCGGACGGGATGGTCTCGATCGCGCCGTCGCTCGTCTTGAGCTCGCAGACGCCACCCACGGCCGAGGCCAGCTGGGTCTCGAGGTGCACGGTCGCGCCACGCTCGGCGAGGTTCTTGAGCACCCAGTGCGACGTCTCGAGCGAGACCTCGGGCATGATGCGGCCCATCGCCTCGACCAGGTGGAAGTGCGTGTCGTCGAAGGACAGCTGCGGGTGGCTCTTCAGCAGGTCGGTGACGAAGGAGCGGAGCTCGGCGAACACCTCGATGCCGGCGAAGCCACCACCGACGACGACGACGGTGAGCAGGCGGTCGCGCTCGGGACCGGCCGGCAGGTTCGCCGCCTTGTGGAAGTTGCTGAGGATGCGGTCACGGATGGACGCGGCTTCCTCGATGGTCTTCAGGCCGATGGCCTCGTCCGCGACGCCCGGGATCGGGAACGTGCGGGACACCGCGCCGGCGGTCATGACGATCTGGTCGTAGGACTCCTCCCACGCCTCGCCCTCGGTCGGGGTGATCGTCGCCGTCTTGGTGGCGTGGTCGACCTTGGTGACCTTCGCCGTGACGACGCGGGTCTTCTTGAGGTGACGACGGTGCGCGACGACCGCGTGACGCGGCTCGATGGAGCCGGCGGCGACCTCGGGCAGGAACGGCTGGTACGTCATGTACGGCAGCGGGTCCACCATGACGACCTCGGCTTCGCCCTGGCGAAGGTGCTTCTCGAGCTTCCATGCGGTGTAGAAACCGGCGTAACCGCCGCCGACGACGAGGATCTTGGGCACGGGGGATGATCTCCTTGGATGGGGGTGTGCGGGAGTCGAGTCAGACTTCGCCGCCACCCGCCCCGACTCCAGCGTCTGCACCGTCATCATACGCCCGGCATGCACACCGGGAGGGCGACCAGTCCGCGCGCTCGAGCGCGAGGTCGCCGATGGGGTTGACGCCGGGTCCGGCGGCGAGGGCGTGGCCGACGAGGGCGTGCAGGCACTTCACGCGGGTGGGCATGCCACCGGCGCTGATGCCGTCGATCTCGTCGACGTGTTCGATCGACTCGCGATCGGCCAGGTAGGACTCGTGGGCCGCGCGGTACTGCGCGGCGACTTCGGGGTCCTCGAGCAGGGCTGCCAGCTCGGGCATCACCTGGTTGGCCTCGAGGGTGCTGACCGCAGCGGTGGCCGCGGGGTGGCACAGGTAGTAGAACGTCGGGAACGGGGTGCCGTTCGACAGCCGGGGCTTCGTGGAGACGACGGTGGGGTTGCCACAGACGCAGCGTGCCGCGATCCCGATGACGTCACGTGCCGGTCGGCCGAGCTGCGCCGACACGACCTGGACGTCGCGGTCGGAGGGCGGGTCGAAGGGAGGGGTCGTCACGGGAACGTGAGCCTACCGGAGAAGCGGAACCCCTCGCACCGTCGGGCCGGACGGCTCCGCGCCCTGCGGTCCGGGACTACTTGCTGTCGCCGGTCCCGGAGACGTCGGGGGCGACGAGGTCGGCTGCCCGCTCGTCGGTGAGCCCGGACTGCAGCACCGACGAGAGCATCGCCTGCACCCAGTCGACCTTGGGCGTCTGCACCTTCGCGCTCACGGGGGTGCCCGAGTCGGTGGTGGGGGTCTTGTCGGCGGCCTCGTCCTCGGCGCCCATCACGAGGTAGCTCTCCTCGCCCGGGTACACGTAGAGCAGTCGGTCGCGGGCTTGTGCCTCGATGTACGCCGGGTCGTCCCAGCGTGCGACATCCTGCTTCTTCTGCGCGACGTCGGCCTTCTGGCTCGCGACCTCGTGCTGCTGCTGGGCGATCTGCTCCTGCTGCTGGATGAGCGTCCGGAGCGACGGCGCGAGCACCACCACGAAGAGCACGATGATCGCGAGCATGAGCAGGCTGAACCCGGAGAAGTGTATCGAGCGGTACCAGGGCTGCGCGGGCGTGCTGCCGTCGGGCATCGCCACGGGGACGCGGCGGACGCGGGGCTTCTGGCTGGGCACGCTCCGACGATAACCCGGCGCGGTCGGTCCGGCCGCCCGGCACGCGGCCGTTCGGCGCCCTCTCAGCGTCTCGCGTCGTCACGTCGAGGCAGCCGGGAGGCGCGGCTTCGGCCCGCCCCTGCAGTCCCGCACCTGGAGTGGTCACCACACACCGCCCGGCGCACGTCCGGTGGTCACGTCCTGTCGGCCAAGCCCGGGCCAACCGACGACTCACGACCACTCGACGCGGCGCGCGTGGCACGTCCTGACCGCTCGGCAATCCGGGGAGGCACACACGACGAGACGCCGTCCTCGCAGAGGAGGACGGCGTCTCGGTGGTGCGAGTACTGCCGGCCGGGCTGGTTACAGCGACGCGGCGCGCGGGAAGGCCGAGCGACCGGCGTACACCGCGGCGTCACCGAGCTCTTCCTCGATGCGGAGCAGCTGGTTGTACTTCGCGACGCGGTCCGAGCGGGCCGGGGCGCCGGTCTTGATCTGGCCACCGTCGACCGCGACCGCGATGTCCGCGATCGTGGTGTCCTCGGTCTCGCCGGAGCGGTGCGACAGGATCGAGGTCAGGCCGTGACGGTGCGCGAGCGAGACCGCGTCGAGCGTCTCGGTGAGCGTGCCGATCTGGTTGACCTTGACGAGGATCGAGTTCGCGGCCTTCTCGTCGATGCCCCGCTGCAGACGCTTCGGGTTGGTGACGAACAGGTCGTCGCCGACGATCTGGACCTTGTCGCCGAGCTCGGCGGTCAGGTGCGACCAGCCTTCCCAGTCGTCCTCGGCCAGCGGGTCCTCGATGGTGACGAGAGGGTAGTTCGCGACGAGCTCGGCGAAGTAGGAGGTGAACTCCTGGCTCGAGAGCTGCTTGCCCTCGAACTGGTACTTGCCGTCCGAGAAGAACTCGGTGGACGCCACGTCGAGGCCGACGGCGATGTCCTTGCCCGGCGTGTAGCCGGCCTTCTCGATCGCGGTGAGCAGGAAGTCGAGCGCCGCGCGGTTCGACGCGAGCTCCGGCGCGAAGCCGCCCTCGTCGCCGAGGCCGGTGGCCAGGCCCTGCTTCTTCAGCTCCCCCTTGAGGGCGTGGTAGGTCTCGACGCCCCAGCGGAGTGCCTCGGAGAAGGACTCGGCGCCGTACGGCACCAGGAAGAACTCCTGGATGTCGACGTTGGTGTCCGCGTGGGCACCACCGTTGACGACGTTCATCAGCGGGACGGGCAGCGTGTGCGCGTTCGGGCCGCCGAGGTAGCGGAAGAGCGGCAGGTCGACCGAGTCGGCTGCGGCACGGGCCACGGCGAGCGAGGCACCGAGGATCGCGTTCGCGCCGAGGCGGGACTTGTTCTCGGTGCCGTCGAGCTCGATGAGCGCGGCGTCGACGAGGCGCTGGTCGGTGGCGTCGAAGCCCTCGAGCGCCGGGCCGATCTCGTCGAGGACGGCGTCGACGGCCTTGAGCACGCCCTTGCCGCCGTAGCGCGAGGCGTCGCCGTCGCGCAGCTCGTACGCCTCGAACGCGCCGGTGGATGCACCGGACGGGACGAGCGCGCGGGACACGACGCCGTCGTCGAGGAGGACCTCGACCTCGACCGTCGGGTTGCCTCGGGAATCGAGGACTTCGCGTGCGCCTACGGCATCGATCAGGGCCACGGGGTACTCCCTACACATTGGTTGTGGTGATTGCGGTGTCGATCCTAGTGAGCGGAGGTGAACACGACGTCGGCCGTGACGCCCCGCTGTGGACGAGTCCGTGCTGGAACGAGGACTGGGTGCTCAGTCGAGCGGGCGGAACGCGACGCCCTCGAGCGACGCGGTGTCCGCCGAGACGGTGGCGAACGCCGTGAAGCCCTGGGCGGCGAGGCCGGCGAGCAGGTTCTTCGTGTTCTTCGTGCGGCGCTCGAGCCGGACGCGTCGGTGGGACGCCAGCGCCTCGGTCTTCAGCGCGGCGAGCCGGACCGGGTCGACGTCCTTGTCGTACACGAGCACGACGGCGTCGGCCTCGGCGGACTCCGGGAGGGTCACGAGGTCGACGAGCCGCTCGAACCCGAGCGAGAACCCGACCGCGGGGACGTCCTGCCCGAGGAACCGGCCGATCATCCCGTCGTACCGGCCGCCGCCACCGAGGCTGTAGCCGAAGTCGGGGTGCGCGACCTCGAAGATCGTGCCCGTGTAGTACCCCATGCCGCGCACGAGCGTCGGGTCGAAGCGCAGGTCCACCCCGGGCAGCGCCTCGCGCAGGCGGAGCAGGTCGGCGAAGGCCTCGGCGTCGAGCCACGGCGCCCCCTCGACCGACGTCCAGTCGGCGGCCTCGAGCGCGCGGATGGTGTCCTCGAGCCCGGGCAGGTCGGCACCCACGGTGCCGCGGAGCTCCGCCGCGACGCCGTCCGCACCGATCTTGTCGAGCTTGTCGATCGTGATGAGCGCACGGTCGGCGTCGGCGGGCTCGGTGATCCCCCACGACGCGAGGAGCGCCAGCAGGATCCGGCGGTCGTTGATCCGGATCGTCGTGCCGCTGACCCCGAGGGCGTCGAGGGCCGCGGTCGTCGCGCGGATGAGCTCGATCTCGGCGAGCTGCCCGGGCTCCCCCAGGATGTCGATGTCGCACTGCACGAACTGGCGGTAGCGACCCTTCTGCGGGCGCTCGGCACGCCAGACCGGCGCGATCTGCACGGATCGGAACACCGACGGCAGCTCCGCACGGTGCGAGGCGTAGAACCGGGCAAGCGGGACGGTCAGATCGAACCGGAGACCGAGGTCGGCGAGGTCCAGCGGCGCTTCGGCTGCCTGCAGGTCCTCGGTGGTGAGCCCGCGCTTCATCACCGCGAACGCCAGCTTCTCGTTGTCACCGCCGAGCCCGGAGTGCAGCCGCGCAGCGTCCTCCACCACCGGGGTCTCGATCTCGTCGAAACCGTGCCGCGAGTAGACGTCCCGCACGACACCGAGCACGTGCTCGCGCCGGGCCTTGTCCGCCGGGAGGAAGTCACGCATGCCACGGGGTGCCGTCACGGTCGTTGCCATGGGGTCAATTCTGGCAGACGGGCGTCTCCGGCTTGCGCGCATGCCGACCCACTGGCATACTGCATGCAGAACCTCGGTCCGGATCGTGCCTGATCCACGCTCCGGACCGATTCGCGGGGCGACGTGCTGCAGTGCGTCCCGCGGTTCGAGCGGGCTTCCCTGTCGGCCCCTCTCCCTGGTGGAGCCGACGCCCGCTCACGGGCGCCCTCTCTTTTTCGGGTTGGGAGGGCGCCCGTTCTCCCCTGCCCGGAGCGATCTGCCGACCGGGGATCACTCCACAGCCCGACCGGCCTCCTCCAGCGCCGACACCGCGGCCCGCAGACTCGCGACCGGGTCCACCCCGCGTCGTGCCGCAGCCGCGACCTCCCCGAGCACCGCTCGCCCCCACTCGGCGTCGACCGTCCCCACCCCGTCGTCCGCGGGCGCGTCGGACGTGGCGGACGCACCACGGGCCTCCAGGCCGACGCCGGAACCGGCCCCGACGACGGACGCGACGACCGCGTCGGCGTCCCCACGTTCCTCCAGGCGCTCCAGCAGCTTCACCGCACGCTCAAGCGGCGGCATCGCCCGCGGCACCCCGTCGAACGCACTCCGCCGGCTCGCCTTCTCGGCAGCCTTGGCCGCACGCCAGACCCGCACGACGTCCTCGACGGTGTCCGCCGTCTCGTCGCCGAACACGTGCGGGTGCCGCCTGGTCATCTTGTCCCGCACCCCGGCGGCGACGTCCTCGAGGGTGAAGTCCCCCGCGCGGGCGGCGATCCCCGCGTGCAGGACCACCTGGTAGAGCAGGTCACCGAGTTCCTCGCGGACGTCGTCCGGGTCGCCGTCGTCGATGGCGTCGACGAGTTCGTACGACTCCTCGACGGCGTAGCGCGCGAGCGAGGCGTGGGTCTGCGCCCGGTTCCAGACGCACCCGCCGTCCTCGGCGAGCAGGCGGTCGACGACGGTCACGAGGTCCGGTACGGCGGTCATCTGGTCATCGTGCCACCCGCGTAGACTGGCCGTGGTGTGTCGGGAAGTCTGGTCGACGGACACTCACCCGACCCCTCGAGACGGAGATCCATGTCGTCCCTCGTCCGCTCCCCCCGCTTCAGCGCCATCGCGCTCCTCACCGCCGCCGTGCTCGGCCTGGTCGTGGCGAACTCCCCGATCGGCCCCGGCCTCGAGCGGTTGCTCGACGCGCACCTGCCGCTCGGTGCCCTGGGCCTCGACCTGTCGATCGCACACTGGATCAGCGACGGCCTGCTCGCGGTCTTCTTCCTGCTCGTCGCGATCGAGCTGAAGCAGGAACTCGTCGACGGCGAGCTGTCGAACCCCAAGACCGCGATCATCCCCGCCATCGCGGCGGTCGGCGGCGTGCTCGTCCCGGCCGGCATCTTCCTGCTCGTCACCGCGGGCACGCAGTACACGCACGGTTGGCCGATCCCGACGGCGACGGACATCGCGTTCGCGCTCGGGGTGCTCGCCATGTTCGGTCGCGGGCTGCCGAGCGGCATCCGGGTGTTCCTGCTCGCGCTGGCCGTGCTCGACGACCTCATCGCGATCATCATCATCGCCGTGGTGTTCGCCCACGACACGGACTTCCTGGCCCTCGCGGGCGCTGTCGTCACCCTCGCGGCGTTCTGGCTGCTCGGCCGGATGCTCCGTCCGGGGCGCAGCGGGCAGACGCTCGTCATCGTGGCGATGGTCGTGGTCGGGCTCCTGACCTGGTGGCTCGTCTACCACTCCGGTGTGCACGCCACGATCGCCGGCGTCGCCCTCGGGCTCGTGCTGCCCCGACGCCCGGGCCACACCCTGCACGAGAACGTCGAACCGTGGTCGAACGCCATCGTGCTGCCGGTGTTCGCGTTCGCGTCGGCCGCCGTCATCATCCCCTCGGTCGGCATCAGCGAGCTCTCCCCCACGTTCTGGGCGGTCGTCCTCGCACTGCCGGTCGGCAAGGTCATCGGCATCACGCTGTTCGGCACGATCGCCACGCGGATCTTCCGCTCGCCCGGCCGCTCGTCGCTGTCGTTCTTCTCGATCATCACCGTCGGCGTGCTCGGCGGCATCGGGTTCACGGTATCGCTGCTCATGAACGAGCTGGCGTTCGCCCGCAACGAGGAGATCCTCGACGAGGGCGTCCTCGCCGTGCTCGTCGGCTCGGGCATCGCCATCGTCGCGTCGGCGGTCGTCGTCACCCTGCGGGCGCGGGCGTACCGCGCGCGCCGCGAGCTGTCCGAGGCCGAGGACACCGAGTAGCGGGTCGCGGGCCGCGGCGCAGCCGACGCGGAGCGGTGGATCGTCGCGAACAGCGTGCGCGCCGTGGACGTGGCCGATGACGGCCTGGAGGCACGGTGCGGGCCCGCACCGTGCCTCCAGGCCGTCTCCGCTCGCGTCTACGCGGCCGGCGCCTCGGCCGGGGTCGTCGCCCCGTACACGGCGGTGAGGATGCTCTCCACCCACTGGATGAGGGCATCGTCCGGCAGCGCCTGGTCGTGCGGACGCGGCATCGGGATGCTCGTCGCGTTCTGCTGCGGGAACCAGCGCGCCCCCGGGAACATGCGCTTGAGCCGCACCTGCGACGAGTCGGCGAGCTCCTTGCCGGCGACCCGCAGGTTCGAGCCCATCACCACGACGTCGGACAGGCCGACCTGCTGCGCCATGCGACGGAGACGGGAGACCTCGACCAGGGTCTGCACGGCCTGCGGCGGCTGCCCGTAGCGGTCGGTGAGCTCGTCGAGCACCATGTCGATCGCGTTCGGCTGGGCCGTCGGGGCCGAGGCCGCCGAGAGCTTCTGGTACGCCTCGAGCCGGAGTCGCTCGGATTCGACGTAGTCCTCGGGGATGTGCGCGTCGACGGGGATCTCGAGCCGGAGCTCGGTCTGCCCCTCGGCGACGTCGCCACGGAACTGCGACACCGCCTCGCCGATCATCCGCAGGTACAGGTCGAACCCGACGCCCGCGATGTGGCCGGACTGCTCCCCGCCGAGCAGGTTGCCGGCCCCGCGGATCTCGAGGTCCTTCATGGCGACCTGCATGCCCGCGCCGAGCTCGTTGTTCGCGGCGATGGTCTCGAGGCGGTCCTGCGCGGTCTCGGACAGCGGCTTGTCGGAGTCGTAGAGGAAGTACGCGTACCCGCGCTCCCGCCCCCGGCCGACACGACCGCGCAGCTGGTGCAGCTGCGACAGGCCGTACTTGTCGGCCTTGTCGATGATGAGCGTGTTCGCGTTCGCGATGTCCAGGCCCGTCTCGATGATCGTCGTCGAGACGAGGACGTCGAAGCGGCGCTCCCAGAAGTCGACCATGACCTGCTCGAGGGTGGTCTCCGACATCTGCCCGTGCGCCACGGCGATGCGGGCGTCCGGCACGATCTCGGCCAGGTGTGCGGCGACCGACTGGATGTCCTTCACGCGGTTGTGCACGTAGAACACCTGGCCCTCGCGCAGCAGTTCGCGGCGGATCGCCGCCGCCACCTGCAGGTCGGACTGCGGCCCGACGAAGGTCAGGATGGGGTGGCGGTCCTCGGGCGGGGTCGCCAGGGTCGACATCTCGCGGATGCCCGTGACCGCCATCTCGAGCGAGCGCGGGATCGGGGTCGCCGACATCGCCAGGACGTCGACGTTCGTCTTGAACTTCTTGAGCTGGTCCTTGTGCTCGACGCCGAACCGCTGTTCCTCGTCGATGATGACGAGCCCGACGTCCTTGAAGGTGATGCCCTGCGACAGGATCCGGTGGGTCGCGATGACGATGTCGACCGTGCCGTCGGCGAGCCCGGCGATGGTCTCCTTCGACTCCTTCTCGGTCTGGAACCGGCTCAGGGCGCGCAGGTGCACGGGGAACCCGGCGAAGCGCTCCTGGAACGTCTCCATGTGCTGGCGGACGAGCAGGGTCGTCGGGACGAGCATGACGACCTGCTTGCCGTCCTGCACCGCCTTGAACGCGGCACGGATCGCGACCTCGGTCTTGCCGTAGCCGACGTCGCCGGACAGCAGGCGGTCCATCGGGATCGGGCGTTCCATGTCGCGCTTGATCTCGTCGATCGTGGTGAGCTGGTCGGCGGTCTCGGCGAACGGGAACGCCTCTTCCAGCTCGCGCTGCCACGGGGTGTCCGGGCCGAACGCGTGCCCCTTCGACGCCATCCGCGCCGAGTACAGCTTGACCAGGTCGACGGCGATGTCGCGGACGGCCTTGCGGGCCTTCGACTTGGCGGCGGACCAGTCCGAGCCGCCCATCTTCGACAGGGTCGGGGACTCACCACCGACGTAGCGCGACAGCTGGTCGAGCTGGTCGGTCGGCACGAAGAGCTTGTCGCCCGGGTAGTTGCGCTTCGACGGCGCGTACTCGAGCACGAGGTACTCGCGCTGCGTCTTCACGGCGTTGCGGCCACCGCTGGAGACCTCGCGGCTGACGAGCTCGACGAACTTGCCGATGCCGTGGGTCGCGTGCACGACGACGTCGCCCGGCTTGAGCTGCAGCGGGTCGACGACGTTCTTGCGCCGGCTCGCGAGCTTCTTGACGGTGCGGGCGCCCTGCTGGACGCTGCGGCCGTAGAACTCGGCTTCGCTCAGGACCGCGATGCGGGGGTCGGGGATCGCGAAGCCGTGCTCGACGGTCGCGGTCGTCACGACGGCGACGCCGGGCTCGGGCGGCGCGGTCACGGCATCGGCACGGGCGGCGACCCCGGCGTCGGCGAGCACCTGCACCGCACGCTCCACGAGGCCCTGGCCCTGCGCGGTCACCACGACGGCCCACCCGTCGTCGGTCAGCGACTTGACGTGCGCGATCGCCCCGTCGGCACTGCCGGCGAAGCTCGGGACGGCCTCGGCCCGGACGCGGATGTACTCACCGGCCTCGGCAGCGGCCTCGGCGTCGGTGAGGACGCGCTCGGTGTCCCCTTCGTCGAGGCCGGAGTCGAACGGCGACACCGTCCACCAGGTGCGCTGGCCGCGGGTGTTCTTGAGCTGCTGCACGGTCAGGAAGTTGCCGGCGTCGAGGTCGATCGGGGCCTGGGCACCCGCGACCGCTGCGCTCCATGCCGCCTGCAGGAACTCGGTGTTCGTCTCGGCCAGGCTGTTCGCGCGGCCGTTCACCCGCTCGGGCGAGAACACCGCGATGGTGGCGTCGTCCGGCAGGTAGGAGGTCATCGGCACGAGGTCCTGCACGAGCGCCGGAGCGAGGGACTCCATGCCCTCGACCGGGATGCCCTCGGCGATCTTCGCGAGCATCTGGGACAGGTTCGGGAACTCGTGCAGCATCTCGCGCGCCCGCTGCCGGACGTCGTCGCTGAGCAGGAGTTCGCGCGAGGCGGTGAGCTCGACCGAGCCGAGGTCGTCCTCTGTCGTGCGCTGGTCGGCGACCGAGAACGCCTTGATCGCCTCGATCTCGTCGCCGAAGAAGTCGACGCGTGCCGGGTGGTCGGCCGTCGGCGGGAAGACGTCGAGGATGCCACCGCGCACCGCGAACTCACCACGGCGGGTGACGAGGTCGACGCGGGAGTAGGCGAGGTCCACCAGCTGGGACGCGATCGCCGCCAGGTCGTTGCCCCGCGAGTCGGTCCGCAGCACCACCGGCGCCAGGGACGTCAGGTTGCTCGCGATCGGCTGCAGCGCGGCGCGGACGCTCGCGACGACGATGGTCCGGCGACGCTGGACCGGGTCCGCCGCCTGCCACGCCGCGAGCTTCCGGAGCGTCGCGATGCGCGTGCCGACGGTCTGCGCACTCGGGCTGAGGCGTTCGTGCGGCAGGGTCTCCCACGCCGGGAACTCGAGCACGTCGGCGTCGGGGACGTAGCTGCCGAACGCTTCGCGGACCGCCTCGGCTTCACGCCCGGTCGCCGTGATGACGAGGACGCACTGCGGACCGTTGCGCTCGGCGAGCAGCGCGCCGAGCAGCGGCACGCGCAGGCCGTCCACGACGGAGAAGTCGGCGTCGCGCGGTGCGGCGCGCAGCACGCGATCGAAGGCGGAGGCGCGCGAGAGCGCAGGGATGATGCCCGAGATCGTCACTCAGGAGATGGTACCGGCCGCCACCGACACCGGCCGCGGCGTGCGCGACGGGCGAACAGCGCCGAGCCCTCAGGACGGAGCGTGCACGCGCTGCTGTGCGGCGAGCAGCCCGACCTCGGCGATCGCTTCCACCGCGTTGGCCGCGTCGGCCAGCAGGATCGGCAGCGTCTTCTTCTCGGCCGCGGAGAAGTCACGCAGCACGTAGTCGGCCGGGTCCTGCCGACCGGGCGGACGCCCGATGCCGACCCGGACGCGCATGAACTCGTTCGTGCCGGTGGCCTTGATGATGTCGCGCAGCCCGTTGTGCCCGCCGTGCCCGCCGTTGCCCTTCAGGCGGACCGTGTCGAACGGCAGGTCGAGCTCGTCGTGCACGACGACGAGGTCGGCCGGGGTGGCGCTGTAGAACCCGAGCACCGAGGAGACCGGTCCGCCCGAGGTGTTCATGAACGACCCGGGCTTCGCCAGCACGAGTCGTGTGCCGCCGGGCACCAGGCGCCCCTCGGCGACCTGGTTCGGCGTCTTGTGCTTCTTGAACGACGCTCCCATGCGGGAAGCGAGTTCGTCGAGGACCATCTGGCCGACGTTGTGGCGGTTGCCGGCGTAGTCGGGCCCGGGGTTCCCGAGCCCGACCACCACCAGGATGCTGCTGCCGTTCATGAGCGCAGTGTCACAGCGTCGACCAGATGTCTTCGAACGGGTGTTACTCGGAGTCCGCGGCGCCCTCGGCACCCGACTCGGCGCCGGCCTCGGCCGAGGCCTCGTCCGCGGCGTCGTCGTCAGCGGTGCCACGCGGGGTGACGATCGCGACGACGAGCGCCTCGGGGTCGGTCTCGAGCTCGGCGCCCTCGGGGAGCTCGAGCTGCGAGGCGTGGATCTGCACGCCGTCCTCGAGGCCCTCGACGTTCACGGAGACGTGCTCCGGGATGTCGGTGGCGAGCACGAGCAGCGAGATCGTGTTGAGGTCCTGCACGTGGATGGTGCCGGAGAAGGACTCGCCCTCGACGACGACGGGCACGTCGACCGTGACCTTCTCGCCGCGGCGGAGGACCACGAGGTCGATGTGCTCGATGATCTGGCGCACCGGGTCACGCTGGACGTCCTTGACGAGGGCGAGCTGCGCGGCGCCATCGATGTCGAGGTCGACGACCGCGTTGGCGGTACGGACGAGCAGCATGGTCTCGTGACCGGGCAGCGAGATGTGCATCGGCTCGGTGCCGTGGCCGTAGACGACCGCGGGGATCTTGTCGGCCGCGCGGAGCTTGCGAGCAGCGCCCTTGCCGAACTTGGTGCGGACTTCCGCTGCGAGCTTGGTGTAGTCGGCCATGGTGCCTCCTGGTGTCGGGGACGACGCCGGGGTGCCGGCATCGTGGGGGTCTGTGGTGTTGCAACTCGAACGCGTGCACGCGTGAGGAACGATCCCAGGGTCTTGCCGGGTATCCCACCGCGTCGATCACGGCCGCGCGTACGCAGCCCTCGCCGAAGTCAGGGACTGAGTCTAGCAGCACCGGTCCGGGCGTGTCGGACCGCGGGTGCAGGTGCGGTCAGGACGGGACCGGCTCACGTCGCGGCCGACCTCCGCGTGTGAGACTTGTCCACCGTGATCACCTCCCACCGTGCCCGCCGAACGCTCGACCGTCCGCGGGTCGTGCGGATCGTCGCGTTCCTGGTCGTCGTCGCCGCCGCGGTGGTCTTCGCCTACTGGCACGTGGGCCGGCAGCGCGTGGACGTCGACGAGGACGTGTACGTGGTGTCCGGCTGGGAGTACCTGCACGGCGTCTTCATCCGCAACCTCGAGCACCCGCCGACGGCGAAGTACCTGTTCGGCCTGGCGGAGGTCGTCCTCGGCGCTCCGGGGCCGCTCGGTCCGCGCTACGTCGCGGCGACCGCCTCGCTGGGCACCGGGCTCCTGTTCTTCCTGTGGTTCCGCCGTCCGGTCGGGTACTGGGCGGCACTCATCGCCGCCGCCCTCTGGTGGCTCACCCCACGGGCGAACGGCATCGCCTGGGGTGACCCGGGCTCCGGTGTCGCCACCAGGATGGACCGCACGGCGCTGCTCGAACCGGTCATGGTGTTCTTCGCGGTCGCCGCGCTGTACGCCGCGTGGCGGTGGGTGAACGGCGCCGACCGCCGACGCTGGCTCTGGGCCGCTGCGTCCGGCCTGCTGCTCGCCCTGTCCGTGACGTCGAAGATGACCTCCGCCGTGCTCGTCGTGGCGATCATCGCGTTGCCGATCCTGTTCCGCCGGTGGTGGGACCTGTTGACCGGCGGGCTGATCGCGGCCGGGTCGTTCGTCGTCGCGTTCGTGCTGCTGTACGCGCCCGTGGGCTTCGAGCGCGGCTTCGTGCACATGCTGCAGTTCCAGACCGGGCACGCGGAGCTCGGCCACTCCATCGAGCTGCTCGGTCGCGAGTACCTGTTCGCCCCGTGGTGGGCGAACTTCGTGTACTTCACGCAGGGCACCAGCCGCTGGGTGGTCCTCGTGCTGGTCATCGGGCTGGTCGCGGCGTTCGTGTTCCGACCCGACCGGCTCGTCGCCTACCTCGGCATCGGCCTCGGTGCGCAGGTCGCCTTCCTGACCGCGTCGGACGTCGCACTCGCGCACTACTACTACGCGTGGATGCCGCTCCTCATCGCCCTCGCCGGCATCGGCCTCGGACGTGCCGGCTGGCCGTCCAGGCCCGTCAGCCGTCGGCAGCGGGCGCTGCGGGTCACGGCGGTCTGCCTCGTGCTCGCCCTCGCCGTCGTGCCGGTGGTCCGGCTCGGCAGCGCGGTGGCGCAGGCGCGTCCGGCTGGTGTCGCCCGGCTCGACGCCGAGTTGCGGGCACGTGGCGTCGACGACGGCACCGTCCTGTTCAGCGGGTACAACCTGGTCGCGTGGCGGCCGTACTTCTTCGAGCGCGGCACCTGGGAGCCGGACGCCGACGACGTCGTCGCCGTGGTGCAGGGGATCGACCCGCGGTTCCCGATGAAGCCCGGGATCGCCTCGTTCCTGGCCGCACACCGCGACGACCTCGAGCACTTCACCGTCGACGAGTTGCAGGTGTGGGTCCCGAAGCACGGCGCGCTCCGCGAACGCGACGGGGTCCTCGAAGCCGTCCCGGGCTGACACGGGTCGACACGCGACGTCCCCGGGCAGCGGGACGGACGGGAGGCCCGTGGCGGTCCTGCCACGGGCCTCCCGTCCGTCGTCCCCACGCGGCGGGCGCGGGGCGCTCCCCCCAGGACCGCTCCCCGCGACCGCCGCGTCAGTCGACGTCCCCCGGTGCCGCCGGGGCGAGCCGCGCGATCACCCGGTCGAGGCGGGCGTCCACCTGCGGCTGCCGCATCGAGCCCTTCCGGAGCGCGGCCGCGTCGGTCGCGGTGACGTGCAACAGCCGTTCCCACTCCGCCGCGTACAGCGCGCTGCGGTAGCCGGATGACTCCTGGCACGCGACGTCCCGTCCGGCGACGGCGACCTCGGCCCTCCCCGGATCGTCCGAGAACAGGACGACCTGGTCGCCGTCACGGGCGCTGACGTGCATCGAGGGGGTCGGCATGCCCTCCGGACCCGCCGGCAGGTCCGGCACACCGGACGGCGCCATGCAGGTGCGCCACCCGGCCGCGGCCGTGCGGACCGGGTCGTCCTGGCGTGCGTCCAGCGCCGCCAGGTACGTCAGGCGCTGGGCCAGTTCGGACGCGGTCTGCTCGGTGCCGCGCAGCGTGGTGCCGAGGGTCTTCCGGGCTGCGTTCCAGCAACGGGCGGCCACGTCGTCCGGAAGCGCGGCGAACGCGGCCTGGCGGTCCGGGTCGTACCCCCACTGCCGCAGGCCCTCCTGGTTCGCACCGGCGGCGGACGGCCCGTGGTAGCCGCGGGTCTCGGCGAGCGCCGCGGTGAGGGGCCGGGTGGTCGCGAGTGCGGGTGCGGGGTTCGCCCGAGCGGCGGTGTCGGCCGCGTCGTCGTCGGCCTGCAGCCCGGCCGCGGTCGCCCAGGGAGCCGGGTCGTCGATGCCGGCCTTCCGCAGGCAGGGCTGGGCCACGAGGTCCTCGGCGTACGTGGTCTTCGACGAGGCCGGCGCGACGAAGGCGTCGAGCGGCATCGCCCACGCCGTGCTGTCCTGTTCGACGGTGGGGGCGACCGCGACGTCGGCGCGTTCGGGCAACCCGTGGACGACGGCGGTGGCCAGTCCGGCGAGGACGACGACGGCGGTGCCGGTCTTCGCGACGCGGTTCGTGATCTGCATGGTTCCCCCTAGGCGCGGACGAGGCCGCGTTCGTGTGCGGTGATGACGACCTGGATCCGGTTCCGGAGTCCGAGCTTCGTCAGGACGGCGCGGACGTGGGTCTTCACGGTGGCGTCGCTCAGGAAGACCGACTCGGCGATCTCGGCGTTGCTGAGCCCCTTCGCGACGAGCAGGAAGACCTCGCGCTCGCGGGCCGTCAGCGCGTCGAGGACCTCGTCGCGTCGGTCGGTCACGGCCGGGGTGCCCTGCGCGCGCAGCAGGTCGAGTGCCTCGGCTTCGGTCGGTGCCGGTCGACCGGCGTGCACGTCGCGGATGGTCGCGGTGACGACGTCGGGCAGGGCGTCCTTCGTCAGGAACGCGGCGGCGCCGGCGCGGAGTGCGGCGAGCACGGCATCGTCGCGGCGGATGGTCGTGAGCGCGACGACCCGCGGGCGGTCCTGGGTCGAGGCGACGAGACGCGTCAGGCTCTCGATGCCGTTCATGACCGGCATCCGCAGGTCGAGCAGCAGCACGTCGGGGTGCTCGGCGGCGCAGAGCTCGAGGGCGGCGGCACCGTCACCGGCGGTCCCGACACAGGTCATGTCGTCCTGGGCGTCGACGAGCATCTGCATCCCGGTGGCGAACAGTCGCTGGTCGTCGACGACGGCGACGCGGACGGCGCTCATCGGACGTGCTCCGACAGGACGGCCTCGGTGTCGGTGTCGGTGTCGGTGTCGGTGTCGGTGTCGGTGTCGGCCGTCGCCGTGGTCGGCACGGCCGCGGTCGTCGGCAGCCACGCGGTGACGACCCACTCGTCCGGGGTGTCGCCGACACCGGCACGCAGCCAGCCGCCGGCCAGCCGGGCACGCTCCTGCATCCCGGCGACACCGGACCCCGCGCCGTCGAGCTCGACGAGGGGTTCGCTCCCCCGTGACGTCACGACGACGCCGAGCCCCGGGCCGCGCCAGTCGAACGCCACCCGGGCCGTCGCTGTCCGCCCCTGGTGCTTCAGCACGTTCGTCAGGCTCTCCTGCACGGTCCGGTGCACCGCGCTGGCGCTGCCCGCGGGCAGGACCCCGGCGCCGTGTTCCTCGAACGTCGCGGTCATCCCGAGCTCCCGCATGTCCTCCACCAGGTCGGGGACGTCGGCCAGCCCGTGACGGTCGGCGTCGTCGCTCGCCTGGATGCGTTCCACCAGCGCCCGGACGTCACCCAGTGCCGAGCGGCTCACGTCGGCGATGTCCTGCAGCGCCCGGGCGGCGTGTTCGTCCCGCACGGCGATGGCCGCGGCACCCTGGGCCTGGGACACGACGACCGCCAGCGAGTGGGCGAGCGAGTCGTGCACGTCGCGGGCGATCCGTGCGCGCTCCTGCTCGGCCCGGAGCTCGGTCGTGGTCACCTCGGTGCGGCGTTGCGCCTCGACCACCCGGACCCGGGCGAGGCCGATCCGCCACGCGGCACCGATGGCCACGCCGACCGCCCAGGTGACACCGCTGACACCGACGAACGCGAAGGTGATCGTGACGAGGTCGGACCGGGTCCCGCCGGAGTTCCCCACCCAGCTGCCCCAGACGTCCTGGTCGGCAGCGGTCGGGACCGCCATCGCCCAGGCGGCCGCCGCGCTCGCGAGCAGGAGCACGGGGACCGCCAGGTAGCGGAGCAGATCGGACCGACCGGCGCCGACGACGCCGACGACGATCGCGATCGCCAGGTACTCCGGCCAGGTCGTGTCGGTCGGCCGGGTGAGCAGCCGGGCCGCCTGCAGGAGCGGGATGCCGACGACCAGTCCGAGCGCGGTCGCGGGCATCCACGCGGCGAGGCCGATGGCGACGGCGAAGGCCGACACCACGACGACGTGGTCGGCGAGCCCCGCGCGTCCGGCCTCGGCGACGATCCAGAGCACGAGGTACACGGCGCCGGCGGCGGGGGCCAGCAGGTGCTGGTACCGGCGGAGGAGGGAGGTCATGACGCGAGCGTATGGGCCGCGCCGGACGGGGACCGAGCCGTTCGGCCGCTTTTCATCCGAGGTGATGAGGTCCGACCGGACGGCTCAGCGGCCGACCTTCCGGCGGTGTTCCTGCGCAGCGCGGAGGACGTCGCGCGCCCGGTCGCTCGCCGCCTCGGCCTCCTCGCGGGCTGCCTCGAGCGTGGTGATCTCGGACTCGGCCTCCTCGAGGGCACGCTGGAGCTCCGCGCGGCGCTCCTCCGCCTGTTCGAGATCGGCCTCGGCGGCGTCGAGTGCTGCGTCGGCGTCGCGGGACTCCGTGCGCGCTGCGGTCTCGGCCTGGCGCGCGGCCTTCCGGTCGGCGGCCGGGTCGCGCTTCGGTTCGGGTTCGGCGTCCGGTTCCGGAGCATCGCGCTGCGCGGGCCTGTAGGCACGACTCGCCTTCCGCGCACCCCTCGCCTGGGAGATGGGGATGGGTGGGGCATCGCTGCCGGACCAGGCATCGGGGACCGCGTCCGGATCCGCGAGCGCCCCGTCGAGGTCGACCGCGTCGAACCCCACGCTCTCGAGCGCCGTCACGAGCAGCCCCGACCGGACGGCCGCGCCGGCGTGCGGGTCTGCCATCGCCGCCTCGATCGTCGACCGGACCAGCTCGAGCACCGCCGGGGTGACGGGGTGTCCGGCGTCGGACGCCAGGTCCGCACCGGCCTGCGCGAGGGCGTCGACGACCTCGGCGCGCTGCCGGCGGAGGGTCCGGATCGCGTCGGGGTCGGCGTCGGCCTGGGCCTTGCGGAGCGCCGGTCCGAGGTCGACGGCGTCGTCGAGGGCACCGTCGTGGGCGAGCAGGTCGATCACCCAGGCCGCCGGGGCGGGCTTCCGGAGCTTCCCGATCGCCGTGGCGAGGGCACGGTCGTCCTTCCGCGCCGCGCGTTGTCGTGCGGTGCGTTCGGCGACGAAGTCCTGCGGCGCGACGAGCAGCAGCTCTCGGGCGACGTCGGCGAACTCCATGCCACCACTGTGCCTGCTCACACCGTGCCTGCTCAACACCGTGCCCGCCACGGCGTCGGGGACTACCAGTCGTGGACGGTGCCGTCGGCCAGGCGGTTGAACGGCAGGTACGCCTGCTCGTAGGGGTACTTGCCGGCTTCGTCGACGTCGAGGCTGACCCCGAGGCCCGGCTCGTCACCCGGGTGCAGGTAGCCGTCGGTGAACGTGAACGTCTGGTGGAACACCTGGTTGGTCTGCGGCCCGTGCTGCATGTACTCCTGGATGCCGAAGTTGTGGATCGCGAGCCCGAGGTGCATCTGCGCGGCGAGCCCCACCGGGGAGATGTCGGTCGGTCCGTGGAACCCGGACCTGACCTGGTACAGCGCCGCGTACTCCATCGTCTTCTTGAGCGGGGTGACGCCGCCCATGTGCGTGACGGCACCGCGGACGTAGTCGATGAGCTGGTCGCGGATGATGTCCTTGAAGTCCCAGATGGTGTTGAAGACCTCGCCGATCGCCAGCGGCGTCGTGGTGTGCTGCCGGACGAGCTTCAGGGCCTCCTGGTTCTCGGCGGGGGTGCAGTCCTCGAGCCAGAACAGGTCGTAGGGCTCGAGCGACTTGCCGAGCTTGGCGGCCTGCAGCGGGGTCATCCGGTGGTGGCCGTCGTGCAGCAGGGGCAGTTCGGGACCGAACTCGTTGCGGACGGCCTCGAACACGGTGGGCACGTGGCGCAGGTAGGCGCGGGTGTCCCAGTCCTCCATCGCCGGGTACGCGCCGCGCTGGGCGGGCTCGAAGTCGTAGCGGACGCCGGCGTTGCCCTCGGTGGTCCTGTTCGACGCGATGCCGTAGATGGACTCGAGGCCGGGGACACCGGTCTGCACCCGGATCGAGCGGTAGCCCTCTTCCTGGTGTTCGCGGATGGAGTCGAACAGTTCGGGCAGCTCCTTGCCCGAGGCGTGGCCGTACGCCATGAGCCCGGTGCGCGATGCCCCGCCGAGCAGCTGGTAGAGCGGCATCCCTGCGACCTTCGCCTTGATGTCCCAGAGGGCCATGTCGACGGCGGCGATCGCGGCCATGGTGACCGGACCACGGCGCCAGTACGACGACCGGTACAGGAACTGCCAGGCGTCCTCGATGCGGCTGGCGTCACGGCCGACGAGCAGCGGGACGACGTGCTCGGACAGGTAGGCGGAGACCGCGAGCTCGCGGCCGTTCAGGGTGGCGTCGCCGAGTCCGGTGACGCCGTCGGCCGTGGTGAGCTTGAGCGTCACGAAGTTCCGGTTCGGGCTGGTCACGATGACCTCGGCCCGCTCGATCAGCTGGCCGCGGTCCGCCGAGGCCCAGGTGTCCGGACGGCCGGCGGTGGTCTCGGCCGGCCCGCTGTCGGCGGTGCCGGGGACCGGGGCCGCGGGGTTCGTGGTGTTCGTGTCGGTCATGCGTGGACTCCTCCGTTGGAGCGTTCGCGGGCGCGTGCCGCGGCGGTGCGGATGCGGTCGGCCGCCGCCGTCACGGCGGCGACCACGGGGGTGGTGTCGAGTTCGGGCGCGACGACGGCCAGGACGTCGTGCAGGTCCGAGTCTGGCCCGGGGGCACCGGGGTCGTCCACCAGGTCGGACTGCTCGGTGACGTGCAGCCACCACGCGGCGAGTGCGGTGGCCGCTCCGGTGCCGATGCCGGCCGAGGGGTCGCGGGCGAGCCGGTGCCGCACGACGTCGACGACACGGACGGGCAGCTTCTGCGAGCCGCCGGACGCGATCTGCCGCAGCGTGTGCCGGATGCGCGGGTTGGCGAACCGCTCGACCAGGGCTGCGCGGGCGTCGGTGACCTCGGCCTCGGGCAGCGGGAGCTCGAGCGCGGCTTCGTCCCAGAGCTGCTCGACGGCGGTGCGGCAGACCGGGTCGTCCATCGCCTCGGCCACCGTGTCGTGGCCGAGCTGCAACCCCAGGTAGGCGAGGAGCGAGTGCGAGCCGTTCAGCAGCCAGAGCTTCCGCTGCTCGTACGGGGTGACGTCGTCCACGATCCGGACGCCGGCCGTCTGCCACGCGGGCCGGTCGATGCCCGCGAAGGCGTCCTCGAGCACCCACTCGGCGAACGGTTCGGTGACGACGGGGACCCGGTCTCCGGCGAGCGCACCCGGCAGGTCCGACAGGTGCGCGACGTCGGCGTCGGTGGTCGCGGGGGTGATCCGGTCGACCATCGAGCTCGGGAACGCGACGTTCACCTCGATCCAGTCGCGCAGGTCGTCGTCGGTGACGGCGTCGAGCACGGCGCCGCGGAGGACCACCCCGTTGTGCGTCAGGTTGTCGAGACTGACCAGCGCGATGCGCCCGGAACCGGCGGCACGGCGGGCGTCGAGCCCCGCGACCAGCCGCGCCGGCACGTCGGAACCGGGCCGGTAGCCCTGCTCGGTGACCGTCAGCGTGACGATGGCTGTCTCGGGGGACGCGACCACGTGCCTCCAGGCCGTGTCGTCGCTGCCCGGGTGGGCGGCCACGATGGTGTCGACCACCTCGGCTCCGTCGCCGGACGCGGCTCGCGTGACCAGCGTGTACCGGCAGTCCTGCGCGGCCAACGCGTCCGCGGCCGCGGGCGAGCGGCCGGTGAAGGCGGTGATGCCCCACGGCTCCCCCGTGGTGTGGGCGGTGTACCAGGCGAGGTGGGCGCGAGCGAACGCACCCACCCCCACATGGACGATGCCCGGACGCCGGTCGGTCATGCCGACACCGGAACGAGGGAGCGGAGGTACGCCAGGTTGTCGGCGGTGCGGGTCTCGAGCGGGAGGTCGGTGGAGAAGTCCTCGATGGTGACCCACCCGTCGTACCCGACCTGGCGGAGCGCGTCGAGGTACTCGGACACCGACGCCTGGCCGGTGCGCAGGGGTGCCCACTCGTGCTGCCAGATCGAACTGCCGTCGGCCCGGGTGTCGCCGGTGTCGACCCAGCGGGCGTTCTTCACGTGGGCGTGTGCCAGGTACGGCCCGAGCAGTTCGAACGCGGCGAGGTGGTCCTCGTCACCCTCGATCACGAGGTTGCCGAGGTCGTGGATGACGCCGACGTGTGCGGGGTCGAGACCGTCGATCAGCCGCAGCGCTGCGGAGGCCGACGGTGTGATCGTCATGTGGTGCAGCTCGACCAACACCTTGACGCCGAGTTCGGCCGCGCGGTCCGCCGCCCACTCGAGGTCGGTGCGGGTGCGGTCGAAGAGCTCGGGGTAGGTCTCGCCGGTGCGTTCCTTCTCGGCCCGGTAGTTCGGCATCGTGACGCGGACCTGCCGGGCACCCAGTTCGCTGGTCACGCGCAGCATCGTCTCGACGCCGTCGTGGTCGGCGGCCGGCTGGTAGCCGCCGATGCCCGAGTAATCGAGCCCGGCGGCGTCGGTGACCCGGGCGATCTCGCCGACCCGGTCGCGGATGCCGGTGTACTGCCACGTCGAGTTGTTGCCCGCCCAGAACGACCGTTCGGCGGGGACCTCGGCACCGTCGGCCGGGCGGTCGTCGACGATGCGCCACTCGATGCCGTCCCAGCCCTGTGCGGCCAGGGTCTCGGCGGCTTCGGACGGGGTCCAGTCGGGGGTGGAGGCGGTGAACACGGAGAACTTCATCGGGTGGCTCCTTCGGTCGCGCTGGCGGTGGCGGGTGTGCCGACGACCGGCACCACGTCGTCGTACTTCCCGTCGATCACGTCGTCGATGCGCACGGGGTGCCCGAGCGTCGCACTGACGTAGAGCCCGCGGACGGTGGCGAGCGACACGAGGGCCGCGTCGACGGTGACACCCGGTTCGCGTCCCTGCCGGATCGCGTCGACGATGTCCGTGTACTGCCGAGCGTGGCCCGCGGCGAAGTGGTCGGGTTCAGCCGGGCCGCCGACGACGTGCTCGGGCGGGACGACCTGGTCCTTCTGGTCGACCGCGCCGGCGACCGCGGTGGCGTTCGACGTGGTGGACGCCGACTCGAGCGTGGCGGTGTCCGGGGCGATGTGGAAGTACGCGAGCCGGTCGTCGTCGACGATGGCGGAACCGTGCGTGCCGTACACGGCGTACCGGGCGGAGAGCCCCGGGTACGCCGCGGTCGTGCAGTGGACGACCCCGAGCGCCCCGCCGGCGAACCGGACGGTGGCGACGGCGGTGTCCTCGACCTCGATGCGGTCGTGGGCGAGGAGCCCCGTCTGGGCCGAGATCTCGACCGGACGACCGAGCGCCCAGACGAGCAGGTCCACGGTGTGCACGCCCTGGTTCATCACGGCGCCGCCGCCGTCGAGCGCCCAGGTGCCGCGCCAGTCACCGGAGTCGTAGTACCCCTGCGACCGGTACCAGGCGACGCTCGCGAGCCCCGAGGTCACGGTGCCGAAGCCGCCGTCGTGCGCGGCCCGGGCGACGGCTGCCGACGCAGGGTCGAAGCGGTGCTGGCTGATGACGCTCGTGACGAGCCCGCGGTCGCGAGCGGCTGCGGCGAGCGCCGCGATCTGCCGTGCCCGGGGCATCGTGGTGTCGAGCGGCTTCTCGATGACGACGTGCTTGCCGGCGGCCAGGGCGGCCTCGGCGAGCTGCACGTGCATGCCCGAGGGCGAGCAGATCGCGACGACGTCGATGTCGGTCTGTTCGATCGCTTCCTCGATGGTGGAGGTCGTGATCGGGCGGGCGGCACCCACCGCTTGCACCGCGTCCGCCGCGCTCGTGGCGGCTTCGGGCACTGCGTCGACGAGGGCGACGACCTGCAGGTCGGGGTGGTGCACCGCGACGGTGGCGTGGTGGCGTCCGATGACACCGGCGCCGACGACGGCCAGGCGGAGCGGGTTGGTGGGTTCGGTCATCGCAGGGTGACTCCGATCTGGTCGGTGAGGGTGCGGAAGGCCCGGCCGGCACGGCCGAAGGCCGCGGGGCCGGAGAACCCGCCGAGGGAGGTGAAGTCGCTGAGGTGCGGCTCGAGCGAGGCGTACCCGGAGTAGCCGGCGTCGCGGAGCGCGGTGAGGGTCTCGACGAGTTCGCCGTCGCCCTCGCCCGCTGGCACCACCGACGAGTCGGCGGCGAGGGCGTCCTTGACCTGCAGGTAGTCGACGTACGGGGCGAGCTGCTCCCACCCGTCGGTGAAGGGCCGGACGCCGCACTGCACGTAGTTCGCGTTGTCCCAGGCCAGGCGGAGCGCGGACGAACCGACGCTCTCGACGATGTCGAGCACGCGCGCGGGGACATCGCCGTAGATGTCCTTCTCGTTCTCGTGCAGCAGGGTCACGCCTTCGCGCTCGGCGAGGTCGGCCAGCGCCCGCATCCGGACGAGGACGTCGTCGCGGACGTCGTCGGGCGTGCGGCCCTCGAAGTAGAACGAGAAGATCCGGATGTTCGTCGTGCCGAGGGCGTGCGCGGCACGGATCGCACGGGCGAGCCGTGACACCTCGTGCTCGACGGGTTCGTCGACGGACACCTTGCCGATCGGCGAGGCGATCGCGGACACGGTCTGCCCGCGCTCGTCGAGCAGCCGGTGGAGTCCGGCGAGCTGGTCCTCGTCGAGGTCGACGACGTTGACGCCCCAGGCGCTGCGGACCTCGATGGCGCTCGCGCCGAGCGCCTGGAGGACCGCGACCTGGACGACCGGGTCGGCGTCGATCTCGTCGCCGAAACCGGAGAGTTCCCAACTGGGCTGGTCGGTCATGGTGTCCTTTCGTTCGGACTGGAGGCGCGTGGCGGGGCCGCCACGGGCCTCCAGTCCGGTTCTGGGTTGCGGCCTACTTGACGGAGCCGGCGGTGAGCCCGCCGACCAGGTAGCGCTGGAAGATCAGGTACAGGGCGACGACGGGGACCGCGCAGACGATCGAGGCGGCCATCATCTGGCCGTAGATCGGGACCGCGCCGCCCTCTTGGGTGGTGCCGAGCACCTGCAGGACCACGGCGACCGTCCGGGTGTTCGGGGTCGTCATGATCGTGGAGAACAGGACGTCGTTCCAGCCGAGCAGGAAGGCGAAGATCGCGGACACGACGATGCCGGGCCACGACAGCGGGAGCACGATCTTCGTCAGGATCTTCGTCGAGCTGGCGCCGTCGATGCGCGCCGCTTCCTCGAGTTCCTTCGGCAGGCCGCGCAGGTACGTGACCATCACCCACGTCGAGAACGGCAGGGCGAAGGTCAGGTAGGTGACGAACAGGCCCCAGCGGGTGCCGATGATCTGCACGCCGGTGGCGCTGGCGATGTTCGAGAACACCACGAAGACCGGCAGGAGCAGGAGCGTGCCCGGGATCGACTGCAGGGCGAGGAGCCCACGCAGGATCGTCAGCCGCCCGAGGAACCGGAACCGGACGAGCACGTAGGCCGTGGACACGGCGAGCGCGGCACTCGCGACGGCCACCGCACCGGCGGTGAGCATCGAGTTCACCAGTCCCTCGCCGAGGGCGACGGTGGACCAGATCTCGACGTAGTTCGACAGCGTGAACTCCGACGGGAAGTACTCGCCACGGGCCACGGCGACGTCGGAGTTGACCGAGCCGAACAGGATGTAGAGCACGGGGACGGCGATGAACGCGATGATCACCGCGATGACGGTGACGAGCAGCCAGCGCGGCAGCAGCCGGGTGACGTCGGTGTCGTACGGGCGCTTGTTCCGTCGCCCGCCGTTGCCGGTCGTGATGCTCTCGGTGAGCGTCGCGGTGGGGCGGGTGCGGGTGCTGAAGGACGTGCTCGGGGTGGTCATGCGCGTGCTCCGTCGATGTCGGCGGCGGTCGGGGCGGCGGCGAGCGTGGCGCGGTCGGCGCGACGCTGCTTCCGGTTGGGGCCGGCGTCGTCGCCGGTGTCGAGCTTGACCGCCCGCAGGTAGACGAACAGCGGGATCGCGACGATCACGAGCGAGCAGATCGCCATCGCTGCGGACAGGCCGAAGCGGAACGACTGGAAGCTCGCGATGTACGTCAGGACGGGCATCACCTCGACGCTGGACGGCAGCGGGATGCCGAACAGCACGAACGGCAGCGTGAAGTTGTTGATGTTGTGCAGGATCGAGATGATCACCGCGAGGCTGAGGGGTCCGCGCAGGTACGGGAAGATGATGTACCGCAGCTTCGCCCACCAGGTCACCCCGTCGAGCGCGGCGGCCTCGTGCACCTCGTTGTCCACGGCCTGCAGCCCGGCCAGGGACAGCAGGTAGACGAAGGGCCAGCTCGTCCAGATCATCACCCCGGCGAGCGCCCAGTACGACGCCGAGCCGTTCAGCCACAGCACGTCGGTGTGCAGGATCGAGTTCACGACGCCCTGCGGCTGGAGCATCGTGCGGAAGAACGTGCCGACGACGAATGCGGGGAGCACGTACGGGATCAGGTAGATCGAGCGGACGAGCCCGCGACCGGGGAACCGGTTCTGGGTCGAGATCGCGGCGGCGACCCCGATCGGCACGGTCACGGCCGTGACGAGCACCGACAGCGACACCGAGATCCAGATGGAGTGCAGCAGCGGCGAGTTCGTGAACGCCTCGGTGAAGTTGGCGAACCCGACGAACGGGGCGCTGAACCACTGGCGGAGCGTGTACTGGTCGAGGTCGAGCATCGCGATCCAGAAGCCCACCAGGAGCGGCACCACGATGACGGCGAGCATGAGGACGCCGCCGGGCAGGAGCATCCACAGTGGACGCTCCCGTTTGTAGAGGGGCGTCTTGCCGGCGGGGCGGACCGGCGGCGGCGGCGGCGCGTCGGTGCGGGGCCTGGTCTGCGTGCTGGTCATCACAGACCTCCGTTCTTCTGACGGTCGAGGGTGGCCTGGGCGTCCTTCTGGGCGTCCTGCAGTCGCTTGCGGAGCTGGTCGTCGGTGACCTCGCCGGACTTCAGCGACGGGATCGACTGCACGACCACGTCGACCAGGGCGAGCTGGATGTCGGACCAGGCACCGGTGAACGCGGTCGGCTTGGACAGGCGGCCGGCGTCGATGATCGGCTTGAGCTGCGGGTTGTCGGCCGCCAGGTCGGCGGCGGCGGACGCGTTGGTCGGCAGGTTGCCGAACAGGTCGTAGTACTCGAGCTGGGCCTTCGGCGCGCTGAGCTGCTTGACGAACGCGAACGACAGCTCCTGCTTGGTGCCGTAGTCGGCGACGACCCAGTTGTCGCCGGACAGGATGCTGGCCGCCTCGATGCCGTCGGACGGACGTTCCGTCGCACCCGGCGGGACGGTCGGCAGCAGCGCGAACTCGTACTTGCCGTCGACCTTGGTGTCCTGGAACGAGTTGATGGCGGTGGTGGTCGTCATCGGGAAGAACGCCGCCTTGCCCTCGGTGAACTGCGCGAGGGCCTGGGCGTTGTTCCAGCCGATCGCGGCCGGGTCGACGACACCGTCCTTCGTCACCCAGTCGAAGTAGGTGCGGTAGGCGTTCTCGACGGCCTCGCTGTCGATCTCGGCCTTCGAGCCGTCGACGATCGTGTTGCCGGCGTTCTGGGCCATCCCCCACACGAACTTCCAGGGGTCGAAGCCGTCGGCGTAGGCGATCGCCATGCCGTGGCGTCCGTCACCCGTCGTGGCCTTCGCGTCGGCGGTCAGCTCGTCCCACGTCGTGGGCATGTCGGTGATGCCGGCCTTCGCGAGCAGGTCCTTGTTCACCGCCATCACGAACGGACGGCTGGCGAACGGGATCCCGATCTGCTTCGACGCACTCGGACCGGAGATGCCGAACGACGCGGGGTCGAACTGGTCCTTGCCGCCGATCGCGTCCCACTCCTTCGTGCCCATCTCGACGAAGGCACCGGTGGCGTAGGCGGTCGGGGTGAAGGTGGTGCCGATCGCGTAGACGTCGGGGCCCTGCCCGGAGATGACGCTCGTCTGGATCGCGGTCAACTCCTCCTGCGCGGACGAGTAGGTCTCCCACTGGATGTCGGCACCGGTCGTGCGCTTGAACTCGGCGGCGGTCTCCCGCTGCCACTGCTTGCGTTCCTTGGGGTAGGTGGTGTCCGCGCCCATCATCACGCGGAGGGTGTTCGGGTCGTCGCCGCTGCCGTTCACCACGGCACATCCCTGCAGGGACAGTGCGGCGAGGGCGACCACGGCGACGGCACCGACGAGGGTGCGGACTTGCAGTCTTCGCGTCTTCACGGGGGTTTCCTCCTCGAGACCTCCTCCGAGCGGCGCTGCTCGGTGGCACCACTGTTCCGCCGTTGGCAACATGCGGCAACCGGTTGCCACTTGTTGCCAGACGCGAATACGTTCGGCCTCGTGAAGGACCTCTCGACGGACGGCGGCGGGCGCACGGGCGGTGCTGCCGGCACCGCCGCTGGTGCCGCGCGTCGCGTCACCATCCGCGACATCGCCGACGCCACCGGGGTTGCCGCGTCCACCGTCTCCCGCGCCCTGTCCCTGCCCGACCGGGTCAACCCCGTCACCCAGAAGCGCATCCAGCGGGCGGCCCGCGAGCTCGGCTACGTCGCCAACTCGCAGGCCCGGGCGCTGACGTCCGGGCGCACCCGCGCCGTCGCCGTGCTCGTGTCCGACATCACGAACCCGTTCTACTTCGACGTCATCCGGGGCACCCAGCACCAGCTCGCCGGCGCCGGCTGGACGCAGCTGCTCGTCGACACCGAGGAGTCCGCCGACGCCGAGATGGCCGCACTCACCGCCGTGGGGGCGAAGGCCGACGGGGTCGTGCTCACGGCGTCACGACTGTCCGACGCGCAGATCGCACGGTTCGCCGAACGGATCCCCCTGGTCGTCGTGAACCGCCGACCCACCGGCGTGCCCTCGGTGCTCATCGACACCCCCGGCGGGGTGGAGCAGGCGGTGCAGCACCTGGTGTCGCTGGGACACCGGGAGATCCTGTACGTCGCCGGGCCGGACAGCTCGTGGTCGAACGAGCGTCGGTGGCGCGCGCTCGTGCAGGTCGCCAAGCGCCTGGGGATCCGCGTCGCCCGGGTCGGGCCGCACGCACCCTTCGTCGACTCCGGCGCGGCGGCCGCCGACGCCGCCGTGCACGCCGGTGCGACCGCGTGCATCGCCTTCAACGACCTGATCGCCATCGGGATGCTCGCTCGACTGCGGGAGCGCGGGGTCCGCGTCCCCGAGGACATGAGCATCGTGGGCTGCGACGACATCTTCGGCGCCGACTTCTGCAACCCACCGCTCACCACGATGACCTCGCCGATCGAGCGCGCCGGCCGGGTCGCGATCCGGATGCTGCTCGGACGGCTCGGCGCCCTGCCCGCCGACGAACTGCCCGGGGAGCACATGTCCGGCGCCGTCGCCCTGCCCACCCACCTGACCGTGCGCGAGTCGACCGGGCCGGCGCCCCGTGCCGGCACCGGCACCGACTGATCCCACACGAGCAGCCCCCGCACTCGCCACCGGCGAACTCGCCGCCCCCGAAGGAGTCGATGATGACCCGAACCAGCACCCCCACCCGGCTCGCACCGCACCCCGACCGGCTGTTCCCCGCCGACCCCGGGGCTCGAGCCGTGGCACGCACCGTGTACGAGGCGGTGAAGGACGCCCCGATCATCTCGCCGCACGGGCACGTCGATGCGGCGCTGATCGCCTCGGACCAGCCGTTCAGCGACCCCGCATCGCTGCTCATCACGCCCGACCACTACGTGCTCCGCCTGCTGCACGCGAACGGGGTGGACCTGGCCGCGCTGGGACGCGCGGACCTGTCGGGGCCCCGCCCGGGCTCGCAGGCTCGCCCGGCGGCGTCGGCGCATCGCTGGCGCGATGCCGCTGAGCCGACGCCGCCAGGCCGCGCCGTCTGGCGGCAGCTGGCGGAGCACTGGGACGACTTCCTCGGGACCCCCGTGCGCTACTGGTTCGAGACGGAGCTGCACGACGTGTTCGGGCTCGACCAGGCGCCGTCCGCCGCGAACGCGGACGACCAGTACGACCACATCGCCGGCCTGCTGGCGTCCCCCGCCTTCCGGCCACGCGCGCTCTTCGACGCCTTCGGCATCGAGGTCCTCGCCACCACGGACGGGCCGGCGGACGACCTCGCTGCGCACGCGCAGCTCGCGGCGGACCCCGGCTTCACCGGCCGGGTGCTCCCCACGTTCCGCGCGGACGCCGTGTTCGACCCGACGCGGTCGGACTGGAGGCCCGTGGTCGCGTCGATCGGCGAGGCCGCCGGCATCGACACGGGCACCCACGCAGGGCTGCTGGCGGCTCTCCGCGCACGTCGCCACTACTTCATCGAGCACGGCGCGACCGCCACGGACACCGGGGTGCTCGACGCGGGCTCCGCTCCCCTGCCGTCGAGCGAGCGGGAACGCATCCACGCGGCGGCGCTGCGCGACGCGTCGTCGGTCACCGAGGCCGAGGCGACGGCGTACCGGCACGACATGCTCTACCGCTGGGCGGAGATGAGCGTGGAGGACGGCCTCGTCATGCAGCTGCACCCCGGGGTGATCCGGAACCACCACACCCCGACGCTCGAGCGCTTCGGGCCGGACACCGGGCACGACCTGCCGGCCGTCGGGTCCTTCACCGAGCCGCTCCGACCGCTGCTCGAGTCCTTCGGGACCGCTCCCGGGTTCCACCTGGTGCTCTTCACCGTCGACGAGGCCGTGTTCTCGCGCGAGATCGGGCCGCTCGCGGGCTTCTACCCCGCCGTGTACGCGGGCGCACCGTGGTGGTTCATCGACACCCCGGCGGCCATCGGGCGCTACCGGTCGGCCGTCACCGACTCCGCGTCGTTCACCAAGACCTCCGGGTTCATCGACGACACCCGCGCGTACTGCTCCATCCCCGCGCGGCACGACATGGCGCGGCGGGCGGACGCGGCGTACCTGGCGTCGCTCGTGGTCACGCACCAGATCTCCGAGGAGGACGCCGTCCGCACCGCCCGGCGCATCGTGTCCGACATCCCGCGGGCGACGTTCAAGCTCTGACGCGGGCGGGTGCGGCGCGGGTGGTGCTGCTACTTGGCGCAGCGCGGTGTTGCTGCTTGGTGCGAGGTTCCGTTCTCGGTGCGAGGGTTGCCGGGTTGCACGGAACACGGAACCTCGCACGGTTCGGCGCTGCGGCGGTACGGTCGGGCGCATGACGGAGCGGGTGACGGCGGCGTACAGCGCTCGGGCCGACGAGTACGCGGCGCTGCTCGGGTCGATGGACGCCGTCCACCCCGACGACCGAGCCCTCGTCGACGCCTGGGCGGCCGGTCAGAGCGGTGCCCTGGTCGACGCCGGGTGCGGCCCCGGTCACTGGACGGCGCACCTCGCACAGCAGGGGCACCGGGTCAGCGGCATCGACGCGGCGCCGGAGTTCGTCGAGCACGCACGACGGACGCACGGCGCCTCGGTCGACTTCCGGGTCGGGTCGCTCGACGCGCTCCCGCTCGCGGACGGCAGCGTCGACGGGGTCCTGGCCTGGTACTCGGTGATCCACCACGAACCGTCGCGGATCGGTGGGCCACTCGACGAGTTCCGTCGGGTGCTCACCCCCGGCGGTGGGCTGCTGCTCGGGTTCTTCGAGGGCGCTGCGGTCGAAGCCTTCGACCACGCGGTCATCACCGCCTACCGCTGGCCGGTCGTGTCCCTGGCGGCGCTGCTGGACGAAGCGGGCTTCGACGTCGTGGACGTCCACACCCGCACGGACCCGGGGCACCGGCCGCACGGGGCGATCAGTGCGGTGCGCCGCTGATCGCTGACCGTTCCCCGTCCAAGCCGCCGTTCAGGCGTCCGAGACCATCGAGCTCAGAGCCGCAGCGATCTCCGGTACGGCGTCGAGTTCCCCTTCGGCGATCGCGACGATGAAGTCGTACGCCTGATCGTTCGAGGCGTGGAGCCGGACCCCGTTCACGCCGAGGAAGACCACGAGCAGCATCAGCCCGAGGCGCTTGTTGCCGTCGACCAGGGCATGGTTCCGGACGGCGGAGTGGACGAGCGCCGCCGCCTTCTCGACCAGCGTCGGGTAGGCATCGTTCCCGCCCACCGACGCGGCGGGTCGCGCGACCGCCGCGTCGAGCAGTCCGACGTCGCGGATCGCGTAGTCAGCCCCCAGGGTCCGACGAGCGACGTGCAACGCCTCGTCGGTCGTGAGGTGGATCACTTGCCGAGTCGTTCGAGCGCCTCTGCGTAGCGCGGGAGTTCTCGGTCGAGGACGCCGTCGATCAGATCGCTGCGGCTGTGCTGCTCGACGTACTCGCGGATGGCGGCGCGGGCGACTTCCTGCATCGAGCGCTCCTCGAGGTCAGCACGCTTGCGCAACGCCGCTGCCTCGGCATCGTCGAGTCGGAGGGTCATGGCCATGGGGTCGATGGTACCAAGAGTGGTATCTGAACGGGCTGCAGTGATCGTGGTCATGGAACGACGGTACGAGCGTCCGCCTCGAAGTAGACGGGACCGGGGATCGGTTGGGGATGGCGACGGCCGTGCTGCGCCCTGTGGAGGAACCGCCAGGATCCGTCGCAAGTCGTCGACGCTCGTCAGTCGGTGGTGACCGCGAGCGCGGCGAGGATCTCCCGCACGGTGTCGTCGACCGATCCGTCGATCGACACCGCGACGGCGGCCTCGTCGGGCTGCGGCCGCTCGAGGGTCGCGAACTGCGAGTCGAGCAGCGTCGTCGGCATGTACTCGTGCTGGCGGTGGGACTGCCGTTCGGCGATCAGGTCGCGCGACCCGTCGAGGAAGGCGATGACGAGACCCGGCGCCGACTCGCGCAGACGGTCCCGGTAGGCGCGCTTGAGCGCCGAGTTCGCCATCACGCACCGGGAGCCGTCCGATTCGACCGCGGCGATCCGCTCGGCGCAGGCGTCGAGCCACGGCCAGCGGTCCTCGTCGGTGAGCGGGGTGCCCTGCCGCATCTTCTCCTTGTTGGCGACCGGGTGCAGGTCGTCGGCGTCGACGAAGACGCACGGTTCGCCCTGCGCGACCAGGGCGTCGGTGAGCGCCTGGCCGATGGTGGACTTGCCGGAGCCGGAGACCCCCATCACGAGGACGGGCGGGTGGACAGCGAGCTCGCTCATCCCTCCACAGTATTGATCCGGTGAACTCTGGTCCCCAGTTCCCGGAACACCTGTGCGGTCCCAGACCACCGGTCGTAGGTTGGGCGCCAACGTCAGGACAAAGGAGGCCCCCGTGGCAGACAACAACGGTCAGGCGAACATCGGAGTCGTGGGACTCGCAGTGATGGGCTCGAACCTCGCCCGCAACCTCGCATCGCGCGAAGGCAACACGGTGGCGGTCTACAACCGCACGTACGCCCGCACCGAGGAGCTGATCCAGGAGCACGGCGACGCCGGGTTCATCGCGTCCGAGGACATCGACGGGTTCGTCGCCTCGCTGTCGAAGCCGCGCACCGCGATCATCATGGTGCAGGCCGGCAAGGGCACCGACGCCGTGATCGGGCAGCTCGCCGAACGGTTCGAACCGGGCGACATCATCGTCGACGGTGGCAACGCGAACTTCCACGACACCATCCGACGTGAGCACGATCTGCGCGAGAAGGGGCTGAACTTCGTCGGCACCGGCATCTCCGGTGGTGAAGAGGGCGCGCTCAAGGGCCCGTCGATCATGCCCGGTGGCTCGAAGGAGGCCTGGGAGACGCTCGGGCCGATCCTCAAGTCGATCGCCGCGGTGGCCGAAGGCGAACCGTGCGTGACCCACATCGGCACCGACGGCGCCGGGCACTTCGTCAAGATGGTGCACAACGGCATCGAGTACGCCGACATGCAGCTCATCGCCGAGTCGTACGACCTGCTCCGGCGCGTCGGCGGGCTCTCGGTCGAGGACCTGGTGCAGGTCTTCGACGAGTGGAACAAGGGCGACCTCGAGTCCTACCTGATCGAGATCACCGGGGAGGTCCTCAAGCAGCGCGATGCCGACACCGGCAAGCCGCTCGTCGACGTCATCCGCGACGCGGCCGGCTCGAAGGGCACCGGCGTCTGGACCGTGCAGAACGCCGTCGGCCTGGGCATCCCCGTATCGGGCATCGGCGAAGCCGTGTTCGCCCGCGCCGTCTCGTCGAAGCCGACGCAGCGTGCCGCCGTGCAGAAGTCGGTCAAGAACCGCCCGCAGATCGCCGAGGTGCCGGACACCTTCGCCGACGACGTCCGTGCGGCGCTCTACGCCTCGAAGGTCGTCGCGTACGCACAGGGGTTCGACCTCATCATCGCCGGGGCGAAGGAGTACGGCTGGGACATCGACCTCGGCAACGTCGCGAAGATCTGGCGGGGCGGCTGCATCATCCGTGCCCAGTTCCTGAACCGCATCGTCGAGGCGTACGCCGAGAACCCGAAGCTCGAGTCGCTGCTGGTCGACCCGTACTTCGCGAACGCGGTGGCCGAGGGCGAAGCCGCCTGGCGCCGCATCGTCGGCATCGCGGCCGCGTCGGGCGTCCCCGCGCCGGGCTTCTCGTCCGCGCTGTCGTACTTCGACTCGCTCGCGTCCGACCGTCTGCCGGCGTCGCTGATCCAGGGCCAGCGCGACTTCTTCGGTGCACACACCTACCAGCGCATCGACAAGGACGGCACCTTCCACACGCTGTGGTCCGACGACGACCGCCGCGAGGTCGAGCAGGAGCCGTCCACGCACTGACGACCGCCCGCTGCCGCTGCCGCGCTCGCTGCCGACCACCGTGGTCCGTGCGGGGCATCGCGAGGAGGGCCTCGTTGAACCCGGGGCCCTCCGCTGCGTCAGGCGACGATGCGTTCCCGTGCCAGGTCGGCGACGAGTCGGTCCAGCCGCGGACCGCGCCCGAGCAGCCGACGCGAACCCGGGGCGCTCCGGACGAAGAAGGTCGCCACGGCGGGGGTGTCGTCCGGTCGCACGTGGTGGATCGCCACCGCACACGCGCGGCGAGCACCATCGGGACCGCCAGGTCGCGGCGAGCCGCCGGGTCGCCCCGCGCCGTCGGCTGCTGCTGCACCGCCGAGTCGTCCCCAGCCGTCGAAGCCGTCCGCCACGTCCTCGAGTCCGACGTGCACGACACGACTCCACCGGATCACGAGCAGCCGGGTCGCCCGTCGTTCGTCGAGTTCCCACAGGGAGGCCTCGGTGGCGCCGAAGGCCCAGGTCACGCGCGAACCGAGGTGGGTGTCCGGACGGACCTCGTCGACGATGCCACGGAGTTCCGGTGTCGGCGCCGCCGGCACGAGCCACACCGTCGGGTCGATCCGCCGGATGGCGAGCGCGAGGGCCTCGTCCGCCTGCCGCCGCCGTGCCGTCGCGGTCCGCACGACGGCGACCACGATGACCACGACGCCGAGAGCGATCGCGCCGAACTCGACGATGCCGTACCAGGAGAGGTCGACGCCCGGCGCCGTCGAGACGACGACGATCCGGGTGATCAGGAGGACCAGCCAGACGGCGACGATCACCCAGCGCAGGGTGGCGAGTCGACGTGCCGGAGACATCGGTGTCCGCCGTGCACCGCGGGCACGACCGGACCGCGGGACACCATCCGGACGCTGCAGCACGGTCCGATCCTCCCACGAGCCGCGCACCACCTGCTGGCCGAACCCGATGAACGCGCGGGGAAGCCCGCACACACAGCCCACGAGCGGCCGGGAGACCTACGCTCGGGCGGTGACCACCGAGACGACGGACGAACCGATCGGGCGATCGACGGCGGGTCCGTCGGACGGCCCGAGCGGGCCCGACGGCCCTGCGACCCGACGTTGGACGCTGATCGCCGCGATCGTCGGCGTCGTGGCCGCCGCCGCGTTCCTCGGTGTCGCCGAGTTCGGCGCGCTGCTGCTCGGCGGAGCGGGCAGCCCCCTGGTCGCCGTCGGGTCCGCCGTCATCGACCTCGCTCCCCCGGGTGCGAAGGACTTCATGGTCGCCGTGTTCGGCACCGGGGACAAGGTCGCCCTGTTCGTGCTCATGACGGTGATCGTCATCGCGATCAGTGCCGGTGCCGGTGTCCTCGAACGCGTGCGCCCACCCTTCGGCGCCCTCGTGTTCGCCGCCGGAGGTGTGCTGGCGCTGCTGGCCGTCAGCACCCGCTCGGGCAGCGGGACGCTCGACGGTGCCCCGACGGTCCTCGGCATCGCGGCAGCGGTTGTCGTCCTGCGCCTGCTGCTCCAGAGGCTGCGCCGGTGGGAGGCCGCGGCGACCGTGCCGACGGCGGCACCGCGACCCGCGTCGACGGAGCGCCGGACGTTCCTGGTCTGGGGCGTCGCGACGGCGACCGTCGCGGTCGTGGTGGGCACCGCCTCCCGGCTGGGGTCGTCCGCGATGCAGGCGGCCGCTGCTGCCAGGCGGGCCATCCGGCTGCCCGCCGCGGCGACCGCTGCACCGGCGGTCCCCGCGGGTGCGTCGCTCGACGTCGACGGCATCACCCCCTACATCACGCCCAACGCCGACTTCTACCGGATCGACACGGCGCTGCGCGTGCCGCAGGTCGATCCCGCCGACTGGTCGCTCCGCATCCACGGTGCGGTCGAGCAGGAGATCACGCTGACGTGGGACGAGCTGCTCGCGCTGCCGCTCGAGGAGCACGTGGCCACCCTGAGCTGCGTGTCGAACGAGGTCGGCGGTGACCTCATCGGCACGGCGCGCTGGCTGGGCTACCCCATCCGGAAGCTCCTCGCCCGAGCACGTCCGACGGGCGACGCCGACATGGTGCTCTCACGGAGCATCGACGGGTTCTCCGCCGGCACCCCGCTCGACGTGCTGCAGGACGACGGCACCGCGGCGCTGCTCGCGGTCGGGATGAACGGCGAGCCCCTGCCGACCGAGCACGGGTTCCCGGTGCGGATGGTCGTGCCGGGCCTGTTCGGGTACGTCTCGGCGACGAAGTGGGTCACCGAGCTCGAGGTCACCCGGTTCGCCGACGCGCAGGGCTACTGGACCCCGCGTGGCTGGTCGGAGCGGGGCCCGGTCAAGCTCGAGTCCCGCATCGACACCCCGCGGAACGGGTCGACGGTGACCGCGGGCAAGCCGGTGGCGATCGCCGGGGTCGCATGGCAGCCGCACAAGGGCGTGAAGGCCGTCGAGGTCCGCGTCGGAGGCGGCGACTGGCAGCGCGCCGAACTCGCCGACTCGGTCTCCGCGGACACCTGGCGACAGTGGGTGGTGCGGTGGACGCCGACCGCCGGCTCGCACCGCATCGAGGTGCGCGCGACCAGTGCGGACGGCGAGGTGCAGACGAGCGTGGACCGGCCGCCGGCACCCAACGGTGCGACGGGCTGGCACACGGTCACGGTCGACGCGCGCTGACCGTCCGGGAGTGGGTCTGCGACACGCCCGCTGATTGCCGTCGAGGTGGCAGAAAGCGTCGGTTCGTGGGCGCTCGGGCGACACCTCGTGCCACCTCGGCGAACCTGAGCGGCATGTCGTGACCGCCCGCCGCCGGCGCGCTCCGGTCACCCGACGGCCTGGAGGCCCGGTGCCGGCCCGCCCCGTCCCTCGCCCTGGGCGCGCGACACGCCACGTGCGTCACGCCGGGGGTGCAGAAAGCGTCGGTTCGCGGACGTGCAGGCGACACTTCGTGCCGCCACGGCAAACCTGAGCGGCATGTCGTGACCGCCCACCGCCGGCGCGCTCCGGTCACCCGACGGCCTGGAGGCCCGGTGCCGGCCCGCCCCGCCCCTCGCCCTGGGCGCGCGACACGCCACGTGCGTCACGCCGGGGGTGCAGAAAGCGTCGGTTAGCAGACGCGCAGGCGACACTTCGTGCCACCTCGGCGAACCTGAGCGGCATGTCGTGACCGCCCACCGCCGGCGCGCTCCGGTCACCCGACGGCCTGGAGGCCCGGTGCCGGCCCGCCCCGCCCCTCGCCCTGGGCGCGCGACACGCCACGTGCGTCACGCCGGGGGTGCAGAAAGCGTCGGTTCGTGGGCGCGCAGGCGACACTTCGTGCCGCCACGGCGAACCTGAGCGGCATGTCGTGACCGCTCGGTGCCAGTGCCAGGCAGGCAGACCGGGGCCAGGCAGACCTGGTCAGGCAGGCAGGGTCGCGACGACGCAGGTGCCGTCGACCTCGGCGTCCCGCTCGACCACGGTGGAGAAGCCCGCGGCCGTGAACGCAGCGGCGGACGCCTCGGCCTGGGCCTCGGACACCTCGATGACCACGGCGCCACCGGGACGGAGCCACTCCCCCGCACCCGCGGCGATCCGGCGGTGCAGATCGAGGCCGTCCACACCTCCGTCGAGGGCGACGCGGTGTTCGTGCTCGCGGGCCTCGGTCGGCATGAGTTCGATCGAGGCCGTCGGCACGTAGGGGGCGTTCACCGCGATGACCGCCACGGCGCCGCGGAACCGATCGGGCAACGGCGCGAACAGGTCACCCGCGACGACGATGCCGCGGTCGCCGATGTTCTCGGCTGCGACATCGACGGCGTCCGGGTCGATGTCGGTGGCGACGAGGTCGAGCGCGCCGACCCGACCGAACAGGGCCACCGAGATCGCGCCGGCGCCGCAGCACAGGTCGACCACGCGGTCGTAGCGCTGCAGCCGACGCGCAGCCTGCTCGACGACGACGGTGGTGCGGGCTCGCGGCACGAAGACGCCGGGGGTCACCCGGATGCGGTGCCCGTCGAAGGCGGCCCAGCCGAGCACGTACTCGAGCGGCTCACCGGCCAGCCGACGCTGCACGAGGGTGCGGAGTCGCACCGGCTCACCGTCACCGGCCTCGAGCAACAGGTCGGCTTCGTCCTCGGCGAAGACGCTCCCCGCGGCCCGGAGCCGGGCCGCGAGGGCGTCACGCGCGGGATGTGTCAAGCGGCGCCGTCGAACATCGACGTCACCGAGCCGTCGTCGAAGACCTCGTGGATGGCACGGGCGATGAGCGGGGCGATCGGCAGGACCTCGAGGCGGTCCCAGCGCTTGTCCATCGGCAGGGGCAGGGTGTCCGTCACGACCACGCGGTCGATGAACTCGCTCTGCAGCAGCTCGGTCGCCGGGTCGGAGAAGACGGCGTGGGTCGCGGCGACGACGACACCGGTGGCGCCGGCGTTCTTGAGCGCCTCGGCAGCCTTGGCGATCGTGCGGCCGGTGTCGATGAGGTCGTCGACGAGCAGGCACACGCGGCCGCTGACGTCACCGACGATCTCGTGCACCGAGACCTGGTTCGGCACGAGCGGGTCGCGGCGCTTGTGGATGATGGCGAGCGGGGCGCCGAGCTTCTCGGACCAGATGTCGGCGACACGGACGCGGCCCATGTCGGGCGACACGACGGTGAGCGTCTTCGGGTCGAGGATCTGACGGAAGCGCTCGAGCAGCACCGGCATGGCGAACAGGTGGTCGACGGGGCCGTCGAAGAAGCCCTGGATCTGCGCGGCGTGCAGGTCGACGCTCATGATGCGGTGCGCGCCGGCGGCCTTGAACAGGTCGGCGACGAGGCGGGCCGAGATCGGCTCGCGGCCGCGGCCCTTCTTGTCCTGGCGGGCGTACGGGTAGAACGGCGCCACGACCGTGATGCGCTTCGCCGAGGCACGCTTCAGCGCGTCGACCATGATGAGCTGCTCCATGAGCCACTCGTTGATCGGCGCCGTGTGCGACTGGATGACGAAGGCGTCGCAGCCACGGACCGACTCGTCGAAGCGGGCGTAGAGCTCACCGTTCGCGAAGGTCCGGGCATCGGTCGGCACGAGGTCGACCCCGAGCTCCTCCGCGATCTCGGCAGAGAGCGCCGGGTGTGCTCGCCCCGAGACGAGGACGAGTCGTTTCTGGCCGGTTGTCTTGATTCCGGACAAGTGCGGTGCTCACTCCCTGACCCACGAGGGGTCGATGTCGGCGACGGGTGGTCGCCGGGATCTATTCGCCGTTCGCGAGCCGAGCAGCCTCGGCCGCCGGTGTGCCGGGTCGGTGTTCCTCGACCCATCCGTCGGTGTTGCGCTGTGGGGCGTAGCTGATCGCGAGCGATCCTGCCGGAACGTCCTTGCGGACGGTGGTCCCGGCGCCGGTGTACGCACCGTCACCAATCCTAACGGGGGCGACGAACACGTTGTGCGAGCCTGTACGGACGTTCGAGCCGACCTCGGTGCGGTGCTTGTGCACGCCGTCGTAGTTCGCGGTGATGGTGTTCGCGCCGATGTTGGAGTCCTCGCCCACCTCGGCGTCGCCGATGTAGGACAGGTGCGGGACCTTGCTGCCGCGACCGATCCGGGCGTTCTTCGTCTCGACGAAGGTGCCGATCTTGCCGTCGTCTCCGAGGATCGTGCCCGGCCGCAGGTAGGCGAACGGGCCGACCGAGGCGCCGTCCCCGATCACGGCGAGGGTGGCGTCGACGCGGTTCACGGTGGCGCGGGCCCCGACCTCGGTGTCGCGGAGCGTGGTGTCCGGCCCGACGACGGCGCCTGCGGCGATCGCGGTGGCGCCGATGAGCTGGGTGCCCGGCAGGACCTCGGTGTCGGGCTCGATGGTGACGTCGAGGTCGATCCAGGTGGTCGCCGGATCTTGCACGGTGACGCCTGCGAGCTGGTGGCGGCGGACGATGCGGGCGTTGAGTTCACGCGCGGCGTCGGAGAGCTGCGCACGGTCGTTGATGCCGGCGACGAGCCACGGATCGGTCAGGGTGACCACGTCGATGCGCCCGCCCCGCTCGCTGATCAGCGCGGGGGCGTCGGTGATGTACTTCTCGCCCTGGGCGTTCGCCGTGGTGAGCGACGGCAGGGCCGCCCGGAGGCGTGCCACGTCGAACGCGTAGATGCCCGCGTTCGCCTCGGTGATGGTCAGCTGTTCGGCCGTCGCGTCCTTGTGCTCGACGACGCTGACGAAGGCGCCGGAGGCATCCCGCACGATCCGTCCGAGGCCGGTCGGGTCCGGGGCGATCGCGCTCACGAAGGTCGCCCCGTTGCCGCCACCGACGTGGGCGTCGACGAGGAGCCGGAGCGATGCGGTGTCGAGCAGCGGGACGTCGCCGGACAGCACCACGACGGCGCCGTCGAAGTCGGCGGGCAGTGCTTCGACCGCCACCTCGACCGCGCGGCCGGTGCCGGGGACGTCGTCCTGGTCGACGACGATCGCGTCGGGGGCGCGCTCGACGACCTCGGCCGCGACGAGGTCCCGCTCGTGCCGCACGACGACGGCGACGTGCTCGGGGCTGAGCGACGACGCGGTGCGCAGGACGTGCCCGATGAGCGGCAGTCCGGCGAGCCGGTGCAGCACCTTGGGCGTGGACGACTTCATGCGCGTGCCCTGCCCGGCGGCGAGGACGACGACGGCGATGCGCTGGTCGGTCATGCACCCATCCTGGCGCACCGCAGCCCGGGCCGTCCGACGCGACCACGGCACTGTGCGGAACCGTGCGCAGAACCGCAGCCTGTGGACGGACCGGCACCGCGCCTCCAGGCCGCGCCGACGGCCCGCCGTGGATCAGGCCCGCGCGCCCTGCGGTTCCCGCTTGACGAACGCCATCAGCACCAGCCCGGCGATGAGCACGACGACCACGCCGAGGATCCCGAACCGGGTCGACCCACCGACGGTCACCGCCACGCCGAACAGCGCCGGCGCGAGGAACGACGCGGCCCGGCCGGTGGTGGCGTAGAGGCCGAAGAGCTCGCCCTCGCGGCCGGGGGTCGCCAGCCGCGCCAGGTAGGCGCGGGACGACGACTGCACCGGGCCGACGAACACGGCGAGGGTCAGCCCGAGCACCCAGAACCACTGCGTCTCGTTGCCGGCGGCGAAGACCCCGACCCCGCACACGGCGAGGCCGACGAGCGAGACCATGATGAGCGCACGCGACCCGAACCGGTCGTCGAGGCGTCCCGAGACGAACGTCGCGATGCCGGCCACGACGTTCGCGGCGATGGCGAACAGGATGACCTGCGACGGCGTGAACCCGAACACCTGCGCGGCGACGATCCCGCCGAACGTGAAGACGGCCCCGACGCCGTCGCGGAACACCGCGCTGGCGAGCAGGAAGGCGAGGACGTTGCGCCGCTCGCGCCAGAGCCGCGCGATGTCCCGGCCGAGGTCCGCGTAAGCACTGAACACGCCGCCGCCGCGGGTGCGGTCGGGCACCGCTTCGGGCACGGTGAGGAACAGCGGGATCGAGCTGACGGCCAGCCAGACGGCGGCGATGCCGATCGCGACGCGGACGTCCCACTGCCCGGTGGCGACGGTGGCCGGCAGCTGCAGGAGCCCGCCGACGACCCCGTCGCCCCGGAAGTCCTGGATGCAGAGCACGAGCAGCACCACGAGCAGCACGATCCCGCCGAAGTACCCGGCCGCCCACCCGATGGCGGAGACCCGGCCGGTGCGTTCCCCGGAGGCGACCTGCCCGATCATCGCGTTGTAGCCCACGCTCGCGATCTCGTAGGCGACGGTGCCGATGCCGAGCAGGGCTGCGCCGAGCAGCAGGTACGGCTGGCTCGGCGCCACGAAGACCATGCCGCCGATCGACAGCGCGACGCCGATCGTGGCGATGAGGACCGACCGGCGGCGGTGTCCGGACGAGTCCGCGAGCCGCCCCATGGCCGGTGCCACCAGGGCCACGACGATGCCCGCGATGGTCAGTGCGGTGGACACGACGGCCGCGTTGTGCGCGAGCTCGCGCTCCACGATCGCCTTGCCGGCCGCGGACGTGTCGCCGACGAGCGCCGGGTCCACGAACGCCCGGCTGGCCAGGTACGTGCTGAACACGAAGGTGGTGACGACCGCGTTGAACGCGGCGGAACCCCAGTCCCAGAGCGCCCAGGAGACGAGCGCGCGCCGGTCGGTGCGCTGCGGCACGACGGCGGCCGGTGAAGCGGTCATGCGCGAACCGTAGCGCGTCCCGGTGACACGGCGGTGGCCCCGTTCCGGGTCACGTGCCGGACGGGAGGCGCGGGGCGGCCTGGCCCCGCGCCTCCCGTCCGCCTTGTCCGCGCGCCCGCACCCCGCGTGCGCGTCCGCGGGGTCGCCCGCTTTGGTGCGAGGTCCCGCACTCCGTGCGAGGTCTGCGCGCCGTCACGGAGTACGGAACCTCGCACCGGACGACGCGCCGGTGGCTCAGGCCGGGACGCCGCCGGGGTAGACGACGGACTTGAGCGACTCCGGGTCGGTGTCGCTCTCGAGGGCCTCGCGGACGTCGTCGAGCCCGAAGCGACCGGTGACGAGCGAGTCGAGGTCGACCTGCCCGGACGCGACCAGCTCGATGGCGATCGGCCACGTGTTCGTGTACCGGAAGATCCCGGTGACCGTGACCTCGAGGTTCTGGATGTGCTCGACCGGCAGTGTCATCTCGGAGTTGCCGAGCCCGACCAGCACCGCGGCACCCGCCGGGCCGACCGCCTTGATGCCGTCCGACACCGCACGGGGTGCACCGCTGGCGTCGATGAACGCGTCGACGGGGACGATGTCGGACGCGACGGACACGGCGGTGGGGTCGACGACCTCGGTGGCGCCGTACTCCAGGGCCCGCGCACGGCGCTCCGGCACCAGGTCGCTGACGACGATGCGCGACGCACCGAAGGCCTTCGCGACCTGGGCGCAGATGATGCCGATCGGACCGGCGCCGGCGATGAGCACCGACGAACCGGGCACGATGCCCGCCTTGCGGACGGCGGCGATGCCGACGGACAGGGGTTCGAGGAGCGCGCCGGCCTCGAACGACACGGCGTCGGGCAGGACGTGCGCGAACTCGGCCTCGATGGTGACGAACTCGGTGAAGGCCCCGTCGACCGGCGGCGTCGCGTAGAAGCGCATGTGCGGGCAGAGGTTGTAGCGGCCGGCCAGGCACTGCGCGCAGCGGTGGCAGGGGCGCTGCGGCTCGATGGCCACGCGCTCCCCCACGCGGGACGGGTCGACGCCCTCGCCGACGGCCTCGATCGTGCCGGACAGCTCGTGGCCGAGGACGAGGGGCTCCTCGACGACGAAGTCGCCGATGCGGCCGTGGCGGAAGTAGTGCACGTCGGAGCCGCAGACCCCCACGGCGGCGACGCGGACGAGCACGTCGCCCGGGTCGACGGCGGGGACGGGGCGGTCCTCGACGGTGAGGTCCTGGGTGCCGAGCAGGACGCTGGTGCGCTGGGTGGAGGTCATGCGGTTCTCGCTTCCTCGGCCGCGTCGTCGCGGCCGGACGTGTGGGTGGTGGAGGGGTCGGCGGCGGACGCTGCGGGCGTGGTCGCCGGCGCTGGCGCGGGCGCCGGCGCCGGCGCCGCGGGCAGGGTGGCGTCGCGCAGCAGCTCCGCGAAGCCGATCTCGGCAGCGCCACGGACCAGGACGTCGCGGCCGAGTGCCGCCGGGACGATGCGGAGCCGGTCGGTCATGGCGGCCATCGTCTGCGCCCGGACGTCCTTTTCGATCCGGTCGCCGACGTGTCCGAGCAGCGCACCGAGGAACCCGCCGAGCACGACGACCTCGGGGTCGACGGTGTGGATGGCGTTCCGCAGTGCGGTCGCGAGCGCGGTGACCTGTCGGTCGACGACCCGCTCGAGCTCGGGCCGGCCCTCGGCGAGTGCCGCGGCGAGCGCGTCGAGGTCGTCCGGCGGGGTCCCGGTGACCGCGGTGAGTGCGGAGCGCGACGCCTCGGTCTCCAGGCAGCCGACCGCACCGCAGTGGCAGCGGATCCCGTTCGCCGCGACGAAGGTGTGCCCGAGCTCGCCTGCGTACCCGTCGGCGCCGCTGAAGGGCCGGCCGGCGCTGACGATCCCGCCGCCGATGCCGCTCGCGCCGCCGTTCAGGTAGACGAGGTCGTCGACGCCGCGGGCGCTGCCGTACAGCCGTTCCGCCCAGGCACCGAGGTTGGCGTCGTTCGCGGCCCGGACCGGCAGCCCCAGGCGTTCCGCGAGCGGTGCGGCGAGGGGTTCGTCACGCCATCCGAGGTGTGGGGCGTCGCGCACGGTGCCGTCCTCGACCCGGACGATGCCGGGCACCGCGACGCCCACCCCGACGATCCGGGCCGCGGGTCCGGTGCGGGCGAGGAGTGCTACGAGGACCCGGGCGACGGCGTCGATCGCCTGCGCCGCGGTGGGCACGGTGGTCTGCGGCTCGACCAGCCGGTCGCGGACGGTGCCGTCGAGGCCGACGAGGGCTACTCCGACGGCGTCGATCTCGACCGTGACCGCGGCGGCGAGGACGTCGCCGGACGCCCGGACGACTCCGCTCGGCCGTCCGACACCGGTACCGGGGGTCCCCGCGGCGGGGGTCTCCTCGTGCACGAGACCGGCGTCGACGAGTTCCCCGACGAGCGCGAGGATGGTGGAGCGGTTCAGGCCGGTGCGCCGGGTGAGCTCGGCGCGGGTGACGGGGCCGTCCTCGTGGACGAGCCGGAGGACGCGCGCGGCGTTGCCCGGCGTCGCCGTGGGCTGCCGTGCCATGGGTCCTCCTCGTTGGTGGGTGCGGTCGTGGGTGGGGTTTCGGGCTGAGCGACGAGTTTCGCACCGACGAGCCCGTGAACTGTCGCGCAGCGCGAAACCTCCGCGACCGCGACCGCGACCGCGACGGCGACCGCGACCGACCGCGGCGGCGACCGACCGCGACGGCCCGGTCAGCGCGACTGCGAGAACGCGGCGTCGAACGCGGCGTCCGGCGGCGCGATGGTACCGAGCTGCCGGACGAACGCCAGCGCCTCGGGCCCGCCGACGAGCCGGTCCATGCCGGCGTCCTCCCACTCGACGCTGGTCGGGCCGGCGTACCCGATGTGGTTCAGCACGCGGAACACCCGCTCCCACGGCACGTCCCCGTGGCCGGCAGTGACGAAGTCCCACCCGCGCCGGGGGTCGCCCCACGGCAGGTGCGAGGACAGCCGCCCGTTGCGCCCGTCGAGCTGCTTCACCGACTCCTTGCAGTGCACGTGGTACACCCGGTCGGCGAAGTCGAGCAGGAACGCCGCGGGGTCGAGGTCCTGCCAGACGAAGTGCGACGGGTCGAAGTTGAACCCGAACGCCGGCCGGTCCTGGAACACCTCGAGAGTGCGCTTGGCCGTCCAGTAGTCGTAGGCGATCTCGGACGGGTGCACCTCGAGTGCGAACCGGACCCCGACCTCCTCGAAGACGTCGAGGATCGGTGACCAGCGGTCGTGGAAGTCCTGGTACCCGGCGTCGATCATCCCCGGGGGCACGGGCGGGAACCCGGCGACGGTCTTCCAGATCGACGAGCCGGAGAAGCCGGTGACGGTGTCGACCCCGAGCGCCGCGGCGGCGCGGGCGGTCCACTGCAGTTCCTCGGCTGCACGCTGCCGCACGCCCTCGGGGTCGCCGTCGCCCCACACGTGCGGCGGGACGATGTCCTCGTGCCGCTGGTCGATCGGGTCGTCGCACACGGCCTGGCCGACCAGGTGGTTGGCGATCGTCCAGACCTGGAGCCCGTGGCGTTCCAGGATCGCCTTGCGCTCGGCGACGTACTCCGGGTCCGTCGCGGCGCGCCGGACGTCCAGGTGGTCGCCCCAGCAGGCGATCTCCAGCCCGTCGTAGCCCCACTCGCCGGCGAGCCGGGCGACCTCTTCGAAGGGCAGGTCGGCCCACTGTCCGGTGAACAGGGTGACCGGCCTGGAGGCCCGGGTCGTCTCCGTCGTGTCGCTCGCGTCCGTCGTCGTCATCGTCGTCGTCCTTCTTCGCGGTGGTCGGGTTCCGTCACCAGGATCCGGGTGCGGACCCGGCGGGGACGGTGGCGGGTCGCTCGACGCGCGAGTGCACGTCGACGACCGAGTGGTCTCGGGCGGCGGCGGAGACCGCCTCCATGACCTCGAGCACGTGGAACGCGAGGTCGCCGGAGGCTCGGTGCGGCCGGTCCGTCGCGATCGCGTGCGCCATGTCGGCGAGGCCGTAACCGCGGCCGGCGTCGGCGTACCCGGCGGCGACGGGCAGGTCGCGCCACGAGCGGTCGTCGGCGGTGGCGATCGACACGGTGTCCGAGAACCGGTTCGGGTCCGGGACGCCCAGGGTGCCGGCGGTGCCGTACACCTCGAACAGCGGGGCGCGGGTGGCCCACACCTCGAACGAGACGGTCACGGTGGAGACCACCCCGCCTTCGTGCTCGAGGATCGCGACGACGTGGGTGTCGATGTCGACCGGGATCGACGTGCCGGCGTTCGGCCCGGTGGCGATCGTCCGTTCGCGGGTGGAGCGGGTGGCGCTGCCGCTGACCCGGACGACCGGCCCGAAGAACGTGACGAGGCTGGTCAGGTAGTACGGCCCCATGTCGAGGAGCGGTCCGCCGCCCGGCTGGTAGTAGAACGCCGGCGCGGGGTGCCAGAGCTCGTGCCCGGGTGCGCTCCAGGCGACGGCGGCACCGACCGGGGTGCCGATCGCGCCGTCGTCGAGGGCGGCCCGTGCGGTCTGGATGCCCGTGCCGAGGACGGTGTCCGGGGCGCTGCCGACGCGCAGGCCGGCGGCGCGGGCGGCCTCGAGCACCGGTGCGGCCTCGGCGGTGGACATCGCGAGCGGCTTCTCGCCGTAGACGTGCTTGCCCGCGGCGAGCGCCCGGGTGGCGATGTCGGCGTGCGCGGCCGGGATCGTCAGGTTGAGCACCACGTCGACGTCGTCGGCGGCGAGCAGGTCGTCCACGGTGGTCCCGCGCACGCCCTGGGCCGCACCGACCTGCTGGGCACGGGCGACGTCGAGGTCGGCGACCGCGGCGAGCTCGAGGCCGGGCAGGGCCGGGAAGTGCTCGAAGTACTGCTGGCTGATGACCCCGACGCCGACCACGCCGACGCGGAGCGGCTTGGCAGCAGCGCCGCGGAGCACCCCCTCGTTCACCTTGCTGCCCACAGGAGTCCCCGTTCGATGATGGTGCGGACCGGCTGCGACTCGACGATCTCGATCCGGTGTCCGGGGGCCGAGACGAAGATGCGTCCCTTCCCCCACTGCCGGGTCCAGATCGCCGGTGCGGTGACCGGCCGGTTCCAGGGGTCCCACGAGCGGGCCTCCTGCGTGGTGGTGGCGAGGACGTCGTCGTACTCGTCGCTCAGCACCCAGTACTGCTCGGTGACGAGGTCGAAGTCCTCGATGCCCTGCGTGATCGGGTGCTCGTGCCCGAGGTCGGTGATGTGCACCGTGTAGGGGATGTAGTTGTCGGACTGCTCCCCGACCCGTTCGTCGGGGTGCTTGCCCGCGTGGTGGGCGAACTGCCCGCCGATCATGTGCAGGTAGTCGGCGTTGTCGCGGTACGAGTCCGCGATGCCGCCGTGCCAGCCGGCCAGGCCGGTGCCGTTCAGGACGGCCCGCTGCAGACCGGCGAACTCGTCGGCGGCGATGGTCGTCATGGTGTTCACCTGGACGATCAGGTCGACCGTGTCCATGTTCTCCTGGTCGGCGTACACGGCGGGCGATCCCTCGACCCGGACCGCGAAGCCGTGGTCCTGCAGGAACGGGATGAACAGGTCGGTGGTCTCGACGGGCTGGTGGCCGTCCCACCCGCCGCGGACGACGAGCGCCTGGCGGGTCTGCTCGGCGGCGCTCACGAGGTCGCCGTCCAGGTGCTGCCGGCGGCCGCGCTGCGTTCGACCGCGTCGAGGACCCGCTGCACGTGCAGGCCGTCGGCGAACGACGGCGACGGGTCGGTGCCGGCGACGATGGCGTCGACGAAGTCCTTCACCTGGTGGCTGAAGGTGTGCTCGTACCCGATGAGGTGCCCAGTCGGCCACCACGCGGCCATGTAGGGGTGCTCGGGCTCGGTGACGAGGATGCGGCGGAACCCCTGCTCCCCCGCCGGGGCGTTCGACTCGTACAGCCGGAGCTCGTTCATCGACTCGAGGTCGAACTGGATCGCGCCCTCGGAACCGCTGATCTCGAGCGTCAGACCGTTCTTCCGCCCGGTCGCGTAGCGCGTCGCCTCGAACGTGCCGATCGCGCCGTCGGCCGCGCCGCCGTCGAGCCGCGCCGTGAAGAACGCGGCGTCGTCGACGGTGACCTGCCCGCGCTCGCTCGACGCGGTGCCGGAGAGCCCGACCCCCTCGGCCATCAGCGGACGCTCGGTCACGAAGGTCTCGAGGGTGCCGGACACGGTGGCGAGCGACGCGCCCGTGACGTGCTCGACCAGGTCGATCGCGTGCGCGCCGATGTCACCGAGCGCCCCAGAGCCCGCGAGCGACTTGTCGAGGCGCCAGGTCATCGGGCCGTCGGCGTCGGCGAGCCAGTCCTGCAGGTAGAGCGCACGGACCTGGCGCACGGTGCCGATCCGGCCGTCCTGCACCAGCTGCCGGGCGAACGCGATGGCCGGCACCCGGCGGTAGCTGAACCCGACCATCGCCCGGACACCCTGTGCACGGGCAGCGTCGGCGGCGGCGGTCATCGCCTCGGCCTCGGCGACGGTGTTCGCGAGCGGCTTCTCACACAGGACGTGCTTGCCGGCCTGGAGCGCGGCGATCGCGATCTCGACGTGCGAGGACCCCGGGGACACGACGTCGACCACGTCGATGTCCGGATCGGCCACGACGGCCCGCCAGTCGGTGGACGCCGCCTGCCAGCCGTACTGCTGCCGAGCGGCCTCGGTGCGTCCGGGATCACGCCCGACGATCACCGCCATCTCCGGCTCGGTGCCGAGGTCGAAGAACCTGGGGGCGGTCCGCCACGCCTGTGAGTGTGCGGCTCCCATGAAGCCGTGCCCCACCATCGCGACCCGCAGTCGTTGCTGCACCGTCGACTCACTTGCCATCCGCTCGCTCCTTTGCGATCACGTGCTTGCCACAGCCAACACTACCGCTTATGTTGGGCGCGGCAACATTTTGTTTCGACGACGAACGGTGACCACCATGGCAACGACGCCCACCCGTGCAGACAAGTTCTCCTTCGGTCTCTGGACCATCGGCTACAACGGCTCCGACCCCTTCGGCGGGCCGACCCGACCCGCCCTCGACGTGGTCGAGGCGGTCGAGAAGCTCGACGAGCTCGGGGCCTACGGCCTGACCTTCCACGACGACGACCTGTTCGCGTTCGGTTCGACCGACGCCGAACGCCAGACCCAGATCGACCGCCTCAAGGGTGCGCTCGAGTCGACCGGGCTCGTCGTGCCGATGGTCACGACGAACCTGTTCTCCGCCCCGGTCTTCAAGGACGGCGGCTTCACCTCGAACGACCGGCAGGTCCGCCGCTTCGCGCTCCGCAAGGTGCTCCGCAACATCGACCTCGCCGCCGAGCTCGGCGCGTCGACGTTCGTGATGTGGGGTGGCCGCGAAGGCTCCGAGTACGACAGCGCCAAGGACGTGCAGGCCGCGCTCGAGCGCTACCGCGAGGCCGTCAACCTGCTCGCCCAGTACGTCACCGACAAGGGCTACGGCATCCGGTTCGCCATCGAGCCGAAGCCGAACGAGCCCCGCGGCGACATCCTCCTGCCGACCCTCGGCCACGCGATCGCCTTCACCGAGACGCTCGAGCGTCCGGAGCTGTTCGGCATCAACCCCGAGGTCGGCCACGAGCAGATGGCGGGCCTGAACTTCACGGCCGGCATCGCCCAGGCGCTCTACCAGGGCAAGCTCTTCCACATCGACCTCAACGGTCAGCGCGGCATCAAGTACGACCAGGACCTGGTGTTCGGTCACGGCGACCTGCAGAACGCGTTCTCGCTCGTCGACCTGCTCGAGCACGGCGCCCCGCAGGGCGGCCCGGCGTACGACGGCCCGCGCCACTTCGACTACAAGCCGAGCCGCACCGAGGACATCACCGGCGTCTGGGACTCCGCGTCGGCCAACATGCGCATGTACCTGCTCCTGAAGGAGCGTGCGCAGGCGTTCCGCGCCGACCCCGAGGTGCAGGCGGCGCTCGAGGCCTCCAAGGTCGGCGAGCTGTCGACGCCGACGCTCAACGACGGCGAGTCGTACGACACGTTCCTCGCCGACCGTTCCGCCTACGAGGACTTCGACGCCGACGCCTACTTCGGCGGCAAGGGCTTCGGCTTCGTCCGCCTGCAGCAGCTCGCCATCGAGCACCTGATGGGCGCGCGGAATTGAAGGCAGACGCGCCAGCGGCTGCATTCCGCGCGCTGAGGCGGCCTGCCGCCGAGGGGGCTGAGAACACGGACGAGCGCCAGCTCGTCGCCGGCGTCGACTCGTCGACCCAGTCCTGCAAGGTCACCATCCGTGACGCCGCGACCGGTGCGGTCGTCCGCGAGGGACGCGCGTCCCACCCGGACGGCACGTCCGTCGACCCCCGCCACTGGTGGGACGCCCTCGGTGCCGCCGTCGCGGACGCCGGCGGCCTCGACGACGTCGGTGCCGTCGCCATCGCCGGGCAGCAGCACGGCATGGTCGCGCTCGACGCCGACGGCCGCGTGGTCCGCGACGCCCTGCTCTGGAACGACGTGCGCAGTGCGGACGCGGCCGCGCAGATGGTCGACGAGCTCGGCCAGGAGGCGTGGGTCGCCCGGACGGGGCTGGTGCCGGTCGCGTCGTTCACCGGTACCAAGCTGCGGTGGCTCCGCGACGCGGAGCCCGAGAACGCGGCCCGCGTCGCGGCCGTGGCGCTCCCCCACGACTGGCTGTCGTGGCGGCTCCGCGGCCACGGCCCGGCGGACGAGAGCCCGCTCGGCCCCGACCTCGACGCCCTGGCGACGGATGCGTCCGATGCCAGCGGCACGGCGTACTGGGACCCGGTGCGCCGCGAGTACGACCCGGAGCTGTTCGAGCTCGCGCTCGGGCGGCCGATGCGTCCGGCGTCGATGGGGGACGACGACGCCGTGGTCGTGCCCCGCGTGGTCGCTCCCGACGAGGCCATGGGCACCCTGTCCACCGACGTCGAGCTGCCCGGCGGCGCGGTCGCCCGGACCGGCCTCGTCGTCGGCGCCGGACTCGGCGACAACGCCGGGGCAGCGCTCGGCCTGGGTCTCGGCCCTGGCGACGTCGCGGTGTCCCTCGGCACCAGCGGCACGGTCTTCGGGGTCAGCGACGCCGAGGTGCGTGACCCGAGCGGGACCGTGGCGGGCTTCGCCGACGGGACCGGGTCGCGCCTCCCGATCGTCACGACGCTCAACGCGGCCCGCGTGCTCGAGGTGATCGGCGGCCTGCTCGGCGTCGACCACGACGCACTCGGCGAGCTGGCGCTGCAGGCGCCGGCCGGGGCCGACGGCCTCGTCCTGGTGCCGTACTTCGTCGGCGAGCGCACGCCCAACCGCCCGGACGCGACCGCGTCGCTGCTCGGCATGACGCCGGCGACCACCGACCGGGCGCACCTGGCCCGGGCGGCCGTCGAGGGGATGCTCTGTGCCCTCGCCGACGGACTGGCCGCGGTGCAGGACACCGGGGTGACCGTCGAGCGGCTGCTGCTCATCGGCGGCGCTGCGCGGAACCCGGCGGTCCGCACCGTCGCCGCACAGGTGTTCGGCCGTGACGTCCTGGTGCCGGAGCCCGGCGAGTACGTCGCCGCGGGTGCTGCGAAGCAGGCCGCGTGGGCGCTCACCGGCGCACTGCCGACGTGGGACACCGCGACGACCACCGTGCCGTCCGACCCGCACCCCGAGGTGCTCGAGCAGTACCGCGCCGCGGCGCGCTGACCGACGCACCGGATCCGACACTCCCCGCCCCCGGCGCCCTCCACCAGGGCGCCGGGGGCATCATCGTCCCCGGAGGACCCCCATGCCACTGACCGACCTGCCCCTCGACGCGCTCCGCGCCCACCGCTCGGACGTCCGTCGTCCCGCCGACTTCGACGCCTTCTGGGCGGACACGATCGCCGCCGCCCGGACCGCCGGCGAGGGGTTCGAGACGACCCTCGTGCCCGCCGAGACCCCGGTGACGGGTCTCGTCGTCGAAGACCTGACGTTCCCCGGGTTCGCCGGCGACCCGGTGCGCGCCTGGGTCAACCGTCCGGTGGTCGACGACCGCGGCGCACTGCCGGTCGTCGTCGAGTTCCTCGGCTACGGCGGTGGCCGTGGTCGCCCGGGCGAGCGCGTGCACTGGGCCCTCGCCGGGTACGTGCACGTCGTGATGGACACCCGCGGCCAGGGCTCCGGGTGGGCCGGCGGTGACACCCCGGACCCGCACGGCTCCGCCCCGCACGCCAGCGGCTGGATGACGAGCGGCATCGGCTCACCGGCCGACCACTACTACCGCCGCGTCTACACCGACGCCGTGCGGCTCGTCGAGGCGGTGCGGACGCTGCCCGGGATCGACCCCGAGCGCATCGCCCTGACCGGCGGCAGCCAGGGCGGCGGCATCACGATCGCCGCGGCGGCCCTGGTCGAGGCACACGTCGGGCCGGTCGCCGCGGTGCTGCCCGACGTGGCGTTCCTGGCCGACTGGCGGAACGGCACCGACGTCGCGGTCGGGGGTCCGTACCTGGAGCTCGCGCAGTACCTCGCCGTCCACCGCGACGCGGCCGAGCGCGTGTGGGAGACCGCCGCGTACCTGGACGGGGTGAACCACGCCGCCGGCATCACCGCCCCGGCCCTGTTCTCGGTCGCGCTGATGGACGACGTCGTGCCGCCCCGGACGACCTTCGCCGCGTTCAACGCCCTGGGCTCCTCCGACCGCGAGATCGTCGTGTACCCGTACAACGGGCACGAGGGTGGCGGCTTCCGACACTGGGAGCGTCAGGCGGCGTTCCTGGCGGACCGGCTGCAGCGCTCCGTCAGATGAAGTAGTGGTGCCGGTGGTGGGGGCCGGCGCTCCCGCCCCCGACGTCGTAGTGCACGGTGAGGGTCTGCTCCCAGTCACCGCGGTGGTCGCCCCACTCGAACAGGATGCTGTCCGGCACGACGTCGGGCTGGTGGAGCAGGATCCGCTCCGCCAGCCCGGTCAGCCGCTGTTGTCGGGTACGCACGGGCGGGTCAGGTGCTCGTCTGGAGCGTCTTCTTCGGGTACTCGTCGAAGCGCTGGAAGTACGTGCTCGAGAACCGCCCCATGTGGCGGAAGCCCCACCGGTGCGCGACCTCGGCCACCGTCGTCTGCGCGCGGTCGGCGAGCTGGAGTGCGATCCGGACCCGGTCGAGGCGGACCTGCAGCAGGTACGTCATGGGGCTCACGCCGACGTGCTGCACGAAGTTCTCCTGGAGCGTGCGGGAGCTGACCCCGACGGCCCCGCAGACGTCCGCGAGCTGGAGCGGCCGGTCGCAGTGCTCCGCGAGCCAGGCCTGCGCGAGCTGCACGGTGTTCACCGTCCGGCGCACCGGCCGTGCAGCGGGTCCGGCGTCCGTCCCGCCGAAGGCCCGCAGGACGGCCTCGGCCAGCAGCACCTGTGCGGACAGGTGGCCGCCCGGGTTGCGGTCGGGGTGCAGCGCGTTGACGGCGACCGCGTCGATGCGGGCGAGCAGCTGGGACACCTCGGCATCGGCCGGGCGGGATCGCAGTCGGCCGGCGAAGCGGTGGTCGAACACGACCCCGTTCACGGCGTCGAGGAAGCCACCGTCCACCCGCAGCACCTGGACGGTCCCCGCCGGCACGATCAGCGTGAACGGTCGGTTCGTCGGCAGGAGCACCGGCACGCCGGGCTGGGCGGGCGCGTCGTCGTCGACCCGCAGGCACCCCGCGGTGGACCACGCCAGCACCGGCGTGCCGTCCGGCGTGAACGAAGCGGCGGTGGTCGTCGACACCGCCGACGACAGCAGTGCGACGTTGTGGTGGCGCACCGTCCGGTGGCGGAACGCGAACCGGTCGGTGGGTGCGAACCGGACGTCGCGACCGTCGTACACGGCACGCACCGTCCGGACGGCGTCCGCGGGGGTCCGGCCGCACCGCTCGGCCGTCCGGGGCGCGTGGCCGACGGCGACCCGCGGGACGGTGTCGCTGCTCACTGGCCCGATCCTCGCCGGGCGCGGAGGTCCGCGAAGGTGAACCGCTCGCGGTCGACGTCGTCCTCGGACTGCACGATCCACCCGCGTCGGGCAGCGCGTTCCCGAGCCCGGTAGGAGGTGATGTGGACCGGGGCGACCCCCGGTGCACGCTCGTAACCACTCATCAGATCCTCCGATCTGTCCCCGTGCCTCCGACCCTGTTCGGAGGGGGACAGTTTGAGTACCTCTTGGACGATAAGCGCCCTCACCGGGGTCCACAATGGCCCCCGAACGGGTGCGATCCACATCCGCGCACCCCGGATAACGGCGGCGTCGTGGCGTCGGAGGCCGATCCACCCGATCGACTCGTACCCTCCACGTATGGACCAGGCACCGACCACGGCGAGTGGTCCCGAGCACGGCGGAGCACGGCTGTCCCGCACCGTGCACGAGGCGCTGCGGTTCGTGCACGCCCACGCCCGCGACGCGATCTCCGTACCGGACATCGCCGCCGCCGCACACCTGTCGACGCGCGGCCTGCAGAGCGCGTTCCGGCGGGAGCTGCAGACCTCGCCCGCGTCGTACCTGCGCGGGGTACGGCTCGAGGGCGTCCGCCGCGACCTGCTGTCGATGACACCGGCCGACCGTCGCACCATCGCGGACGTCGCGAAGCACTGGCACTTCAGCAACGCCGGCCGGATGGCGGCCGAGTACCGTGCCGCCTTCGGCACCGCACCGTCCGCGGCGCTCCGGTCGTTCGACCCGGAGGACCCGGACCCCCGCGCCACGTCGGACCTCGCCGGGTCCCCGGGTGAGGGATCACGCTTCCGGATCGTGCTCGATTGCGAGGTGGAGGTCGACGACGCCGACGTGACGTTCGCCAGCGCCCTGCGCCGTGCCCAGGGCGACGACCGCCCCTGGCACGGCTACGACCCCGACGGCAGCACGGCCGACGTCGTCGCGTTCCTGCTGGCGAGCGCCGTCCGCGGGGCCGCCGGGGACACCTCCGGCATCCGGCTGCGCGCGGTCAACCCGATGCTGCGGGCGCCCGACGAGCACGGCGGGTACCCGTCGGCCGAGCTCCCGCCGTGGTCGGCACCGGCCGTCCCGCCGTCGGCCACCGGCACGGAACGGGACTGATCACGCCGTCGATGGACGAAAAGCGCCAGGGGGCGAAGAACCGAGGGAGGATGGACCCCGCGGGTCCGGCACGTGCGGCGGGCCCCATCCAACGGAAGGCAGCGCCATGGGCCAGCTCATCTACGACTCGCAACCCCTCGAGCTCCGCCTCGACGACCGTGCGCTCACGCACCTGCAGATCGTCATCGTGAACCTCATCCGCCGCGGGGAGAGCTTCGTCTTCTCGTGGAAGGACGACCCCGCCGTCGGCGGCGGCCGCAGCAGCATCTGGATCCACCCGTACTGCGGACTGCACTTCAAGTTCGCCGGCGGCAAGTCCCCGAGCGTGAACCGCTCCTGGCTCGACGAGCTCTACGCCAGCGCGGCGAGCGGTTCCGGCCTCGTCCTGAGCCCGGAGCCGACGGACGCCGAGGGCCCGGTCTCCGCCGACGACGTCGCCGGGGCCCCGCCGGCACGCCCCACCACGACCATCAGCGCCTCCTGACCGGAGCGCCGCGCGGACGCCGGTCCGCGCTGCTCGCCGTCGTCCTCTCCGCAGGACTCGCACTCGCCGGCTGCACGACCCCGACCACCGCCCGGGCCGAGGGGTTCGACGTGACCGGCTTCCAGCCCGAGAACGCCGACACCGCCCTGGTGGACGCGAGCGCCGCCGCGATGGACGTGGTCGGCGTCGACGGGCTGCTGCTGAACCGCACTGGCTCGAAGGTCACCGCCCCGTCGCACGCTGCCGAGGCCCAGCGCGACCGGGCACACGCCGACGGGCTCACCGCGCAGCTGCTCGTCAGCAACTACTCCGAGGCCGACGGCGACTTCAGCGAGCCGATCGCGCGGAAGCTCCTGACCTCGCCCGCGAACCGCGCCCGGGTCGTCCGATCACTCGCCGCCGACGTGGCCTCGGGCGGCTGGGACTCGATCATGATCGACCTCGAGGCGCTGACCTCGGCCGAGAAGCCCGGTCTCACCGCCTTCGCCCGTGAGCTCCGGGCCGCAGTCGGCGACGACGTCCGGCTCGACATCGCCCTGTCCGCGTCGACCACCGCCGCCGGGTACGCCCGCATGGGCTACGACGTGCGCGCCCTCCGCGCCCCGCTCGACCACCTGACGCTCATGGCCTACGACCAGCACGGCCCCTGGGAACCGGACGCGCCCGGCCCGGTCGGGTCGCTCGCGTGGTCGTCCAAGGCCGCCCGCGCACTCGCGACCCTCGCCCCCCGCGACCAGATCGTGCTCGGTGTCGCCGGGTACGGCTACCACTGGAAGGGGAAACGTCCGGCCGATCAGCTCTCCGACGCCCAGGCCCGGCTCCGGGTCCGGAAGGCGGGCGCGACCGCCCGGTGGGACGCGACAGCCGGCGAGTGGACCGCGACCCTGCCGAGCGGTGAGGTGCTCTGGTGGTCCGACGCACGCTCGCTGCGCGAGCGGGTCGCGCTGGCGGAGCGGCTCGGCCTGACGGGCGTCGCCGTCTGGTCACTGGACCTGTCCGACCGGATCGAACCGCCTCGGGTGACCGCGACCCGCTGACGGACGGGAGGCCCGTGGCGACGCCGCCACGGGCCTCCCGTCCGTCACCCGGTCACGCCCCGGGGCGCGTGATCCGTCAGCCGGTCAGACGAGCGACCACTCCACCAGGCGGGGGTCGCCCGGGGTGACCTCGTGGACCGCGCCGGTGACCGCGACGGAGGCGCGCTCCGTGGCGGTGCCGGGGACGGGGTGTCGGACCGGACCGTCGCCCGAGGCGACGATCCCGCCGGCTGCCACCGGGCCTCCCGGCCGTGACGCCGCCGCGTGCGACGCGACCCAGACCTGCACGTCGCCGGGCTCGACCACCTTGCGCATCCGACGGTCGGTGAACGCGAAGCGCTGCACCGGGACGCGGAAGCGGACCCGCGCGGACTCCCCCGCGGCGAGCGCGACCCGCGCGTACCCGAGGAGCTGCACCTCGGGCCTGGTGACGCTGCCGTGCACGTCGTGCCCGTAGAGCTGCACGACGTCCTCGCCGTCACGGGACCCGGTGTTCCGGACCGTCACCGACGCGGTGAAGACGCCGTCGGAGCGGACGTCCTGGTCGACGACGAGCTCGTCGTAGGCGAAGTCGGTGTAGCCGAGGCCGAAGCCGAACGGTCGCACCGGCGTCGAGTCGGCGGCGGTGACGTCGGACGGACCGCCGAGCCGCGGGTGCAGGTACGTGAACGGCTGCGCACCGGCGGACCGGGGCAGGGACAGCGGCAGGCGGCCCGAGGGTGAGGCCTCGCCGGTGAGCAGGTCGGCGATCGCCAGCCCGCCGCCCTCGCCCGGGAAGAACGCCTGCACGACCGCGGCCGGACGCAATTGGTCGCCGTCGAGCGCCCAGCCGATCGCGTACGGTCGGCCGGTGAGCAACACCATCACGGTGGGGGTCCCGGTCGCGACGACGGCCTCGACCAGCTCGCGCTGCACGCCGGGCAGGTCGAGCGACTCGGTGTCGTTGCCCTCGCCGACCGTGCCGCGGCCGAAGAGTCCGGCCTGGTCGCCGACGACGACCACAGCGACGTCCGAGGCGGAAGCCACGGCGACCGCGTCGGCGAAGCCGGCCCGGTCGTCGCCCGTGACGGCGCAGCCCGCTGCGAAGCGGACCGCCGACGGGCCGAGGGCCCGGGCCACGGCTTCGCGGACGGTCGGGATCGCGAAGCCGAGCGGCAGGTCGGGGTGCGAGGCGAGCACGTGGTTGGCGAACGAGTAGCAGCCCTGCAGGGCCTCGGCGCGGTCGGCGTTCGGGCCGATGACCGCGACCGAGGCCCCCGGCGCGAGCGGGAGGACGGGGGTGGCGCGAGCGCTGCCGCCGTCGGCGGTGCCGCCGTCAGCGCTGCCGCCGTCAGCGCTGCCGCTGTCGGCGGTGCCGCTGTCGTTCGACAGCAGCACGAGCGACTTCGCCGCCAGCTGCCGTGCGAGCGCCTGGTGCAGCGGTGTGTCGAGGTCGATCCCGGTGGGAGCGTCCTCGGCGAACGCGTCCGGTTCGAGCAGGCCGAGCCGCTCCTTCTGCCGGAGCACCCGGAGCACGGCGCGGTCGACGAGGGCCTCGTCCACCTGCCCGCTGCGGACCCGCTCGACCAGCGGCGCGAGGTACGCGTCACCGGTCGGGAGCTCGACGTCGATGCCGGCCTCGAGCGCCAGCGCCGCGGCCTCGCCACGGTCGGCGACGATGCCGTGCATGACCTCGAGGAACGCCACCGAGAAGTAGTCCGCGACGACGGTGCCGTCGAAGCCGAGCCGGTCGCGGAGCAGGTCGGTGAGCAGTTCGCCGTTCGCCGCGACGGGCACGCCGTCGATCTCGGCGTACGAGTTCATGACGCTCCGGGCGCCGCCGTCGCGCAGCGCCATCTCGAACGGCGGCAGGTACACGTCGGCCACCTCGCGGGCCCCGGCGTGCACGGGGGCGTGGTTCCGCCCCGCCTGCGACGCCGAGTACCCGAGGAAGTGCTTCAGGGTCGCGTCGACCCCGGCGGACTGCAACCCGCGCACGTACGCGGTGCCGACCGTACCGACCAGGTACGGGTCCTCGGCGATGCACTCGTCGACCCGGCCCCAGCGGGGGTCACGGATCACGTCGAGCACGGGTGCGAGCCCCTGGTGGACGCCCAGCTGGCGCATGGACGCACCGATCGCGGCGCCGACCTGCTCGACGAGTTCCGGGTCGAACGACGCACCCCACGCCAGCGGGGTCGGGAACGTCGCGGCCTTCCACGCGGCGAGTCCGGTCAGGCACTCCTCGTGGACGAGTGCCGGGATCCCGAGCCGGGTCTCGCGCTGCAGGCGGCGCTGTTCGGCCCAGAGCCAGGCGGCACGCTCGTCGGGTTCGACGGGACGGGTGCCGTAGACGCGGGTGAACTGCCCGATGCCGTCGCGGGTGATGTCCGCCAGGGTGCTGCCCTGCTGCACGGCCGCCATCTCGCCCTGCATGGGGGCGACGACGCCGTTCTGGTCGAGCCAGTAACCGACGAGCTGCGCGACCTTCTCGTCGAGGGTCATCACGGCGAGCAGGGCGTCGGCGCGGGGTCCGGCGGTGGTCGCGGTCGCGTCCGTCGCGGTCGCGTCCGTCGCGCTGTCGGCCTGGAGGCGCGGGTCGCGTCCGGCGGTCTGCGTCGCGTCCGTCGCGGTCACCCCTTCACCGCCCCGGTCAGGCCACCGACGATGCGGCGCTGGAAGATCGTGAAGAACACGAGCGCCGGGATCATCGACATCGAGGTGAACGCGAGCACCTTGGCGGTGTCGACGGAGTACTGCGACGAGAACGACTGGACCCCGAGCGGCAGCGTGTACGCGGCCTCGTTGTTCAGGATGAACAGCGGCAGGATGTAGCTGTTCCAGCTGGCGATGAACGCCAGGATGCCGACCGTGACGACGCCGGGCAGCGACAGCGGTACGACCATCCGGAAGAAGAACCCGAGACGGCTCGCTCCGTCGATCGACGCGGCCTCCTCGAGCTCGTCGGGGATCGCCCGCAGGAACGGCACCAGGATGATGACGGTGGTCGGCAGCGCGAACGCGATCTGCGGCAGGATCACGCCGGCCAGGCTGTTCGTCAGACCGAGGTCCTTGACGAGCAGGTACAGCGGGGTGATCGCGACGGTGATCGGGAACATCAGACCAGCGGCGAACAGGGCGTAGAGCGCCCCGCGGCCGGCGAACCGGTAGCGGGCGAGCACGAAGCTCACCATCAGCCCGAGCACGACGACCCCGAGGGTGGTCGTGACGGCGCTGATCGTGGAGTTGCCGAGCTGCTGCCAGAAGATGCCGCTCGACAGCACGGACCCGTAGTTGCCGAACTCGAACGGTGCCGGCAGCCCAGCGGGGCTCGTGGTGATCTGCGAGTTGGTCCGGAAGCCGCCCAGCACGATGTAGAGCACGGGTGCCAGGTTGGCGGCGACGAACAGGATCGCGACGACGTAGGTCAGCGGGTTCGCGCGTCCGATCGCGGCACTGGACCGGCGCTCCCGCACGGCCCGGCGCCCGGGGGCGACGATGCTCGTGGTGGCCATCAGTTCTTCCTCTCGGTGAGTGCACCCGCGGTGTCGCGGCGGAGCACGAAGCGCTGGTAGATCAGGGCGACCACGAGCGAGATCACGAACATCACGACCGCGACGGCGCTGCCGAAGCCGAAGTTGCCCGAGGTCCGGCCGTTGGCGACCATGTACGTCGCCATCGTCGAGGTGCCCGCGGTCGACGCGATGTACTGCCCCCAGATGATGTAGACGAGGTCGAACAGCTGCAGCGAGCCGATGATCGACAGGAACGCCCAGATGCGGATGGTCGGACCGAGCAGCGGCAGCGTGATGCGCCGCTGGATCTGCCAGTAGCCGGCGCCGTCGATGGCGGCGGCCTCGAACAGTTCCTCGGGGATGCTCTGCAGGCCGGCGAGGAACAGGATCACCGCGAAGCCGATGTACTTCCACGAGATGATCACGAGCAGCGTCCAGATGGCGATGTCGGGGTTCGACAGCCAGTCCGCACGGAGGCCGCCCAGGCCGATGCTCTGGAACAGGTCGTTCACGGCGCCGTTCGACTGGAGCATCAGGCTCCACCCGGTGCCGACGATCACCTCGGAGATGACGTACGGCACGAAGACGAGCACGCGGACGAGTCCTCGGCCGTGCATCTTCTGGTTGAGCAGCAGTGCGAGCACGATCGCGATCGGCCCCTGCAGCACCAGCGAGAGCACGACGATGAAGCCGTTGTGCATCAGGACCGCGTGGAACGCCTTGTCCTGGAAGATGATCAGGTAGTTCTGCAGCCCGACGAAGTCGGTGGGCGGGCCGTAGCCCTGCCACTTGAAGAACCCGTAGTAGGCGGCGAGCGCCACGGGCAGGATCACGAACGTGACGAAGACGATGACCGCGGGTCCGGCGAGGACCGCGATCTCGACGCGCTTCCGCCAGTCCGCGATGCGGCGCTTGGTCCGCCGACCGGCGGGGAGCGGCGAACCGCTCCCCGCCGGGGACGTCCCCGCGGCCGTGTCCGACCCGGTGGTCGGAGTCGTACCGAGCGAGGTGTCGAGGGTCATGCTCAGCCCTTGGCCGCAGCCTGGTTGGTGGTCTCGACGATGTCCTTCGCGCTGCCCTTGTCGGCGAGCAGGTCGACGACGCTGGTGTTCAGCGCGTTGCCGACGTTCTGGCCGTACAGGGTGTCGAGGTACTGCGAGACGAACGGGGCCTCCTGGTAGGCGGCCAGGGCCGTCTTCAGGTAGTCCGAGTCGACGACCGACTGGGCTTCCTTGTTCACCGGGATGGCGTTGAAGGCCTTGTAGTAGCCCTCCTGGTTGTCCTTCTGCACGATGAAGTTCAGGAAGTCGGTGCACGCCTTCTTCGGGGCCTGCGCCGAGCAGGAGTTGCCGTCGACACCACCCATCATCGACTTCGGGTCACCCTTGCCACCGTCGATCGCGGGGAACGGGAACCAGCCGAGGTCGGGCAGCGGCTTGGCGTCCGGCGTCAGCGACGCGATCACGCCCGGGTCCCACGCGCCCATGAGCTCCATGGCCGCCTTGTGGTTGGCGAGGAGACCGGCGGAGCTGCCGGCACCCTGCTGTGCTGCGGTGGTCAGGAAGCCGTCGTTGAAGGGCTTGGTGGCGTTGAAGTCCTCGAGCTGCTCGCCGGCCTTCGTCCAGCAGGCGTTGTCGAACTTCAGCGACTTCGCCGTGTCCTCGAGGGTCTTCTGGCTGCACTCGCGGAGCGCGAAGTTGTAGTACCAGTGGGCGGCCGGCCAGGCGTCCTTCGCGCCGACGGCGACCGGGTCGATGTCCTTGGCCTTGAGCTTCGTGATCGCGTCGTTCAGCTCGTCCATGGTCGTGGGCGTGCCCTCGATGCCTGCTTCCTTGAACAGGTCCTTCGAGTACCAGATGCCCTCGGGGAGCACCGCGCCCGGCATGGCGTAGGTCTTGCCGTCCTTCTCGTACCCGGCGAACGTGCCCGCGCTGATGGACTTCTTCGCGTCGGCGCTGATGGAGTCGGAGATGTCCATGAGCTGCCCGGCAGCGATCATCGCGTCCATCTTGCCGCCCCCGCGCTGCAGGAACACGTCGGGGGCGTCGCCGGAGTTGAGGGCGGTCTGGAGCTTGCCGTCCAGGTCCTCGTTCTGGATCGCCTGGGTCTTGATGGTGACGTTCGGGTACTTCTCCTCGAACGCCTTGACCGTCGAGGCCCAGTAGGCCTTGCCCGGTCCGGTGGTCGAGTTGTGCCAGAAGGTCATCGTGACCTTCCCGCCGTCCTCGGAGGCATCGCTGCCCGCCGAGCACCCACTGGCCACCAGTGCTGTGGCCCCGATCAGCGCGATGGCTGCCGCGGCACGGATCTTCCTCGTCATCGTGGAACTCCTGAAGTGTCGTCGTTGACATGCGCGACATCGACTGCCGCTGCGGAGAGCATGCCTGCTGCTCCAGGTCGATGTCAATCGATATCGATAACGTTTTCTTTACCGATCACATGGTGCCGCAGCGGTACGGTGTGCACATGGACTCGGCACTCGGCGCGCGTCCCGGTGCCGGCCGGGTGACGATCGGCGACGTGGCGCGGGTGGCCGGGGTCTCGATCCCGACGGTGTCCAAGGTGATCAACCAGCGCGACGGGGTCGCACCCGCCACGATGCTCCGCGTGCAGCAGGTGGTCGACGACCTGGGGTACGAGACCTCGCTGGTCGCCCGGAGCCTGCGGAGTTCGCGGACCGGGGTCGTCGGCATCCTGGTGCCCGAGTTCGAGCCGTTCTCGACGGAGCTGCTCCGCGGCATCTCGCGCGCGGCCACCGGCACCGGCTACGAGCTCCTCGCCTACGCCGGCCTGATGACCGGCGCCGACCGACCCGGGTGGGAGCGCCGGTCGCTGTCCCGCCTGTCCGGCACCCTGATCGACGGCGCGATCGTCGTCACCCCGACCACGGCACTGTCGAGCTCGTCGATCCCCGTCGTGGCGATCGACCCGCACACCGGGCCGGAGGGGCACGCCACCGTCGACGCCGACAACGAGGCCGGCGCGGTGCAGGCGGTCGAGCACCTGCTGTCGCTCGGACACACCCGCATCGCGCACCTGCAGGGACGCGCCGACCTGGCCTCCGCCCAGCTGCGCGCCGCCGGGTACCGCTCGGCCCTGACGGCCGCGGGCATCACGGTCGACGAGTGCTTGCTGCGTGACGGCGGCTACCAGGAGGACCAGTCCGCGGCCGTCGCCCGCGAGCTCCTGACCCTCGCCGACCGCCCCACCGCGGTTTTCGCCGCGAACGACTCGTCGGCGATCGGCGTGCTCCGCGCCGCGGCCGAGGTCGGGCTCCGCGTCCCCCAGGACCTGTCCGTCGTGGGTTTCGACGATGTGCCGCAGGCGTCCACCACGACCCCGCCGCTCACCACGGTGTCGCAGCCGCTCGCCGAGCTCGGGTCGCACGCCGTCCAGATGCTCCTGACGATGCTCCGTGGCGAGCCGACCACGGACCACGTCCGGCTCCCCACGACCCTGCGGGTGCGGGCGAGCACGGGCCCCGCGCCGAGGCCGGCGTCCGGCCGCTGAGCACCCGCCGCCGTCAGCGCCGCAGGGTCTGCTTCGGGTACTCGCCGAACCGGGCCGCGTACGCCGCGGAGAACCGGCCGAGGTGGGCGAACCCCCACCGTCGGGCGACGTCGCCGACGACCCCGGCCTGGGGGTCGAGCTCGAGCAGTTCCCCGCGCACGCGGTCGAGCCGGACCTCGCGCAGGTAGGTCAGCGGCGACACGTCGAAGACCCGGCGGAACGACTCCTGCACCGACCGCACGCTCAGGCCGGCGACCTCGGACAGCTCCTGGACCGTGACGGGCTCGGCGGCGTGCGCGTGGATGTACTCCACCGCCGCCCGCAGCCGGGCGTTCCGGGGCAGGCCGAGCACCGCGGGCAGGTCGTCGGCCTGCGGCGGGAAGGTGTCGAGGAACGCGGTGGCCGCCGACCGCTTGGCCTCGTGCCACGCGTCGGAGTCGGGGCCCTCGGCGCGCAGTGCCCGGGACAGCGCCACGAGCGCCCCCTGCCAGCGCTCGGCGGTCTCCGGTTCGGGCATGCGGGTCGGGTCGAACCGGAGTGGTGCCGCTTCGACCTCCAGGTGTTCGAACGCGACGCGGTGCACGTACTCCCGCCCGAAGTGCACCAACCGCTGGTCGTGGTCCTCAGCCGTGAACACGAAGTCGTCCTCGGGCGGTAGGAGCACGGGGACGTCCCAGCGCAACTCCATCCGGACGCGCCCGGAGTCCAGGTGCGCGGTCCCGCTGGTGATCCACGTCACCACGTAGTCGGCACCGACGGGCACCGAGCCGCGCACGGCACCGCGGAGCTGCGAACGCCGGATGCTCACGTCGGAGTCCCCGACGGCCGTGTACCGGTACGAGAAGTCGTCGTCGAGGCGCCGGACGGACCACCGATCGGCGCCGTGGACGGCGGCGAGGTCGCGCTCGGCCGAGTCGGGGTCCCCGCCGGAGACCTCGAAACGGACCGGTTCCCCGGCGCGTGCAGCGGACTGTGGAGTCGGGACGGGGTCAGCCACGGTGCCCCGAATCCGTCATCGCCACCCGCACCGTTCCACGCTCCGCGTTATGTGGATACGCTGGGGCGGTGACTGCGGCGTATCGTGACCCGGACGAGACCCGTGCGAAGGGGGCATTGTCGTGAGCGATGTCGACCTGGACGCGGCGCTGACCCGGCTCGAGGCCGCGGTCTCCGAACTGCGCGGTCGGCTGCGCGACGAGCTCGGTGTCTCCGGCGGCGACCTGACGCTGCTGCAGTTCGTCTCGCGCGCCGAGGAAGCGGGCCGGACGGTGCGCGTGAAGGACCTGTCGAAGCACCTGGGGCTCATCGGCCCGGCGGTCACCGGCATGGTGGACCGACTCGAGCACAGCGGACACATCAGCCGTGTCCCCAACCCCGACGACGGCCGCAGCCGGTACATCGAGCTGACCGATGCTGCCCGCCGCGACTACGCGCGCGCGATGGACGGCACGAACAAGCACCTGCACGACCTGATGGCCTCCTTCTCGGAACGGGAGCGGGCCAGGTTCGTGCGGATCATCGACCGCATCGTCGCAGCCGTCGATCTCGGCGCACCGAGCCCCTGACGGCAGGGTACGGGCGGTCAGGACGACGCCCGGACGAATGTCCAGCATGCGCAGCTAGGTAAGTTCCCTACCTATCTCCGCATGCCGGACACCCGTCACCCCTTGACGGCTCCGGAGGTCAGGCCGGACACGATCGAGCGACGGAACACGAGCACCAGGATGACGATCGGCACCGTCGCAGCGACGCTCGCGGCGAAGATCTGCGCGAACGGCACCGTGAACTGCGTCCCGAAGAGCGCGATGCCGACCGGGATCGTCCGGAACGAGTTCTCGCTGTTGAAGGTCAGTGCCATCAGGAACTCGCTCCACGACGCCGTGAAGGTGAAGACGCCGACCGTGAACAGGCCAGGCTTCGCCATCGGCAGGATCACCGACAGCACGGTCCGCCACGCCCCGGCGCCGTCGATCTCGGACGCCTCCTCGATCGTCGACGGGATCCCCTGCAGGTAGTTCCGCATGATCCAGATGGCGAACGGCAGGTTGAAGGCCACGTACGGCACGATCAGGCCCGGGTACGAGTTGAGCAGCCCGAGGTTGCGCTCGAGCAGGTACAGCGGCGTCAGCACCGCGATCGCGGGGAACACCGACAGCATGAGCAGCGAGGTCATGATCGCCGTGCGCCCCCGGATGAACCGGCCGGCCAGGGCGTACCCGGCGAGGAACGCCAGCGCGAGCACGATCACCGTGGTCGACACCGACACGATGACGCTGTTCACCATGTACTGGCCCAGCGCGTTGTCGCGGAAGGCCACCACGAAGTTGTCGAAGGTGAACGACTGCGGCCAGACGGTGGGCGGCGACTGCCCGATCTCGGACGCCGGCTTGAGCGACGTCGTGACGAGCCAGTAGAGCGGCAGTGCGGTGAGCACCGCGATGACCACACCGCTGACGTTGACGGTGTTGACCCACTTCCGCCAGCCCTTGCGCACACGTTGACGGGGCATCAGTCGTCCCCTCCCTTCGCCTGGTTCCGGAACGCCCGGAGGAACAGCAGACACCCCGCCGCGACGATGACCGCGGTGGAGGTCGCGATCGCCGCGCCCGGTCCGATGTTGATGTCCTGGAAGAGCACCTTGTAGCCCATGATCGCGAGCGACTGGGTGGCGGTGCCCGGGCCGCCGTTCGTCAGCACGAACGGCAGGTCGAAGACGCCGAACGCCTGCAGGATGCGGAACAGCACCGCGATCGTCAGGGTCGGGGTGAGCTGCGGCAGCACCACGCGCCAGAACGTCTGCCAGGTGCTCGCGCCGTCGAGCTCGGCGGCCTCGTAGTGGTCCTCGGAGATCTGCACGAGTCCGGCGAGCAGGATGATCGCGACGAACGGCGTCGTCTTCCAGATGTCCGCGACCATCAGCCCGGTGATCGCGGGCACCGGTTCGCCGAGGATCACCGGGGCGTCCCCGAACAACCCGAAGAACCACGTCGCGACGCCGTAGGTGCTGTCGTAGATGTACTTCCACAGCTGCGCGTTCACGATGGTGACGAGCGACCACGGGATGAGCATGAGCGCGAGCATCCAGCCGCGGGTGGCCCCGAGGCGCTCGAGCACCAGCGCGACGAGCATGCCGAGCACGAGCTCGACCGACACCGTCACCACCGTGTAGAGCACCGTGAAGCCGAGCGCTCGGTACCAGTCGGCGCTCTGCAGCAGGGCCGCGTAGTTGTCGAACCCGAACGACTGGATCGTGAAGCCCTCGTACCCGACCTCGACGTCCGCGAAGCTCAGGACGACCGAGTACACGACCGGGAAGATCGTCACCGCCGCGACCACCAGGAGCGCCGGGGCTGCGAAGCCCCACGCGCCCCGCGAGCGGATGCGGTCGAGACGCGACCGCCCCGTCGGCCGGGGCGGCGGATCGACGCGACCCGTGCCTCCAGGCCGTGCCGGTCGTGTCGCCGTGCCGGCGCTCACAGCGCCGCTCCCTGCAGGGCGAGCGAGATGGCGGAGGCCATCGCGCTGGTGCCGCCGTCGACGGACGCCTGCCCGCCGAGGATGCCGTTGCCGTTCTGGTAGACGCCCTGCGAGACCTTCGGGTAGTAGGCGGTCGAGGTCGGACGGGGCACGAGCGTGATGCCCGCCGCCGTGTCGTAGGTCGGGCGCTCCTGGCGCTTCGCGTCCGCGCTGACGAGGCTCGCCGACCGGGCCGGCAGGACCCCGCCCTCACGGGTCAGGAACTGCTGCGCGGTCTCGCTCGACATCCAGCGCGCGAAGGTCAGTGCCGCGGCGGGTTCCTGGGTGTGCGGGTTGATGTAGTTCCCCCACCCGCCGATCGTCGAGTGGTGCTCGTCCATGCCGTCGAACGTCGGCCGGGCGGCGAGACCCACCTTGCCGGCGACCCGGCTGTCCGGGCCGTTCGCGATCCCCCACGCGTACGACCAGTTGCGCAGGAACGCCGCACGGCCGCCGGAGAAGGCGTCGTTGGTGTCCTGCTCCTGGTACGTCAGGGTGGCCCGTGGCGACGCTCCCGACTTCACCAGCGACCGCATGAACTCGAACGCGCGCTTGGTCTCGGAGCTCGTCGTCTCGGGCTTCGTGAGGTCGTCGTTGAGCAGCGACCCGCCGGCGTCGGCGACGAACTCGGTGACGTTGCAGGTCAGTCCCTCGTAGACGTCGCCCTGGAACGCGAACCCGTACGACACGTCGCCGGTGTCGACGAGCTTCGCGGCGGTCTCGCGCACTTCCTCCCACGACCCCGGCACCTGCAGGGAGTGCTTCGCGAGCAGGTCCTTCCGGTACAGGAAGAACGACTCGTCGATGTACAGCGGGAACATGTAGTAGGTCCCGTCGACGCTCGCCGCCAGCCGCAGGCCCTCGGGGAACTGGTCGAAGAAGTCCTCGCCGACGAGCTGGTTCACGGGGGTCGCGAGCTTGTTCTTCGCGAACTGCCCGGGCCAGGCGACGTCACCGAGGTAGACGTCCGGCGTGCTGCTGCCGGCCGCGATCTGGGTCGTCAGGCTGGTGCGGTTCGTGTCGGTGTCGCTCGGGGCGCTGACGATCCGGACCCGGATGTTCGGGTGCTCCCTCTGGAACTCCGCGATGAGCCTCCGCCGCAGGTCACCGCCGTCCTTCGAGGCGACCTGCCCGGCCCACCAGCTGATCGTCGCCTCACCCTCGGGCGGTTCGGTGGGCCAGTCCTCGACCCTCGTGCGCTCGGGTCGGGTGGAGCAACCGGCGAGCAGCAGCACCCCCGCTCCCCCGAGCATGAACGTCCTCCGGTCGATTGCCATCCGTCCTCCTCGACGTGTGGTGCTGCGAACCTGTACGTCCACACAACCAGGCGGAGCCTGGTCTGTCCGTCAGGCGGCGGTTGCGCGCGGTCGCCTGCGCGGTCGCGCCGCGCACCTTTCGCGGTGGACGACACCTCACGCGCTCGCGGCCCCGCGAACTGTCGCGCAGCCCGAAAACCGGGCCTCCGGCGGCCTGGAGGCGCGTGGCGGGGCCGACCCGCGCCTCCAGGCCGACAGGGGTCAGGCGGGGGCGGGGGCCGTCGAGTCGGCCAGGTGCAGGGCGCACGGGATGAGCGTGTGGGTGCGCTCGGTGCTGCCGCCCTCGAGGCGGTCGACCAGCGACTCGACCGCCAGGCGGCCGAGCTCCGGGCCGGGGGCGTTCAGCGTCGTGAGCACCGGCTCGGTCGCGGCACCGGCGCCGTCGGAGGACACGATCGCGATGACCGAGACGTCCTCGGGGACCCGCCGACCGCCGGCCCGCAACCCGCTGACGAGCCCGAAGTTCGAGTCGTCCTTCATGATGATCGCGGCCGTGACGTCGGGGTCGTGCGCCAGCAGGTCCGCCGCCGCACGACGCCCGCCCTCGGCCGAGGCGCCGGCGGCGACCACGGTGCCGGTCAGTCCGCGGCGCTCGATGCCGGCGTGGAACGCCGCCTCGGAGCGGACCTTCGGCCCGTAGTCGGCCATCGTGGTGCCGTCGAGGTCCTCGACCACGAGCCCGATCCGACGGTGCCCGAGCCCGGTGAGGTGGTCGAGGGCGTCCTCGACGGTGCGCTCGAAGTCGATGTCGACGTACGAGATGCCCGAGGGGTCGGCGGTGCGGCCGATCGCGACGAACGGGACCTCGAGCTCGGTCAGACGGGCGATCCGGGGGTCGTGCATCGTGACCTCCATCACCACGACCCCGTCGGCGAGTCCCCCCGAGATGAGGTCCTGCACGTCGTCCGCCGTCGTCACCGCCGGCCAGAGCACCAGGTGGTACCCGAGCTCCGAGGCGCGGCTCGCGGCACTCGTGAAGAACTGCAGCGCGGTCTGGCCGAGCCGGTGCTCGAGCACCGGGAACACGAGCGCGAGGATCCGGGTGCGGCGCGACGCCAGTGCCCGGGCGACCACGTTGTTCCGGTAGCCGAGCTCGCGCATCGCCGCCGTGACCCGGGCACGGGTGTCGACGGACACGCGCTTGTTCCCGTTCACGACGAAGGACACCGTCGCGATCGAGACGCCCGCCCGGTCGGCGACCTGCTGCATCGTCGCCATGCCGCTCCCTCACCCTGTTGCGCTCACTGTAGCGGGGGCCATGCCCGAAAAAGTTCGTCTAAGCGCTTTACCATCTAACCGCTTCGATGCTAGCTTCGACCCCACTCGGGACGCGACGGAGCGGTTCTGGTCCGGTCGTCCCCGATCCACGAGCGACACGTTCGACTCGTGTCCGGCAACCATCCAGAGAAGAGCGAAGCAATGAAGCCTCGACACCGCAGGATCGCTCCGGTCCTCAGCGCGGTCGCCATGCTGGCGACCGTCCCCCTCGTCCTCGCCGGCTGTTCAGGCGGCTCGTCCGCGAGCTCCGGCGGCAAGGTGGACTCCATCACCGTGCTCGACTACTACAACCAGGGCAACGACAAGAAGGTCATCGGCGAGTACCTCGACAAGTGCGGGGCCGAGAACGACGTCACCATCAAGCGCAGCCTGGTGCCCGGCTCGTCGCTCATCCAGAAGGTCCTGCAGCAGGCGTCGTCGAAGACCCTGCCGGACGTCCTGATGCTCGACAACCCCGATCTGCAGCAGATCGCCGAGACCGGTGCGCTGTCGCCGCTGTCCGACTACGACATCTCGACCGACGGCTACGCCAAGGGGGTGCTGCAGGCCGGGACCTACGAGGACAAGGTCTACGGCCTCGCCCCCACCGTGAACACCATCGCGCTCTTCTACAACAAGAAGGTGTTGTCCGAGGCCGGTGTCACCCCGCCGAAGACGTGGGACGAGCTGCAGTCCGCCGCGGCGAAGCTCACCAAGGGCGACCAGTACGGGTTCGCCGTCGACGCCAACGCCACCTACGAGGGCACCTGGCAGTTCCTGCCGTTCATGTGGTCGAACGGCGGCGACGAGAAGGACATCGCGACCCCGGAGACCGAGGAAGCGCTGTCGCTCTGGAAGGGCCTGGTCGACGACGGCTCGATGTCGAAGAGCGTCGTGAACTGGACCCAGGCCGACGTGAACGACCAGTTCATGGCCGGCAAGGCCGCGATGATGATCAACGGCCCGTGGCAGATCCCCGGTCTGAAGGAGTCGAAGGTCGACTACGGGATCGCCCAGATCCCCGTGCAGGCCGCCAGCGACAAGGCCGTGGCCCCGCTCGGTGGCGAGGTCTGGACCGTCCCGAACACCGGTGACAAGGCGAAGCAGGCCGTCGCGGCGAAGATCGTCGACTGCATGAACAGCGACGCGAACCAGCTCGCGATGGCGAAGCTGCGGTACACGATCCCCTCGAAGACCGACGTCGCGCAGCAGTTCGGCAAGGACGTCCCCGAGGAGCAGGTGTTCGTCGACCTCGTCGCCGACGCCCGCGCCCGCACCGGCGAGCTCGGTGCCGACTGGCCCAAGGCCGCGACGAAGATCTACACGGCCGTGCAGTCGGCGCTGACCGGGCAGGACTCCCCGGCCGACGCCCTGCAGAACGCGCAGTCGAGCAACTGAGCATGACGAGCACCGCGACCCCCGTCGCCCCACGGCGGGCCGCCGGGAACGGAGCACCCGCTCCGTCCCGGCGGCCCCGCCCGGGCCACTCGCTGCGCTTCGAACGGATCGCGCAGCTGCTGTTCCTGCTGCCGGCCGTCCTGTTCCTGCTGCTGTTCTTCGGCTACCCGGTGGTCAAGAACATCGTCATGAGCTTCCAGGCGTACACGACGTCGACGTTCTACACGGGCGAGGCACCGTGGGTCGGCCTGGCGAACTACGCCTCGGTCGTGTCGTCCCAGCTGTTCGGCACGGCGATGCTCAACACCGCGCTGTTCACGATCGGGTCGATCGTCGGCCAGTTCGTCCTCGGCTTGCTGCTCGCCCTGTTCTTCCGACGGAACTTCCCGCTGTCCGGCCTCCTGCGCTCGCTGCTCCTGCTGCCCTGGCTGCTGCCGCTCATCGTCTCGAGCGCGGTCTGGAAGTGGATGCTCGACCAGGACTCGGGCGTCGTCAACCAGTTCCTCAGCACCTTCGGCATCCCGTCGGTCCCGTGGCTGACGAGTCCCGCCGTGGCGCTCATCACCGTCATCGCGGTGAACATCTGGATCGGGATCCCCTTCAACACCACGATCCTGTACGGCGGTCTGCAGGACATCCCCACCGAGCTGTACGAGGCAGCGGCACTCGACGGCGCGACCGGGTGGAAGGCCTTCTGGGCGATCACCTGGCCGATGCTCCGCCCCGTCGTGAGCGTCACGCTCGTGCTCGGCGTGGTCTACACGATCAAGGTGCTCGACATCATCCTCGGGTTGACGAACGGCGGGCCGGCGAACGCCACCCAGACCATCGCGACCCAGTCCTACGACCTGTCGTTCAAGCAGTTCGACTTCGGGCAGGGCGCCGCGCTGAGCAACATCCTCATCGTGATCTCCGCCCTGTTCGCGATCGTCTACCTCCGCCTCAACAGGAAGGCCGTCGATGACTGACGCAGCGTCCACCACCGACGCCCTCCGGACCCGCGCGGTGGTCACCCGCGGCACCCGGCGGCCCGTCCGTCCCACGAGCGCGAAGCAGTGGGTGCTGTCCGGCGTCGGGATCCTGATCCTCGCCGTGATGCTGTTCCCCGTCTACTGGATGATCAACATCTCCCTGCAGCCGGCCGGTTCCGCGATCGAGGCCGCCTGGTTCCCGATCAACGCGCAGCTCGGCGGCTACGCCCAGGCCATCGCCGACCAGGGCGGTGCCCTGGTCACGAGCCTGGTGATCGCCCTGGGCAGCGTCGTCGTCAGCCTGCTCATCGCGACGCCGGCGTCGTACGCGCTCGCCCAGTTCAAGGTCAAGGGCATCAACGCGGTGCTGTTCGGCATCCTCATCTCGCAGATGATCCCGGGCATCGTCGTCGCGAACGCCCTGTACGCGGCGTACAACGATCTCGGGCTGCTCAACACCGTGCCGGGGCTGATCCTGGCCGACAGCACCGCGGGCGTGCCCTTCGCGATCCTGATCATGCGGGCGTTCATGCAGAACATCCCGCCGTCGATCATCGAGGCCGCCAAGGTCGACGGTGCCGGCAACTTCCGGGCCTTCCGCTCGGTCGTCGTGCCGATCAGCGCCAACGCCCTGATCACCGCCGGACTGTTCACGTTCCTGTTCACCTGGAGCGACTTCCTGTTCGCCCTGACCCTCACCACCACCGAGGACGTCCGGCCGATCACGCTCGGCATCTACAACTACATCGGCACCTTCACCGCCGACTGGTCGACCGTCATGGCCGCCGCGGTGATGGCCTCGATCCCCGCCATCGTGCTGCTGCTCGTGGCGCAGAAGTTCATCGCCGCCGGGGCCACCGGCGGCGCAGTCAAGTGACCGGGTCCCACCACCCCCGAAAGGCACACACCATGACCACCACCCCGCTCCGCATCACCGTCTGGGGCGAGAACGTCCACGAACAGGTCGAGCAGCACGTCGCCGAGCGGTACCCCGACGGCATGCACGGCGCGATCGCGGACGGCATCCGCGAGCACCTGCCCGAGGCCGTCGTCCGGACCGCCACCATGCAGGAGCCCGAGCACGGCCTCACCGACGAGGTCCTCGCGAACACCGACGTCCTCACCTGGTGGGGGCACGCCGCACACCAGGACGTCGACGACGCCGTGGTCGACCGGGTGCACCGGCACGTGCTCTCCGGCATGGGGCTGCTCGTCCTGCACTCCGGCCACTGGTCGAAGATCTTCGGCAAGCTGATGGGCACCACCTGCACCCTCCGCTGGCGCAGCGAGCACGACCAGGAGCTCGTCTGGACCGTCAACCCGCAGCACCCGATCACCCGCGGGGTGCCGAACCCGATCGTCATCCCCGAGCAGGAGATGTACGGCGAGTACTTCGACGTCCCGACGCCCGACGAGCTCGTGTTCATCTCGGGCTTCACCGGCGGCGAGGTGTTCCGGAGCGGCATGACGTACCGCCGCGGCCTCGGGAAGATCTTCTACTTCTCCCCCGGTGACCAGGACTTCCCCGTCTACCACCACCCGGACGTCCGCCGCGTGATCGCGAACGGCGCCGAGTGGGCCCGGCCCGAGCGGGAGCGGGAGATCCCGACGCTCCGCCGCTACGACCTGGGCGAGTACTTCGACGGGCAGCACTACCGCGGTCCGTTCGACGACGCCGAGCCCGAGACCGCTGAGCCGACGGCAAGCGAGCCGACGGCCAGCGAGCCGGCGGCCGAGCGCGACGGGGCGCAGGCGTGAGCCCCCTCCGCGTCCTGCAGGTCGGCGCCGGCGGGATGGGGCGAGCCTGGCTCGCCACCGTCGCCGCCGACCCCGAGGTCGAGCTGGTCGGCATCGTCGACCTCGACCTCGACGCCGCCCGCGCCGGGGCCGAGCACGCCGGCGACCCGTCGATCCCGGTCGGCACGGACCTGACCGCGCTGGCCGCCGAGACCGGTGCCGAGGCCGTCCTCGACATCACCGTGCCGGTCGCGCACCACCCGGTCACCCTGCAGGCGCTCCGGGCCGGGCTCCCCGTGCTCGGCGAGAAACCGGCCGCCCAGACCGTCGCCGAGGCGCTGTCGCTCGCCGCTGCCGCCGAGGCCACCGGCAAGCTGTTCATGGTGTCGCAGTCCCGCCGCTACAACGACCAGCTCGTCGCGTTCCGGCAGCACGTCCGCGACCTCGGTGCCGTGGGCGGGCTGAGCACCCGGTTCGCGAAGGCGCCGCACTTCGGTGGCTTCCGCGAGGAGATGGACGACGTCCTGCTGCTCGACATGGCCATCCACGCCTTCGACTCCGCCCGGTACGTGCTCGAACGCGACCCGGTGTCGGTGTACTGCGAGTCGTGGAACCCGTCGTGGTCCTGGTACCGGGGTGACGCGGCCGCCGCAGCCGTCTTCACGTTCGAGGACGACGTCCGCTACGTCTACGACGGCTCGTGGTGCGCGCCGGGTGCCGAGACCTCGTGGAACGGCGACTGGCGTGCCTCCGGAGCGGCCGGCACGGCGCTCTGGGACGGCGACCACGACCCCTCGAGCGACCTCGACGGCACCCCCGGTTCCCCTGCCGCTGCGCCGTCGGTCGGGCACGAGATCGCCGGGTCGCTGGCGTCCTTCGTCCGGGCGGTCCGCTCCGGCGAGGTGCCGGACGGCGAGGTGCACGGCAACGTGATGAGCCTCACGATGGTCGACGCGGCCATCACCTCGGCCCGCAGCGGGCGCCGGGTCGTCATCGACGAGGTGCTCGAACGGGCGCACCGGGACGCCCTGGCCGCCGAGCAGGACGACGCGATCCGCGACCGTCTGGCCGGGTGGGAGTCGGTCCGCGGCGCCCTGCGCGAGCGGCTGCCCGCGTCCTGAGACGCGACCGCATGACGGACGGGAGGCCCGTGGCGACGCCGCCACGGGCCTCCCGTCGGTCTGCCCTCGCTTCGTGAGCAGGAATGGTCGGGTCCGCACGTCGGACCCGACCATTCCTGCTCACCATCCGCGCGCCGCGATCAGCGCGGGATGACGGAGAACAGGAACTTCTTGCGGACCATGTACCAGGCCAGCAGGATCAGCGCCGTGTGCACCACGAACCCGATCCAGAAGTTGCCCCACGGCACACCGGGGATCGACGCGATCGCCAGGGCGAAGAACACCTGCCAGACGAACACGTACAGGCTCGCCTGCCCGAGCGGGATCCAGAGCCAGCCGATGGCGGCGGCGATGGGCTTCCAGAACACCGTGAGGATCGCGTAGGACACGACCGCGAAGAATGCGATGTCCACCAGGCGGCCCCACTGCAGGTCCACCCGCTGGTACGCCGTGTTGTACAGGGACTCGTACATCGTCGCCGGGAACGGCACCGGGGTGAACCCGAATTTCTCGCCGGCCCACACGTAGACCAGGAACGCCGCGTACCCGCCGACGGCGACGCCGACCAGGACCTTGCCGAGACGCCCGGTGAGCGCGCCGACGATCTGCCGCCGGTAGTACCCGAGCACGAGCCCGTGGGTGAACACCACCTGCCAGGTGAACAGGGGGAACACCGCCTCGAACTGGGAGTTCAGCGGACGGAAGTCGGGGTTGAGCGCCTGGAACACGTACAGCGCCCAGCTGGCGGCGAGGAGCGCCCACCAGAACCCGCGGCGGATCACCCAGATGAGCACCGGGATGAACAGGCTCAGCACCACGAACAGGCCCATGATGTTGAACGGCCACGGCCCCATCTCGAGCAGCAGGAACTGCCGGATCGCGTACCAGGGCGGCGGGTAGGCGAGCAGCTGCATCGCGTTCGGGTACAGGTCGTAGACCCGCCCCTCGGCATCGACACCGCCGGTGCCCGTGCCGCGGTCGGTGAACGTGGTGATGGCGTCGGTGTTCAGGAACGGGACGAAGCTCAGCGCGAAGACCACCAGGATCACCACGAGCGTGACGACGTACTGCTTGCGCGCGCGCTTCCACGCCCCGATGGCCGCCGCCCACTCGCCGAACTTCTTCACGGCGAACGGGTACGTCATGCCGAGGACCATGCCGGACAGGAACACGAACATCTCGGCACCGGTGATCGCACCGACGGCATGCAGCGTGAGGTACGAGTACGGTCCGCCGATCTCGATGTGGGTGATCACCACGGCGAGGATGATGAACCCGCGGAACAGGTCGAGCCGCAGGTCACGGCCGGGCTTGCCGTCGTCGGGGTAGCGCCAGCTCGGCAGGAGCCGGCCGAACACCCCGCTCAGCAGGAACACGATCGCCAGGCCGGCGGCCAGCCAGACGATCCACGCCATCTGCTCGCCGCCGGTCTCGTACTCCTGGGAGATCGCGGCGTTGCCCTGCTGCACGGTCACGCGGTCGGTGACCGGACCGAAGGCGAAGTCCCCGGACTGCTCGAGGTCGGTGCGGAAGGACTCCGCGACGCCCGGGTCCGCGGTGAGTCGCCAGTCGGCCACGCGGTTGCCGGCCTCGGGCTCGCGTCGCTCGGCCTCGAGCACGGTCATGCCCCGGATCAGCGGACGCTCCTGCACGGCGGCCAGCACCTGCCGCCACCAGCTCCGCTTGACCTGGAGCTCGGCGTCGCCCTGCAGCTCACGGTTGTACAGGGCGCCGGTGTCGAGGAGCATCGGGCGGTCGTCGGCGGCCGCGAACCGGTCGTAGAACGTGCCCGACTGGGGTTGGTCGTACCCCCAGTCCTCGTCGAACCGGGCCTCGACCTCACCGCTGCGGGTGAGCGGCACGGCGCGACCGGCGGCCTCGGTCGGGTCGCCCTTGCCGTACGAGAACATCGAGAGCCCGACCCAGTCGACGGCTTCCGCCCCCGGCCAGTACGGCCCGTACGGGTCGTCGGCGCCGGTGAGCTGTCCGTCGCCGTTGGTGTCCGCCTTGGCGACGTCGACCGGGGACAGGTTCCGCAGCCGCCCGGCGGACTCGCCGAACGGGTAGCCGGCACCGTACGACGGGGACCACACCATGAGCGCGTCCGACGTGCCCGCGTGCACGGTCGTGCCGAGCGCCCGGAACGCCCGGACGAACTCGGTCGGCTGCTGGCCCCAGCGGACCCACGTGCCGTTCATCTGCGGTGCGAACCGGACGAGCACCTGGGTGTCGTACTGGTCGTGCAGGTCCTCGAACACGGTGTTGACGGCGCGGGTGTCCGCGGTGTCGAGCGACCGCAGTTCGCGGTCGGGTTCGAGGCTCACGACGAGCACCGCCCCCTGGGTCGCCGCCGCCCGCGCCGAGCGGAGGAGCTCCTGCTTCGCCGTGCCCTCGAGCGGGTAGTCGACGGAGACCCCGTACATCGACGGCGTCGCGCCGAGCCGCCCCTCGTACCCCTCGGGCGAATCGCTGGCCCAGTCGAGGTCGGGGCCGAACCACGTCGACCCCTCGGCCGGCTGCACGGCGGCCGCCGGGTGCACGGACGCAGCCGACGCCGGCAGCGCACCACCGAGCAGGAGCGTGGCGATCGTGACGAGGAGGGCGACCGCGCGGGCCACCGGCTGCTTCACCGGTCGCACGCAAGCGTCCAGACGTTGTGGCCGGGCTCGTGCCGGTGCTCCAACCGGTCGAGCGCCGCGATGGCGAGGGCGAGACCGCGCCCGCTCTCCTGTTCGACGTCGGCCATGGTGACGGCACTCAGGTCGATGTCGACGGGCATCCCGTTGTCGGTCAGCACCGCGGTCAGGGCCCGGTCGGTGGCCTCGAGGCGCACGGAGTACCGGCGCCCGGTCCCCCGGTCGGCGCGGACGGTGTGCTCGACGATGTTCGCGGCGACCTCGGCCAGGGCGGTCTCGAGTGCGAAGCGGAGCCGCACGTCGTCGATGCCCAGACCGTCCCACCACGCGGCGAAGCGGTCCTGCACCTCGTCGAGGGAGTCGGGCGTCGCGGCGACCTCGAACGTGGTCTCGGTGCTCACAGGGGTCCTCCGGCGGTGCTCGACTCGTGTTCGGACTGGACTGGGGTGGCGGGGCCGCGGTACCGGACGGCCCGGATCACGATGCTGAAGATGAACAGGTCGAAGACGACCCACGCGGTGTTCACGAGCGGCGCGATCCCCTCGGCCTGGCCGGTCAGGTAGCGGATGCCGATCATGACCAGCGCGGCGACCAGGGCACCCATCGCGTACAGCTGCGGCTTGACCAGGTCCCACCGCGGCTTCTGCTCGGTCTCGTCCCGCACCTTCGGGGTGACGCGGAACCCGAGCGGCTTGCCCCGGTAGACGTTCTGGAAGGCGCTGGTCACCGACTCGATCCAGACCGGGAAGAGTGCGAGCGAGTACTGCTGCCCGCGCCAGGTCGGTCTGCCGGCGGCCACCACCCAGAACAGCAGCTGGTTGAACACCAGGAACGGGATGAGCCGAGCGAAGAAGTCGACGCTGTAGGCCTGCACGGGGATGACCCCGAACGACAGGCAGAGCACCGGGGCGGCGATGTAGACGATCGCGGCGAACCCGGACAGGTAGCTCCACATCGTCGAGAAGTACATGAGCCGCTGCCCCCACGACAGCCCCTTCTGCACCAGGGGGTTCTCGCGGAAGAACACCTGCATGGTGCCCTGCGCCCAGCGGAGTCGCTGCACGAGCATCGTCGGCAGGTCCTCGGGGGCCAGGCCCTTCGCCAGGATCTCGTCGTGGTACGCCGACTTCCAGCCGAGGCCGTGCAGGCGCATCGCGGTGGCCATGTCCTCGGTCACCGAGATCGTCGCCAGCGGCATGATCGGCTGCGCCTCGTCGTCACGGTTCACGTCGAGGGCACGGGCGAGCACGGCGATGGACTCGATGGCGGCGACCGGTGAGGCCTCACGCCGGCCGAGCACGTCGAGGGCGGCGTCGTCGAGACCCGCGAAGGTGTTGGCGTCGGTGGACATCGCCGCGAGCTCCTGCAGGTCGTTCCGCACGGACTCGAGGTCGGCGGCGGCGAACCGGAACGCGATGGCGTCGATCCCCCGCTGGAACGCGTACGTCACGTCGCCCAGGGGCTCACCGGCGCGCACCTGCTCGCGCGCCTGGTCCACCACGGCCTCGGCGTCGTCGAGGGCGGCGAGCACGCGCGGGTCGGTCTCGGTCTCGCGAGAGCGGGCGAGGAGCTTGCGCGAGGTGGCGAGGGTGCGCTGCACGGACGCCTCGACCTCGGCCACGTAGCGCGAGATGCCGAGCTGCATGAGCGCTTCGCGCCGCAGGATGGCGTTCGACCCGCAGAAGAACGCGGCGTTCCAGCCGTCCTTCGACTGCTGGATCGGACCGTAGAACAGCGGTGCCTGGCTGCCGAGGGGGTCGTCGTCCGGCACGTTCTCGAACCACTGCGGCGTCTGCACGAGCGCCATCCGCGGGTCCTTGAAGTACCCGAGGGTGCGGTCGAGGATCGCCGGGTCGGGCACCTGGTCGGCGTCGAGGATGAGCAGGAACTCGCCCTGCGTCGCGAGCAGGGCGTTGTTGAGGTTGCCGGCCTTGGCGTGCCGGGGTCGGTCCACCCAGTCGGCGCCGCGCGTGATGACGCCGATGCCGAGCGCCTCGGCCGCCGCACGCATCTCGGGGCGGTTGCCGTCGTCGAGGATCCAGGTGGTGTGCGGGTGCGTGATCGCCTTCGCCGCCCGGGCGGTGCGCTCGACCAGGTCGATCGGCTCGTTGTAGGTCGTGATGAAGACGTCCACGGTGACGTCGGTGGACGGCTTCGCAGGTGGTTCGCCGCGCTCTCGGAGCCGCCAGGCCCCGAGGGCGAAGAGCAGGGAGTCGATGACGCTGTAGGTCTCGGCGAGGATCAGCGGCACCGCGATCCACCACGAGTGCCAGTTCACCGAGGCCGCCCAGCGCCACACGATGTAGTTGACACCGGCGAGGGAGGCCAGGAGCGCCACCGTCCGCACGGCCACCAGGCGTCGGCGGGCGGTGCCGGTGGTCAGGCGGCGGCGGTCCTGTCGGCTGACGTCGAGCGCGGTCACCGGGTCTCCCCGTCCGCGGCGTCGCCGGACGTGCTGCGTCGCAAGCGTTCCTCCTGATCCCCGCGCGGGCCCCGGCCGCGTCGCACGCCCGAGTGTGGTTCCGTCCGGCAGCTGACCCGGAGGGCACCGTGCCGGTCGTCCGCTCCGGTCATCGGGCACGACCTCGGCGTGACGACCTGTCTACCGCACGGGCGGGTGCTCTGTCAGGCAGCGCACCCGATCTGGGGACAGCACGCGCGTCAGAACGTGGCGGTGAACCCCAGGTCATCCGCCAGACGCACGATGACCTGGTCGAAGTAGGCGGCCGGGTCGGACACGGAACCGACGAAGTGTCCGAAGAGCTCGAACGAGATCGTCCCGAACACCGTCGTCCAGGCCATCAGGGTGCGGACGAGGACCTCGTCGGGCAGGGTGATGCCGAACGAGCGCAGGGTGGCGACCCCGTCTGCGACGGCGGGACCGGCCACCCCGGGAGCCGCCGGAGGAGCGGTGGGTGATCCGGGCCTCCCGGCCGCCGCCGGCGTCGACGTGACGGACGAGCCCGACGCGCCAGGCGCACCGGACACACCTGGCGCGCCGGACCCGACGGCGTCCGTGACCACGCGCACCAGCGCGAGCGTCGTCCGCGTCGCGGGCACGACGGTCTCCCGCGGCGCCGCGTAGCCGGGTACGGGCGAACCGAACAGCAGCGCGAAGTCCCCCGGGTGCGCGACCGACCAGTCCCGGATCGCCCGGCACATCGCCACCCAGCGCGCACCGGGAGTCGGTCCGGCCGCGGCACCGGCGGCCTCGACCGCGGCGCCGAGCTCGTCGTAGTCGGTGATGAGCAGGGCCGTCAGCAGGTCGTCGCGGCTCGGGAAGTACCGGTACACGGCCGACGAGACCATCCCGACGTCACGGGCGACGGCACGCAGGCTGAGGGCAGCAGGACCCTCATCGGTCAGGCGGGTTCGCGCTGCGGCCAGGATCTCCGCGGTGACCGTCTGCCGTGCGAGTGCTCGGGCGGTGGGTGCCATCCGATGATCCTGGCACGGGAGAGCAGCGCACACAAAGGAGAGCACTGCTCTTGCTTTCGCGTCGACGAACCGTCATGCTCATTTTCGAGAGCGGTGCTCTCGCAATCAGGAAGCAGGAGACCATGACCCACCACCTCGTCGTCGGTGCCGGCCCCGTCGGCCGACACGTCGCAGAACTGTTGACCGTCCGGGGCGACCGCGTCACCGTCGTCTCCCGCTCAGGTCGCAGCACCGGCATCGCCGGGGTCGAGCACCTCGCGCTCGACGCCTCCGATGCCGATGCCCTCTCCCGCGCCGCCGAGGGAGCAGCCGTCCTCCACAACTGCGCGAACCCCGGCGACTACACGCAGTGGGAGCGCACCTGGCCCCCGCTCGCCGCAGCACTGCTCACCGCGGCCGAACGCACCGGGGCCACCTACGCCATCACCGGGAACCTGTACCCGCACGGCCCGGTGGACGGGCCGATGCACGAGGGACTGCCGGACGCTGCCACCGACCACAAGGGGGTGCTCCGCGCCACCCTGTGGGCCGATGCCCTCGCCGCGCACGACGCCGGCCGCGTCCGGGTCGTCGAGGTCCGCGCCTCGGACTACCTCGGCCCCGGGATCGGCGCGAACGGGCACGTCACACGCGTGCTGCCGGCAGCGCTGCGGGGACGGACGGTGTCGATGGTCGGTCGCACGGACCTGCCGCACACCTTCACCGACGTGTTCGACGTCGCCCGGACCCTCGTCGCCGCTGCCGAGGACCAGGGCGCACACGGTCGCACGTGGATCGTGCCGAGCAACGCCCCGCGGACGCAGCGCCAGGCCCTCACCGACGTCCTCGCGGCGGCGGGGAAGCCCGCGGTGCCGGTACGCCGGATGCCCGCGGCCCTGTTCCGCGTCGGCGGGCTCGTGTCGCCGATGATGCGCGAGCTGGCCGACCTGACCTACCAGTGGACCGCGCCGTACGTGGTCGACGACCGCGAGAGCCGGGCGCGCTTCGGCATCGAACCGACCCCGTGGGACGAGGTCTGCCGCCGCACGGCCGCCGGCGCGGCCTGAACCACCGCCACCGCCACCCGCCGGCGCACACGGAAGGGGGACAGGACGCGCCGTTGCGCCCTGTCCCCCTTCCGCCTCGCACCGCCGGTCAGATCACCAGCAGCCTCGAGTACTGCGCCGCGTCGAGCTGCTGGGCAGCTCCACCCGCGGCGGGGACCTTCCACAGCCCGACCGAGGGGCCGCTGTCGATGGACACGAACACGTCCCCGTCGGCGGAGGCGGCACCCAGGTGCTCGCCACGCGACCCGGCGGTCAGCCCGGTCACCGGCACGGTGGACGTGCCACCGCTGCCGACCACGAGCTTGTCCGGGATGCCGCGGTCGATCTTGCAACCGGTCGGGCTGGTCGGGTACTCCGCCGGGGCGGGGCAGAACTCCGCCGACTGCAGGAGCGAGAAGCCGTCCGCGTTCGCGGCAGCGTACTCGAACGCGTTCCGCGGTTCGATCTTCGTCAGTTCGGTCGCCCCGGGCTTGAGCTGGTACCAGGTCCACGCCCCGGCGGCACCGGGCGAGCGGATGTCGACGTAGACGTTGCCCTGCGAGTCCGCGAGCACACCGGCGGGGTAGCCGACGGTCGAGCCGCCCGGCCCGGTGAACGTGCGGGGGGCGATGCCGGTGCCCTTGACGTACGGCCGGCTGACCGTTCCGCCGAGCACGACGACCTTGCCGTCCGGGGTGACCGTCCAGAAACGCTCATCGCTCCCGACGGCCTTGCCACCCAGGTCCAGCACGACCTTCGGGGTCGAGGTGCCGACGGACAGCTTCTGCACCGCGCCGGTCACCGAGTCCACCCAGTACAGGTTGCCCTCGGCGTCGGAGCGCAGGTCCGGGGTCAGGTGCAGGCCGGACGCGATGATCGAGATCCCACTGCCGTCGGCCGGGTCGCGAAGGATCTCGGTGCCGTCCGCCGACGGGGTGAACACGTCACCGTCGGCGTTCGCGGCGAAGCCTTCGCCGTGCGTCGCCACGACGGTCTTCGCACCGCTGCCGGAGTCCGCGAACCGCACGACGGCACCGTTGCCGTCGAGGGCGAACAGCGACTGCGTCGTCTCCGGCTCGGGCACCGACGGTGACGTCCAGCGCAGCGTGACCGTGCGACCGGTCCCCCGGTGGCCGAGGGCACGCACCGAGAAGCGGTAGGTGGTCGCGGGCGAGAGCTCGTCGAAGCGGTCGGAGCGGGCGCGCGGGAGGAGTCGGTGGACCTGGTGGTCGTGCCGGTTCGCGACGGCGTCGACGTCGACCTTCCAGCCGGTCACCTTGGCACCGCGGTCCGGGCCGCGCCACGTCAGCGTGGCACTGTCCGCGTCGCCGGTGACGCGGACCGCGGTCGGTGCTCCCGGCACCGACGGAGAGGTGTGCGCCGTCGCCGGCACCGCACCTCCGAAGACGAGCGCCGCGGCGGCGACCGCGGTGATGAGTGCTCGGTACACGATGGTTCCCCTGCCTTCTCCGCGGCTCCCTGCGTCACGGCTCCGGTCATCACAGCACCGTGCGGACTCCAGGGGAACGCCTGCGGGCGGGATCTGCGGTTCCCCGCACCGCAAGATGCGCAGGGCCCGTACCGGCAGACGCCGTCGTGTTCCCGAGACACCGCCGAATCCGACGGCGTCTCGCCGACTCGGCGGCGTGGAACCGACACGACGGCGTCTCGCGGGCCCGGGACCCGCACCGACGACGGACGGGAGGCCCGGTGCCAGCTGGCACCGGGCCTCCCGTCAGGAGGGGCTTGCGTCTCAGTAGCGCGGCTTGCGCTCCGGACGGTCGTCGCGGTCGTCGCGGCGGCCACCGCCACGGCGGTCCGCACGGATCTCGATGAGCTTGCCGCTGATCCGGGTGTCGGTCAGGCGGTCGAGCACACCGGGGTCCATGTCGGCCGGCAGTTCGACGATCGAGAAGTCCGGACGGATCTGGATCGCACCGAAGTCGTCGCGACGCAGGCCACCCTCGTTGGCCAGGGCACCCACGATCTGGCGCGGCTCGACGCGGTGACGACGGCCGACCTCGATGCGGTACGGCGACATCGGCTGCGAACGGCGCGGGCCACGGTCGCCGCGGTCGCCACGGTCGCGGTCGCCACCACGGTCGCCGCGGTCGTTGCGGCCGCCACGGTCGTCGCGGGCACCACGCTCGTCGCGCTCGCTGCGGCGGGCGTCGCGCTCCATCTGGCTGCGGAGGGCGTCGTCGGCTGCGGTGAGGAGCAGCGGCGAGTCGCCCTGCGCCACGACGGCCAGGGCGGCGGCGACGTCGTCCGAGGGGACGTCGTGGTGCTCGACGTAGTGCGCGATGACGTCGCGGAAGGCGGCGATCCGGCCCTGGTCCTCGAGCGCCGCGGTGATGGCGTCGTCGAAGCGGGTCAGGCGCGTCTCGTTGACGTCGTCGATGGTCGGCAGCTGCATCTGCGTGAGCGGCTGCTTGGTGTGACGCTCGATCGCGGACAGCAGGCGACGCTCACGCGGGGTGACGAAGCTGATCGAGTCGCCCGAGCGGCCGGCGCGACCGGTCCGGCCGATGCGGTGCACGTAGGACTCGATGTCGACCGGGATGTCGAAGTTCACGACGTGCGTGATGCGGTCGACGTCGAGGCCACGGGCGGCGACGTCGGTGGCGACCAGGATGTCGAGCTTGCCCGACTTCAGCTGGTTGACCGTGCGCTCGCGCTGGGCCTGGGCGACGTCACCGCTGATCGCGGCGGCGGCGTACCCGCGGGCACGGAGCTTCTCGGCCAGGGTCTCGGTCTCGCTCTTGGTGCGGACGAAGATGATCATGCCCTCGAAGTCCTCGACCTCGAGGATGCGGGTGAGCGCGTCGACCTTCTGCGGGTACGAGACCATCAGGTAGCGCTGCGTGATGTTCGCGGCGGTCTTCGTCTTGGTCTTGACGGTGATCTCGGCCGGGTCGGTCAGGTACTGCTGCGAGATGCGGCGGATCTGCGCGGGCATGGTCGCCGAGAAGAGCGCGACCTGCTTGTCGTCCGGGGTGTCGGCGAGGATCGTCTCGACGTCCTCGGCGAAGCCCATCTTGAGCATCTCGTCGGCCTCGTCGAGCACCAGGTACTTCAGCTCGGACAGGTCGAGCGTGCCCTTCGCCAGGTGGTCCATGATGCGACCGGGGGTGCCGACGATCACGTCGACGCCGCGGCGCAGGGCGGAGAGCTGCACGCCGTAGGCCTGGCCGCCGTAGACGGGCAGGACGTGGACGTTCTTCATGTGGGACGCGAACTGCTCGAACGCCTCGCACACCTGCAGGGCGAGCTCGCGCGTCGGGGACAGCACGAGCGCCTGCGGCTTCTTGCTGCCGGACTCCATGCGGGACAGGATCGGCAGCGCGAAGGCCGCGGTCTTGCCGGTACCGGTCTGCGCCAGGCCGACGACGTCGCGCCCGGCGAGGAGCGTGGGGATGGTGGCTTCCTGGATGGCGGAAGGGGTCTCGTAACCGATGTCCTTGACGGCCTTGAGCACAGCGTCGCTCAGGCCGAGATCGGCGAACGTCACCACGGGCCCGTCGTCGAGGGTCTCAGTGGTGGGGGTGGTGTCCGTGCTCATACCACCAACGGTATCTCGAATGCGCGCTCCGCAGGGACGGGAGGCCCGTGGCGACGCCGCCACGGGCCTCCCGTCCGCCCCGTCGGTCGCGTCAGGAGCGCGTGGTGCCGATCCCCAGGACCGCGTCCGCCCGGTCGTTCAGTCGCGTCAGCATCTCGGCGAGCGAGCGCAGCTCGTCGGAGGCGAACTCCTCCGTCAGGTCGTCGAACACCTCGGCGCCGGCGGCGTCCAGCTCGTCGAGCAGTCGTCGGCCGGCGGGGGCGAGCGTGACGAGCGTGGCGCGGCCGTCCGCGGGGTCCGGCGACCCGATCAGGTGCTCGGCCTCGATCAGCGAGGCGACCCGGCGGCTGATCACCGGGCGCGACAACCCCGTCGCGTCGGCGATCGCGGTCGCCCGGACCGGCCCGTGCCCGGCGACGGCTCGCAGGATCACGCGGGCCGTCGGGTCGAGGCCGCCCCGCGACTCGATGAGCGAGGAGCGCAGGGTCTGCCGGACCCACAGCCGGTCGAGCTGGGATCGCAGGAGTCGCTCGGCGGCACGCCGGTCGTCGGTCACGCGCTCAGCGTAGCGGGCACATTTAGTTGCTTGCCGGAAGCAACAGATGTATCGTTGCGCGGTCTGCAAAGTTTCACAGCCAGAAAAAGGAGTTCGATGACCGCCACCGCACCCGTCCCGGTGCAGCACGGTCGGCACACCGCCGAGGCCCCCGCGGCCTCCGGAGGCGCCGGCCAGCAGCCGCTGATGACCCACCGTCAGATCCTCCTGGTGATCTACGGCCTGATGGCGGGCATGTTCCTGTCCTCGCTCGGCCAGACGGTGTTCGGCACGGCGATCCGCACGATCGGCGACGACCTGCACGGGCTCGACCAGCAGGCCTGGGTGACGACCGCGTACCTCATCACCTCGACGATCGCGACGCCGATCTACGGCAAGCTCTCCGACATCTTCGGCCGCCGCCCGCTGTACATCTTCGGCATCGTCGTCTTCATCCTCGGCGCCGTCCTGTCGTCGATGTCGACCTCGATGCTCATGCTCGCCGCCTTCCGCGCTGTGCAGGGCATCGGTGCCGGCGCGCTGATGTCGCTGCCGCTCGCGATCATGGGCGACATCCTCGCCCCACGTGAGCGCGCCAAGTACCAGGGGTACTTCCTCGCCGTGTTCGGCATTTCGTCCGTGATCGGCCCGCTCATCGGCGGTCTGCTCGCCGGTTCCTCCGAGATCCTGTGGATCACGGGCTGGCGCTGGGTGCTCCTGATCAACGTGCCGATCGGTGTCGCGGCGCTCCTCATGGTCATCGTGTTCCTGCACCTGCCGAAGGTGCACGGCGCCGGCGACGCGAAGCCGAAGGTCGACTGGTGGGGCGCGACCGCCGTCATCGTCACCCTCGTGCCGCTCCTGCTCGTCGCCGAACAGGGCCGCATCTGGGGCTGGGGCTCCCCCGCCGCCATCGCCTGCTACGTCGTCGGTGTCGTCGGCCTGATCGGCCTGCTGCTCATCGAGTCGAAGATGGGCGACGCGGCGATCATCCCGCTCAAGCTGTTCCGCTCGGGCACGTTCTCGATGGCGACCGTCATCGGGTTCCTGGTCGGCTTCGCGATGTTCGGCGCGATGCTCACCATCCCGCTCTACCTGCAGATCGTCGTCGGACTGACCCCGACCGAGTCCGGCTTCGCGACGCTGCCGCTCGTCGGTGGTCTGATGATCGCCTCGATCACCTCGGGGCAGATCGTCGCCCGCGTCGGCCGGTACCGGATCTTCCCGGTCATCGGCACCGCGCTCGTCTCCGCCGGCTACGTCGTCCTGACGTTCATGTCGATCGACAAGCCGCTCTGGTTCCTGATGATCGGCATGTTCCTCATCGGTCTCGGTCTCGGCTCGGTCATGCAGTCGCTGACCCTGGCGTCGCAGGGCTCCGTCGAGGCCCGTGACATGGGCGTCGCCACGTCGTCCGCCACGTTCTTCCGCCAGATCGGTGGCACGCTCGGCACCGCCGTGCTGCTGTCCATCCTGTTCTCGGTGATGCCGGCGAACATCCTGACCGCGACCGCGAACCAGAAGGACCTCGGTCCGGCGCTCGACGCCGCACTCAACCCGACCGTCGCCAGCGCGAAGGCGAACCAGGGCGCCATGGACAAGATCTGGACGCCCGTCGTCACCCCGCTGACGAAGACCGTGCAGTCGCAGCTCGACGCCGCCTCGGCGAAGGCGAAGCAGGCCGCCGACGCCGCGGTCACCGAGCAGGTCACCGCGGCCGTGCAGCAGCAGGTCACCGCCGGTGCCGTGCCCGCAGCAGCAGCGCAGACCGTCATCGACCAGCAGGTCGCCGCGGCCACGCCGGCCGCCGAACAGTCGGCGCTCGAGCAGGTCGCCGAGCAGGCGCACGCCAGCGTGCAGGACGGCACCGTGTCCGTCGACTGGGCGGACGCCGACCAGCGCTCCTACTGGGTCGACGAGCTCACCCCGGAGCTGGCGAAGAAGATCGACGACGGCAACACCACGAGCGACAGCGCCACCAGCACGAACGACACCTCGTTCCTGACCGGTGCCGACAGCCGCCTGACCCGGCCGTTCATGGCGGGCTTCAACGCCTCGTCCGTGACGATCTACTGGGTCGGTCTCGGCGTCATCCTGCTCGCGTTCGTGCTGACCTGGTTCTTCCGGGTGCCGCCGCTGCGCCAGCGGTCCGCCCTGCAGGAGCAGGCCGACATGTCCGCCGAAGCACAGCTCGAGGCCGAGGCGGGCGCCGCCGCAGCCGAGGCCGGCTCGTTCACCGGCCCGATGACCGGGTCCGTCCCGACCGGTTCCACGCCGACGCACCGTCGGTGACCGACCGGGGCGTCCGTCCGTGCCCCCTTTCCGGGCGGGCGCCCCTCCCACACACACCAACCCAGCAGGAGTCCACGTGATCACCACCCCGGCAGCGGCTGCGGCAACGGAGCCGTGCACGCTGCGTGAACGGAAGAAGCAGCAGACCCGGCAGGCACTGCACGACGCAGCGCTCACGCTGGTGTCCGCGCACGGACTCGACGGCGTCACGGTCGAGCAGATCTGCGCCGACGCCGACGTCTCCCCCCGCACCTTCTTCAACTACTTCTCGTCGAAGGCGCACGCGGCGCTCGGGCTCGACTCCGTCGAGGTCCCGGAGCGCTCAGCGGCCTGGTTCGCCGAGGCCGACGGCGCCCTGGTCGACGACCTGTGCGCCCTGGTCGCGGCCACCGTCCCGCTCTCGCAGGACCGCCGTCGCATGAAGGAGCTGCTCGTGCTCCGGCCGGAGATGTCCTCGATGGTGATGCAGTGGATGGCCGAGTCGCGCCAGTCCCTGCTCAGCGTCGTCGGCACCCGCACGGACGCGCAGACCGCCCGCACCGCGGTGACCCTGGTGATGTCAGCGCTCAGCGAGGTGGCGCACCGAGAGACCGTGCGGAGCAACGACGAGCTCGCGGATCGGCTCCGCGCCGTCGTGCGCGAGATGGCGGCGCTCGTCTCCTGAGCCGCCGGCCGTCGGCTCGCCGTGTCGAATCGGGCGTACCGGGTCGAATCGGGCGTACCGGGCAGGAACTTCCTGCCCGGTACGCCCGATTCCGCTTTCCAGCGCACGTGCTCTGGGAAGGAACCGCGCGTCGTCGACGTGGCCGGAAGACGGACTGGAGGCTCGTGGCGGTGTCGTCACGGGCCTCCCGTCCGTCAGGTGGTGATGCCCTGACGCCGCCGCGCCGGCCGGGGCCACACGAGCGCGTCCCGCGAGCGGTCGCGGGCGAACCGGAGCACGCGCAGCACGCGCAGCACGACGACGTCGTGGTCATCCGCTCGGTTGAGCCGCGCCGGATCGACCAGCGCGTCAGACCGACCGCGCGGCCTCCTCGAGTGCCTCGGCGGCTTCGCCGGCGCGCACGATGTCACCGTCGCTGACCGACCTCGCGTTGTACTCGGCCTTGGTCTTCACCGCCAAGAGCACCTCGAGGTGCTTCGCGACCGCCGGCCCGGCAGCTGCACGGAGCACGGGCACGGCTTCGTCGTGCGCTCCCGATCGCGAGTACCTGCCGGTCCGAGCCACGCAGATCGCGTCAGCCGCAGCGATGCCGCTGAGGACGCACTGTGTGACGAACGCGTTCGCGAACTGCGACCCGGCGCTGAACACCCCTCCGTCGCCACCGAACGCGCGGAGGACGTCAGCGGCGTCGAGGAACTCCGTCGCCTTGGCGAGCCGGCCCCTCCGGAACGAATCGTCGCCCGGTGCGGTGGCGCCGGTTCGCGGGGTCATCCGTTCAGCGTACGGAGCTTCCGAGACAGCCAACGACCGTCACCTGCGATGGGAATCCCGTCCCGAGCAACGGACGCGAGGAGCGGATCCGTGCCCTCGATCTCGTCCTCGTCGAAGACGACCGGCCGCACGGTGTTGCCGGTCCAACGACCGGCTGCGCGGCACAAGGCGTGGATCTGGTCCTCGGCGTCCGGGCGTCGGCCGCGAGTGACGACGAAGCAGAGATCGAGATCGCTGTCCGGGCGCATCGCACCGCGGGCTCCGGATCCGAAGAGCGCGGCGTACCGGAGGGGGATCGACCGACAGCGGGAACGGAGTCGTTCGAGCAGGGCACGCCGGAGGTCGGCCAGGGCGGTGACCGCATCGGCGGCGAGGTGTTCTCGGTTCAGGGTGAAGGACTTCGTCCGTCCGGTCCGGTGCCCGTCGACGAGGCCTTGCTCGACCAGTCGATCCGCACTGTTCCGGACCCCGGCGTACGACCGGTCCGGTACCAGGCTGCAGATGCCCCCGATCGTCAGCGGTCCTGGGGCCAGCGCCAACACCGCGAGGACATCGCCGTCCACAGAGGTGGTGACCGTCGCGAAGGGGGATTGCAACTGCATGGAGAGGTCCGATCAGATCGAGTAGAAATCTACCAGATCAGGTAGATTTCTACTCGTATCCGAGGATGTTCGTCAGACGACTGACCAGCCGCCGTCGCTCGGCAGCACCGCACCGTTGACGTTCGCCGAGTCGTCGCTCAGCAGCCAGGTGATGGCGGCGGCGAGCTGCTCGGGCTGGGCGACCGGCGGGATGGTGGTCTGCATGATCGGACCGACCCGGCGGGCCGCGTACTCGCTGCGCATCGGCGCCTCGATGTTCGTGGCGACCGCACCCGGTGCCACCGCGTTCGCCCGGATGCCCTGCGGCCCGTGGAAGAACGCGACGCTCTTGGTGTACCCGGCGATGGCGTGCTTCGACGAGGTGTAGGCAGCCCCGGCGGCCGAGGCCTTCAACGCGGCCTCGGACGCGACGTTCACGACCGACCCCTTGCCGGCGGCGATCATCAGCGGCAGCACGGCGCGGGTCAGGCGCATCGGGCCGGTGACGTTGACGCTGAAGACACGCTCCCAGATGGCGTCGTCGACCTCGTCCGGCGGCAGGAACGCGTCCATGATGCCGGCGACGTTGGCGAGCCCGTCCACCCGGTCGCCAGCGGCGGCGATGAGTGCGTCGATGGTCTCGCTCGCGGCGACGTCACCGACGATGGTCTCCACGGCGAAGCCCTCGAGCTCCGTGCGGAGTGCGTCGAGCCGCTCGGCCACGACGTCGGTCGCGATGACGCGCCCACCCTCGTTCGCGATGCGCGTCGCCGTGGCGCGTCCGATGCCGGAACCCGCTCCGGTGACGATGATGGTCCTGCCGGTGAACCGTCCGGCGGTGGTGTCGGTCATGTGGTCTCCTCGATGCGGGGCGCTCGCTGCGCCACACCCGGTTATAGCACCCAGTGCCGAAAGGTCTCCATGCGCTCGACGAACGACCGTCCGACGGGGCGCCCACGCACCATCGACCCCGACGCCGTGTCCCTCGTCGCACTCCGGCTGTTCGACGACCAGGGCTTCGACGCGGTGTCGATGGACGACGTCGCCGCGGCGGCCGGGGTCAGTCGCCGATCGCTCTTCCGGCTGTTCCCGAACAAGGCGGCGCTGGTGTGGGGCGGTCTCGACGAGTTCGCCGCACGGTTCCGCGAAGCCCTGCGGTCACGGCCGGCCGACGAGCCCTCGGCGGTGGCACTCCGGGCGGCCTACCGGATCGGTGCGACGTTCCCGGACGACGCGGTCGAGGTCACCCGACACCGACTCCGGGTCATCCGCGCGAACCCGTCGCTCGAGCACGTCGGCGCCGCCACGGTCACGGCCCTGACCGACGAGATCCTGCGGTACGTGGCCGAGCGGGACGGGGTCACCGCCGACGACCTCGCCGTCGCCGTGCGCGCCCACACGCTGGCCGCCGCCGCGAGCGCCGCACTCACCTGGTGGGCACTGCACGGCGACGGACGACCGGAGGACGTCCTGGAGCGCGCACTCGCGCTGCTCGACTGACGAGCCCCGGGGTTCCCCCACGCCGCACGCCGGAGTACCTTGCCGGGCATGCACACGACCGGACCCGCCCCGTACTTCCAGTTCGCCGGCACCGCCAGACAGGCCCTCGAGCACTGGCAGCGGGTGTTCGGTGGCGACGTGCGGATCGCGACCTACGCGGACTTCTCCCGCACGGACGGTCCGGCCGACGCCGTCGCGCACGGCCAGCTCACCGGCGAACTGCAGCTGTTCGCCGCGGACGCGAGCGAGGGCGACACCCCGTTCTCGGCGACGGGGCTGCTCTTCTCACTGCTCGGCGCCGCGGAACCGGACGTCCTGCGCCGGTGGTTCGACCAGCTCGCCGAGGGCGGCACGGTCGTCGACCCGCTGCAGCAGCGCCCGTGGGGCGACTGGGACGGCACCGTCCGTGACGCGTACGGGGTCACCTGGCTGATCGGGTTCGAGGACTCCGCGCGCTGAGTCCCGCGCGCTGCAGCGCCTACTGCTGGTCGGACGGCAGCAGCGGCGCCCAGAAGGCATCGGGACCGTCGGCCTGCACGGCGTCGCGCTCGAACCGGAACCCGTAGTCGCGGACGAAGTCGAGGGCCGCGGCCTGCTCGTCCTCGGCGTCGTCGTGGTCCGCGTCGAACAGGTACACCCCGTGTCCCATCGCGACACCGGCGTCGCTGATGACGGAGAGGTCCCAGCGCCCCTGCTCGGAACGCTCGATCCGGACGACGGCGGCCTGGGATGCGGTGAAGTCAGCCATGCCGCGAGCCTACGGACGCCCCGCGGCTGGCGTTCAGGATGCTCCGCGGCCACTACGCTGTGCACGGTCACAGGTCAGACGAGTGGAGAACGAATTGTCAGTCGGATTGCTCGCCGTGGTGGACGACATCCTCTCCGCAGCCCTCAAGGCCAGCGCGAAGACCGCCGGGGTCGTGATCGACGACGCCGCCGTCACGCCCCAGTACGTGCAGGGTCTCGAGCCCGCTCGTGAACTCCCGGTCGTCGGGCGCATCGCCCTCGGCAGCCTGTTCAACAAGTTCATCATCATCATCCCGCTGGCGTTGCTGCTCACGGCCTTCGCACCCGGGGTGCTGCCGTGGCTGCTGCTGCTCGGCGGCACGTACCTGTGCTTCGAGGGCGCCGAGAAGGTCACCGAGTGGTTCGGTGTCCACCACGAGGGCGGGTCCGACGAGGCCGTCACCGAACCGAAGCTCGTCTTCGGCGCCATCCGCACCGACCTCATCCTGAGCACCGAGATCATGCTCATCGCGCTGACGGGCCTCGACCCCGACCTGGGGCTCTGGCCGACGCTCGGCGCCCTGATCGTGATCGGTCTGGTCATGACGGCCGTCGTCTACGGTGCCGTGGCACTGCTCGTGAAGGTCGACGACATCGGCCTGCAGATGATGAAGAACTCCGTCCGCCGCACCCGCCGGATCGGTGCCCGCATCGTCCGTGCGATGCCGATGGTCTTCCGGGTCATCAGCGTCATCGGCACGGTCGCGATGCTGTGGGTCGGTGGACACCTGGTCATCGCGAACCTCGCCGAGACCTTCTGGCACGGGCCGTACGACCTGCTGCACGTGATCGAGCACGCGCTCGAGGCCGCAGGCCCCGTCGTCGTCTGGATCGCCGACACGGCCGTGTCGGCCGTGGTCGGCCTCGCGCTGGGCATGGTCGTCGCCGGCATCGTGCTGGGTATCGGCCGCCTGCGCGGCAAGCAGCACTGACGCGGCTGCACGGCGGACAGGAGGCCCGTGGCGGCCCGGCACCGCGCCTCCCGTCCGGCGCGCCCTGCGCCCACCGCTGACGGTGCGCGGCCGCGCTCAGCGCTGCACGTTCTCCAGGTCCTCGAGCAGGCTCGGGTGGGTCGGGACCCAGCCGAGCGCGTCGCGCGTGTGGGCGCTCGACGCCGGCTGGTCCATCGCGAAGATCGGCGCGAACGCGCCGAACGTCTCGTCGGCCACCCGCTCGACGGGCAGGCCGAGGCGACGCCCGATGACCTCGGCCAGGTCACGCACCCGGTCGCCCTCGTCGGCGACCGCGTGCCAGACAGTCCCCGCCGGTGCACCTTCGAGCGCGAGCCGGAACAGCACCGCGGCGTCCGCGGCGTGCACGGCGGGCCACCGCTGCTCGCCGTCGCCGGGGTAGCCCGCGACCCCTGCCCGTCGGGCCGTCTCCGTCAGGATGCCGGCGAACCCGCCCGTGCCGTCCGCGTGCACGGTGCGCGGCAGCCGGATCGCCGAGACCCGGACGCCCCGTGCCGCCAGGTCGAGGGCGGCGAGGACGGATCGGGCTCGACCCGCGACCGGCCCCTCGAGCGGGAGCGGGTCGGTCTCGACCGAGGCCCGGCCGGGCTCCCACGGCGTGCCGGAGACGACGACGAACGGGCGGTCGCTGCCGACGAGCGCCTCGCCGAGTGCGGCCATGGCGGCGCCTTCCTCGGCGATCCCCCGCTCGAGCGCCTCCGCCGAACTGAAGTCGTTCGAGAACGCGAGGCTGATGACCCCGTCGGCGGCGCGTGCGCCCTCGCGCAGCACGTCGAGGTCGGTGAGCGCACCGCGGGCGGGGGTCGCCCCCGCGGCGACGAGGGCAGCGGCCGACCGATCCGACCGGGCCAGGGCCGTGACGGTGTGCCCGGCGGCGATGAGTTCGGTGACGACCGCGGTGCCGATGGTGCCGGTGCCGCCGGTGACGAAGACGTGCATGGGTGCTCCTCAGAAGTGATGGTACTTTTGTACCGTCACCGTACACCCGCGACGGGACAATTGTCCCGTCGCGTATGATCGTCGCATGGTGCGATGGCAACCCGGGGCCCGGGAACGACTGGTCCTGGCCGCGGTCGACCTGTTCTCCGAGCAGGGCTACGACGAGACGACAGTCGCACAGATCACCGAGCGCGCCGGCGTCACGAAGAGCACGTTCTTCCGGCACTTCCCGGACAAGCGCGAACTGCTCGTCGCCGGGCAGGAGACCCTGAGCCGACTCCTGGCCGAGGGCATCACCGACGCACCGGCCGACGCCACCCCGCTCGATGCCGTCGCCGCCGGACTGGAACGGGCCTCGGACGAGATGGGACCGCTGAACCGCGAGCTCGGACCACGACTGCGAGCGGCCGTCGCCGCCAGCGCCGAGCTGCAGGAGCGCGACGCCCTCAAGAGCGTCGGGATGGCCGCGGCCATGACCGACGCCCTGGTCGGCCGCGGTGTCCCCGACGCTCCCGCTCGACTGGCCGCCGAGATGGGTGTCCTCGCCTTCAAGCAGGGCTTCGAGCGGTGGTCGGGTGTGGGGCGCGCCGACGACGACCGACTGGCCGACCACGCCACGGCCGCGCTCGCCGAGCTCCGAGCCGCGGCCGCCCAGCTCGGTTGAGCGGACGTCGAGCGGACGCTGAGCGGAAGTCGAGCGGACGCTGAGCGGACGCCGGTCGTGCATCGTCGTATCCTCGGCGCCATGGCAGCGGTGCGACAGGTCCAGGTGACGTTCGACTGCGCCGAGCCGGAGCGTGTCGCCCGGTTCTGGTGCGAGGTCCTCGGGTACGTGGTCCCACCGCCCCCACCGGGGTTCGCCGACTGGGACGCGTTCGACCGGTCGCTGCCGCCGGAACACCAGGGCTCGGCCTTCGCGTGCGTCGACCCGACCGGTGCCGGCCCCCGACTGTTCTTCCAGCGCGTCCCCGAGGGCAAGACGGTGAAGAACCGCGTGCACCTGGACGTCCGGGTCGGCACGGGGATGACCGGCGCGGAACGACTCGCGGCCCTCGACGCCGAGAGCGCCCGTCTGGTCGGGCTCGGCGCCACCCAGGTCCGTCGGATGACGGCGGACCAGGTGGACGAGTCGTGCATCGTCATGCAGGACGTCGAGGGCAACGAGTTCTGCCTGGACTGACCGGCGTATCGTCGATGCACCCGAACCGCACCGCCGCGCCACGGAAGGACCCCCACCCCGCATGACCGTCACCGCCGCATCCGCCACCGCAGCCGACGCCACCGCCCTCGAACACCTGCTGGGGTCCGACCAGGTGCTCCGCGACCCGGAGTCGCTCGAGCGCTACCGCCACGACGACGCCGAGTGGGCCGACTCCACGGCACCGCTCGCCGTGGTCCTGGCACGCAGCACCGACGACGTCGTCACCGCCGTCCGCTGGGCCGCCGCCGCCGGTCTCCGGGTCGTCCCCCGCGGTGCCGGCACCGGCCTGTCCGGCGGCGCCAACGCGATGGCCGACTCGATCGTCGTGTCGCTCGAGCGGATGAACCGGGTGCTCGAGGTGAACACCGACGAGCGCTACGCGGTCACCGAACCCGGCGTCATCAACGACGCACTCCGCGCCGCGGTCGCCGAGCACGGCCTCTGGTACCCGCCGGACCCCGCGAGCTCGGCGATCTCGACGATCGGCGGCAACGTCGCGACGAATGCCGGCGGCATCTGCTGCGTCAAGTACGGGGTCACCCGCGACTACGTGCTCGGCATGACCGTCGTGCTGGCCGACGGGTCGGTCGTGGAGCTCGGCCGCCGGACGGCGAAGGGCGTCGCCGGGTACGACCTCACCGGGCTGCTGGTCGGTTCCGAGGGCACGCTCGGCATCGTCGTGTCGATCACCGTGAAGCTGCTCCCCCTGGCCGGCCGTGACGAACGGGCGGTGATCGGGTACTTCCCCTCGCTGACCGCAGCGGGCGACGCCGTGGCCGCGATCTCGCGCGCGGGGATCGTCCCCGCGGCACTCGAGATCGTCGACCGCACCTGTCTGCGCGCCGTCGACGACTGGATGCACCTCGGGCTGCCGGCGGACGTCGACACCCTGTTGCTCGCGCGGGTCGACGAGCGCGGTGCGGCCGGCGACGAGATCGCCGACCACGTCGCGGACGTGTTCGCCGAGGCCGGTGGGACGGACGTCGAGCGGGCCACCGACCCCCACGACATCGACCGGCTGTTCCAGGCCCGCCGACTCGCCTACCCGGCGCTCGAACGGCTCGGCCCGGTGCTGACCGAGGACATCTGCGTGCCGCGGAGCGCGGTGCCCGAGATGCTCCGGCGGATCCAGGTGACCGCGGACGCACAGGACGTCACGATCGCCAACATCGCGCACGCCGGCGACGGCAACCTGCACCCGCTGATCATCGCGCCCGAGGGCGACGACGCCGCGAAGGCCCGCGCGAAGACCGCGTTCGACCAGATCGTGGCGGACTGCCTGGCGCTCGGCGGGACCGTGACCGGTGAGCACGGCGTCGGGCTGCTGAAGCTGCCGGGCCTGCGGGTCGAGCTCGGCGACCGCGTGCTCGCGATGCACCGCTCCGTCAAGGACGCGCTCGACCCGGCAGGGACCCTGAACCCGGGCAAGGCGTTCTGACCCGGCCAGACGACGGACGGGAGGCCCGGTGCCAGCTGGCACCGGGCCTCCCGTCCTTCAGGTGGTCGCGTTCAGCGACCGGTGTGCGTCACGCAGGAGCGCATCCGCACGCACGCGTGCTCAGTGGCGACGGAAGTACCCGTTCGCGCCACCGACGTACATCAGGATCGTCGCGATGAGCACCGCGACGCCACCGATCCAGCCGAAGGCGTTGCCCCCCGAGGCCGCGCCGACGCCGACACCGATGAGCTGCAGGACCGCGAGGACCGTCAGCACGATGCGGGCCCAGTTGCGGCCGTCGCGCATCTTGAAGACGATGATGAGCTCGATCACGGCCAGGATGAACGCGAAGATCGCGCCGCCGACGAGCGGGGCGGTGCCGACGTCCTGTGCGGCGGAGGAGCTGCCACCCGAGACCAGACCGATGATGCCCTGCAGGATGTTCGCCAGGACCACCACCAGCCAGATGACGAACGACACGGTGACGGAGGTAGGACGACTGGACGTCGATGCCATGGGGGAATGCCTTTCTCGATGGACCACGTTCAGCGGCCTCTCAGAGAACGTACTTGCGGGCGTGACCGCTGTCCGGATGAGCCCGAAGGTCACAGAGCGGTAACGACGGCAGATCCGTCCAAACCCTTCGCCGCAGGGTGCCGAATCACCTGCAACGACCGGGAAACACCCGGAGCGCTCACCAGCCGCACATCGCTGGTTCTCCACCCCACCAAG
>NZ_JABMLI010000005.1:0-102684 GCF_013205045.1 Curtobacterium sp. VKM Ac-2852
GCGCCGGCGTTGACGATCGATGCCACGGCGTCGAAGCCCACCGCGTCAGCAGGGCAGAAGGTTGACTACACGTTCACGGTCACCAACTCCGGCAATGTCACGATCACGGATCTCGCTGTCGCGTCCAGCAACTTCACCGGCACCGGCACCCTGTCCGACATCAGCTGCCCAACAACCACGCTCGCTGTCGGAGCGAACACTGACTGCACCGCCACTTACACCCTGACCCAGGCAGACATCAACGCTGGCAGCGTGAGCAACACCGTGACCGCGAATGGGACCGCTCCGTCCGGCTCAGCAGTCGCCTCGAGCTCCAGCACTGCCGTCGTGACTCTTGCAGCAGCGCCGGCGAACCCCGCAGTTCCACCGCAAACACTGCCGTTCACCGGAGCATCCCTAGCATGGCCTTCGACCCTCGCGGTCATTGCATTGACCATCGGATCGCTCTTACTAGTAACACGGCGACTCTTGCGGGCAAAATGCGGCCGGCACTGATCCGGCGACTCAGCACCCGGCCTGTGACAAATACGAGGCGAACAGAGGCCGGAGGAGAGCAACAGCGCAATATCACCGTCCATCGCCGCGGTAAGTCTCAGGGAAATTCGGTTCTGTAAGGAGCTTCGGACACCGCACGGCCTACGGGACTGTTGCGGCTTTGATTGACTCCGGAAACCTAGGGGCTTAGCTCCTGCTGAAAGGATGCGCGCCGTGGTGAAAGCGCATACGGAGGAGTTCCGCTGTCACGTGATAGCGGTCATCCGGAGGGGTGAGAAATCGGTGCGGCAGGTCGCGAAAACTTCGGAGTCTCCGAGGCTCCTGGTCCGCTGGCTGCGGTTCGCAGACCGCGACAACGGTGTCGAATCGTTCACTGCGCCGTCGGCGGAAGCTGTAGAGCATGCGAGGCCGAGGGAGCCGCAGAAACGCCTCCGGTTGCTCGAGCAGGAGAACGAGGTTCTCCGCCGGGCAGCGGTGGCCTACCTGGTGTTGGGTTTCTCGAAGCAGGCGTTCTCTCGGTGTCATGCCATTCCGGTGACCGATCGCGATTGGGCGGACGCGCAGCTCACCAACGACGTGATCGACGCGCACCGCGAAGACACAACGTTCGGGTACCGGTTCATCGCAGACGACCTGCAATCTGCCGGTCATCGGGCGTCCGAGCAGCGGGTGTGGCGGTTGTGCTCGCAACAGCGGCTCCGGTCGCTGCACGCGAAGAAGCGCGGCCTGAATCGCAAGGCCGAGCCACCGGCGCATGACGGCCGTGTCCGACGTGCGTTCACGGCGCCAGACCTGGACCGCCTGTGGTTGGCGGACATCACCGAGCACTCGACAAGGGGGGGGCAAGCTCTACATGTGCGCGGTCAAGGACGCGTGGTCTCGCCGGATCGTAGGCCATTCGATCAGCGGTGCGGTCCTCATTCACCGTCGCGGCTCTGCAGATGGTGGTGCGCAGTCAGCACCCAGCAGGGACGCTAGTCCACGCAGACCGGGTTAGTCGGTTCCGTTCCAAGAAGTTAGTCCGAGCTGATCGCCTAGAACGTTTTGTCCGTCATTCTGTTTGCGCGCGTTCGGCTAACTCAAGTGGGTATCGGACGAATCCGTCCCGTCGCCCTTCGCAGCCGCCCCGGATGAGGGAGACAGAATAGGGCCCGGCCGGGCGGCTTGGTGGTGCTCGAGAAAAGCCCCGACGTGGTCGTTTGAATGAGAGGGAAGTCCTCGCGTTCTGATCGAGGAGCGCGAGCATGCCACCGGGCACCCTGCGGTGTCGCGTGGTGGTCCCAAACACCGCACGCATCGCCGGGCGGGCCTGCGGCGACGCCAAGGCGACCGGATCTTCACAGGCCCCGATGCGCGCGGAGCGAGTACGGGAGCCGATCGGCTCCCGAGACGGGTGCAACTTGGACCCTGCCGGTCCGCGTCACAATTGACAGGGGTGGCCCCTTCCGGGGAAAACGCGCTTGGGGTCAGAAGTGGTCCGTCCTACGCTCACCCGAAGAGCGGCAAGACGGACCACGCCTGCTTACGTGTGGTGTTCGAAGCTGCCTCCTCCCGAGATTGGTCGCTTACGGAGGCATGTCGTTTTGTGGAGCCTTCTGGCAGAGGGTCGGGGTCCTTGTGGACTCGCCGTCGCACGTCCACGGCTGCGCCCGCATTGGAGTCGAGGACGCGTGCGAAGAGCCGACCCCGGTGCATCGACAGCCGCAACTCGCTGAGGCCTTCATGCGTGATGCGGTGTTGCAACCCTCGAGGCCGCTGCCTGCGCGTTCTACTCCCACCTCGATGGCTTGCGCCACACACGATCCTGGACTGAACCGCAGGCCGCCACCCTGGTCACGCAAGAGCGGCGTGGCGCCGGGCATCTCCTGGCGATCCCCGATCAATACGTCGTGACGCTGCTCGACGTCGCCGACGCCGAGGCGGAAGACCTCATGCTCGCCGTCCGGGGCGCAGCGGCCACAGACGTGCGTGTACATAATCACGGACGCACGACCTTGTATCGCCGTTGAGCAGCAAAATGGTGCCGCCGCTCATCAAGCGCCCCCGCCACTCTCGTCCGGTGGGGACCCTCAACGAGAGCGGCACCCATCTCGGCGGGTCGACGAGCTCCCCCTCGAGAATACGTCTCTATCAGGCAACAACTGGCACCCAACATCCCACCCCGACGCCGACGTCGGGCGGCAGTCTGAGACAGACGCCTGCAACGAACTTGCAAACCGTCATCTGCCGCCGCGCCGGGAGTTCGGGGGCGCGGGAAGACGTGTTCGATAGTGACGGCAACCGACCGTCCGCGGCTTGCACCTCGAGAGCAATCGCGGCCCCGATTGCAGCCAAGCAAACGACGCCGACCGAAGCTGCTCTCAATCGAGGTAACCCGGCACCGGAAATGACGGCAACGCAGCCGGAGGAGGGTGACCCCGATCGAGTTAGAGACAATCGTCAACCCACAGTTCGCACTCGCCGTCGGAGGAACGAACGAGTCAACAGAACCTGCAGCAGCCCCCGAGGTAGGAGAACCTCATTGCTGCACGTACGTGCATTCAACATTATTGCTGTCATTGTGAACAACGTCCTGCAGAATATTACCCTCGAGGTCATACACGCGACAACCAATTTTCGGGATATTAACAAATCCGGACTTGCTCATAGGTGAAGCATAGAACTGGATGTTATACGTACCTGGCCGCGTCTCCGCGATCTCATTGAAGTGGAAATCTGCGTTGCTGGCTGGATGGCCAATCCATCCACCCTTCAGCCACTTCTTTCCAGAGCTAAGCCCGTACCCAATAAGGTCACTATCCGAGCCATTTGATCCGTAGACCTGAACATAAGCAACCTTATCCACCGCCGATCCTCCCCTCCCCGTCTGCGCGGACGCATGAGATACAGGAGTGATGTCTGATGCATGAGAGGGTGCCACGCCCCCGAGCGTTCCGACCGTCACAGCCAGTACCGTCAGCATAACCTTTGAAAACATACCGTTGAAGCCTTTCGTAGTCAGAGAGAAAATCATTGGACCTGGTATCGAATATGCGAAGAGTCGCAGTGATTGCTACCGGCAGCAACCGGTACGACGTCGGACCCGATGAGCGTGAACGCGTACAGAGGGGGTGACTTCGCGCAACCTCTCTGCTCCACTGATAGTAGCTGAGCGAGCCTACTTAATTACCCAGCTGCAGGTCACCGATCCTCCGTTTCCACCCTTTTCGACATCCACCTTGTGGTCATTCAGGAGAACACCACACTGAGTCGACGAGAAATCCTTCGCGAGCGGCACGAGAGTGGCTGTGTACTTGCCTGGAACTTCGTAATCTGAAGACGCAGATCCGTCGATGTGCTGGAAGGACGTGAAGTACGGTGTGCTGCGGAACGTGTTGCTGGGATCAGAACCAAGCTCCCCAATAGACTTGCCGTCTCGCGTGATCTGTACCGTGAAGTCCCCGTTGGAGGCGCTTGAACCCGTGAAGATTGCGTCAACCGTAGATGCAGACGAAGACGAGGATGACATGGGCTCAGCTTGAGCGACACCAGCAGACCCAAGACCGACGGTTGCGAGAACACCCGCGGCAATACAGATACGTGCCATTCTATTTAGGTACATTACTATTACATCTCCAAGTCGGCGATCAACTTCAGCGCCAATCGCATAGCTCCCTGCCTTACGCCGTCTCATGACATGGAACCAGCGCATCGTCAGTGCACGGTTCGCTTCCAATGGATTGCGCACCAGACACGTTTTAACGAGGCCGCCCACCCCAAGAACCGGCTTGTGCCAATTAGCTCACAACGGGTTGGGTCTGCTCTACCCCTCTCGGTGGGGCCAATTAACGCCACTGTTTGCGGCTTTGAGATCTGCCGATCAGAGATCGTTAGGAATACAATTCACTCTTCCGTGCCCACCTCGATGGACATGTTCTCGTCACAGCAAGCGCCGGTGGCAGCGCTTGCGCCTATTCATGTGTTTTCCTCAACTCAACGAGCTGTCGGCTATTCCTTAGGATCGGAGATGGGCGACAAGGGCGGCTGCGAAGTCGTCTTCCGAAGGTAGTGCTGCGCGGACCGCGCGCGGGTGGAAGTCGTAGCTGGCGACACCGACCGGGATCTGCTCGACGTCGAAGTGCACCTGCCGACCGACAAATGCCAAGCCCTCCCCAGGTTCGCGGAGCGTGTCAGCGATCCGGTCGACCACCGCCCGCTCGAGGTGGCGTTCCGTCGCTTTACCGTTGAGGGCAAGGATGTACAGCGCACGCGGGTCCTCAGTGATCTGCGGCGCCAGATGCGAGTCCGCCGGCGGACGCATCTCAGCAAACCGTGTGCGCGCCGCGGGACGAATCTGGTGTTCGAGCACGTTCCGCGACCACCCGTGGCCCTACCCCTGGCTGGGGTACCAGTCGCGGAGCTGAAGCTCATCGAGTCGGCGAACGAACACCGTGATAGGTCCAGGGCAGTTGTGCGCCAGCCTGTTGCAGAATCTGCCCGCCCGGCGACCCTTCCGCGAACGCCCGTATGTTCACGCGGTTCCGCGGGGACAATCCCTTCGTCTCTGGGAACTCACCGCGCAGAACCGTCGTGAGCCGGCCGATGAAGTTGGCCCCCTCATCGCCCTAGCGCTGCAGACTCGTCGCGTGGATTCCCTGTCAAGACTGATGGGCCGCGTGTAAGGCAGCGCCGCATCGTGCGCCGAGCAACGCGCACTTGCTGATTCAGCGCGGCAAGAGCAGCAGCGTACCCGGATAGTAATGGCGACGAACCGGACGTCACGGCGCAGCCTGCGCGAACATCCGCAGCAAGAATGACGGACAGAGCGTTCTGGGGGCCGACTATGCCATAGTAGAGATGATCCCAAGCGAAAGGCGACCTCCACCATGGCGCAGAAAGTCACTACACACCTCGTCGACGACCTCACCGGCGACACAATCGAAGACGGCAGCGGCAGCACCGTCACGTTCGGCTTCGATGGTGCGCATTATGAAATCGACCTCACCAGCGACAACGCCGACGCGCTGCGCGAAGCGTTCTCCGACTACGTCGCCGCCGCCCGCAAGGTCACGAGCCGCTCCGGCCGCACCGCTGCCGGCGGCGCTCCCAAGCGCGGGAACTCTGAAGAGCTCGCGAAGATCCGCGAGTGGGCGAACGCGAACGGCCACGAGGTCTCCTCACGGGGTCGCATCAGCCAGGCTGTCCGCGACGCGTACGACGCCGCCCACTGACTCCACTCCCCCACGCGCGACGCAGGCCGGTTACTCACGCTGGCAGTCGGCCTGCGTCGCTCAATCCGCGAAACTATTTATACCGAAAACCAGCACCCGCTTGGCCGAAAGTACTCGTCAGAACTGGCTGCGCTCAATCGGATAGTGCTCTAGTCACTGCTATTGTGGATGCGGCCATCTTCGGACTTCGCTTCCAACACCACGGCTCCCCGCGGGAAACGGTCTCGCCGCAATTTCTGGACGCGGTGATAGGCGTATACAGAAGGCCATTTGCGCTGCTTGCAAGTTTCGCCGAAAGGCACCGTTCCAGAATCGGTGCGCCTCGCCAGATATGGCCTATAGGCCCCCTTCCGGCGGCGGCATATGCTACCCAAGGTAGGGGCCAGATTCCAAAGCACCGTCAGCGCGAGGCGTCGACCTGAACGGATTTACCACTGAATCGGACCACGGCCAGCGCCGGAGTGAGAAGTCAAGCGTATTTTACATCTACCTCAACAAACACACGCATTTCAAGATCGAGACGCTCGAGCATGAGCGTTTCAATACCCACGTGTTCGCAGACGAGACTCGGTAGCGTCGTACACGTCGACAGGCGCAAGCCCGGATGAAACGAGACTACCTGAGGACTGGTATGCCCGGCTAGCTTCCAACCCAGAGGATATACGGTTTTCAGCTTCACTTCCTGCCCTACGATCGAATACACACGGACTACATCCACATTATCGATGCCTACCTCCTGTAGCGCACAGAAACACCTCGCTGCCGAGGACATAGCGAGCTTGTTGGACAGCCCCATGTAATATAGAATGATCGTGAATATCATCAGCGCTAACGTAAATAGAAGAACGCTGAAGAGTTGAGCTTCCAGCGGCGCACGCCTGATTATGGAATCGATCTCTCGAGCGAACGGGCTCACGGTCTTAACACTTTCCGTCGACCCGTAACGGTGAATTCGATCCTCGAAGGTCTCGGAGATCGAAGCCGAACGCAATAATGGCGCTAGGCCCTCCTGCGACGGGGTCCGTGTAGGTCGCCCGACGAACTCTCTGATGGTTCATCGGGATGCTTTTTGGTCCGCGCGCCTGCACGAGAGCGAGCCATAGCACACTCCAACGAGCACCAGAAACACTCCGATGATGTTCAAGGGAGTCGGAATCTGCTTCCCGCACAAGATCGCGACGACCATGCCAAAAACCGGCACTAGGTACAGGAGTGCACTTGTCTCGACTGTTCTGAGGCGCCGGATCGACGCGGTCCAGAGAAGGAATGCAGTTGCTGACGGTACAACGCCCAGAAAGCACGCTGCAGCCCAGCTGCTCGCCGTGACGTTTTTGACGTTCACCGGTTCCACAAGGAATAGGGGCAGGCTAAGCAAGGCGGCTACGAGCGTGATGCTCGTGACCACTGACAGGCCGGCTGCCTGACCGAGTAGCGGCTTGACCAGAGGCGGGTATAGGCCATATAGCATCGCAGCAAGAGCCACGAGTGCGAGTGACGACGCCGTCGTGGCGCCAACGGCGTCGAGACAGGTGAGAACTACTCCGCTGAGGCAGGCAATGCTGGACGCCCACCATACTACGCCGGCTCGATTGGTGTGGTCGCGTTTGACGACCAGGGCCCCGACGAGAGGCGCCGCGGCTAGGAGCATGCTCGCGGTGCCTGGCGCGACCTGGGTCTCCCCGATATTGAGGAACGTCTGGTAGCCGATCATTCCGACCACAGCGCAGGCGAGAACCCTTGGGAGATAGCGGATGGGGAGCAGCCGAGCGCCCGACAGCCGACTGAGAAGTATCAGCACCACCGCGGCGACGCACAGGCGCACTGGAACGAGCCCGATTGGCCCAAAACCGCGTAATGCGATGTGAATCCCGGTGAAAGCGGATCCCCAGATTGCCACGGCTAGAACTCCGGTTATCAGGCCTCCGGCTCGTCCCCTATCGGATGCAATTGCGTCACGGGGGTCGCTCTCTACTTTATCCGATGGAGACGTCACGTTGGTTCTCCTATTCTGGGAGGTAGCGAAGTGCTCGTGCGTGGCGTGGGCTTGAGATGTTTCGTACCGTCATTTTGGGTGAACTGGAATCGATTGACCTTTTCCGCTGGCTCACGGGTCAGAGCGCTGCGCGGACCGGAATGATGCGGTCTTTGGTGCTGCCGTCTCCGACTTGGCCGTAGCGGTTGTATCCCCATGACCACAAAGACCCGGCAGTAGTCAATGACGATGCGGCCATCGTTCCGACCGCAGAGTGAGTCGGTGCTGCAGTCTTTGGGAGCAACACGCTTACGGGGACGCACCGGCTAGTAGTCGTGCCGTCTCCTAGGGCGCCGTGGAGGTTGTTGCCCCACGCCAACAATGCCCCGTCGGAGGTGATCGCCATCGAGTTACGGCCACCAGCTGACAGCGACGTCACACTACTTCCTGCCGGGAGGTCCACCGCCACCGGCAGCGGTGAGTTCACGGCGCGGCCATCGCCAAGCTGCCCGCTGTCATTCAATCCCCATGCCCAGGCGTTACCGTCCTTGGTCGCGGCCAAGGAATGACCGGCACCTGCCGCAATAGCTGTGACGATTTGGTCCTGGGGAAGCTTCACTCGAACGGGCGCGGATGCTGCGGTCGTGCCGCCGTCGCCGAGTTGCCCGTACCGGTTATCCCCCGTAGCCCAGAGCGCTCCGTCCGAGGTGAGCATGAGCGAATGCGTTGCCCCAGCCGAGAGGGATGTCACTATCCTATTCGGTGGTGTCAGAGCCTCCACCGGGCGCAGAGTAGTCTGGGTCGTGCCGTTGCCAAGCTGTCCGAAACAGTTGTCTCCCCAGCCCCAGACAGTTCCGTCGGTAGCGAGCGCCTCTGAAAAGTTATCTCCAGCCACGATCTGCGTGAAGACATGGTTGCTGGGCATAGTCACGGGTTCGGGAATCTTTGAGGGCGTCCGGGTTCCATTGCCGAGTTGGCCGCTCCTGTTGTCCCCCCACGCCCATATTGCCCCGGTAGTGGTCAGCGCGAGCGAATGGGTTCTTCCCGCCGCGACGGCAGCTACGTGGACATCACTGGGCATCGCAACTGGGGTCGGAGTGGCACGGTTGCTCACTGTGCCATCACCGAGCTGACCGAACGTGTTCTGGCCCCAAGACACGAGGCTTCCGTCGCGAAGCAATGCTATCGAATGGTAGGCACCTGCGGCCTGTGAGACAGCCACTCGAGGCGGTTGCTCGCCGAAGCGCGTTCCGATTGCCGGCACGAGTAAGCCGACAAGGGTGACGGAGAGGATTTTCGTGGAAAGCGTGCGGAGGAACCCTGGACGGGAAATGACATACGCGGCGATCATGAACTGCTCCTTGGGAGATACAGATTAGTCGTGGACGCGTCGACTCTGCGAACGCGTTCGGGGTTCACCGGGTGATCACGAGGGTTCCCCGGGGCAGAGCGTTCAGCGCCCGCAACGTGTCCGAGTCGACCCGGATACAGCCATGGGTAATTCGTCCTGCATGCATTGCGGAGAAATGTATGCCGATCAGGCCGCCGTCATGGCCTCTATACGGTTCATCAGCGCGTGTTGCGTGGAGCGAGGTCAGTTGAATATCCGTGGCGCCGCTGCTCTGCGTCGGATCGGCGTACCGCTCCTCGATGTAGCCCGTGACCCTTGCAGGTGTCGGGTTCTTCTTACTGCCGACTGCGACGTTGAACCGTGCTCCGCTTCCTCGGGGGCCCGTGATTGTTAGAGTGCCGCGCCCTGTGTCGACTTCGACGCGCTCGGCCAATCGGTGAGGCGATGTGAGATATCGAGACCTCACCCAACCCGCCGACTGCGCCGGTGCTAAGTGCTCAGGAGTAGTCGATGGCAGGACAACGCGAGCCGGAGTGAGAATCAAGGCCCAGGGGCCGTCTTTTCGAACCGCGACAGTTGTCGTCCGCCGGCCTAGAAAGTCACGGCTCTTCAGCATTGCCACAGGGCTCTGACTACGGTCCCCATACAAGGGCGCGTCGCGTTTCACGGAATAGACCACGGCATCGTTGACAACAGCGGGAGCCTGGAGGAGCCTTGGAATCACTGCGTCGTACCGGGCTTCAGGAAGCGCATGCAGAACAGGTGCAGACTCGGAAGCGTAATCGACTGGAGCCAACTGCCGGGGCAACGTAAACCACCCAAGGGTTACCGACAGCAGTAGTCCGCAGCCCAAAGCCGCCGTGATGGCAACAGCGACCCGTCTGCGATTCGGGCTCATCCGCTGACCTCCGGCAGATGGGGCCCACGCCCAAGCCGGTTACCGACTTCAGATGACGGCCTATTCGGTACGCGGCCGGACGCTTTCGATGGAGCCGGAGTCGGAGTCGGAGTCGGAGTCGGAGTCGGAGTCGGAGTCGGAGTCGGAGTCGGGCTGAGGGAGGAAATCCCCGGATCACGACCCGAGACCACGTTCAGGTCGATCTCAACCTGGCCGTCTCCCTCGCCGACAGTCGCGTTGGCGATCTGGTTGTACGCCCAGTTCGCGGGGAGCGGCTGTGCAAGGTTGCCGCCCCACAGTGATGCCATGTCGGCGATGTAGGAATAGACCGCCAAACCCTGGTCACTCACCGCAGAACACACCTGTCGAGAACCGTAGATTGCGGCTTTATACTTGCCGCCAAGTTGCGCGAGCTGTGCATTAACCGCACGGAAATACGGCAAGACTCTAGTCGTCAACTGATCGACGGTCACGTCGACATCGACTGCGAACGCTATGGCGCAGCCGCGGGGCAGACGAAGCTGCGATGCTGCGTCGTGGGCACGCCTGGCGTCCGCAGTCCCTTGAGCCGCACTGAACCAGGACGTTCGGTATCCACCCTCTTCAAAGATAGCCCAAAGCTTCAGCCCAGCGCCAAGAATACGCTCGAGTTCTTCACCCGTAAGACATTTGTCGAGCGGGTTTGGAATCTGCGAATTCGTCAAGTACCGTCCGACAATAGTAATACCACTGCCGATGATCGCATTTACTTGGGCCGCCGAAAGCTTCGTGGCCATATCTGCGCCAGCCGCTACTCGTGTGGGGTCCCCGTAACTGACCAGGAGCGATGCCCAGGTCCGGAAGTCACCAATTGCAGTGAGTTCAGCTTTCGCGAATGCCTGCCTTTTCTGGAAATCCAGGACGGACGCCGAGTCTGCGGCAGAAAAAACTGTGTTGAGTCTGGTCGGATACTCATTGAAGAGCAGGAGCGCGGAAAGAAGATTTGTCCATGTGCCAGACGACCCGACGGTAACGGTAGCCGCCGAGGTGGCCTTCAGCAGGCGTGCTGTTGTGGGCCCGTAAAGCCCGTCAGCGGTTGCCTGTCCGGTGCCGTATTGCACCGCTCGCACGACGGCACGGTGCGTCTCTTGCCCGTATCTTCCGCTGGTTCCCACGTAAATAAAGTCTGAATGCTCCTGGTAGGTAGCGTTCAGGTATTGCTGCACTACCCGGACCTCCGCAATGCCAGCGTCGACGAGTTTGGGTGAGTCAATTGTCAACGCCGCTCGCAAGACTCTTGGCGCCATCGCATCAGTGCTAGCTGACAGTCCGAGGTCGGCCTGGAAATTGCTGAGGGCTGAGCGGGTGTCGCTGTCCCAGGTTCCTGTCATCGTCGCGCCGTATGCCCTACAGATCAGTACGCCCTGGACGATCAGCCGCCAGGTGTTGTCGGTCTCGCCTCCTACGAGACCGTGCTGCAACAGCCTGGACCATGTCGTGGCGCCGAAAGCGGGGACAGTTGGGCTGATCCCGAGAAGCGACTGCAGACCTTGAATTAACCCGTTGTATGTCGCCGTGCCCGCGACGCCGTCTTCATCAACAGAGACCCATCCTTTGAGCGAGCCGAACGTCTGATTCAGCCACGCCTGGACGCCCGCAACGGAGGACGGGGCGGCGGAAGCGCTTGCGGTGGGTGTGGCCAGCGCCGAGGAACTCGCCTCGTTCGGGTTTACGAAGAACGGGGATGTTGCTGCAATTGAGGCAACAGTAATGAGGTGACGTCTCGTTATCAAGAACTTTTGCTCCGTTATCGTGATGGTAGACGCACGAGTACACCCAAGATAGCCTCATCGCACAGCGAAACTATATGTGCGTTGTTCATCTGCGCTCGAAATATAATCCACGCGATTACCCTCGCGCAATCAATGGAATCCCATTCGACGGAGGACTTTAGCTGGATGGATTCATTATATGCCGTGTATTGCCTCTTGCAAGGCGATGACCGCGCGTCACCCTCCCACGAGGGGCAAATCGGTTCCTGCCCCGCGCGAGGGGCAGACGTTGCTGGGCTCATAGCCGCATTGTTGACCACCGCAGCCCTCACGGGCTAAGCCCGTCATACCCGCAACCGCACCACGCTCGAAGCTTTTTACAGAAAGGGTGCATGCGCAGCTTTGCCATGCCAGCTGGCAGCATGCTTCTTGAAGTTCGCAATGTGTTCTTCGCTGGTCGAATCCAGATTCGATCTAAAGCGAGATTGCCTGGCTTGTTGCTGATAGCTCGGTGATATCTGCGTCGTGACGAGGCGACGTCCCCGGAATGCCCTTCCGTGCCGCGAGTATCGAGAGGACACCTTGAACCAAAGACAAGCATCTAAGGAACGTTCACGTCAGGCGATTATTCGTGCCGCAGCTCTACAGTTCGCTCATCACGGCTACGGGGGTGCATCGTTCGGGAGTATTGCAGCGTCAATGAACAAACCAAAGTCTGCAATCGGGTATCATCTTTTTCATTCAAAGCATGAGCTGGCTGCCGCTGTTGTGGAGGCTCAGGATGCTCGTTGGGTGGAATTAGGCGCATCTATTGAGGAGCCTGCGGGCCTCGAACATCTGATTACAATGCTGTTGTCTTCGTGTATTGACGCTGCTCGTTACCCGATTACGCCTGGAGCTGTTCGTCTCATACACGAATCGGTGCACTCCGAACGGTTGACACAAAGAGCATATTCGTGGAGGGCTTTCACTCGGCTTCAGCTCTCGTCAGCGCGTGGAGCGGTGGCTGAAGAAAAGGAAATTGCGTACACGGCTGATCTTGTGCTCTCCGCCACATTTGGCGTTATGTGGGCCGGGGGTTACAAGCCCCACCATGCCCCTGATACGGTGCCGCGGCTACGACAAATCTGGACGGCAATCCTAATGAGTGCTGATTTCCGACACGCTTCGGAGATTGTCAGCCGATCGGTCCCGCTCGAGGCAGTCTCGGCTCCTTATGTCTCACCGTGACTGCGAAGACAACCTGGATGACGGTCACGCTGTGGCCCAGGTTGGCAGTCAGTCTCTTGGCTCAAGGCTGGGTCCGGCATAGACGACGGCGAACAGGTGCGTGTGGATCACCGTCTGAAATTGGGTTGGCGCAACAGATCCCTGCACGCGTCCGCGAGGGCTTTGCCGAGCAGGCTGTCCGGGCCGGCAACCTGGGACGCGGTTATCGTGCTGATTCCGTTCGGCGGAGAAGTAGAGAGCTCTCTCGACGGATCGCACGGTTACCGTCCTCACATTGCAGGCGACGCCGACGCCCACCGCCCGGCCATATCACTATTCTGGCCGCCTCGACCGTTTCGCCCCTCACACGAGGGACGCATGTAGACGTACCGTTCTACCTGTGTTTGATTGATGAGCATGCAGTCAGGAATCGAAGACGAGCCCAGCGCAGAATCGCGTTCGACGATCAATCGGTGCGGACCCCCGCACGAATGGCACGCCAAGGGTCTCCGGCACCCAGACGAGATACAGATGATTGTGCTCGAACACTTGACCGGGGTTCCCTGGCTCGAGACGCGATACATCGACTTTTTCCATGCTTCGATCGAACGGTCGTCGTGCAGGAGAACAAGACGGCCTCGTTCATAGGGGCCCGCGACCAGCGGCGGCCGGGGCCGGGTCTGCACACTTGTGGAAGGTCGCCCACGAGGCCGGGAGACAGACCGCCCAGAGCACCCCACGACAGGCGGCGAGGTCGTGTACTCTCCTTCCGGGGAACAGGGCAGCACGACCGCCCGCCCTGCGAGGGCCTCGCCGGAACGCCTCACTGCCGGTGATCGAGCTTCACGAAAACACCTATCGGCGGGAGCGGGACCGCAGTTCGTGCCACAGTGACACGTGTGGCTTCGAGCATGGGCTCCTCCCAATCTCGGAACGCACTCACAAGGAGCCGTCAGCGCGAATGCCCGTACCGAAGATTCCCATCACGCTGACTAACGATCGTCGATTCCTCCACGATCAGGCGTTCGCTCAAATCCGTACGAGAATACAGGACGGAACGTACGAACCCGGCGTTAAGCTCGATGACTCGCTCATCGCTGAGGAGATCGGGACTTCGAGAGGCCCCGTTCGCATTGCTCTCGGGAGACTCGCTGAGTACGGCCTAGTGGAGTCATCCGCGAATCGGTATACGCGGGTTTCAGTTCCTCGTCTTGAGCTATTCGTCCCGGGAATCCAGGTGGTGCTCGCGCTGTGGAAACTCGGAATTGATCTTGTAGTACCGAGAATTGATGGTGAGGCCATTGCGCGCCTACGACTCCTGCTGCTTGCTTTGGAAGCGTCCTTAGCTAATCCTGAGTCGATGGATCGGCGAACCGTTATTGCTGCTTTCGATGACCTGATTCTCTTCTTTTCCCACGAGTCCGCTAACCCGTTCCTCGTTGATGCTTTGGACCGTAATCTCACGGCTGTCTCACACATAGCCCGAAACGTCAATTTGCCACTGAACGACGAACGGCTGCAAGCGTTTATCGGCTCCTTCGGTTCAGCAGTCGCGCAACACGACGTAGCCGCTGGTCACAACGCAATCGACCAGCTCCTTCCAGTAGCCACCGTTTTTGTGGAACAGGAATTGTCGTAGGCTATACAGGTCGTGATTGTCTTCCGAGGAGGAGCACGATATTTCAGGCGCCCCCGTGCCATTGGCCCGTAGCTGTGTTGATGGTCCATACACGCCGCTTCACTAGCGAGGGGGCTCCGGAATTGAACGTAATCGGATACCAAACCGAGGTGGAGTGATCGAGGTCGCGTGGGTCCCACCGATCGCCGAGATAGATATATGTCATGGTTTTCGTACCCGCAATGACAAGGATACCGTCTGTCTGCGACCGGTAGGTTTTCGAGCCGGCAGGAGCAAACAGAACCGGGGACGTCCAGAAGCCGTCGAGTGACTCTGCACTCATTGCTAAGTTATCGTTGCTTCTGAACCCGGTGAGTCGAGAACCGAACAACCAATAGCGCCCATCCACCTTCACCATTGCTGGAGCTTCCATCGACTTCCGTCCATAGGGATGCAGCAGTGCCACCGATCCTCCTGGACCAGCGGAGTTCACGATGTGCTCGTAATCCGACGAGAGACGGTCGATGCGGAGTCCGTACACGGATCGGTCTTCGCTCAGCAGGTAGGCTGTTCCGTCGCTGTCTTTGAACAAGCCAATGTCGCGTGATGCGTGCCCGAGAGGGCGGCTTGAGCCGAGGTATTTGTAGGGCCCGCAAGGCGAGGGACTGACTGCGATACCGGCGCGAGCCTCTGTATAGCGTGCATTATCGACGTGGATCCACATGACGAACTGATGTGTGCTGGCGTCGTAGATTACTCGAGGGCGCTCGACAACCGAGTCTGGCCGCAGATCAGGAACGGACTCCGTCGGTGCGAGCGCAAGACCTTTCGCTGACCAGTGCGAGAGTCCGGAACTTTCGTAGCAACGAACACCGCTGAAGTCGTGACCCTCGGACCTGTCGAGTCCAAGCATGTAGTAGTTTCCCCCGAAATGGAGGATGCTCGGGGTGTGAGATTGCACGACGGTCGAGCTCAGCGCTCGGGTATCCGCGTACGGATCCTGCTGGGCGTGCCAGGGGACACCGGAGACGATCGTCGACAACGGAGCGTCCATTGCTCTCGCGGGGGTTGCGATCGCCACGACGCTGACAAGGCCGAGGATTACGGTGGTCAGAATCGAGGTGCGCCTCAGAAGCATTTCTGCGTCCTCCTTCGTTCTCTTTGTAGCGGCATCATTTAAGACTCACGGGATATCCGCAGCCTGGTGTTCATATCATACGACGCTTGAAAGTCCGATCTGACAGTGAACGAGGAATCTGGCTTTGGGTCGAAGCCGTCCCATGTGACAATGACTTGAAAGGTACGTTCGCTGAGTGGCCCAAGCTCAAACGGTTTTCCACCGAATGCTGTCACCATGTCCACGGGCTGCGCGAACGTCCCGCCGGAGCCGCGATCGCCCGCTGAGTCGACGTAGGTGATGTGCAGGTGCTTCGCGCCCTTGGGTGACAGCGGACGGTCGAGGACAAAGTTGCCATCCCAGACAGCCGTGGCGACTCTCGATGAGTTCGTAACTGACCACTCCTGAACGGCAGACTTGTGCGCCTGATCAAATTCTGCCGAGAAGGCCGTGCCGCTCAGCGCGAAGGATTTGCCGTGATCAGGCTTCGTGAATGTATTATTCGTAATCTTGCAGTTGCTTGTTGCGATAGCGCCGACCATAGTCAGTGTCAGAATTGAAGCCGTGGCGAGTGGTATCCAGCCTCGGCCGGAACCGCGTAGCGCTCTATGGCGGCCGGAGTGCACTTATCTGTCTCCTTCTGGGTCGGCGCTAGTTCTAGCGGTTGCTGGGCCCTCACTTTGAGCCCGTCTGGTCATATTGCATATCGTGTTGGCGCCTAAACCGTTCGGGGAAGTCGCTCACGTTACTATCTAGCTGATCGAGCGAGGCAAGTACCTCGCTGATGTCCGAATTATGCACCGCTCGCTCGAGGGACTCTATGACGTCTTTGAGTTTGTCGAGGTCAAAGAAGTTCGAACTGATTCGTGCAAAGTGGAGGATCATCGGTTCGAGCCGCGATATAAAGTCGATCATGATCGAGTTTATTCCGTCGTCGACTAGGAGGCGCAACGCCGTCATGAATTCGGCACTAAATCGTGGATCGGCAATAGGATTAACATTTGGCTGCTTGTCGATGCGCTCACGGAGAGCGCGGAAGGCGTCGCAGAACGCCTTCCGATCCGCCTGCGTGAGACCCGGTAGAGATTTGACTGCCCCATGTTTCCATAGGGCAACACATGTTGTGAACGCGCAGACGAACGCCGTGGGGTTGGCTTCCGCGACCTTGCTAAAACGGTTGGGTTCGATCTCGACGATGTTCAGATCACGCAAGCTTCGTAGCGCGGCCCGAACAGCGGACTGCGAGACATTGAGCGTTTCTGCCACCTGCGCGTCGTGGATTCGCTCCCCAGCCTGGAGGGTTCCATCTGCAATCCAGGACAAGACGGTGGTTGAGACAGAGTCGGCAACTATCGTGGCTCCAGCCATGAGATGGAGCCGCTCATTCGGCACAGGCACTACAGTCCCCCGTGCTCCGGGATGATTTGGGTGCGTTCGTCCGAGAAGGCTGCCTCGGCTGCGGTTTCAGACGCACGGCGCCGTTCTCGCAATCGCGGCTTCCTCAGTGTCGCTGCGAGAGCGAACAGGAGTGCGCACGAAATGATCGCGCCAATGCGTACGTTCCACTCATTCATGCAGCGAAAGACAAGCGCCGACACGCCTGTCAGTCGAAGCATAGGAAGCCCCTCGATGTTCGCTTTCGTGATGAAGCCCGGATCAGTCCATTGATTCGCATCCCCCCGCGTGTGGTAGTGACCCCCCGACTCTTTCGCCACGATGCGGTGCACAAACGGGCCAAAATGGAGCGCGTCGCCGGTGTAGTGCGATTGAGGCGCCATGGCATTGGGGTTGATCACAACGATCTGTCGAAGAGCGAGACCGTCTGCCGGAATATTGCGAGTGACAAGGAGTACGTCGCCAATCTGGTACGTCGGGATCATTGAGCCACTCGTGACATCGACATAAAACCCGTTGGTGAAGAATGCCAAGGCAGCTGGTGCCACCATCAGCACGCAGAGCAATGACGCGAAGATGTTCAGGATCCGGGTTAACATAAACACTTTCTAGTCGCGGTGAGTGGAAGATGACGGGGAGGGAAGAATCGCCCCTCCCCGTCATCAAGGTGACTACTTGCTCATCTGGTAGGTGACGTTGAAGTTCGACTTCCCCGTCAGCTGCTTCGCGGGCGAGGCATCCTTCCCGCTCCACGTCACGTCGACCTCGAGTGGCGTCGTGCTGGCCTTTGCGACAGTCAGATCCTTTCCGTACGCCTCGGAGATAGACTTCGGGTCAGCGAGCGTTCCCGCGGCGTAGGGCTTGCCGGCGATGACGTACGCGATCGACAGTTCGTTCCCGAACTTCTTCAGGTCAGAATCCTTCTTCCCCTTGAACGCAGTGAACTGACCATCGAAGGTGGCGTCATGCGTCTTGGAAAGATCGGCAGCGGTCCACGTTTCGGTCGCCTTGTAGCCCGCCGTAGTTTCCACGACGTCGAACGGAGTACCGGTGAAGGTGAACTGCGCCTGTGCAGGCTTCGTGAAGGTGTTGTTAGCGATCAGGGCGTGGCCGGTCCCGATGGCCGCAACACCAGAAACCGCAATGGAAGTGACCGCTGCTGCGATGAGCAGGCCACGCTTCTTCTTCGAGACCTTGGAGACGATCGAAGTCACGTTGAGAACTCCTTACTTAGAATTTCACATGCTGATCAAGCAGAGTGCTGATCAATCAGCGCTACAGTAACAGACAACACGTCGTGTGTGTACTGCTGCTTCACCAGACCCAGGGCATGCTGTGTATGCCCACCGCTGACGCGGCCTGTTGAGCGCACGGTGCTGGTGGACCGCCCATGTGGAGGGGGTTCGCCTTCGGCTCCGTCCAGGAGCGCGCCAAACTGCACCCCTTCCTGGTGCGTCGCGACTCGTTTCCGTTGACCGGAGGCAGACTGTCTAGCCGTGCGGGCGTGAGGAGTCGAGCGCACGCCTAAGAGCTCTCCGGCACGGCCCCGGCGATCGATGCCGCGGTCATCGTCGTCGTCACGAAACGCTGTCTCCGCGTACGGGGGTCAGGCATGCCGGGAGTTCGAGCTGCCGGAGCCTGATCGGCTCGGATCAGCAGGGTGTTCGACGGACCTCGAGCCGGTTATTTCGATCAGCTCGGAGGTGAGCTCGAAGCGCGGTCGTCGACCCGATAGAAGCGACGGTGTCGGCACAGCGAGCCGGGGGGGGATTCAGTCCCGCCGATGGGTTGACGTGCGCTATGGGCAGAGGACGCGTTGACTAACGGGCGACGGCACCCGCAGACGGCAACGTGGCTACTGGATGCGATCCGCAGTAGAAGGCTCTGTACTTACTAACGTGGTGTGCGTGCGTGGCGGCGCGCCATCCTGCAGTGAGGCTCGTGCGCTGCAATCACTGTGCCGCTCGCTCTCCCCCAAGCATGTTAGTGAACTTTGCTCGGTGCAGGGCTTTCTCGATGCGTGAGCGCCCCGCGTTCGGCGGCGTCAAATCAACGTTGAGCACTAGCTGCAGCTGTCTTGTGTCAATATCGACCTGGCAAGGTGTCTCTAGGATCCGATGTAGCCGAATGGATTCGACGACACGTGTCCCTTCCGAAACGAGACCGATACACCAGATACGCAGCTGCGACCACCAGGATATCGGCGCCTCAAGAGTCAACATCCTGCCCATTGCACACCGGCGAGGCGTTACGTGCAGCTGTGTAATCGTCGGCATCTGATGTAGGTCCCATTTCCCCTGCGTGGAAAGTAGGGCACAACGGATGTCAGACAGGAGAGTGCCGTCGTCGAGTACCGCTGCTGTTGTGTGTCCTTCAGCACGGCGAAGTGCTCGCAGGATATCGCATCTGGTTCCCTCATCCAGGTCGTCGCTGAGTAGCGCAGCATCTCTGATATACCTCCGCCCTGCGCCGTCGAGAGTCAGCCTGGCGATATGTTCCACGGGCGCCGACGCCTTGTGTTGACTATTCACGCGACTGGCGCCTGACTGCATTCCACTGGCGGAGCCGATCTGTTAGCGCCTGGAGGTCGATGTAGCTGTGCCCATCGGTGACCAGCTTTCGATCAACTACGACCGTGGGTGTACCCACCACGGAACCCGAGGATGTGGCCAGCGACGTAGCGTGACGTACTACCGATTGGAGTGACTCAGACTTGATGCAGGACTGCACTTCGGGATTGGTCGCGCCGCTCCTGGCGGCTATTGATGCGAGCTCAGACGCGGACAGCCCGGGACCCCCTTCGACCGGCTGGTCCTCGTACAGGTTCCGATCGACATTCACGAACGAGGCCGGCGCCCAGCGAGCGACGCATACCGCGGCGTTCGCTGCACGCGCAGAGTAGGAGTCTGATGGACTCGTCCGCCCCAGCCAATTGATTGGACGTACGTCTACCTCGACGTCCCCGTGCCCGACCGCCTGCATCAGGGATGGCATGAAGGTTGTCGTGAAGGCTCGACAGTCCGGGCAACCGTAGTCCTCATCAATCGTGACACGATGATCGCGGAGCTCGGTCATCGGTGACTGTCCCGCGCGGACTGGCGTCACCTTTCCAGCATCGCCCACCAGTCGGATCCAACCGTCCGTTTGCAATGCGGAGGACTCGGCTTGACCTGGATGCGGGGGCGCAGTGAGAAGGAGCGCGAATCCGAGGGCGGCCAGGCCAGCTGCTCCTGCCCCGCACCAGACGAGCTTTACCCCCCGCGCAGTCATTTTTCTGGAAGAATGTGTATTTCTCAAATTGTCTGATCTTCTTCGCATGACTATCCTGATTCGCTTAAGTCAACTTGCACTGGCGTCTTAATATTGTGACGCCAGCACTTCACAATAAGTGGTTATGAGGACTGCGCACGCGTGCGCGGCCCCAAGTACCCATCCGTATGAGCAAAGACAGCCAGGCAGTCGCTTACGTACCGGTTGTATTCTGAATCGATATCGGCAGAAATGTCGCGGGAGAACGACCCAGAACATCAGAATGACGCTCAACCACACCGCGACACACCAGGGGCAGACCACACCGATTACGAAAAGGCTTTGGTACCAGAACCACTGAACAGCGATCCACGATCCTGCTATGCAGGCGGCCGCGGAGCAATGAAGGAAGCGGCGGATTGGCGCGGGAGTGGGTTCCAGCCAGGACACGAGAACGAGAAAGCCAAAGACCACGACCCCGAAGACTGGGTTCGGTATGCCAAGTACATGGCTCTGCCACTGATCCATCTCACGAGAGCAGCTCACGGTCGCCGTAATGTCGCACTGCAATGAAGCAGATGGATGCCGCTGATGAATGCCAGTATCGACAAGTAGCACTGCGGATGCAAATGCAGCCAAACTGCTGAACGCTCGAAATAGCCAGGTGGTGAGGGAGCCTGGCTGCCAGCATCTAGTGGCCTTGTTTCTGGATGTGACTTTCATTCGGGACCCACATTTACCTCGATTGAGACGCGGCCCGACCCGTCCTCACGCTTCAGCTCAATTGTCGCGGAGCCCTCCGCGTGGGGGATTAGCCCCGGTACGGTGGTATAGGTCGCGTAGCGTTCACCAGGTCGGAACAAAACGACGCTAGTGGCAGGGGGCCCGGCGAGCTTCCAGTCAAGGGGCCACTTCGTGTTCAAACGAATGACCTGTCCCACGTGGGTAGACACGTGGACAACTGCACTGTGGTCAATGTCCACGTTCTTTGGCTCTGCGACAGCATGTCCGAATGACGGCGTCATCTGCTGACCATCAGAACTAAGAGTCGGACGAGTGGGGGTCATCATCACAACAATGAGTATGAGCGCGAACGGCACTAGAACCAGCAGCCAGCCATTTAAAGGCGCTCGATTGCGTGCCGCTGTACTTCGACGCGAACGTTCGTTAATCATCGGTCAGCGCGCCGACCGTCGCGCCGAGCAGCGTCCCTGACCGCCGATTGAAAAATGTGCGGGTCGGACAGCGGCCCGTCAAACTGAACGTGGTCAATCAGGATGGTCGGCGTACCTTCGAGTGGTCCCGTTTGACCGGCAAGGTTGTGATGCAGGTCGAAATTGGTCCAGGTGCCCACGTAAGGATTGAAGGCGCGGTCGATGATGCATTTTTCGACAGAGGAGTCCTTCCTCCCGAGAGCCGAGCGCGCTGCAGCGATCGCGAGCTTGTCAGCGGCGACTTTTGTGCCTTCCTCCGGCTGTATTTTAAAGAGTTCATCACTCATGGCCACGAAGGCGTTCGGCCCGGCCGCCCCGACGCACATGGCGGCGTCAGCTGCCGTTGAGGACCACTTCGAACCAAGAGAACTGCGGTCAAGAAATGACACCGGATGCATCACCAGTGTCAGATTGCCGGCTCTGACCTGGTCTTCGATCCAGCGGTTATTGGCGAGAGTGAACTCTCGGCAGAGCGGGCAGGCGTAGTCCTCGTACACGTCAACCCGGGGCACCTTCCGATCCGCTCGCAGCGCGTTACCCCTACCGATCGCACCTCCCCCGCCCTCAAATGCGACGGCTCCGGACACAAAGCCGACCGGCGTCAGCGATGGCGCTGGTCGGTGATATCGGACAGCGATCGTCGCGACGGCCCCGACCACGACAGCCGCGGCTACCGCACCCAGGATCCAGGCGCCGCGGCTCTTCGAAACTCTTGCCACTTTGACTCCTGACTCCACAAAATATTCTGGTCGATCAGGGTACCACGGTCCAAGAGAGCCTGTCTGGAGGCTCGAGACAGCGGAGATGGCGAAGCCGTCTGCCTCGTCCTGCAACCCGGACGACAACCACCTCAGTCGACGCCAAGGATCACCGCGGCGATCTTCGCGAGCCGGTAGAACTTCGTCCGCACCTTGTGGACCCGGTCGACCGGCTCGGCGCCGAACCGCTGGCCCGCGGCGAGCGGTTACGGCCTCGAGTGGAGCACATCGCACCGTCGAGTGGCTGGTGGTGGACGTATGAGGCAAGGTCTGCGGACTGCGCATCGGCGCCCAGGCGCCGGTCGCTGTTCGGCAGGGGTCGAGCACGGGCCCGTCTTGCCGGGCGCCCGCCGTCGACCAGCCGAGGGTGCTGCGGGTCTGGTTGTTGTCCCATGCCACCGATGCCGCACCGCGGTAGCGGGCGAGGATCGTAGACAGGCAAACCGTGGCGAGAGTCTTTCGTGCCCCCTGCCGTCCCAGCCTGGTCGCACGCGGGCCGTCGATGCAGGACAGGGTGTCCAGTCCGGTGCCGCAGCAATGCCACCACGTCTCCGACTGTGCGCGTGCGCTCGTGTCCTGTGAGCCAAGCCATGACGCACCCTTTCGATCATCTCGGGCGAGGCACCCACCCTCACTTCGAGAAGACGGGGCAGCCCGGGAACCATCCGGTCAGATGCCGACCCACAAGCTCAACTTCTCGGCGTCGCGCTGTTTTCGCCCGCCGCCCATGCCAGCGACGACGACAGCACATGGGAGGGGCGGGTGCGAGAACTGCCACGAAGAAGATGAATGTCGACGTCGAAGGGGCCGGGTCGCACGTGAGTCCCTTGGTTTCAGTCTCCCCGATCGGGCGTGGGCGCCGGAGTCCTGTGGGAACATCCGGTTCGTGGTCTCCTCGTGAGGCTCGGCTCGGCTGTCCTCGCCGCGGGCACCGCAGAGTTCCGCGAACGTTGGCCGCTCCGCTCCGGCTCGGCGGGTGCGAAGCGGTGGCAGATCTCGGCGTAGTACCGGTCGCGGCGGCTTCTGCCTGCTCGAGCTGTGCGCGGAGGGCAAGGATCTCGGCCATGAGCTCCGGGGCGCCCATCTCGAACCCAACCATGTAGCCGGCCTCCCACACCTGCCTCTGGTCGTCGGTCAGTTCCCACTCGCGGACGTTCTCGATCTTGTCGGGGCGGAACCCCGACCATGCACCCGTTTCCGTGTCGGTGACGACGATCGGGGCGTTGGTCCCGAGGGCGGTCTTCCGCTCCTCGGTCTGCGCCTGATCGATGCCCTCGAGGTGCAGGTCGGTGTACTCGATACCGGCTCACCACACTCATCGACACCTCCGCGCTTCTTGCACCCCTCCTTCAGCCCGCCATCGTCCTCGTGTCCGGTCGAACTCTGGGCGAGCACGTCGTGCGCCTCAGGCCGACTCCGGTCCCGAACATCGGGAAGCGGCTGGCGCGATGGGCACTCGGATCCGGTGGGTGGGCCACGTTGCTCGCAGTCGATTTCCCTTTTTCCGGGCCTCTCGCGTTCTGTCTCGCGATCGCGTCGATCATCGCTGTGTGGAAGACACGTGGCCACCGCGGGTTCGCACTCGCTCTAACCGGAACTGACATCGAAGACGACCGGATCCCGGTATCTCGGCGCTCTCAGAACGCGTGAGTGCCTTTCGGCTCGGTCAAGGAGGCCCGCAGGCCCGGAACGGGACAATTCTGCTGCACGAACCAGCGGTGCAAGGCGAGGTTCACCGCGACGCAATCCCCCCTATCCCGCCGAACGCCATCACCGCCGACGGCCACGCAGACAACCAGAGCACCGCATCGGCTCACCGCTCATAACGTGGGTCCGGGCTGCCGTTGATCGGACTCGAATCGCGGTTCGGCTAGGACGAACCGACTGCTCGCGTTGCCCGGACCAGCGCGATCCAACGGGGGGGGCAGTGCGTTCACGCGAGGCTCGCGTCGAATCGTGGACGACGCGCGGGGCGTCGTTCATCGCGTCCTGTGGCGATGGTGCCGTCGGGGGCAATGTGGGAAAACATCTGCCGGACGACGGCAGTGATGTGTGGATCATCGATGCGGTAGAGCTGCCGGCGGCCATCCCGCCGTGCCGCAGCAACACCTGCCGCCCGCAGCTTCGCAAGGTGCTGGCTGGTCGCAGCGATCGAGGCCGAGGCTCGCTCGGCGAGGGTGGAGACGTCGGATTCACCCTCTGCGAGTAAGCACACCAGATGCAGCCTGCTTGGTGTGGCGAGTAGCTCGAATGTATCGCTGGCCGCTTCGAGCTGTTCTTGCGAGGAGGGGGTGGAGCCTTTGCTGAACATGCACCCATCATCCCTTAATTCGACGTTTGCGCAAGCGCTTGAACGCCATGTACGCTCCACCACGGCCGAACTGCGGCCCTGAGACGAGGAGGTGGTCGGTGATGAGTTCCGATCCTCATAGTTCTTACCCCCCCGATCCTGTCCCCGCTCCCCACCCGGCTCGCCTGACGTCGACAGCGGGGCTTCTCCGACTGGAGCAGTCAGATGTCCATGTCCCGTTCACTCACGTTCACTAGCCAAGGCGCGTCGCTGCAACCCAGACGGCACCCTGCTGTCGATGCCGTTGTCCTCGCGTCGGTTGCGGTCACCTTCTGGCTGATCCTAGTTTTGTCTCACGCCATCGACGCACCTTTCAACCGTTCAACCGCACCGTCGACAGTGTCCACCGATCCGTCTCAGCTGCCATACTTCGCAGCCCGGTCGCTGCTGCGCATGTTCGCGGCTCTGGCCGTGTCTCTCGTCTTCACGTTCGTTTATGCCACGATCGCCGCGAAGTCTCGGCGTGCGGAAAAGATCCTGCTGCCGCTCCTCGACATCTTGCAGTCAGTGCCGGTCCTGGCTTTCTTGTCCGTCACGGTGACAATCTGGCTCACGCTGTTCCCGCACACGCAACTCGGTCTTGAGTGCGCGAGCGTGTTCGCGATCTTCACGAGCCAGGCGTGGAACATGACCTTCTCGTTCTATCAATCGCTCGTCACGCAGCCGAAGGACCTCGACGAAGCGTCGCGGATGCTCCGCCTGACCCGGTGGCAGCGGTTCTGGCGTCTTGACGTCCCCAACGGGATGATCCCGCTCGTCTGGAACGGCATGATGAGTTTCGGTGGCGGCTGGTTCTTCCTTGTGGCGTCCGAGCTGATCTCCGTCAACAACAACACCTACGCGCTCCCGGGCATCGGAGCCTACGTCGGCGCAGCAACGGACAACGGCCAGCTGGACCGCGTGGTGCTCGCCATCGGAGTCATGGTCGTCATGGTCATCGGGGTGAACTTCTTCTTCTGGCGTCCCCTCGCTGCCTGGGCGGAGCGGTTCCGCTCCGGTGACACGACCGCGGCGACCATCCAGACAAGCCTGGTGCTGTCGTTCCTTCGCCGGTCGCACATCCCGACCATCCTTGCCCGCACGCTCCGGCCACTCGGACGTGCGCTGGACTGGATCACCCGCCCGCTTGGCATCGCCGGTCCGCCGCTTCGCGTGAATGTGCAGAAGCGACGCGCGGGAGACGTGGTCTTCCTCGTCCTCGTCCTCGCCGTCATCGCCTGGGGGGTGTTCGCGATGCTCAGCTTCATCAGCGCGAACACCGGACTCGGACAGTTCGGTGTTGCTGCGGGCCTTGGCGTCCTGACCTTCGGACGGGTGATCGTGCTGCTGATCGTCGGCACCCTCATCTGGGTTCCGATCGGAGCCTGGATCGGCCTGAGCCCAAAGGTGACCAGAATCGCGCAACCGATCGTGCAGGTGTTGGCGAGCTTCCCCGCGAACTTCCTGTTCCCATTCGCGACACTGGCCTTGATCGCCACGGGAGTGAGCCTGAACTGGGGAGGGATCCTCCTGATGTCCCTCGGTGCCCAGTGGTACATCCTCTTCAACGTGATCGCGGGCGCATCCGCTATCCCGACTGACCTCCGTGAAGCCGCGACCAGCATGCGCCTCACTCGCAGGCAGATGTGGCGTTCCCTCTACGGGCCAGCCATCTTCGGCGCGTGGGTCACCGGCAGTATTACCGCCGCCGGCGGCGCCTGGAACGCGTCCATCGTGTCCGAGGTGGTCAGCTATCGCCACACCACACTCCACGCGGCCGGCCTCGGCGCCTACATCGCGGACTCCACGACAAGCGGAGACTTCGCCAAGACCCTTGTCGGTATCACCGTCATGGCCATCTTCGTCGTCGGCTTGAACCGCCTGTTCTGGCGACGGCTCTATGGCTTCGCCGAGACCCGCTTCTCTCTCACCTGAACTCTCACCACCGGAAGGAGGCGATCACCATGACCGCCATCACCAACGCACCGGCCACCATCGAACTCATCACCGCGACCGGGATATCCATGTCTTTCCCTTCCGCGGACGGCACCACCCTGAACGTGCTCGACAACATTGACCTGACCCTGCACCAGGGAGAGATCGTTGCCCTCCTCGGGAAGTCCGGGTCGGGCAAGTCCACACTGCTGCGGACACTCGCCGGCCTGATCTCCCCGACTACCGGCGAGATTCGCTACCGCGGCGAAATCCTCAACGGAGCGAACCCTGGCACCGCGATGGTCTTCCAATCGTTCGCGCTCATGCCATGGCTGACTGTCCTGGAGAACGTCGAGCTCGGTCTCATCGCCGCCGGCGTGAGCAAACTCGTCCGCCGAGACCGCGCCCTCGCCGCAATCGATTCGATCGGCCTCGACGGCTTCGAGTCGGCATACCCCCGCGAGCTCTCCGGCGGCATGCGACAGCGCGTCGGGTTTGCTCGCGCGCTGGTCCTCCGCCCGGACGTCCTGCTGATGGACGAGCCATTCTCAGCCCTCGACGTCCTCACCAGCGAGAACCTCCGCGGTGAACTCGCATCTCTGTGGGCCCAGCCGGGATTCCCAACGAAGAGCATCTGCATCGTCACCCACAACATCGAAGAAGCGGTCCTGTTGGCAGACCGTGTCCTGGTCCTCGGATCGAACCCCGGCCACATCAAGGCAGAAGTTCCCATCACCCTGCCGCGACCTCGAGATCGTCGGAGCCCCACCTTCGACGCGGCCGTCGACAAGCTCTACGCCATCCTCACCGACCGCGAGGACGACGCCACGGTGCGAGCCGCCACAGTGGGACCGCTTTCCCACCCAATGCCCAACGCGAGCGTCGGAGGTCTCGCCGGGCTCGTGGAGATCGTCTTCGCCCACGACGGGCAGGCCGATCTTCCGGACCTCGCCGACGAGCTCTCCTTCGAAGTCGACGACCTCCTTCCGCTCGTCGACGCTGCCTGCATGCTGCAGCTGCTCAAGGTCGAAGGCGCCCAAGCATTCCTTACCGAGAGGGGCAAGGCCTGGTACACAGCCGACATCCTCGAGAGCAAGGAGATCTTCTCCGAACTCGCCGCCGAGCATGCCCCGCTCGTGCGGACGATCGTCAAGGCCCTCCGAAACAGCAACGACGGCGCGCTCCGAGACGACTTCTTCCGCGACCTGCTCCGGCGTGGCTTCAACGACGCCGACACGGAGAAGCAGCTCGACATCGCCATCGACTGGGGCCGGTACGGGGAGCTGTTCGACTACGACGCACAATCAGGTGAGCTGGTCCTCTCCGACGTCGCCGCCGCGCTCCTGGCGAAGATCGCCGAGAACAAGGCACCAGACGAGGGGTAAACCGACATGCTCGACTGGGTCGGGCCGCCGTCACCCTTCGGCTGCTGACCGGATACGGACTCGGACTCCGAGCGATGATCGGGCCGGGACGGCAATGGCGCTTACGGATGGCGGGGTTGCGCGTCAACGCACTGGTCAGTCTCGGCGCTGGCCTGTTCGTCACCACCGGCACTCGCAACATCCTCTGGCGCACCGCGGTCCAAACGCGAGTCTCCGCGCAGACCGTCTCCGACGTCCGTGTCCTTGGTGTGGGAGTGGGACTTGGTCCCGTCACGACCCTTCCAAGGGCAGACCGAAGCTGGTCCATGCGCCCAGGTACCGATCGAAAGCGCCGTCCGTGATGCAGTTCTCGACAGAACAGTCCATTCACCGGCGAGCGACCCGAGCAGCAGCGATCGATAGCCGGTGAGTATCGAATAGCGCACCCCTCCTCTGGCTAAGTTCTGAAGAGTACGTCAGTCATCGCACCGAAAACATGTGGTCTCGCCATTTCAACGCGCATAGCTGCATCGCCCGCGGTTTCTTTCCGAGAGAGCTGAGGTCGACGAAGGAGTCAGGATGCATCATCCATTTTAGACTCTCGTGTGACGTGGTCTTCAATTCGCAGGCTATTCATGCGTGCAAACTGCCGACGGAGCGAACAGGCAAAGTCCTCGTAAACGTCGACACGAAGACCCTACCGGTCGGACCGCAGAGAAGTGGCTCTGACAAGCCCCCCTCCCTTGCCGGAGAGGGCGGCCCTGCTAGCCGCGAAGCCTTCTGAAGATGCAGTAGCCTTGGGGCGCCGACAGACGCCACAAATCTTCGCGACGGATCCAACCACAATCGCAGCCACTGCAGCCAACGTCGTCAGGACCCAGAGAGCAGAAGCCCTTGAAACTGTTGCCATCGAGGCACCTTCCGCGAGTGCCAATATACTGTTCGATCAGCGTACCTCATCGCCCTGGCTGTGACAGCCAGGAAGCCGAACACTGGAGCGGAGCCCGCGGGCCGAGGGCAGGTACTGGTTCGAGAGCGCGAGGGACATTCGACGCGGCGGGCATCTCGACAATGGCCGTTGCCGCTGGGCGGCGGTAGGGCATCTGCAGTTCCGCAGGCCGTCCGTCGGCACCGAGCCGATTACTGGACGGCCGCCAGGTAACGAGCAACCAAAGTTCAGCCCGACGGGGTGCCCTGCCCTCTAATCGCTCGACCTTCCGCCTTCGGGAGGAGCTTCTCCGATCCCCGCCCCATCCGTAGTCAGACCAAAGCGCGGACTTCTGGCCGACGAGAACGACGTCCCGTTACCCACTACCCGCTACCCGCACGGAAGTTAACCTCCACGCGAAGAGCCTGCTGAGAATCAAGCATTCGTCGGGACCATCGTAGAGCGTCGTATTCGCTGCAATTCCTTCAAAGGACTTGAAAAGCCCGCTGACGTCGCAAATACTCAAAGACGACGAACATGGGAGCGGCCGAATAATATCGCTTGACCAGCCTTCATCGACGGCAGCAATCTGAGCGCAGCCTTGGAACCAACGAGGAATAGAACACAAGCTTGCCGGACGTATCAGAGAAGTTCCCGATAGCGGAACCGCCGGCATGGTGCGGCGTCTTGGGATGCACGCGAGGATACGTTACCGTCGGGCTTGAGTGTTAGCCCGTTAGTGGCTCAAGTAGAATCGTGCGAACGCCGCCGTCTGGGTGCTGCTGCCGGGAAACACATTGCCGTCTACCACAACGGTGGGTACGGTACGGATCGCCGGCAGCTGGCTCGTTGTCGGCAACGGTCCCGCCATGGCGCGCGCGGTGGACTGTTTCACCCACATCCGGTACTGAGCTGCATCGAGCTGCTCCGGAACCGAGATGCCGGCATGTCGAGCGATGTCCCGGAGCTGATTATCGGTGAGACCTGCAGTACCCTCCGAAGGCTGATAGGCGTAGATATCCTGCACAAACTCCTCCGTCTTTCGCGGGTACTTTGCGGCGACCGCTGTCAGTAGTGCCGCGGCGCGCGTCGAGTACGCAGTCCCCCTGGAGAGGCGGTCGAGGATGGCGACCGGATGGATCCGTATTGTGGCGTCGCCGTTATTTGCAGCGTTAAAGAGCATCGGGCCGGACTTTTCTTCGAAGAGCCTGCAGTAAGGGCACATGGGGTCGAGGTAGATATCGACCGCCTTTGGTCCCGAGCCAATCTGCAAGTAACCACCTTCAAAATTGACGGCACCTTCCGTGCCGGCCGCAATTGTGGCCCGTGCCGCCGGATCGGCGGTAGTTTGTGAAGGCTCGGTGGCGCAGCCCGCAAGGAGCGCTAGGGCTGAGAGCGTTGATGCCACGACGATAGCTCGTCGGGACTTGAGCATCTTGATCCTTCCGTCGAAGACTTCAAAGCATTCGCTTGGACTATCAAGCGCCTACAACCCATGATTTTACGATTACAGCCCTCGCTTGGTTCGATTCACCTCAGTTAGATGTGATCGCGAATGGCCCGCCTCCCAACAAAAGGCATCCGTGACTCGCGCTCCGAAAACCAATTCGTACAGAGTGGATGGCCGGCCAGGTGGCCGGCCATCCACTGCATAAGCAGTATTCTCCGATGTCAAATCAACCGTGGCCGTCTATTGTGCGACCAACGCGGTAAGACCCAGATAAGCGGTCGTGCGGCGCGATCCTCGCGCTTCTCGTCAGCACTAATACTTGTTCTCTTTCACCTCGACCGGACGCCATGACTGTCGGACAATGACTGTGCCAACGAGTAGACCGAAACCGTGTTGTCTTTCATGTTCGCGATATAGGCGGTCTGACCGTCAGGAGCGGCAGCGACACTCCACGGGCTGGCGCCCACGGGAATCGTGCCCAAGACCTTCCCCGACCCTGTCGAATATACCGACATCGTGTTGTCACCTGCGTTGGTCACCAAAACCTTGGTCCCATCTGGAGTGACCGTAATGCCCATCGGTTCCCAACCAGCTTCGAACGAGCTCACGTTATGAGTCGATGTATCAACGACCGACACATCGCCGCTTGTCGCGTTGGCGACGTAGACAGTCTTACCATCCGGGGCGACCGACACGCTTTCCGGGCTCACTCCGACTGTAATCGTGGAAGTAACTTTATGAGACGCGGCATCGATTACTGAAATCGTGTTACCGCTCTGATTTGCGACGTAAACAGTCTTGCCATCCGGAGCGACCGCCACACCCATCGGGTACTTACCGACGGGCACCGTAGCGACGGCCTGACGCGACTCTGTATCGATGATCGTCATCGCATTGCTGCCGTTATTCGTGACATACACAGTCTTCCCATCCGGGGCAGCCGCGACCCCCATCGGATTACCGCCGTCCTGAATGGTGTCCACGACCTTGCGTGAGCGCACATCAACTACTGAGATCGAGTCGTCGCCGCCGTTGGCCACATACAAAGTCTTCCAATTTGGAGCGACCGCAAGACCGTCGGGACCGTGCCCGACCGGGATAGTGCTTACAACCTTTTTCGACCTCGCGTCGAGTAGCGAAACCGTATCGTCATTCCAGTTGGCCACGTACACGTTTCGGGAGTGCGGACCCACCGCGACAGACATCGGCGTACTGCCGACAGGAATCGCTGGAGTTGAGTTAGTCTCAGCGAACGCCGCGGGCGCAAGACCACATGTAGCGGCGGTCAGAGCCACCACAGCGGCGAACCCGAAGCAGACTCGTCGCACCATCGCCGCACGTTGGACGGACAGTCTTTCAGCACTTGATATTGTACGCATAGAAGGTTTCTAGCAGACCTCTCCACTCGTTGCAACTGCGTAAGGCGGCAGGCCGCCAGGTGAACCACTTCGGGCCGCCTCACCGTTCGAGGGGGTACACCCCGGGTCCCCCTTATTGCGGATGGCTGACTGCCGGGACATCAGTCGCGTCCTACAACTCGGAGGGGTACGAGGTCCCACCAGGGGCTCGTTAAGGACGGCCGTCACCTGATCGAGCGATACTCCCGGCTGTCGGTCCCTAATCGCGGTGCTCCACAGCCTTGGTGACCGCTCTCACCAGTACCAACCGCGAAGAGCCCGTCTGCGCTCAACGTTCCCGAAGATGGCCATGCTTGCGCCCAACAGCCTTGGTCGCTCCTAAACGGTCCAGTCGATACGCCAGTCATTCACACCGGCGACGCGCGCTGCTATCAGGCAGGCGTCTCCGTCACCCACGGTGAGCTCCCAGATACTTTCTACGTTCTCCGTCGCACTCCCTACTCGACGTCAAATACACGACCAACTTGCCCGCGCACCGCATCAACCCGAATGCGCAGTCCCCCTTGCGGGGGCTAGCGATGGCCAGGACGCCGCGCCACGCTTGTGTGTGGCGATTCCAGCCGCAGCGGGCCAGCGACGACAAATGCGAAGACGGCGCTTCAGACCTCGCGCAACTACCATTTCAGGCCTCAGGCCCCGCACCGGGCACGGACCCAAGAGCGCAAGCGAAGGTTGAGAGAACCGTCGTTAACGAAAGGCCCCGTCAGCCGACTTGAACATCGGTTGAGCACACAAGACACCGAAACCTTGATATTTTCACCCGGGGAGGGTAAATGAAGGTCGCATCCGTATTCCTCATTTCGACGGCTGCTGCACTGGCAATCTCCGCAACAGCTCCGGCAAGCGCGCCAGTCCTCTCAAGTCCCACAAAGAGCGCCACGCGCTCCGCCTCGCAGATTCATGCAGTGGGGCGGCCTGCACAGGTCGAGTTCTTCGGGGCTACTGGACCAAAGGAAGGTTACTCGGGAGTAACGGTGCGCAGGTCCGGCAAGTTGGTGGACGGCGGTTGGTTTGCCGACCTATACCCGAACGCCAAATTCCGCCACTCTTTGGACGCGGAGGAAGAATCGGGCTCCTATACGACCTCTTTCTACGTAGACACCAATATGGGTCCCGGTCCAGCACTCGCGATTCCTTCCATTGGGTGCCGCGTGCTTGATGCTAATGGCCAGCAGATCTCCGAAAACACCGCGCGGAACCAGTCCACGATTACTTGCAGCTACACCCAGCCTTAACCACCCAATACGGAGCTCCGGGCTATCCACCCAGGGACCATAGATGGGATTGTGATCGCGTCAAGGGCCACTGCCCGCCAAATCCTACGCCGTGAATTATCCCCGCGAGCCATTTCCCTCAAAAACTGGCGTGAGCCGACTGGCCTCTAAGGCGCGTAGATTGTGCAGGCTCCCACTGAGGGACAGCGTGGACCGGAGACAGGTCGGGAAAGAGTGCTCGCGGCGGCGGATATTTCGGGCCACAGCTGCCGAATTCACCAATAACGGCTGTCACGGCGCGTCGTTCGCAATCGAATGTACCTACGGGTAGCACATCACCAGCAGCCAAGATCGTGCCGACGCACTTGCGCCCTGGATCGAGCGCTACAACACTGGTCGGACCCACTCGAGCCACGGGCTCACGCTCGCAGCCCGACTGGTACCAACGTGGTGACTCAGGACGCCTAGTCGCCTGTCTTGGCGGCAAACAGGCTCCCCAGAGTCACTGACACGTCTACGGATGCTTCTCTGAAGGCGCCGTTGAGTCCTCTCCGGCATGGCCCTCTGAACCTCAGTGGACCGGTGGGGCGGGTGGATGCCAGCCCGATCAGGGTCGCCGTCCGGTGCCCCGTGGCCGGTCGGCTGCCGGATGAGCTCAACCCCACCGTGACCAACATTGCTGTCGAGGCCACCTTGATGACGCACTTCAATGCGCTTCGCTCTGAGTTGTAGCTTCCCACCGGACTCGCGCTCCCGCCTCGCTTCCGCACGCTCTTTCCCCGTGGAGCGTCAGTTCCCGCATGCTCCCCCTCCCCACCCTTTCCACAGACGGCGGACTACGGCCGATGGAACGACCGCAGCCGAAGGCTGTTCGAGACGACGAGTGTGGATGACAGCGCCATCGCGGCGGCGGCGATGAGTGGGTTGAGCATGCCCGCGGCAGCAAGCGGGATCGCGGCGATGTTGTACCCGAACGCCCACACGAGGTTGATGCGGATGGTGCGGAGGGTCGTGCGGGAGAGCTGGACCGCGTCGACGACGGCGCGGAGGTCCTCGCGGACGATGATGACGTCGGCGGCCTTCATGGCGATGTCGGTGCCCTGCACAACGGCGACGCCAAGCGTTGCGGTTGCGAGGGCGGCGGAGTCGTTGACGCCGTCACCGACCATCGCGACATGGTGTCCAGCTGCTTGGAGCTGGGCGATGCGTTCAGCCTTCTCGTCCGGGAGAACGCGGGCAATGACCTCGTCGACGCCAACCTCCACACCAACAGCAGTGGCCGTGGTCTCGGAGTCTCCGGAGAGCAGGACGGTGCGGAGCCCGAGGGCGCGCAGCTGGGCGACGGCCTCGGCGGCGCCGGAACGCAGCGTGTCCCGGACGGTGAGTACTGCGGCTACTTCCCGGTCGACGGCGAGCAGCACCACGGTCGCACCGCCCCCTTCGCACTGCTCGACAACCGCAGCTACACGATCGTCGACGGCAACGCCTGATTGCTCGAGGAGCTCGCGGCGGCCGATCACACAGTGGCGGGTGCCGATAATTCCGGCGGCTCCAAGCCCGGTGTGCGCGGTGAACGCCGCGACCGGCTCCAGCGTGCCGAGCTGGTTGCTGGCTGCGGTGGTGATCGCCTTCCCGATGGGGTGTTCCGACGCCGCCTCGAGTGCGCCGGCGAGGGCGAGAGCGGTGTCGGCGTCCTCGGTGAAGGTGTCGATGGCAGTGAGGGTCATTTGGCCGGTGGTGAGGGTACCGGTCTTGTCGAGGACGACGGTGTCGATGCGGCCGCTTGCTTCGAGGGTGCCAGGGCCCTTGATGAGGATGCCGAGCTGGCCGCCGCGGCCAACACCCACCATGAGCGCTGTCGGGGTCGCCAGGCCGAGTGCGCAGGGGCAGGCGATGATGAGGACCGCGACACCGTTCGCGATTGCGGTGCCGGCGGCGGCGCCGCTGATGAGCCAACCAGCGGCGACGAGGATCGCGATGCCGATCACGACGGGGACGAACACGCTCGTGACACGGTCGACGGTGCGCTGTATCGCGGCCTTGCGTCGTTGGGCGTCGTCGGCGACGGCGGCCATCTGCGCGAGGCGGGTGCGAGTGCCGACCGCGTCGGTGCGGATGATGAGCCGGCCGCCCTGCACCAGCGTGCCGCCGATGACCGTCGTTCCTGCGGTGGCTTCGATGGGGATGGACTCACCGGTCATCGCGGAGACGTCAAGCGTCGCGGCCCCGTCGGTGACGGTGCCATCGACGGGGATGCGGCCACCGGGGCGGACGACGACGAGGTTCCCAACCCGGACAGCGCTGAGCGGGACGGTCTTCTCCTCCCCGTCCGTGAGGAGTTGCGCTTCGGTGACGCCGAGGTCGCCGATGGCTTCGAGGACGTCGGCGGCGCGGCGGCGGCTGCGGCTCTCGAAGTACCGGCCGGCGAGTTGGAAGGTGACCATGCCGGCGGCGACGTCGAGGTAGATCGAGTCCGCGCCAGCCGGAGTCCTTCCGAACCCGAGCCAGTACCCGGGAGTGGTGGCGGGGTCAACGAGGAGCGTCCAGAGCGCCCATCCGAAGGACACCACGACGCCGAGCGAGACCAGGGTGTCCATGCTGGTGCTGCGGTGCCTGAGGCGACGGAGCGTGGCCTTGTGGAACGGCCAGGCCGCCCAGGTCACGATCGGGACGGCGAGGAGGACGCACAGTGCCTGCCAGCCGGGAAACCGCCATGCGGGGACGAGGGCGAGGATGATCGTGATGTCGCACAGCGGGATCGTCAGCAGCGCCGCGACAGCGAGCCGACGGCGGAGGGTCGTGGTGCGGGTCTCTGCGGCGCGGGCGGACCAGGCGTCGTCACCTGGGGTGTGGACGGCGGCGGTGTAGCCGGCGCGTTCGACCTGCGCGATCGCGGTGGCGGCATCGTCGGGGCCGAGACCTGCGACGGTGGCGCGTTCGGTGGCGAAGTTCACGGAAGCGGTGACACCGTCGAGCTTGCCGAGCTTGCGTTCGATCGCGTTGGCGCAGGCAGAGCAGGTCATCCCACCGATGTCGAGCTCGAGCCGCTGCTCGTTTTCCTGGTCGGTGCGGGACGGCCTTGTGGTGGTGGTCACGGCTACTCCCGGTGGTCGGTGACGGTCAGCGTCGGCCGGTGATCGGCGCCCTCATGCTCGGTTGTCCCCGCTGGTCCGGCGGATGGTCTTGGGTCAGGCTGCGTTGCGGCTGCTGTGGTGTCGCGGGTGGTGAGCTTGCTGAGCATGGCGTTGTACTGCTCGTAGTCGTCGTCGAGGCCCCGGTCCGCGTGCCGGTCCATGCGCTTCGCCTGCCGGGCGTCCTGCTTCGACCACTGGGTGACGAGGGCGATGACGACCACCAGGAGCGGGAGTTCGCCGGCCGCCCAGGCGACGCCACCGGCGACGTACTGGTCGTGGGCGAGGCTGCCGATCCACGGGACGTCGAGGTACTGGAAATAGGTGCCAGCGAGGAGGTCCGTGCTCGTCATCACGACGACGCCGAAGAATGCGTGGAACGGCATGGCGGCCAGGACGAGGCCGAGCTTGCCGATGTGTGGCAACGGTCGGGGTGGTGCGTCGACGCCGATGATGAGGGCGTAGAAGACATACCCGATGGCGAGGTAGTGCAGTGTCATCGCCTGATGCGCCCAGTGGTATCGCATGGCCCAGTCGAAGAACGGGGTGAGGTAGATGGCGTAGTACGAACCAACGAACACGGCGAGGACGTACATCGGGTTGTACGTCATCCTCAGCAGCTTCGAGTGTGTCAGCGCCACCAGCCACTCGTGGGGGCCGGCGAAGGTGTCGCGGCGGTGGGCGGTAGTGGCGCGGAGGAACAGGGTGATGGGTCCGCCGAGGACGAGCAGCAGCGGGCCGAGCATGTTCAGGCTCATGTGCAGGCCCATGTGCACGGCGAACGACGCCGACGAGTACGGACCGACCCCGGACGAGGTGGTGAGAATCACCGAGACCCAGCCGAGCATCCACGCGCTCGTGCGCCCGTTCGACCAGCGATCACCGCGCTTCCGGAGCCGGATGACGGCGGCCGCGTAGGCAGCGATGCCCACGATGGAAATGACGAGGAAGAGGATGTTCACCCGGCCAGCTGTCCACAGCGTGATCGGAGTGAGCGGTGTGTTCACCTGGTAGCCGAGGAACAGCTGCTGCCCGTCGGTCGGGACGAAGTACACCGGCGGCGGGATCCGCGCCATGACGACCCCGATCCCCACCGCAATGATGAGCGCCGCGAGCAGCGCAGCCGGTGCGATGCGGGTGGCGAACCAGGCACGGCGCAGCAGGATCGGTCCGGCGACCACGGCGACGAGCAGCAGCTGCACGGCGAAGAGGATCCCAGTGGGCGCGGCCCAGGGTGCCGTGCCGGCGAGTTCGACGGCGGCGATGATCACCGATCCGGCGGTCCAGATGATCCACACGGTGAGAGCGAGGATGCGATGGCGTCTGACTGTCGCGGTCCCGGGTCGGTTCGCTCGCCAGCGGCGGGTGAGAACGGCGGTCGCGCCGATCCAGATGCCGAGCGCGGGGGTGGCGAACATGGCGGCGTCGCCGCCGAAGTCGTGGTTCGGACCGACAAGGACCTGCGTCACCAGGACCGGTGCGAGCAGACCGACCGCTCCGATGCCGGTCAGGAGCATGGTGCTGACCCAGCTGCGAACGAGGTACGCGGCGACGAGGATCGTCACCGCGATGCAGCCGACGACGATCCACGCACCGGGCAGGTAGCTCGCCTGCACGAGGTAGCCGATCGCGCCCGGGGTGAGGAGCTTCGTCAGCGGCACCCCACCGGCATCGGCGGCGTCGACAGGGACCAGCAGCACCGCGGCGATCAGCCAGATAGTCGCCGCGGGGCGGACCAGGCGGAGGTCGCGGTGATTGTCGATGAGGGTGCGGGAACGGCGCGGCGTGAGGAACGCTGCAGCGAAGAGCACTCCGACGGTGAGGCCGCCAGTCATGTCTGCGGTGAGGCGGAGCAGGGCGCTCAGCATTGAGGTGAGCATGCCCGGGTAGCCGCGACTTAGCCGGTCGTACGAGGAGGACCCGAGCATGCCCACCGCGACCACGACGATGGCGACCGCGATGATCGCGCCTACCCACGGCAGCGCGCGCACCACCGTGCCCGGCCGTGGCGCAGCGGTCGCCGGCGCTGCCCGGTCGAGTGTGGCTGGGGCGGTGTCAGGCACTGGCGAGCTCGTAGCCTGCCTCGTCGATCGCCTCGGCGACCGCCGCCGCGTCCGGCTCGGCCTGTGCGGTCACGACAACAAGTCCGGTAGCGGCGTCTGCGGTGACGGATTCGACACCGGCGATCGCTTCGACTTCGCCGGTGACACGGCGTTCACAGTGCTCGCAGGTCATCCCGACGACGTGGTACTCGAAGCGCTCCATGCACCCATTCTACAAAACGTAGAAGGTAGTGGGAGCTCGGTCAGTGGGGGCGAACGAGTGGGGCGAGGCGACGGCGATGCGGCCACGTCTTCACCGTGGCGCCAGCCAACCGGGCGGCGCGAAGCGCGAGACCCGGGTTCGGGTCGATGCGGTCCATCAGCGTCAGCGCGTTGCAGACTGTTGCGGGGCCGCAGACACGAACTGCGGCGTCATCGGCTACAAGCTCGATCAGAAGTGCAACTGTGCGCCGAAACTCTTGAGCAGTCCGGAGCCTCGGGAACGCTGCCGCGTTCAGGGCTGCGATCCGGGCGATGAAGTCATGGCGGCCGAGGACGTGGGAGCGCTCGTGCTCGATCACAGCACGGACGCAGCCGCGGGGCATCGCATCCTCGACGCCGGTCGAGATCAGCACGCGACCGTCGGCAGTGGAGCAAGCGATCGGATCCGCGGATCGGAGATACGCGACCTCCTGCCCACCGATCCGTTCGACTCGCACCGTGGAGCGCGCGACCAGGAGCGTGACCGCGACGTCGGTGCGGTGCTTCGCCGCTGATATCGGTTCCGCGTTCGCGACGAGGAGCGCGGCAACGCCCCCGGCAACGCCGAGGCCGCACCAGGCAAAGAGGCCAGCGGCGGGAGCGCCGAGTCCGTGCAGGTGCGCGTTCGACGCGACCATAACCGCGGCGATCCCCACGCTCAGCAGCAGCGACCCGGCAGCAACGATCAATGCCGTCATCCAGGAGCGGAGCGCGATCTGCGGGTGGCGGAGCCACCAGGTACCGCGAGCGAAGAGGAACGGCGCGAGCAGGGTGACCACGACTGCGAGGACAACGAGCGCAAGGACGGTGATCACGCCGCCGATTCTTGCATTACACGCGTGCGGGGTCGATCCCCGCCGCACCGAGCGCGGCTCGGAGCACATCAAGGTCCTCAGCGCCGAGCGCGCCGGCGAAGCGTTGCAGGACCGCCGTGCGGTCGCTGGAGCGACCGAGCACTTCCGCCATCGAGTCGGCCGTCTCAGCCGGGTCAACCCTGTTTGCCCGATACGCCTTCGCAGTGGGGTCCCGTTCCACGAGGCCTTTCTTCTCCAACCGAGCCAGGACGGTCAGCACCGTCGTCGATGCCAGCGGGTCACCGTCCTTAGCGAGAGCGTCCCGGACCTGCCGGCCGGTCTGCGCGCCCTCCTGCGCCCAGAGCAGCTGCAGCACACTTGCCTCGAGAGACCCATGCGCTCGACGCGGGCTCACTGGCGCTCACCAACTCTCTCGACCATGCGGCGATTCTACATAAAGTAGAGGTACGCTTCTACAACTTGTAGAATGATGCCGCCTGCCCTTGCGAGAGAGGTTCCCGTTCGTGTCAAACAGCTTGCCGCTGTCCGTTCTCCTCACAGTACTGTTCACCGTGACGGCCCTCGGGTACCTCGGCTTCTCGTTCCGACCCAGCAGCACCGGAGTGTCACGGGTGAGCGATGTCTTCCACGTGCTGATGAGCGTCGCGATGCTGGCGATGCCGTGGTCGTTGGGGATGACGCTCGCCCCGCCGACGCTGCAGATCATCGTCTTCGCTCTCGCCACAGTGTTCTACCTCGTCCTGACACTGGGAAGCGGCCGGTACGGCAGCCATGAGCACCATGGGCCGGGCGGTTCGGGGCGGCTGGTTCTGGGCTACCACGTGGTGATGATGGCGGCGATGGTCGTCATGGGCGTGATGATGCTGCCGGTGGCGGGCGGGGCGTCGATGTCGATGCCGGAGATGGACATGACCGGTCGCGGGCACAGCGTGCACGCCTCCTGGTCCGGTTGGACGCCGATTGCCTGGATCCTCGTCGTCGTGTTCGCGGTCGCGACCGTCTGGCTGCTGGTGCGCCTGATCGCGTCGGCGCGGATTCGGCAACACCCCCTGGCGCGCCTAGATGGCGTGCTCTTGCTGGTGATGAGTGCCGGCATGGCGCTCGCGTTCATCCCCACGAGCTGAGGACCGAGAAAGGCGTGACCGCCACCGGCGATCGTCCCACAACCACCGTCCTTACGGCAGGCGCCAGCGTGCCGGCGTCCGTACAGCCGGGGAACACGCAGCGGGGCTGGTTTGGGCAGTTCCTGCTGCGCCTGCACTTCTACGCCGGGCTCTTCATCGGCCCGTTCATCCTCATCGCCGCGCTCTCCGGCGCCGTGTACGCGCTCGGCCCGACGATCGAGCAGGGCATGTACCGGCACGAACTCACCGCAGCGTCGACTGCTGCCGCGAAGCCGCTCGCGGACCAGATCGACGCCGCGCAGGCCTACATCGACCAGCACCACCCGAAGGACACCGTCGCCGCCGTCCGCCCAGCACCCGCACAGGGCGCCACGACACGGGTGATGTAAGCCGAAGCCGGGCTGATGGACTCGCAGAACCGTGCGATCTTCATCGACCCCGGCACCGCTAAGGTCCGCGGCGACCTGCTCGTGTACGGCACCTCCGGGGCGCTGCCGTTCCGCACCTGGGTGGACACGTTCCACCGGTCTCTGTTCCTCGGCGACGTCGGCCGGCTCTACAGCGAAACAGCCGCGTCCTGGCTCGGCGTCGTCGCCCTTGCCGGTCTCGGCCTGTGGGTGATACGGATCCGGAAGATACGCGCAAAGCGCGACATGGTCGGTCCTGCATGTGGTGTCCGCGGCTACCGGCGAATCTTCTCTTGGCAAGCCTCGACTCAGCCTCGTGCACCGCGTCTCCTGAACGCGGTGCACGAACGACTCAGTTTCTCCCCGGCCCTCCTATCAGACTGCCAAGGCGGTAGCAGCCGCCGCCCCGGCCCCTGCTGCCATGTCAAGTGCTCCCATTTCCGCAAGAAGTTGGGCCCCTGCGAATGCTGCCAACGCCATGGCTGCGAAGGACATCGTTTGAATGGGGGTCCGGACAAACGATGGTGCCGTGGTTCGCGTCAGTGGTCGGTCAGCTGTGGCCTGTGCGAGCAACTGTTGCGTCATGTCGATAGTCATTTTGCTTCCTCTTCTTCTCTTATTTTCAACTCACCGCTTTGTGCAGCGAGAGGAATGTACCCCGACGTGAACGGAATAGTAATGTCGCCACCCTCGTAACCATTGTTCCGCACAATGCAGAACTGGAACCCGATCGCAGCCGGTTCAATCATCTGCACCTTCATACGAACGTGTTCAGCGAGTAACCGATACATCGATCGCTGACTGAAGTCATCGGGAAATTGCTCTAGCTGCTGTAGGAACAGATTCGTGACATCCAGGAGGGCTTTGCTACGACGACGATCAGGGAAGAATATGAGCTGACGGAGCTTACGCTCAGGGTAGCTAGTTAATGCCACCCACTCGGATGGTGTTTCAAAGGCGTCGAGCGAGCGCACGAACAGCAGAACATCCGTCGTCATCGGACGGGGAGCAAAGAAGCGCCAGTCAGGTACCAATTCATCCATGAAGGGTTGCAGACCACGCACGTGCGGCAGGAGCGCGACGGAACGATTAGGGTGCTGGCGGAGGAGCGTGAGAACGAGGAGCGCACATGACGCACACGTGAAACACCAGTGAGCAGCGACAACAACACGATGCTTCATCCGCGGTCCTGGGCGTGTTCGAGGTACTTGACGTGTTCAAGAATGATGTCAGTCACCGCTCGGGCGTGTTCGGGTGCACTGAGGAGCGAATGATGAGAAGAACCGTCAATCACGTGGTGGGGGCGCCTGGGATCTGCCAACGCATCGGAAGTTCGTTGACGAAACACACCGGGCGAGAATATGTCGACACCTTGGCTTGAAACTACACCCGGGACTCCGTTCGTGGCCCACCCATCCAGAACTACCCGGAATAGATGGGCCGTCCGTCGCCACCAAGATGGGGTTCGTTGCAGATCCGAGGAACGTCGACGGGCCGGCTCTGGAAGCCCAGCCCCCCGCTCCGGCCGGCGGAGAGACCAGCCGCCAGAGAGGAACAACGTTGATGGAAATAGGTATAGAGATCGCAGGATTGCGTTCGTGGAAGCGTTTGTATCTACTGTTGCAGGATTCGTTGGATCGACCCGAATAACGCTGAATACTGACTCCGGCACGAGGTCAGCGATAGAGCCGGCAAGACACGCACCGAGCGAGTGCCCGACCAGCACCACCCGCTCCGGAAGAGTCGAAGCGAATTCGCTTATGCCGAGAAGCGCTGTATCCAGTCCACCGGCCGTAAGCGTCTGCCCGCCAAGTACGTCGGCCAGGACGATCACGCGTGCTGCGCTCGAGAGCCGTGTAGCCCATCGCACTAGGTCCTGTTCGCTCGAACCAAGACCTGGAAGGAGGACGAAGCAGAGATCGCTTGCCAGGTCAGAGCAGTATTCTTCGAATCGAACCGTTGTCCCCTCTTTCGTCTGATGAGAGCGCAATAATGCCTTCGCGCGTCGATAGCGGTGCTCCCGACGGGCTGAACTTATTGCGCCGAGGGTACAGCCGATTCCGATTGTGCCAGCGAACAGACGTGGGAGCACTTGATCGGCTGCCCCCACGCGACGCGACCCGAAGACATAAGGGACTGCGACCAGCATCGCAGGGAATGCGGTGGTAAATCGGCCAAGTCCCATCGTGATTCCGACAGTAACATGAAAGCAAGCCGCGATTGCGGTTAACAGCCAGGTCAGCGGTGCGCAACGCGCGAACACCAGCATGAATGCACATTCGAAGCCGAGTACGCTACAGCTCAGCACACGAGCGACTCGAGGGTGGGAATGCAATATCTGCCACGACCGACCGTCTCCGTACGCGCGTGTTCTCATTACCCCGAGCAGAGCTTCGCCGCTCCTCCAATCCGGATTGGGGAGCTTAGTCCACCCCGCAGCCTGGTAGGCAAGGGTTGCCTGGAGCGCAAGATGGGAAAGGGCAACGTCAGTCGCACGTGGCGTGCCGAAGATGCGAGCCGCGCCGATAGCTATTGCCGCCTGCATGGTGGCATTGTCCGACCCATCGGAGCCGCGGCGGGTGCGCGGCCCAAGAAGGAGCTGTGCGAGCGCGGAACCTATTTGAAGGGCCCCAGAAATACGGGGGTTGGCGCGTCCCGATAGAACCACAATCGCAATGACCCCCTTGGACAGCGTCAGCGTGAAGCTAACCACGCGGTTTGACACGACGTCGAAAAGTCGGAAAGCTCCCGCCGGCAGCATCTGACGCTGAGTCTCGCGCACTACCTGCCAGTCGTTTAGGCCCCCTCTACGACGGTCTCCCCCGTTTGTGACATATTCAGACACGCTGGCGAGAACCGTGACAGCTGTCAAGCACTCCGCCATGCGCAGTGTGCGGCCCCGGTCGAGAGTCAGCGCTTTTGAGAAGCCAGATGTCGCGCCACGCAACATGTTCCGGAGTATCTGCATCGATTGATGATGGATCGCAAAACTGCCGACCCACTGAATTTCACCCTGTCATTCATGAAAATACTCATAGGTCGGAATCCAATATTCCACGCGTTTCATGCTGTGGGATAATCATCAGTCGCGGTTATAGTCGGCCGTACTGCGAAAGCCAGTTGATCGGGTCCCGGACGTCCGTACGCTGCCGAAGGCTTCAAGGCAGATAATGGGGCCGTAGGCCCGGCAGGACCGGCGCTCCGTCGCCGGATCCATCAGCACCGAAGGCGCGCCAAGGGTGTGGTGCGGGCCACCTCTAGGTGTGGCGGCATGTCGGCCACACCCCGACCGCCCGCATGCGCTCACCCGTTCCCGCGCGCGTGGCTGGTCGCCGCGGTAGCGGGCACTTCGATGTCGTCGTTGTCGCTCTCCCAGAACACGGAACTCTTCCGCCCCGGGTCTGATGGAGGCTCTCGACCCACGGGAGGAGGAGAGTTATGGGAGCACCGAGGAAGTACCCGGAGGAGCTTCAGGGGCGAGCGGTCCGGCTCGGTGAGCAGTTGGGCCATTGGTCACGACGTCCGCGGCGATCTGGAGCGGCGCTGGAGGTCGGCCGCCCTGGACGCCGATGAGCACGAAGGACGCGGCTCCGACCGCGACGGGCGCCTCGTCCGAAGGCCAGCGGTGCGGGACCGGTACTGCCGCTTGAGCCTGATGGGGCCACCGCTCTCGGCGGCGAGCAGCCCATCGAGGCTGTATTCGAGATCGATAGGTGACATGGTCGCGATCTTCCCCGGGTCGCCCTGCCGTCGACTTTTGTGCTCCCGAATCAGACGGCGCCGGCGGGCGCAGGTGTCAGGACCCCATCGCGAAGTGTGCCCAGCCGAGCGGAGGTCGCCAAAGTCGGCCGCCAACGACGGGAGGGGAACAACTGGTGGAGCGCTCCGGAAGTCAAACCCGACGAAGTCCCCAGATGGGGAGGCGCCCCATACGGGTGCTACCCCGTGGGAGCGGAGGCAACAGCCTTCCGGTATCGTTCACGGCCATTGCCACCCGGAGTCTCGGCTGCTTCTGCCCCTGCCATATCGGTCCGGGGTCTGCGCTATCGGGGCTCCGGTGTCGGGGTCAGCCGAGCAGGCCGAGTGCGCCGGGGACCGAGTACAAGCTGAAGCCGATCACGATCAGGGCGAGCACCGTCACGAGCCAGCGGTACAGGCCACGCATTCGCTGTTCCGGCGGAAGCGCCCGACGCTCAAGCAGCAGAAGGAAGCTGAGCACAATCGGCAGCAACAGTGCGTTCATCACCTCGACATCGACGGCGAGCCGGACAAGGTCGAGGCTCGACAGCACGATGACGGCGCCGACCACATGCGTCAGGGCGTACACGACGAAGAACCGCCGGTTGCTGCGGTCCAACCCACCATTCAGCGAGTGCTTCCATCCGAGGACGTCCGCGATGCCCCAAGAGCCAGCGAGGGAGACGACGATCGCAGCCACGAGCGCCCCGCCGAGGATCGCCAGACCCACCAGGACCCGAGCAGGGACGTTGCCGAGCGCGGGCTCCAACGCCCTGGCGATGTCGCCGACGGTACCGAGCTGCGCGGACGCACCGACACCACCCTTCCAAACGGTCGCGGCCAGGGTGATGATCACTACGATCATGACCCCCTGCGTGAGGACGGAGCCGAACCCGGTATCCCGCCGTTCACGACCGAGGTCCCGGACAGTCAGTCCCTTGTCGATGACCGCGGTCTGCTGGTAGAAGATCATCCATGGCATGATCACCGCGCCGACGTTCGCGGCGAGCAGGTACATGTAGTCGTGGTCCGAGAGGGGGAGTGCGGTGAAGTGCCGAGCGAGTTCGTTCCAGGACGGGTGGGCGAGGAGCATCGCCGGCACGAAGGCCAGCTGCCCCAGTCCGACGACGATGCCGATGCGCTCGACCCGCCGGTAGCTGCCGAGCATCGCGACGACCACCAGCGCGAGGGTGATGACCGGCACCGTGATCCAACGTGAGACGCCGAAGAGTTCCCCGACGCCGGCGATCCCAGCGAACTCGGTCAGCAGCGCCCCGACCGCGGACAGGACGAGAGTGCCCGCCGAGACCCAGGCCCAGCGTCCGCCGAAGTACTGCCGGATGAGCTGCCCGTGACCCTTCTGCGTGACGACCCCGAGCCGGACGGTGATCTCCTGCACCATGAACAGGATCGGGATGAGCACGAGCTGAGGGAGCACCATCGTGTAGCCCCACTGTGCCCCGGACTCTGCCGCCGTGATGAGGCAGCCGGCGTCCGTGTCGGCGAGCATCACGATGAGACCGGGACCCCACACCGCGAGGAGGCCACGGCGACGCGGCGGCATCGGGTCGCCGTGTCGGTCCGCGGCCGGCGCGGCGAGTTCGACGGGTGGGGCGGTGGTGTTCTCGAGCATGGAATCGAAGGTAAGGGTAACCTAACCGCCATAACCATAGGAGTTCATGAAGCTGCTTGCACTGCCTTTGAGGATCGCGAGCTACAGGTATGAGAGTGGTACCTGCAGCGGTCCCTCACGACGGGTGTCCGGTAAGGACAGACGCTAACGACTACAAACAGATCGGCGTCTGCACCGCGTTTCGCGTCCGTCGACTTGCAACCAAACCGGACGAAGGTCCGACGGATGCGTCGCCGACCAGCCAAGCCGTAGTTCTACGGGTAGACCCCATCACCACACCTCATGGGGAGTGGTGTCCCGTGGTTCTGGGGTGCCAAAGCGTTCTTCTGCGACACATGCGCGCAAGGGTCTTGTGGTCGTACACCACGGCCAGCGACAACCGTTCGTCGTCGGTCACGTGAGGCCCGCTCTCGATCGTGTCGCAGTGCTCGCGCGGACACGGCGTCTCAGGCGGCGCGAAGGCGGCTGATGCGTTCGCGGATGCGAGCGTCGAGATCCCCGAACTCGTCCAGCACATCCATGGCCGCGTATGCACGGTCTCGCTTCCGGTCCGTCACAGCTTCAACGACCTGTGCCTCCTCGAGGGCCCGCACACCGCGGTAAACGCTGCGCTCGGGAACGTCGCCGAGCTCGTCGACGAGCTGCTCGACGGTGAATACCGGCAACGTCAGGAGGACCGGCAGGATCCGCTGAGCAGCACTCCCCGCTCTGGGCGCGGCCCGCTCTCGCCAAGCGTCGACATAGCCGGCGAAGGCTCGCGCCGTACCGCGGGCCTCCCGTGCGGCCGTCTCGACGCAGAGCGCCAGATCGGTGACGATCGCCTCGGCGTTACCGGCTCGGTACGCAGTCAGGAGGGAGAAGTAGTGCGTCGTGTCGGCGGCGAGGGCGCTGGCGACCGGAAGGACCGTGTGCGGCGTGACACCTCGCCGGCGGAGGATCGCACCGATGAGCGCCCGACCGATGCGGCCGTTGCCGTCAGTAAACGGGTGGATGCTCTCGAATTGGGCGTGCGCGATCGCCGCCTGGGTGACGGATTCGACGTCGTCGCGGTTGGCGAACACGATGAGGTCCTCGAGAAGCGCGGGGACCTCCTCCGGCGGCGGCGGGACGTAGAGCGCGCCGCGAGGTGAGTGCTGGGAGCCGCCGATCCAATTCTGCACGTCGCGGACCCGGCCGGCGTAGGGGCGCTCTGTAAGGTCCGGGTCGTTCCGCATGAGTGCCTTGTGTGCGGCGAGGATCTCAGCAATGGTGATCGTCGTGCTCGAGGCGTCGATGAGCTTCGTGATCGCAGCGCCCGCGGCGACCATCGACATCGCGGAGGTGTTCTCCTTCAGTCCGCCGATCGCGCGAGCGAACGCTCGAGGCGTCGCCTCGACGTGCTCGATGCGACTCGACGCGACCGACTCCATGCGGATCAGGAACCCGGCCAAGGGGCTCAGCACGCCGTCGGCCACGCGCTCGAGGTCGGCCGCTTCGTAGCGGGCACGGGCGAGGTCCCGCTCTGCGATGACGGGAACGTCGACATCAGCGATCGTCGGCGGGATGGAGACGGTGACCTCGGTGAAGGTTCGGTCGTCGCGGGTGCCGCGACGGCTCGTGCTCGTCCAGGGGACGACGCGTGTCGTGTGCACTGGCCAATCAGTCACCGCGGCTCCTTCCTGACGATAGCTTTCTCGATGATGTCAGTTATCCGTGACAAGTGGCAACAACGTCGGAGATGCTGCCAGGCAAGTCCACGGCTCCGGCGTACCGGTCAGGGCGACGGGGGCTCAATGCGAGCACCACGACGGACTTGCTAGCTATCGATATCCGGTGCTATCTCTCGCTTGCGTGGAGTAACTGCTTGCTCGAGGTCAGCGTCGAGTGTTTGCGCGTCGTTCCAGATCGCGGCGAGCCGTGCGAGGGCGGCGTCGACGGCAGCGTCCATGGCGCCGAGCTCGGTGTAGGTCTCCTGCAGCGTCAACGCGTCGAACCGTGACGGCTGCCGTGCGACAGCACCGAGGACCTCGGTAATTGGACCCTTCGCCGCGGCGTCGCGTCGCCTCGGCGTGATGCTGGTCATCGACCGCCCGGACAGGGCGACGCCGGTGCGGGCCCAGCCGTGCACGTCTAACGGCAACAGCAGCTGCTCTGCCCGACGCCACTCCCCCGGTAGCGGCTGCTCGCAGTCGTGCTGGTCCAGGTTCCCCCTCGTTGGATCCAGCAGCCGGATGGCGTCGCTCCGGAACCCGGTCCAAACGGGCCCGACGATGCGCAGCCACCGGGTCACCGCGCACGCCGGACAGGACGCCGGCTCGTCCGATGAGGGAACAACGTGGCCGCGGATCCGGACGATGCTGGTCACCGCGACGTCGTCAGGGTTGATGGTGCGTGCTTGCCCGCGGGTGAGGTGCAGGGTGCCGAGGAGGACGATGAGGAACGCGTCGCGGCGGCCGCGGAGCCCGATCGGGTACCGGTACTTCGGAATCGCCGCCAACACTGCCTCGACCGCGGCACGGTCGGGAGCTTCTCGTCGCGGCCACACGCGCGCTTGCACTGTAGGTATCGGGTCCGCGAGGCCAGCAGCGAGGTGGTGCGCACGGATCGAGTGTCGGCGGAGCCGCTGCGTCGACGCAGCCCCGGGGAACTGGGTCAGGAACTGCTCGACCGTGGCTGCAGTCGCCGGCTGTGGTTCGTGTCCGGTCGCGGCGCACCACGCGACGAACCTGCCCCAGTGCGCCTCGAGCAGCAGCTCCGTGTCAGGGCGGAATTCGGCGCCGGGTTTGGGGGAGCTTTCGGGAGTCACAAGCGCATCCGGGTGACGGCGTTGCGGACCAAGGGTGCGTATTCGCGGTCGTAGATCTGCAGGGTGGCGGCGTTGGTGTGGTGGGTCTGGTTCATGATCTCCACGTCCGTCGCGCCGGCGTTGCGTGCCTCAGTGACGAACCCAGCACGGAGAGAGTGCCCCGACCAGCCCTCCTCCCCCAGCCCGGCGGCGTGCGCGCGGCGGGCGACGGCCTTCCCAACGGTGGTGGGGCTGATACCGGTGTCCCGGAACAGGCCCCACTTTGACACCGCCCGGAAGAACGGCATCGACGGCGGCAACCGATTCGGGCCGACCCCGTCCGCGCAGACGTGGACCGCGAGTGTGGCGCCGGTGAGCGCGGCGAACAGGCCAGCCTCGCCCCGGGCGTCCTGCGCCGCCATGAGCCGTGAGAGACGCACGAACGCGCACGGGGCGCAGGTGACCGGGTTCGCGCCCTGCTGCAGCACCTTGATGCGGCCGACACCGTCCTGGTCCGTCTTCGACCGCCGCACGCGGGCGTAGACACCCTCCCCGTCGACGAGGCGGAGATCTCCGACGGTCAGGGCGGTGAGTTCGGACTCGCGGAACGCGCCGACGAACCCGAACAGCAGCAACGCCTGGTCCCGAGTTGCCAACGCGCCAGCCTGGAGGTCGGCGACGTCGATCTGCAGCAGGGTCGTCTGCAGCGCCTTCAACGTCATCGGCTTCGCCCGCCGCACCGGCACGGACCGGGTGCGGCGGATGCCCTTGAGGACGTCGCGGACGATCGGGGTGGTGCCGGGTGGGGTGTGGCCGCGGCGGGCGTGCTCCCAGTCGATCGCGGCGACGTAACGACTGATCGTGCCGGGTGCGTACCGCTGCGCACCGTCCGGCAGGACCGCGTTGGCCTTGTCGGCGAGGAACGCCGCGACCTCCGCCGGGGCCACCGGCGCCGTGATGATCTGCTCGAGCTCGTGCGGCTCGGAGATCTCGTGGTCGAGGAACCCGGCGCGCCAGCGGGCGAACTGGCGCAGGTCCGACCGGTACGCACGGATGGTGTTCGGCGACAGGGATGCCTCCGCGAAGACGCGCGGGGACGCGTCCGCCGGCACCGTCACGGCGCCCGGAGCGGCCGTGCTCCCCTCCCCCGTTGCCGCGCGGAGCCTGGCGAAGGCCGTCCGGGACCGCTCCGCCGCCGCACGCTCCTCCGCTGACGCAGCCCGACCACGCGCACCACGCTGCGCGAGCGCTGCCACAGGATCCGCCGCGGCACCCTCGACTGCGATGTCCTGGTCCACACGGCCTCGTCTCCTGGCGGCGCCGGCGCTGCGCACGACTGCCGGGTCAGATCCGATAATAGTCATTCTCTGAACGTTTTGGCGGGGGTAGAAGCGACTAGGCACCTCGCACGCACGCAGCACCATGCTCGCCCGAGATCCCTCCGGCGCCGGGCTGCGCCCCGTCTACTCACGTGCGATGTAGCGACACTCGTCTCACCTCCCGTCACACGACGCTGCGGTGCTGCCCTCTGCAACACGAACAGCAAGCCCTCGCCGGTCATGGGGATGTCGGACGAGAGACATCCCAGAAACGGTCGTTTGCGATTACCTCGTATGATTCGAGGATGGCTCGTGTGGATCCCCTGCAAATCGCTGTTGCTGCCTACGCGGCCGAAATTGGAACGACTCGGATTGGCGCGTGCTGGGACGGGAGACCGGTACGAGCGACATCATCGATCGACACCCGCGGTTGTATCGCTCGCTGGGTTTTGCTGACCCGGACTACCCGGACGCCGCATCCGAGGTTGTCGGCCAGATCCTCGCTTCCGAAGCGGTCGAACAGAACTCCGGCGAGGCAGGCCGGATGGAGCTCTTCGCCGATTCGATGCCGAACTTGGTCATGTGGGTGCAGGAACACGCACCGAACCGGACCAGGAAGCTCTTCAATGATTACCTGCAATCGCGCGTTGCCTCCGAGATTCCCGCTGTCTGGCGGAGCACGCCCGCGAACGAGGTGGAGGAAGACCCGGACGCTTGGTTGACGGATTCGCCGAGGGCAAACCGACTTCCGGTCGACTGGGCGGATGATCTCCTCGACGACCTGGATCCGGTCGCTCCACCGTTGCGATCGACCGCTACCCCTGCTCTCACGCCAGCCGCTACGCCTGCCTCCGAAGTCGCCGCCGCCGCCGGCGCCGATGCACCGAAGTCGATTTTCATCGTTCACGGTCACGACGAGGCGGCGTTGAACTCGATCAAGCTCTTCGCCCACAGGGTCACGGGCCTAATGCCTATTTCGCTTGCGGAAGAAGCCGGCCGCGGGCAGACGATCATCGAGAAGTTCGAGGCGTACGGCGTGGCCGCGTCCTTCGTGATCGTCCTGCTCACGCCGGACGACGTGGGCCAGACCATCGGGGACCACCAGGCAGGTACCGAGCCGAAGGCGCGCGCACGCCAAAACGTCGTCCTCGAACTGGGCTACTTCATCGGCAACATCGGTCGCGAAAACATAGTGGTCGTCGACGCTGACGTGGAGCGCCCCTCCGACTTGGCCGGACTGAGCTACGTCAAGTACCCAGGCTCGAACTGGAAAGACTCGCTTCGCACCGAACTGGACGCCGCTGGGCTGGTTCAGGGGTGATCCCCCGCCTAAAGATCGTTTCCGAGCGACGATGGACCACGGGCGCTCACCAAAGTGGGTCATGGCGCTGGTATGAGGCGCTGTCACATTCCGAAAGGGTCCGTCCATGACTTCACCCATCGCCCCTCCCCCTCTGGCTGCTCGCTTCGGCCGCGGAGTCGAGGGGTTCTTCCGTCACCCGGCGACCATCATCTTCCTCGTCGTCGCGGTAGGCGTAGCCCTGGCCCTTCCGGTCATCCTCAAGGTGCCCGGGTCGCCCTGGATCGCGTTCCTCTCGGTTTGTCTCGGGGCCGCCTGCGCAGTGGCGAAAGAAATGCTCAGCGCAATCGCGCAGGACCGCAAGAACGCCGGCACCGCCGAAAAGCCGTTCACGGATGCAGCGATCGTGTGCTCGGTCTACACCGCAGTTTTCACGTTCCCTGGGCTAGTCGCGGCAGCAACACCCCTGATCTTCGGCAAGTAGAACTTAGACAACGCCCCGGCCTGAGAGAATAGCCGGGGCGTTGTCGTCGATACCGGCAGAGGGTCCGCGTCGGCGGGCCTATCGAGACCTATCGGGAGAGGTCGTTACCATCGCGCTAGACCTTGCGGACTCGCCCGACCTGGAAGCGGAGATCCGGGCCGATGGCGCTGGCGCGGAGGACGCGGCGGAACTGGTGCTCCTTGCCCGCATCCCACGACTCGGCGCGATCGTCGCCGACGATGATCACTGACATTCTGGAACGGATGGTGGTCGCAGCGTTCTCGCCGAGGTCGAACCACACCTCGACGTTGTGGCGGGTGGGCGTCTGGTCCTTCTGGAGATCGCCGCGCACGTAACGGCCGGGTTCTCGAGCACGATGATGCGGACGACGGTCGCTTGGCCGGCCTGGGCCTTAGCTGCCGAACGGTCGGCCGGTGCGGAACCCGCCGGCGTTCGGTTCGAACGGAACGCTGCCGTTGTGTTCGTTCGCGAGTCGTTCAAGCTCTCGCTCGAGCGCCCCGTCGACCAGCGCCGCGAAGGACCGGTAGCCGCCGGGCAAGGCAGCTGTGTGGAGGACTGCCGTCTGGGCGCGACGCTTGAGACCTTCCCGCAGCGCCACGGTCGTGGGGATCGTCGCTTCCTTAATTGGCTCGGCGGGCGGGGCATCCCGCCTCGGCGACTCAGGCGTCACGGGTGCCTCGGCGCCTGTTCGAACCGGTTCAACGTTGGCGGTGAGTCTGATTGGGCTGTTCGCACCGGGGCGGCGGCGTTCTGGCGCACTCATACGGCGTTCTTCTCCTTCTCTAGGATGCGCTGTGCGTACATCTGACCGAGTGCGTCGTAGAGCGCGACCGCCTTCCGGCCGTCAACACCGGGCCAGGCACCCAGTGATGTTGCGGCGGCGTCAGCCTCCGCAAAACGAGACCACTCGGGAAGGTATTTCGGGTTCAAGAGGTCGGTCCCGTCGTCGAACTTAACCACTCCCCCAAGCTTCCAGACGAGCTCGCCGAAGGCGTCGGCGAGGCCTTCGATCTGGAAATCATGTTCCTTGGTTCGCTTCCGCCGCGTGACGACAACGCCAGCCACGCGCAGATTTGAGTTCATCAGGTCGGCGGCGTGAAGTGAGACGAAGTCTCGAACCCGGATGGCGGCTTCGACAGAGTCGTAGTTCGGGTCAGAGGGAATGAGCACGGTGTCTGCAGCGGCGAACGCCATTTGCACTAGGTGGCCGAGATCAGGCCGGGTGTCGATCAGGACGACGTCGTACACGTCCGTCCAACCGGACAGTGCCTTGGTGAGACGACGTACGGCGCCGACGACCCCAGCCTCGGATTCACGATTGATCAGATCAAAGCGGGCCGGGAGCACATCAATCCGTTCTCCTTCTGGTGCCACATCTGTATCCCAGCCACAGGCAACTACAGCCGCCTCCCCTGCGCCATCCTGAGCGGCCGCGATCACCTCGGACATGGTGGGGATCGGTGCAGAAGGATCCCACTCGATCCCTAGACGTCGAGTGGCGTTCGCCTGGGGATCCATGTCTACGACAAGAACGCGGCGTCCAGCCCGCGCAAGAGCAGCAGCGAGCTGACAAGTCACCTGCGTCTTGGAGACACCACCCTTGTTGTTGGCAATTGCTGTGATGTGCGTCATCAGCCCTCCGAGGCAATCGTTTCAAGGCTTGTTTTGGTTGCAAGCCATGCAACCAAACATATACAAGTCTTGCAACAAATGCAAGGGTTGTAAGACAAGTAACCCAATAAACACGTGCGTTCACCGGGGAGGGGTAGAGCTCCGCTGCACAAGGCTTGCAACACACGCAAGGGTTGCAAGGGTTGCAAGGGTTGCAAGGGTTGCAACACAATAAACACTTGCATTGACTGCTTCGACGAGCGAGGAACGCACACTCAAGCTGCCAACTCGAAGTCCCGGAGCTCTTGCAGGACCCCACGGCGTACAAACCTCATGGCCTCTTGGTGGTCGGCTCGGCCATCGCTCAAGCATGGGTACGCCGGATATGCCTCGGGTCCACCGTGTTCGTCGACAGATCGGAACAAGACGACCTGCGTGGTGGGGGTGCGGTCGCGGCCGCGTCTGCCGGCTTTACGGATGAGGTGGTTCTGCCACCAGGCCCAGAGGTCTCGCTCGTCGGCGTACTGCTGTTCTCGGCGCTGGAGGATCCCGTCGACGCCGAGATGCTTGGCCACGTGTGTGCGGAAGTCCTGGAGTCGCCGGCGCCAGCCGGTGGGTGTGGCGATCGCGAGTGTCCAACGACGCATGCGTGCGAGCGCTGCTCGTGCGCGGCCGCGGGGGAGTCCGGCGCGGTCAGCGACCACCTCGGGCGCATGCTCGTCGGTGGTCAGGCTTTCGTAGACACGGCGGGCTGTGGGTCCCAGTCCTGCGCGGGTGAAGACGTCGTGTCGTCCGGCGTCGAGTCGGTCTTCAAGAGCGTCTAGGAGGGTGACTCTGACGTCGAACAGCTCGGCCGGGGGGCGGGCGGTCACATCGTGAAGTGGCCCGATGTGTACGGGCGGTGTGGAGAACCGATCCGTGAGCCGCCAGACGGCTGCGTTGGGTCCGTCTGCCTGGCGTCGGCGGGTGATCCATCCGGCGGTGTGGAGGCGGCGGAGTGAGCGGTCGACGGTGCTCGAGGGGATCCCGGTGGCGATCGCCACGGAGCGGAGTGCGGCGCCGACGTCGCGGGAGCCGGAGCGCAGGGACACCCAAGCGAGGTAGGTCAGGACGGTGCTGTCGTGCAGGTCCGCCTCGGTGCGGGTCCAGCGGCCGGGGGAGGCGGTGAACGCCTGCAGCATGGCCTGGACGACGTCGACGATGCCGGTCAGCTGGGTCAGGTCTCGTTGTTGGCGTTCCTCGGGTGCGTACCGGTACAGCACGGCCCGCTCCTGCGCCTTCGCCCACTGCCGCTCGAGGCGCGCGGCAGCCTCGGCCGCGGTGCGGGGCTCACGGCCGCCGGTGGGACGGTTGCGGGTGCGGTAGTGCTCCATGCCGGGTGCGGTCTTCGCGGCGTGCTCGACGTCGGCGAGGGTCCACCCGGACACCGCGGCCGCGAGCAGGCACAGGTAGCCGGTGCGGGACGGGTCGCGGCCGCCGGCAACGGTTCCCATGTGCGCCTCACCCCACGCCGGCAGCGACCGGTGCACCCGGTGACGGGCGTCGACGGGACCGGTGGGGGAGGAGTCCGCAGGATCCACGGCCGGGCGGAGCTCACGGAACGCAGCCGTGACACGGAGGAGATCGCCGGCGGTCACGGTCGGGGTGCGGAGCACGTCGACGTCGCCGGCGCCAGCCATCACCTCGGACGCGCCACCCCGTGCGTGTGGGGTCAGCGGCGGGCGGACGGCGCCCGTGCGGTCGTTGCAGAGCAGCCCGTGGTCAAGGGACGGCAGGACAGCGCGGGCTGCGCCGGCAAGCTGCACCATCGTGGCCTTATCGACGCCTCCGAGCGGCACCCACACGTGGAAACCGCCCGTGGGGCTCGAGCGGCACACCACGTGCGGCACCTGCGCGTCGCGGAGGATCCGCACCAGCACGCCAAGGTCCTCGGCCGCCTGGTCGAAGTCCTCCGGGGTCTTCGCGTCGAGGTCGAACGCGGCGAACCAGAACCGTCCGTCAAGGTCGGTGAGATCGATCGTCCACGGCGTCGACGGGGGAGCGTGCCCTGCAGTCGGGAACTTCGACGGGTAGCTGTTCGACCGGATCGTCCCGTCCGCCTCCGCGATCATGCGGTTCACGTACCGACGAGGCGCGATGGCACGCGTCAAATCCCAGGCACTATCCGAAGAGGACACGCCGATGAATTCACCCGTGCCGGGCGCAGCAATGTGCGTTACGATGGCGACACCTCCTCCTCTCGGGGTGGCGGTACGACGAAGGCTCCCGGCTCCAACCGGGCTTCTTCTCTCGGAAGCTCACGACCTGATCTGTTTGGCGACGTAGCAGGTAGTGAGAAACATGACTTGGGGCCTAGCCCCGAACCCCCGCCTCTGGCGGGGGTTTTGTCGTTAAGCGGCCGGGATAGGCAACTCCACTCGGTTGAGTCGGCGCGGGTCCTCGACGAGCGGCATCGCGCCGTTTTCGGCGACAAGCGTCCGCGCTAGCGCGTCGAGGTAGTAGGCGACTGAGACGCCGCTCTCTTCAGCGGCGTCCTTGAACGCCTGGCGGGTCTCAGGAAGCACACGGCCCTGCAGAAGGACCGTCGGGGCGTTCTGCGCTCGGCTGGCGCGTCGTCCAAAGTCGCTCATAGTCACACCATGGCGGGAACATGCATGCGCGCGGTCATCTGGGGCGGCGTGTCGCGAGACTGCATCGATGCTCCTTCTCCTTGCGGGTAGGCGACTCAAGCGACTGGCGAGCGCGACTCCGTGGTACCCGATGTCGCAGCCCGACCAAATCGCTAGGCACGACCAAAGTACCCTATTCGTGCATCTCTGCAGCCTCGGATAGGGCCTGAGTCGATGAAAGAAAGCGCGCAATCGAGCCGTGGAACAGCTCGGGCTCACGGTTAAGTTCCATGCCGTGGGGGCAGGGCGCGATCTCCACGAGGGTTGCGGCGGCTCCGGGCGTGGCGGCGAAGCGCTTGGACACCTCGAGGGGGACGTCTCTGTCGCCGGAGCTGTGGATGAGGAGGATCGGCAGCCCAGCGGGCGGGGTGGGACGCATCCATCGCCTCGGAATGGCCTTCCGTAGGCCGGCGAAGCGAGCGACTCCCGGGATCGTAAGCGTGAGGGCACCCAGGGACCCGAGGAACCCCGGGAACCCGGCCTTGGCTGCGCCGGCACGCAGGGCCGCGAACCAGTCAAGAGCTGGACAGACCAGGATCATGGCGTCGATCCGGTCGCGGAGGGCAGAGCGGGCGGCTGCGTGTAGAGCGATCGTTGCGCCCATCGACCATCCGACGAGCACCAGGCGCTCTGCTCCGTGGTCGACGGCGTGGCGCATCGCTGCGTCTAGGTCGTGCCACTCGTCGTTACCAAAGGTCGCCGGCAGGCCGCGGCCGTCTTCGACGTCGCCGCGGTATCCGATGACGAGGGAGCTCATTCCGGCAGAGAGGGTGTCGGGTACGGCGCGGAGGATGGCTTGCCGGCCCGAGTGGATCCCGTGCACGTGGATGGCCCAGGTGATGGCGCCTTCGACGGGGAAGTACCACGCCTTGCGGGTGTCACCGTCTGCGGTGATCGCGGCCTCTTGGAAGGATGCCGACACGGATGCTGGTGTATCGAGGAGGTATCCGCTCCAGACAAGCTTGTCGTCCGCTGCAGGGACGGTCGCGGGTTCGCCCAAGATCGTCCGGCGGACGTGACGGCCGTCGTCATCGAGCACATCTCCGACGAGGATGCTGTGCTGGCCATCGTGGAAGTAGACGCGGTACTCACCAGGGCACCGTGTCTGCTCATCCGAGGGGACAGTGATGACGTCGTCGTCGACGTCGACGACCGTGACGGTCCGCTTCGGGCGCGGGTGGATCGCCTTCTTCGCGACCACCACCCCTGCGGCTGTCGCGGCCGCGATGGCCGTCAGGGTGGCCGCTCCTGCTGCTACACCGATAACGCCCATGCGGTGACTCCCTTCGCGAGCCGTTCGTCCACGCGCTGTAAGTAGCGCTGCTCTTGTTCCGTGACCTCGAGGCGGCCGGCGACGATCTTGTCGCGGAGCTCGATGTACCGCTGCGCGGCGACGACCTCAGCGCTGCCTTGGAGGCGAAGAGGGGGCCTGCCGGCACTCTGGTCTCGGGCAGACATAACGAACAGGCGGAGCGAGACCAGGCGCCACCCCAGCACAGTGACGAGCCGCCGCAAGGTCCGCCATCCGTGCGCAACACCGATGGCAACGATGCCGGGGTAGAAAAGGCTGTTGAACACGACGAGCATCGCCCGGGAGAACGGGGTCTGCTGTCCGTCGATGAACACTCTGGTGACGTCGACGAGCTCGGCGATAATCGCGAGCACCACGAGCGCAAAGCCGACGATGAAGAGGATGTTTACACCACGGGGCTGGGGCAGGAGCACCCCGATGGAATCGGCGGCGAACCAGCCCATCGCGACCATGTAGATGACGATGTGCACCCACGTGGCTGGGTACTGCAGGTGTTCGTGGATGTAGGTCGTCGGTTCCCCGTTGTGATCGGGAATCGCCATGAAGGTGACCGTCTCGGCGAGGAGTACGGCAATCAGAATTGGCAGGCGTGACCGGGCCTCCGAGCCAGCGTGAGCGCGTGTCGCGTCCCGCAGGAACCAGAAGGCTGCAGTGGCTGCGAGTACCTGGATCAGATCGATGGCATTGACGTCACCTAGGAGCGCATCGAGGGGATCGACGGGCCAGACGACGCCCACCGTGGCGATGCCGACGACGGCAAGCGCTGCAGCAAGGAACGCCGGACGTCGCGCTGCGTTACCCATCGCATTGACTCGGAGGAGCAGGAGACCAACGGCAGCCCAGAACGCAGCTGGGATCACGCGAAGGCTTCCTCGCTTGCAGACAGCGTGGACTTCTGGAGGCGCTCGAGCAGGAGCATCGCTCCGCGCTCCGCTACGAGCTCTTCGACGTCGACAGCGCCAGCATCCTCGAGGGAGGTCCGCACCGGCACGCGGGCACGTGCCGCGGTGATCTCTGCGGTCACGCCGGCATAGCCCCGCTCCATGACCTCGACGGGCACGTGGCACCCTCCGTGGCCTGCGGCAATGTGCATGAACTCGTGGAGGATCACGAACAGCTGGTAGAGGCGGGGGTCGTCAGGGTGGAAGTACACCCGTCCGGCGTCCGCGGTGTCGAGGTACAGGCCCGTCACGCTCGCGGGGTGATCGCGCGGGGGGAGCGAGGTCAGCGGGTCGATGATGAGCGGCTTACCGAGCCAGGTCGACACGGCCGTTCGCAGCGTCTCAAAGGTGAGCGGGCCGGAGGGCAGAGACAGCCGGTCGATGGCGCCCTCAGCGAGCTGGGTGGTGAGTCGTTGCGTTCGGATCTTTTTCATTCAGTACCTCTCCGCTCGGTCGGCGCCGCGGCACGGATCGCTTCGGCAATCGCCAGGAGCTCGGCCGGGGATGCTGCGTTCACCGAGCGAGCGGCGATCCCCACACCAGTCTCTGCCAGGGCGATTTCCACTTCCAACCGTGCGTCGACCAGGTCGACGACGCCGGGCAGTGCGATGCGCAGCAGGTACTCGGACGGTACGTCGAAGAAGTCCGCGATCGCACGGAGGTCGTCACTGGTGACATCTGTCGGCTCGCCGGCGAGGAGCCGTTCCCAGTCCGCGCCGGCAAGGAGCCGTCCGCGCTTCGCCAGCGCGGCGCGCACCGCGCTGTCGACCGGGGGAGCGGGCGTGCGAGCCACGTGCAGGGCGACGAGCTTCCGGAGGCGGTAGCCGAGGAGCGCGGGTTCGAGGCGTTCATCCCGGGGAGCGTGCAGCCGTTCCATCTCGGTGATGGCCGGTGCAAGAAGTTCGCCGACTGAGACACCGAGCGCTTCCGCGATCGTCTGTACGTCGTTCGTGTTGAAGGACGTCTCGCCGCGGGTGCGCTTGTAGTAGTAGCCGCGGCTGAATCCAGCCTGCGCGATGAGTGCTGGCGTTGTGATGCCCCTCCGAATGCGGATGTCGTCGACCGCGTCGACGAACGCCCTCGAGAACTCGTTCGGCTCACCGCTGCCCTGTCTACCCACCCGATGACTCTATTGGCGTACTGAAAGAACTCTGTGAGCCTCATTTAGAGCACGCTGCAACAGGTGCTGCTCTAAATAGAGCATAATGGTTTCAGTACTGGGATCAGCGGCAGCCGGAGCAGCACTCGACCCTGCCGAGAATCCCGCAACTTATTAAGTTGGAGGGCTCTCTTGGAGACTCAGCACCAGACCAGCGGGCACCACGCCCCCGATCCGGCACACACGCTGTTCCGCTCAGCGGAGGTGGGAGGGGACGCCGCCGGGCTCGCAAAGACCGGGCTCAGAGGCGGCCTGAACCGGCTTGGCTTCAAGCTGCAGCCAGGTCCCGCGGAGCGGCAGGCGCGGGAGCGCGTCGCGGCCCTCGAGAGCGCGCGGGCGGTGATCCTGCATAGTGCGTTCACTCGACCCGTCGGCGTCTTGATCGCGAATCCAAAGGGCACGTCCGGGAAGACGCCCGCGACCTTGGGCCTTGCATCCGCGTTCGCAGCGGTGAAGGGCAACGGGATCTGCGCGGTCGAGGTCGCGGATGACGCCGGCACGCTTGCGCTGCGCGCGGAGGGTGTGCCGCAGCTGGATCTCGGTGACCTGGTGCGCGACATCACGTCGATCCGATCATCCGGGCAGCTGGCCGGCTACGCCGTGCAGCAGTCGTCGTTCGTCGACGTGTTCGGTTCACGGCCGGGGGAGTCCCGCCCGGCCCTCACGGCGGATGACGTTGTGGCTGTCTCTCGGGTGATCGACGAGTACTACCGGTTCCGGTTCATGGACTCCGGCAACGTCGTCACCACAGGGCCGTTTCTCGGCGCGATCGACGTGGCGGACGTCCTGGTCGTGCCGGTGATGATGGCCCGCGACTCCGGGTTGAAGGCGATCGAGATGCTCGACGGCCTGATCGCGGCCGGCGGGCACGCTGCCGAGCTTGCTCGGAACGCCGTGATCCTCCGCATGACGGACGGGCGTCCGGAGAACAGCGTCGACCGCGACGACGTCGTCCGCTACCTCGAGGAGCGCGGCGGAGCTCGCCAGTTCGACATCCCGTTCGACGCACACATCGCGGAGCGTCGCGACATCACCTGGGCGAAGGTCTCGAAGGCAACCCAGGACGCGTTCACGTTCGCGGCCGCGGAGATCGTCCGCGTCGTCCGCGGCGAACAGCCCAGCACGACAAGCCCACAGCAACGCGCCGCTGTAGCGCAGGACGATGAGGACCCCGACGGGGCCGACTCCGCTCAGGACGGCGACCCGGTCACCCCGGCGCCCGTTCCCGCCGCTGCCGCGCCGCAGGCACCGGTGGTGCCGGACGTTACGTCCGATCCGCGCGAGGACTGGGTGACGTGCCCGAACTGCCGCAAGCAGACCCCGCCCTACACGTACTGCTCGTTCTGCAAACACCAGCTGACCGACACGGTCAACCTGCAGCGCTTCTACGGCCGCGCCCGCCGTGCCTCCGGCTACGCAGAGCCCGCAGAAGACCTCCCGGAGCAGCTTCGCGCGCTCCCTCCCGTTCCCGCCGATGACGACGAACCCGACACCGGTCGGGCGTCGGCGTAACCCACGAAAGGTTCATCCATGTCTCTGCTGCCCATCCCCACTGCCCTAGCAACCACCGCCACGTCGGTCGTCGCGAAGGGCGACAACCCATTCAAGGGTGTGACGCCGAACTTCGACTGGCTCGGCGACGGCTTCCGCAACGTCTGGGTTCCGGCCCTCGGCGGATTCCTCGCGATCGCATTGATCGTCCTGGCGTTCTTCTTCATCAAGGCACTCATGGGCCTCCGCAAGGCGATGGACGCGAAGAAGCCCAACGACGCCGAGCACGCCCGCAACACCATGCTCGGCACCGGCATCGCGATCGCCGGTGTGATCCTCGCACCGACACTGTTCGTCGCGATCACCACCGCTGCACAGAACGGCGCATCATGACCGGCACCGAGGAGCGGAAAGGCACCCCACGACCGCGGAAGCGGATCAGTGTCGGGAAGACGATCGCGATCGTCTTCGGCGCCGTGGTCGCGGCATCTCTGGTGGTGCTGATCGTCGTGGCGTTCCTGCCGCGTGCGTCCACGTCGCCGACCAGCTCGGCGGCGTCGCCCGCGGCGTCGGCAACGCCGGGCTCGGCTCCAACGATCGACAGCCTGGGCGACTCGAAGCGCCGCACCGTGTCGGGGTGCGTCGCGGGGGTCGGGATCACCGGGACGGATCTGCTGCAGCTGCGCCGAACGAAGGACTTCACGGTCGAAGGGGCGGCGCAGTTCCTGGGCGGTTTCCTGCAGGTCACGTCCGCCGCGGATCCGGAGTGGCGTCCGGGCGTCGACCAGGTGGTGAACATCGCGACCACGGGCACGGCGCATGACCTGCTGAAGACGCAGGTCGCTGAGGGCACTCCGTACGCCGATGCGCAGAAGCACACCGTGAACCTGGCGAAGGGTGCGTTCAAGGTCATTGACCTCACCAAGCACACGGTGACGATCGATATCGCCGCCCCGTCGACCACGGACGGCAAGACCGACGTCCGGGCGGGGAAGGTCAACTACACGGGCGGTGAGTTCACCCTCACCGCCACCGACGGCGGGTGGGTGGTCTCCGGCGCCTCCGGGGACGGCGACTGGCGTGTGAACGCCACCCAGTCCGGCACCACGTTCACGGGGGGCTGCTGATGTCGTGGTGGCAGGACGCTGGCGCGACCGTCGCGTCGGGGCTGGACGGAATCGTCTCCGGGATCGTCGGATCGACGGCGAAGGCGGCAACCGACGTTGTGAAGGCGGTTGATTTCGCGAAAGATCCCGCCGGGTACATCACGTCGCTGCTGCAGCAGGGCGTGTATGTGGTGGCCACGAAGCTAACCCCGCCGATGATCGACGCGCTGCACCCCGACTACTCGGCGAAGTGGTGGATCGACTCGTACCGGGTGTCGTTCGCGATGGCGTTCCTCCTGGCCGCGGTGCTGCTCATTGTCGCGACCATCCAGACGCAGAAGGGGAAGAACTCCGGCAAGGAACTCGCCGAGTCCCTGTTCGTCGCTCTGCCGGGGTTCGTCGTTTCCGCGTCGTTCGGGCCGCTCGTGGGACAGCTCATCGGGAAGGTGTTCGTCCAGCTCGAGGACTCGATCGCGTTGTGGTCGGTGGGGGCGTCGACGAAGGACTACTTCACGCACCTCGGCGAAGCCGCCGCGTCGAAGAACGCGCAGGCGTTGTGGGGCACTGCGCTGATCTCGCAGATCACCCTCGAGGGGCTGCTGCTCGGGATGATCGTCGTGGTCTTCTTGCTGCTGATCCAGCTCGCCACGATGTACCTCACCGGCGCCCTGATGGCCCTGTTCCTGGCCTGGGCGGTCAACCCGAGGACCCGGCACCTGGCGAAGATCGGGCCGACGGTGTGGATCGCGTTGAACTTCGCGCAAGCGCTGCTGATCCTCCTCGTCGGGATCGTCTTCCGCGCAGTCGGTGGACTGCAGATGAAGGCGGTGGAGGGCGACGACGGCGACTTCGCCACGTTCGTCAACCTCGCCCTGCCCGCGGTGCTGATCTGCATGATCGTGTTCGCGCCGATGGCGCTGATGAAGATCGCCTCTCCAGGGACCGCGCCACTCGGTGGCGGCGGGCAATCCCGGGAGGGCGGTCTCAACAGCCCCAATCCTGGCTCCGTCCCGCAGGTCCCGGCCGGTGGAGGAGGCGGGGGCCGTTCGGGGCCGCAGAACCCCAACGAGGCCGCTGGCACCACGTCCGGGTCCGGAGGCGGATCCGGGTGGACGCCGTCGACGCAGCCCGTCCAGGCCGCCGGTGGTGGCAGCGCCACGATCAACGCCTCCAGCACCGGCGGTGGAGGCAGCGCTGCGAACCAGGCGGCGCAGGCCGGGAGCCGGAAGACCGCGCAGGTAGCCGCGCAGAAGGGCACCTCGTCCGCTGCGGGGAAGGCCGCGACCGCCGCGTCCGGGGTCGCCCCGATCGCCGTTGGTGCATTCCTAGCGAACGCCGCGTTGAAGGCCGCGGCGTCCGCGGTCCGTGCCGGCCATCAGGCCGCCGAGCAGGCCGGCGACGCCGGCTCCCACGACTGAACCGTCTGTCCGAAGGGGACTCAGCATGCGTACGTCATTGATCGGTGGGGATGTCACTCACCGCGGCTTGTTCGGTGGTCGGATCTCGAAGGTCCGCATCTGGACGCTGTCGATCGCCCTGATTGCGGGCCTCATCGCCGCGGCGCTCTGGCAGATCACCGGGTTGGTTCTCCTCGCCGTGCTGCCCCTGGTGGCGTGGTTCGTGACGATCGACACCGTCAACAACACCGTCCTGCAGCGGGGCATCGACAAGCGCTCCTACCGGGACCGCGACAAGCGCGGCCTGACGACGTTCGTCCCGTTCGACAAGGACGGCTGGGACGCGCTCACCGATGCGTGGGCGAACGCTGACGGCCGAGCCGCCCGGAAGGAAGCGGAGCGGCAGATGCACGCGATGCGCCTCACACCAGACGGGGTCGAGGGGATGCTGTGGCTGCGCGAACGCAACCGCACCCCCGGCATCCAGTGGCACCGTCCGTCGTTCGGGGAGGAGTACCTCGCCGTGGTGTTCAGCACCACCGGGCAGGTCGAGGGCATCGAATCCGACGCCGTCTTCGACGCCTCCGCGGCCGGGTACGAGCAGGTGCTCGCCCAGTTCGGTGCCGCACTGACGCTCCCGAACCGGGTGCAGACGATCTCCCGGATCCTGCCGTCCGACCCGGCACCGCACGAGGCGTGGCTGGCGGAGCACGGCGACAACTCGATCCCGGATGAGATCCACGAGTCCTACCGGGAAGTCGTCGACGACATCTCCGCCGCGCAGCTGGTGAACCGGCCCATGTTCGTCGTCTGCTGGCCCGTCACTGACCGGTTCGTCGCCCGCGCCGAACGGGCAGGGGAGGGCATCGACGGGTGGCTCGCGGTCATGGACCGTGAGATCCGCTCCGTCACCGCAGCGTTCACCGCGGCCAGGTTCCGGAACGTGCACGCGATGACGGCGCGGCAGACCGCCGCTGTGCTGCGGCACCTGCAGCATCCCGGGTTCCCGATGGACCAGGCCGGAGACATCACCCCGGACCGGGCGTGGCTGCCCTCGCAAGAGGACTGGTCCTACATGACCTACGTCGGTGCCCCCGAGGGTCGGCTGTCGCAGTCGCTGTCGCGCACCTGCCGGGTGACGGCGAAGGACGTGAAGATTTCGCACCGGACGTCGCTGTGGATGGCGCCGATGCTCGGCGAGATGGAACACCAGGTCGTGCGAACGATCAGCTTCCACCTCGAGCTGACCCCGCAGGACCAGGCCCTGTTCCTGGCGGAGAAGGACCGCGTGTCCGACATCGCCGACGCGAACCGGCGAGCCCGCGGCGGCGGCATCGAGGATGCCACCCTCACCGTCGAGCAGGAAGCCGCGAAACGGCGCATCGCTGACCTCACCCCCGGGACCGGGTACACCGGCGCGAACTGGGTCGGCTACATCACCGTCACCGCCGGAAGCCGTCAAGAGCTCTCCGACGCCGTCGAGGAGATCACCGCCGCAGCCTCGAACGCCGGGATCAGCAAACTGACCTGGCTCGACCCCCACCAGCAGACCGCCGCCGCGTACACGTGGCCTGTTGGGCGTGGGATCGCCCCGTCGAACGGCTCGATCGGGACCCGCGTCGAGAAGCTCGCCGCGGGCAAGGAAGCGAAGGAAGCGCTGTGACCGGCCTCGACTGGACCGCCTTCATCGCCGCGCAAGGACTGCTCCTTGTCGGCCTGGGGACCGTCGTCGCCGGCTTCGCCACCAGAAACCGCAGCCGGTTCAGGCGGGGGTGTGTCTTCGCCGTCGTCGCGATCGCCAGCGTCGCCCTCAGCGCCGTCATCGCGCCGGCCGCGGGGCTGGTGCTGATCGGCGCCGCTCTGGTCGCGATCTACCTGGTTCGCCGCCGACTCCAGCAGCTCAATGCGCAGAACACTCTCGAACGAACAGGACCCACCCGATGAGCACCACCACGAACACCGACCCCGACACCACGGACGAGGCGTACGAGCCGACCCGTCGGGCTCGCCGGGCGGGCGCCCTGTCGGCGAAGCAGCGCATCAAGCGCACCATCCGGTCATCGCCGGAGATCGCCGACGACGTCACTGACGAGCTCGCACCCGGCCGAGACGCGAACGGCTTCCCCGTGCCGGCGGAGGGCGGTTACCAGCCGAAGCGGCGGAAGCTGTTGACCCGGATCGGCTACTACGGTCCGCTGGTCACGGGTGCCCCGTCGACGACGCGGCAGGTGGAGATCCTGAACCCTGCACCGATCGCGTCCCCGATGGAGTTCCAGGGGCTGCTGTCGGGCATCGAGACGCTGTCGTCGACGCCGGCGACGAACGATCAGTTCGCTGCGTTCCGTGCGGGGAAGGTCACCAGTGCGAACGTGTGCACCATCGGCGACGTCGGGGTGGGGAAGTCGACGCTGATGAAGTGCGACTACGTGCTCCGCCCGCTGGTGTTGAAGGGCCGCCGTGTCGTGGTCATCGACATCAAGCCGTTCACCGGCGACTCGAAGTTCGGCGAGTACACCCCCGTCGCTGCCGCGATCGGGGTCGAGCCCATCCGGTTCATCATCGCCGACACGTCCACCACGGCCGTGCGTGAGGGCGTGACGCTGAACCTCCTCGACCCGCGGCTGCTGCAGACGCAGCTCGTGCCCGGCCCCACCGGGATGGTGCAGATGGTGCAGCAGGCTGCCGCGGTCCTGAACGACAACGTCGAGCTGAACCGGTTCGAGAAGAAGGCGGTCCGCGTCGCGGTCCTGCACGCGCTCCGCCGGGCGGAGGACAAGGGCCGCGCGGCGAACATCCTCGACGTGCTCGAACACCTCGGGGACATGGACGTCCCCGAGTACGCCGGCCTGAGTTCGTTCGTGAAGGACCACCAGGAGCTCGCCGGCTACGGCGCCCGGATCCTGCTCGAGCGGATCCCGGAAGAGATGCCCGGCCTGTTCGACGGCGACACCTCCTCGTCCGTGGAGCTGGATAAGAAGGCGACGTTCTTCGACTTCAGCCAGCTGCCCGAGGACGGGCCCGCCCGGTCGATCGGGATGATGCTCGCCAACGCGTGGACGATCGGCGCGATCCGCACCTCGAAGGAGCAGCAGCAGACGAACTTCTGCGTCGACGAGGGCTGGTTCCTCGTCGGCGGGCCGATGGGCGCCGTGATCCGGTCGAACTCGAAGCTGTCCCGCGCGCTGGGCCTGTCGAACGTGGTCAACATCCACCACGTCGCCGACATCCCCACCGACGACCCGGCGATCTCCTTCATCAAGGAAGCCGGCACGCTGCACCTGTTCCGGCAGGCCCGGCAGGACGACGCCCAGCAGGCGGCCGCGATCGCGGGCCTGCGGACGGGGGCGTCGGACTACCTGATGACGCTGCCGCAGGGGCACCACTTCAAGAAGGTCGGCATCGACGCCGAGACCCGCGTCGCGCACATCCGCTCGAGCTTGGAGAAGAAGATCACCGAGACGAACTACGCGATGGGCATGCTCGAGCACGAAGACACCCAGCAGCCCGGGCTGGTGGCGGCATGAGCGCCCGACAGGACCGGGGCCTCCCTCCGTGGGCGGTCTTCGCGGCCACGGCCGGCGCCGTCGTGGTCATCCTCGGCGCAGGGCTCGCCCTCGGGCTGGCGCGGCAGACCTCGCCAGCGGCACAGGAACGCGCCGCAGTGGTGCCGACCGCGTCGGGATCGTCGGGGTCGGCTCCGACGCCGTCGGACACGCCGGAGAGCGCTGCTGCTGGGTTCGTCGCGGCGTTCACGAACCATCAGGTCCCCGTCGACGTGTGGCAGAAGACCTACAGCGGGTACCTCACGGAGCAGGCGAAGACCGCCTACGCCGGCACCGACCGCGGGCAGGTTCCCGGAACCCGGGTCACCGGGAAGGCGATCGTCACCGCGGGCGCCTCCGCTGCGCCCGTGCCCGGCAGTGCGGACGACGACGGCGACACCGACCCGGTGCCCGCTATCGTCGCCGTTCCCACCGACGCAGGCCGGTACACCGTGAACCTGCAGCAGCAGGACGGTCGGTGGCTGGTGGTCTCCGCGCAGCTGCCCGGGAGCGGGCAGTGAAGGGCGGCATCCTGGCGGTGATCGCAGTCATCCTCGCCCCGATTCTCCTGCTGCTCGGCGGGATCTACTTCGCGATCGCCGCCTCCTCGAACCCGCCTGCCGCTGCCGCGGCCGCGTGTGGGACCGCGTCGGGGTCAACCGGGTCGGTCAGCACGAAGCTGCCGGCGAAGGTCGGCCAGTGGGACCGGGACCAGCTGCAGGTCGCCGCCAAGCTGATCGCCGCAGCCAAGGAGATGAAGGTCAATCAGCAGGCCACGACGATCGTCGTGATGACCGCGATGGGTGAGTCGTCGCTGTCGAACCCGAACCACGGTGACGCGGTCGACAACACCACGATCGGGGTGCTGCAGCAGAACGCCGCCTACGGCACCCGCGACCAGCGCCTCGACATCCCCACCGCTGCGAAGGCGTTCCTCACGAAGCTGCTGCAGGTCGACGGGTGGGAGTCGATGGAGCCGACCCTTGCCGCGCACGCCGTGCAGGGCAACGCCGACCCGTACCACTACGCGAAGTTCTTCACGCAGGCGCAGGAGGTCATCAAGGCCCTCACCGGCACGACCATCACGTCCGGCTGTGACGTGTCCGGGGACCAGAAGGAGCTCGCCTCGGTCCTCGCCGCGGCGTGGAAGAAGGGCACCTTCACCGACACGTACCACCCGCGGATGGTGGAGCAGGAGATCCTCCCGATCGTCGACGGCACCACCAAGCCCGGCTGCCAGGTCGACACCCGCATCCTGCAGATCCTCGTCGCCGCGCTCAACAAGTACGGCTCCGTGCAGATCAGCGACATGAACCGCCCCTGCGTCGGCATCACGACGCACTGTGAGTCCGGGTCGCTGCACTGCAAGAACCCGGCCGTCGCGGTCGACTTCAACGCCGTCGGCGGGAAACCGCTCCTCGGCTCAGGCCCGCAGGACATCGAGTTCCTCACCTGGCTCAACACGGTCATGCCGAAGGGCTCCCAAGTCGGGCAGGTGCAGTGCCGGCCGAACACGCCGCTGTCGAACCTGCGCCAGTTCGAGGACCCGTGCTCGCACCAGCACGTCGACCTCGGCGCCACCACGGAGGCGTTGACCCTCCCGGCCGGGAAGAAGTAACCCGATGACCTCCACCACCGACCGGACCACCGACCCGATCGACCAGGTGCGCCGCGCGGTCGAGGCGTACCAGCAGGCCCGGCAAGCCCGCGACGACGCCATCGCGGCCGCCGCGATCGCGGTCGGCCGAGAAGCCGCCGCCGAAGCGTCCGGCCTGTCCCTATCCCGCATCCAGCAGCTCGTCGCAGACCGAAACCGGACCCGGCGTCAGACGACGTCGACGTCCATCCGCTGAACCGAAGGAGAACCCATCATGGCTGTCAAGACGATCTGGCCCGTGCAGTACACGTGCGGGCACACCGAGAACCGTGACCTGTCCGACAAGCCCGCCGGCAAGCGCGCCTCGTCCGCGAAGTGGTTCGGCGAGCACCTGATGTGCAGTCGCTGCTTCAAGAAGCAGAACGGGTCCGACGAGTCCGACGCTGAGCGCGACGCCCGGCACGCGAAGGAAGCCGAGCAGATCCGCGAGGACGCCGAACGCGACGGCCTGCCGATCGACCTGGTCGGCACGGAGAAGCAGGTGCCGTGGGCGCTCCGGATCCGCGCGGAGCTGATCCGCGGCGCCTACGAAGCGCTCGTCCAAGAGGGCGAACTCAGCGACGCCGACTTCGAGGATCAGGTCCTCGTCCCCGCCCGGCCGATCGACCGTGCCCGCTGGTGGATCGACAACAAGGACGCCGACGCTGCTGACCTCCCCGAACTCCTCGCTGACCCCGGCACCATGGACGCCGGCGCATCGACGGAGAACGTCGCATGAGCATCTTCACCGCGTCGACGCCCGATGTGACGCTCCCGATCGCCACCGGGAAGGAGGAGCCCAGCGACACCGTCCGGTGGGTGTTCATCCTCGACATGTTCGACGCGGACCCGTGGATCATTCCGTGCGAGTACTGCACGGTCATCGAAGGTGACTCTTCCCACCAGGCTGGCTGCGACACCTGCCGCGGCCGCGGATGGATCAGCACGACCACCGGCCTGCCGGTGAAGCTGTGGTGGTGGCAGAGCGACCGCGCTGCAGCCGCGAACTGGCTCATCCACACCGCAACCCCGACGCTGCTCCGCGCCGCCGGCTACGACGCCGACCGCGTCGACGGCCTCCCGAAGATCACTGCCGAACGCCTCACCCAGCGCATCACCGGTACCGGCACGCTCGAACAGATCTACCGCCGGCTCCACAGTGACTTCTTCGACCGCCTTCAGGCCAAAGCCGACAGCGGCTCGAGCGGGGTGGAAGCCGTCCACCGGGCCGTCGCCGGTCACCCCTTCTGGGATCGCGCGCGGGACGCGTACCTGGACTTCCGGACGTCCCGGATGGGGGAGTGGGCATATCGGATCACGCAGTACGCCCCCGAACTCATGGCCGAACGGCATGACGGCAGTACCGCGGACCTCACCCCGACCCTGGACCGTCTCGTCGACGCGTACGAAGACGCCACCAGCGGCCTCGTCATGGTCGAAGAGGACATCGTCCTCGGCCCGGAACGGCCCGCCCTGCACGGTGCCGGCGGCGCACGCTGCCAGTCCCGGTACGAGCACGACGGGGCGCTGTACCGCTGCGACGTGCACACCCCACCCCGATCCGACCCACACCACACGGCGACAGGTCCGGACGGCCCGCTGACCTGGACGGATGAGGACAACGTCGACGTGCCCTGCACAGCGACACTCGCCACCCCCCTCGATGGCGCCGGCACAACCAGCACTGTGCAGTGCGTGGCCACCCTCTACCGGCACCCAGACACCCGGACCGGGGACCTCGAGCACCACTGGTACGGCCCCGAAGCGGACGGCTACCCCGACTACCGGAGCTGGACCGACACCGACGACGGCGCCACCGCGGCCGCCACCCACTGAACCGACGACGAAGGACACAGATCGTGGCCGAAGAACCGATGAACCTGGACCAGGCGCTTCGCGCCTCCTACGCAGATGCCCTCACCCTCGGGGTGCGCGGCATCGATGCCGAGTCGCTCGCACGTCGCGCGGAAGCTGCACGAGCTGTCCTCGCGGAGCAGTCGCGCCGCGTCGACGCCGCCTACCGTGGGGCGGCCGGCGCGGAACCGGACGTTCCCGCACCGTTCGGGACGACGCTCGTGCTGCAGCACGGCGGAGATCTCAACGCAGTGCTCGGCGACCCGATGTTCGCGGCCACGCTGCAGCAGCAGATGGGCCTCGGGTACGGGACCGAGTACGTCAACGACGAAGACGGCGCCCGGTGGGAATCCACCGAACCGACCGCCGAGGAGATCGGCCAGTCGGCCGCGGAAGCGACGCGCATCCGCTCGGCCCTCGCTGAGATGGGCTCGCTCGATCCTGACGCCCTGCAGGCGGAGGCCACCGCTGACCAGCTGGCGCTGCAGGAGCGGATGGAGCGGATGGAGCAGGCGTACCTCAAGGGATACGGCGACCGACTCCAGACCGGCCTCGCCTACGCCGCCGCGGACGACGCCACACGCGCCGAAATCGGCGTGAGTGTCCTCGCGGACAAGGTCTCGACCTACGACGACCTCGACAGGATCACGACGACCGTGCTGCGGGAGCTGCCGGACGTGACGTTCTTCTACGAGGAACTCCTGAACGAACCGCTGTCGCAGAACATGGAGCGGGCACTGGTGGAAGCAGCGGGGATCGCGGGTCGGTGGTCCGAGCTCGATCCCGCGGTCGACCAGCAGCTCGAGGTCATCGACAGCCGGGCCAAGGAAGTGACTCGTGCACCCTCCGTGCACGCTGGCGACCCCGCCGAGGCGGAGATGCGGTATCTCGACCCGGACCTGCAGCGCGCGAAGCAGGCGCTGCCACAGATCGAACGGGACAACACAGTCCGCGCCGCACGGGCGCAGAGCGCCATCGCGGCAGAGTCGGGAGCGGAACGCGGCGGCGTGCGCGAACGGATCCAGGGGTGGCGGGACGCCCGCCGCGAGGAAGGCGAGCGCACCGGCGATGACGCACAGCGGCGCCGAGAGGCGTGGGAGCGCGGGAACGGTCGCAGCATGCGTGTGGCGGGGACGCCGTCGGCCGCGGCGACTGCGGATGTGGTGTCGGCGCCGACGCCAGAACGAGGGCTCGGTCGATGAGCGAGATTCGGTCGACGTTCGAAACGGCGCTGCTATTCATCGTCGTGCTGGTCGCGGCGTACCTCAGCATCCACGTCGGCGCCGTGATCACCCCGACAGGGACGGACTACTCCTGGAACTCCGTGCAGCTCGTCGGGCAGCTCTTCGACGGTGCGCGCGTGCCCGGAGCCGCGGTCCCGATCCTGATTGTCGTCGTCGCCGCCGTCGTAACGGCGGCGATCGTCGTGGGACGGGTCGGCCGAATCCGCCGCGAGGAGCGGCAGACCGTCCAGCGGATGGCGCCGCCGTCCGAGTACAAGGCCCTGCTGGAGAAGGCCCGCCTCGAGCAGGCCCGCAACGACCTGCACGAGGACGAACCAGACATCGGCCCCGGCCTGCCGATCGGTTCGGTCGCGACGCGCGGCCGGCACAAGGTGTTCCAGTCGTGGGAGGACGCCGGCGTGCACCTGCACGGCACCCGACGCGGGAAGACCACCTCCGAGGTCGTCCCGCACTGCGCCGTCGCCCCCGGCGGCGTCATGGTGACCTCGAACAAGCCGGACGGTATCCGCGAGATCCTCGCCGCCCGCCACGGCGCCGGCGAGTGCTACGTCCTCGACCCGAACCAGGTCGTGCGCCGCTCGTCGACCCCGGACTTCACCTTCGACCTGCTCGCTGACATCCACACCGACGATGACGCGTACGAGCTCGCCGAGATCTTCGAGGCATCGACGCGGAGAGCATCCGACCGGGGCGGGGACGCGCAGTTCGACGAGTCGGGCCGGAAGATGCTCGCCGGCTGCTTCCTCGCTGCGGCCCTGGAGCGGCGGCAGCTGCGGGACGTGTACGAGTGGTTGACCCGGGAGAAGGTGACCACGGTCGCCGACATCCTCCGCAAGCACGACGTCGTCGGGCTCGCAGCGACACTCGACGGGTTCGCCGAGTGGACGGAGAAGACCCGTTCCGGCATGTACGCCACCGCGCAGCGCATGGCAGGTGCCCTGTCGAACGAAGCGATGATGGCGTGGACGGTGCCAACGCCAGGCATCCGACAGTTCGACCCGGCCACCCTGGCGCAAGGCAAGGACACCCTGGTGCTGCTGTCGAAGAAAGGCGGATCCGCGGCCGCGTTCGTGACCGCACTCGTCCGTGCGGTCTGCAAGGCCGCCGAGCAGCAGGCGCACGCCAACGGCGGACGGCTGCGAGTGCCGCTCGTGAACGAGCTCGACGAGTGCGCAAACGTCGTGAAGTGGCCCGAGCTGCCGGAGGTCTACTCGTACTACGGCTCCCTCGGGATCGTGATGAACACGTACTTCCAGTCCCCGGCACAGGCGATCGCCGCATACGGGAAGGAGGGGTGGGAAGCGATCTGGTCCGCCGCCCCGATCCGCGTCTTCGGCGGGGGAGTGGTCGACCAGCCGCGCCTGCAGGAGCTCTCCGCACTCATCGGTGAGTACGAAGAGGTCACCGACAGCACCACCGGTGCCACCCGGTTCCGGCCCATCCTCACCGCCGGGGCACTGGGATCCCTCCGGAAGTGGCGAGCAGTCGTCTTCGCCAGCGGCGTCGACCCGATCCTGATCCGCACGAAACCGTGGTTCCGAAACCTCCGCCTCCGCCGACGCATCAACGCCGGGAAGAAGGCCCTGAATGTCTGACATCGAGACCGCGCACACCGACGTCGACCAGGCGGACGAGGTCGATACCGAGGCGCCGACGGAAAGCGGGAGCCCGTTCCAGTCGATGTTCTACGACTGGGTGCAGGAACGGTTCGCACGGGTGGAGGTCACCGGATCCGCGCAGCGGGCGACCTGGTGCCCGGAATGGTGGAAACACCCCGAGGTCGTCGACCGGCTGCAGGCGCTCTGGACCGCGCACATCGCCGCGGAGGCAGAACAGGAAGACGAGAACGGCAACATGGCCGCGCTGTCCGATTGGTGGATCCGGCACTGGGACCCGCACCGCGCAGTGCTGTTCGACGCAGCGACCGGACCGTTCCGGGACTGCAGCATGCAGCGCGGCCACCTCTACGACGAGGACCGCGACCGCATCAACGCGATCACGCCGGCAAGGCCGCCAGCACAGTAGCGCCACCCTGAGTCAGCGGTCTCGATCGACCTCACGACTTGGGGGTGGCGACGGGGGCACATCACGCGGCGGCGTCGACGATCCGGTGCCGGATCGCATCGGTCGTCCGTGGGCCTGCTCCCACGAGTCCCGGCGTGCCTGCACCTCGGGCTCACGGTGGCCACGGATCGCAGCGAGCGTCGTTGTCCGCGTTGCGGCCGGCAGCGACGTCGGCGCTGACGACTCGCCACCCGCGGCAAGCTCCGCCGCCCACCGCGTGGTGCGTGCCCGCATGGCCGCCGCGGCGTCGCTGTCGAGCCCGTATGCGGCAAACCGGTCATCACGGATCCGGTCGACCTGCTGCAGCTGCTGGGCGAACATCGCCCGGTCGAATCCGTCGTCACGGTCCGCGACGAGTCGCAGCAGCTCCTCGTCGGTGTACCGACCGGAGGACCGGATCGCGTCGAGGTCGATGAAGTCACGCGCCTCGAGGCGCGTGTACACAGCGTTGGTCTTGGACGCCACGGCGTCGTCCACCGATAGCACCGGGCCCACCTGCAGCCGGGCGGGTTCGGCGCCGCGCCAGTCGTAGGCGAAGTCGACGTCGACCTGGCGGCCATCCGTCGCGGTGACGTTCAGATGTGCGAAGTACTCCGCCCGTCGACGCTCTTCCACGACGTAGCCGGCGTCCGCGAGGACGGTGCTGGCCTCGGTGACGGCACGGTCGAACTCGGCTGCGTCGTAGCGGTTGGTGAACAGATCGACGTCGCGGGTGAGCCGGTCCACGATGCCGTGCTCACGGATCGCTCCCGACCCGGCGAGCACGAACCCGTGCTGATCGGCGCCGCGGAGGATCGTCTGCGCTACTTCGAACTGGAGATCGCGGTCGTCGCTCACGCGGTGAGCTCCGGGAACCGGGACTCCCAGAGGGACCGAACGCGAACGGGCAGGAGCAGCTCATCCCACGTGCGCAGCAACACGTCGCGGTTCAGCAGCGTCTCCTGCACGGCCGAAGCCCCCTCGCGAAGGATCGCCTGGTACGCCTTCGTCACGCCCGAGAGCGTGTCGAGGTCGGCATCCGGGTCGGGACCCCAGTACACGTCCAGCGGGAGCGTCAGCACGCCTGTGGAGGGTCCCTGAAGGGCACCGAGGGATGCGGGGACGTCGTAGGGCTTGATGTCCTGGTACAGGACGCGTGATTCCATCGGTTCCTCCTTCCGAGAGTTCTATTGTCCCGCGCGGGAAGACAGATCGCTAGGTTCCGGTAGCTGTGCGGGACCGCGCGTCCGAATTCAGTGTGCAGGGCCGTGGGCTTCGATCTCACAGCGCCTTGTTGACGGCGGCGACGAGCTTCTCCCACGCACCTTGCTCGGCGGCCGTGAGCGCGTCAAAGCCGTCGTCGCGGAGGTGGAGTGTGAGCGCTTTGGCGAGCTTCCATTTCGACACGTTCTTGTGCTCGGAGGTGAGGATGTCCATGACGGGCCGATGTGGCTGTGCAGCTGCCGTGCTGATGCTGTCCCAGCCAAGCTCCTTCGCCAGGGAGAGGAGGGTCTCGCGGAGGAGGTCCTCAGTTTCTGCGCCGTGACTGACACCATCGATGAAGTCACCTGCGCGGAGCACGGCTCTCTTGGGTAGCAGTGCAACGAGGGCGTCCTGGGTGGCGGCCTGATCGCCAGCAGTGTCGGAGTCGAGCAGTGCAGCGACGCTGAGGTTCTGGCCGGCGTAGATGGTGCAGAAATACGCCACCTTGCTCGCCGTGCCCGCGGGGATGATGGCGGGACTGTTGCGGAAAGTCGGCTTTCCTGCTTCTCCGGCAGCCTCGTTGAGGGCGTTGAGGTAGAACATGTCCGTAACGCCCTCGCATACAAGATTCTTCTTCTGCGCGAACATGTGCTGCGCGAGCTCGTAGCCGAGCGCTGCTTGTAGCGGGTAGATCGACCGGGGGTCATCGACCTGGAGGCGCGTGTGGACCTTCGTACCGGCTTCGCGGCTGGACATCTCAACGATCCGAACCAGATCGAGTTCGTCTGAACCGACCATGAAGGGGGAGTGGGTCGTGTAGATGATCTGGTTATCGACGCCAAGGAGGGAGACGGTCTTCCGAAACTCCTGTTGCTTCAGGGCGTGCAGGCTCAGCCCTGGCTCATCGAGGAGCAAAATCGCTCCCGCGAGATCGTCGGCGGCCTGGGCTCTGAAGACGACGAAGAAGGAGACAATCCACCGGAAGCCCTCACTGCGCTGGTCGAGTTCAACCTCGACGCCAAGGTCGTCGACGACCATGACCTTGAGGTACTGGCCGTCAGCAACGATGCGCAGCTGCACGTTGTCGTCGCCCCACACGCGGCGAATGTCCTGCGTGAGCTTCACACCGGCCGCGTTGAGTCGGTACTGCCGGTCATCGAGCTCGCGCTGGTGCTCGGTCAGTGCCTCGTCGTGCTGCTTCCGAACATCGGCGTTGGTTTCGTAACTGGAAGGCTTTACCGGGGCACCCGAGCCGAGCTCCGAGAGCTCGCGCGCTGTGAACCCAAGGAACTTCAACAGGCTCAGGTTCCCGAAGTCGTACTCGGAATCGATGTCGCCTCTTTCCTGCCGGGCGGCAAGGGACTCCAGATCGATTCGCGGACGCACAGTGAAGTAGGTGGAGTAGTAGACCAGCAGTGGCAGCCGCGACCAGATCGCACCGGTGGCCTTTTGCCACCCTCTCGCCTCCTCCGCGGCAGCTTCGAGGCGGTCCCAGCGCTCGCTCTCTGGCGAGCCTTCGGGGATGAGCGGTAGCGCGGTGTTCAGCATGGCCGTCACCGCGGCGGCGTGCGCGTTCAGATCCGCACCGGAGTCCACTGCAGTGAGTACGTCGATCTCGTCCAGAAGCGTCTGCGGGGCGCTTTGCGTAGCCAAGTACGCGCGCATACGAACGAGGTCCTTCGCGACCGCCTTCATCGAAAGCTTTTGCCCGAGGCCGTGGACCGTCCAAGTGCGGGAGCCATCGAGATACCGGTAAACAGTGATGAACGCGTCGTCGGCTACCGGTGCGAACTCGGCCGCCGCACGCCGGTCTGCATCCTCGAGGTCGAAGCGTACTTCCGCCACAGGCAGCGCGCTGGGCGCAAGTCTGCCGGTCTGAATCTCGTTCAGCTCAGCGCGCGGGTAGTCACGCAAGTAGTCGAGCTTCGGGGTATCTGGCGATGGGTTGATCGACTGCAGCGCACGCAGGACTGCCGTCTTTCCCGCTTCGTTGACGCCGACGAGGATCGTCTTGTCACGCTCGATCTGGAACAGCGTGCTGTCGCGGATCGATCGATAGTTCGTGAGCTGAGCCTGAGCGAGACGCATGCTGGTCCTTTGCTGAAGTGATCTCAGCATCGTAGGGCGCGCCGCCTCCGAGTCAACATGCAGGTTAAGCGCATCTCGGGTTTCTCGGCGCTGCCGCCGGCAAGGCCGAAAGACCGAGGTGGCGTCGTCTGTTGCCCGGCTACAGTGCCGGCCGTGGGTGTGGATGACGTGATGAAGTCGGGCAGAGCGACCGATCGGTCAACGAGGCTCGGACGTGCACAGCGCCGCGCGGAGGAAGTGGCCTTGCTCGTCGCGGGGGAGATGGGTGTGGAAGGTTTCCAAGTGGTCGTGTCGGCTTCGGATGATCCCCCGGGATCGGCGCACACGGCGCCAGAGGTCCGCCTGATCGAGGTTGCGATCAGCACGGTCGAGTACCCCGATCCGCGCGTGCTTCGGGGCACCCTTGCTCACGAGCTTGCGCATATCCGGCTCGGTGTGCCGCGGTGGCAGCGGTACGTCGGTGCGTTCGGGGTTCTTGCTGCAGCGCTGGGGGCGGCGGGCGGTTTGCTGCTGGGCAGTCTTTTCCTGGCGATCGCAGCCGCCCCACAGACGAACGTCCTGCTCGTGCACGTGGTGTGCGCGTCGTTTGGGGCGGGCGCGTTCCTTCCGACTTCTGGGCTGGTGCACCGTCAACTTCTTCAACGTTTGGAGCTTCGCTGCGACATCGAGGCTGCGCATCGCGCTGGTGATGCCTGGTTGGCGCTGGAGGGGCTGGACCCGAGCACCGAGCTGTCACCGTCGGCGCTGTTCTTCCAATCAACCCATCCGTCGGCCGACGTACGTGCTGCAGCCATTCGTCTTCACGCGAGCTACCGGCACTGCGGATGCGGTTCGACGGACCCCGCCGAGGGAAAGTAGGCCGATCCAAGCCGCTTGGGGTGCGCGTATGTGGACTCTGACATAACGGCGATTATCCGCGCAGCCATCGCCGCTGAGAAGGGGGTTCAGTAGGGGCCTTCTCGACTTCTAGGTACGCCTCGAGCCAAGCAGTCGCGATGGCTTGGGACGCGGCGTGATCGCGAGCGATGATCCAGGCGGTGAAGACCCCAGCGAGGACGGCTACGCCGATCTGAACAAGAAGTTCACCGCCGGTGTTCAGCAGGCCCTCCATGCCTCGCAGTGTTGCACTGAGCGATGTTTTTGCTTCGTCGAGCTTGCCAGCGTCGTTCAGGGCGTCGGCTCGCACTTGGGCATCGCGCGCAGCACCAACGCCGGATTGCATGAGGAAGATCGTGTACGTGCCGATGAGACTGATGAGGGCCACAAGCGCTGCGAGCCCCGCGCCGAGGACCGCCCCCGGCAAGGAGCTGCCGTACTCCGCAGCGCGTCTCCGCAGGACGGCCCGGGCTTCGGCCCGGGCCGGCTCGCTTGCGCCTCGGTATGCCGCAAGGCGCTTCTCAAAATCCCGAAGGTTCGCGTGCACGTGAGCCGGCGTTCCTGGAAAGGCTCGACGCCACCGACCCCGCCCGTGGAGCCCAGTCCCCTTCGGCTTCGAGCGCGACGCGTTCATCTGAGCAGTCTGCCTCAAGTGCTGGGTCCAGGTATGTCGACTCAGCGTTCGCGCTCGTTGTCGCGCGTCGGCACCGACGGCAGGTCTCGTCCGCTGCCGGCGTCCTTCGGACGTCCGGTCGACACCTGGCGGCCGTGGGCCTGCTCCCACGCCTCGCGACGGCGGCGGGCAGCGTCGGAGTCGCGGCCACGGATCGCGGCGAGGCGATCCTTCCGGTCCGCGGCTTGTTCGCGGAGGACCTGCGACTTGTGGGCTGCCACGATTCGCTCCTGCAGGTCCTTCCCGACGCCCTCGCCGCGGCGGACGGCGGGGATTGCGTTGTGCTCCTCGAGAAGGACGTTGTGGCGGTCGCGGAAGGTGTCGACTTCCGCGGCGAGCCGCACCCACGCCGCTCGCCGATCGGGCTCGGCGGGCACGGAGCCGAGCTGCGCTGCCCATGCGGGCTGCTCGGCGGCGATCGCTTCACCGCGCTCCGTGAGACGGGCGCGGAGGTGGTCGTGGCGTTCCTGGAGCTCGTCCCGCCATGCCTGCGGGAGGTGGGGCGAGCGGATGGGTGCCGTGTCGGCGATCCATGTCGGGACGGTGGGTTCGACATCAGGCTGTGGGTGTTCGTGCTCCCACTGCTTCGTGAGCGCGGTGATGCGCGCGCCGAGTGCGGCTGGGACGTTGTCGACGTCGTCGACGGGACGTTCGGCCCATGCCCGGTAGAACACGTCGGCGGGGTCGAGGCCTGCCCGCTCGGCGCGGCGCATCGCGGCGACGGTGACACCCCAGGTGTCCTCACCGCCGAGCCTGTTGGTGACGTCGACGCCGAGGGCCTGTTCCGCGGCCGCGGTGAACCGGATCCGGTCGGCCTGCTGGGTGAGGTCCGCGTACTGGTCGGCGAGCGTGACGATGCGGTCCGCGTCGCGCTGGGCGATGCGCAAGCTTTCGTGGGCGGTGAGGTTCGGGTCGACGTTCCCGGCGATCTTCGTCAGGACGTCGCGCATGTCCTGGCCGGGTTCGGTGATGACGGCAAAGGTGTTGCGGTGGCGGCCGCGGGTGCCGCCGACGTAGGCGGCGTTCCGGGACGTGGAGGCGTCGACCATCTGCCACATGGTGTCGCCGGTGTTGCCCTGCTCACCGTGGGTGGTGCGGGCGTAGCCGAGCTGGGTGTGCTGATTGACGTAGTCGGCGGGCAGGCGGAGCTTGCCGCCGTGGCCGGCGTGCACGACGTCGAGGGAGCCGTCGTCGTGGACACGCTTCACGGTCCACCGGTCGCCGTTCTTCACGAACTCCCGGCCGCGGTGCATGCGCTGCTTGTAGTCGTTCTTCCGAGTCACGATCCGGTCGCCGACGTGCGCGTCGAAGCCGTCCATGAGGGCTGCGCTGCGGCGACCGTGGACCTCGCCGGTGGTGAACCGGTACGCCTGCGCGCGGGCGTTGAGCTCGGCGATCTGCGCACGGGTGGGGGCGGCCATGAGTGCGTCGAGCCCCTGGTCGATGTCCTGCTGCCAGCCGTTGAAGACGTGGTCGGCCATCTTGTCCGCGTCGCCACCGACGACCCGTTGGTTGGCGAGGTGCCACGCCCACGGGTCCTTGACCGTCGGGTCACGCAGGAGGAGGGTCGCGGCCGCTTCATCGGGGTTGCTGAACCGGTGGAGCTCGTCGAGGTAGGTTGCGCCGACTTCGTGCTCGAGGAGGCGGAGCATCCCGCCTGAGGCGACGGCGTCGAGCTGCTTGTCGTCGCCGATGAACCGCACGTGCGCGCCGGTGAGTTCCGCGATGCGCACCACCTTGGCGAGGTTCACGGTGCCGGCCATGCCGGCTTCGTCGACCACGATCACGTCGCCGCGGCGGAGGTCGATGTCGCCGGTGATCGACTTCGCCTCGAGCAGCTGCTCAAGGGTGGTGCCGACGAGGAACTTGTCGAGGGTGACGGCCTTGATGCCGACGGCGTCGGACATGACCGCGGCTGCCGCGGCGGATGGAGTCAGCCCGATAATGCGGCCGCCCTCGGCTTCGATCGCACGGGCGGCGACCTTCAGTGCGGTCGTCTTCCCGGTGCCGGCGGGGCCGACACCGACCATGACCCGCACCGGGTCGCACGCGAACGCGGCGGCGAGAGCGGCCTGTCCGGCGTCGAGGTGGGCACCGTGCTCCGCCTTCGCAGCGGCGAACGTGTCGGCGCGGACGGGGCCGAGGGTGTGGTCCTTCGCGGCGTCGAGGATGATCCGCTCGGCGTCGAACACGGCCTGCGATGAGAACACCACGGCGCCCTTGGACACGTACGGGGAGGATCCGTCGCGCATCGCGACCGGCTGGAACGTGCCGTGCGCCGGCGGCGGGGTGAGGCGGATGGAGTGGCCGTCGATGACGGTCTTCGTGATGACCGCGGCGCCGGTCTTACTGTCCAAGCCCGGCATCCCGCGATGCTCGTTCACCCACTGCTCGGCGGCGATCTGGACGTTGTTGACGCCCCACGTGGATCGATCCTCGGACACCTTCGCGAGGATCGTCCGTGCGGCGTCCTCCGGGTCGAACGGAGTGTCCGGATCGGAGCTGAGCCCTCGTCCGAGGAGCGCGCCGACCTCGAGCTCTTGACGTCGGGTGCTCTTGCGGGCGGCGGTGAACCAGGTCTTTGCCACCTCAGCGACGGGGCGGATGTGCTCCTTCTTCGGCCGGGTCGCGAGGACCGCCTGTTGGGCGATCTTCCGTCGGGTGGCGCGGTCCGGGGAGCGTCCGTGGTCGCGTCGGTAGTCCCGCTCGAGGTCCGCGGCGACCTTCCGTGAGTCACGGGAACGGGTGGACGATTCGGCGATGAGGTCGTCGCTGACACCGGCAAGCTCGACCACGGGCGGGTCGCCGGCGCGGAGGACACGGGCGCGGGTGGTGGCGCCGGTGAGCTCGCAGACGTAGTCCATGACGGCACGGTTGTGGATCGCTGCGGCGGCCATCGCCTGCCGGTGCAGCAGCTTCGAATCCAGCGTCCGCCACTTCCCGTCCGAGCCAAGGACCCGGTTCGCGACGACCACGTGGTCGTGGAGTTGCGGGTCCCCGGAGCGGGAGTCGTGGTGGCGGAACTTCGTCGCGATCAGGCCGCCGTCGACGTCGAGCTGGCGGACACCGTTCACGCCGGCGCGGGTGGCGATCGCGTTCTCCTCCAGCCACGCGATCGAGTCCGCAATGGCGCGCTCCTGCGCCTGCTCAATCAGCCGCGCGGTCACGTGGTCGTCCTGGGCGATCGCCGCGGCCCACGCGATCGATACGGACTTCGGCGGGGAGAACGTCAGGTCGATCCCGGAGACGGTGTTCCGGTCCGACCGGGTCGCGGCGGTGATGAACTTCCCCAGTTCCTCACCGTCCGCAGGCGGCCGGCCGTTCGCGTCGCGGAACGCCTGGGCACCGACAGCGGTGCGCAGCTGCGAGCGTTCCGACGCGTCCGGCTCACGGTGGCGGGTGCGCTCGAAGCGGTCCTCGGCCTCCTTGATCGCGGCGGCGAGCTTCGTCGACGACGCCGACATGCGGTGCGGGGCCCGACCGAGCCGGGCGTCCTTCTCCGCGTCCTCGTAGCTCTTCCCGGCCTCCATCGACGCGGCGATCATGGCCTCCGCGTTGGGGTGGAGGCCCTCGCCGAAGAGGGCCTTCATCTGCTCCTCGGTGACCTCACCGGACATGCCGAGGAGGCCAATGCCGCCGCCGATCCACTGCCCCGGAGGATTCCCCTCGACGGTGTAGTAGTCGCCGATCTCGCGGCCCTGCGCCCGGCGGACGTCGCCGGTCGCAACCTCGGACGTGTAGTACGTGTAGCCGTCCCCCGTGGACAGCACGTGCAGGCTCATCGTCATCAGCGGACCCCCAGAGCGGGACGGTCTGCGGTGGCGAACATACGGCAAGGGTACCCAAGTCATTCATAATGCCAATGGTGTGACAGCTAGTGGACCGAAGGATGAGGGGAACTAGCACGCGAGCTATAGTGAGCGCGGATGCTGGTTGAGACCACGAAGACCTGATGCTTCGACGACTGAGGAACGAGGGAAGTCGTTACATCTGGTTGGGAGTGCGTCGAAGGCAGCATCCGAGCCAGAGCCGGGTACGGCTGTGGCTCGGATGAACACGGCCCGGCGCACGCCGGCCCGCTTCCGGCCGCTCGCGGCCGGTGCAGTAGCCGTTAGGTCGCGTGAGCGGCCAAGCACGATCGGGAGGGATCGATATGGCAGAGAACCGGAAGTCAACGACGCAGGCCGCGGCCCGGAAGGCCGCGCGTGAGCGTGCCGCCAAGCGTGCGGCCGAGTTCCGCCGGCGACAGGACCAGCTCGAAGAGCTCGCCGTCGAGTACTTCGTCGCCAGCGACGCGGTAGATGCCATCGAGGTGGCCGCGGAGCAGGAAGTCGCAAAGATTCGTGCGCGCGCAGCTGAGCGCGTCGTAGGCGAACGGGAGAAGGCTACGTCGGTGATCGCACGGATGCTCGCCACCGGCGTCACCCGTCATGAAGTGGCGGCGCGGATCGGCGTTGCCGTACGTCAGGTACCGCGGGCGAAGCCCCTCGACACCAACCGCGAGGTCGTCGACACCCATTCGGAACATGCGCGGCTGACCAGCTCGCAGGGCGCAGGTGAGCAGGAGACCGAGCACGGGACACCGGGGGACCTGCACCCGGAGCTCGCACGCGCGGCGCAGCCGGAGGCGGTGAACTCGTGACACACGACGCGCACTGTGCACGCTCGGTACTCACCCCGAAGGACAAGTGTCAGTGCGGGATGAAGAATTCCGTGGGCTGCCGTCGGGAGCTCCACGGCGTGCCGCACTCCACCCGCCTCGCCGCTTTGAACGAAACGGAACCTGTAGAACGTGCCCGGCGCGCTTCGAGCCTCGCCGTGAAGGCGCGCCAGAAGGCGAACCGGCTCGCCCCGGCGGCGGGCGAGCCGGACGCGAACCAGGAGCCATGGCAAATCGCAATAAGCGACTTCGTCGGCGCACGTGTCACTGAAGGGCTCATTGACGCGTGGACTGGCGACGACCCGCTCGGCGCGGTCAAAGTGCTGCGGTCGGTTGTGAGCGCTTCAACGAGTTCGCTCGCAGAGTCCATCGCGGACCACATAATGAACCTCGGCGCCGACGACGAGGACGAATGGCCGGAAGACACTAAGCGGCGCGTGTCGGACTGGTTCGCCGAGGAGCATGTGTTCTGTGCACTGATCGCGGGTGTGCTGCAGATCCACGACATCGGCACGGAGAAAGTGACCGAAGTCGTCGGCGACCGAATCGGGGACCTCGTCCTCGAAGCCGCGATCCCTCTGCTCGGCGATGAGGTGCCCGCCGTTGTCCGCGCTGCAATTCGCTCGGCACTTCGTGCAGCCGCCAGCGCCGCAGTCGCCGCGATCGCTAACCCGCAAACGATCATGGCGCTGCGCGTCGCCGGCGTCTGGTTGTGCCCGAACATTCCGGCGCATCCGACGGACCCGCAAGACGGTCTGGAGCCGGGCGAGAACTTGGTCGACGTGCACTGCGTGAAGAAGCTGGAATCAGCGATCTTGTCGCAGTGGATCAAGGACCAGATCGACGGCTGGGTTGCAGAGAGCGTGCCCACCGACAAGCAGCACGATCGCATCGTCGCACGGGCGGCGAGATAGCGCGCTCGGAACGCCACGCAGGTGGGGTATGTCGTCCGCCGGGCGGCACATCCCACCTGCGCAATGCGCTACTAGAGAGTCGAGGCATCCGGTCTCTGATGCCATGATCACGCACGAGGTGTAACCGCGCTCCCGGAGATCTCGCTGTGGTTAACCGACTCTGCGCGTTAGAGCCCGCTGAGTCGCAGCGCGTCGAACGGGTGGGCGCGGCTGCCGTGGCTACGGCTCGTAACTTAGCCGCGGGCTTAGCCCGGATATGAGCCCCGGCTAGGGCTAGCCGATAATATAGATTATGTCAGTATCTCGGTTTTGGCACCTGGTGTCGGGGCTGCGTGAGCACGCTGCGGGCCGCGCTCAACTTCACGCTCGTTCTTGCCGAGCGCCGGATGCGGCGAGCTCGGTCGTGGCATAGTCCGGTTCCGATCATGAAGCCCTGGTCAAGGCTCGTGGGGATCGCAATCGGTGTCGTCGACCCAGTGCAGGAGCCTAGTTGCGGCGCCTTGGTATCGGCCCTTGTTCGCGTGGATGGCGCAGTCGTGGTTGTCGTGGTCGTAGGCGGCACGGTAGTACCGGTCGGCGTCGAAGTCAGCGGCATTGAAGGCATTCCAAGCCGCGTCGACCTCCGCTTGGCGGGACTCGTACCCCCACCGCTGCCCTTGCCGGAAGATCGCCCACTCTCGCTCGGTGAACTCTCCCATCGGGATCTCGACCTCGCGGTGGTCGGCCGGTGGTGCAGCGAGTTCATCGAGGTTTGCGGGTGACGCGAACACATCAGCTACCGGCTCGGCGCTGGTCGTTGGGGCCGCGATGTCGCGCGCAAAAGTGAATCGGCGCTGATCAGCCCGTTCGAGTGTCATCGTCATCACGCGGCCGTGATCGAGGTGCAGACGGTGGCGAGCTCGCCGATCTTGTCGGGGCGGAACCCGCTCCATGAGCCGGTCTCCGTGTCGGTGACGACGATCGGGGCGTGCATTCCAAGGGTGGTCTTCCACTCGTCGATCTGTGCCTGGTCGACGTCGTCGAGGATCGCCTCGGTGTACTCGATACCGGCAGAGTCGAGGGCACGCTCGGTGGCCAGGCACATGCCGCAGAAACCAGACTTGGTGTAAACCGTGATGCTCATCGAAATCACCTTCCGAAAGATTGTGACGCACTGGGGGCCCCTCCCCCGTTGCATGCTTCTATTCTACAACTCTCGAGCCAAATCGGCACCCTTTTGTCGCACATTTCTATACCATTTTTCCGCCCGGCGGCACACCAGTTTTCAACAGATGCATCTGCATTGTTTGGCACCAAGGCATGGCATTGCCGAACGTGCGGCTGGGGTATCGATAACGGCGGAAGGGCTGGGAATCCCCGGGAGCATTGAGGCTGCTTTGCTACGCGCGGGGAGTCAACGTGAATGCAGGGCTGCGCATCTACCGCGCCATGTCATCCCGGCTCGCCGCGAAGCGGTGGTGGTTCAGCACCGACTCGAACGACTGGACCTGAGTGGAACATCACGTGATCATCACCGATCGTTTACCCATGGAAGGCGAATACGGGTGCACGCTGTTCCCGACTCATCAGTACTGAAAGGGGAGGTCATGATCCGTCGTTCACGCCGTCTCGCTCTTCTCGGTGCCCTTGCCGCCGCAGTTGCGGTGGCAGGCATCGCGCTTCCTGCAAACGCCGCGGACGTCGATGCCAACGCTGGCGGCTACACCGTCTATGTCCCCGGGGTCGATGCGAACACGAGCACCATCGGTTCAAGCTTCCTTGTGTCGCCCAACTGCGGCACCGGTGCCAAGGCAGACACTCCGCTGAAGAATTGGGACCGGAAACCTGGCACCAGCTCTGTGGCACATCTCCGGTGCGGCACGCAGGCCACGTTCGGTCTTCGTCACATCAACAAGGGTCATGGCCAGGATTGGGAGAACGTTCGGGCGAAGTACGCTCAGCCCGGAACGTGGGACTCTTTCATGGAGACCATCACTGCTGAAAACCTCATCTCACCATCCACCAAGATCACTCCGGCTGACAACAAAGATACCTACCACGGATATCTCTGTGTGCGTCAGAACAACGATGGTGAGGTGGTTCGCGCCTACGACACGATCATTCCCGTCGGGCAAGGAAACGACAACATCATCACCTCGTACTTCCTCAATGGACGTGCGAGCGACCCGCACTGCTGAGATGATCACCTCACCATGGCAGAGCCGTCCTTCCGCAGCATCCACCGCGAACTGTTCATCTGGTTCGCAGCACGTAGCGACGTAGTCGCCGTCCAGTACAGTGACAGCACGATCACCGTCGCGCCGAAGCACCGTATGACGGAACAGGGGTCTGACTGGCCGCGGACGGTCACGGTTCGCATAGCCGAAGCGGAGCTGCAGGACGCGTGGCCCGAGTTGACGCAGGGGGCGCGCCTGCTCGAACTCAATCGGAACCGCGATCTCTCAGAGCTCGGCGCTTTCAGTCTCCTCTCCGTCCACCTCGATGAGGCGATCAACTCGATGCGGGAGCCTGGTCCAAACGGGTACGCCTACCGGGACGGCTCGTTTCAGGCAGCTTGATCCGTTCAATCAGTGGGCCGCCGCGCACCATTCGAAGTCAGTACGCCCGCCGGAGATGAGCCGTGGAGGGCCCTCGTTGTTCGGCATGTCGGTCGGGGCTGGACAGACGCTGCTGGCAGCATCCGGGGCATGAGATCTCGCCGCGGTGCCCGGAAGGGCCGGCCCAGGAACCAGGGCAACCCGAGCGTCGTCCTGCGCGCGCAGGACGACGCCGCTCCCCCGGCCGACGTCGACGTTGACGCGGGCGTTGGTCTGAGGATCGAGGTGCTGCACTCGTTCTGGGTGCAGCCGGCGGACCTGGTGGCGTGCGACGTCGACGGGTGCACCGATCCGGCGGAACCGGAGGCATGGGAGCCGGTCGACCTCGACACCGGGGCCGAGCTGCCGGGCCGGTTCTGCGACGAGCATCAGCTCGCCTGGATCACACGCCCGCGTGAGTCGACGTCGACGTCGACGTCGACGACGACGTCGACGACCGAGGATCTCGTCTCCCCCTGAGCGCTCTTGATCGCGGCACCGCTCTGCGGTGCCGTGGCGCTGCGAGCTCCGTCGAGCAGCGCCGGGGTCGGGGAGGGGGCGGAGCCCCTTGCCGCGGCGGCGGAGCCGTCGCGCGGCCCACGGACACCAGGACGGCCCGATGGGACACCTGCGGGCCGGGATGGGACACGAACCGGTGCCGGGTGGGCGTGGGGGCCACTCGTTGCGACCCCCACGCTGGTTCACCTACTCGGCGGGCGTGGCCTCGCCGTCCTCCGGCTCTGCGTCGGGCTGGATGCCTGCGGCGATCTTCTCGACCTGGCTGAGCGGGTAGCCCCACGCGGCCAACTGGCCCAGGTAGCCGCGGGAGTCGGCGTCCGGGGTGCGCCACCATTCGCGGTTCGCCGTGTTCTCGAATCCGGCGAGCACGACGGCGAGGGACACGTGCAGCCCCTTCGCGGGGTGCTGCTCGACCCACTGGGAGAGCGTGTCGCCGTCCCATCCGCTCGACTCGATGCCGAGCAGACCGCTGGCGCTCACCATGCCGGAGGCGTACCGGGTGTTGGCGTGGCGCGTGAGCGCGATCGCCAGGAACCGGGCGGCGTCCTTCGGCGCGTTCTTGCGCTGCAGGAGCGTCGCAACGAACTCGCGGCGCACGTCGTCGGCGGCGTCCCACGCCTTGTTGTTGGCGACCAGGAGCCGACGTGCAGCCTTCCGTTCCTCTGCCTCGGTTTCGGCGTCCGCGTCGGACTTCGGCTCGGCCGGGGCCGACGCCGGGACGCCGACGCCGATGCGCCCGACGCGGAGCGTGTGGACGTTCGGCGTCGCGCACACGGGGACGGCGACGACCTCGCCGTACTGTCGCACCTCGTACGCCGCGCCGGGGCACTCGGCGTGCTCGTCCTCGGTGATCGGGGTTCGATCGTCGTAGGCGATCACGTCGTCACTGGCGTTGGTGAACCGGGACAGGGGCGCGTAGTCGTCGTCATCGGTTACCACCCGCTTGCCCGCTGCGGTCAGTTCCGCGGTGAGCGCGTCCACCGCGGCGGCACGCTCCCGGTCACGGCGGAGGCGCGCAGCGACGTGGGCCAGTTCGTCGTCGTCGTAGCCCTCCGCAATCCACTCCGTCAGTTCGGTGACTGCTTCGTCGTCGCCGTCGAATTCGGCCAGGAGCAGCGCCTGGGTGAACGTCGCCTGCCCGGACGCAACGGCCGTGGCCGCGGCGTCCGACTTCGCGACGGTGAGGGTCCGCTTCACAGCGTCACGCTTCGTGCCAGTCTCGCGGGCGATCGCGGTGACCGACAGGCCCTCGATTTCCAACTGGCGGTACGCGGCGAGCCGGTCACCGTCCGTCAGGGCGGTGCGGCGCTCGTTGGCGACCAACTGCTCCGCGATCCGCTTGGCGGTGCTGTCCCCACGGGCCGTGACGAACACCGGGACGGTGGTCCCGGCCTCGCGGGCGGCGAGGACGCGCATCTGGCCGTCGCGGACCACCACGGCCCCGTCGGCGTTCCGGTAGCCGATGGTCGGCAGGAGCACCCCGTGCTGCTTCACGGAGGCCAGGAACGCGGGGTCGAGGTCGGCCGCGGTGCGGACGTTGTCCTCGATCACCACATCGGCTGCGGTGACCTCCACCAGGGCCACCCCGGCCGCGGCCGGTGCAGCCTCAATGGTCGGTGCGTCGGTCTGGGGCTGGTCCGTCAGGTGGGTGACGGTGATGTTCTCAGTCATGGTCATTTCGTTTGCTACGCTTTCCGGTAGTGACCGGGTGCGGGTCCTGGCAAGTAGTGATTGTCGGGAACTCCGCACCCGGTCTTTTCTATGGGTGGGACTGCTGGGTGTTACTGCTGGCGGAACACTGCGGACAGTGCTTCCGCCCGGGTGAGCGCCGTCCGTGCGTGCTGGAAGGCGCGCATGACGGCCGTGTACTGATCTGGCGACAGCGACCGGGTGTCCCCGGCCTCGTCGTAGGTCAGGAACAGGACCGTCCCGAACAGCGGCGACGCCGCCCGGGAACGCCCGAGAGCAACCGCCGCCACGGTGGCGAGGTCGTTGCGCTCCCCCGCGTACATGCCCTCGTCATCGATCCACGCATCGATCCGATCTTCAAGGCGGACCACGTCCACCAGGCGGCACCCGATCTGCTCCCGCGTGCCCTGCAGAGTGGACTGCGCCGCGTTCACAACGACGCCTTCAACCGCACCATCTGCGGTCGCTCGAATACCCATCAACTTCATTTCCTCTTCCTCTCCCTTTCGTTGTTTGCCCGGGAAGGCACGAAGTGCCGATAGGACGAGGAGCCGGGGTGCAAGCCCAAAGCGGCGACGCTCCGAGAAGTTTCGACCGGCGCCGTCCACCGACGAAGGAGCTCCACACGACGGTGCCGGTCGAAAGTTCTCGCGTGCGGCGGTGGCGACGGCTTGCGGCCCGGAACCTCGTCCGTACAATCGCCGAAGGCTTCCCGGGCAAACAACGAACCCCCTGGGGGTTCGACAAGCACTGGCCGGCTTGCCGGCTCCCCTCAGTCAGAACAGCCCGCCGAAGGCGGTCCTGGGATGGGTGCGCAGGCGCAGGCCGGGCGAAGCTTTCCAACGACGAGGAGTCACACGTGCTCGAGACAGCGCTCATCCAACCGGGCGTCGACGCGTCAGAGCAGATGGAGTCCATGCTTGCCGGCGATCTGCACGCGATCATCTGGCGTCACGACCCACACGATCCGGGTGGTGCGGATCTCCGCGACTACGTTCTCGGAGCTGCCAGGAGCGTCCGCTCGAACTTGCATAGTGCGCTCGTGCAGCTCGAGTCATACCGCGAGGCGCGCTACAAGTCGGACAACGCGCTCATCCTCTGGATCTCCAGTCAGGGTTCCGCGTCGCAAAGCACGAACTATATGCCGGCGGGGCAGCACATCGAGGAGCTCAGCACGCGCCTCAACGCTCATCAACAAGCCCTCTTCACAGCGCTGGGTGCCGCACTCGACTGCACAGCTGCCGTCTGTGTCGCCGTCAGTGGGTTGAGGATGAACGTACGGCGTGCAGACATGCCCGCGCTGCTACCCACGTCCGACGACGCGAACTTCCCGACCGAAGGTCGAAGTGACAGCCTGAAAAAGGCCATGCGGCCTGCACCCGAACACTTGGCCGAGCTGCAGCACCAGATTCTGCGCGGGATCAGCGGCTCCTACATGGCAGCCGGGCCCTCCGGCTGGCTGCGTTGGATGCTCGACGCTCGGAACACCGCCGTGCATCGCGAGCAGTCGACGAATTACATCTTCTTCGAGGGAGACAAGAGGACTGGCTGGACCATTCACCGGAAACTCCACCGTCACCCGCAGATGAGCAACCTGCAGTCCGTCCGATCCTCGGATTCGCCTGCAGCGATGCTCCTCGAGGAAGACGCACTCGTGACGATGGAAGAGTGCATCCGGGCCACGAGCTTCCTTGTCCAGGGTGTAGGCGCAGTCGTCGAGGCGGAGTGGGCGAAGCGTCGAATCGCGCTCGACATCCGTGTGCCAATCAGTGTGCAGTGGGACAAAGCGAAGCCGTCGGCCTTCGATGGCTTCAAACCCGGCTCGGCGAAGTTCGAACCGAAGCCAGGCACCGTGCTGGTGATGAACCCGCGCGACGGCGCACGGCTCGCTGCCGGCGGTGTTCTCGACTCTCCTGGCGAAAGCTAAGCGGCCCCGGCCTGTTAGGGGGAACAGACCGGGGCCGGCTGCAGCTCGAGCGAAGTTGGGGGGCTGCTCGAGCCGCGGCGCCCGAAGCCACTGGGGGGAATGGTCCGGGCGCAGACCATCACGGTACGCACGAGCCCCGACGTCGGCAACCGCGGCGGCTATGACGTCGCTGAGAGCTCCACGCGGTGCTTCACAGCGGCCCTCCACACCCACGCCGCGGTCGCGGCGATCGCCTTCGCTTCCACGCGGCGATCGACACCGCGGTAGGTGCGGATCCACGCGTGCACGGACGCTGCCGGGACGACGTCGCCCGCGGGGCCTCCGCGGGCGTCTGCGGGCAGCGACACGGCTTCCTCGGGCACCCAGCGGCCACGCCGGCGCACGCCCATCAGCGGCGCCCGTGAGGCTTCAGAGCCCGCTTCTTGATCCGCTCGAGGGGTAGCCACACGTGGTGCACGAAGCACATGTGGACCAGCTGCACGTAGACGGTGTCGGCGTCCGCCTGCTCAACGAACCCGGGGCAGGTCTGCGGGTCCGACCGGGTGAACTCGACCCGCGCCCACACCGCTGGGTACCCGGACACTCGCTCCGGCGCCAGCGGGGCGTCGACACCGAGGGGCTGGTCCTCGGGCGGATCGGGGTGAATGGGCGGCGCCCACCGGTGTCCGGGCATGCCACCGATGATGACCGCGCCCGCCGACACCAGCGGTGTCGGATCCCGCTGCGACGATGGATCCATGACCACCGTCCGCGGCACCATCCGCTCCACGAACACCATCACCGCCGACGGCCACGCAGACGACCAGAGCACCGCCCATGCCCGCGCCATCGACGGCCTGAACCTGACCGGGTACGACGTCGTGCAGACGAACACGATGAGCTCAACCGCGGCCGGGAACATCACCGTCCGCGCCGTCGCCAGGTCGACCGAGATCCAGCCGCACGAAGCGTCCAGACCGAACTACGCCGCCGCCCTCGCGGCGGACCGGCAGTCGATCCCCGACGGGTGGATCAGCCTCGGCATCACAGTCGACGCCTGACACAGACGGTCACGGCCAGCGAGGCTCGCCGTCCAGACCGCGACCGGTAGTCAAGCTGGGGCCCGTCTTGGTAGGCGCGGGGCTTGCGTTGACCTACAGCGCGCATCCGGATGAGCCGCCGTCGTAAGCGCGCACATCGCCGAACCGACTTGATAGCGCCCTCAGTAAATAGCCGACAAGATAGGAGCAGCAAGCAGAATGGTTCTGCTTCACCACAGGGAGAAGCCATGACGGACGACAAGATCAAGACCGAGTTTCGCGAAACGTTCGTAGACCCGAACAACGCCGGGTTGTTTCTCGAATCGACCGGACTGGACGGTTACAACTGGGGCTCGTACGATCGCGTTGAAACCGAAGACGCTCTGTCAGAGATCGCTCCCGATGCTGAGAGCGATCAGCTCGAACGGCTCGCTGTCGAGCTCAACGGCGAATTTCCCGCTTGGGTGCGCCGTACCGACCTCGTGAAGTAACCATGACTCTCGATAGCGCGACCCTCACGCGCGCCAGCCGATCGCTTCGCGGCTACAACATGGCTGGCAGGCAGCAGGCCCGCGATGAGGCTCACGCGGCTCTTTCTGACCTGATCCTCGAAGCCCAAGCACAGGGAGACGAGGAGGCTTTCAACGTGTTGAACCACGCACGTGACCTTCTCGGTTTGGGGCCCGCACAGGCAAATGACGCTGACAACCTGCTCGACGCACTGGCACGGTCGCGCCGGACGTAAGCCGGCGGGATGCGAGCGTGATGCGGCTTGGTGACGGCACACCGCATCACCATCTCCGCGCTCAACTTACGCAGGTGGCCTGCCCGCGGGGGTGTGATTACAGACCGGAATACGGTATCCCTTCCGATAGCGACCAGCTATCCGAAGTGGAAATCCTCGTAGGAGCCGTCAGATGTGCCAAGGTGGAGGCGTTCTCTAGCGAAAGGCAGTCTCCGCCATGGCTCAGAAAGTCACCACACACCTTGTCGATGACCTCACCGGTGAGACCATCGAAGACGGCAAGGGCCGCACAATCACGTTCGGCTTCGACAGCACCAACTACGAGATCGATCTGACCGACGACAACGTGGACAAGCTCCGCGACGCGTTCTCGGACTACATCGCTGCCGCACGCAAGACGGGCGCTCGCACCAGTCGAAACTCCTCCAGCGGCGCCCCGAAGCGCGGGAACTCCGAGGAGCTTGGCAAGATCCGCGAGTGGGCGGCCGCCAACGGCTACGAAGTGTCCTCTCGCGGCCGAATCAGCCAGGTCGTTCGTGACGCGTACCACGCTGGACACTGACACCACGGCCCGCTGACCGATCGCTAGCCGGACACCAGCACCTTCAGGCAGGCACGGTTCAAAGCGCACACGCTCATGTGTAGGAGCGAATCAGCCAGCCGACGATCGCACTGACCGCGTACATCCGATGGTGGGCATCTTCCTCGTCACTGAGTCCGGGTGCGAACCTGCCTTGTGGCTCAGCTTCCAGAGCCCGCGAACGTACTCATTCGGCCCGAAAGGCAGCAAGCCCTTTCCTGCCAGCGCATCGATCGCTTCGCCACCGCCGCGGGTTGGGGTGGTTCCGGTATGAGCTGTGGCGAGCTCCACCAACACAGACTCGAATGTTGTGCGCAGCTGACCGTTGGATGCTGCCCAGTTCCGCGCGCGGAAAGCGTTCAACGCCTGGTCGTAGTGTCCGGCAGCTGTCGTGAAGCCCTTCGTGTTGAGCTGGGCTGCGAGGTCAGACGAGAGCGTGGTGACCGGCAGCGCGGTGTAGCCCAGAGGGGTTACTGTCCACCGAACCTCGGTGGTTGGGGTACCCCAACCCGTGGCAGCAACCAGCGTCGACTCTGGGGTGCAGGTGAACCCATCGGTACGCAGCGACTCCAGTAGTTGTCGCACCCACTCAGGCGAGCTAGGCCCGTCTTCGTGATTGCGCAAGACGGTAGCAGCGAGGTCGACGAGTTCACCTTCCTTCCCGTTCGCGAAAGCCGCCTCGAGAGCAAGGCTCGAGCGCTTGGCCACGCTCACCGACAAGGATTTACGATTCTCGGATCCCGGGTCTGCATCCCCCCAGACTGTGTTGCATCAGGAAGCTGCCGAGGGTGGCTTGCGAGTTCTTCGCAGCCACGCGTTAGATGAGATAGCCGACGGTCTTCTGCGAGATGTGCACGCAACGGACCCTACCCATCACGCCCGGCTCTGAACCATCACGCCCCTCTCGGCAGAGCAGGCCAGCTCGGGTGGCCCGGACCCACCGCCCGACATCGGGTCCTTGAAGCGGTCCGTTTACGCCCCACCGTCGGTTCCCGGGCAGGATTCGACGTCTGGAAGCGAAGTTGATACGGGTGGACTCGAGCTCAGCGGCGATCTCTAGAGCGTGCGATAGCCCATCGTTCACCGCACGATCTCCACGAGCCCGCTGGCTGTGTACACGGACCGGAGGAGGTGATCTCGACTCCGGTCCGCGCAGGAGCTGGTGAGACCCCTGCGCGTGACCGTAGCCCTGGGAACACGACGGCGCAGGCAACAGTCCGCGATACGTCGCACCCCGTGCCGAGTGCCGGCCGTCAGATCTTCGCGAGTGCGCCAGCCGTCGCGGCCGCCGCGTCCCAGTCGATGGTCGCGTCCGGCGCAGGGGCATGGAACTTCACTCGTCCACGCACCGCCGCTTCGGTCGCCGTGTAGAGCGGGTTGTCGAACCCGCCGATCAGCGCCGCGACAGCGTCCTGCAGCCCCCGGTACGCGTCGACGTCGTGCGCGTCGACGCCGGCAGTGACCTTGCTCGCAGCAGCAGCCGCGGTCTTCCGCGCATCCGCGGTCGCGGCGGCGGCGTGGTCGATCGCCCACACGTGCAGCGCGGCCAGGAGCATGGCCGCCTGGTCGTGCGCCGGGCCGGAGAGGCTTGCGACCCGGGTGTACCGGTTCGCGGCCATCTCCACGAGACCTTCGGACTCGAGCCGGGCGATCGCTTCCCGCACCGGGGTACGAGAGACACCGAGCCAGCTCGTGAGCTCGTCATCGTTCAGGCGCTCCCCCGCCTCGAGCGTGCCGTTCTCGATCGCCTCGAGCATCTGCTCGTAGACGACGTCACGGAGAAGACGGCGGGGACCCTGGCTGGTCGGAGACTTCGGTACAGGCATGCCGGGACCATATCCCGGATATCACGTCGGCTGTGCAGGCTCGCGAGATAGTGGCCCGTCACGAGCGAGCGGGTGCCGCCTCAGCTGAGGTGACACCCGCCCGTTTCAATGTGGCTTGATGAGTGGGTTCGGTTGCCCCGGTCCTGGCTTCGATGGCGGTTTCGGTGGTGGAGACTGCTGCCCGCGTTGCATGTTCATCCTCTCCGTACGTGCCGCATCGTTGCGACCCAGCCAACGTTATCCCGTCCTGCCGCGCAGCACTACATGTAGTGGTCCCTGGCGTGTCGCGACACTACATAAGCGGTTTGTGTCACGCTTGTTGTGGCCGACCGCGCAGACAAGATGCGCCAGCGGAGCCGGGAAGGAGCGCAGAATCTTGACGAAGGGAAGCACGGGCAAAGGCCAGTCGCGGAGCTCGGTCACGGGCAAGTTCGTGAAGAGCAGCTACGCGAAGTCGCACCCGAACACGACGCAGACCTCGCACAAGAAGAGCAAGTAAGAAGCGCCGCACAGCGGTGACTCGCTAGCGGGGGTCCGGGCAACCGGGTCCCCGCTAGTGCTCTGTCCGTCCGTAGACGATCTCTAGCCGGACACGTGTATGCAACAATCTGCGTATGGATGCAGATAGCAGGTGCGGCCGCCACGTCGACAGCGACTACGTGGAGCTGGCGGTCGAGGTGTTCAGCATGCTCGCCGACGCCACACGAGTGCGGATCGTGCTGGCGCTCTCCGACGGCGAGCTCCCCGTGAACGACCTCGCTGCGCAGGTCGGTAAGTCACCGGCCGCGGTCTCGCAACACCTCGCCAAGCTGCGCCTGGCCCGCGTGGTCGCCACCCGACAGGAAGGCACACGCGTCTTCTACCGGCTGACCAACGAGCACGCTCGACAGCTCGTGTCGGATGCGATCTTCCAGGCCGAGCACCAGCTCGACGGCACCCCCGCCCACCACCACGAGGGAGCTGCGCGTGCTGAGCGCTCTGCGTAGCCGCGGCGTCCGGGCAGCACTGCTGTCCGCGGTGCTCTTCGGCGCGGGAACACCGGCCGCGAAGATGCTCCTCGACGCGGTCAGCCCGTTCATGCTCGCCGGGCTGCTCTACACCGGGTCAGGGCTCGGGCTCGGCCTCATCCGACTCATCCGCCGCTCACCCCGCGTGCACCTCACTCGGGGCGAGCGGCTGCCCCTCGCCGGAGCGATCCTGTTCGGCGGGATCCTCGGCCCGGTCCTCCTGCTGATCGGCCTGGTGAACATGCCAGCGTCGGGAGCGTCACTGCTCCTCAACGCTGAGGGTGTCGCGACAGCACTGCTGGCCTGGTTCGTGTTCCGGGAGAACTTCGACCGCCGCATCGCACTCGGCATGCTCGCGATCGTCGCCGGAGCCGTCGTGCTGACCGTCCCGGCAGGGATCGAGTTCGGCAGCGCCTGGCCGTCGCTCGCGATCCTCGGTGCATGTCTGTCGTGGGGCATCGACAACAACCTCACCCGAAAGGTCGCCATCCACGACGCGTCCTGGCTCGCCGCCATCAAGGGCGGCGTCGCCGGCCCCGTCAACCTGGTCCTCGCGTTCCTCCTCGGCGCGCAGCTGCCCGCCGTCGGCAACGTCGCCGCCGCGATGGTGGTCGGCTTCTTCGCATACGGCGTGAGCCTGGTGCTCTTCATCGTTGCGCTCCGCCACGTCGGCACCGCCCGCGCCGGCGCCTACTACTCGGTGGCCCCCTTCTTCGGCGCTGTCCTCGCGATCATCCTCGGCGAACCCGTCACCGTGCCCCTCGTCGTCGCCGGCATCCTCATGGCCATCGGCATCTGGCTCCACCTCACCGAACGCCACGAACACGAACACACCCACGAGGCCGTCACCCACGACCACTGGCACCACCACGACGAGCACCACCAGCACGAACACGAAGAACCAGTCGCCGCCGGCACCTGGCACCGGCACGTCCACACCCACGAGCCGATCACCCACACCCACGAGCACTACCCCGACAGCCACCACCGCCACACCCACTGAAAGCGCTCGAGCTGCAGGCTTCGATGGCTGGAAAGCCGCTGCAAGTAGCCACGTACAGCGTCGGTACTTTCGAGACACACGCAACGGTGCGTCAATCACAGAGGAGATGAACATGGGTCTGGACGACAAGATCAAGAACGCCGCGCAGGACATCGCGGGGAAGGCAAAGGAAGCCCTCGGCGACCACAAGGGCGATGACAGTCTGAAGGCCGAGGGGCAGAAGGATCAGGCTGCTGCGTCGACGAAGAAGGTCGGCGAGGACGTCAAGGACGTCTTCAAGTAACACGCACCTCACGACTGATGGCCCGTCTCCTGCAGGAGACGGGCCATCAGCATTGCTGGGGCCGCGACGATCTACTCCTCGATCGTGCCGCCGACTTCCGGTTCGTCGACGGGAACGAAGGCAGCATGGAGCTGTTCGATCTCGCCGGCTTCGATGACGACGTAGTCCACCCCCTCGAGCGGTTCGACATCGTCGCTTCCGCTTGGGCGGTATTGAGGCTGCGTCAGGACGATGGCGCGGTGTGGGTGGGGGTCAGGGTCATTGTCGAACTCCCACAGGACGCCGCTGACCCATCCGCCTGACTTGAGCACCATGGCGACCTGGACCACCTCGTCTTCTGGGGCATCGCCGAACAGACGAGTCCAGGCGGACGTGTCTCGCGGGATTGCGGATCGCCAGATCCGGTTGAGGCCGCGCCTGTCGGCCCACTCCGAACCGAGAAGGTAGCCGAGGAGAGTGGCGAGGGCGGCCGTACCGATCGCGGCGAAGATCGAGACTGCTAGGTGGTCGTGTACCCATCGAAGGTCGCCTGCGGCGAGTTCGCTGAGCCGGGTGCGAAGATCGGTCCACCAGATGGATGCGACCGCGACGATCGCGGCAACGATGGCGTCGCAAACAGCGCTCACGAAGACCAGCGCAGCAGTCTCTCGCAGGGCGGTGCGTTTGACTGCAGGCTGGTGGCCCTCCCGCGCGAAGATGAACGCCACTCCCGGGAACAGGGCGAAGACGTAGAAGGCAACCCCCAGCGCACTCGTAGGCATCGAACCCCTTTCCCGGTCATAATGCTAGGAGGAGGCAGAGCGATGGCGAAGTCAGCGGGTGGTCAGTCACGAAACTCGGTCACGGGCAAGTTCGTGACCGGCACGTACGCGAAGTCGGGTGGCGGTTCGTCCCGCACGACTGAGCGTGGCATGCAGGCGGCACACGTGCAGTACCGCCCAGCACCACGGTCCGCCAACTCTCAGATCAAGCCGCCGGCGAGCTCGGTGCAAGCGAAGCGGCAAGGGCAGTGACCAACAAGCCTCGGAAGCCGGACGGACAGTTCGGGATTCAGCCGGCGAACGTGCAACGTCCACCAGCGGTCCGCCCGTCGACGTCTCAGATCAAGCCACCGAAGCCGCCGAAGTCGAAGTAGCCGCAGCGCTGCTGCATAAGAGAGGCCCGATCACCGCTAGGTGACCGGGCCTCGTTGCGAAGGGATGCTCGGGTCAGCCCTTCACGTTCTTCGGGTCGTTGCCGGGCGCGATCGTGTCCTTCGCGCGCACCTGACCCTCTCGGTTATGGATGGAGAGTTCACCACCACCCTGGTGGTTGATGATCGTCCGTGCACGGTCGATCGCCTCAGCCTGAGTGTCAGCGTGTGCCGAGGCTCGACTTCCGCCGCCTCGCACGTCCCAACCACCATTCGGGTTGGGCACCACGTTCCTGTTGCTACTCATGTCACCTCCTTTGTCGCGTTGACTCTAACCCGCGCCACCGACACCTACATGTGAAACGCCAGCGAGACGAGCTGCAAAGGACACTTGGCGCCCGCCGGCGTCTCGATAGCCGATCGGCCACCGAGACGGGTCAAGCTCAAAAGTTGGGGTGCCGGACGATGAGCACACCGCCGGTGACAAGTACCGCGACACCCAACCAACCCAGCGTGGTCGCCGCCAGCCAAGTGCCGTCGTGGAGCGGCTCCATGTGCGCGGGGCAGACGGTGGTTGTCGCGTGGCTGTACAGGTGCGGCCGCTGGTAGCAGGGTCCGCCGCTGACTTGCTGCTGGTGGTGTGCGGCAGTGTTCACTCCGACGAGTACGAGGACAACGCCGGGCGACGATGAGCAGCACATCAGTCATCGCTCCGTTGCGCCGACGAGTGTCCATCAACTGCCTCTGGGCTCGCTCAACCCTTCGTTTCCGCCGGTGCTGCCACTGGAGGTACTCACCCTGAAGCTCCGCGTCGTCGCCGAGCAGCCTGTCTACCCGGCCCTGCCACGGGTCGCCCTCCCGGCACCCAAGACGTCGCCGGCCCGCGGCTGTGGCGAATTCGGATCGGAACGTATCGTGTGTCATCTCCCCCACCGCTGCAGCGTAGCGGGACACCGCCAGTTGAAGAATCGGCAACCGACAAGGCGCGGCACACGAATTCACGCAGTTGCAGAGCGTTCAGCGAAAGTCGTAGTCCTCGTCCATGCCGCTCGAGAGCCAGATGTCCTCCGCATCCGAGGGACTGAGCGCCTCGGACAAAGGCGTGTCATCGCCAACGAGATGATCGTTGCCGATCATGCATCGACACTGTTCAGACGTGTCGTCGTCCTCGTTGACCTTCTGATGTGCCGGTCCCGTGGGCATCGACCTACGTCCCCTCGGTTATATTGACCACAAATTGAAGAATAGTCCGTTCGAGAGGGTCGCGCGACGAAACTTCTACGCGGATACCGGCCCCGTGCTCGATCGCTGGGGTCAGGTGAGAGTCCGGTAGCCGTTTGGCTGCCGCACGGCCCGGCGCCAGTGTCCATGACCTTGGAAGTCCGCGGCCGCAGGTGTCGCAGCTGACCCGCCCGGTGAGGTGCCCGGCTGTGGAGCGCTACGCGAGACTCAGCGAGCATGGTCGACCAGGTCATCAGGCACGACAGCATCCTCAACCGCACCTTGGGCTTCGCTGCAGAGCCGAAGTAGCCCGTCGAGCTGGCGGCCAAGGGCCGAGCAGCGCCGCGTGGCCGCCCCTGGGATCATCGAAAAACCTGCAAGAACCGAAGCGACCACGTTCAAGCACGTCAGCCGTAGCGTGAACCCGTGGACGAGATCCAATCTGACAGTTACCCGTTACACCCAGCCTTCGACCCTGAACTCGCAGCGTGGCGCACATCGATTGAGGACCTCCCCTCTGCGGAGTTCACGATCCGGCGCGCGACAGCAGATTCGTTGGACGCTCGCCGGCTGCAGTACATGCAGGTCGAATGCGAACCGATCATCACCCAATCAGAGTCCGAAAACGACAAAACGATCGCCGGACAGTTGGTGTTCTTCGCGATGATCGGCGCGACACAGGTCGGGTTTTGCGAGTCGACGACCGGCACCGCGGCATCGGATCCGGTGTTCATCCAGGCCGTGGGGGTCGTGAGAGCCGCGCGGGGCCGCGGCATCGGTCTTGCACTGATGCGCAGCTGAGTGGTGCATGCCCCTGCCACTTGCGGCTTCCCACCTCGATCGGGGAGACTTGAGTCCACTGAGCCAGACCTCATAATAGGCGAGGCGACGCAGAGCATACGGAGACTCCTTGCGATCAAAAGCATTTTATCGAGCACTCGCGGTCGCGGGCGTGCTCGTCGCAGCGACTTTCTCCTCGGGGCTCTGGCCCACATCCGCAGACCCCGCCTATGCGGCCACTGGCGATCCTTTTCCCGCATCCGATCCCACAGTTTTTGTCGCTCAAGCCGTCCCCACCAGGCTATATAAAGCAATCACAGATTCATCAGGTAACGTCAATTTCACACCCGAGGGGCCGGCCGCGCCTGTCGAATACAATGCCCTCGCCTACAATACTGCAGACAACTATCTCTATGCTATTGTATATACAACCTCCGGCACAAGCGATCTCCCCGCAAATTCCTTGGTCCGCATCGGCCAGGGTGGAGCATTAACACGAGTCGGAAATAACACATACCCCACGCCAGACACTTGGGATGCCGCCGCTTTCGGCGGTGACGGATACTTCTATATCGGCAGTACCGGTTCAAGCGATAATACAACCCTCGAAGCGATTGACGTTACAACGGGCTCTGTCGTCAAGACAGTCACATTGAACCAGGCGTTGCGCGCAGGGGACTTCGCCTTCGCGCAGGGGTTCTTCTGGGGGCAGACTGCTTCCGGAGGTCAGTCGCAGATACAGCGCATCGATCCAGCCACCGGCAACGTTTCGGTTTTCGATTCCCCAGTGAGTCTCAATGCAGGCCTGGAAGGTGCTGCATGGACATACGGTAACGGCAACCTCGGCTTTTCGCGAAATAGTAATGGCGAAGTAAGCCAGGTTGCAGTGCAGAACCCCGCTTCTGCCCAGCCCGTTTTCACATTGGTCTCCACGAGCAAGGGGCCCTCGAGTGCACGGAACGACGGCGCTGCCTCCCCCGGTCAGTTCACCGACCTGGCAATTTCGAAATCTGGACCTTCAAAATTCCGACCCGGCGATCGAATTACCTACAACATATCCGTTTTGAACAACGGCCCCTCCCCTTCGAGTGGCTACACGGTCAAGGATGACTTACCATCTTCACTCACCAATATTCAGAGCACCTCCGCAGCATGCTCTGTGAATGAGCAAATAGTCACTTGCACGGGCGGCCAAACGGCATCCGGAGACTCGGAAACGTTCACTATAAGCGCGACTACATCTTCCCCAGATACAACCTTGTTGACCAATTCCGCGACTGTTCTCGCCAATGAAGATGACCCCGACACCACCAACAATACGGCGTCCCAATCCGCTTCGCCGGTAGGCTTGGACCTAGTGAAAAAAGCTGGTGCAGCAACGGATGTCAATGACGATGGCCTGATCGACGCAGGTGACACAATACCTTACACTTTCACAGTCACCAATATTGGTTCCGTCCCGGTGTCGGAAATTAGCGTTGACGACAAGCTCTTGAGCTCGGTATCTTGCCCAGCGGGTTCGCTGAGTGCGGGCTCCACCACGACCTGCACGAGCGACAAACCTTATGTAATTACTAATGCGGACGAAGTCGCCGGCAGCGTGGTGAACACCGCAACAGCTTCGGGAACAGCGTCAGACGGCAGCACCGTCACTACCCCGCAGTCTCGAGCGACGACAGTGATAACTGCGCCGGCGCCGGCGTTGACGATCGATGCCACGGCGTCGAAGCCCACCGCGTCAGCAGGGCAGAAGGTTGACTACACGTTCACGGTCACCAACTCCGGCAATGTCACGATCACGGATCTCGCTGTCGCGTCCAGCAACTTCACCGGCACCGGCACCCTGTCCGACATCAGCTGCCCAACAACCACGCTCGCTGTCGGAGCGAACACTGACTGCACCGCCACTTACACCCTGACCCAGGCAGACATCAACGCTGGCAGCGTGAGCAACACCGTGACCGCGAATGGGACCGCTCCGTCCGGCTCAGCAGTCGCCTCGAGCTCCAGCACTGCCGTCGTGACTCTTGCAGCAGCGCCGGCG
>NZ_JABMLI010000006.1:0-33045 GCF_013205045.1 Curtobacterium sp. VKM Ac-2852
GCTGTTGAGTTCTCAAGGACCAGACGCACTCCCCGCTCGACCCACAAAAGGTTCCGCCAGAGAGGCATTCGTCTTGTTCCACCGTCAGACACGTCGAATCACTTCGACTTCTTCGGGGGGATGTTGCCTGAGCGGGACCCCGTCCGGACTGCGCATCCAGGGCTTGCACCCTGTGACCGTCTCGGCCGTTCCGTTCTCCGCCTCAGCGGCAACGAGTGATTACTTTACACACGGCCCGGGGGCCCTGCCAACCGTCGTCCCTCCCGGGCGTGTCGCAGTCGGGTGAACGGCACGTGTCCCCCGGGTTTCCGGGGATCGACGGGGCGGGCGCGACCCCGGGAACGACGGAAGGCACGGTGCGAACCCGCACCGTGCCTTCCGAACGAACGAACTGGACCGACCTACTCGGCCGCTGCCAACTGCCCGCACGCCCCGTCGATCTCCTTGCCGCGGGTGTCGCGCAGGGTCGTCGGGATGCCGGCGGCGTTGAGTCGGCGGACGAACTCGTCCTGCACGTGCACCTCGGACGAGGTCCACACGGAGCCCGGCGTCGGGTTGAGCGGGATCGGGTTGACGTGCACCCAGCCCTTGCCGCGCTTGTTGAGCTTCTCGGCGAGCAGGTCGGCTCGCCAGGCGTGGTCGTTCATGTCCTTGATGAGCGCGTACTCGATCGAGACACGACGGCCCGTCTTCACGTAGTAGTTGTGGGCGGCGTCGATCGCTTCGTCGGCCTTCCAGCGCGAGTTCACCGGGATGAGCTCGTCGCGGAGCTCGTCGTCGGGTGCGTGCAGGGACAGCGCGAAGGTGAGCGGGATCCCTTCGTCCGCGAGCTTGATCATCGCCGGCACCAGGCCGACGGTCGACACCGTGATGCCGCGGGCACTCATGCCGAGACCGTTCGGCTGCGGTGCGACCATCAACCGCACAGCGTCCATCACCCGCTTGTAGTTCGCGAGCGGCTCCCCCATGCCCATGAACACGATGTTCGTCACGCGTTCGGCGTCGACGCGGTCGTGGCCACCCTTGCGGGGATCGCCCCCGAGCTCACCGGCGGCGATCGCGGCGTTGGCCCGGACGATCTGCTCGATGATCTCGGCGGTGGACATGTTGCGGGTCAGCCCTGCCTGGCCGGTGGCGCAGAACGGGCAGTTCATGCCGCACCCGGCCTGGGACGAGACGCACAGGGTGATGCGGCCCGGGTACCGCATGAGGACCGACTCGACCAGGGCGCCGTCGTGCAGCTTCCAGAGGAACTTGATCGTGTCGCCGTTGTCCGTCGCAAGCCGCCGGGTCTCGGTGAGGAGCGGCGGCAGCATCCCGGCGACGAGCTGCTCCCGCTGGGCGGCGGGCAGGTCGGTCATCTTGGCCGGGTCGGACGTGTAGTGCTGGAAGTAGTGGGTCGCGAGCTGCTTGGCGCGGAACCCGGGCAGGCCGAGTTCCTTCACGCGGGCCTCGCGTTCCTCGGCCGTCAGGTCGGCCAGGTGCACGGGCGGCTTGCCACGCTTCGGGGACGCGAACTGCAGCAGCGGGCGACCGTCGGTGTCGGTGGCCTGCTTCCAGCCCTCGGTGCGCGGGCGCACCTGCGGACGAGCAGACTGCTGCTGTTCGAACGGGGTGCGGGTGTCGGAAGCCATCACTCCAGGATACGGGAGGCCCGTGATCGGTGGGGACGCCCCGTCCGGGTGGTCCTGCTGGTCACCACCACGGCTGCACCACGGCTGGTCGGCTCAGCTGCCGGCGGGCAGGACGCGGGCGAAGTGGTGCGCCGCCGAGTACATCGGGACGATGTCGACGACCTCGCCCGGGTGCGGTGCCTGCAGCACGAGCCCCTGGCCGAGGTACAGGCCGACGTGGTCCTCGTCGTCGTACACGACGAGGTCGCCCGGCAGTGCCTCGGACTCGGGGATCGTGGTGGCGACGGCGTCCTGCGTCGGCACGTAGTGCACGAGCTGGATCCCCACCGCCTGGTAGGCGACCATCGTGAGCCCGGAGCAGTCGATGCCCTCGTGGCTCGCGCCGCCCTCGACGTACGGGTCCCCCATGTACTGCAGGGCGGTCTGCACGATCGTGGCCCGGTCGCCCCCGGCCGAGAGTGCGGCGGACAACGCGGACTGTGCCTGCGCGGTCGTCACCCCGAAGCGGAGGTCGAGCGTCGGGTAGGACACGATCGTCGTCGTGGTGGTCATGCCGTCGGTGGAGACCACGGGGACCTGGACGTCGTGCGCCACCGTGAAGGTCTGGGCGTCCTGCGCGGTGGTCGTGCCGGAACGGGTGTCCGCGGGCAGGGTGTCGGCGTTCGCGGGCAGGGCGAGCGTCAGGCTCGAGGTCACCGCGATCGCGGGGGCGAGCAGGATCGCCGCGCGCTTCGCGTTGGCGGAACGGCGGATGTGCCGCGGGTCGACGGCGCGCTCGGCACGCAGGGTGGCGGTCCGGCTCAGCACCGCGCTGCCGGCCGAAGACGCGACGGGGCCGGGACGCGGCTGCATCCGCACGGTCCGGGCCGGCTTCGGGTGCTCGACGAAGGTGGAGCGGGCGGCCGCGGGGCCGAGGGCCGAGCGGCGACCACGGGGACGGGACTGCTGCGTGTCCGGCGTCAGCGGCGCGGGGTCGACCGCGGGGTGCGTGTGCGTTCGCGCGGGCTGACGGTCGTCGGCTGCTGCAGGCAGGGTGTGGCGTCCCATGGGTCCTTCCGGGTCGGGACCACTCGGCGGTCCGGAAAGTAACGTATTGGTCACGGCGGTGCCCGCGGCTGGGCAGCGCCGGAGTGTTCCTGCGGCTGGTCACAGGAACGAGCACCGCTCGCAGGCCACTCCGACGGCGCGCACGGGCGTTCCGGAGCCGGCCCGCGGCGGTGGACCCGGGTTCAGACCGGCGTGACCCGCGTGACGGCGGCGATCCGGGCCTCCCGGTCGGCCGCCAGGCGGTCGAGGCGAGCCGACAGTGCGACGACCGAGGCGTCCACCGGGCTGTCCCCCGAGATGTCCCCCGGGATCGGGACCCCGGCGCGGACCGCGAGTGGCAGCACGCCCGCCCAGACGGTGTGGTCCTCACCGTCCGCCGGGTCCTCGCCGACACCGTGGGCTCGGACCTTGACGCTCGCGCGGTCGAGGGGCAGCTGGAGGACCTGGGTGGCGCGGACCTCCTTCGCGGTCATCTCGCGCACCTCGGCTCGGCGGCCCGGCATGAGGTGGTCGGCCACCTGCCAGAGGGCTTCGGTGCGCAGGTCGGTCGGCACCACCGTGGCGCGACCGGCGACCATCGCGCTGCGGTAGTTCGCCGAGCTGTCGTTGGTGGAGCGTGCGAAGACGAGACCGTCCAGGTGGGTGATGGTGGCGGCGACCGGCACGCCCTCCGCCCCGGCGTCGAGGAACAGCCCACCACCGGTCGAGCCGTGCAGCAGCAGGACGGGGCCGTCACCGAGGTCCCCGACGGCGCAGAGGAACGGCAGGACGACGGGCTGGCCACCGCGGACGATGCCGACGTGGGCCAAGTGCGCCTCGGCGAGGATCGCGTGCAGGACGGCGGGGGCGTCGGACTGGCGGTCACGTAGGCGACGGACGCGGAGCGAAGGGCCGTCGGTGGGCGGTTCCGATTCGGAGCTCGAGGTGGGCATGTCGTCACGCTAGGGTCAGCAGTGGTCCGGTGCCTGGACCAGATCGGGGCGATCACGATGGACCAGTCGAGCAAGGTGTCCGGTGTGGTGGCACGGGTGCGCGGGATGGTGCACGACGGCACCCTGCGCGAAGGCGATCCGCTGCCGTCGACGCGGGTGCTGGCGGCGGAGCTCGGGGTGGCCCGGGGCACCGTCGTCGCGGCGTACGAGCAGCTCGACGGCGAGGGGTACCTGCGGACGCGGCACGGTGCCCTCGCGCGGGTCGCGGCGGACCTGCACGGTCGGACCACGGGTGCGCCGTCGGCCGTCGGGACGGACACCGCCGGTTCCGGCTCCGGCGCGGTCGGCGTCGCGGCCGCTTCGCCGTCCCCTCCGCTCATCGACTGCCGTCCGGGCATCCCCGCGGTCACCGCCATCCCGCAGCGGGACTGGCGGGCAGCCTGGCGCGCAGCGGCCTCGGCCCCGCTCCGGAACGCGATCGCGGACCCGCTCGGCTCCCCCGATCTGCGGGCACAGGTCGTCGCCCAGCTCGGCCTGACCCGCGGGTTCACGGCGACGATCGACCGGGTGCTCGTGACCGCGGGGACCTCGGAGGCGCTGTCGCTCGTCACCGAGGCGCTGCGGGGGCTGCTGGGTCGCGCTCCCGTCGTCGCCGTCGAGGACCCCGGCTACCGCACCGGACACCGTGCGATCACGAGCGCTGGTGGGTTCCTGGTGGGCGTCCCGGTCGGCGAGGACGGCCTCGACCTCGACGCGCTCGAGGCCGCCGGACCGGTCGACGCCGTCCTGGTCACCCCGACGCACCAGTACCCGCTCGGGTCGGTGATGCCCGTCGCCCGGCGCCGGCGGCTGCTCACCTGGGCCGCCACCACCGGCACCGTGGTGGTGGAGGACGACTACGACTCCGAGTTCCGGCACCGCGGCGCGCCCGTGCCCGCGCTGGCCGCACTCGACGCCGAGGGCGTGGTGCTGCACGTCGGCGGCTTCTCGAAGACGCTCGACCCCCGGCTGCGCTGCGCGTACGTCGTGCTGCCGACGGTCGCAGCGACGGGTTCCCCGGTGACGGAGGCGGTGCTCGCCGCCCGTCGGGCTCGTGATGCGGTCGTCGCCGAACCGGTGCAGGCCGCGCTCGTGCACCTGCTGCGGACGGGTGCGCTGCGGCGGCACCTGGGTCGAGTGCGTCGCGACTACACGCACCGCCGGGCCCGGATCGCGGATCGGCTCGGCGACGTCGCCGGCCTGGAGGCCCGTGCTCTGAACGGCGGACTGCACGCGGTGGTCACGTGGTCGGGTCCGACCACCGGGGCGGAGATCGCGCGTCGGTTGGCGGACGCCGGGGTGCTCGTCGCGTCGCTCGAGGAGTACGGGCTCGCGCCGGGCAGCACGCCGCCGGGCATCGTGTTCGGCTACGGCGCCGTGACGATGCCGGAGCTCGACCGCGCGCTCGACGCGCTCGTGACGGCGGTCACGGGACCCTGATCCGGGTCGTCAGCCGCCGTACTGGGCGGTGCCCACGACGTTCGACCCGGCACCCCGGCACGCGGTGATCAGGGTCCGCCCGACGAGTTCCCATTCGGGAGTCATCTCGAGCGCCGGCCCGGACTTCGGTGCGGGGTGCGCGTCGAGGTACTCGTGCGCGTAGTCGATCGCGTCGTCGAGCTCCTCGTCGGTGCTCGACAGGTGCTCGTAGCCGAAGCGTTCCGCCGCGATCAGTGCCTGGTACTGCGCCTCGGAGAGATCGCCCTGGCTTCGCCCGACCGTCGCGTTCAGCGAGATCGTCGTCAGCGCAGTGATCTGGCCGCAGATCGCCGCAGCACTCCGGTCTTCCTCCATCGGGTCCGTCGCACCGCGCACGGGCTGGGCCTCCGTTGTCTCCGAGGTCGGCGTCGGGGTCGACGTCGACACCGCCGCTGTGCCGGAACCGGCCGAGCAGCCGGCGAGGGAGCCGGACACGAGGACCGCGCTCACGACGACCAGGGGCAGTGCGGACCGGAAGGAGACCATGGACGTCATCGTGGCAGCACCCTCGTGCCGTTCGCGTCGTCGTGTCCCGATCGAGACCTCGTCGAGACCGGATCGTGAGCTTGCGTCAACGGGACTCGGCGGTGCCGTTCTTCCGGGCGTTCACGAGGTCGGCCAGGGACGGCTCACCGGCGTCGCCGGGCAGTGCGTGTCCGCGGCGGGCGGCCTTGCGGACCTGTCGGTAGGTGGTGACGCGCAGGGGGTCCACACCGTCGGCGGACTCGTAGTTCGACGGGGCAGTGGTGGTGGGCGATTCGGTCATCGCGACGGACGGTACGCGTGCCGGGAGCCGCGGAACCACGTGCTGCGTTCCGCGGCCAAACTGAGTCCGAACGGGTGGAGCAGCCCTGGTGCGATGTCGGATTGTTCGCATAGAATGCGAACATGTTGATCACCGTCGACCCGCAGGCGCGAGCGACCTTGGCGGAACAGGTCGCCACCCAGATCCGGCACGCGATCGCCCGCGGCGAGCTGCGGAACGGCGAGCGGCTGCCCGCTGCGCGGGACCTCGCCGCCTCGGTCGACGTCAACATGCACACCGTCCTGCGCGCCTACGCGCTCCTGCAGGAGGACGGACTGATCGAGTTGCGGCGCGGCCGCGGCGCGACGGTCCTGCGATCGGGCAACGCCTCGTTCGACCGGTTGCGCACGCTCGTCGACGAGCTGCGCGACCAGGCGGACACCCTGGGTGTCTCGCTCGACGACCTGTTCACGATGATCAAGGGGGCACGATGACGACTCGACCGATGACCACGGGCACACGGCTGGCCGTGACGGCACCAGGGCTCCTGGTCGCGGTGGGACTGGTGCTCACCGCGGTCCTCGCGGCGTCCACCATGCCCGCGCGGATCGCGATCCACTTCCGGACGGACGGCACCGCGGACGGTTGGGGGTCACCGTGGACGGCTTTCTGGGTCACCCTGGCGGTGGCACTGGTGGCCGTCGTCCTCGCGTTCTCCGCGCTGCGCTGGCGCGACAGGCGGACAGCAGCCACCGTGCTGCTCGTCGCGAACCTGCTGGCCGGGACCCTCGGCTCGGCCTGGGTCGTGCTCGCGTGGACGAACACGGCCGGCGACGGCACCCTGTCCCCCTGGTGGACGGTCCCGTTCCTGCTCGTCGCCGTGGTGGTCGCCGCCGTCCCCGTGCTCGCACTGTTCCGGGTCGCTGCACCCGTGCCGGCCCACGAGGTCGCTCCCCTGGTGGTCGGGCCCGACACCCGCGTCGCCTGGCGCGCACGCGTCGGCAGCCGGTGGTTCGCGGTGATCGGGGCGGTCGTCGTGGTCCTCGGCGTCGGCACCGCCGTCTGGACGGCATCGGCCGGGGTGACGACGGCGGTCGTCTCCGGACTGGCGATGGTGATCGCGGGGATCGCCGTGCTGGTGCTGGCGCGGGTGGAACTCACCGTCGACCGTCGCGGCATGCGGCTCACGTCCACCTGGACGAGGATCCCCCTCATGCGCGTCCCGCTGGAGCGCATCGAGTCGTGCGGGTGGGAGCAGGTGACCCCGGGCCAGTGGGGCGGCTGGGGCTACCGGATCTCGGGCCGCGGCGTCGCCTACGTCGTGCGGTCCGGGCCGGGGCTGGTCGCGCGGCTCCGCGGCGGGCAGGCGCGGATGGTGACCGTGCCCGACGCTGCGGGCGGTGCCGCAGCCCTGGGCGCACTGCTCGCCGGGCGCGAGACGGCCTGACGGGGCCGCACCGGGCCTCCAGGGCGGTGCGGCGGGTCCGGCAGCGGGCGTGAGACGGGTCAGAGGCTCGTCATACCACCGTCGACGCGGAACTCCGCTCCGGTGGCGTAGGACGACTCCGCACTGGCCAGGTAGACCATGATGCCGGTGACGTCGTCGGGGGTGCCCGGGCGTCCGAGGGGCGTGCGGGCGACGATCGCGGCTCGGGCCTCGGGGTCACCGGAGATCGCCGACACGAGGCCGGTCTCGGTGTAGCCCGGCACGACCGTGTTCACCCGGATGCCGTCCCGCGCGTAGGCCATCGCGGTCGCCCGGACGAGTGCGTGGATGCCGCCCTTGGTCGAGGAGTACGCCGCGAAGTCGGCGCCCTCGCCATTCAGGCCGGTCGGCGACCCCGTGGCGATGACCGACCCGCCGGTGCCGCTCGCGAGCATCACCCGGACGGCGTGCTTGATCGTCAGGAACGTGCCGGTGAGGTTGACCGCGACCGTGCGGTCCCAGGTCTCCAGCGACAGGTCGGCGACCTTCGCGTCGTGACCGAACAGCTGCACACCGGCGTTCGCGACCACCACGTCGGGGCTCGCACCACGGTCGGCCAGTCCGGCGAACCCCGCGGCCACGCTCGCCTCGTCGGCGATGTCCATCGTCAGGCCGATCGCGGTCGGGCCGGCTGCGGCGGCGGCACCGGCGGCCGCATCGGCGTCGCGGTCGGCGTAGACGACGGTGGCCCCCTCGGCCACGAACCGGTCAGCGATCGCGCGGCCGATGCCGGACCCCGCTCCCGTGACGAGTGCGGTCCGGCCGTCGAGTCGTGCGGTCATGTGGGACTCCGTCCTCGGAGCAGCGCTGCTCCGTCACACCCATCATTGCCCAACCGGTTGACCGGTGCTAGGCATGCACCATGACTGCGACGTCGAACGACGAGATCGTGTCCGTCGGGCCCTGGCGTCTGGCCCTGCGCGGAGCCGAACTCGCCGACGTCACGTTCCGGGGCACGCTCGTCCTGCGCGCCATCCGGTTCGTCGTCCGCGACCACGACTGGCGCACCGCCGACGACACCGTGCTGACACGCACGGTGGACGGTGACGATGGGCGCATCCGCATCGAGACCAGCGCACGGTACGACGGCGTCGAGGTCGTCCGCACCGTCCTCGAGGTCACGGTCGACGACGACACCCTTCGGGTCGCCGCGGTCGGGACGGTCACGCGGGCCTTCCGCCGCAACCGCATCGGGCTCGTCGTCCTGCACCCGCCGACCCTGGCCGGGCAGCCGCTGACGGTGCGGCACCCGTCCGGTGGCGGCACCGCGACGGCGTTCCCGTTCTGGATCGCGCCGCACCAGCCGGCCGTCGACGTCGCCGGGCTCGACTGGGCGGCGGGTCCGGTCGCGCTGTCGCTCGACCTGACCGGCGACGTGTTCGAGACCGAGGACCAGCGGAACTGGACCGACGCCTCGTTCAAGACGTACTCGACGCCCCTCGCCGAGCCGTTCCCGGTCGCGAGCACGCCGGGGACGACGGTCCGGCAGGGGCTCACCCTGCGTGCGACGGCGGGCGGTCCAGCAGGTGGTCCGGGCACCCGGTCGCCAGGCGCGGCCTCCCCCGCCCCGGACCTGGCGGCGCTCGACGGGCCCGGTGCCGCGGTCACGCCGCCGCCGACACTCCAGCTGCTCGCGGGTTCGGCACCGGTCGCTGCGCGCCCGGACGACGCCGACCTGCTCCGCGGGTTCCCGATCCTGGTCGAGCCGACCCTCGGCGCCCCGAACGTCGAGGCGGTGCTCGCCTCGGCCCGCCAGGACGCGGGTGGCGCTCCCCTGGACGTCCGGTTCGTCACCGACGACCCGGTGCTGCTGCGCGCGGCGATCGACGCGGTGCTCGAGGGCGGGCCGGTGGCGCGCGTCGGGGCGTTCGACCCGGTGTCGCACGCGACGACGCCGGCGCTGCAGCGGGCACTGCGCGAAGCGGTGGCAGCGGTCGGCGCGCTGGAGGTCGTCGCCGGTACCCGGGCCCACTTCACCGAGCTGAACCGCTCGATCGCGGTGTTCTCGGGTTGGGACGGCCCCCTGACCTGCAGCGTGACGCCGCAGATGCACGACCGGTCGCCCGAACAGGTGACCGAGTCGATCCGGATGCAGCGCTGGGTGGTGAGCAGCGCCTCCAGGCTGGCCGCCGGCAGGGCGCTGCACGTCGGACCGGTGACGCTGCGGCCACGGTGGAACGCGGTGGCGACGGCGCCGACCCGGGTCGTGGCGGACGCGACCGTGGAGCACGGCTACGGCCCGGAGACCGTTCCGGACGCGACGGACCCGGCGCAGCACACGTCGGCCGCCGCGCGGTGGTTCGCCCACGCGGTGCGGGCGCTGACCGTGCCGGGCGTGGCCTCGATCACGCTGGCCGAGGCGTGGGGGCCGCGGGGGTTCGTGTCCGCCGACGGCACGGGGAACGCCCCGCCGGAAGGGGGTCGGCGGGGCGTTCCGGTCCGGGCGCGCTGACGGGTCGGCGCGGTGGTCGGTGGCGGTCCGGCTCAGCGCCGGACGGCGTCGATCTTGAGCATCTTCGCGATGACCGAGTCGAGCTCGCTGTCGTCGAAGACCTGCTTCCAGTCCTCCTTGATGAGCTTCTCGCGGCCGTAGCCCATCGCGATGTGGCAGGCGTCGGAGAACGGGTTCGAGCCGCGCAGGCCGTTGGTCAGCGCGATCCACGTGTGGCCGTAGAGCATGGCGCGGGCGGCCTCACGGGGCACGCCGACACCGGTGACCGTTTCTTCGAGGGCGTCGTTAAGGAAGTCGCCGATCATGCAGGCGATCGTCTCGACCAGGGTCGGCTCGAGCACGGCCAGCTGCTTCACCGTGACCCAGTGCACCTGGATGACCGGGGCGTACATCGTGGTGATGACGGCCTCGGCGACGGCCTTGGCGCGGTCGCCCTCGTCGCCGAGCGACTCCGAGGCGTCGAAGGCCGCGATGACCTCCTGCGGGGCGGCGATGCCACCGAAGGTGTCGTCCCACTCGGCCTTGGTGGTGCGCTCGAGGAACACCGACGGGTGGCACGGGTGCGCCACGGCGTAGTGGATGTCCTCGCGCTTGGCGAGGAGACCCGCGTAGGCGGCGGCCGGGTCGAGCGTCAGGATGCTGGCGCCTGACTTCATGACGGGGACGAGCTGCTCGGAGATGGTGCCGAGCAGGACGTCCGGGACGGCGAGGATGACGACGTCGGCGGCCTTCGCGGCGTCGAGGCTGTCGGTGATCTCGCGGCCGAGGGCCTGGATGCGCTCCTGGCCGGCGGGCGAGGCCTCGCTGTAGAGGGTGGTGTACTCGCTCTTCGCGAAGTTGTTCGAGACGCGGGTGCCCATCTTGCCGCCGGCACCGATCACGGCGACGGTGACGTCGGCCGTGCCGGATCCGGCAGCGACGGTGTGGGGGGTGGTGACGGTGTCGGTCATGATTCCTTGCTCCTGATGTACTCGATGGTGTGTTCGGTCCACGCCGCTTCGATGCGGGTGGTGGTCTGTGCGGGGGTCTCCCCCGGCAGCGGTTCGGCGCCCGCGTACTCGTCCTGCCACGGCAGCCAGAACTCGATGACGCGGTTGATCGCCCGGGTGTCGGGCTCGACCGCGGCTCGGACGGCGGTGTAGTCGAGGATCCCGGTGCCCGTGCGGACGCCGGTGTACTGGAAGCCGACCCAGCCCGGTGAACGGGTGAAGGCGGAGTCCTTGACGTGCCAGTTGACGACGTGCGGAGCGGTCATCGCCACGACGTCACCAGGGTGTTCGAGCCGGGCGACGGTGTTCGCCGGGTCGAGGCAGACGCCGAGATTGTCGGAGCCGATCGCCCGGACGACCGCGACGAGGTCGGCGGTGGCGACGACCTCGTAGGTCTCCAGCGCGAGGGTCACGCCCGCGCGCTCGTAGGCGGGGAGCGCCTGCCGCAGGCGTCGTTCGGTCTCGGCCGCGTCGGGCTGGTCGTCGCCGCTCGTCCACATGCTCCGCACGAGCGTTGCGCCGAGCTGCTGCGCGACGTGCAGGTACCGGGCGAGGTGCTCCGGCCGGGTGCCGCGGGTGCCGACCTCGAGCGTGAGACCGAGGTCGACGGCCAGGGACCGGATCGAGGCCAGGCGCTCGTCGGTCGCGGTGTCGAGCGGCAGGTGGTCGCAGATCTGGAACAGGTCGACGCCGTCGTGCGACGCGGCGTCGCGCAGGGCGTCGTCGAGAGACATCGGCGACGGGACACGGTCGGACATGCGCCAGAAGTAGGCGTAGGTGGAGAGACCGAGCAGGGAGGTCACGCCGGTGCTCCGTCCTGCGACGCGGCCAGCGCCTCGGCTTCGTCGAGGATCGTGCTGATCGCCTCGGGGTCGTGGGCGAAGCGGCCGAGGAACAGGCCGCCGATGCGTCCGGCACCCCGGGTCAGCAGGCCCGGACCGGCACTACCGCCGTAGATCGCGACGGAGCCGGCGAGCTCCGGCCGGGTCGCCAGGTGCTGCTCGATGCCGGCCAGGACCGCGACGATGTGCCCGTCGGGCGCGGGCTGCGGGGCACCGATCGCCCACACCGGCTCGTACGCGGCGATGAGCGGTCCGGCGATGCCGTCGGCGGTCGCGGTCGCCAGGAACCGGTCGAGCTGCGCGGTGACCTCGGCGATCGCGGCCGCGGGGTCGCCGTCGGCAGCGCGCTCGGTCTCGCCGATGCAGACCAGGGGCCGCAGGTGGTTGCGGTACGCCGCGCGCACCTTGCCGGCGATCTCGTCGTCCGTCTCGTGGAACAGGGAGCGGCGCTCGGCGTGTGCGATCTCGACGAGGTCGACCCCGATCTCACGGAGTTCGGCGCCGGAGACCTCGCCGGTGAAGGCACCCTCGTCGGCCCAGGCGAGGTCCTGGGCACCGAGCAGCACCGGAGCGCCTGACCCGGTCAGGATCGCTCGGACGGGGACGAGCGACGGGAACGTCGGCACCACGAAGAGCTCGACCGCGCCGGACCGCACCGCCGGGTGGCTCCGGGCGATGTCGGCCACGGCGGCCGCCCACTCGAGCGTCCGGGCATGGCTGAAGTACATCTTGAGCGACACCCCGATCGTCACCGGGGCGGCCGCCGTGGTCGCGGGCATCAGGCGTCGGTCCCGACCGGGGCGGAGCCGTCGTAGGCACAGATCGCGTTGACCTTCTCGGCGCTCGCGCTCGTCCGGTCGAAGGTGTAGCCGAGCCACTCCTTCGCCATCCGGCGCGCGACCTCGACCCCGACGACGCGCTGGCCCATGCAGAGCACCTGGGCGTCGTTCGACAGGATCGAGCGCTCCACCGAGAACGAGTCGTGCGCGGTCACGGCACGGATACCGGGGACCTTGTTCGCCGCGATCGCGACGCCGAGGCCGGTGCCACAGATCAGGATCGCGCGGTCGGCCTCGCCGTTCGCCACCAGACGGGCGGCGTCGACGGCGACGTGCGGGTAGGCCGTGTGGCCGTCGGCGTCCACGCCCACGTCGACGACGGAGGCCACGCGGGGGTCCTTCGCCAGGTCGGCCTTGATGACCTCCTTGTAGTCGAAGCCGGCGTCGTCCGAACCGACGACGATGCGGAACTGCTGCTCACTCATGCGGGTGTGCCTTTCGTGGTGGGGGTCAGGCGGGGACGGCGATGGTCGAGCGGACAGCGGCGGTGATGAGCGCGAACGAGATCGCGCCGGCGTCCGGGGTGCCGACGGCGTCCTCGCCGTGGGTGCGGGCGCGGCCCATCCGGGGCAACAGGTCGGCCGTGGCGTCCGCCGCGGTCTGTGCTGCGGCCGAGGCGGCCGACCAGGCGTCGACGAGTTCGTCGCCGGCGTCGACCCGGGCGGAGAAGACCTGGTCGAACGGCACGAGCGCGTCGACCATCGTCTTGTCGCCGGGGACGGCTCCGAAGGCCAGGACGGCTTCGGCGGCGGCGTGCACCGCGCTCTGGACGGTGGCGGGTGTCGGACGGGACTCGTCCCCGAGGACGCGACCCAGGGCCTCCAGGGCGGCACCCCAGATCGCACCGGACGTCCCACCGGCCTTGTCGGACCACGCGTCGCCGGCGATCGCGAGGACCGAACCGGCGCCGGCGCCACGGGCGGCGGCGTCCTGTGCCGCACGGTCGGCGGCGGTGGAGCCGCGCTGCATGCCGATGCCGTGGTCGCCGTCACCGGCGACGGCGTCGATGCGGCCGAGCTCGTCGGCGTGGTCGTCGATGGTGGCGCGGATCGCGGTTATCGCGCTCGCGACGCGGGCAGCCGAGGCCTGGGACTCCTCGGTGCCGGGCGTCACGGGCACGACCACGCCGGCTTCGAGCACCTCGACCGGCACGGGCTGCTGCGGGACGGCGCCGCCCTTGCGGTACGCCGGGGCGTCGGCGGGGGCGGCCCAGAGCTGCTCGAGTTCGTCGTCGAGCCAGAACAGGGTGAGCGAGACGCCCGCCATGTCGAAGCTCGTGACGAGTTCGCCGACCTCGGGCTCGACGACGACGATGCCGGCCTCGGTGAGCTTCCGCTGGACGGCGCCGAAGACGACGAAGAGTTCCTCGTACTTGACCGAGCCGAGGCCGTTGAGGATCGGGACGACGCGGGGGCCGGCGGGTGCTGTTGCGGCGTCTGGTGCGGTGCCGTGTGTTGTGGTGCCGGTGCCGGTGTCGTCGGGTTGCTCGGTGAGGAGCTTGTCGACGAGCAGGTCGGCCAGGCCGTCCGCGGTGGGGACGTCGGCTTCGGCGATGCCGCGTTCGCCGTGGATGCCCATGCCGATGGCCATGCGCCCCTCGGGGACGGTGAAGAGCGGCTCGTCGGCGCCGGGCAGGGAGCACCCCGAGAACGCGACCCCGAAGCTGCGGGTGCGGGCGTTGGCCCGGGCCGCGATCGCGGTGACCGCGTCGAGGTCGTCGCCGCGCTCAGCGGCCGCGCCGGCCACCTTGAACACGCAGAGGTCCCCCGCGATGCCGCGGCGCTTGTGTGCCTGGTCGGCGGGCGCGGACGCGACGTCGTCGGTCACGCGGACCGTGCGGACGTCGATGCCCTGCGCTTCGAGTGCCCGTGCCGCCGCGTCGAAGTTGAGGACGTCGCCGGCGTAGTTGCCGTAGCTCAGCAGCACGCCGCCGCCGTGCTCGGACGCCCTCGCGACCGCGGTGACCTGCTGGGCACTCGGGCTGGCGAACAGGTTGCCCATCGCGGCACCGGCCGCCAGGCCGTGCCCGACGAGGCCACCGAAGGCCGGGTAGTGGCCGGAGCCACCGCCGACGACGAGCGCGACGGTGCCCTCGGGGCTGGTGGTGGAGCGGGCGACCCCGCCGTGCACCTTGCGCACCCGGGCGCGGTTGGCGGCGACGAAGCCGTCCACCATCTCGTCGGCGAAGTCCGCGGGGTCGTTGAACAGGCGGGTCATGCGCCGGCCTCCTTCGCGATGGCGGTCGGTCCGTCCGTGGCGGCGACCGCGGTGTCGGCTCCGGACGCCGCGGCAGCTGCTTCGTTGCGCTTCGTGTTCCGGCCGAGCACGAACATCAGCACGCTCGACAGCACCATGAAGAAGCCGACGATGAACATCGGCACCTGGTACCCGCCGGTCCACTCGCTGACCGCACCCGTGATGTACGGGGCGGCGAACCCACCGAGGTTGCCGACGGTGTTGATGAGGGCGACCCCCGCGGCTGCGGCGGCACCGGTCAGGAACTGCGTCGGGACCGTCCAGAAGTTCGGCAGGGCCGCGAAGATCGCACACGCCGTGATCGCGATGACCGCGACGGTGGCGGCCGGGCTGTTCATGTAGAGCGCGACCGGGATGCTCAGGCCACCGACCAGGGCCGGGACGGCGATGTGCCAGACCCGGACGCCACGACGGAAGGCGTCACGCGACCAGAAGTACAGGACCACCGCGGCGGGCACGTACGGGATGGCCGTGATGAGGCCCTTCTGGAACAGGTCGAACGTGGTGCCGAACTGCTCCTGGAAGCCGTCGATGATCGTCGGCAGGAAGAAGCTGAGCGCGTAGAGGCCGTAGATGAAGCCGAAGTACACCGCGGCGAGCATCCAGACGCGGCCGGAGCCGAAGGCCGCACGCAGGCCGCCCTTGCCGTGACCGTCCCCGCCGCCCTTCGCGGCGCTCTCGGCGGCGAGCGTCGTCTCCAGCCAGACCTTCTCGTCCTCGTCGAGCCACTTCGCCTGCGACGGCTTGTCCTTGAGGACGAAGAGGCACAGGACGCCGACGATGATCGCCGGGATCGAGACGCAGAGGAACATGAAGCGCCATCCGGCCAGGCCGCCGAGGATCCCCTCGTGGGTCATCAGCCAGCCGGCGAGCGGGGAACCGATGACGCTCGTGAGCGGCTGCGCCAGGTAGAACAGCGCGAGCATCTTGCCGCGGTGACGGGCCGGGACCCAGGTCGACAGGAACAGGATCGCGCCGGGGAAGAAGCCGGCCTCGGCGATGCCGAGCAGGAAGCGCAGGCCGACGAGCTGCGGGTAGTTCTGCACCCACGTGAAGAGCAGGGACACGATGCCCCACGTGATCATGATGCGGGCGAGCCAGATCCGGGCGCCGAACTTGTGCAGCGCCAGGTTGGACGGCACCTCGAGCACGAGGTAACCGATGAAGAACACACCGGACGCGAAGCCGAACTGGGCGGCGGTCAGGCCGAGGTCGGCCTCCATGCCGTTGGGGGCGGCGAAGGAGATCGCGGTGCGGTCGAGGAAGTTGATGAAGAACATCAGTGCCACGAACGGCACGATGCGGATCGCGATCTTGCGGATGGCCGTCTTCTCGACGACCGAGGTGGGGATGCCTCGCGTGGCGGGGATGTCCACGATGACTCCTGCTCGGTGGGGGTGGTACGACTCCCGTCCTGGCGGCTGCGCCGGGACGGTCCTGGCGGCCGGGCCGGGATGTTCCGGTCGGCTTCGCCGGGATGTTCCGTGCTGCTGCGCGGATCGGGAGCGGGCGCATCGGTGCGCCTGATCCAGTGTGCGTCGCGGTCGGTCAACTTGTCAACCGGTTGACCATTCCGCGCGTTCCGCGCTGCTTCTTGCGTAATGTCGGCCGCCTCAGCGCCGCTCCCCACGCAACCGGTTGACCGACCGGTACGCTCACTGCATGCCCGCGTTCAGCCCGGACGACCCCCTCAACATCCGACTCGAACTCGAGTCCGTGCCCGTCGGGTCCCCCGCCTCGGTGGTCGCCCGACAGCTCGTCTCGCTGCTCACCGCCGGCGAGCTGGCCCCCGGCTCACGGCTGCCCTCGGAGCGGATCCTGTCCGAGCGGCTCGGCGTCGGACGCTCGGCCGTCCGTGAGGCCCTCGCCGCCCTCGAGATCCTGGGCATCGTGCAGATCCGCCCCGGCTCGGGCACCTACCTGCGCGGAGGCACCTCGGACCTGCTCCCGACGACCCTGTCGTGGGGCCTCATGCTCGCGTCGAACCGCACCCGCGAGCTGCTCGAGATCCGGTCCTCGCTGGAGCGTACGGCCGCGATCCTCGCCGCGCAGCGCGCCACCGACGAGCAGATCACCGAGCTCGGCGAGTACCTGGTCCGGCAGGAGGCGACGCTCGACGACCCGCAGGCCTTCATCGACGCCGACGTCCGGTTCCACGTCCTGCTGGCGCGGGCGTCCGGCAACGACGTGCTCGCCGACCTGCTGCAGAGCCTGCGTTCGATGCTGAGCGTCTGGGTCGCGCGGCGCGTGCAGACCAGGCAGGCGACCGAGGCCGCGTTCCACGAGCACCGCGCTGTCTTCGAGGCCTTGCGCGTCCGCGACGTGTCCGCCGTGCAGCGCGCGATGGACGCGCACATGGCCACGGCGAGCGCCCGCATCGAGCACGCCGAGCCGCTGCCCGCCGACGAGTAGGGGGGCGCTCGCGGTCGCTCGTTCGCTTCGTGAGCAGGAATGGTCGGGTCCGTCGAGCCGACCCGACACCTTCTGCTCACGATCGGGGCGGACGGGAGGCCCGACATGCGCCCGCCTCGCACGGTGCGGTGTTGCCGGGTCGGCAACACCGCTTGGGTCCGGCCCGGCACGTGCGCTGGAGTAGCTGCATGCACACCCACCACGACGGCTCCGCCGCCGGATCTGCCACCGATGCCACTGCCGCGCCCTCCGCCCGGGACTGGTGGGAGGCCCGCTACGCCGAGCGCGACGGCATCTGGTCCGGCCGGGTGAACGCCGTGCTCGCATCGGTGACGTGGGGGCTGCCGGTGGGGCGGGCGCTCGACCTCGGCTGCGGCGAGGGCGGCGACGTGGTGTGGCTCGCCGAGCAGGGCTGGGACGTGACGGGCATCGACCTGTCCGTGACGGCGCTCCAGCGTGGTTCGCGGGCTGCCGTCGCCGCCGGGGTCCAGGAGCGGACGGCGTTCGTCGCCGCTGACCTCGGCCGGTGGGACACCGCCGCGCGGTTCGACCTGGTGACCGCGTCGTTCCTGCAGTCGTGGCCGGTGGAGATCCCCCGAGCCGACATCCTGCGTCGGGCCGCCGGCTTCGTCGACGTCGGTGGGCACCTGCTCGTCACCGCACACGCCGCTCCCCCGCACGACGACCTGCCGCCCGAGCTGCGGGAGTACCGGTTCCCCGCGCCGGCCGATGACCTCGCCGCCCTGCAGCTCGACGACCGGTGGGACGTCCTGGTCGCCGAGGTCCGGCCGCGCACCGCGCCGACACCGGAGGGTGATCCGCACGAGGTGCTCGACAGCGTCGTGCTCGCCCGACTGACGCGCGGGTAGCGTCGGTGGTGTGAGCACCGACGACGGCATCCGCGCACTCGTCCTGGACGGCGTCGAGGTCGCCGTCGAACGCAGCGGCGCCGGCACGATCGCCACGTCGTCCCCTCGGCCGTACCTGCACCCGGTCCGGACCCTCGGCGGCACCGTCGTCAGCGCGCACCACCCCGGCGACCACGACTGGCACTGTGGCGTCGGTGTCGCGATCCCGGGCGCCGACGGCGTGAACTGCTGGGGCGGCCGGACCTACGTCGCGGGGCTCGGCTACGTGTGGCGTGACGACCACGGCTCGGTCGATGTCGTGCACGCGGAGCAGCACGACACGATGTCCGCCGAGGCACTCGTCTGGCGGGGCCCGGACCGCACGGTGGTCCTGCGCGAGGACCGCACCCTGCGCTGGCGCGCGGTCACCAGCGGGTGGGAGCTGTCCTGGTCGTCGTCGTTCCGCACCCCGGGTGACACCCCGGTGCACCTCGGGGGCCCGGGCAGCAACGGCCGAGCCGGAGCCGGCTACGGCGGCTTCTTCTGGCGGTTCGCCGAGTGCACGGGGGTCGTCGTCCGGACCGCCGACGCCGAGGGCGAGACCGCCGTGCACGGCTCGGTCACACCCTGGATCACCTGGTCGGCGGTGTTCGACGGCGGTCCGGCGACGATTCGGATCGAGGCCGTCGACCACCACGACCCCTGGTTCGTCCGCGCTGAGGAGTACCCCGCGATCGGCTCGGCCCTGGCGTGGGACACCCCCGCCGTCGTGCAGCCCGGCGAACCGCTGGTCCGCTCGTTCCGCGCGACGATCACCGACGGCGGTACGCTGCCTGGATGAGCACCGGGGACTGGGAGTCACGCGTCGCGGCGCTGTGGGACGACGAGACGATCGACGACCAGCAGCGGATCGAGCGGATGCGCGACCTCGCCGCCGACGCTCCGCACGCCGCGCTCGGCGCGTTCGAGCTCGGGGGTGCCTTCGACTCAGGCGGACACGAGGCCGATGCCGACGTGCAGTACGCCGCCGCGACCGCAGCCGGCCTGGACTCCGTCGACCCGGACCGCGCAGCCAGGATGGTCGTCCAGCACGCCTCGACCCTGCGGAACCTCGGCCGGATCGACGCGGCCATCGCGATGCTCCGCGACGCGCCGGAGCACCCGGCCACCGGGGCGGCACCGCACGTGTTCCTCGCGCTCGCCCTGCACAGCGCGGGACGCTCCGCCGAGGCGCTGCGCGTCGCGATCGAGGCCGTCGAGCCGACGCTCCCCCGGTACCACCGGTCCGTCCGTGCCTACGCTGCGGCCCTCACCGAGGACTGACGCGCGTCAGGCGATCGCGACCTCACCCCGTGCGAGCAGTGCACGGGCCCGACCGGCGTCGGCAGCCGGTGGCCGGCCGTGCAGCGCGCGGTAGTCACGCGAGAAGTGCGAGGCGCTCCGGTACCCCACCGCCGCCGCAGCCTGGGCGGCGGTGTCACCGAGCACGATCATCCGCCGCCGGGCCTCCCCCAGACGCAGCCGCCGCAGGTACTGCACGGGGCTCATGCCGGTGACCTGCCGGAAGCGTGCGAACAGTGTCGACTCGCTCGTCCGGACCGCTGCAGCCAGGACCGCCACCGACCACGGGTCCGCCAGCCGTTCTGTGAGCAGGGCGGTTGCCGCGGCGACGACGTCGCCGTCCCGGTTGCCGATCGCGGCCAGGATGCGCGGTGCCTGGTCCGTCTGCAGCAGGCGGAGCACCACCTCGCGGGTGACGAGCGGGGCGAGGACGGCCATGTCCTCCGGAGCATCGAGCAGTCCGACGAGTCGGGCGAACGCGTCCGCCAGGGCCGGGGTCCAGCTGCCGAGCCGTGCCGGCGGCGCCTCGTCCTGGTGCGGGCGGGACATCGCCGTCGCGACCTCGGCCACCACCGCGGGGTCGAGCTGCCAGACGACCGCAACGAACCCCGCGGGTGGTTCGACCTCGACCACCCCGGCGATCACGGGCAGGTCTACGGGCGTGATGATGAAGCGTTCCCGACCCCAGAGCTGGTCGTCGTCCCCCACTATCGAGCGCTTCCGTCCGGCGAGCACCACCGACACCGACGGCGTGTAGCGCTGGTACCCGAGGTCGGTCGGACGGTCGACCCGGGCCAGGCGGAGGCCGAGCCGTCCGGCGCGTTCCATGTCGTCGAGGTGGGCGAGGACGCTCTGCAGCGCACGGTCCAGCCGGTCCGAGGTGACGTCGTCCATGTGCCCATTCTGTCGAGGCATCCGACGCGAGTGGTGCCCGTGCGGGATCCGGCAAGCACTCCGGAGTCCTGGGCAATCACCGCCGGGTCCGTCGGACCGAGCATCGGAGCATGCAGACCAACGAAGCACTCCTCGACTCCCTGACCACCGACGACCGACTGGTCGGCCGCACCGCGCTGGTGACCGGCGCCTCGAGCGGCATCGGTGAAGCCGTCGCCCGTGTCCTCGCCGCCTCCGGCGCCACCGTCGCGGTCGCCGGCCGCGACCCGGAGCGCACGCAGGCCGTGGTGGACACCATCACCGCGTCCGGAGGCACCGCCGTGGCCGTGATCGGCGACCTGAACACCCACCCCGACGCGGTCCGTGACCTCGCCGCCCGCGCCACCGAGGCCCTCGGCGGCCGGGTCGACGTACTCGTCAACAACGCCGGCGTCTACCCGGTCGGCCCCACCGCGCTGCTCGCCGACGAGGACGCCGAAGCCCTCTGGGCCACGAACGTCCGCGCGCCGCACGTGCTGGTCGGAGCGCTGGCCCCTGCGATGGTCGAACGCGGCTCGGGCGTCGTCGTGAACATCGGCTCGTGGATGTCCCGCGTCGGTGTCCCGTTCACGGCGCTCTACCCGGCGACGAAGGCCGCGGTCGAGCAGCTGACCCGCGCCTGGGCAGCCGAGTTCGGACTGCACGGCGTCCGGGTGTCGACCGTGTCGCCCGGGGCCACCGCGACACCGGGCAACGCAGACTCGCACGACGTCCTCGCGCAGATGACGGCGGTCACCCCCGCCGGAGCACCCGTCCGCCCCGTCGACGTCGCCTTCGCCGTGCGCTGGCTGGCCTCCGACGAGGCGACCTTCGTGCACGGCGCCACGATCGACGTGGACGGCGGCCTGGCCGCGACCCGCCTCGGCTGAGCGCGCGCCGCACGAACGGGCGGAACACCCGGGTCAGCACACGGAGGCACCCCGACATTCCGCCCGCTCGGCAGCACCAACCGACGCGCACGAACCCCCACCACCACGAACGGGCGGAACACCCGGGTCGACACACGGACACACCCGGGCATTTCGCCCGCTCGGCAGCGCCAACCGTCGCGAGAGAACCCCCACCACCACGAACGGGCGGAACACCCGGGTCGGCACGCGGAGGCACCCGGGTATTCCGCCCGCTCGGCAGCGCCAACCGACGCGCACGAACCCCCACCACCACGAACGGGCGGAACACCCGGGTCGGCACACGGAGACACCCGGGCATTCCGCCCGCTCGGCGGGAGTCGGTCAGCGGCGCAGCGGATCCGCGAGTGGTCACGACGCACCGCTGGCGGGTGGTCGAGCGGTCACGGACCGTCGCGCGTGAGCGCGCCAGGCGACGGATCGTGACCGCTCGGCGGACGGCGTGGGCGCGGCGGTGGGCGCGACCACCACGCGGTCGGGAGGCGCGGTGCGGGCTGGCACCGGGCCTCCAGTCAGGCGGTGTGGTCGCCGACCACCCGTGGGACCGGCAGCGAGTCGCTGGTCGTGCGCAGGGACTCCTGACGGATCTCGAGCTGCGAGACGGCGAGCGCCGCGAGGTCCCGGAGGTTCGCGAGGTCGTCCTCGGTAGCCTGCCGCGGGCGGGTGTCGAGGACGGCGAGGGTCCCGATCGGTGCGCCGTCGTGCTTCACGAGCGGGACGCTGACGTAGAAGCGGATGCCGAGCGGGCCGGTGACCAGGGGGCTGTTCCGCATCTCGGGGTGCGCGGAGCCGTCCGGGATCACGACGGGGACGGGGACCGGGGCGAATCCGTTGCGGAAGCTGATGCTGCGGGCTGCCTCGTCGATGCCCTCGGCGATGTACGACTGGGACCACTCACGGTCCTCGTCGAGGACCTCGACCAGGGCGATCGGTGCGTCGAAGAGCCGGGCCGCCATCGCCGTGGTGCGCTGCAGCGACTCGTCGGGCAGGGTGTCGAGGGTCGCCGGGCGGTCCGTCTCGGGGCGCATCGGTACCGGAGCCGTCTCGTCGGTCGGCTCGACCACGTGGTCGCTCGTGGCGGTCTCGGCGATCACGACGTCGCGGAGCATCGTGACCAGCTCGGCGCCGAGCGGGCGGGCCGCGGGGTCCTGCGCGGTCATGGCACGGAGCAGGTGCTTCCAGTGCTCGGGCAGGGGCTCGGGGACCACGGGGTCGCGGGACAGCCGGGCGACGGCGGACTCGACGAGCGAGCCCGGGAACTCGCGACGGCGGGTGAAGCACTGCAGCAGCACGAGGCCGAGCGAGTAGACGTCGCTCGGCGGGCCGACCTCGCCGCCGCGCGCCTGCTCGGGGCTGAGGTACGCGGCGGTGCCGGTGGTCACGCCGTCGGCGGTCAGGCGTTCGACGCCGGCGGCGAGCGCGATGCCGAAGTCGGTCAGGCGCGCGCGGGCCCGGTCGGAGCCGTTGCCGTAGTCGACGAGCAGGATGTTCGACGGCTTGATGTCGCGGTGCACGACGCCGTGGGCGTGGATGTAGTCGAGGGCCTCGGCCATGTCGTAGCCGATCTCGGCGATGTGCCGCGAGGCAAGCGGGCCGACGGCCAGGCGCTCCTCGAGGTCCTGCCCGACGACGAGCGACATCACGATGTAGCGCTGCTGCGTGCCGTCCTGCCCGGTGACGACACCGGCATCGAGCAGGCTGACGAGGTTGTGGTGCTCGAGCGACGCCAGCACGCCGAGTTCGGCTTCTTGCCGGGCGATGTCGACGATGCCCGCGTGGAAGAGCTTGATCGCGACCGGGCGGTGCAGGCTCTCGTCCACACCCCGGTAGACGACGGACATGCCGCCCTGCCCGATCGCTTGCTCCACGCGGTACCGACCGTCGAGCAGCGGCGCGCTCGCGTCGTGTTCTTCCGTCGGGATCATCCAACCCTCGTTCTCGGCTCCGGCACCAACGATGCATCTTCGCATCCCGACGGGTACCTCGTTGACGGGTGACGTTTCGCGGCTGAACGGGGCCGTGCGGCGGCGGTGCCGTGCGGCGGCGCGGCCGCGCGTCGCGGCCGTGCGCGTGCAAGACACCGGTGTTCGCGGGTCGAACACGCGCAGACCGCGGTTCAGCCTGCGAACACCGGTGTTTTGCGCGCCCACGCCGTCAGCGACGCGTCGCGACCGTGCTCACGCGGAGGTCCTGGAAGGTGCTGGTGAAGCCGGAGCCTCCGAGCGAGATCAGCCCGACCCGGGGCGCACTGCCGAGGTCCGCCGTCCACGTCCCACCCCGCACGAAGTGCCGCCCGTCCAGGCTGGTGTAGGCCGTGTACCGGTCCTCACCCCGGACCTCGCGGTGGACGATCCGGAGCGTGGTGGTGTCCCCGACCGGACCGACGACCATGTTCCCGTAGCTCGGCGCCCCGGCCGGTTGCCCGGACACCTGCTTGCCGAACTCGGTCTGGCGCGTGTTGAAGATCGAGTTCGACGTGAGCCGGACGTAGTTGCCGTCGTCACCCCAGACGATCAGGCCGCCCTGCACGTAGTTCAGGCCCTCGCCGGTGGCCGGAGTGTCCACCCCGACCGTGGTCTGGAGCCCGTAGTCACCACGGGGCGCCGGTTCGGACAACACCGATGCGAGCGGCGTCGCCGGCGGGTGGATGTCGGCGTCCTGCGTCTGCCAGCGGAACGTGCCGTCGCCGACGGTCCAGGTGGACGGGTCAGGCGCACGCGTCCACGTGAGCGCGGCGGGCAACGCGGCACCGTCGAAGGAGGTCGACAGCCCGCGGATCGTCCGACCCGGCACGTCGAGCGGGGCGGTGGATGCCCGGTACGTCGGCCGTTGCCCGGGCTGGGCGACCGGCCCCGGCTGCACCGTGTCGGACGGCCCGGCACCACCGCGGACGACCGGCCAGCCGCCCCGCCAGTCGAGGGGGTCGATCAGCGCCGGCCGCTTCGTGTAGGTCGGCTGCCCCGCGTAGTACGGGTCGTTGCGGTCGGCCGCGTGGTAGATGATCCAGTCCTGGCCGGCGAAGTCGGTGACCACGGTGTTGTGACCGGTACCGACCCACCGGTTGCCGTTCTGCGCGAGCAGGGGCGTGCCGCCGACCCGGGTGCTCGTGATCGCCACGCCGTCGCGGTCCGTGAACGGCCCGAGCGGGCTCCGTGACCGGGCGACGAAGACGCCGTAGCCGGTGAGCGCGCCGTTGCAGCAGTTCGTGGCGGAGCCCATGAAGTACCACCAGCCGCCGTGCCGCATCAGGTACGCGCCCTCGTAGCGGTTGTCGATCGCGATCTGCCGCTCGGTCGACGGGTCGGAGCGCAGGCCGTCGGCGCTGAGCCGTCGGACATTCACGCCGCCGAAGTAGCTGCCGAAGTACAGGTAGGTCGTGCCGCCGTCGGTGATGACCTCGGGGTCGAAGGCCCACCGCGCGCCGTCGCCGTTCGGCGCGGTCTGCGGTGCCACGACGGGGCCGCCGGAGTCCTTCCACGGACCCGTCGGGCTCGAGCTCGTCGCCACCCCGACCGCGGAGCCGCCGCCGCTCGGCCCCGTCGCCGACGGGGTGTCCGACGCCGCGTAGTACAGGTACCAGGTGCCGGCCCGGCCACGGTCCCCGGCGCGGTACACGACGTCCGGCGCCCAGATCCCGTTCGCGTCGCCCACCCAGGCGGGCTTCGTCGGGAACGCGTCGTTGACGTACGTCCAGTGGGTCAGGTCGGTCGACCGGTACGTGGGCACCGCGTGCTGCACGAGGGATCCGTCGGGGTTCTGCTCCGTCGCGGTGAGCGCGTCGGTGGTGCAGTACAGGTACCAGTTGCGGTCGCGTCCGGCTCCGTGGATCACGGTCGGGTCCGCGCAGCTCGCCGCCGTCTGCCCGTCCGGCAGGCCGAGCGCGACCGGGTTCTGGTGGCTGGGTGCCGCGCGGCCGTGCCGGCCCGCGGCGCTCGACGCCACGGTCGTGGTGGTGGTCTCCCGGGTGGTCCCGCCCGGCACCGCGGACGCATCCGCTGGTGCCGCCTGGAGGCCCGTGGTCGCGACGCCGAGGAACGTCACGACGGCGAGGAGTGCGGTGGACGATCGGCGCATGCCTGACCTGCTCTCGTCGTTGAGGGAGGTGCTGCTTAAGGGACTGCGGGTGTCGACGGGCGACGTGCGCGAGCGTACGCTCGGCTCGACGAAGGAGTCATGCCATGCCCGCGAGGTTCGTCTACTGGATCAACGTCTCCGTCGACGGGTTCGTCGAACGGGCCCCCGGCGAGCACGACGGCCTGGACGGACCCGACTGGATCCGGATCGACGAACCGCTGCACCGCGAGTTCAACGCCCGCGCCGCCGCGATGACCCTGTCCGTCGAGGGCCGGGTGGTGCGCGACATGATGGACCCGTTCTGGCCCGACGCCCGGCACGACGAGTCGATGCCGCAGTACCTGCGCGAGTACGGCGAGATCTGGACCGCGCAGCCGAAGATCCTGGTGTCCCGCACGCGGACCACCGCCGACCACGACACCCGGGTCATCGGTGGCGACGGCGACGCGATCACCGAGCTGGCCGCGATCCGTGCCTCCGGCGAGGGCGACATCGGCGTGGGCGGACCGAGCATCGCGAGTCAGCTGCTCGATGCCGGGCTGCTCGACGAGGTCATGCTCTTCACGCACCCGTCGGTGCTCGGCGCCGGCCGCCCGTTGTTCGATCCGCCGCGCTCGGGGCACCGCCCGCTCGTGCAGCTCGACCTGCTCGAGCAGCAGCGCTACGAGAACGGCGTCACCCTGCACCGGTACGACGTCCGGCGGTCCTGAGCGCTCGCTCGGTCAGTCCTCGACGGGCTCCGCGCCGATCACGCGGACGTTCCAGGCGCTGTCGCGGTCGCTGTCGAACCCGTTGAAGGAGATGCTGTCGACGTCGGCACGCCAGGTTCGCCGCAGGTCGATGCGTTGCTCGCCGTCGCCGCAGGGCAGCGCCTCGGTGATGTCGTTCCGCGACGTGCTCCCGGAGACGACCATGACGGAACCGCTCATGTGCCCGTCACCGAAGCACGAGAACTCGAGGTGGTCGACCGTTTCCGGGTGCGCGAACGTGATCGTGACGCCACGGTCGATCTCGTCGTCGTTCCCCGTCGCGCTCTGCCGGGCGGATTCCTCGGCGTACATCGCCCCGAGATCCCGGTCCGAGTGGGTGGCCATCTGGCGCTTCTCCCAGGCGTGCAGCGCCGCCTCGTCGACGGGCGGCGGCCCGGAGCAGGCGGCGAGCAGGAGCACACCCGCGATCGCGGGCAGGAGCAGGGCGGGGACGGAACGCACGCTGTGAGCCTAGTGACGCGGTGGACCCGCACCGCGGAACGACGGGAGGCGCGGTGCCAGCTGGCACCGCGCCTCCCGGCCGTGGGTGGTCGCGTCAGACGTCGCGACGGCGCGCGAGCGTCAGGGCGAGGCCACCGATGACCAGGACCTCGGCCGCGAGGACGCCGAAACCGCCCCATCCGTTGAGCACGACCCCGCTGTTGTCGGCCTCGCTCGCGCCGTCGTACGCGTAGGCGTAGAGCTGGCCACCCGCCATGTCCGGCAGGAACGCCGCGATGTTCGTCGGCCAGTCGACCTTCATCAGCCCGGCCATCAGACTCAGCACCACCGGCAGGACCAACAGGATGCCGAGCGTGATCGCGATCCCACCGGCGCTCGAGCGGACGAGCAGACCGATGCCGTACGCGAGGAGCGCCAGCAGGGTCAGGAAGACCGACGAACCGAGGATCGGCATGAAGACCGACGGGTCGCCGATCTCCGGCTCGACACCGTTGCCGGCCAGCAGCGGGAGCGAGATGAGGACGCCGATCCAGGTGGCGACGGCGCTGACCACGAAGGTCGTGACGGCGAGGACGGTGGCCTTCGCCAGGATCACGCCGGTGCGACGGGGGTCGGCGGTGAAGGTCGAGCGGACCTGGCCCGTGCCGTACTCACCGGTGATGATGAGGACGCCGAGCACGCCGACGACGAGCGACGAGAGCAGGACGCCGACGGTGTTGGCGTTGACGAACGTGCCGTTGGCGATGTCCGTCGGCAGGTCCTGCCCGCCGCTGTTCGTGTTCGCACCGACCAGCGCGGCCATACCGATCGTGACGACGACCAGGATCGCGTAGCACCAGAACGTGGACCGGATGCTGCGCAGCTTGATCCACTCGCTCCGCACCAGGTGCGGGAACGACAGACGGGTCGAGCCACTCATCCGGGTCGACGGCGTGGTGGGCGAGGTGGTGGCGCTCATCGGGTGCCCTCCGATCGGTACTCGACGTCGTCGCGGGTGAGGGCCATGTAGGCCTCTTCCAGGCTCGCGCCGGTCGGGGTGAGTTCGTGCAGGGGGACGCCGGCCTGCGCGGCGATGTTGCCGACCGTCGGGGCGTCGGGCCCGACGACGAGGAACGAGCCGTCCTCGCGCTGGGTGACCGCGGCGTTCGGGCCGATGGCGGTGAACAGGCCGTTCGGGTCCGGCGTGCGGACGATGACGCGGCTGACGGCCGCATCGGTGCCGGCAGCGGCGCCACCACCGGCGACGAACTCGGCGATCGGGGCGTCGGCGAGGACCTTGCCCCGGCCGAGCACGACCACGCGGTCGGCGGTCTGTGCCATCTCGCTCATCAGGTGGCTGGAGAGGAACACCGTGCGGCCGTCGGCGGCCATGCGGCGGGCGAGCTGACGCACCCAGAGCACGCCGTCGGGGTCGAGACCGTTGACGGGCTCGTCGAGGATCAGGGTCTTCGGGTCACCGAGCAGTGCGGCAGCGATTCCCAGGCGCTGCCCCATGCCGAGCGAGAACCCGCCGACGCGCTTCTTCGCGACGGAGTCGAGGCCGGTCATGTCGATGACCTCGTGCACGCGGGACTTCGGGATGCCGTGGGTCGCCGCGAGGGAGAGCAGGTGGTTGTAGGCGCTGCGCCCCGAGTGCACGGCCTTCGCCTCGAGCAGGGCGCCGACCTGCCGGAGCGGGTCGCGGAAGCTCGTGTACGGCTGGCCGTTCACGGTGGCGCTGCCCGACGTGGGCCGGTCGAGCCCCATGATCATGCGCATCGTGGTGGACTTCCCGGCGCCGTTGGGCCCGAGGAAGCCGGTCACACTGCCGGGACGCACGACGAAGGAGACGTCGTCCACGGCGGTCTTCGGACCGTACTGTTTGGTGAGATGGCTGACTTCGATCACGGCCTCGACGCTACGGGAGCGCTCGGCGTCGCCGCGTCCGCCGTTGGGGGGAGATGTGTGCTCCCACAGGGTGACGCGGGGGGCGGGTTTTCGCCGGTCGCGCGGGTTTTCGCGCTGGGCGACAGTTCACGCGCGCAGCCGGCCGTGAGGTGTCGCTGGACGCGAAGTGATCAGGCGGGGTGGTGCGCCGGACGTTCGTCGCCAGGGTCGCGAGCGAACGCGAGGCTCTCCTCGATGATCGACAGCACGACCGCGAGTTCCTCGACGTTGCGCGGGCCGTAGACCATGAACTCGGTCCCGTGGTCCTCGTACTGATGCGGGATCGCCCAGCCGAGCTCGGTCAGTTCGGCTCCCCGTGCGACCGGGAGGCAGAGGTGGACCGAGGTGTCCTCGACGCCGTGCAGGTGCACGGGCTCGAGTCGTCCGTCCGGCGCCAGTGACGTCCACGGGACGACGTGGTCGCGCTGATCGCGCAGGAACAACGCGCGTGACGACGCCGGCGACACCTGACTGTGCCCCTCTTCGACGCCGGGCAGCGCGACGGCACTCCCGACGAGCGCTCCCCACAGTTCCGGCGTCGCGCGGTCGGTGAGCTGGCGCTGGGGGCCGGCGTCGGACACGGCGGGCCGTTCGCCGCGGCGGATGGACCTGATCATTGCTCGACGATACCGTCTCGGCCGGGCTGCATCGCTCCTGTTCGGGCCCTCACGAGGACGGGGAAGCGTCCGCGTCGACCTCGTACGCCTCGAACCGGGCATCGGCGAGGATCGCGTCGACGAGCGACCGCGACCCGGCGACGATCGTCGAGTCCCAGTCGATCTCGGTGGCGAGCACCCACTCGTGCCCCTCGGGCCAGAGCATCTGCGGGGTGTGCCCGAAGCCGACGTACGTGCCCACGCGGGCGTCGTCCGTCCAGGACGGGTCGCTGAGCTGCGGCAGGGACATGGAGAGCAGGAAGCACTCGCGGGCCGGCCACAGGAAGCGCGGACCCGCGAGCGACTCCCGGAGCGCGGCCTGCTCCCGCCGGTGCTGCCCTTGGGCCCGGGCCATGTCCTCCTGCGCCTGGGCGCGCTCGGCCGCCGTCGGCTCGCCGCTCCCCTGCCACCCGAAGCCCAACGTCGACGTCCCGTTCAGGTCGCCCCATCCGTCCCAGATCGCCCCGACCAGGTCGTCCGGCGTCGACGTCGCCTCGGCGAGGAGCTCGGTGAGCGCGGCGAGTTGCCGCGGCTCGTACCAGCCCTCTTCGGGTGGATGGACGACCCAGCCGTCCTCGAAGGGCAGGTCCGACTCGTCGTCCCGCCCGCTGAACGTCTGCCACGACACGAGCGGGTCGATCGTCCGACGGGTGCGCTCGGCGACGTCAGCCCAGCGCCACTCGGCCGACTCGAGGACCGGGTGCTCGTCGTACTCGTCCACGGTCGTACGGTCTTCGCGATCCGCTCGGAGCGGGTGCAGGATCCGGGCGTACGCCTCGAACCCGGTGCCCGCGACGCCGCCGAACGAGGCGAACGAGCCGGCCCGGGCCAGCAACCAGTCACCCCGCGAGGCGTCCTCGATGAGTTCCACGTGTCGAGCCCAGGGTGCCCGTGCAGGTCAGCTCGCCTGCGGGCGGGGTGCTCGGAGGCCGGGGAACTCGTCGTCGCGCCACTCCCCCTCGGCGCGCGCGCCGTTGCTCACCGACTGCTCCTCGCGCTCCCGGAGCTCCACGCGGCGGATCTTGCCCGAGATGGTCTTCGGGAGCTCCGCGAACTCGACGCGGCGGACGCGCGCGTAGGCGGGGAGAGCCGTGCGTGCGTACTCCAGGACCTGCCTGGCGGTGTCGGCCGACGCCTCCCATCCGGTGGCCAACGTGACGTACGCCTTGACGATGTTGAGACGGGCGTCGTCGGGGGCCGGGACGACCGCGCTCTCGGCCACGGCCGGGTGCTCCAGCAGGGCGCTCTCCACCTCGAACGGCGACACCTTGTAGTCGGAGGACTTGAAGACGTCGTCGGTGCGGCCGATGAAGGTCAGCTCACCGTCGGCGTCGCGGACGGCGATGTCGCCGGTGTGGAAGAAGCCGTCGCGCATCGACGAGGCCGTGCGGTCGGGGTCGCCGAGGTACTCGGCCATCAGGTTGACGGGTCGCTCGGTGAGGTCGAGGCAGACCTCGCCCTCGTCGCCCGGTTCGCCGGACACGGGGTCGAGCAGCGTCACGGTCACACCGGGGAGCGGCTTGCCCATCGCGCCGGGCGTCACGGCGGCACCCGGGGCGTTGCCGATGATCGCCGTCGTCTCGGTCTGCCCGTAGCCGTCGCGGATGGTGAGCCCCCACGCCGCTTCGACCCGGCCGATGACCTCGGGGTTGAGCGGCTCGCCGGCCGAGATGAGCTCGCGGAGCGCCCGCGGCTTCACGCCGAGGTCGGACTGCAGCATCATCCGCCACGCGGTCGGCGGCGCGCAGAACGTGTTGACCTCGGCCCGCTCGAGCTGCGCGAGGAGTGCAGCGGGGTCGAAGCGCGCGGTGTTGTGGATGAACACGGTGGCCTCGGCGATCCACGGCGCGAAGAAGCAGCTCCAGGCGTGCTTGCCCCACCCGGGCGAGCTGATCGTCAGGTGCACGTCACCGGGCCGGACTCCGAGCCAGTACATCGTGCTGAGGTGTCCGACCGGGTACGACGTCTGGGTGTGCACGACCATCTTCGGCTTCGACGTCGTGCCGGACGTGAAGTAGACCAGGCACGGGTCGGTCGTGCGGGTGACGACGTGGGGACGGACCTCGTCGGCAGGAGCGGGCTCGCCCAGGTCGCTCGGGTACTCCGTCCACCCGTCAGCGGGACCGCCGATCACGATGCGCGTGAAGGACCCGCGGACGTCGTCGTACTTGTGCGTCTCGCTCCGGTTCGTGACGACGTGCGCCACCGAGCCCCGGTCGACACGGTCCTGCAGGTCGGCGGTGTCGAGCATCGTCGAGGTCGGCAGGATGACCGCACCGAGCTTGATCACGGCGAGCATCGTCTCCCAGAGCTCGAGCTGGTTGCCGAGCATGACGAGGACGTGGTCGCCCTGCTGCACGCCGAAGCCGTGCAGGCGCGCGGCGAGCCGATCGGACCGTGCGGCCAGGTCGGCGTAGCTGAGCCGCTGCTCACGACCGTCCTCCTCGACGATCCAGAGCGCGGTGCGGTTGTTGTCGGTCGCGATGACGTCGAACCAGTCGGTCGCCCAGTTGAACGTGTCGCCGACGTCCGGCCAGCGGAACCCGGCGCGTGCCGCTTCGGGAGAGTCCGCGGCGAGGAGCTGGTCGCGGGCGGCACGGTACGCGGCGGTCGGGTTCACATCAGGCACGGACCGATCATGCCGCATCCGTCTCGGCACGCTCACGAAGACCGCCGTCAGCGCCCGGTCGCCCGGCCGTTCCCCCGCACGACCGCATCGAGCACCCGGATCGTCTCGTCGGTGTCGACGTGCAGGTGCGCCCCGATGCCGAGCGCGCGAGCGGCCTCGATGTTCTCGGGCACGTCGTCCACGAAGAACACCTCGTCCGGGTCAGCCCGGAGGCGCTCGAGGGTGATCCGGAACGCGTCGGCATCGGGCTTGTTCACACCGATCTCGTGGGAGTAGCAGATCGGGTCGAACACCGCCGAGAACCGGAAGCGCCGCTCCTCTTCCTCTCGAGCACCATCGCCCGAGTTCGACAGGATCGCGAGGCCGATCGTGCCGCGGAGTCCGGCGAGGAAGTCGTACAACGGCTGGTTCAGGGTTCCGCAGTACGCATCCCAGAAGTCGGCCCGCATGACGGCGAGCTGGTCGGCCCCCAGCCCGAGCGCCGTACCGATCGCGCCCCAGTACCGGTCGACGACGCCGGTCCGACGGGAGGCGTCGGGCAGGTCGGCCGCGACGAGGCGAGCGGAGAAGTCGTCCGTCGTCATCCCGAGACGCTCGGCCCACCGCGCCCGGAAGCGTCCGGGCCAGGCGGCGTCGTCGACGAGTTCGAGGACCCCGCCCACATCGAGCAGCAGCCACCGCACGGCGGGCCCGGCGGCCCCGGCCGTCCCGCCGCTCACAGCGATCCCCGCAGCTGCCGGATCATCTCGACCTCGAGTTCGCTCGGTTCGAGGACGTACGCCTCGGTCGCACCCGTCGGCTCGTAGCCACGTCGGGCGTAGAAGGCCTGCGCACGAGTGTTCCCCTCGTGCACGTGCAGCCGAAGTGCCGACCCGTGTGCAGCCGCCCACACCTCGATCTCGTCGAGCAGCGCATCGGCGACACCGGCGGGACGGCCCCGGTGCGACGGTGCGACGTAGACGCCGACCAGGAGCGGCCCGACCCGGGGGCCGGGCACGAACACCCCCATCGTCCCGAGCCACCGGCCGTCGGCGTCGATCGCGGCGAGGGTGGTCCCGCCGACGTCGCGCTCACGGCGGCCGCGCCGACGCCAGTCACGCTCCTGCAGCCGCTCCGCGTCGGCGAGCCTCTCCCCGTACGCCTTCGGGGTGTCCCGGAGCATCTCGAGCCGCAGTGCCCGGACGGACTCCCAGTCGTCCTCCGTGGTCGGTCGGATCGTCGTTCCCCGCATGACCCGAGCCTAGGGGCGACAGGCCCGGAGAACTCGTTCCAATCCGTCTGGCGGACGACGCCGAATCACCTGCAACGACCGGGAAACACCCGGAGCGCTCACCAGCCGCACATCGCTGGTTCTCCACCCCACCAAG
>NZ_JABMLI010000007.1:0-4230 GCF_013205045.1 Curtobacterium sp. VKM Ac-2852
AGTGCGTCTGGTCCTTGAGAACTCAACAGCGTGCACATTGTCAATGCCAATTTATTGATTGACCTCGTGCCTGGTCGGCTTGCTGACTGGGTCATGAAGCAATTCCTTTTGGATTGAAGATTGTCAGTAGACAGTCAACAGTCAGAATCAACTCGGTCTGATGCCTTCGGGTGTTGGGTCTGTATTTTTTTACGGAGAGTTTGATCCTGGCTCAGGACGAACGCTGGCGGCGTGCTTAACACATGCAAGTCGAACGATGATGCCCAGCTTGCTGGGTGGATTAGTGGCGAACGGGTGAGTAACACGTGAGTAACCTGCCCCTGACTCTGGGATAAGCGTTGGAAACGACGTCTAATACTGGATATGATCACTGGCCGCATGGTCTGGTGGTGGAAAGATTTTTTGGTTGGGGATGGACTCGCGGCCTATCAGCTTGTTGGTGAGGTAATGGCTCACCAAGGCGACGACGGGTAGCCGGCCTGAGAGGGTGACCGGCCACACTGGGACTGAGACACGGCCCAGACTCCTACGGGAGGCAGCAGTGGGGAATATTGCACAATGGGCGAAAGCCTGATGCAGCAACGCCGCGTGAGGGATGACGGCCTTCGGGTTGTAAACCTCTTTTAGTAGGGAAGAAGCGAAAGTGACGGTACCTGCAGAAAAAGCACCGGCTAACTACGTGCCAGCAGCCGCGGTAATACGTAGGGTGCAAGCGTTGTCCGGAATTATTGGGCGTAAAGAGCTCGTAGGCGGTTTGTCGCGTCTGCTGTGAAATCCCGAGGCTCAACCTCGGGCTTGCAGTGGGTACGGGCAGACTAGAGTGCGGTAGGGGAGATTGGAATTCCTGGTGTAGCGGTGGAATGCGCAGATATCAGGAGGAACACCGATGGCGAAGGCAGATCTCTGGGCCGTAACTGACGCTGAGGAGCGAAAGCATGGGGAGCGAACAGGATTAGATACCCTGGTAGTCCATGCCGTAAACGTTGGGCGCTAGATGTAGGGACCTTTCCACGGTTTCTGTGTCGTAGCTAACGCATTAAGCGCCCCGCCTGGGGAGTACGGCCGCAAGGCTAAAACTCAAAGGAATTGACGGGGGCCCGCACAAGCGGCGGAGCATGCGGATTAATTCGATGCAACGCGAAGAACCTTACCAAGGCTTGACATACACCGGAAACGGCCAGAGATGGTCGCCCCCTTGTGGTCGGTGTACAGGTGGTGCATGGTTGTCGTCAGCTCGTGTCGTGAGATGTTGGGTTAAGTCCCGCAACGAGCGCAACCCTCGTTCTATGTTGCCAGCGGGTTATGCCGGGGACTCATAGGAGACTGCCGGGGTCAACTCGGAGGAAGGTGGGGATGACGTCAAATCATCATGCCCCTTATGTCTTGGGCTTCACGCATGCTACAATGGCCGGTACAAAGGGCTGCGATACCGTAAGGTGGAGCGAATCCCAAAAAGCCGGTCTCAGTTCGGATTGAGGTCTGCAACTCGACCTCATGAAGTCGGAGTCGCTAGTAATCGCAGATCAGCAACGCTGCGGTGAATACGTTCCCGGGCCTTGTACACACCGCCCGTCAAGTCATGAAAGTCGGTAACACCCGAAGCCGGTGGCCTAACCCTTGTGGAAGGAGCCGTCGAAGGTGGGATCGGTGATTAGGACTAAGTCGTAACAAGGTAGCCGTACCGGAAGGTGCGGCTGGATCACCTCCTTTCTAAGGAGCATCTGGCCTCGTGTTGTCCCTTATCGGGGCACGCATGGTCCAGGCGCCTGATTCGGACCGAACGTGTCCGACGGGTAGCTCATGGGTGGAACATTGACAGTGCAGTTGGGAGTGATGCTTCCGACCTCAGTACGCTCTGCTTGCAGGGTTGGGACGGGTCGGGGGTGGAGCTGCTGGCTGGTGCACGTTGTTGGGTCCTGAGGGACCAGGCTTCCTGTCGTCACGTGAGTGGTGGTGGGGGTTGGGCCTACGGGTCCTTCGTCGGGCCAGGGTGAACCTACCGTTGTGGTGGGGGAGTGCTGGTGCCGATCGTATGTTGAGAACTACACAGTGGACGCGAGCATCTTTGATTCGCGTCATCCATGATCAGCCCTCGGGCTGGTGTGGTGTGACGTTGGATCGCAATTTTAATCTTTGTGGTCAAGTTTCTAAGGGCAAACGGTGGATGCCTTGGCATCTGGAGCCGATGAAGGACGTAGAAATCTGCGATAAGCCTCGGGGAGCTGATAATCGAGCCTCGATCCGAGGATTTCCGAATGGGGAAACCCCGCCAGGCGTTTTGCGACCTGGTGACTCCCGCCTGAATATATAGGGCGGGTAGAGGGAACGTGGGGAAGTGAAACATCTCAGTACCCACAGGAAGAGAAAACAACATGTGATTCCGTGAGTAGTGGCGAGCGAAAGCGGATGAGGCTAAACCGATCATGTGTGATAGCCGGCGGGCGTTGCATGGTCGGGGTTGTGGGACACGTCACTCAGTTCTGCCGGACTGGGACGGTTACAGCGCATCATAGTCGAACCGGTTTGAAAGCCGGGCCGTAGTGGGTGCCAGCCCCGTAGACGAAATGGTGTTATGGCCGGATGTGTATCCCAAGTAGCACGGGGCCCGAGAAATCCCGTGTGAATCTGTCAGGACCACCTGATAAGCCTAAATACTCCCAGATGACCGATAGCGGACAAGTACCGTGAGGGAAAGGTGAAAAGTACCCCGGGAGGGGAGTGAAATAGTACCTGAAACCGTTTGCTTACAAACCGTCGGAGCCTCCTTAGTAGGGGTGACGGCGTGCCTTTTGAAGAATGAGCCTGCGAGTTAGTGATATGTGGCGAGGTTAACCCGTGAGGGGCAGCCGTAGCGAAAGCGAGTCTGAATAGGGCGTTTGAGTCGCATGTTCTAGACCCGAAGCGAAGTGATCTATCCATGGCCAGGTTGAAGCGACGGTAAGACGTCGTGGAGGACCGAACCCACTTCAGTTGAAAATGGAGGGGATGAGCTGTGGATAGGGGTGAAAGGCCAATCAAACTTCGTGATAGCTGGTTCTCTCCGAAATGCATTTAGGTGCAGCGTTGCGTGTTTCTCGCCGGAGGTAGAGCTACTGGATGGCCGATGGGCCTCAACAGGTTACTGACGTCAGCCAAACTCCGAATGCCGGTGAGTGAGAGCGCAGCAGTGAGACGGTGGGGGATAAGCTTCATCGTCGAGAGGGAAACAACCCAGACTACCAACTAAGGTCCCTAAGCGTGTGCTAAGTGGGAAAGGATGTGGAGTTGCACAGACAACCAGGAGGTTGGCTTAGAAGCAGCCACCCTTGAAAGAGTGCGTAATAGCTCACTGGTCAAGTGATTCCGCGCCGACAATGTAACGGGGCTCAAGCACACCACCGAAGTTGTAGATTTCGCACTATAGACAAGCCTTCGTGGTTCAGTCGTGCGGAGTGGTAGGAGAGCGTCGTGTGGCGAGTGAAGCGGCGGAGTGATCCAGCCGTGGACGCTACACGAGTGAGAATGCAGGCATGAGTAGCGAAAGACGGGTGAGAAACCCGTCCTCCGAAAGACCAAGGGTTCCAGGGCCAGGTTAATCCGCCCTGGGTAAGTCGGGACCTAAGGCGAGGCCGACAGGCGTAGTCGATGGACAACGGGTTGATATTCCCGTACCGGCGAACAACCGCCCAAGCTAATCCAGTGGTGCTAAGAGTCCTAACCCGGTACAACCGGATCCCTTCGGGGTGATGGTGGCCGGTCTAACGCTCGACCCCATGCTGGTGCGGTTAGCGTATGAACAGGTGTGACGCAGGAAGGTAGCTGAGCCAGGCGATGGTATCCGTAAGGTGAACCTGGTGTAAGGATGTAGGGCTGACGATAGGCAAATCCGTCGTCTGTGTGCCTGAGATCCGACGCGTACCCGTAAGGGGAAATCAGTGATCCTATGCTGCCGAGAAAAGCATCGACGCGAGGTTGCAGCCGCCCGTACCCGAAACCGACTCAGGTGGTCAGGTAGAGAATACCAAGGAGATCGAGAGAATCGTGGTTAAGGAACTCGGCAAAATGCCCCCGTAACTTCGGGAGAAGGGGGGCCGGACACGTGACCGGATTTACTCCGTGAGCGTTGAAGGCCGCAGAGACCAGTGGGAAGCGACTGTTTACTAAAAACACAGGTCCGTGCGAAGTCGCAAGACGATGTATACGGACTGACGCCTGCCCGGTGCTGGAAGGTTAAGAGGAAGGGTTAGCCTT
>NZ_JABMLI010000007.1:4330-5473 GCF_013205045.1 Curtobacterium sp. VKM Ac-2852
GGGCGAAGCTCTGAATTTAAGCCCCAGTAAACGGCGGTGGTAACTATAACCATCCTAAGGTAGCGAAATTCCTTGTCGGGTAAGTTCCGACCTGCACGAATGGCGTAACGACTTCCCAGCTGTCTCAACCGCGAACTCGGCGAAATTGCACTACGAGTAAAGATGCTCGTTACGCGCAGCAGGACGGAAAGACCCCGTGACCTTTACTACAGTTTGGTATTGGTGTTCGGAGTGGCTTGTGTAGGATAGGTGGGAGACTGTGAAGCGGGCACGCTAGTGTTCGTGGAGTCATTGTTGAAATACCACTCTGGTCACTTTGGATGTCTAACGTAGGACCCTGATCGGGTTCATGGACAGTGCCTGATGGGTAGTTTAACTGGGGCGGTTGCCTCCCAAAGAGTAACGGAGGCGCCCAAAGGTTCCCTCAACCTGGTTGGCAATCAGGTGGCGAGTGTAAGTGCACAAGGGAGCTTGACTGTGAGACTGACAGGTCGAGCAGGGACGAAAGTCGGGACTAGTGATCCGGCAGTGGCTTGTGGAAGCGCTGTCGCTCAACGGATAAAAGGTACCTCGGGGATAACAGGCTGATCTTGCCCAAGAGTCCATATCGACGGCATGGTTTGGCACCTCGATGTCGGCTCGTCGCATCCTGGGGCTGGAGTAGGTCCCAAGGGTTGGGCTGTTCGCCCATTAAAGCGGTACGCGAGCTGGGTTTAGAACGTCGTGAGACAGTTCGGTCCCTATCCGCTGCGCGCGTTGGAAATTTGAGAAGATCTATCCCTAGTACGAGAGGACCGGGATGGACGAACCTCTGGTGTGTCAGTTGTTCTGCCAAGGGCACCGCTGATTAGCTACGTTCGGACCGGATAACCGCTGAAAGCATCTAAGCGGGAAGCCGTCTTCGAGATGAGATTTCCATGCACCTTGAGTGTGAGAGGCTCCCAGCAGACTACTGGGTTGATAGGCCGGATGTGGAAGCGGGGACTAACGACCCGTGGAGCTGACCGGTACTAATAAGCCGAAGACTTGATAACACACTGATTTCCGTGCACTTGTTGCACGGGCTCGCGTCCACTTTGTGGTTCCCGACAGACGATCGGGAATCGAAACTGAATACACCGCTCTGTCTCCTTCACGGGAGAC